>NZ_BOOW01000029.1 GCF_016863435.1 Sinosporangium siamense
CGGCGGACCACGGCTTGGCCGGGTCCGCCGTCGGCGTTTGTGAGGACTCTAAGGCCGCCTCGTGACTCCATGCGAGCGTGTCGCCGCCGTGATTGGCGCTCGGATCAGGCTGTACGACGGCTTGCCTGGTCGCGGCGTTCAGAGAGAATTGGAACGGAACCGGCTCGTGACCGTTCGCTACCTGGGGTGCTTCCTGGCCGACCCGCTCAAGGTGCCGAACGAGATTCTGGACATCGTCGCCGCCCGGCTGGGGATCGAGGATTCGTCCTGAGTGAAGCGTTGCACCGAGCGGGACAAGACACGGCTGGAACACACCTGGGAGATCGCCAAGGCATTCGGGCTGAAGGACTGTCGCACCTCACGTCCGCCGCGGCGGACGGGGATTGAGCGGATCAGGATTTAATGGGGAAAGCTGGGAGCCGTCAGACGGTGAAGACGCGCTCGGCTTCGTCGCGTTGGGTGTGCAGGTCCCAGTAGAGAGGGGCGATCTCCTCGGCCTCCGCGGTCGGGGTTCCGGGAGGGCCGCCCGCGCCGATCCACACGCCGATGGCGACGTGCGCGGCCTGGATGCCGGTGCCGGCCAGCTCCTTGTGCAGGTTGAGCACCCAGTTGCGCAGCGCTGCCTGGGCGGGGTTTACGTTGCCGAGCATCGGGTGGGGGTCGACCGAGCCGCCTCCGTTGGTGTAGAGCAGGGTGCCCGCGCCGGCCTCACGCATCGCGGGGAGGACGGCCTGGGTGGCGGTGATGGCGCTGTAGAGCAGCAACTCGATCAGCCCCTGCACATCGGACGGGTTGGTCTCGGACGGGGAGGCGAGGGCCAAGGAGCCGATGCTGGGGGCCGGGGAGTGCTCGAGGACATCGATGCCGCCAAAGAGATTGGCGGCGTCCTTGAGGGCCTGGGTCAGCGCGTCGTGGTCGAGCACGTCCGCCGGGAACGCGGCGCTGGTGATGCCCTCTGCGGTGAGCCGGCCGACGAGGTCGTCGAGCTTGGCTCGGTTGCGGGCGATGAGAGCGACATTGTAGCCCCGGGAGCCGAAGGTGCGGGCGATGGCGAGGCCCATGCCGGGGCCGGCGCCGACGATGGCGAGAGTAGGCATGATCAGTTCACTTTCCATTGCGTATGGGGTCAGGAGGTTGCGGAGGGGACGGCTTCGATCCGCCGGGTCGAGGCCTCGGCCTGACCGCTGACCTTCATAGCGTTCCCCGCCAATTCCTACTATTTGTGCGTAACGTCAAGATAGGACAGTATGGAGAGGCTTACAAAAGGCACATCGCTGTGCGTAACAGAGGGGAATGTGCGTCATGGAGCACGCAAGGGCATCGGCGGCCGCCGCGAGCCGGGGTGCGTGCGCGGCGGTCCCGGCCGACCAGATGGCCTTCGTCCGCCAGATCCTGGACCGGGTCGGCGACAAGTGGAGCATGCTGATCATCGCGATCCTGGAGGACGGCGCCTTGCGCTACACCGACCTGCAGCGCGATGTCTCCGGCATCTCCCAGCGCATGCTCAGTCACACCCTGCGCCAGCTTCAGCAGGACGGGCTGATCACCCGCACGGCCTACGCGGAGGTCCCGCCGCGCGTGGAGTACACCCTCACCCCCCTCAGCCGCAGCCTGCTCGACATCGTCAAACAGCTGATCGGCTGGGCCTCCGACCACCACGACGAGATCCGCGCCCACCGCGACCGCGCCGCAGCCGGGTCCTGACAGCCGCGGGTGGCCGCTGTTACTGCCGGGCGCCAAATGTACGCCCGCTGAACCCTGTGATTGTGGCGTGATATGGCCTCGATCAGGCCGGTCGATCATCAGGATTAACGCGGCGGAAGTGATTTCGGTCCGTCGGATATCAAAGTATGCATCCCCTTTGACCTGCACGAACACCGTTTTCTGTTCCCTTAATCACCCCATCCACACAGAATGGGGTCTTATCCAGAAACGAGGCGTCCTCGCACGAGTGTCTCGGGATCATCGTGGGACATGAGGTGCCATAGTGAGCGCGTTATCCGTCCAGGCCGTCTACTACAACAGATTCTGCCTGCTGGTGCTGAGTGGCGAACTGGACGTCCTCTCGGCGCCGCAGGTTAGGCGCGCCTTGACCGAGGTGCTGTCCCGTCGCAATCGCATCGTGGTGGACGCGGCGCGCCTGACCTTCTGCGACTGCACCGGCATCCGGGTGCTGGCCGGGGGACACCGGCGTGCCGTAGCCGCCGGCGGCGGGTTGTCGCTGGCCTTCGCCCACGGCCTGCTCCAGCGGTTGCTGGAGATCGACCGCTGCATCGGCGCGGGCCCCGGCGGGGAGTTGGTGACCACGTTGCGCTGGTAGCAGCGGCCCTTGAGGCGCGGCGACCAGTTTAGACTATCGAACACCCGTACGACTAGAGTGCGTGTTATGTCCGGTTCGGAGTTGCCGCCGCTGCCGCCGATGGTCGTCTACCGGCATCGGCCCGCCTGGTTGCGCGGCTGGTGGCGGACCGATCTCGGCGTGTGGCTCGCCGACATCTACTGGGCCGAGTCCCGGACCACCGGCGTGCCGACGAGCCGCTACCACATCGTGGAACGGCGGGTGCCCGCCGAGGAGATCGGCCCGATCGACGGCCAGGACTACACCCGCGTCCCACGCCGCCACACCGACACGGCAAGGTAAGACCCCGTGCTCAGGTCACCTCTCCCGGCACGAAGTCGCGGAACCTGCGAACTGCTGGCGCCCCTGCCAGGTGCGGAACTTCGGCCGGACGCCCACCGACGTCCGCAACGCCCTGCGTCCGAGGAGCGACGGGGCGGCCGAAACCGGCCGCCCGTAGGTCATTCCTAAGCCGGGGTGAAGTATCGGCGTGGGTTGTCCACCATCATCGTGGTCAGTTGAGCCCGGGTGACCCCGGCGTCGAGCAACGCCGGAAGCACCTGCTCATGCAGGTGGGTGTAATGCCAGTTCGGCGCGATCTGCTCGCGCACGCCGGGTGGGAACCAGTCGATGTGGCAGGAGGCATCGTGTGACAGGACCATCCGGTCGGCCAGTCCTTGCCCCGCGAGAGCCGCGACGGTCGCCACCCGCTGATCGGTCGGCAGCAGGACGTCCAGACCGAAGCGGTCCATGCCGAGGTAGGAGCCGTTGTCGACGAGGCGGCGCAGATAGTCCAGGTCGGCGGTGTCGCCGCTGTGCCCGATGACCACCGCGCCGAGGTCCACGCCCTCACTGTGCAGGATGTCCTGCGCGATCAGGCCGGTGCGGGCGGGCGCACTGGTGTGAACGACGATCGGCGCCCCCGTGCCGAGGTGCGCCTGCGCGACCGCCCTCATCACGCGCTCCACGCCGGGCGTGAGAGTGTCCTCTATTGCGCATTTGAGGAAGGCGGCCCTGATGCCGGTGCCCGCGATCCCCTCGGTGAGCTCGCGGACGAACAACTCGGTCATGCGCTCGACACCGCCAAGCAGGGTGCCCGGCCCGTGATAGCGGAAGAAGTGCGGCAAGTCTCCCAGTGTGTACAGGCCGGTCGCGACCACGATGTTGAGCTCCACCCGCCGGTTCACCGCGGCGACGCGGCGCACGTCCCGGCCGAGGCCGATGACGGTGGGATCGACGATCGTGGTCACGCCGGTCGCCGCCAGAGCCGTCAGCCGCACGACGGCGTCGTCGACCCGCTGCTGCTCGTCCCAGGTGTCCGGCATGCTCTGCCGTAACTCCTCGCTTAAGACGAAGACGTGCTCGTGCATGAGTACGGTGCCCAACTTGCCCACGTCCACCGAACCGCGGACGGTGGGAACCTGCGGGGTCGAGGTCATGAAGTCTCCAAGAGGTTGACCGGCTTCAGGCCTCCGCGGCGAGCACGGCGTCGCTCACGGTGCTCCTTCACTGCGCCTCATGCGTGAACGGCGGGCGCGGAACGCCGCGGCCCGCCATCCACTTTCGGGCACACCCCCGGCCCCCGTCTTTCACACGAGCGCACAACCCTTGCGCTCCGGCGAAGGGCCGTCCCTCGGGATTGGACGTCTGCGGTCGCCCGCGCGGGTCCGGTCTCTCGTCATGGGTGGTCGGCCTGGCTCTGCCGTACCTCCTGGAATGTACGGCGTGAGCCGTGATCAGGGGGCGGTTGGCGTGTGGGCCTTAAGGGTGCGGGCGAGCCATTGGGTGCGGGTTTGGCGGGCGGCGGCTGAAATGTCGGCGTGGGGGAACAGGATGTCGAAGCCGTGGAAGCCGCCCGCCCAGATGTGGAGTTCGGCCTGGCCGCCCGCGGCCCAAATGCGGGTGGCGTAGTCGGTGACCTCGTCGCGGAAGACCTCGGCGGAGCCGGCGTCGATAAAGGTCGTGGGCAGGCCGGACAGGTCGTCGGCTCTGGCCGGTGAGATGTGGCCCGGGACCTGGTCGTCGGCGAGGTCGCCGAGGACGGCGTGCCAGCCGAAGGCGTTGTTCTCGCGGGTCCACACGTTGGGGTCGCCGGAGTATTGGCGGCTGGAGACGGTGACGTTGCGGTGGTCCAGCATGGGGCAAATCAAGATCTGGGCCGCGATCGCGGGGGCGCCGCGGTCACGCGCCAGGAGGGCGACACCCGCGGTGAGGCCGCCCCCGGCGCTGGTGCCGGCGACGACGATGCGGGCGGGGTCGATGCCGAGTTCGTCGGCGTGGTCGGCGACCCACAGCAGGCCCCAATAGCAGTCCTCGACGAGGGTGGTGCCGCCGGCCTCGGGAGCGAGCCGGTAGTCGACGGTGACCACGACGGCGCCGAGTTCGTCGAGCCATTCCAGGGGGATGTCGATCTGCGAGAACCGGTCACCGGCGACCATTCCGCCGCCGTGCATCCAGTAGACGCACGGGGCTCCGGGGCGGACGTCGGCCGGGGTGAGGACCGTCAGCGGGATCTGGAATCCGTCGGCGGCGGAGACGGTGACTTCTCGCCGGTCGACCGCACGGCCGTCCAGCAGGGTCTCGATCGGTGTAGTGGGAAATTCGCGCAACAGCTTAAGGGTTTCGGCGGTGAGCTGCGGGAAGGGCGGCATGCCGGCGATGAGCGTGTTCAGTTCGGGGTCGAAAGCGGGGCGTGCGAGGGACGACATGAGGTTTCCTTTCAAGCGGAGGGAGAGGGAGGTCAGAACGCGGCTTTGCCGCCGGCCGGGACGTAGTCGGTGTAAGGGGATTCCTCAGCGACCAGCTCCTGGACCTGGGCGATGAGGCTCTGGGCTTCTTGCCCGGCGAAGATCCGGTGGTGATCCTCCTCGGTGGTCCAGCCCTCGGTGACGTGGACGACGTCGGGGTCCGCGGCCGATCGGCAGACGAGGTAGACCACGCAGTGCTCACTCGCCGCCGGCTTGCCTTCGTCCAGGCCGCTCAGCAGCAGGCCGGTCAGCTTCTCGCCCATGCCGGGCTTGGCCTTGAGGGTGGCGTTGAATCCGTAGCCGACGGTCATGATCGTGCTCCTTCTCCGGACGGTGATGCCGGATCCTCCCGGCCAGATGATTCCGGCCGACGTTTTCGCTGGTCTCATTTCACCGCTCTGTCATGGGGCAACGGTAGAAAGAAGCTCTCGGCTTCTTGCACGATCCTCCTTACCTGTGGAGCAAGGCGGTGGCCGCTGTGGTGAAATCAAGGCATGGGATTCGATGAGCTCCGCACCCTGCTGTCCCGGCACGTCCGGCCCGACGAGACCTCCGCCATCGATGGCTTACACATCGCGAAGGTGGAGCAGCCGGGCCCGCCGTCTCCCACGATGTCCGGCACGGTGCTGACGGTCCTCGCCCAGGGCGCCAAACGTCTCGCGGTGGGCGACCGGGTGCATGAATATCGGCCCGGCGCCTATCTGGTGACCTCCGTCGACCTGCCCGTCACCGGCTACTTCGTCGACGTCAGCCCGGAGCACCCTGCGGTGGGTTTGGCGATAGTGCTGGAACCATCGCTGATCGCCGACCTTCTCCTGCACGCCGGCCCCGGCGATCTTCCCCGTCTCCGGGCGACGGCACTACCGGGGATCGCCGTCGCCGCCATGACGCCCGAGTTGCTCGACGCCCTTATCCGCCTGGTGCGCCTGCTGGACCGGCCCCGTGACCAGGCGGTCCTGGCGCCGCTGATCAAACGTGAGATCTTCTGGTGGTTGATCACGGGCGAGCAGGGCGGCGCCGTACGGCAACTGGGCCTCGCCGACAGCAACCTCAGCCACATCACACGGGCCGTTCGCTGGATCCGCGACCACTACGCCGAACCGTTCCGCGTCGAGGACGTGGCCAGACTGTCCGGCATGAGCCCGTCGGCGTTCTATCGCCACTTCCAGACCGTCACCGCGCTCAGCCCCATCCAGTTCCAGAAACAGATCCGGCTCCAGCAGGCCCGTCTTCTGCTCGTCACCCACGCTCGCGACATCACCGCCGTCGCCCACCACGTCGGCTATGACAGCCCCTCGCAGTTCAGCCGGGAATATCGCCGCCAATACGGCGTCCCACCGAGCCACGACGCCGCCCGGCTCCACAACCCCGCCCCCGGCGGACTTAAGGAGGCGTACGGATGAACCACCGAGCCGCGCTCAGTAAGCGCGGCCGAAGAGGACCCGCCTGCCGTAGGCGGAGTCCGCATCGCAGTGGACGCAGGATCCCGTCTCGGGCTCGCCGTCGAGCGGAATGCAGCGAGGTGTCGCGGCGGTCTTGGCCTTGATCTCGTTCTCACAGGCCGGGTTGCCGCAGTGCAGTGCCGACGCCCACCCCGACGTGACCTGCTCCGCAAAAGCGTCCCAGGAGTCGGCCCGGCTCGTGTGCGAGTCGCGGAAGTCCGTGGCCCGCTGGAGGAGGAACGCCTGGAAGTCGTCCAGGACACCGGGCATGAGGTCGCACACCGACGTCAGGGAGACCGGCTGCTTGCCCTCGTCACCGAGGCGCTTGACCATGACCACGGTGCCGGACTCCAAGTCGCGGGGGCCGAGTTCAAGCCGGACCGGCACGCCGCGAAGCTCCCAGTCGTTGAAACGGAAGCCGGGGGAGAGCTGGGCCCGATCGTCGACGTGGGCGCGCACACCGGCGGCCTTGAGGCGTCCGGCGAGGTCACGCGCGGCGGCCAGGGTGTTCTCGCCCTGCTCGCCACGGCCGATGGGCACGATCACCACCTGGTGAGGCGCGAGCCTGGGCGGCAGCACCAGGCCCTTGTCGTCGCCGTGGGTCATGATGACGCCGCCGATCATGCGGGTGGACATGCCCCAGGACGTGGTGTGACACAGCTCAAGGCGGCCCGCCTCGGAGGTGTATTGGATCTCGAAGGCCTTGGCGAAGTTGGTGCCCATGTAGTGGGAGGTCCCGGCCTGGAGGGCCTTGCCATCGCGCATCATGCCCTCGATGGTGAACGTGCGGACGGCACCGGCGAAGCGCTCACCGGGGGTCTTCTCACCCGGCACCACCGGGATGGCCGCGATGTCCCGCGCCACCTGGGTGTAGAGGTCGAGTGCGAGCAAGGTCTCGCGCATCGCGTCCGCCTCGTCGGCGTGCGCGGTGTGGCCCTCCTGCCACAGGAACTCCGTGGTGCGCAGGAACATCCTCGGCCGCAGCTCCCAGCGCACCACGTTGGCCCACTGGTTGAGCAGCAGCGGCAGATCGCGATGGGAGGAGACCCACTTGGCCATCATCTCGCCGATGATGGTTTCCGAGGTGGGCCGCACCACGAGCGGTTCGTCGAGCTCCTTGCCACCCGCGTGTGTGACGACGGCGAGCTCGGGGGAGAAGCCCTCGACATGCTCGGCTTCCCGGCGGAGATAGCTTTCCGGGATCAGCAGCGGGAAGTAGGCGTTCTCGTGGCCGGTGTCCTTGATGCGCCGGTCGAGCTCCGCCTGGAGCATCTCCCACAGGCGATAGCCGTAAGGCCGGATGACCATGGTGCCCTTCGCCGGGCCACGGTCCACCAGCTGCGCCTTGACGACCAGCTCGTTGTACCAGGCCGAGAAGTCCTCGCTCTGAGGGGTAACACCGCGTTCGTCACGTGCCATGCAGGGAGAATAGCGTGGATCACGTGCGGGTACGGCAGTCGGGAGCGGCCCCGCCGGCCCCGGCCCACGCGTGCTGTACGGCACCGCCGGCCGGGCGCGAGCCGTACTCCGTCTAATCCGGCATCGTGTCGAGATGGCGCTCCAGTGCCGCGAACCGGTCGCTCCACAGATGGCGGTACGGCGTGAGCCACGTGTCGATCTCCGCCAGAGGCTCGGGCCGGATCCGATACCACCGCCGCTGGGCGTCCCGGCGCACCTCGACCAGGCCGGCCTCGCGCAGGAGTTTGAGGTGTTTGGAGACCGTCGGCTGGGTCAGGCCGAGGAGCCCGACGAGGTCGCCCGCCACGCGTTCGCCGTCCCGGAGCAGGTCGAGGATCTCGCGCCGCCGGGGCTCGGCCAGGATCTCGAACGCGGTTTTCACGCGGCGGACCCGAAGGCGTGTTCGTAGGCCGCCTGCAACCCCTCCCACGGCGCGCTCTCCGCCTTCCGGCCGTCGAGCAGGGCCGCGAGAAGGTCCAGGCCGGCGTGCCAGCCGACGGCCAGGGGAGTGGCGGAGTCGCGGCCGTCGAAGATGTTGGTGAACGTGAGGCGGCAGGCGTCCTCACCGTCGGCTTCAAGCTCGAAGCGGAGGATAGACGGATCGGCATATAAGCGGTCAAGGCCACACCCCATCGGGGAGGCCCGCCGTACGGCTTAGCCTGTCACCCGGCCCTTGACCAGGGTGAGTGCGCGGCTCATGGCAAGGCGCACGTCCTCGGGCGGGTCGCCGCGGTGCAGGGCCGCGACGGCAGCGGCGCTCACCGCGCCGACCATCGCGCCGACGAGGGCGGCCGCGGTCACCGGGTCCAGCTCGCCGGGATATGCCTCATGCAGGGCGCGGGCCAGCTCGGTCTGTGCGGTGACATAGCGCTGGAGCAGCCGCGTCTGCAGCGCCGGCGCCGAGCCGGCCAGGCGGACCCGGAGGGCGGCCAGGCCGCTGCTCAGGTCGCGGTCCCAGCTGTCGGCGATCATGTGCTCCATGGCCCGGGCGAGGACGTCGGCGTGGCCCTCCCCGGCGCCGCGCTCGGCGACCACCTGCAGTGCCAGGTCGACCCGCACGTCGGCGTTGGCGAAGAGCACGTCCTCCTTCGCCTGGAAGTGGAGGAAGAACGTGCGGGTGGACACGTCCGCCGCCTCGGCGATCTCGGCGACCGTGACCTGGTCGAAGCCCTTCCGCTCGAAGAGGCGGACCGCCGCCTCGACCAGCGTCTGCCGCGTGCGCAGCTTCTTGCGCTCTCGCAATCCCAGGCTTTCCGTCATGGCGCCATCCTATTGCATTCCCTGCATGACTTCATGCAATGTATTAATGCATCAAGTGCACCAAAGGAGAGTCATGGGAAGCCTGGACGGACGTGTCATCCTCATCACCGGCGCGGGACGCGGCATCGGCCGCGAGGAGGCGCTGCTCTTCGCCGCCGAGGGAGCCAAGATCGTCGTCAACGACCCCGGTGTGGACATCGACGGCAGCGGCGGCGACGGCGGAGTCGCCGCCACCGTGGTCGAGGAGATCCGCGACCACGGCGGCGAGGCCGTGGCCAACACCGACAGCGTCGCCGACTGGCGCGGCGCCGAGCGCATGGTCGGCGCGGCCCTGGAGGCGTTCGGCGACCTGCACGTCGTCGTCAACAACGCCACCATCGAACGCAACCGCGGCATCGCCGACCTGTCCGAGGAGGACTTCGACGACGTCGTCGCGGTGAAGCTGAAAGGCACGTTCGCGGTCACCCACTGGGCGGCTCGATACTGGCGCGAGCAATACCACGCCGGTGTCCGCGCCGACCGGGCCGTCGTCAACACTTCGTCCGGCTCCGGCCTGCTCAACCCGCTGCCCTTGCAGACCAACTATGCCTCGGGCAACGCCGGCGTCGCCGCGATGACCGTCGTCGCCGCTCTCGAACTCGGGCGCTACGGCGTCAGGGTCAACTGCATCTCCCCGTCCATGGCCCGCACCCGGCTCACCCTTGAGGTGCCCGGCATGGACCGGAAACCCGAGGCGGGGGAGTTCGACCCGCTGCACCCCGCCACCAGCGCCCCCATCGCCGCCTACCTGGCCACCGAGGCCTGCGCGCTCACCGGCCAGGTGCTGTCCGTCCGCGGTGGCACGGTCGCCGTCAACCACGGCTGGTCGCGCGGCGCACACGTTCAGCGCGAGGGCGGCTGGACGGTCGCCGAACTCGCCGACGAGGTGGGCAAACTTCCGATGGTCGACCCCTTCGACCACCTCGCCGAAGTTCTCGGCAAGGCGCTCGGCGTCGGCGGGCGCGACCAACTCCAGGCAATGATCAACAACCTCCTCGACCAGGATCGCTGAGGCACTACAGGCGGCGTGCCACGCCGCCGAGGACCCGGACCTGGGCTCGGTGTGGCAACTCGCCGGAGTCCGGCCGCCATTGGGAGATCTCGACGAGTCCCGGTTCCTCCAGATCGCCGAAGGTCTGAGCCAGGGCGAGGATCTCCTCATCCGTGCGCGCATGCACGGGGGTGGACGAACGCGCATAGATCGCGGCGGCCCCGGAGCGTTCCTCGGGTGTGCTCATGGAGCTGGAGCCGTGGGAGACGACCAGCGCGCTGCCCGGCACTACGGCGTCGCGCACGGCTGCCAGGATGCCCGCCGGATCGTCGGCGTTTGAAATGAAATGGAGCACCGCGACCGTGATCACGGCGATCGGCCGGGAGAAGTCCAGGTGGTCGCGGACCTCGGGCGCGTGCAAGATCCGCCGGGGATCACGGATGTCGGCCTCCAGCACCGCCACTCCGGGGTCCCCGGCGAGCAAAGCCCGGGCGTGCACGGCGGCCACCGGGTCGATGTCGACGTAGACGACCCGCGACTCCGGCCGGGCCCGCTGGGCGATCTGGTGCACGTTCTCCACCGTGGGAAGGCCCGAGCCCAGGTCGAGGAACTGCGTGACGCCGCACGCCGTCAGGTGGCGGATCGCCCGGCCGAGGAAGTAGCGGTTGTGGCGGGCGACCTCGTTGATGAAGGGGAGCACTCTCAGGAGTTGTTCACCGGCGTCCCGGTCGGCCGGATAGTGGTCTTTGCCGCCCAGGAGCCAGTCGTAGATGCGGGCGGCGTTCGGTATATGAGCGTTGATCTGTGAGGGGGCAGTTCTCTGATCTTCAGCGGTCATCTGCGGCCTCGGGTAGAAAGGGGAAAATACGGAAGTGCAGCACTGTGCCAAGGGCTGGGCGTTCTCTTTCACCGGCACGGATATCCGCCCTGCCGGAGTTCCGCGGTCGGTGGATCGGGGACCTGCCGGCCATGGCCGGCCCACAACGCACCGATCGCGAACGTGCCACCGACAGCGGCCCTGCCCTCCCCTGATGATCTCGCAATTTCAGGCTAAAACGCACAGCTCGTCCAGTGCTAGGCCCTCGACGATAGGTATTCGCAGAGATACGAGGTCCGACCGCTTTCCAGGCAGTACGGCATGGGCCCACCTGATCTCGACCCCTCCGCCTACGGCCGTACTGGCCGGCGCCGCGCTCCTCCGGCTCAGCCCTCCGACCGCACCAGCCCCGCCTCGTAGGCGAGGATCGCCGCCTGCACCCGGTTGCCCACCCCAAGGCGCAGCAGGATCGCGCTCACATGCGCCTTCACCGTGCCCTCCGACAGGAACAACTCGCGTGCGATGTCCTGGTTCGTCAGCCCACGGCCGACAAGAGCGAGCACCTCGTGTTCGCGCGGGGTCAGCACCGTGATCCGTTCACGGGCCGCCGACACGCGGGACAGGTGGCCGCCGGTGAGCCGGGTGATGACCTTCCTGGCGATCCTCGGCGACAGGTAGGCCGCACCGCCCGCCACGGCCCGCAAACCGAAGATCAGCTCACGTGGGTCGGCGGCCTTCAGCAGGAACCCGCCCGCCCCCGCTTCCAGGGCCTTCGCCACATAGTCATCCTCATCGAACGTGGTCAGCATCACCACCGCCGCCTCCGGCACCGCGGCGCGCAACTCGGCGGCGGCCGACAGACCGTCGAGGCGCGGCATGCGGATGTCGAGCAGCGCGATGTCGGGCCGGTGGGCGCGTACGAGTTCGACCGCCTCACGCCCGTCGGCGGCCTCGGCGATCACCTCGATGCCGGGGTCGGCCGCGAGGACCGCCTTGATCCCGGCGCGGATCATGGCCTCGTCGTCGGCCAGCACCACACGGATCATGCCTCACCCCTCGGCAGCCGCGCCGTCACCGTGAAGCCGCCACGTCCGGCTCCGGCGTGGAATATGCCGCCGAGCAGCCGCACCCGTTCTCGCAACCCGCTCAGCCCGCTCCCGTCAGGGGAGGCGGCGCCGCCCGGCCCGAGGGGGTTGCTCACCGTGACCGCCACGGTGTCGCCATCCTGCTCCATCCGCACCTCCACCGCCGCCCCCGGCGCGTGGCGCGCCGCGTTGGTCAGCGCCTCCTGCACCACGCGGTGCACCGCCCGCTCCACCAGCGTCCCCAGCGGGCGGGACTCACCCACCCGCTGGAAGCCGATCGCCATCCCGGCATCGCGCGCCCGCTCCACCAGCGCCTCGACCGTCTCGTTCGCGGGCTCGACCGGAGCCGATCCACCAGGTCGCAACACGGTGAGAGTACGGCGGAGCCGGTCGGTCGCCGTGACCGCGGAGGCCCGCAGATCGGCCGCCGCCTCGCGGTTGCGCTCGTTCATGTCGGCCGCGAGCTCCAGGGCCCCGGCGCGCAGCGCGATCAAGGCTAGCTCGTGGCCGAGCGAGTCGTGCATGTCGGCGGCGATGCGGGCGCGTTCCTGGAGCCTGACCCGTTCGGCGAGAAGTTCCTGCTCGCGCTCCATCTGGTGCACACGCGCCCGGCCCACCTCCACCAGTTCGGCCTGCTGCCGGCGGAAGCGGCCCGCCAGCCACGGCAGCACCACGAACACACCGAGGGCCAGCAGAGCGCCGATCCCCTCCGCGAAGTCGAACACCGTGTAGAGCGCCCAGGGGGCGGCCACGACCGCGAAGAGCTGCCAGGTCCACCGCACGGGCAGGTGCCTGCCGTGCAGGTAGGCGGCGACGGCGAGCACCCCGAAAAGGAGCTGCCGCCACAGCGGGAGGGCTTCCATAGCCATCCCGTTGACCAGGGCACCCGCCGCGATCGCCACCAGGATCGCACCGTTTCTCACCCGTTCGACCTTACCGACCGCAGCCTGTGCAGCCGACTCGCGATCGCCGCCGCCCCTGCGGCGGCCATGATGACCACGGTGATCGTCAACGGCGCGGGGAAGTAGGTCATCTGCGCCCAGGTCACCGTGCGCCCGTTCATGAGGATCGAGATCAGGTCCGGCAAGGCGGCCAGGACGAGCACCGGCACCAGCGCCGGGGCCAAGCGCAGCACAATCCGCCAAACAGGCCTTCTGCCGTACCTCTCCGCCCAGCGGCGCGACCGCAGCACCGCCATCGTGCCGAGCCCCGCCGCCACCAGCGCGATCAGCCCCAGGACCAGCTCGAACTGCTGCCTGCCGCCGCCCGGCACGTCGGGCGAGTCGCCTCGCGTCAGCGCGACGAGGCCTTCGAGCACCGCATAGGTGTCGTCCTGGAGCCCGGCACCGTTGGTCATGACGGCGAAGCCGTACCCGGTGCCGGGGGAGATCCCCTGAACGGCGGAATAGGTGAACAGGTTGCCGCTGTGCACGAGGAGAGGCGCGCCGTCGATGGTCTCCTCGCTCCAGCCCATGGCGTAGTCATGCACGGGGGAGGGCGTGTGCATGGTGCGCAGCCCCTCTTTCGACACGATCCGCGCGGTGCCGGCGCCGTTCTGGCTGATCAGCCACTTGCCCATGTCGGCCGCCGTGGTGACGACACCGCCGCTGCCGCCGTGGTTGAGGAACCCCGGCTGTTCGGCCCGCGACACCCAGGTGCCGAACAGCGAGATGAACCCGTCGGCCGGCTTGACCTCACGATCCCCGAGGCCGCTGCCCGCCATGCCGAGCGGGCCGAACACACGCTGCCGCAGGTAGCCGTGGAAGCTCATGCCGCTCGCGACCTCGACCAGGCGCGCGGCGAGATCGAAGTTGACGTTGCAGTATTCGTAGCGGGTGCCGGGCTCGCCGGTGAGCGCTCCGGTGGCGAGCGTCGCCACATATTTCTTGAGGGAACCCGTCGCCTGTCCGGCACGAATGTCGATGGTGGTGTCCGACAGGCCCGAGGTCTGGTTGAGCAGATGCCGCACGGTGATCCGCCCGGCCCGCCCATCCGCCATGCGGAACCCCGGCAGCTGCTCCGCCACCGGCCTGTCCAACACGATCTTCCCGGCCTCGACCAGCGTCATCACGGCGGCCGCGGTAAACGATTTGGTGAGGGAGGCCACCCGCATGGGCGTACGTTCGTTTATGGGCGCCCCAGTGGAGTCCCGCCCATATCCGGCGGCGTGCACCACCTTGTCCCCCTGGGTAACAACAACCGACAACCCGGGCAACCCTGTGGACTCCCGAGCCTTGTTGAGATAGGCGGCAAAATCCGCCGCCGAGGGGGCACGACCCGGTACGGCATGCGCAGCCGGCGCCGCGACGGCCATCGTGACCAGGCCAACCACCGTGGCCAGGGAGAGGAACCTGTATTTCATGAGTCGAACCTAGAAACCAGACCATCCCCCACGAATCCGACGACCGACCACGATCATCCCCGACGAAAGTCAGGGGTACCTCCGCACTGACTTCTTGTGCCATAAGCCCGGCGTAGCGAAAAGCTGACTTTTATGGTTAACGCAGCTTGCTGGGCGATAAGGTCCTGCTCTGCGAAGTGGGGAGTCCGTTAGGGTAAGCCGAGCCTAAAACGCACATCCCTGTAGTGTCGTGGGATGCGAGGTATCGGATGCGAGTAAATGCTGTAGCCCACTATGCGGAGTTTGCCCCATTCGTCCGACTTTTGTGGCGGATTTTCCGATGAGCCCAAAACCTCCATTATTGGCGGCCTGGGGGAAAGCGCAGGGGGATCGTGTTCATCCCCTTGTCGGGCATATCCTCGATACGGCCGCCGTGGCCGACTTATTGGTCGGCAGTCTCATAGGGCCGCGCAGCCGGGAGGAGTTGCGGGCGGCTTTCGGGCCGCTCGGCGCCGCTGACGCGTGGATCGCCACACTCTGCGGCTTACATGACCTCGGGAAGTGTTGTCCCGCATTCCAAGGGCTCAAGGTTGACTTGGCGACGGCCCGGTTCGGCGAGCCCGCGGCGGCGGATATACATCTGGTGCAGCGGCGAAGGGAGCCGGGGCGCCGCTACGACACCCCGCACGGCCTGGTGACCGCCATGCACATGAAGGACATGCTGCTCCAGTGGGGCGCGATCTCCGATACGGCCGACCTTATCGCCTCGGCCATCGGCGGACACCACGGCCACTTTCCCGATGGGACCGAACTCCGGCAGGCGCGGCGCGAGGTCAACAACCACGGCGGTCAGGCATGGAAGGCGAGGCGTGACGACCTCGTCGGTGAGGTCGTCACGTTGCGTGGGTTGCCGCAACCCGACGAGGCGCGCTGGCGGGACGTACGCATGAGCGAAGCCGCCGCCACGATGCTCGCGGCCTTGACCACGGTGAGCGACTGGATCGCCTCCGACCTCCGGTATTTTCCCTATGCCGACACCGAGGATCTGGTCTCCTATGCGGGAACGGTGCATAAGCTAGCCGCCGACGCGGTGGAGCAGCTGAAGCTTCACCCATGGACGCCGCGCACAAGGTTCGGCGAATTGTTCCCGGGCACGACGGCACGCCCTGTGCAGATCCTGGTTGAACACCTGACCGCCGACCGCGCTGAACCGACATTGCTCCTCGTAGAGGCCCCCACCGGTGAAGGTAAATCCAAGGCGGCGTTGCAAGCCGCGGCGGCACTGGTCCGCAATCTCGGTCTGATGGGCACCTACGTCGCTATGCCGACGAAGGCCACCAGCAATCAGATGTCGGAGGAACTCCGGGCCGTCGCCGACGGCGTCACCGTACGGTCGATCTACTCGGGCGCGGGGGAAAGCATCACTCCCACAGACGTCGGCTGCGACGAGGCCCGGGATTCCGACACCCAGGCTCAGGAGTGGTTCACCCGGAAGAAGAACCTCCTGACACCCGTCGGCGCCGGCACGATCGACCAGGCGCTCAAAGGGGCGATCCGCTCAGGACACGTGTTCGTACGCCTGGCCGCGCTGACCAACAAGGTCGTCGTGATCGACGAGGTCCACGCCTACGACACCTATATGTCGACGCTGCTCGACCGGCTCCTCGTCTGGCTCGGCCGTCTCGGCACATCGGTGGTGATGCTGTCGGCCACCCTGCCCTCCAAGCGGCGGCAGGAGTTGGTGGCCGCCTGGCAGTCCGGCCTCCTGCGATGCCTGCCGCGCGACGTGCCCCGGATGGAGCCCGCCACCGATTACCCCCGGGTGACCCTCGCAGGGACAGGTAAGCCGGTGGTCGAGCCCGCCGAGGTGTGCGAAATCAACGACACCCGCGTGCTCCGGCTGACAAGGGTCCAGGACGATGAGATAGCCGACTGGGCGCTAGAGCAGGTGGCCGACGGCGGCGGTGCCGTGGTCATGCACAACCTGGTCCGGCGGGTCGTCGATACCCACGCGGCCCTTGAGGCGAGGATCGCCGACCTCCCCGAGGGGGAGCGACCGCAATTGTTCGTGATCCACGGCCGATTGCCGGACGATGAGCGCCGTGAGGTCGAATCCGCCCTCAAGAAGGCCTACGGACGAGACGGCGACCGACGCAAGGCCATCGTGGTCAGCAGCCAAGTCCTCGAACAGGGGCTGGACCTCGACTTCGACGCCCTGCTGACCGACCTCGCACCCGTGGACTGGCTCATCCAGCGCGCCGGACGCCTCCACCGCCACAGCAGAGCGGCACATCGCGGCGAACCCACCCTGGCGATCGCGGGAATCACGGACACCGGCGAAGGCCCGGTGTTCCCGCCCTACCTCCACACCGTCTACGCACCAATGACGATGCTGCGCACATGGGCGCTGCTCCGCGACAGGACAGTCCTGGACCTGTCGGGCGGCGAGGTGTCCCGGCTGGTCGACACGGTGTACGGCAGAGCGGAGGCGATCCCCTGCCCCACCGGCTGGGAGAGGAGATGGCAGGACGCGGCCGAGAAGCTGACACGCCAGCAGGAAGCCGCCGAACGGGACGCCCGCGTGATGTACCTGCCGCACCCCAACGCGGTCGACCATCTCGCCGAACTGACCAAGCACAGCAAGAACGCGGGCCAGACGAGGGGGAGACGATGACGCACCGCGGTCGGCACGACCTCCCTCAGGAGGAGGCGTCGTTTGATCTCCTCTCCCGCCCTTGGATCCCGGCAGTCGACCTGGAAGGCACCGAAACACTCCTGGGGCTCGAAGACGTGCTCGCCCAGGCACACGAGATCCGGCGTATCGTCACCGAAGCGCCCACGATGACCGCGGCGCTTCACCGGCTCCTGATCGCCCTCCTCCACCGTGCCCTCGACGGTCCGGCAGGCGAGGACGAGTGGGCCAGGCTCTGGGCGGCGGAGCGGTTGCCTGTCGAAGAGCTGCGCGACTACTTCCACGAGCACCGCCACAGGTTCGACCTCTTCCACCCGGCGCTGCCGTTCATGCAATGTGCCGCCCTCGCCACCCTGGTGCCGGCCACCGCTGCCAAGCTCGTGCCGTACCGCGCGGTCGGCAACAACGTGACGCTCTTCGACCACACCACGGCGGCCGACCGCGTGAGACTCTCCCCGGCGGAGGCGGCCAGGTGGCTGGTCACTCTCCAGGCCTTCGATCCGGGCGGCATGAAGACGCCCTATGAGAAGGACAAGTCCTCCGAGCGTGCCCCCTGCAACATGTTCGGGGTCGTGCTCGTGGAGGGCGGCACGCTCAAGGAGACACTCCTCCTCAATCTCCTCGTCTACCGCCCCGACTACGAGAAGCCCCGCATGACGACGCCTGGTGACAGACCGGTGTGGGAGGAGCTGGGCAGTCCGTCGCCGAGGCCGGAGAGGCGCATCTCGCGAGGGTGGACCGACCTGCTGACCTGGCCGTCGAGACGCGTGCTGCTGTCACCCGCGGAGTACGGCGGAGCCACCGTGGTCGACGGCGTGGTCGTCACGCCCGGCACCCGGTGTGACGTGCATCTGCCCGACGAGGAGAAAATGGCGGCCTTCCGCCGCCCCCGCGACGCCAAGGGGCAATTCCAGCGGAACAAGTCACTCCTGCCTGTCGTGATGCATCCCCTTCGCGGCATCTGGCGGCACAGCGCCGAGCTTCTTCTCACCGATGTGCGGGACGAGGACAGAAACCGGCAGCGGCCCTCCACGCTCGACCAGATCGCCGGACTCGCCGAGCGTGGACACCTCCCGTCGCACGCCGTCTACACCTTGCGGGTCTTCGGGCAGCGTCTCGATTCCAAGGCGTCGGTGGTCGAGACCTGGATGGAGGCGTCGATCCCCGCCCCCGTGCCGCTTCTCCGCGCACGCGACGAGGCTCTCGGTGCGCTCATCGGCTGCGCGATCACCCTGGCCGACGACGCGGGGGCGGCACTGCGTTCGCTGGTGAGGGAGTATCGCGCCGAGTTCAGGAACACCACGATCCCCGACATCGACCCCGACTACTGGCCCCGGCTCGCCTCGCCGTTCGGTGACTTTCTCGTCGAGTTGGCCCGGGCTCGCACTGCCGGCATGTCCGAGGGGCCGGTCATGCGCAGATGGGCATATGTCGTGACCAGGCTCGCCACCTCGGCGGCGAACCGATGGGCCTCCGGCGCGCCGGTGGAGGGGCGGGCGATGCTGGCCCTCGGCAAGCAGTACGGCCAGTTCCATAAACGGCTCCACCTGTGTGAAGAGCGTTTCCACGCCCAGGTCGTCATCTACTCCGCCGAACCGGAGGCAGCACGTGTCTGATCCACACGTCGTCCGGCGTGACCGGTATGTCAACCATCTCCTGAGCCTGGGCCGTGCCCTGAGGTCGCCCGACCCGAGGCGGGCCGCGGCGGCGCGACAGGCGCTCGCGCGGCTGCGTCACAGTTTCACCGAGGGCCGCCGGCACCAGGCGTACGAGGTCGTGTTCCAGCAGGACACACCCCCGACCGCGGCTGAAACCGAGGTGTGGCTTCTCGTAGGTGGTCTTTTCGGGCTGCACCCGCTTCCTTGGGGTGACGGCCGTGGGCCTCGCTCGATAGGGGCGTCCATGGGCAGGCTGCACAAAAAGCAGGGCAGCCCGGCGGTGGCCAGGCGGCTGACGCAACTGCTCTCCAGGGACAAGCGCACCCTGCCCCACCACCTGCGCCAGACGGTCCGCCTCCTGTCCGCCCACGACGTCCCCGTGCACTACGGATGTCTCCTCGACGACCTCGTGGTTCTCCTCGGCGACGACCACCGCGGCGACGGGGCGAGCCGGGTGCGGCTCAAGTGGGCCCAGGAGTTCCACATGCCGGTCTCGGCGGCGACGAGCGAGCCCCCCACCACCCACCCGGAGGCAACCGAGTGATCATCGAGCTGCACCTGCTCCAGTCCTTTCCCGTCAGCAATCTCAACCGCGACGACGTCGGCCAGCCCAAGACGGCCACCTTCGGCGGATACACCCGGGGGCGCATCTCCAGCCAAAGCCTGAAACGTGCGGCACGTTTGCTCTTCACGCAATACGGGCTGGACGAGTCCGAGGTCGGTGTGCGCACCAAACGCCTGCTCGACAGCGTCGTGAGCGGGCTCGTCGCGGAGGGGCACGACGAGGACCCGGCGCGGACGGTGGTGACCGCCGCCCTGCAGCAGCTCGGGTTCGGGCTCGACGCCAACAAGCGGCTCACGCAGTACCTTCTGTTCATCGGGCGCGAGTCGATCGAGCGGCTGACGTGGTATTGCCACCACAACTGGGAAGCCCTGGAGAAGTTCGCCGCCGCCAAGACCACAGCCCAGCGAGACAAGATCAAACCGGACAAGGCCGCCCTGGCCGAGGTGCGCCGCATCCTTGACGCCGGGCGGGCCGCCGATGTGGCGCTGTTCGGGCGGATGATCGCCGACAACAAGGACCTCAACGTCGACGCCGCCTCCCAGGTGGCCCACGCGATCTCCACGCATGTCGTGGCCACCGAGTTCGACTTCTACACCGCCGTGGACGACCTCAAACCGGACGCGGAGTCCGGTGCCGACATGCTCGGCACGATCGACTTCAACTCCGCCTGTTATTACCGATACGCCAATGTCGATTTGGAGCAGCTAGCCAAGAACCTCCAAGGCGACGTCGACCTGGTCCGGCGTACGGCTCGCGCCTGGTTGTCGGCCTTCGTCCACGCGGTGCCCGGGGGCAAGCAGAACTCCATGGCGGCCCGCACCATGCCCGACACCCTGCTCGGTGTCGTGCGCGACGGGGGAGCGTGGAACCTCGCCAACGCCTTCCTCAAGCCGGTCACCGACGACGACCTCATGAAGGCGTCGACCTGGCGGCTCATGGAGCACTTCGACCGGTTGCACGAGTTCTATGGCGGCGAGCGGATCCGTACGGCTGTCGCCGCCTCCGTGTCCGGCGAGATGCCCGAGGCCGCCGGGGCCGAGGTGGTGACCAGCCTCGACGCGTTCACCTCGGCTGTGCTCGCGAGTGCGGGGGAGTACGGCACATGACGGGTGACGGCGTCGCGTCGCTGGCGCTCTGCTTCGACGGGCCGATGCAGTCGTGGGGCATCAGGTCGCGCGGGATCATCCGCGACACAATGACCGAGCCAACCAAGTCGGGCGTGGTGGGTCTGCTCGCGGCGGCCCTCGGGGTGGATCGCGAGGACGACGCCGGCTTGGCGGAACTGGCCCGGCTGCGCCTCGCCGTACGAGTCGACCGTGAGGGCACGATGGAGCGCGACTATCACGTGACGCAGAACGTGCCGACGACGCAGGGCACCGGGCACCGCAATGTGGTGAGTGAGCGTTATTACCTGGCCGACGCGTTGTTTCTGGTGGTCCTGGAAGGCGATGGCCGCCTGCTGGCCCGTGTGGCGGAGGCGGTGCGCCGGCCGAGGTGGCGGTTGTGCTTCGGGAGGAAGTCATATCTGCCGGCGCGTCCGCTGCTCGCTCCCGGAGCACAGGCGGAGGGCCGAAGCTCGGGTGAGGTGCTGGCCGATCATCCCTGGCTGGAGCCGTCGGCCCGGCTGAGGGGCAGGATGCGGGCGCGGGCGGAACGGCAGGGCCTGCGGACCGTCGTGGAGTGCCCGCCGGATCGGCTGGGCGCGGAGGTCCGGCACGATCAGCCGCTCAGTTTCTCAAGGGCCGGCAGGCGCTTCGTGTCCCGCATGGTGCTGACGGGTGAGGTGCCGCTGACCGACGGCATGATCACGGCGGAGGACGTGCTGTGTTTCTGACGAAGCTCACCGTCAATCGGCGTTCGCCCGCTTTCATCCGCGATGTCGCCGACGTGCACGAGATGCATCGGACGGTGATGTCCGCCTATCCGGAGCTTCACGACACGACGGTCTTCCGCGGCACACACGGTGTGCTCTGGCGGATCGACATCCTGCCCCAAGGCCAGATCGTGCAATATGTGCAGAGCCGCACCGCTCCCGACTGGGCTCGCCTCCCCGAGGGGCTGCTCCTCAAGCCCGCTGAGGTCCGCTCATTGCAGCCCGTTCTGGACGCCGTCCGGCCGGGGCGGAGGTTCTCCTTCCGGCTGGTGGCCAATCCGACCCGCTGCGTGAAGGTGGAGGGTGCGGAGGATCGGCGCAGACGTGTCCCGATCCGTCCCGCCGAGCTGGTCGCATGGCTGGCCGGCAAAGGGGAGCAGCACGGTTTCATCATCCCTGTCAGCCGTCAGGGCGGCCCGGACGTGACCACTTCCCCCGTCCCGCGCCTTGTGGGCAAACGGCGGGAGAAGCACCCGATCACCATCCATCCCGTGCGCTACGACGGCCATCTGGTGGTCGTCGATCCCGCGGCCTTCACCGAAGCGGTCGTCAGCGGCGTCGGCCGGGCGAAGCCGTACGGCTGCGGCCTGCTCAGCCTCGCCCCCGGGCTGACCCAATGACGCGCCTCTATGGGCCCGGGGTCAGCCGTCCTCGCCGTTGACGGGATAGGTCCGTTCCCGCTCCCTTCGGCGTCAGCGGAAGTGGTCGGCATGTCTGATGGCCCACTCGGCATATGTGCCCGGCGGGCTACCGGTGGCCAGGTGCACCCCTGGGAGGATCGGGGCGGTCGTGCCACTGGCGGCGGCCACAACGCCGATCATGGCATCCGCGATCACGGGTGGGTGGTCGGCGGTGAGGGCCGTACGGAGCTCCACCGGCGACAGTTCGGTGAAGGCGGGGATGAACGCGAGGCCGGCTCCGGCGGCGGTGAAGCCGAGCACCGCGATGGCCAGGAAGACCTGGCCGGCCTGGACGTCCCCACCGCCGTCGACATCTACGCCGCCCTGTGCAATATCGACGTCTACACCACCCTCCGCACCGAACGCCTCTGGTCGCCCGACCGGATCGAGCACTGGTGGGGTGAGGCGCTGGCCCGCGAACTGCTGAGCCGCCCGGCCGGCGCCCCATGAGCTCAGAGGCGCGGCAAGCGCGGCGGCCCGGTGGTCGCGGCGGTCAGCCGCGTCAGGCATCTGCGCTGACCTGACCCCCACAACGTCCTTGAACCTGCTGGGGCGCAAAGGCTGCTTCGCCGTACAGGCCCGCATGTGGACTGCCGCGCCGGCGCGCGGCAGGAGCGGACGGGGAGCCGTCGGTGTGGGCACTCAGCGTGTGGCGCCCAACGCCGTGAGGGCGGCGGCCAGGTGCGGGTCCGCCTGCTTCGCCTCCTCCAGGGCGCCTTTCAGCGTCTCCTCATAGGTGTGGCTCGCTTCGGCGTGTCGCGTCCGGCCGGTCTCGGTGATGACCGTGTAGACCCCCCGCTTGTCGTCCGGGCAAAGGTCCCGGACGGCGAAGTCCGCCGTGCTCAGTCGCGCCACCAGCCGGGTCACCGAACTCTGGTTGAGCCCGACCTTGTCGGCCAGCTCCTGCATGCGCAGTTCGGAGGTGGGGGAGGCGGCGAGATGGCCCAGCGCGCGGAACTCCGACAGGCCGATGCCGTGCCTTCGCTGCAGCGCGGCGGCGAGCTTGTTCTCCACGCGAGTGTGCAGGAGGAGGATGTGCTGCCAGGTCGCAGCGAGATCCGAGACGGGCGGCGCGTCAACCGGGCCGGGGCCTGCGGGAGTCATGAGACCTCCTCGTTCTTATCGCCTTCCCGATCTGTCCTGAGACCGGCTTGACAGAAGCATACATGTACATGCAAGCTTCTGTCTCGGAAGAAACTTGCACGTACATACAAATAGGAGCCATCTCGTGGCCTGGATCTACCTGCTCATAGCGGCCGTCTTCGAAGTCGTCTTCGCCCTGGCCACCAACGCCACCGAGGGCTTCACCCAACTGTGGCCGTCCTTGCTCACGGCCGCGGCGGCGGCCATCGGCATCTTCTTCCTGAGCCTGGCGCTCAAGACGCTGGACGTCGGTGTCGGCTACACCATCTGGACGGGCATCGGCTCGGTCGGCACGGTCGTGTTCGGCGCTGTGATCTTCGATGAGGAGTTCACCGTCTGGAAGGTGCTTGCCTTCATCCTGATCATCGGCGGCGTGCTGGGCCTCAAGCTCTCCGACCGCCTGACCGCCGAGAAGCCGTCCGCGGCCTGAACACCCCTCCCTGTCACTTCGTGCCCGAAGGAAACGTCATCATGGCCTGGATCTACCTCTCCATCGCGATCGTCTTCGAGATCGGCTTCGCCCTCGGCACCAACGCCACCAAGGGCTTCACCCGGCTCTGGCCGTCGGTCTTCACGCTGCTGTCGGCCGCCGGCGGCATCTTCACCCTGAGCCTGGCGCTCAAGACGCTGGACGTCGGTGTCGGCTACACCATCTGGACCGGCGTCGGCTCCATCGGTACGGTCACCCTCGGCGCCCTCATCTATAAGGAGAAGATCACCCTCGCCAAGCTCGGCTCGTTCGCCGCGATCATCGGGGGCGTCGCCCTCCTCAAGATCGCCACGGGGATCTGAACCGCGATGCCGAATGCCACCCCACCCGCCTGGCTCACCGAGCGCCTGACCCAAACCGTCGCCCTGGCCACCGCCGAGGTCCACGCCGGCGGCATCCCGTTCGCCGGGCTCGTCGTGGACGACACGGGGACCGTGCTCGGCTCGGGCGTCAACCGGGTCAGGGCGCACCGCGACCCGACCGCGCACGCCGAGATCGTCGCCCTGCGCGAGGCGGCCCGCGAACACGGGCCCGACGCCCTCGCCGGCACCACGCTGCTCGCCTCGGGCGAGCCCTGCCCGCTCTGCTATGTGACCGCCCTGTGGTCCGGCGTCAGCCGGATCGTCTTCGCCACCGACCGGCACGCCGCCGCGTCCGCCGGCTTCGACTATGCCTCTTCCTACGACCTCTTCGCCGTCCCCGTCGAGCAGTGGCGGCTGTCCCCGCTGCACCTGCCCGTCGAAGGCGCGCAGGAGCCGTTCCGCACCTGGCTCACCCGCTGAAAGGACTTGGTCTTGACTGTGCGCATCAAGGTCTGGTCCGACTACGTCTGCCCCTTCTGCCTGCTGGCCAAGCAGCCGCTCGCCGAAGCCACCGCCGGCCACGACGTCTCCGTCGAGTGGATGCCATTCGAGCTGCGGCCCGAGCCCACCCCCACGCTGCGCCCGGAAGGCGACTATCTGCGCGGCATCTGGTCGCGGGTGGTCTACCCGATGGCCAAGACCATGGGTGTCGCCGTCCGGCTGCCGGACGTCTCGCCGCAGCCCTACACCCGCCTGGCCTTCGAGGGTTACCAGTTCGCCAAGGAGCACCACCTGGCCGACGCCTACAACGACCGCATGCTGCGGGCCTTCTTCGAAGACGGGCTCGACATCGGCGACCTCGACGTGCTGGAGAATCTGGCCGCCGAGCTTGGGCTGCCCGCCACCGCGTATCGCGCCGCCTTGGAGAGCGGCCGATACGCCCAAGCACACCGAGCGGCGCTGGCCGAGGCCGCCGCGCGGCGTATCACCGCCGTCCCCACGATCCTCATCGAGGACATCAGGATCGAGGGCATGCCCAGCCGGGCCGCACTGCACGAGGCCGTCGACAGAGCCGCAGCCAAGCGAGGAGACCACCTTGCGCCGGGCTTGAGTTGCTCGATCGAGGGGTGTTGAACGGCAAGAGCGAGCGGGCCGCCTTGGTGGCTGTCGACCAAGCGGTACGGCGTGGCCGGCCCGGCGGAGGGCCGATGACGCGCGGCCGACCGGTCTTCGGCTGCGGCCTGTGCGGCCTCACCTCCGCACCGGCCCGATGACCTGGTGTCAGCTGTCCTCGCCGTTGACGGGGTAGGTCCGGTCGAAGTGGCCGGGCCTGGCGAGCAGGGTGTGGTCCTTGCCGTTGCCGTTCTTGCCGTTTTTGCCGTTCTTCTTGGACTTCTTGCGGGGCTTGGACCACGGGTGCCGGGTCTCCCAGAAGATCCAGCCCTCCACCCTGGCCGGGATGTTGGCGATGCCGGTAGTGATCCTGCGGCGGTGGCAGTTGGTCAGCTGGGACCAGGCCGACCACCCGACGCGGTAGCCGAGCACGCGATACCACATGTTGCCGAACCTGCCCTTGTTGATCTTGTGGGTGTATTCGTGGCCGGCGAAGACCATGTGCCGCACCTCAAGGTGGGGGGTCACCTGCTTGCGCAGTGAGCGGACCAGGTCCAGCTCGGTGATCGCGAGCTCCTTCTGATATTCGTGCTCGATGAACGCGCGCACCTCGTGCTCGCGGGTGATCGACACCGTCATCTCGCCGCCCGGCCCGTCGATGAAGCGTGTGCGGGGGACGTAGAAGTTGTGCGGCACGAAGTTGTCGGCTTTGAAGAACGTGCGCTCGAAGCACCGGCGCCTCTCCGGGCTGACCGCCGTGGGCGATTCGGACGGCTCCGGCTCCTCGGCGGTCGAGGTGGGCTCGGGCGAGGAGGTGGCCTCGGGGCTCTCCTGGCGGACCCACGGATCGTCGGCCCCCCGGGAGGCCAGGGCGGGGGGTACGGCAAGGCCGGCGGTGAGCGTGCCCGCGAGCGCCAGCTTCGCCAACCCGCTGATCGGCAGGGCGCGGGGGGCCGTGGCGTTCTTGCGGGGTTGGGAAGTGGGCATCAGGGCACCGTTCTCTGCTGTCTGTCCTATATGAGCGGGGGACGCTTTCCCCCAACGTCACACAAAGATGCTCACAGCCACCGGTTGCCATTCCAGGGTGCCACGCCGCGTCAGAGTTCCCGTAAATGGAAAGCACACCCGAAAAAGGGGTCAATCACGACGCTCCCTTCCGAGATCCCAGACGACCACTTTCCCCAAACCTCCACCTCAAAATACGAAAAATCCGACGTCACCGGCCAATTCGTACGGCATACGCGGTACCAAACATGGATCTATGCTGCCGCCCGGGATGACGTTAAGCTCACGATGATCCCGCCGATGTGTGCGGGAACTACACGGAGGATTCGTGGAAATATCCCCCTTTCTCGACCGCAAGCTCACCCGCCGTTTCGACACCTTCGACAGCGACGGCGATGGATTCATCGCACGTGAGGACTTCGAGCTATCGGTCGCCCGCCTCGGCAGGGAGTTCGGCCTCGAACCCGAGACGCCGCCACTGCGCCGCCTGACCGAACTCTCCCTCGGCCTCTGGGCCCACCTCTCCACCGTGGCCGACGCCGACGCCGACGGGCGCATCACCGTACGGGAATACAAGAAGGCGTTCGCCGACGGGCTGCTGGAGACCCCGGACTCCTTCGACGACGGCTACCTGCCGTTCCTTGAGGCCATCATGGCCATCGCGGACGAGGACGGCGACGGCAGGCTCAGCGAGGACGAGCAGGTGCGGTGGACCGGCGCCCTCATGGGCATGCCCGAAACGGACGCCAAGGAGGTGTTCCGCCGCCTGGACCACGACGGGAACGGCCACATCACCACCGACGACCTTCTCGAAGCCATCCGCGAGTTCTACTTCGACGACCATCCCGGCTCGACGGGAAGCTGGCTGCTCGGCCCCCTGGACCCCTGACACACGGCGGGGACGACGAGGCCGCCGGGGTGTCGTTACGCTTGGGCGGCATGAGACACCTGCTCGTGTTCGCCGGTCGGGAGGAGGCCGAGGAGGTCGCCGAGACGCTCGGCGAATGGCTGGGCGAGGAGCCGCGCGTCGTGCGGGAGACGCTCGCCGGGGAGGACGACGCCGAGGACGCCCAGTGGGTGGTCGTCGTCGAGGAGGCCGATTCAGCGCTGACGGGCAGGATCGACGCTCTGCTGGAGGAATACGAGGGGTGGCGCGAGGATTGACCGCCTCACTCGTCCTCGCGCGACAACCGGCGTGATCGGGCACTGGCCCCGCAGGTGAGGGCATGCACGGCGACGGCCAGTGCCACGGCGACGGGCGCCGCCAGCCACCAGCCCGGCAGGAGCGGCACCTGGAGCCCCCGGCCCGTCGCATAGGCGATGGGCAGCAGGTGCGCCGCCCCGGGCTGAAGGTTCACCAGCACCGCGCCGCCGAAGAGCACCGCCGCCGACAGCAGCCCCCCGAACACGGGCCCGGCGAGGGCCGCCCCGGCGAACGTCACCGCCGACAACAACGCCACAGCCGGCAGCAGCAGCCACGCCCGTGCGTCCCCCGGGACCCGCACGACGCCCGCGCAGACGGGCAGCAGCGGCAGGAGCATCCCGGCCAGCGCCGTGCCCGCCGCCAGCCGGCGCACGTGAGCGCCGCCCAGTTTCTCCCACTCCCAGAACCGCGGCCGGAGCAGCCACGCCACGGCCACAGAGGTCGCGACCGCGACCACCTCGATCACGGGGACACGCGGGGCCCGGACGGCGGGCCCAAAGACGTCGACGACGATCGCGTACCGCGCAGCGAGGAAGGCCACCACGGAGGCGGCGACGCTCACCAGCAGCGCCGGCACGATCATGCGGGTGCGCAGCAGCAGGCTCAGCGCCACGGCAGCTCCTCAGGGTCCACAGTGCAGGCGGCGATCTCCGCACGCCGCTCTGTGACCCACCGCCGGACCTGCTCGGGCCGCGCCCGCTCGAAGAGCCCTCCGCTCGGTACGGCCAAGCCCGCCGACCGGCTCCGCAACCAGTGGCCGAACTCGGATATGACGTAGGCGCGGCGTTCGTCCACCGTGGCGCCGTCGCCGATCGAGAACGAAGCGAAGGCGCAGCGGGACAGCCGGGACAGCATGGTGTTGGCGACTTCCCCCGGCACCTCCTCGGCCGGATCCCAGCCCGGTGCGACGGTCAGCCTCACAGTGCCGGCCTGGGCGGGCGGCAAGGCCAAGGCCATGTCACGCACCTGCCGTACACCTGTGACGTGTGGGCCGAGAGCGGCGAAGATCGGGGCGGCGGCGTCACGGATCGGCGCCAGCTCGGCGCGGTGCCCCTCGTGGACGCAATAGGTGACGCCGCCGTGCGACTCGCACACCTGGCGGCCCGGCAGAGCGGTGACCGCCTCCAGTGGGCGCAGCAGCGGGAACACCACCATCGCGACCGGGATCACCAGCAGCCCGTGGACCGGGGCCGGCCGCCGTCGCCCCCTCAACATGCGTGCGGCCAGCCACCCGAACACCAGGCAGAACACCACCGCGGCCGACAGCCGGTAGAGCGACAACCCGGCCGGCTGCTCGCGGCCTAACCTGGGAACCTGCGGCATGGTGGGGACGACGGCGTTCCACGCGTCGTCGAGGTGCGGCAGGCCGGCCACGAGGAACACCGTCGTCACCGTCAGCGGCACGGCGAGGAGGTTCTGCGTGAGCACCCCGATCAGATAGCCCAGCGCCACAAACGCCGACAGCCCGACCACTGCCCCGGCGGCTAGCAGAAGGTCGGGGCTGCCGAATGCGTTCCGCTGTGCCGTACTCCACACCAAGGGCGCCAGTCCCAGCAGATAGGCGGGGACGAACCACCCCAGCAGCTGCCCGAGGTGCCTGAGCACCACGGGACTGCCGGCGCGCACGGACCACGGCTGGGCGAAGACGCGGGTGCGGGGTGTCAGCCGCGCCGCCAGGTGGCTCGCCGCGGCCGCCGTCAGGATGCCCGGGAGTACGAGCTGCCTGGCGAACTGCCCCGAGGTGTGCCCCCAGTGCAGTGCCCGCCAGTCCACCTGCTCGGCGACCCCGCCCCAGGCGAGCGCCGCGACCCCCGCGGCAACCACGGGGAGGAACCAGGCGTTCAGCCTCACGACGTTGCCCCGACCCGGGCGATCAGCCTGTCGTAGGCGTGCTCGAAGGCCGAGCCGTACCTCCTGCCGGGGTCCGAGTCCTCGGCGAGCGCCTCAAGCTCGGCGAACGTCCCCTGGAACGCGATGCGGCCCGCCGCCAGCACGCCGACCCGCTCACACAGGTGGGCGACGTCCTCGACGAGGTGGGTGGAGAGCAGCACGGTACGGCTCGCGCCCAGTCGCGCGATCACCTCCCGGGCGCGCAGCCGCTGTCCGGGGTCGAGCCCGACGGTCGGCTCGTCGAGGACGAGGATCCTCGGGTCGTGGGCGAGTGCGGCGGCGATGCCGACGCGCTGGCGTTCCCCGCCCGACAGAGTGCGCACCTTCCTGGCCGCGAGCGCAGCCGCGTCCACAAGGGCGAGTGCGCCGGCCGCCGCGCCGCCGCAGGCGCGGCGGGGGACTCCGTTGACCCAGGCGGCGTAGGAGACGGTGTCGGCGACGGTGAGTTCACCGGCGAGGGAGAACCGCTGCGGCACGAATCCGAGAAGGCGGCGGGCCTCCCGGCGTCCGGCGGGGCGGGAGACGTCGTGCTCGCCGATCAGCACGCGGCCGTGCTGCGGGGCCGCCAGGGTGACCAGCAGCGACAGCAATGTGGTCTTGCCCGCGCCGTTGGGGCCCATCAGGCCGGTCACGCCCGGTTCGACGGTCCAGGAGGCTCCCCGCAGCACCGGTTTGCCCCGGGGGCGGAAAAGCCCGCGGTAGGAGAAATCCACGTTTTCGACAACGATGCGCACGTATCCCATCCGGTTCGGATAGCGAGTGTGACCGTTCCCAGTGCACCGACGGTGAGATCGGCTTCTGCACTATCGCATAGGGGGCGCCACATCCCCGACGGGAACGAGCATTTGACTATATCGACGTCTATATGCGTATAGTCCCTGTGTAGGCCGTGCTCCGATCAGGGGTGCGGCCAGGCTGCTTTCTACCGCAGATTCGCGATTTTAGGAGCAGCCTCATGTCGGTTTTCTCGCTTCCCGGGCAACTGGCCCGGACCAAGCGTTTCACCCTTGGAGTGCCGCGCCGTCTCACCGTCTTCCCCGACGGGCGGACCGTTTTCTTCCTGCGTTCCACGGCGGGGGACGACCCCATATCCCGCCTGTGGTCGTTCGACTGCGCCACCGGCGCGGAGACCCTTCTCGTTGACCCCGCCGAGCTAAACCCCGCCGAGCTGGACCGTGCCGACGTGGACCGTGCCGAGGCCGGTGGCCGGCCGCCGGCGGAGGAGGCGGCCAGGCGGAGGCGGGCCGGGGAGATGTCGTCCGGGATCGTCGACTTCGCCGCCGACGCCGCCTGCGAGACGCTGGCCTTCGCCCTGGAGGGGCGGCTGTGGACGGTCCGCCCGGCCACGGGTGAGGTGCGCCCGCTGGACACCCCCGGTCCAGTGGTGGCCCCCCGCCCCGATCCGGCCGGCCGGCGCGTCGCCTATGTGTGCCGGGGCGCGCTGCGCGTCCAGGACCTCGGGGGCGCCGACCGCGCGGTGGCCGAGCCGGACGGCGACGAGGTGGTCTTCGGGCTGCCCGAGCATGTGGCGGCGGAGGAGATGGGGCGGGACCGCGGCTACTGGTGGGCGCCGGACGGGCGGGCGCTGCTGGTGGCACGGGTGGACAACTCACCCGTGCAGCGGTGGTACATCTCCGATCCGGCCGATCCCGCCGCACCGCCGGCCGCCTTCCGCTATCCCGTCGTCGGCACGGCCAACGCCGACGTGTCCCTCTGGATCGCCGGCCTGGACGGCCCGCCGATCCCCGTCGCGTGGGACTCCGGGCGGTTCGAGTATCTGACCGCCGCGGGCTGGGACGCCTCCGGCCCGTATGCCGCCGTGCAGAGCCGCGACCAGCGCCGCTTCCAGGTCCTCGGCGTCGACGCCGCCACGGGCGCGGCCGAGGTGCTGCACGAGCAGTACGACGACGACTGGGTGCGGCTCGTGCCCGGCCTGCCCGCCCGCACCGCGGCCGGCACACTGCTCACCTCCGCCGACCTGGACGACACGCGGCGGCTCCTCGTCGCCGGGCGCCCGGTCACCCCGCCCGGGCTCCAGTTGGAGGAGGTGGTCGCGGTCGACGGTGAGAGAGTGCTGTTCACCGCCTCCGGCGAACCCACCGAGATCCACCTGTGGGAATACGGACAGGACAGGGGTGTGCGGCGCCTCAGCACCGAGCCCGGTGTTCACGGCGGCACGGCTGCCGGAGGCACGACGGTCACGGTCTCCGCCACGCTGACCGGCCCCGGGGTGGTGACGGTCCGCGCCGCCGACGGGCGGAGCGCACGCATCGCCTCCCGCGCCGAGCGGCCCGTGCTGGAGCCGGACATGCGGCTGCTCACGCTGGGACCGCGCGAGTTGCGGGCCGCGCTGTTCCTGCCGTCGTGGCACCGGCCGGGCGACGGCCCGCTGCCCGTGCTCATGGACCCCTACGGCGGGCCCGCGCTGCGCAAGGTGCTGGCGGCGCGGACCTGGTGGACGTATGCGTCGCAGTGGTTCGCCGAGGAGGGCTTCGCCGTACTCGCCGTGGACGGGCGGGGCACTCCCGGGCGGGGACCGGCGTGGGAGATGGAGTTGCGGCACGACCTGGCGGGGCCGGTGCTGGAGGACCAGGTGGACGGGCTCGCCGCGGCGGCTGAGCGGTTTCCCGCGCTTGACGTCTCCCGGGTGGGCATCCGGGGTTGGTCGTTCGGCGGGTTCCTGGCGTTGACGGCGGTGTTGCGGCGGCCGGACGTGTTCCACGCCGCCGTCGCGGGGGCGCCTGTGACCGATCAGCGGATGTACGACACCCATTTCCGGGAGCGGCATCTCGGGCATCCGGCCGAGCATCCCGAGGCGTACGACAGGTGTTCGCCGATCCGGGAGGCGGCGGCGCTGACCCGGCCGCTGCTGCTCGTGCACGGTCTCGCCGACGACAACGTGGTCGCCGCGCACACGCTGCGCATGTCGGCGGCGCTGCTGGCGGCGGGCAGGCCGCACGAGGTGCTGCCGCTGCCGGGCGCGAACCACCTGGTCGTGCAGGAGAGCCTGCTCCTGCACGAGCTGCACTTCCTCCGCCGGGCCCTCGGCCTTCAGGGGCCGAAGGCGTAGTCCAGGTAGGCGTCGAGGGCGGCGAGGGCGTGCCCGCCGGGGTAGTGGCGGCGGAGCACCTGCACGCCCAGTCCCTCGACGAGGCCGATGAGGGTCGTGGCGGCCAGGTCTGGGTCGCACGGCGGCTTGGTGCCGGCGTGCTCGTGCGCGTCGCGGATGCGCCGGGCGATGTGGGCGCGGGTGGCCTCGTTCTTGGGCCGCCCGCGCTCGACGGCGGGCTGCACCGCGGCATATGCCTGGTAGGCCAGCGCCACGTGCGCCTCCATGACCCGGGTCCGGTCGAGTGGCAGCATCTGGACGAGGAAGGCGCGCACGGCGGCCTTGGGCGTGTCGCCGTGCCCGCCTGCCGCGACCCGCTCCTTCACACGGTCGGCGACGACGTCTATGGCGAATCTCATCATCTCGTCCTTGGTGCGGAAGTAGTGCTGCACCATGCCGGTTGAGACTCCGGCCTCGGCGGCGACATGGCGGATGCTGACGGCTTCGAGCCCCTGGGTGGCGGCGACGCGCATGAGGGCGTCGGCGATCAGGGTGCGGCGCGCGTGGTGGTCGACCTTCTTGGGCACGGCTCCAGTTTACATTGCAGTCGTATTGCGATCTGATAGATTGCAGTCGTATTGCAAAAGGGAGGCATCGACGTGCTCGTCATCGACCTGGACCGGATCGACGGCACCATGGCGGAGCTGGCCGGCGGCAAGGCCGTCGGCCTGGCCAAGATGATCAAAGCGGGGGAGCGGGTTCCCGCCGGTTTCTGCCTGACGACCGAGGCGCACAAGGCCGGGACCGTGCCCCTGCGCGAGCTCGCCGCGGCCTACGAGCGGCTCGGCGGGGGCCCGGTGGCCGTGCGTTCCAGCGCCACCGCCGAGGACCTGCCCGAGGCCAGCTTCGCCGGGCAGCAGGACACCGTCCTCGGTGTCGTGGGCGTGGACGAGCTGGCTTCCGCCGTACAACGCTGCTGGGACTCCCTGCACAGCGAGCGGGCCGTCGCTTACCGCCGCGCCGCCGGCATCGGCGAGGCCCACATGGCGGTCGTCGTGCAGCGCATGGTCGAGCCCGCGCTGGCGGGCGTGCTGTTCACCGCCGACCCTGTCACCGGCAGCCGCACCGACATGGTCGTCAACGCCGTCGCCGGGCTCGGCGACGCGCTCGTCGACGGCAGGGTCGCCGCCGACCAGGCTGTGCCCGACCAGGTGCGGGAGGAGCTGCTCGCGTGCGGCGGGCGGCTGCAGGACCACTTCGGCTGCCCGCAGGACATCGAATGGGCGCTCGACCACGACGGGGTGCTGTGGCTGCTCCAGTCGCGCCCCATCACCACGCTCTTCCCCGCGCCGCCGCCCACCGATCGGCCAGGGCTCCGCGTCTATCTGGAGCTGGGCGGGCAGTTCCAGGGTGTGCTGCGGCCGTTCACCCCGATGGGGATCTCCGCGATCAAGGTCATGGCGGCGCGCATGTCCCCGCGCACCGCCGGCGACATCGTCGACATCGCCGGACGGCTCTACATCGACCTGACCGACCTCGTGCGCGACGCGAACTCCCGCAAATGGCTGCCGTCGATCGTCGCCACCGACCTCGGCCCGAGAGTCGCGGCGGTGCTCGACCAGGTGCTCGCCGACCCGCGCTTCGCCCCGCTGCCCGGCCACAAGGGAGGCCCGGCCGGTCTGCTCAAATGGGCGGTCCGCGGCCTGATCGGCGTCACCCGCGCGCTGGCCCGGCCGGACGCGGCGCGGGCGCGGGCCTTCCGCGGGGTCGAGAGGTTCAAGCGGGCGAGTACGGCACCCGCCTGCGTGACCACCTCAGCCGACCGCCTGACCTATATCGAAGGGCTCAAGCTGCCCGCCGCCCACATCGAGGACCTCTTCTGGCCGCTGATGGCGGGCGTGTTGTCCGCCGCCGCCCCGGCGCCCCTGCTCAAAGGCGTCGCCACCGAGGCCGAGGTGAACACGGTGCTCGGCGGCATGCCGCACAACGTGACCGTCGAGATGGACCTGGCCATCTGGGGCATGGCCGCCCGCGCCGGGACGCACCGCGAGCTTCTGCGCGACACCCCGCCGGCCCGGCTCGCCGCCATGCACCACGAGGGCACGCTGCCCGACGTGGGGCTCTCCGCCTTCCTCGCGAGATATGGCCACCGGGCGGCGGCCGAGATCGACATCGGGCTGCCGCGCTGGGAGGAGGACCCGGCGCCGGTGTTCGCCGCCATCGCCAACTATCTGCGGGTCGTCGACCCCGATCAGGCGCCGGACCGGCGCTTCGCCCGCGCGGCGGCCCAGGCGGAGGCCACACGCGCCCGGATCGTACGGCGGGCCCGGCGCAGGCGCCCGATCCGCGGCACGCTGGCCGGGTTCTTCCTCGGCCGGGCCCGATCGCTGGCCGGGCTGCGGGAGGCGGGGAAGTTCGCCGGGCTCTACCCGATGCGTGAGACCCGGCGTCACCTGCTGCTCGTGGGGGAGGACCTGGCCGGGCGCGGGCTGCTCGACCGGGCCGAGGACATCATGTTCCTCGACCTCGGCGAGGCGGGCGGTGCCGTACACGACGGGGCCGACCACCGCGAGCTGATCGCGGCACGCAAGGCGGCCTACCAGCGGGAGCTGCGCCGGGGCCACGTGCCGATCGCGATGTTGTCGGATGGCACCGACGTGGAGGCGCTGCGGCCACCCGCCGCCCCTGCCGAGGGCACCCTGGTCGGGATGGCCGCCGCCCCCGGCCGCGCCACGGGCCCGGCACGCGTCGTGCACGACCCGGCGGACGCCCGGGTGGAGCCCGGCGAGATCCTCGTGGCGCCCACCACCGACCCCGGGTGGACGCCTCTGTTCCTGACGGCGGCCGGACTGGTGACCGAGATCGGGGCGCCGCTGGCGCACGGTCCCACGGTGGCCCGTGAATACGGCATTCCCGCTGTCATCTCCGTCCGTGACGCCACTCGGGAGATCAGGACGGGGCAGATCATCACCGTCGACGGCGCCGCCGGAACCGTGCTGATCGCCGAGAACGCTCCGTGATCCTCGTCAACGACCAAAGGGCCTCAACCAGCGGGACTCACCGTCAGAGGTACGGCACAGCAGAACTGTCGGCCGCCCTTCCTAAGATCACGCCATGTCGAAGCGCAAACCCGCTGCACCTCCGAGACCTCTCGCCCCCGGTGACGTGGTGGCCGCCTACTCCCGCCACCTCGACGAGTGGACGGCGGCGCAAATCATCCGGCTCGACCCCGCGACACAGACGGCGGCGGTGCTTGACCTGACCTGGTCCGGCCCCGAGCCGTCAAGCCTGTCCGACCTGGGGGACGTCGCGCCTCTCGCACTCACCCATCACACCTGGAACGGGACGCTGTCCTACTGCAATAAGGAGTGGCTCCTCCCTCGCAGCCACAAGGTCATCGGAACGATCCCTCCTCTCCTCGACCAGCCGGCGGACATGTGGGGCAGCGGATGGCACCTGGGTTTACAGCTCGCTTATCAGCGCCGCTGGGACAACGGCATCCGCGAGGATCCCGTCGGGTCATGGCGGGCGGCCTACACCGGTGAGACGCTCAACGAGTTTTTTGGGCGGTCGGCGGAGCCACGTTCAGAGGTCAAGCATCTGAGCGTCAGGGAGGTCGACTCCCTCGACTGCGAGCGATTGGTCCGGTGTTTCCCGGCCTTGACCGATCTTGATCTGTACGGACGCCTCGGCACCCTCACAGCCGCGCACAGTCTCAACGGGCTCGCCTCGCTCCGGCGGATCGGCATCGTCGACCTGTTCGGGATGACCAAGGACGACCGTTTGACGCCGAGCCGGGTGCCTGAGCTGGAATCGGTGAAGCTCCACGGCATCCCGGCCGAATACGCCTCGGTGATGCGCACAACCTGGAACCCTGAGATCCCCAAGGGTGTCCTGGTCTCCGTCATCGGCGTCCGCACACCCGAGTGGGTGGAGGAGAACAGAAACAACCCGCTGCGCGACTGGGACGGCCGCGACGGCATAGGCGGTGCCACCTACAAGAAATCCGTCGCGGAGTACAAGACCACGAGAAGGTCGATCCTGAAGACGCTCGCCGAAGATCCCGCCGGCCTCTGGCCGGCACGCCTGGAAGAGATCGGACGCGCCTACGGCGAGGCCTTCAACGCGCTCGACCACCGGGCCGGCTTCATCATGACCGTCGAACGCGAAGAGCTCTACGAAGCCCTCGACCACATCATGGCCGAAGCCGAAACCCTCCAAGGTCTCGATCTCCGCGACGCGCGTGAGCACCTTTTCTCCGGTGTGGACGCCACCCGGGACTGGTAGGCGCTCACGGGGAGCCGTCGTGGGCTCACAGTTGCGCTGTGAAGCGCGTGATGTGATCCGCGATGGTTTCGGCGTGGTCTTCCAGCGCGAAGTGGCCGGTGTCCAGGATGACGATCTCAGCGTGCGGAAGGTCGTCGCGGTAGGGATGTGCTCCCGCTTCGGGGAAGATCTCGTCGCCCGCGCCCCAGGTGATCAGGGCCGGCGGCCGGTGGGTGCGGAAGTACTCGTGCCAGCGGGGGTAGAGGCCGGGGTTGGTGCGATAGTCATAGAGCAGGTCGAGCATGGCGTCCTTGTTGCCCGGACGATTCAGCAACGCGCTCTGCAGCACCCAGTTGTCCGGGTCGATGCGGGACGGGTCGTCGACTCCGTGGGTGTAGTTCCACTCCAGCGCCGCGTCGGACATCCCCGCGGAGCGGATGGCCTCGCGGTTGGCGGTGCTGGGGTCGGCCCAGAACGCGCGCAGGGGCTTCCAGAAGCTGTCGGGCAGGCCCTGCTCGTAGGCGTTGGCGTTCTGGACGACAAGGAACGCGACGCGATCGGGATGGCGGGTGGCCAGGCGGAAGCCGACGGGACCACCGAAGTCCTGCATGTAGAGCCCATACCGAGTCAGGCCGAGGTGTTCGGTGAGTTGTTCGACGATGTCGGTGAGACGGTCGAAGGTGTAGTCGAACCGCGATGGAGACGGCGCGTCGCTGTGCCCGAATCCGGGATAGTCAGGGGCGATCACATGGAACCGGTCGGCGACCAGCTCGATGAGTCGGCGGAACATGAACGACGAGGCCGGGAACCCGTGCAGGAGGAGGAACGTCGGATTGGCGGGGTCCCCGGCCTCCCGGTAAAAGATCTCCAGGCCGTCGACGCGGATCTTACGGTGGTATGTGATCATGGACGCTCCATTAGTGGCCGATCCGGGGTCACGCACTGCGGACCCGACCAGGCGGTAGTAGAATGCAACCACCATAGAGGGAAACGGTTTTATTTTGCAACCACGTGACGTGCTGCGGTGTACGGAAGGGAGGTCGTCATGAGCGCACGGCCAACCGACCCGACGTGTCCGGTCGCCCGCACCGTTGACATCGTGGGCGACCGGTGGTCCCTGCTGATCATCCGGGACGCCTTCGACGGCGTCCGGCGCTTCAGCCAGTTCCAGCGCAGTCTCGGCATCGCCAAAAACATCCTCGCCACCCGACTGCGCCACCTTGTCGACGCCGGCATCCTGCGCGCCGAGCCCTCAGCCGGCAGCAGCTACCAGGACTACGTCTTGACCGACAAGGGCACCGAACTTTTCGACCTCATCGTCAGCCTGCGCCAATGGGGGCAGGATCACACCTTCACCCCCGGGGAACAACACTCGGTCCTGGTGGACGCGGAGACCGGCCAACCGGTTCCCCGGCTCAGCTACACCACCCCGGACGGCACACACATCCGGGCAGACGACATCCGGGTCCGCAAAGTCCACGAAGCGGGCGGTCCTCTGTAAGGCCGCACCTCGACTGGGGCGCCCTGCGCGATCGAACCGCCGCGTACACGCTGTAGCCGCTCGTACGCGGCCCCTTTCCGGTGGCCAAGGCAGTCCCACTGGTCGCGCCCTCGGCCGAGCTGCCCGGCATCGTGCCGGGCACACTGAACCTCCACGCGGGCATCCTGCTGCAGCTCGGTTCCGCCGCCCTGGTGTGGTGGTTGATCGAGCGATCCAGGTTCGGCTTCCAGGTGCGCGCCCTGGGCGCCAACCCGCACGCGGCCAGGACGGCAGGGATGCGGGTCGGCCGCCTACAGGTGACGATCACGTTCCTGTCCGGTGGGCCTGAACCAGCACCACGCGCATGCCCCTGACCAACCAGATCACGCACGATCTACAGCCGGAGTACCAGGCAGACGGATGCGGCGTCGTGAGCCCCACAGGGAAAACGGGTTGTCGGCGGGAGGGGTAAATCGGAAGACTGAGCAGTCTATGAGCCATGACGAGATCTCTGAGACTCCCACCGGGCCGGTGCCCGTGCCCGATGTCATCGCCAAGCTGGCCGGGGGTGACCTGGTCACGCCTGTGTGGCGGAACGAGCTTGGGGGGTTGACGTTCCGGCTCGACGGCGAGCGGGGAGCGGTCAGATACGCGAAGTGGGTCGCCGAAGGCACACCGGAGATCGATCTCAGGGCCGAGGCGGAGCGGCTGGCCTGGGCGCAGCGGTGGGTCGCGGTGCCGCCCGTCCTCGAACACGGGAGTGACGCGGACGGTGCCTGGCTGGTGACCGAAGCGGTGGCGGGCACGTCGGCGGTGGACGCGCGGTGGAAGGCCGACCCGGCGACCGCGGCGGCGGCGATCGGGCGAGGGTTGCGGTTGCTGCACGACACGCTTCCGGTGGCGGAGTGCCCGTTCGAGTGGAGTGTCGAGAGGCGCCTGGTCCGGGCGGATGAGCGCATCGCCGACGGGGAGGGGCCGGGCGACTGGTCCCCGGAGCACCGGCACCTCGATCTCGCGGAGGCGCGGGCGCGCATCGGGGACCCACCGCCGATCGACCGCCTCGTCGTCTGCCACGGCGACGCCTGCACGCCCAACACCCTGCTCCACGACGACGGCACGTTCGCGGCCCACGTCGACCTGGGAACGCTCGGCGTGGCCGACCGCTGGGCCGACCTCGCGGTCGCCACGTGGAGCATGGAGTGGGACTACGGCCCCGGCTACGACACAGCCCTCTACGAGGCGTACGGCATAGCCCTCGACGCCGAGCGCCTCGCCTACTATCGCCTGCTCTACGACCTGGCGTAAGGCCTGGTCATAGAGACCTGGCGTATGGTCAGCGCGTCTCCACGCCGATCTGGGTGTGGTGGTGCCGAGGGGTGTCGATCTCGTCGAGTACGGCTATCGCGAAGTCGTCATAGGTGATGCGGCCTGCCGCGTCGCCGGGGCCCACGGTGTAGCGGCCGGTGCGCCCCCCGCCGTGGTCGAAGTCGCCGGTGGGGTTCATGACTAGCCAGTCGAACCCGTCGGCAGCCTTGAGCACGTCGATGCCGGCCGCGTGCCCCAGCAGGAAGCCCCGGTATTCCTGCGGATAGCCGGGAGTGTCCATCAGCAGCCCGCCCGAGGCGGCCTCCAGCGTCGCCGCCACGCTGACGACGATCAGCCGCTTCACCCCCGCCAGCCCGTCGAGAAGCGCGCGGGAGGCCGCCGGGTAGAAGACGCCGGGGTCGGCGGTGGGGTCGAACACCGTGGCGATCGCGGCGTCGTGCCCCGGGGCGAGGCGGGCGACCGCGCCGGGGTCGGTGACGTCGGCCGCGACGACGTCGACGCCGGCGCCTTCCAGTTCCGTGTGATCGGCCGGGTTCCGCACGGCTGCGGTGACGTCGTGGCCGCGCCGCCGTGCCTCCCGCACGGCAGCGCGCCCGGCCCTGCCACCTGCGCCGAAAATCAGGATCTTGCTCATGTGTCCACCTCGCGAGCATGGTTCGATGTCTGTGCCCGAACAGTAGAGCGGCCGCTGGTTACCCGGGGGATACCGCATTACGGTGGACGATGTGACGATGCCATTGGATCCGGAGATGTTCGATACGGTATGCCCGACTGATCTGATGCCGATCCGCGTGGGGGACAAGTGGACCGGCATGATCATCCGCTGCCTTGAGCATGCCCCGCGCCGTTTCTCCGAACTACGTGTCCCGCTGCGCGGCATCACCGCCAAGGTGCTCACCCAGTCGCTGCGGACGATGGAGCGCGACGGCTTGATCACGCGTACGGTTGTCACCGGGCCGGCCAGGCAGGTCCACTACGAGCTGACGCCCCTCGGCCGCAGCCTGCTCGTCCCCCTGAACGCGATGTGCGCCTGGGCCGAGGAGCACTGGGACGCGCTGATCGACGCTCGTGAAGCAGGCTTGAGCCGTACCGGATGAAAATGCCGTTGCGCTGAGCGCAACCCGCCCGGTAGACCTCTGATCATGCATCTCACCCGTATCCCCGCCCCACCCGGCGCCGTCGACGCACTCAAGGCGGAGACGCGTGGTCTCTTCGACCGCGACTTCCCGCTGCCCGGCGACGCCGATCTGACGCCGCTGCTCCCCGAAAGCGGAGGAGTGCCCGTCTACTGGGTCACAGCGCACGGACACACGTCGCTCGACAGGGGAGTGGTGCTCTATGTGCACGGCGGCGGCTTTCAGAGCCGCATGCCCGAGCTCATGAACCTCTTCGCCCACCGGCTCGCCGGCGCCACCTCCCGCCCGGTGCTCGTCGTGCACTATCGCCTGGTCCCGGCCGATCCCTATCCGGCTCCGCTGGACGATGTGCTCGCGGTCTATCGCAGTCTCCTCGACCAGGGGGTGCCCGCCGGGCGGATCACCGTCGTCGGCGAGTCGTCGGGCGGTGCGCTGACGCTGTCGGCCCTGCTCGCGTTGAAGGAGCAGGGGATCGCCCTGCCCGCGAGCGTTGTCACCCTGTCGGCCGTCACCGACATGACGGTGTCCGGCGCGTCCGTCGACACCAACAGCGCCACCGACTCCGGCATCGACCGGGCCATGCTCGGCCATCTCATCGGCCAGTATCTCGGTGCCGCCCGCCCCGATCAGGCGCCGCAGTCTCCTCTGCATGGCGCCCTCGACGGGCTGCCCCCTCTCCTGCTCACCGCCGGCGGGGCTGAGGCGCTGCTCGACGACACCCTCCGTTTCGGCGCGGCGGCCAGTGCCGCAGGCGGTGAGGTGGAGGTCGACATTTATGAGGAGATGCCGCACGGGTTCCAGCTCAGGACGCTGTTCGAGGAGAACCCGACCGGGCGGGGGCTGCTTGACCGCATCTCCACGTGGGTGGAGAAGCACACCGTTTGAGCTAAAACTCCATGTCGGGGAATATGCACGTAGAGCCGCCCGCCCCCGCTGCTTCCGCCTTTTACCTCAGCCCCGTCGGGCACGGATAACCGGGAGCATGAAAGTTCGGACAGCAGATCACCGCGACACTGGCGAATCTCCCCCCGGTCAACCAGTCGCCCCACTGCACATCGACGCCTCCCGGCAGATCGACCTCGGCCAAGGCGAGCCTCCTCGCCCGGTGATCGTGGAAGTGCATCAGCATGGGCGCCACCACATCCCACTGCTCACCCAGCCAGGCCACCGCCCTGTCCGGCTCGTGAAAGGTCGCCTTGATCTGCGAAGACCTCTTCAGCAGCCAGTCACACGTGCGATTCGGCGCTATGGCGGCCGCCGTGAAGGCCGCGTGCGCGGCGGCGTCCCGCGACGGCCGCCGCAGCGCGTCGTTCTCGCGATCGCGCCCCTGTCCCGTCCAGCTGTAGGCATGCCAGTGCATGTCCTGCTCGCGAGGTCAGATGCGGCTGGTGTCGATGCCGACCGCCCGCAACTCGGCCCCGGTGAATCGCAGGGCCACCCCGGGCAACTTGGAGTCGCCCAGCAGGAAGGCGTCGGCGAAGCCGGGGATTCGGGCCGCGGTGACGCAGGTTTCCTGCTCCTCCTCCTGCACGTTGCCGCCGCACAACGGCTTCAGAACGGCGTCGCCGACGAAAGCGAGATACAGGCTCGACATTGGGCCTCCCATTCGTATCGTTTCAAGCCGCCCTCCCGCAAAAGGCGGGCGGCGCTTGCCGGACAGCCGTTGAACCACGTTGAACGTGCCTTCTGCATGCCTTGCCCCGTGTGCCTGGAGGAAGCACATGCCGATACTAGGAGAAAGACTTAATGCGATGTCATGGGAATTCCAGTTTCCAGGTAAATTTATCCCTTCATGGAATATCAGACGTCTGCTAAACAATTCGATTTCCACGGCGGATCTATTCTTGAAACACGTCCGGGCCGAGCCGGTTTACGCGCGGCAGAGGATTTCGCCGTGCAGGACGGTGAACCACCCGTCCTCGGTGGCGGCCCACTCCCGCCAGCCCTCGGAGATCCTCTCCAGGTCGGCCCGGGTGGCGTAGCCGTATGCGAGGGCGTGGTCGGCGATGGCGGACTCGACGATGCGGGACGCCCACATGCCGCCCCACCAGGCCCGGTCGGCCGGAGACGCGAAGCACCACACCGAGGCGCCGGGGGTGATGTCGGTGAAGCCCGCCTGCCGGGCCCACGAGAGCATCCGGCGACCGGCGTCCGGTTCGCCCCGGTTGGCGCGGGCCACGCGCTGGTACAACGCCAGCCACTCGTCCAGGGCGGGCACCCGCGGATACCAGGTGAAGGCGGCGTAGTCGGCGTCGCGGGCGGCGACGAGGCCGCCGGGGCGGCATACGCGGCGCATGGCGGCCAGGGCGGAGACGGGGTCGGCCACGTGCTGGAGCACCTGATGCGCGTGGACGACGTCGAACGTGCCTTCGGCGTACGGCAGAGCGTAGACGTCGCCGACCTCCCACCTGATGTCCCCCTCGACGGTGGCGGCGGCCTGGGCGACGATGCCGCCGTCGGGGTCGACGGCGGTGACCGGGCCGGGGGCCACGGCGCGGGCCAGGTCGGCGGTGATGGTGCCGGGGCCGCAGCCGATGTCCAGGAGCGACATGCCGGGCCGCAGGTGCGGCAGCAGGTAGGCCGCGGAGTTGGCGGCGGTGCGCCAGGAATGTGAGCGGATCACGGACTCGTGATGACCGTGGACGTAGGTGGCGTGCGACTCCGACATGGCGATTCCTTCCTTGATCGGACAAGAGGAAGCTTACCGTGAAGTCCATATTTTGAGAGATATCGTCTTGAATATTGAGACAATCAAGATTGTCGGAGACCTCGTCTAAGGTCCCGATCATGAAGACCGCCTGGCAGAAGGTCCGCGCCGCGATCGAGGACGCCGACACCGCCGCCCTCGTCGAACTGGCCACCGGCTGGGACGTGGACGAACGCCGGCAAATAGCCCGTGAGCTGCCCGGTTACCTGCCGGCCGCACGTGCCTTCCACCAACGCCGGCACTCGGGCGCCGCGCTCGACGGCTGGATCACCCCAATGCGCGTCGCCGGCGCGGGCTCCATCGCGGACGCGGCGGCGGTGGCGGCCTGGGTGAACCGGCGTGAGTTCGCCGACGGCGCCGTCTTCCGCTGGGATGGCGGCGAGGCCGACGACACCGAGTGGGTGGTGCGCGCGCTGGCCACCCGGCCGGTGGAGTGGCGGCAGGACCTCGCCGTACGGCTTGCGCTTCGGCTGCGCTCACTCCGCCCCGAGGCCGATCGGCGGGTGAACCTCGCGCTGACGATGCTCCGCGAATCCGGCGCCCAGCCGCCTGAGCACGCCCCGCTCACCGCGGCTTGGCTTGAGGCGACAGGCCCCGCCGACCTGGCCGGCGATCCGCTGCTGGACACGATGGTGCGCGCCCTGTTCGAGAGCGAAGGCGTGGGCAGGCTCCTTCAGGACGACCTGATGTGGCCGAAGGCGTTGTGCGCCCTGGCCGGTGCGGGGCGCCTGAGCCGCGAGGGGCTGCTCGCCGGTTGCCGGAGCCGGTTCCTCGCCGGAGGCGTAGCCGTCGACCAGCGTTTCTTCGTCCGCCTGCACGACATGCTCGACCCGACCCCCGAGGAGACCACCCCTTATGTCCGCGATTACCTGGCGCTGCTTCCCTCCGCCACACCGTACGTCGCGGGCCTCGCCCTCAAAGCCGTCCGAGGCGCGGGCACACTGCCGCCGGCGCAGGCCGGGGAAGCGGTCGAGGCATTGCTCTATCGCCCCGAGGGCAGGTTTGTGCGGGCGGGGCTCACCTGGCTTGACCGGCTGCTGAAGCACACCGACGACGGGTTGGACGCATGGGCGCCGGCGTTGTCGATCGCCCTGACGAACGGTTCCGGGCAGGTGCGCGACCGTGCGGCGCGGCTGGCGGCCGCATACGCGCCGAGGTTCAGTGCGCTTGGTGCCGCCGCGATGCGGGAGGCGCTGGAGTCGTCCTCTGAGGCGCCCTTTGTCTCTCCGCGGTTGCCGGACGTGCCGCCAATGGGTGGCCGGATGGGCGCAGGCGCGGGGCGAACCGCCGGTGGTCACGGAGGTCGCGGAGCGGAAGCGGGTCAATGAGCTCGTATTGCACGCTCGGCGGCTGCATGACCGGCTTACGTGAGCGGGGGGTGCGCGGTGCCGAAGGGGCTGTCGATGACATATCGCCAGCCCCTGTCCTGGCCCCGGCGGGCGACGTCGGTGGCGGTGCCCTCGATGTGCACGTGCTCGCCGTCCGGGGCCGTGCCGTCGATAGTCCAGTCGACGACGAGCAGGGCGAGGTCGCCCGCCACATAAGTATGCCGGGGGCGGACGTCGATCAGCAGGCCGAGGCTCAGGAACTCCGCGTTGGCCCGGCCGATGTCCTCCCCGCTCACGGGAGCGCCGGGTGTGGGACGAACACCGCACGGGGGCGTTCACTCGGACCGGTCCCGCAGGCGCTGTGGGACTGGGGCGCCGACTCCGCGTGAGGGCGGTCGCGGGAGGGGCGTGATCGCGCCATACACTCCCACGCATGGCTGACAACGAACTGGGTGTGTTTCCGCGTGCCCAAAAAGGGGCGGTCACACCCGGGGAGGTGCGGCCCACGGTGCGCGCACTGCTCGAACGGCTCGACCCGACGCCTGCCGTGGTGGTGGATCGGGTGGGCGATGTGCTGGCGCACACGCGCGGTTATGCGCGGCTGGCGGGGCCTCTGGGGCTGCTGGAGGGGCGTCCGCCCAATCTGTCGCGTTATGTGTTCACCGACAAGCGGGCCCGCCGGGCCTTTCCCGAGTGGGGACGGCTCGCCGACCACCGGGCCAAAGACCTGCGGGCCGCGGTGGCGCTCGGCGACCCGAGGGCGGTGGCCCTCGCCGAGGAGCTGTCCTCGAACGCCGGGGTCGGGTTCAGCGGCCGTTACCAGGCGTGGCCCGCCATGCCCGCCCGCACCGGTGTGGAGCGGTGGGCGCACCCGGAGGCGGGGGAGTTGCTCCTGGCCTACGAGAGCCTCGATCTGGCCGACGGGGACGAGCGGCGGCTGATCGTCTATCTGCCCGCCGACGACGCCACCTCGGCCGCGCTCGACCGGCTGACGTGAGGTCGCCCGCTGGGCCTGTTGCCGCCGGGGCCGCGTCCCGGGGATGATCGGACCGCCATGACTAGCGACCTCCCTTCCCAAAGCCGTGATCCCGGGCGTGACCGCCGGCGAACCCTCCTCAGCACCTTTCGTCCCGGCCAGGTACGCCGGGGCACCGTAACGTCGATCCCTCATTTCGGGGTGTTTGTGGATTTAGGGGGTGTGGATGGGTTGATCAACGTGGCGGAGTTGTCCTGGACCCACTACAACCACCCAGGTGAGATCGTCGAGGTGGGCCAGGAGATCACCGTGGAGGTCCTCCACGTGGACATGGCGCGTGAGCGGATGTCGTTGTCGTTGCGGGCCCTGCGGGAGAACCCGTGGCCGGAGTTCCGCCGGGCGCACCGGAACGGTCCGGTCGTGGTGGGGGAGGTCACGAGGCTTGCGCCGTTCGGGGTGTTTGTGCGCGTCGCCGATGGTTTCAATGGGCTTGTGCACAACGACGCGCTGGGCGACCTGCAGGTGCGGCTGGGGGACGAGCTGCGGGTCAGGGTGGTCGACGTCGACCCCGATCGGCGGCGCATCAGGTTGTCCCTCGCGGAGGCCGGCCGCGACGGTTAGCGGTGCGGGCTCGCTTATGTCCGCGGACGTGAGTTCACCGACGGTATCCGTTCGTTGCCGCCCGCGCCCCGAACGAATGCACACTTAGTGAGTGATGTGGCCGTCTATCGCGCCAGTCGCGCCGCACGGGCCGAGAGGTGGCGACGTTCGGGGGAACTGGTGGTACGGCGCGCCGCCTCGCGGTAAGACTCGGCGGCCGCCGCGCGGTCGCCGAGAAGTTCGAGAAGGTGAGCTCGGGTCGCGGCGAGGCGGTGGTGGCGGGCCATACGCTTGTCGGACTCCAGCCCGGCGAGGAGGGCCAGACCGGCGGCGGGGCCGTACACCATGGCGGTGGCGACCGCCCGGTTGAGAGTGACGACGGGGCCCGGAGCGACACGTTCCAGCAGCTCGTAGAAGACGAGGATCTGCGGCCAGTCCGTGGCGTCCACATCGTCCGCCTCGTCGTGGATCGCGGCGATGGCCGCCTGGAGCTGATAGGGACCGACCTGTCCGCGCGGCAACGCCTGCCCGACCAGCTCGACGCCTTCGGCGATGAGCGCCCGGTCCCAGAGCGCGCGATCCTGCTCGGCCAGCGGCACGAGGTCGCCGCGGGAGGTGGTGCGGGCGGGCCTGCGTGCGTCGGTGAGCAGCATGAGGGCGAGCAGCCCGGTCACCTCGGCTTCGTCCGGCAGCAGGCGGTGCAGGAGCCGGGTGAGCCGGATGGCCTCGGCCGACAACGCGGGCGCGGTCAGATCGGCGCCGACGGTGGCGGTGTAGCCCTCGTTGAAGATGAGATAGAGCACGTGCGTGACCGCCTCGACGTCGGTCACGCCGGGCTCGCCGAACGCGACGCCCTTGACGGTCTGCTTGGCCCGGCTGATGCGCTGCGCCATGGTCGCCTCCGGCACGAGGAAGGCGGCGGCGATCTGCGCGGTGGTGAGACCGCCGACGGCGCGTAACGTCAGGGCGATGCGGCTGCCGATCGCCAGAGCGGGATGACAGCACAGGAACAGCAGCGCCAGCGAGTCGTCCCTGTCGGCCTGCGGGTCGGCGTCGGCGGGCCGGCTGAGCAGCTCCGACTGGGGTGTGGCGAACATGATGCGGTCCTCGCGGTCGCGCCGCGCCCGCTCACTGCGCACCTGGTCGATCAGTTTGCGGTTGGCGACCGTCAGCAACCAGCCGCGTGGGTTGCCGGGCACGCCGTCGACCGCCCACTGGAGGGCGGCGGCGAGCAGCGCCTCCTGCACGGCGTCCTCGCTCGCGTCGAACTGCCCGTGCCTGCGCACAAGCGCACCGAGGACCTGCGGCGCGAGATCGCGCAGCAGATCCTCGATCCGGGGGCCTGAACTCACAGGTCCGCTGCCGCCTCGTGCAGGATCGGCCACACCTCGATGGGGTCGACGTCCGCGGACGGCATCTCCGCCGCGATCTCCAACGCCCGCTCCTCGCTCTCGACGTCGAGCAGATAGAAGCTGGCCATGTATTCCTTGGTCTCCAGGTAGGGACCGTCGGTCACCGCCGGGGCGCCGCCCTCACGCCGCACGAGCCGGGCCGCGACCACGTCGGCCAGACCGTAGGCGCCCAGCAGCTCGCCCGTCTCGCGGTACTTGGTGTTGAAGGCGTCCTGGCGGGCGATGAAGACGGGCCATTCCTCGGCGGGGATGGAGTTCCACTTCTCCTGGTTGCCGTAGATCATCAGCAGATATTTCATGAGAGACCCTTCCTGTGCTTGCTTGTCACCCCTTGGTCGGAGCGGGAGTCGGGTCCTCGACATCCGAAAGGACAAATTCTGCCCGAAGTACGGCAGAGCCAAAACGACAGCGGCCGGGCGGTAGACGCGGCCCCGGACATCCAAATACCGAAGCCGAGGCGCCCATCCACCTGGGCACCGTATGCAATCGATCCCACACTTTGTGTGCATAAAGGGTTGATCATCAAGCGGATCACGGAGAGACTTCAGGCATGCTCCGGAGATCAAAAGCCCTGCTAGTGGCCCTTTTAACCGTGTTTGTCCTAGGTGCTGCGGATCCCCACGGGGAACCGTACGAAGTGTGGCTTGTCGACCAGTCCGACACCAACGGGCTCACCTACGGCGGCACCGTACACATCTACCGCGGCGCCCGAGCCGTCCCAACCCAGACCATCGACCTCGGCGCGGCCACCTCCACCCTCTGCCAGGCCCGGACAGGCCGAAACCCGGTCCGGCCGCACATGATCGTCTTCAACCAGAAGAACACCCACGCGGCGATCTCCTTCGTGGCCAGCGGGCACGTCGCCCTGATCGACACCCGCACCCGGCAGCCCGTCGGCTGCGTGTCCACCGAGGTGGGCGCGGGCGGCGCCCGGCAGGCCCACGCCATCTGGCCGACGGAGGACGACCGCTACCTGCTCGTCGCCAACCAGAACGGCAAGAAGATCGAACGCGTCCGCACCGAATACGCCACGAACACCTTCACCCCCGAACCCGCCGCGACCGTCGACCTGGCCGGCTGCACGACCCCCAACGGCGCCCCCTGCCAGAGCGTCGACTTGCGGCCGGACAACGCGCCCATCTGCCCCTACATCGGCAGCGACAACGGCCCGCTGTTCGTGAGCCTGCGCGGCGGCGGCATGCTGGTGCTGAACTGGCGGACCACACCGATGGCGATCGTCGCGGAATACGACAAGCACAACATCCCCAATAACGGCTGCGGATTCGCCGAGGCGAAGGGGAAGATCTTCGGCGACGGGGGCGGAGGCACGGCCAACCACCTGGACGGCTTCAGCGTCTTCCGGCTGCCGATGACCGGCTACTCCGCCACGAACCCGCCCAACACGCCTGCCGTAGAGCGCCTGTTCGACGACCACTCGCCCAACCGGGACGCCCACGGCACGGCGGTGACACGGGGAGAGCGCTACGTGTGGGTCGCCGACCGGGCGTCCAACGTCGCCGAGGTCTTCGACGCCCGCTCGGGAGCACGGGTCAACACGATCAACCTGGTCTCGCCGTACTCCGCGGATCCCACGGTCGACCTGCTCGACATTTCGCCCGACGGGAAGTGGATCTTCGCTTCGACCCGCGGACCCAACCCGCTGTCGGGCGACCCGCACGCCTCCCACGGCACCGACCCGGGCATGCTGGTCATCCGGGTCACCGATGGCGGCCGCTCGGGTGAGGTGCGAGGGCTGGCCCGCATCACCAACATCGACGCGGGCGGCGTGCAACGAGCCGACGGCCACGGCATCCGGCTGCGCACGATCCCGTAGTTCCGGGGTGAGGACGGGGGACTCGGCGGCAACCTCGCCGCCGAGTCCCCCATCCTCACCTGCCACTTCGCCCTCTCGGGGCGGCGGGCGGACGTCGGCCGGGTCGGGATCGGTGGCTTCGGAGATATGCGGCCCGGCTGCCTGTTTGACCTCAACCGTGCTTGAGATTGCACGATGTCGTCACCGGGGGGCCGCCCCCCACATCCGACCTTGAGGGGTGTTTCCGTGAGCACGGATTCCGGTTTCTATTCCATCATCGACTACACCGTCGATGGCTCTGACACACAGCGTGAACTTGTGGAGGCCTTTGCGGAGATTCAGGAGCGGTGGGTGCGTTTCTATCCCGGCTACCGCTCGGCCCGCTTCCATGTGAGCACCGACGGCACCCGCGTGTACAACATCGTGCATTGGGCGAGCGAGGCGGACTATCGCCACTTCGTGGAAACCTCCGACACCGACGGCCGGATAGCCGCCATCGGTAAGGCACTCGAGGGCCTGTCCGGCAAAGCCGAACCACGCATGACCGGCGCCCCCACCTACACCGTCGTCCGCGAAATCGCCCCCGGGCCCCAGCGCCTGGACGCCTGATAACCCGGCGCCTGTGCCCGACACCAGGCGAACCCCTGGCCATGAACCACGAGCACTGTCGAGGAAATCCATGAAGCTCGAGATATACGCCGATGTGCTGTGCCCCTGGTGCTACATCGGCAAAAGACGCCTGACGGCCGCGTTGGCCGAGCACACCGACCGCGACCAGGTAGAGATCATCTGGCGCAGCTTTGAACTCGCCCCAGACGGAAGCCGTACCCCCGGCCCGACCGCAGCGGAGGCCATGACCGGCTGGTGGGGCGACCAGGCTCCCGCCCGCATAGCCCGGATCCAGTCGCTGGGCGCGGCGGAGGGCCTGGAGCTGAACCTGCATCTCGCTCGCCCGGTGAACACCTTCGACGCACACCGCCTGATCAAGCTGGCCGCCGACCGCGACCGGGCCGACCAGATGATGGAGCTCCTGCTGCACGGCTATCACACAGAGGGACTCAACGTGGCCGATGCACAGGTCCTACAACGCCTGGCCGGCGAAGCAGGCCTGAACGGCGACGAAGTGCGCGCCGTCCTGGCCGGTGACGACTACGTCGAACAGGTGCACACCGACCGGCGCCGCGCCGCCGAACACGGCGTTACCGGCGTCCCCAACCTGGTGATCGACGGCCGGCCACCGGTCTCCGGAGTCCAGCCCGTCGCCGACCTGCAAAAGCTATTGGGAGTACGGACCGACCAGCTCACACAGCGTCCCGGCCAGGCATGACCAGCCTCTTGCACCCTCCGCGCGCCTGCTGAGGGGCCGATCCCGGCGGCGAGCACCGCGCGGTCGACTGCGGGCCTGGCCGGCCAGGTCGCCGATCTTCAGCGGCTCGTGCTTCGATCCGGATGTCAGCCGGTCTCGGATCCGCGCAGACGGTGTGGCGCGTGGTCTGGAGGGGCGCTCGTATGGACAGTCAGCCGGGCGAGGGCGGGTGCCAGTCGCGGATCACCGGATGTCCGCCGCGGCAGTCAGGTGGTTCACCGGCTCCGCGGGCTCCCTGGTGGCGCTGTGGCGCCGTTCAACTGCGAGCTCCTCCGCGGTCGACGTCATGCGTACGGCGGCAGCCGTACGGTTGTGGCGGGTCCGGAATCGGGCTGGATGTCATCCTTGGAGCATCGTTGTAAGGTCGGTCGGTCCCTAGGTCCGGGGAAGCACGGTCGCCGCGATGATGACGTTGTTGACGATGGTCGCGGTGACGGTGCGCGCAACCGCTTCGGCGGCGGCTCCGGCTCCCCAGTTGCCTCGCTCGAGTTCCTTGGCGCGGGTGATCACGGGGGAGGTCCAGGGGATCTCAGGGTCGAACTGGGGAAGCGTCCCGCTTCCTGAAAGCAGTGCCGCGAGCGCGGCGACACGGGGCTGTGGTTCCACGCCCTCGACAAGCACGTCACGGACGTCCTCAAGGAGCCGGGACCGGCGCCCGCTTCCACCGTCCTCGAGGACCGCCATGTCGAACAGGCCAAGCGCCTTACGGCTTCCGCGGCGGATGTCGCCGCGTTCGACGAGCCTGTCGAGCAGCGGGCCACGCAATGTCGGCCCGATCGCGGCGAGCACCGTCTGGACGCCCCTGGGCTTTTCGGAGAGGTAGTCCCACGCGAAGCGGAGGATGTCATCCGACGGCGGGCGATCCTCGATCGCCTCCACCTGCGTCGTCCCGCCCCAGCCGGAACGGGTCCGGACATGGTCGCCGAGCCCGAGATCCGCGAGCACCGCTCCCGCGAGAGGGTAGAAGAGCGTGTTCTCGCCTGCGATGGTCCCGGTGCCGGACTGGAGGCCGGAGTCCGGCTGGAACAGGAGGAGCAGGAGATCCTCCGCCAGGGTCGGCGCCCCGAGCCGTTTCGCCTCGCCTGGCGTCCCGGTCTCGCCGCCGACGAACGGCTCGTCAGGTTGTTGATTCATCGGTCGTTCCTTTCTGTCGTGGACCGGTTCTCTCGTCGATCGGGATGGCGCCGACGTCACGATAAAGGTCTGCCGCGGTGTGTTCAGGTCGGCAGGGTGGTCGTGAGCATGCCCCAGGTCAGGGTCGTGGTGGCGGTCGCCCAGAGAACGATCGCCACCGCATGCCACAGCAGGACTCGATGGGGTTCACGAGGGCTCCTCGGGCTGCGTCTCGCGGATATCGCGATCTGTTTCGACTCAGTCCAGTAGAGACCGTGTTCTTGGAACATGGTCAAACCCCTTGGGAGGCGACGGTCAGGCGTCGCCGTCCGCCTCCCGCGCGAGGATGCCGGCGCGGTGAAGCACATCGAGCTGGGCGGTGCTGTACAGCTCGATCAACGCTTCGGTGAACGTCTGCCGCGTGACATGCTCACTCTTCGACAGATGTGCCGCCGGATCGCTCAGCCAGGGATAGTCGATGAGGTGCTGTGCGAGGATCGGCGCGAGCCTCTCGGCGAGGCGCTGCCGGGTCGCCTCGTCCGCGTCAGGCGTCAAGGCGTCGATGTCGGCGCCGATGGAGCCGATGTCGGCCTCCACGATGCGCCGTAGGTCCGCCATCGCATCCTCGTCGTAGAGCTGCGTGTAGATGTGGATGATCGAGCTATCGGCCTCGGACAGGCGTGAAGCGACGGACTCGAACCCCGCCGGCACATCGACCGGCGCGCTTTCGCGCAGGATGGCAGCGATGTCGGACCGGGCTTTCTGCAGGCGCTCGATGCTCGCCGCGAGTTCGGCGTCGAGCTGTCGCAGTGCATCCCGGGTGCTGTCCCCGCCCGCGCCGACTTCTCCGATCTGCGAGAGCGGCACGCCGAGCTCCGCGAGCCGCCGGATGCGCAGAAGGCGCACGAGATCCTGCACCCCGTATTGTTTGTATCCGTTGTACCTGCGCTCGGGCTCGTCGAGCAGGCCGAGCCGGTGGTAGTGCCGAATGGTGTTCACCGTGGTGCCGGCGAGTTCCGCGAGTTCGCGTGTACTCCAGGCCACGTCTTCACCTTTCCACGCTCAGGGCGCGTTGTCGTCTCGCCCGCCGGCATTTCAGGTCCAGCGGATACGTCGCCGCAGGTGCTGAAAGAGACCGTAGCCGACCGCATGAGGGATTGGCCGAGGCGCTCCTCCATGGAGCGGTTCGGACCACGACCCTTTCCGAGGGCCATCCTGGATGCCTGACAGTGCATGGCACGCTGTCGGTAGGCGACGGAGGTCGGCCCGCGCGTGATCTGCTCGCCGGCTGGCGGAACGATGCGGGCCGACGCCTTGAGCGGGTACAACAGAGTAGGGCCGGTCGGCAATTCCGCGGGAACATTTCTCCAAGACCGACAGTCGACCGCCCATGCATAGTCTCCGTATGAGTGAGCACGACATTGAGCACTCGCATGGGATGCACGTGGTCCATGACGGCCCGCGGCAGGCGCCGCCGTTGTTGCTCATCCACGGATCGGGGGCCTCTGGCGGCTTCTGGGGCCCGGTGGTCCCGCCGCTGGCCGGCCGCCATCACGTCATCCGGGTCGACCTCCCGGGTTGTGGCCAGTCTCCGCCCGCGCCGCCGTACGACGTGCCTGTGCAGGCGGGCCGGGTGGCGGCGGTGCCGCCGCGACCGGTGACCGCCCGGGACGGTGCTCGCGTCGCGGACGGTCGCGGACGAGCGTGGGCGTGGCCAGGAGGTCCGGCTAGGTAGACCCCCATCCGGACGAACAGAGTAGAGGGGGCGGGTCGGCGCGCCTTAATATGTAAACGCATCCGTTTGCGTTTACGAAATGAGGTGGGCCGGATGCTGAAGACCCTGGGCAAGGTCGCTCTGCTTGTCCTGGCCGTGCTGGTGGCCGGTGCCTGGCTTGTCGTGCTGAGGCTCAAGAATGTCCCCCTGCCGCTGCTCGTCGGCTACGGGCTGCTGCTGCTCGGCCTCGTCGCCGGGCTGCTCTGGCCGGGGAGGTTCACACGCGCCCGCGTGCTGCTCTTCGCCGGCGCGCCCGCCGCGCTCGCCACGCTTGGGATCTACTTCGCCGTCGTCTTCTACATCTCCGACACCCCCGTGCTCATCGGCCTGGCAGCCGCCACCGCGCTCGCCTCGGCGGGAGCCGCGCGGCTGCGTGCCGCGCGGCGGCCGGCCGGGGCGGCCAAGGCCGGGCACTCCAGGCGGGCGGTTCTGCTGGCCGGGGCCGGGGTCGCGCTCGGGGCGGTGAGTGTGGTGTCGGCCGGGCAGGTCGAGCGGCGGCGCGCGGCGCTGGCCGAGCAAGGCCGGGGCGCGCGGGAGGAAGCCCTGCGGGCGCCGGGGGCGCGGCGGCGGGTCACCGACGGCGCGGTGCGTGTGTTCCCGATCCACACCGGTGACACCATCGTCACCTACGGCCAGTTCTACGGTGGCCTCGACGGCTGGGAAGGTGGGTCCGGTTATCTACGCACACTGCTGGACAAGGCGGAAATCGCGGTGCCGGTCTACGCCTACCTGATCGACCACCCCAGGCACGGCACGATGATGGTGGACAGCGGTGTCAACTGGGAGCAGGCGCACGATCACGACGGCTACTACAACCACAACGCCATGGTGTCGCGGCTGCTCTCCCAGCGTGACGAATACAGGATGGCCCCCGGACAGGACCTGCGTGTGCAGGTGGCCCGGCTCGGCTACGACATAAAGGACATCACTACTGTGTTCCTCACCCACGTGCACGACGACCACGCGGGGGGTCTGCGGCACCTGCCGCAGGCGAAGGTGGTCATGGATCGGCACGACTGGGACGGCGGCGTGCTCTATCCGCACTCGTTCGACCTGGTCAAGGACAACCTCGACTTCCCCCGATTCGACTCGGGCACCTATTCCTCCTTCGCCCAGAGCAAGGACTACTTCGGCGACGGCAGCGTCATGCTGCTCCCCACCCCCGGCCACTCCCCGGGGCACCTGTGCGTCGCACTGCGCATGGACGGCGGAAGCGCGCTTTTCATAGGAGACACCCTCTACACGCTGCCCCACCTGGCGAGCGGGCAGGTGCGGCAGATGACCATCGGCGGCGAGGACACCGCGCGCCAACTCGACGCCGCCCGCCGCATCCAGGCCCACCTGCGCGCCGAGCCCGCCGCCGCGCCGCTGTTCGCCCACGACAACACGCCCTACCAGGCCGGCGTGGTCTCCTCCGTACTCTCCTCGGGGCTGCCGGGAGCGGACGGGTTCCAGCGGATGCGCCGGCACATGGACACCGTGCTGACGCCGTCGTACGAGCTGCGTCCCGGCCACGCGCCGTCTTACATCCCGGCTGCGGCGGGGGCGGGCGCCGGGCGGGTGGAGTTCCGGTGACGGGGCGCACCCGCGGCAGGCCGCGCGATCCCGGGGCCGACGGGCAGATCATGAAGGCCGCGCTGGAGTTGTTCACCGAGCGCGGCCTTGAGGGCGCGAACTTCGAGCAGATCGCCAAACGCGCGGGCGTGGCCAAGGTGACGATCTACCGGCGCTGGTCGTCGAAGGAGGAGCTGCTCGTCCAGGCCATCGAACAGGCGCGTACGGTGCCCCACGAGGCGGAGGTGTGGGCCGGGGCCGAGGCGCCCGCCGAGGAGCTGATGGACTCGTGGGTGGCGACGTTCGGCGACGCGCGCTTCCGGGCGGTGCTCGCGCAGCTCGTCGGCTCCAGCGTCACCCACCCGGCGCTGCTTGCGACCTACCGCGAACGGTTCATCGCGCCCCGGCGCGCGCTGATCCGCGCCGCGCTCGCCCGCGCCGGGCACGAGGGCGACCTCGACACGGTGATCGACATGGTGGTGGGCGCGGCGATGTACCGCATGCTCATCGACCCCGGCTCGTTCGACGACCCCGCGGAGGTCCGCCGCTATCTGCAGGCCGTCATCGGGCAGGCAGGCCGCCTGCTGCCGCCTGAGTGACGCCGTCGCGATCCGCGTTCCAGAAGCCGGCGTAGCGGCCACCGCGGCGTAGCAACTCGTCGTGGCCGCCCTCCTCCACGATGCGGTAGCCGTCCAGGAAGGCGATGCGGTCGGCGCGTCGCACGGTCCGCAGCCGGTGCGCGACCATGACCACGGTCCGGCCCGCCGTCAGGCGCTCGATGCCCTGGTGGACTGCCGCTTCGTTCACCGGGTCGAGCGCGGAGGTCACCTCGTCCAGCAGGACGACGGGCGCGTCCTTCAGCAGCGCGCGGGCGATCGAGACGCGCTGACGCTCCCCGCCCGACAGCAGCGCGCCGCCCTCGCCGACGTTCGCGGCCCATCCGCCGGGCAGCCGCTCGACCACCTCGTCCAGCCGGGCGGCGCGCGCCGCCGCCCGCACCTCGGCGTCGCCGGCGCCGGGACGGCCGAGGCGCACGTTCTCCTCGATTGTGCCGTCGAAGAGGTAGACGTCCTGGAAGACGATCGCGATCCGCTCCGTGAGCACCTCGCTGCTGATCGCGCGCACGTCCACGCCGCCCACGCGCACCGCGCCGCCGTCCACGTCGTGGAACCGGGCGAGTAGCTGCAGCAACGTGCTCTTTCCCGCACCGGACGGTCCGACCACGGCGAGCGTCTGCCCTTCCGGCACGGACAACGACAGGTCCTGAAGCACGGTGCGGTCGCCGTGCCGGAAGGTGACGGACTCGAACCTCAGGTCGTGGTGTTCCGGCCGGACCGGTTCACGGGGTTCCGGCAGCGGCCGGGTGCGCAGCAGAGTGTCGAGCCGTGCCAGTTCGGCGTTCGCGATGCGAAGCTGACCGCCGATGTCCGACAGCGACAGCAGCGGATCGGCGCAGCGGGCGGCGAGCACCAGGATCGTCAGCACCTCCGCCGCTCCGATGTCCCCGCCGAGCGCGAGGTAGGCCCCGAGGACCAGCAGTCCGGTGAACACCGCCTGCCCCGCGAGGGTCAGGCCCACCGCCCCGGGCAGCGTCGCGAGCACCGTACGGCGGGAGGCCCTCCGAGCCTCCAGCAGCGAGTCGTCGAGCAACCGGAAGCATTCGCCGGTCCTGCCGCCGGCCCGCAGCACCGGCTGGGCCTGGAGATATTCGACGACTCGGCCGCCGGCCTCCTTGTCGCGTTCGTGACGCTCGGCGTCCGCAGCCGCCGTCGCGCGTCCCGTCCAGATCTGGATCGCCGCCACGACCGGTGCGGCGGCCAGCGTGGCCAGCCCCATCCGCCGGTCGAAGGCGAACATGACCACCACGATCGTCAGCGGCGTCACGCAGGCGGAGACGAACGGCGCCAGCAAATGCGCGATCACGCTCATCGCCTGCATGACGCCGCGACCGGCCAGGACCGACACCTCGCCGACACGGCTTGTGCCGTACCACCCGAGGGGCAGCCAGGCCAGGTGATCGCCGAGGCGGCGATAGATGCCGCGCAACAGCGTGGTCCCGACCCGGAAACCGGACAGGTCGCTGACATAGCGGAGTACGGCATAAGCCGCGACCGCCGCCCCAAACGCGGTCAGCCACGGCCACACATCCGCGGGTGTGCCGCCGAACAGCGCCCGCAGCACCGGCACCAGCAGGGCATAGGACAGGCCTTCTAGGGGTCTCGGTAGCAACGAAGAATTTTCCAACGAAATACCATCTGACCTGCGATAATTGGTGCATTTGACGGGTTAGTGATCACTGCCGCTACGTTCGTTCCGCTTTCATCCGGTACGGCAGGTAGAGGTGGTGCGTTGTCCGAGAGGATGTTCTCTGAGGAGTAGCTGGAGCAGCTGCGTTCATTTCCGGAGATCACCAGCGATGAGTTGATCCGGTATTTCACTCCCACAGCGGCGGACGTGGCGTTCGTCGACCCGGGGCGCGGCCGGGGCCCGGTCGACCGGCTGGGCATGCTGGTCCAGCTGTGCACGCTGCCCTGGCTAGGGTTCGTGCCCGATGACGTCACCTCGGCCCCGCCGGCGGTGGTCGCACGCCTTGCCGAGCGGCTCGGGGTGGCCCCGGCCGCGCTGCGGTTGTACGGCAAGCGGGAGCAGACCCGCTCCGACCACCTGGCCCAGGTCGCCAGGTACCTGGAGTGGAAGACCGTCCCGGCGGGAAGCCCCGCTATGAAGGAGCTGGAGCAGTTCCTGCTGGACCGGGCGATGGAGCACGACTCGCCGACGCTGTTGTTCAACCTGGCGCGCGAGTACCTGATGGCCGCCAAGGTGATCCGTCCGGGTGCGCTCACCCTGGCCAAGATGGTCGGCACCGCCCGCCGCGCCGCCGGCGAGCTCACCTCGCAGACGGTGGCGCACCTGCAGACCGATGAGCTGCGCGCGGATCTGGAGCGGATGCTGGTGGTGGACGCCGGGCTGGGGATGACCCGGCTGGAGTGGCTGGTGCGCCCGGCCCGGGACGCCTCGGCGGCCTCGGTGAAGACCTCGATCGACAAGCTGCTGTGGCTGCGCGGGGTGGACGCCCACCGGATGGACTTGTCCATGCTGCCCAACGAGCGGCGCCGGTTCCTGGCCCAGGTGGCGCGTCGTTCCACCAGCCAGGGGCTGGAGCGGCGAAAAGACCGCAAGTTCCCGATCCTGCTGGCCTTCCTGGCCCAGGCTGCGGTGGATCAGCTGGACGAGGTGGTCGCCCTGTTCGACCAGGCCGTCAGCGCGCGGGAGTCGCGGGCCAAGGCCAAGACCGATGAGGCGCTGGTCGAGCGGGCCAAGAAGGGCGAGGCCCGGCAGCTGGTGATGGAGCTGATCCTGCCGGTGCTCGCGGATCCGTCGATCCCGGACGAGCGGGTGGGAGGGCTGCTGCGGGAGCGGATCGGCATGCGGCGGCTGCGGGAGATCACCGCCGATGCGTGGAATCCGCTGCCCAGGGACCACGGCCGGCTCTCAGAGCTGGAGTCCTCCTACACCTACCTGCGCCAGTTCACCCCGAACGTGCTGGCCGCGATCGACTTCCAGGGCGGGCCGGGCATCGGCGGGCTGATGGAGGCCGTGGCCGTCCTGCAGGGGATGAACCGGCTGGGCAGCCGCAAGGTGCCCGCGGGCGCGCCGACCGGCTTCGTACCCGCCCGGTACGCCGACTACCTGGACAAGGCCCGCAAGTCCGAGCAGGACACGGCGTTCCGGCACTACTGGGAGCTGTGCGTGATCTTGTGCCTGCGGGACGGGCTGCGCAGCGGGGACGTGTTCGTGCCCGGCTCCCGCCGCTACGCCGACCCGGCCACCTACCTGTACACCCCCGAGCAGTGGGCACCGCGTCAGGCAGACTACTGCCGCCTGGTGGGCAAGCCGTCCGATCCGGCCGAGGCGATCGAGCAGGGCAGGCACGAGATGCACGAGGCGCTGACCCAGCTCGAGCAGCCCCTCGCGCAGGCCTCGCCCGGCGATGCGGGCTCGGTGCGCCTCGATGAGCACGAACACCTGGTGGTGCCGCCGCTGTCGGCCGAGGACGTGCCCTCCGAGGCCAAGGCGCTGCGGGACGAGCTGGCCGGGATGCTGCCGTTCGCGCCGATCGCCTCGCTGCTGATCGAGCTGGACACCCGCACCCGCTTCCTGGACTGCTTCACCCACGCCGGCGGGCGCAAGCTGGCCACGACCAGCGAGACCAAGCGCAACGTCTTGGCCGTGCTCATCGCACTGGCCACCAACCTGGGACTGGCCCGCATGTCGGAGGCCTGCGGCGTCTCCTACGACGTGCTGGCCTGGACGATGGAGTGGTACGTCCGTGAGGAGACGCTGCGCGAGGCCAACACGCGCATCGTCAACCACCACTACGGCCTGGAGCTGGCCAAAGTGTTCGGCGGCGGCACCATGAGCTCCTCCGACGGGCAGCGCTTCCCCGTCCGCGGCAGGAGCACGACCGCCCGCACCATGGTCGTCCACGGCGGTCAGGTGCTGTCCACCTACACCCACGTCTCCGACCAGTGGTCCACCTACGGCACGAAGGTCATCGTGCCGACCGCGCGGGAGGCGCACTTCGTCCTGGACGACTTCCTCGGCAACGCCACCGATCTGCCGGTCGATGAGCACGCGACCGACACCCACGGCGCCACGCTGATCAACTTTGCCCTGTTCGACCTGGTGGGCAAGGCCCTCACTCCGCGGATGCGGGACCTGACCCGCATCACCCTGGTGCGTGACGGTACCCCGGCCGAGACCGCCAGACGCTACCCGCACGCCGGGCCGCTGCTGGCCGCGCGCTGGAATGAGGACCTCGTCGCCGCCTGCTGGCCGGACCTGCTGCGGATGGCCGGATCGCTGAAGTACGGCCAGGCCACCGCCTCGCTGATCGTCGGCAAGTGGTCGGCCGCCTCCCGGCAGAACACCCTGGCCGCCGCGCTGAAGGAGTGGGGCATGCTGCGCAGGACCGTGCACCTGGCGAAGTACCTGGCCGACCCGGCCTTCAGGCGGAAGATCTCCCGCCAGCTGAACAGGGGGGAGAGCCTGCACGCGCTGCGCCGCGACCTGCACTACGCCCAGCAGGGCGCCGTCACCCGCCCGCATCTGGAGCAGCAGACCGAGCAGGCCTGGTGCCTGACCGTGCTGACCAACGCCGTGGTCGCCTGGACGACGGAGTACTACTCCAGGGCGGTGACAGAGCTGCGCTGCCAGGGCAGGGAGGTGCCCGACGAGCTGCTGTCGCACATCTCGCCCGGGCGCAGCGACAACGTCAACTTCTTCGGCGTCATCAACGTCGACGTCGATGCTGAGCTGGCCAAGCTCGGCACCGGCGGATGGCGGCCGCTGCGGCCCGCGCAGTTGCGCGAGCTGGGGCTGACGCCGTGAGCACCCCTGCCCGTGCCGGCTGGGAGGAGCCGGGGGGTGACGGACCGCGCACAGGGGGCGGTCCGCCACGCTGCCGACAGCGCGCCGGTCAGCAGATGCCCGGCGCCGACCGCGAGTGGACCAGCACCATCGCGGCCTGCCCCTCGGCGGCGGGGCAGAAGGTGAACCCGAACCCGGCGGCCATCAGGATGTCGGTGATCGCGCTGAGCATGGCCGTCTCGATCCGGCGGCCAAACAGCACCCGCGGATGCTCGGGATGGCTCGGATGGTCGGCCCCGTCCGGGCGGGACAGCAGGAACAGCTCGTCGGCCGCCTCGTAGCGGACCTCCACCTTGTCCCCGTGCCCGACCAGCCGGTAGCCGGAGCGTTCCCGGCTGCTCTGCGGTTCGCCGTCCTCGTCCACGCCGTCCAGTCCGGCCGCGTCCAGCACGCACCACACGTTGGTGGCCAGGTCCTTGCCCGCCGGGGTGCAGAATCCCATGCCGGTCACGGTAGCCGCCCAGTGGCGATGTGACACAGAACTTGGATTATCTGTCACACTGGCCCTCGTCGGATCATGTCCGCACAGCTCGGCGTTCGCCGCCGTGAGAGCGACTCGACAACATTATGTGTCACATCGTCCGTCGGGAGGGACGCCCCGTGTCCGTCGTGGCCTTCCCCGGCCAGCCCGGCTCCGTCCCCGACCCGGCGACCGGCATGACGACGATGGTCGCGGTCGAGCGCTTCCTCGACTCCCTCGCCACGGTCACCACCCGCGTCGGCTACGCCGAGACACTCGCCCGGCTGACCGCCGTGGCCGGCCCGGCGCATCCCGTCGACGACCTGACCCCCGAGCACTACGCCGCGGTGATGGACCGCTGGAAGACCGCGGCCGCCGCCACCTGGAACCGGCACCTGTCCGCCTTGTGCTCCTTCACCACCTGGGCCCAGCGCCAGGACATCCTCGCCACCAACCCGGCCCGGCGCCTGGAACGCCGCAAACCCGCCCGCCGCGGCGACCGCTCCATCCCGCGCACCCGGCTGGAGACGCTCTTCACCGACATCGGCCACGCCCTGCGTGAACGACTGCTGTGGCGGTTCCTGTACGACACGGCCGCCCGCGCCGAGGAAGTTCTCACCCTCAACGTCGAGGACCTCGACCTGGAGTTCCGGCGCGCCCGCGTCGTCTCCAAGGGCGGCGCCATCGAGTACGTGCACTGGGCCACCCCGACCGCGCGGCTGCTGCCCCGTCTGCTGACCGGTCGCACCACCGGGCCGGTCTTCCTCGCCGACCGGCGCGCTCCTGCCTCCGGCCCGCGCACGCCCGCCGCTGCCGACATCGACCCGACCACCGGGCGCGGACGGCTGTCCTATCCGCGCGCCGAGTACCTGTTCAAGACCGCCTCGGCCAAGCTGGACCCGCACCGGCAGGGGTGGACGCTGCACCAGCTCCGCCACAGCGCGCTCCAGCATCTGGCCCAAGCCGGCCGGACCACGCCCGAGCTGCAGGCCAAGAGCCGCCACCAGCACCTGGCCAGCCTCGGCCGCTACGTCCGCCTTGGCGAGGAGACCTCCGCCCGCGTCACCGCCGAAGCCGACCCCATCCAACGTCGGCGTCCCCGATGAACTCAGATGCCGTGATCTACACCATGAGCCGGTCTGGCAGCGTATCGGCGGCGTAGACGATCGCGGGCAGGGCGTAGCGTTCCCGCAGGCTTTCCACGGCCTTCCAGTGGGCCGGGGACGGTGCGCTCCCGTTGGTGATCGTGGTGGTGGTCACGCCAGGAAGGCGGGCGATCAGAGACTGCGCGAGCGCGAGAGTCTGCGTATGGCTGCCCCCGCAGGCGAACGCGACCTCGCCTCCCTCGGTGACGACGGCGATCTCCTGGTCGACGAGCCAGCACGCGAACGCCGAGCCGGAGGGCTTGATCAACACGTGGCTGTAGGACCCGCTGGGCCCGAGCAGAGCAGCGGTGGAATCAGCCTGCGCCGCCTCGAAGTGGGGTGTCGGTAAGAGTCGTGCAACCAGGTGCACCCGTTTGAGTTCGCCCAGTTCAGCGGTGCCCTATTGATCGGTGGGGAGGCGTCCGACGGCGTCTTCGAGGTCGGCGTGGGTGGGGAGGGTGTAGCGGCGAGTGGTGTCGAGTCGGGCGTGGCCGAGGAGTTCGGCGACGACGACGATGTCGACGCCCGCGCGCAGCAGGTTGGTGGCCAGGGTGTGCCGAAGGGTGTGGGCGGACAGGAGCGCCGCGGCGTAGGCGGCGTGGATGGTGGTGAACGCTTCGGGTACCGCTTCGTGCCGCCGCCCCACATGGCCCTCGCAATATCAGAAGTGGTTTCGCGCGGGTCCTTGGCGGTGTCAGAGCCAGGGGGAGGGGGTGCCGCGGTCGCCGTGTCCGCCAGTCGGCGCGATTTCGGCGATCTGCGCGAGGTCCTCGGCGGTGAGGGTTAGGTCGGTGGCGGCGATGTTCTGCGCGACGCGGTCGGGGTTGCGGGAGCCGGGGATCGGCACGATGTAGTCCCGCTGGGCCAAGAGCCATGCCAGCGCCAGCTGGAAGACCGTGGCGCCTTTGGACGCCGCGAGCTCGGTGAGCCGCTCGACGATCGCGGTGTTGGCCGGGTAGTTGTCCGGGCTCCACCATTCCAGCAGGCGGCGGAAGTCGTTGTCCTCGTAGGCGTCGGCCGGCTGGACCGCGCCGGTGAGGAATCCCCGCGCGAGCGGCGAGTAGGCGACGAACCCGATACCCAGCTCCTCCAGCAACCCGAACAGCGGCTCGACATCCCGGGCGAAGATCGAGTACTCCGACTGGAGCACCGAGATCGGGTGCACGGCATGGGCGGCGCGGATGTGCTCGGGGCCGGCCTCGGACAGGCCCAGGTACTTCACCTTGCCAGCCTTCACGAACTCGGCCATGGTGCCCACGACGTCCTCGATGGGGACCACGGGGTCCACGCGGTGCTGATACAGCAGGTCGATGGAGTCGACGCCGAGATTGCGCAGGCTGTTGTCGACCACCTCGCGGATGTGCTCAGGGCGTGAATCGAGGCCGTATTCGCGGGTCAGCCCGAACTTGGTGGCGATCACCACCTCGTCGCGGATCGGCGCCAGGGCGCGACCCAGCAGTTTCTCCCCTTCCCCCCACCCGTACATTTCGGCGGTGTCGAAGAAGTCCACGCCCAGCTCGTGCGCGCGGCGGATCGCGGTGACCGACTGATCGTCGTCGCCGGCGCCGTAGCCCACGACCGTGCCCATCGAGCCGTAACCCATCGCCGAAACCCTCAAGCCCTGAGCGCCCAGTGTCCGGTGCTGCATGATTTCCTCCCTCATGGTCAACCGAACCTGCTGGATCGGCGACATATCCCGCTACTGATTGTTATTTGTCGGCTACGTATGGCCGACGAACGCGGCCGCGCGGCGGCCCGGAGGGTTCTAGGCCGGTTCGATGGTGAGACCGACGGTGGCGTCCGCTCCGCGCGCGAACCTGCTGACATAGATCATGGCGAGACCGATCAGACCGTATTTCCTGCCGACGACGGCGCGGGTGCGCTTGGTGGCGGCGCCGTCCTGGACGCTCGCGCGCCCGTGGACGATCTCGCCGGTGGTCTTCGTGCCGTAGGTGTCGCAGATCTGCAGGGCGACCTCGGGATTGCGCCTGATGCGCTTGACCTTCCACGAGTCGGCGACGGTCCAGATGACGATCCTGTCTCCGTCCGGGGCCAGCCACACCGGCACGCCCACGGGCGTGCCGTCCTTGCGGTAGGTGGTGATCATCGCGTACCTGGCGGCGGCGACCGCATCCCACGAGCCGAGTTGCATGGCTGCCTCCTACTAATTCAAACCGAACGGTTCTGTTCGACGATACGTCGGCCGCCCATCGCACGTCAAACAGAACAGTTTGGTTTTGGTAGAGTCGGGTGATGACCTCCGCTTCTCGTGCCGATTCGCCTCGTGAGCGCATCCTGGAGGCGGCGAAGACCGAGTTCGCGCTGCACGGGATCGCCGGGGCGCGAGTCGATCAGATCGCCAAGTCGGCCAGGACCAGCAAGGAACGCGTTTACGCGTACTTCCACAGCAAGACCGAGCTCTACAGGATCGTCGCGACCCAGGAGATGGAAGCGATCGCCGCGGCCACCCGCCTGGACCCGACCGACCTGCCCGGCTACGCGGGCCGAGTCCATGACTACTTCACCGCCCACCGCGACAATCTGCGGCTGATGCGGTGGGGCCAGCTGGAGTTGCTCGGCAATAGCTCCGATGAGGTAGTCGACGCGATGACGGCCCGCAAGACCGAGCAGATACGCCGCGCCCAGCTCGACGGACACCTCGACCCGGACTGGGACCCGCTGGACATCCTGACGTTCGTCAGCCAGCTCGCCACGGCGTGGGCCGATCAGGCCCCTCCCGGCCGGCCCCTCAACGAGACCCCCGACGAGGCCTCCGCCGGTGTCGCGCAGGCGGCGTTCCTCAGCGCGCGCCGCGCGGCCATCGTCGCCGCCGTCGAGAAGCTCTTTCCTGCAGCGCAGTCCTGACCAGCGCCGGGATGTCTACCACATGTCCGCACGACACGAACCGGAGGTGACGTTATCCCCTTGGTGGCCCAGCGCACTTGAAGGCCACGAGCATCCGGTTCTCAGAAAAGATCCACTCTCAGAGCAAGATCAAAGTGTAGCTCTCAGCTACATTTCCTCCGGTCTCGCGAAGCGGTCGGCCACGCCGCCGCAAACCCCACGAATCCGGATCAATACTGACCGTGCACGACCATGTACGCCCGACGATCCAAGAAAGATCCCATAACGGTCCATGGACACCGGTGCTGACCTGGGTGAACTCAATCTGGTGTACCTGGTTGCACGACTCTTACCGGCACCCCGAAGTAGGCGGTCAGCAGCGCCCTCTCGAATCGCTCGAACGTCATGATCGGGACCTGCCCGCCTTGAGGTCACCGCTATCCAAGGTGTCGGCCAAGCAGGCGTACGACCTTGTTCACTGCTGGTCGGGGATCCACATCCGTGAGCGAATCGAGATCTTAGCCGCAGAGGTTGGAGTCACCGCAGGTCAGAGGCAACTTCGTTGGAAATTTCTTCATTACTACTGGGACCCCTTCTACGGCCGCGGTCGCCGTCATCAAGGCCAGGGTGCGACGGACCGGCCCGGCGAACTCGGGTCCGAGCACTCGCAGCAGCAGTCGAATCATTGGGGCTCGTCTCCTTGCAGCACGCCGTCGCCGATTCGCGAGCGGTGGGATTGCCAGAACGCGGCGAACTTTCCGTTCTGTGCCAGCAGTTCGGCGGGTGCGCCGCGCTCGACGATCATCCCGTCCTCCAGCATCACGACGGTGTCGGCGCCGGCGATCGTCTCCAGGCGGTGCGCGACGACCAGGACCGTACGGTCGCCCTCCAGCGCCGCCAGGGACCGGCGGACCGCCTGTTCGGTCGGCGGATCGGCGAAGGCGGTCGCCTCGTCGAGCACCAGCACGGGTGTGCCGGCGAGCAGCGCGCGTGCGATCGAGATCCGCTGCGCCTCGCCACCCGACAGCCCGGCCTCCTCACCGATCACCGTCTCGTATCCGCGGGGCAGTTCGAGAATCCGATCGTGGATGTTCGCCAACCGGGCGGCGCGCACGACGTCGTCGCGGCCGGCGTGCGGCACCGCCAGCGCGATGTTGTCCGCGACCGACGCGCGCAGCAGGCGGACGTCCTGGAAGACGAAGGAGACCTTCCGGTGCAACTCCCGGCTGTCGATCTCACGCAGATCGGCCCCGCCCAGCGTGATCGAACCGTGGGCCGGGTCGAAGAACCGCGGCAGCAGCCGGACCAGCGTGGACTTCCCGCTTCCCGAAGGTCCGACGACCGCGGTCACCCTACCCGGCTCAAGCACCAGGTCGATCCCGCGCAGCACCTCGTGATCACCTTCGTAGGCGAATCGCACGCCACGTAGTTCCACCCTGTGTCCCTGCGGGGCGACAGGCCGCGCGGGCTCAGGCAGCGGCGGCGGTCGGAGCCGGTTCGATGCTGATTCCCGGTCACCACCACATCATGGTCGCCACCGCCGACTTCTCGGCCGTAGTCCACAAAATGGCGATCATGACCTGGGGAATCGGCCACAAGATGGGCTGCTCCATCGACTCCCGGCTCGACCTCGCCAACGTCCTCGCCCTCTGGGCGGGCGCGATAGGCGAGGACGCCCTGAACGGCGCCGTGGTCGCCGGCACCTTCGGCGCGATGGGCGCCGCCGGGGTGGCGGCCTACGGCGGCGGCACGGCCTTCGCCACCGCGGTCGCGGTCAAAATCGCGGGCAAGGCCGCCGGAGCCGCCGCGGGCGCGATCACCACCAAGGTCGCGGGAAAAGCGGCGGGCATCGTGGCGAACAAATTGGCGTCGGCCGCGATGAAACAGGTGGCACCGGCCCTGGGCGCGAAGATCGCGGCGCAAATGGGCGCCAAACACGTGGCAGGGTGGATTCCGTTTGTGGGGACCGTCGTCGGCGGCGGGATAAACTTCTGGATCATGTCCACGCTCGCCGATAGCGCCCGTGCCTATTACCGCGAGAAGGCCAAGGCGGAAAGAGGCTGAGTCTGTTCCGGCCCCCACTCCAGAGACGGCCGTCATTCCTCGTCGACGACGATTGTGTTCTGGGCGGCGGTGATCAGCCAACGCCCGTCTTCCTTCGTCACCACATACATCGGGGTGCCCACGTATGAATCGCCACCCGACCGGGACACCTGACGCACTTTGACGGCGGCGACGTCCGGCCTGAGGAACAACACGTGCTCCACCTCGAACGTGACCGTCGTCTCGCTCATCGCCCCGGGCAGCACCTTCCGCGTGAACGCCGCGATCGTGTCCCGGCCGAACAACCGTTTCCCGTGCCCGGTCGTCCAGATGGCGTCCTCGCGGAACAAGCCCACGAATTCCTCGACCAGTTCGTTGTTCTGTACGTGCTCAACGGTGGCGACGATCTCCTTGATCGCTGCGATGTCGGCCTCGTGCGCCTCGTTCTTCGTCATGTATGAGATCGTCACACCTCAAGTTCACTTGAGATCCATAGGCCGCGAGTGTGACGTGCGTCTCAAGCGTCCTGGAGGTGGTGCTACTCCGATTGGGCCTCGGACACCGGGTCCGAAGGGGCGGCGCCGGAGCATACAGGGGATGGGTGACGCCTAGACCGCGTAGCCCAGGGAACGGCGAGAAGCAACAGCGAGTGCAGGACCGGCATTGTCGCCTTCCCCCCGCAGCCGTTATCACCGCTGAATTCCTGGCGGCAGGGCGAGGCGTTTTTCACAACGACGGCCACCGCGCAGGGAGCGGTCGGCGAATGCCCGGCATCGGGAAGGGCTCGTTCGGCGTGCGCCAGGTGGGCCAGGCCGGCCAGCCCGGTGACGATCTGGTCGGGCGTCTCGGCCGCGATCCAGGCGACCAGCGGCCAGCCCGCGTGCTGGCAGGCCCACGCGTAGCTGGCGGCCAGCATGGCCTTGCCCACCCCGGGGTGCCGGTCACCGCCGGCACCACCGCCGCACCCGCGATGCCGACCTGCGCGTGCAGGCGCTCCAGCAGTTCCTCGCGCAGTTGGAAGCCGGGCGGCGGGGCGGGGATGTCGCCCTCCACGACCTGCCCGCGCCGGGGCGACGCGCCGTCGTTGATGTGCACGTCGCCGTCCACGCGGCCGATCTGCAGCAGGTGGCCGTAGACGGGGTGCCCTCGATCGACAGGCGGTGCGGAAGGTCGCTCCCGGCACCGCTTGCGCCCGTCACCGCACCGCCTCCGCAACCCGGCGGATCGGCCGCCGCATATGTGGCATACGCCCATGGTCGGACGCGGCCGCGCACACCGGAAACGAAGATGCCGAACCGAAACCGCTCCCGGCCGGGACGGGGGCCTGAAGGAACATAAAGCCCGGAAATAGTGATATGTACGCGTTGCAATGACTAACCCCAGATAAGGAACATTATCAAGAGCCAGAATCGGAAGGGCATAAACGGTCAAGACAAGGGCGGCTGGCCGCCGGGGCACCGGGGCTGAGCTGCGTCGACAACCGACCGTAAGAGAAGCAAAAGAGTTGTTCGTAGTCACTGGCGCATAGCCGGTCATCCGCGGCTCGACCCCCATTCCCGGTAGTTGGGCGATCGACCAAGAAAGCGGGGTCGCGCGCGGGGAAGTTTCCCGTCTGGGGTGTTAACAACTTTTTCGCCCGGACTGTCACGATGATAATGTGAGTGATCATTATTGCCGCATTGTCTGAGGCCCCGTAGCAAACGGCGGAAATCCAACGGATTAAGGCCTGACCTGCGGGTTCTCGCGTTCCACGGTTCTCGTTGATCGTCTCTGCTAGGGGGAGACCCGGAGAAACACGTGAAGCGCTAGTCGAAGACGGCGGCTTGCTCGGCTGTGCCGGCACCTCGGCGTTCGCCGCCGTGGCCGACATGACCCCCGAGCACGCTTCCGAACTGCTGGAAGACGCCACCTCCCGGTCCGGGCTCTCACCCATTGCTGACGCCGATGTCCCGTGAGAACATCCAGCGATGCGTGTGAAACTGTTATTTCGCAATGGATCGCGCCATCTCCTGACCCTGGTCGCGGTCGCCCTCTGCATCGCATCCCTGGGCCTGGTCACCCCGGCATCCGCCGCCGTTCCCGACGGCGACAACTGCTGGTGGGTCGCGCCGGGCAGCCCGCCGAGCAAGAGCGACACCTACAGTGGGACGGCCCAGTGCGACGGCCCAGTCGACGCCACCCCGGCATCCGCCGCCGTTCCCGACGGCCACATCTGCTGGTGGGTCGCGCCGGGCAGCCCACCGAGCAAGACCGACGCCAAGACCGTCAACTACAGCGCGACGGTCCAGTGCGACGGTCCAGTGCGCCGCATCGACCTCACTGTGGAGCTGCTCTACCACGGGCTGGTCCTCGGCCCCGGCGTAACCGTGAGCGGCCGCACCGAGGTTTGGCAGAACACCACCGTGACCCCCGTGTTCGGCATCGGCGCCCCCAGCCCGGGCGCGGTCTGCGAGTCAGGCTATTACTCGGGCCGGGCGACCGCCACGGTCCAATACCTGTCGGGGTATCCGGAGTTCATCACCCGATCGACGGGGTCTGATCCGGTATTGCTCGACTGCCCGCCGCCGGACCTCCCCACCCCCTCGCCGGCGATGACGGTCGTCAACCCGGGCACCCAGGTCACGTTCCTCCCGGACAGCGTGATGCTGCAGATGCAGGCCACCGGCGGGAGCGGGTCCTACACCTGGTCGGCGACCGGTCTGCCGCCCGGGCTGACCATCGGCACGACCGGCTGGATCACCGGCACGCCCCACACGGTAGGAAGCTACAACGTCACGGTCACGGCCGTCGGCGGCGGCCAGGCAAGCACCACCTTCACCTGGCGCGTCCAGCGCGAGGTCTGCCCCACCTGCTGACCTTCTGCCCCCAAAGGAAAGTCATCACTGTCCTCCACTTGCCCCCTCACCATGAGGGGGCAAGTGTGTTTTCGCCGCCGATCCCGGCAGCGAGCTGGTCACCGTCTTGGACTGGTAGCCGCGGTGCGGTGGCGGGGCGGGGCAGGCTGAGGCGGGCGCCGGACAAGCCCGCCACCCGCTCCAGCCATGCCCGTATCGCCGGCGGCACGCCCGCCGGGTCTTCCCCTGCGGCCATCCGGGCCTCCTGGGATACTTGGCAGCTCCGGTCTGGCCGGAACCCATACGATCGGGGTTCGAACCGAGCCTCCCACTCAGGTTCCAGCGCGTTACGGACCTGTGCCTGATGACATCAGTCCGTGATCATCGGAATGCCGAGTGGGCGGAGCTTGGCGGGGTTGCCGGATTTCGGGATGTGCACCCGCCTGACCGCGTGCGGCTTCCAGGAACCGATCGTGTCTCGGCCCTGGCCTCGGAGGTCAGCGAGACCTCCCCGTCGATGCCCGCGGTCTTGCGGCCAGCGTTACGCTGCGTCACCTGCCGCACGCTCGTGAACGTGTTGGCCCGGCTCTGCAGCATCAGTTTCTGGAGGTTTCTGGCCTTAGGCCGGTCCTCTTCCTGAGCCGCCTCGAAGATCCTGCAACGCAGCCGCCGTACCTGCTCTTCCTGCGCCCGCCAGTCGATGGTCTCCCACTTCTCGGCGTCCAGGCGCAGCAGGTCCTCGAGTCCGTTCACCATGTGGCGTCCAACTTGTCCCTTGGTTCCAGCGGAGACGGTGCTTCGTCGTCAAAGGCTCACCAGTTCACGTCAGCGCCCTTTCGGGGCCGGGCACCGTGCCCGGTGTCCGGCCGGTTATTCGAGACCGTCGCTGGAGGAGGCGACCTTGCCGTCCCGGTTTCCCGCTGCCTTTCGGCCGCTGGCCTTGGCTTGTTGGGCATCCTGTTCCCGCCGGGGAGTTCAGCTCTCCTCGCGGTCGGCTTACCGCTCTGGTCGGACCTGGAGCGGACCCCGACGGGGTTTCCATGTTCCGCACGCATGAGACACGGCTGGGGTTGGGCGTCCTCTGTACCCCGGGGGCAACGTGTCTGCACGGTCCGGGTTCGGTCCCCGGCCGCCGTTCGCCGCCTTCCAACGGCTCGGCCCCTGTTCACCACGGTCGGCGTCCCTCCCGCAGTGTGGTCATGACGAGGCATCGGCAAGGATTCACGGTCGTTCGCCCTTCCAGCCTTCCCCTCGCCTGTGGTCCGCGGACGGAACGGCACTCTTGGGCTTTCCTCTGGGCTCCGCACCCCACGGTTACCCGCGACGCACGCCAGAGCAGGGACAGGTCTCAGACACTGACCTGATCACGGTCCCGGCATCGCCGGGCCTCCTTTCTCGTGCTCACTCACAACATGCGACTTCATGTCGCAACCGAACGTGTCCCTAGCCGCCAAGCAGCGGGAGGGCGAGCAGCAGTGGAACGGTCGGTGCGTTACCAAGACGCGCCTAGCCTTATTGCTGGAACCAGGGCCTTCGCCCATCCAGGCCCTGCTGAGCACAGATCTGCCGGTAAGGCTCGTCCGGTATGTACTGCTGCCATTCCTGCATGGTGAGGGAACACTGCGCGAACTCGCACACCGCGCTGAACGGATCATAGGGCAGGCGGACACTCCACAGGTGGATGTACTCGTCCTCCCCCGCGGTGGCGATGGCGGTGCCGTCCGGGTTGAAGGCCACCCTCGTGACCGGACCGGTGTGGCCGGTGAGAGGAGCGCCGATCAGACGGCGTGTGGCGAGGTCCCACATAAGGGTGCCGTCCTCGGTTGCCGCCGCGAGGATGGTGCCGCGCGGTCCGAACGCGACCCAGTTCACAGGACCGCTGTGCCCGGTCAGCGGGGGTGTCGTCAGACGGCGGCCGGCCCTGTCCCACAGCCGGATGCCGTCATCCCCGCCCGTGGCCAGGAGCTTGCCGTCCGGCCTGAACGCCACGCTCACCACGGACCGATGGTGGCCGATCAGCGGTGCGCCGAGAGGGCGGTGCGAGGCGACGTCCCACAACCGGAGGCTGTAGTCGGCACCGCCGCTCGCGAGTACGGTGCCGTCCGGGCTGAACGCCACCGCGTACACGGTCCCGGGGTGAGCGGTAAGCGGCGCCCCGAACTGCCGGCGAGCGGTCGGGTCCCACAACCGACAAGCGGGACGCCCGGCTCAAGTTCGCGGAATGCATGCGGGCGAACGGCGTCCCGATGGAGGACCCCGCCCCGGATGGCCCGGTGTCGATCAAGGGAGGCCCGGGCGACGGGGCAAAGCTCCAGGCCGCTCAGCAGAAGTGTTCTCCCATCCTGGCCCAGGTGCTCGGCGAGGGCGTGGGCAGGATGGACGCCGGGGAACATGACCGGCTGGTGCGATATGCCCAGTGCATGCGGGAGGACGGCATCCCCATGAAGGACCCCACGACCAACGGCCAGGTCCAGCTCAACGTCCCCCCGTGCACCCCGGAGTCGACGGTGAAGCGGGCCGCCGAAACCTGCAAGCAGCACGCGCCGGAGATCCCGACCCCTCCCTGAGGTACGGCTACCTCAGGGAGGGGTCACAGTCCGCGTTCCACCATGTCCAGCAGCAGCCGTGTGGTCTCGTCGGCCTGATCCGGCTGGACGGCGCGCAGGGGGCCGTCGACGAGCAGTACGGCCAGGCCGTGCACCGCGGACCAGGCCAGGAACTCCGCGCCCGGACGCCGTGCGGCGGGCAGGACGCCGCACGCCACCAGGTCGTCCAGTGCCGCGCCGAGCAGTTGGAACGGCGTGAGCCCGCCTGCCCCAGCGGATTCGGCGGCCTCGGCCGCGGTCATGTCGAGGCGGCCGTAGAACGCCGCGCGGAACAGCCCCGGCTCGGTGCGGGCGAAGCGCAGGTAGCCGGTGCCGACGGCGCGGAACCGGGCGCGGGCGGCCTCGGCCGGGCCGGTAGAGGGGGGCAGAGTCGCCTGTTCGGCTTCCATGGTGTGGGCGAGTTCGCCCATCGCGGCCAGGGAGACGGCGTGCACGAGGGCGTCCCGGTCGCTGAAGTGCCGGTAGGCGGCGTTGGCCGCCACGCCCGCGCGCCGGGTGGCCTCCCGCAGCACCACCGCGTCGTGCCCGCCGGCGCGTGCCAGTTCAAGCCCTGCCTCCAGGAGGGCTTGGCGCAGGTTCCCGTGCCGGTAGGTGCTGCGCCGCACCGGATCGGCAGACGTCATGGCCCCCCTTCCGGTCAATGTGGACGGCATCCACATTGGAGTGTAGTGTGGGCGCCGCCCCTCAATTGTGGACAATGTCCACAATTGCCGCTGAGCACCCGCCGATCGGTCACGGGGACACCGACCGGCGGCCGTTCCGGAAGAACCTCGGCCGAGCGACCGTGGGGGCCGCTCGGAAAGGTGGGGGAGCGCCGAGGTCGTCTCTTTGGAGCGGCTCAAAAGTCCGTCAAGAGATGACCGTCCTCCTTGGGCGCGCGGCCCGGTACTCGGAAGATTGGGAACCGGGATCGTGCACCGACGGGGCGGTCGTGATGGAGCACAGGGACACAGGCGACCGGTTCGACGCCTTCCGGGCGCTGGCCGACCGGCGGGGGCGGCCCGGCGTCCGGCTGATCGAGGCGCTGGAGGAGGCCACCTCCGGCGCGCCGGAGGTGGCCAGGGGCTTCGGTCTGCCGGCCGCCGCCGGTCTGGGGCCGGCCACGTTCTACGCCGACCTGAGCCACCGCCGCGGGGAGCGCCACGTCCGGATCTGCACCGCGGCGGCGTGTTTCGCGGCGCAGCACGGGCGGCACCTCACCGACGTCGAGCACGCGCTCGGTGTCACGGCCGATCAAGCGCCGGGACCCGAGGCGGCGGCCTCCCTGCGCACGGTGCGCTGCCTGGGCTACTGCTACGCAGGCCCCGCCTGCCTGGACGGCGAGACGCCCTGCACCGGGCCGGACCTCGCCGGTCAGCTCACCGGTCGTGTGCCGCCGCACGCTCCGCCGATCCCGGTGTCCGACACGACGGGCGACCCCGTCGTGCTCGCCGGGATCGTCACAGGGCAGCCGCCCTGGCAGATGTGGCCGCAGATCCTGGCCGAGAGCACCCCTGAGCGGGTGCGGGCGGAGGTGGCGGCCTCCGGCCTGCGGGGACGCGGGGGAGCGGGATACCCGGTGGCCGCCAAGTGGGCCGCGACAAGCGGATCCCCGGACAGCGTCGTGATCGCCAACGGCGACGAGGGCGATCCCGGCTCCTTCGCCGACCGCCTGCTGATGGAGCGTGATCCGGGGCGGGTGCTGGAGGGCCTCGCGCTGGCCTGCTTCGCCTGTGGCGCACGGCGCGCGGTCGTCCTCGTGCGCTCCGAATACCCCGAGGCGGTCACACGCATGAGGGCGGCGGTCGAGACCGCTTACGCGGACGGGCACCTGGGACACTGCGTCCACGGCAGCACGACGAGTCTGGACGTCGACGTGGTGCGGGGCGCCGGGTCCTATGTCGCGGGGGAGGAGACCGCGCTCATCGCAGGGCTGGAGGGCGGCCGGGGCTGCGCCCGCCCCCGCCCGCCATACCCGACCCGCCGCGGGTTGTGGGACGCACCGACCGTGGTCAACAACGTGGAGACGCTGGCCGCCGTCCCCTGGATCGTCCGGCACGGCGGAGCCGCCTACGCCGCACGCGGCACCGCGCGGGAAACCGGCACCAAGCTCGTCTGCCTCTCGGAGCGCTTCGCCAACCCTGGTTGCCATGAGGTCGAAATAGGCACGTCCCTGCGGTGGATCGCCGACGAGGTCGGCGGCGGGCTTCGCGGGGGCGCCGAGCCGGCGGTGCTGCAGGTGGGGGGACCGCTGGGCGGGTTCCTGGCCGCCGGAGAGCTCGACGTGCCGCTGACCGAGGCGGATCTGGCCCGGCGCGGAGCCGCCCTGGGCCACGCCGGCGTGGTCGCCTTCGACTGGGAGACACCGCCGATTGAGGTGCTGCGCCACGTGTGGGCCTTCGCCGCCGCGGAGAGCTGCGGAGCCTGCTCACCGTGCCGCGTCGGCTCCCGCAAGGGCCTGGAGCTGGTCTCGTCCGGCGATCCACCCGGCGAGGAATACGCCCGCGTGCTGCACGTGATGGCCGGGGCGAGCCTGTGCGCGTTCGGGCAGCGGGTGCCCCCGGCGGTGCGCAGCCTCGCCCGCGCCTACGGCGACCGCCTGCGGGGGTGGGCCCTGTGAGGGTCGTCGTAGACGGCACACCCGTGTCCCTGCCCGAGGGCGCCACGGTGTTGTCCGCCGTCCGCGCGGCCGGCATCGGTCTGCCGGCGCTGTGCGACGACGACCGCCTCACCCCGGCCGGTTCGTGCCGGGCCTGCCTGGCCCGCCTAGACGGGCGTGTGGTGGCCGCGTGTGTGACCCCGGCCGTGGACGGCGCGCGGGTCGAGGTCGAGCGCGACGACCTGCGCCTGCTGCGGCGCGAGGCCGTGGAGCTGATCGTCTCGGTGCTGCCGCCCCGTGCCCTGGCCGGCGGGCCCGAGATCAGCGAGCTGGCGCGCGTCTGCCACTCGCTGGGCATCGGCGCCGGGGCCGCCGCGGGAGACCCCGGGCGAGGCCGTGACGACTCACACCCGTTCGTCCGGCTGGACCGGGACCTGTGCATCGCCTGCGGCCGATGCGTCCGCATGTGCGCCGAGGTCCAGGGCACCTTCGCGCTCACCCTGACCGGCCGAGGAGCCGACACCGTGGTCGCACCCGGCACCGGCGGCCCCTGGGCCGAGTCCGACTGCGTGTCCTGCGGCGGCTGCGTGGACACCTGCCCCACCGGCGCGCTCACCGAACCCGGCCTGCCGCTCGGCACGGCCTTGCCCAGGCTTGGCCACACCCGGACGACCTGCGGCTATTGCGGTGTCGGCTGCGCGCTGGACGTCCTCACCTCAGATGGTGAGGTGACCGCCGTCCGCCCCGCGGCCGACGGCCCGGTCAACCGGGGACACGCCTGTGTCAAAGGGCGCTTCGCCCACGGCTATCTGCGTTCGGGCGATCGGCTCACCCGGCCGCTGCTTCGCCGCGGCGGCCGTCTGGAGCCGGTGGATTGGGACGAGGCACTCGGCCACATCGCCGAAGGGCTGCGCGCGGCTGTCGCCCAGGGCGGGCCCGACGCGGTGGCGGCCATCTCCTCGGCCAGGGCCACCAACGAGGAAAACTACCTGATCCAGAAGTTCATGCGCGCCGGGATCGGCACCAACAACGTGGACAACTGCTCCCGGCTGTGCCATTCCCCCTCGGCCGCGGGCCTGACCGCCGCGTTTGGCCTGTCGGGCGGCACCGACACCTTCGACGACGTGGAAAACGCCGACTGCCTGCTCGTCGTCGGCGCCAACCCGATCGAGGCCCACCCCGTGGTCGGCGCCCGGCTGCTCCAGCGGGTCCTGCGTGGCACGCGGCTGATCGTGGCCGACCCGCGCGCCGTGGGGCTGGCCGATCACGCCGACGTTCATCTGCGTCCCCGGCCCGGCACGAACGTGGCGCTGTTCAACGGGCTGGCGCATGTGCTGCTCGCCGAAGGGCTCGTCGACGACGAGTTCCTGCGCCGCCGCGCCGCCGGGCTCGCGGAGCTGACCGCTCTGGTGGCGGACTACCCGCCCGGCCGGGTGGCGGAGATCACCGGCGTCCCTGCGGAGGATCTCGCCGAGGCCGCCCGCTTGTACGGCGAAGCCGCACAGCCGGCCATCGTCTACGGACTCGGCGTCACCGAGCACCTGCACGGCACCGACGGCGTGCGGACGCTGGCCAACCTGGCGATCCTGCGCGGTGCGGCCGGCACCGGACGCGGCTACGGGGTGAACCCCCTGCGGGGCCAGAACAACGTGCAGGGCGCCTCCGACATGGGTGCGCTGCCCGACCTGCTGCCGGGATACGGCAAGGTCACCGACCCCGGCGCGCGCGGCCGGGCGGAGCGGGTGTGGGGCGTCCCCCTGCCGGCGCACCCCGGCCTGCGCATCCCGGAGATGTTCGCCGCCGCACGCTCGGGCGCCCTGCGCGCCCTATGGGTGATCGGCGAAGACGTGTGCGCCACCGACCCCGGCTCCACCGGAGTCGCCGAGGCGCTGGAGGCCTGCCCGCTGGTCGTCTGCCAGGAGCTCTTCCTCTCGGAGACGGCCCGCCGCGCGGACGTGGTGCTGCCGGCGGCCTCCTGGCTGGAGAAGGACGGCACCTTCGTCAACTTCGACCGCAGGTTCCAGCGGGTGCGCCCGGCCGTGCCCGCGCCGGGGCAGGCGCGCGACGACTTCGCCATCGTGCACGCCGTCGCCGCCGCCTGCGGTGTGGACCTGGGTGTGCCCACGCCCGCCGAGGCTCTGGCCGAGTGCGGGCGGGTCGCGCCGATCTTCGCCGGCATCTCCCACGAGCGGCTGGAGCGGGAGGGTGCGCTGGCGTGGCCCTGCCCCGATCCGTACGGCCCGGCGGAGGCCAAGCTCTATCTCGACGGATTCGCCACGCCCGACGGGCTCGCCCATCTCGCCGCCCGCCCCTACCTGCCACCGGGGGAGCAGCCCGACGACACCTACCCGCTGATCCTGATCACCGGACGCCGCTGGGCGCACTACAACTCCGGCAGCATGACCCGGCGCAGCGGCAACATCCGCCTCGACGCTACCGAACGGCTAGACGTGCACCCCGCCGACGCCCGCCGCCACGCCGTGCGCGAGGGCGACCGCGTCACGGTGGAAAGCCGGCACGGCAGGGCCACGATGCGGGTGCGCGTCACCGAGGAGACCGTGCCGGGCCAGGTCTTCTGCGCCTTCCACTTCCCCGAGAGCCACGTCAACGCGCTGACCTCGGGCCACGCCGACACCGACACCTCCTGCCCGGAATACAAGGTCACGGCGGTGCGCCTCCGCTGAGGGTCACCGCAGTTTGCGGAGCATGGGCGAGTCGGGCGGCGAAGCCGGGGCCAGGCGGATGCGGACGTCCACGGCGGTGGCGCCGGTGGGGGTGACGATGACCGGGTTGAGGTCGAGTTCGGCTATCTCGGGGATGTCGTCGAGCAGGTGGCCGAGCCGTACGACCTGTTCGGCCAGGGCGTCGGCGTCGGTGACCGGGCGGCCGCGATAGCCGTGCAGCAGCGGGGCGCAGCGCAGTTCGCCGAGCATGTCGACGGCCTCGGCGAGGGTGATCGGCGGCACGCGGAAGGCGCGGTCGGCCAGCAGGTCGGCGGCGACGCCGCCCATCCCGGCCATGAGCAGGGGGCCGAAGGCGGGATAGTTGACACCCCCCAGGATGATCTCGACGCCCTCGGGGAGCATGCGCTGCACGATCGCGCCGGTCATCGCCGAGCCGAGCGTCTCGGTCATCTCCGCATATGCCTTGCCCACGTCCTCGGCCGTGCGCAGGCCGAGCCGTACACCGCCGATGTCGCTTTTATGCACCAGCCCTGGACCTGTGGCCTTGAGGACGGCAGGCAGACCGGTCTCGGCGGCGGCCCGGACGGCAGCGTCGGAGGAGTCGACCGGCAGGGACGGGGCGTTGTCGATGCGGTAGCACTCCAGCAGCCTGGCGGTGGCCACCTGGTCAAGCCAGCGGCCCTGGGGGTGCTCGGCCAGGTCGCGGCGCACGACGGCGCGTGCGGCGCGAATGTCGGACGCCGCCGTGGGGGTGACCTCCTCCACCGGGCGGGCGCGCCGCTCGGCGTAGTCGGCCGCGCGGCCCAGCGCGGCGGCGGCCTGCTCGGGGAAGGCGTAGGCGGGGACCCGGCCGTCGATGAGCTCGTCGCGGCCGACGAGGCAGGCGAGCACGGTCTTGCCGGCGTCCCTCGTGGCCTCGGCGATGGCCCGGACGGTCTCCTCCAGCCCGGAGCCGAAGGGAGGGGTGTAGACGACCAGCACGGCGTCGACGCCCGGGTCTGCCAGGACCGTCCGCACGGCGTAGCCGATCTCTCCGGCCGTGGCGTCGGCGGTGAGGTCCACCGGGTTGCCCAGCGCGGCCGAGGGGCGGGTGCGTTCGGCCAGCGCGTGCCGGGTGCCGGCGGCGAGTTCGGGTACGGCGAGGCCGTGGCGTTCCATCGCGTCGGCCGCCATGGCCTGGGGGCCGCCGGAGTTGCCGACGACGGCGACCCGCCGCCCGGCGGGGACCGGCTGGGTGGCCAGCAGCCGGGCGGTGTCGATCATGTCCTGCACGCTGTCGTGCCGGATGACGCGCGCGGCCCGCACGAGGGCGTCCACGGCGGTGTCGGGGGTCGCCGCCGCGGCGGTGTGGGATTGTACGGCTCTGCCGCCCGAGCCGGTGCGCCCGCTCTTGACCAGCAGGATCGGCTTGGCGGCGCCGACGCGGCGGGCGATCCTGGCGAACTTGCGCGGGTTGCCGAACGACTCCAGGTACAGCATGATTACGTCGGTCGCGGGGTCGTCCTCCCAGTACTCCAGCAGGTCGTTGCCGCTGACGTCGGCCTTGTTGCCGGTCGAGACGAAGGAGGACACGCCGAGGCCGCACGCGCCGAGCCGGTCGAGCACGGCGGCGGCGATGGCACCGGACTGGGAGATCAGGCCGATGCGGCCGGGGCTGGGCGTGGTGGGGAGGAAGGTGGCGTTGAGGTCGTCGGCGGTGTTGAGGATGCCGAGGCAGTTGGGGCCGACCAGGCGCATGCCGGCCTCCCGGCAGATGCGGAGGAGTTCACGCTCGCTGCCCGCTTTGCCGTTCTCGGCGAAGCCGGAGCTGAGCACGGCGAGGCCACCCACCCCGGCGGCGGCGCAGTCGCGCGCCGCTTCCAGGACGCGCCGGGCGGGGACCGCGATCACGGCCAGGTCCACCGGGCCGGGCATGTGCCGTACGTCGGGATATGCCGTCAGGCCCGCCACCTGGGCGGCGTTGGGGTTGACTGGGTGGATCAGGCCGCTGAAGCCGCCGTCGATCAGGTTGCGCAGCACCTTGTGCCCCGTGCTCGACGGCTCGCGTCCGGCGCCGATCACGGCGACCGAGCGAGGTGTGAGCACACGTGCGAGGGAGGCCCGTTCCGCCTCGTGGTCGCGGGCCTGGATGCGCTCCAATAGCCGTGGCGTCTGGCGCAGCGCGATCGCGATCCTCAACTGGCCCTGGTCGACGGTCCGCTCGACGTCCAGGCCGATGTCGTCGAACACCTTGATCATGGCGGTGTTCTCGAACAGCACGTCGGCGATCAACTCGTGGATGTCGCGGGTGGTGGCGTCCAGGGCGAGGTGTTCGAGCAGCAGCGTGCCGAGCCCTTGGCCGTGCACCGCGTCGTCGAGCAGGATCGCGATGTCGGCCCTGCCGGTGTCCGGGATCGGGATGTACTCCGCCACCGCGACCAGCCGCCCCCGCACGGACGCGACCAAGGCGTGCCCGGCGTAGTCCGGCCCGGTCATCCGGTCGGCGTAGGCGTGGGCGGTGGCCTTGCCGCCGGTGAAGAACCGCAGGTAGGCCGAACGCTCGGAGCTACGCTCGATCAGCTCGTGCAGGGCTGCGCAGTCCTCGGTCCGCAGCGGGCGAATCTGAGCGATACCCCCGTCTCGCAACAGAACATCACACTCGGCATCCACGACTGCTTCCCCTCACAGGCTGATCGGCTGTTCACTTCGACCCTCCTCCAGCCCTCCCACCGCAGATAGGGGCAAAAGTCCTGCGCCAGCCGTACCAGACGACCTCACACCAGTCTGATCCGCTTTGCGGAGCACCGAGACCGCTTAAAGGGCCAGGCAGGTCGGCCACGATGTGGGTATGATCCGGGTATGACTCACAGTGATCCGGCATCCACAGGCGACGAGCCCGTCGGCCGCAAGCCCAAGGTGGCCATCACCGTGGACCCGGAGGTGAAGGCATTCGTCGAGCAGATGGTCGCCTCCGGACAGGCCGACTCCGCCTCCGCGGTCTTCGGTGCGGCGATGCATGAATACATGCACACTCAGCGCCGCCGCCGCACCCTGATCACGGCGAGGGCCGCGCAGGCCGATCCCGCCCGGGTCGCCCGCATGATGGCTCACGTGGAGAGCCAGCGCGACCGGTGACCCGGCACACCCCGACTCCCTACATCCTCGACACCGGCGTCCTCGCCGAGATCGCCCGCGGCGACAGCGACCTGCTCGGCCTCGTGCTGGCCTACGACGCGCAGGGGCAGCCGATGGTCGTGCCCGCCCTGGCCATGGCGGGGGCATCCCTCGCCGTTCGCAGCGCCGAAGGCGACGACCTGCTGGCCGGTCTCGACCTGCTGCCGCAGGTGACCGTCGCCCCGCTGAAGGGCGCCGACCAGGCGACCGCGCTGGCGGCGGTGATCTCCCGCACGGGCCTTGAACCATGGGACGCCCACACCGCGGCGATCGCGGACGTGTCGATCTGCCCGATCCTCACCCTCAACGCCGCACATTGGGCGGAGCCGTCGCGCGCGCTGGACGAGCCGCTCCACATCCGCGAGATCGCCGACCCCGAGGCGTGAAGTACATCGACTTCGAGATCCCCCAGGGGCCGGAGTTCCAGACGGGAGGCGGCGGCATGTACGGCAGTGCCAGGGGCTACCAAGCCGATATGGGATGCCCCGTCGACAAAAGCTACAAAACGAATATGGTTTTCGTGTGAAAAGCACTACCAGCAGCAGTACGACCGCAGTCGAGGCATGTGCGACCCGGGTGGTCGACCCGGAGCGAGTGGAGGCGGTCAGCTCACGCATGCCCGCCGAGAAGGATTTGGCCGACACCGCCGACGTCTTCGGCCTTCTGGCCGATCCCGGACGGCTGAGGCTGCTGCTGGCCCTGCTGGAAGGGGAGCTCTGCGTCTGTGACCTGGCCGTGGTCAGCGGGCTGAGCGAGTCGTCCGCCTCGCACGCGCTGCGGCTGCTGCGCGCGCATCGCGTGGTGGCGGTACGGCGGGCCGGGCGCATGGCGTATTACCGGCTCGACGACGCCCATGTCCGGATGCTTCTCGACCTGGCCGTGGCGCACACCGAGCACACCACGGCCATCCACCCCGAACGCGGCGAGTGACCCTGTGGCCGGCGGCGGGACGCCGCCGCCGGCTATTCGCCGGACCGGGGCACGACCAGGCCGCTCTCGTAGGCGAAGATGATCGCCTGGCCGCGGTCCCGCAGGTTGAGCTTCGCCAGGATCCGGCCGATGTGCGTCTTCACGGTCTGCTCGCCGATCACCAGGGACGCCGCGATCTCGGAATTGGTCAGCCCGCGCGCGATGTGGACCAGCACCTCGGCCTCCCGCCGCGTCAGCATCGACGTCTCCACCGACGGCAGCGGCGGCACCAGCCGTGACCGCATGACCTCGTCGATGAGCCGCTTGGTCACCGACGGCGCCAGCAGCGCGTCGCCCGAGGCCACCACCCGCACGGCGGCGATCAGATCCTGCGGCGGGGCATCTTTGAGCAGGAAACCGCTTGCCCCGGCCCGCAGCGCCTCATACACATATTCGTCCAGGTCGAACGTGGTGAGCATGAGCACGCGCGGCCGATGTCCGCCCGGCGGCGGGTCAAGCAGAAGCTTGGCCGCCCGCAGGCCGTCCATCATCGGCATGCGGACATCCATGAGCACCACGTCGGGACGGAGCCGCCGCGCCTCGGCCACCGCCTGCTCCCCGTTAGCCGCGTCGCCCACGACGTCGAGATCCGGCTCGGCCGCCAGCAGCGCGCCGAACCCGGCACGCACCATCGCGTGGTCGTCGGCTATGAGCACCCGCGTCTTCATCGCTGATTCCGCTCCGGCTCCACGGACACGACCGGCACGGTGGCCTCGACCCGCCAGCCGCCCTTCGGCGTAGGCCCCGCGAGCAACTCGCCTCCCAGCATGTCGGCCCGCTCCCGCATGCCCACCAGACCGTGCCCCGCACCCATCGGCTCCCCGCCGCCCCCAGGCCGGGGGTCGTTCTCGACCACGACCCGCAGCAGCGTGCCGTTGCCCGTCAGCGCCACCCGGGTGGCGGCGCCGGGGGCGTGGCGCAGCACGTTGCTGAGCGCCTCCTGCACGATCCGATAGACCGCCAGCTCCGTGACTCCCGGCAGTGCCGCGGGCAGCCCCGACATCGCCGTCTCGACCGGGGTTCCGGCCCGCCGGGCCGTCTCCACCAGCGCGTCGAGTTGGCCGAGGCCCGGCAGCGGGGCACGCGGAGGCCCCGAGTCGTCGTCGCTGCGGAGCACGCCGAGCAGCCGCCGCATCTCCGCCAGCGACTCGCGCGCCGCCGACCCGATCGAGTCGAACTCGCGCGCCGCCCCGGCCGACACCCCGCCGAGCCTGGTCGGCGCACTCGACGCCTGCACCGCGATCACCGACATGTGGTGGGCCACGACGTCGTGCATCTCCCGCGCGATCCGCGCCCGCTCCTCCAGCAGCTCCCGGCGGGCCCGCTCCACTGCGCTGATCTGCTCCTGCTCGGCCGCGTGAGCCTGGGCGAGCCGGCGCGTGCGCAGATTGTCGCCCACGACCAGGGGAATGAGGGTCAGCACGGCCACTATCTGCAGGATCACCGGCCCCGATATCTCCTCAGAGACACCGCGCGTAACCGTCAGCAGCCCCCCCAGCATGGTCAGGCCCCATATGCCGACCGACTGCCGCCTCGGCCCGCGCAATCCCAGCACGAACAGCGCCCTGAGGTAGACGGCGCTGGGAATCGCCAACCACGGCCACAGGAGCGCGGGCTGCGCGGCGAGGGAGGCCGTGACCAGCATGCCCACGTAGAGGAGCCCCCAGGCTGCCAGCGGCTGACGCCGACAGATCACGATAGGCACAGAACAGGCCGCGGCGAGCGGTAAGACCAATATGGGTGGCATGTGGAAGTCGTTCACCAGCAAGCCCACATTCAGCACGAACATGCAGCACGCGACCACCCACGACACGATTCGCAAGACTTCCGCCCATTTGGCGGTCAAGCGCGACATGCCCCCATGCTAGGCCCGCATCCCCGCAGGCAGATCGTCCGCGAGGCCGACCACACCCCCCTCACCGGGGTACTACACGGAAGGCCGTATCCCCCTGCGGGGTGACAAGGCGGAGAGTACGCCGAAGGCTCGCTGCCTGGCCGATTCTCCCGACAGGCTTGTCCGAGGCGGCTGCGCTCGTTACCGGACATCGGCCGCGGCGATCTGATCCGGTACTTCATCCTGACCCTGCCGACGTATCGATCCGGGCCGTGGGGTGGCCTGGGCCAGGACCTGCCGTTCAACTGGCCGCCTTACCTTGGCTGGGGTTCACGATCCGCGCTTCCCGGGTGGCCTGCGCGGGCCGGGAATCCGGAGGAGACTCTGTCAGCCGAGCGACTGAAGAACCCTGTGTGCCTGGCGTTCCAGGGTGCCTGCGGGGTTGTGGGGTGTCGCCGGCCCATCGGGGCCGAGTTGGAGGAACCAGCCCAACGCGACCAAGCGGGGCCGGCTACTCGGCTTGGGAGGTCGGTGACCGGGCCGGCGCACAGCGGCACTACATCCTGGCCCTGCGCCTGGCCCGCGCCGCCGGCGACGTGCCACTCGGCGAAGGCCCGCATGTCTGGCCGACTCCCCCGGCGGGCCTACCTCAAATGTGGCTCCCCGGTGGGACGCCGCGCTCGGTAGCCGCTCGATAGCGTCCGGGCCGTGAAGAAGCGCAACGTCTACGCCGCCATGGCGGCCGCCGTACTCGCCCACTCGGGGTTGCTCCCCGCCGCGCACGCCGAAACCGGACCTGCCGCCTTCGACGGCTTCTGGCGGAGCGTGGGTTACAACACGGTCTACCAGGTCCGCGACGGACAGCTCGCCACCTTTGACACCACCTCCGTGAGCTGCCTGCCGGGCGTGCTCACCGCCGAACGCACCTCGGTCACCTCCACCTCCGCGACGTTCACCTCGAAGACGATCGCCCGGCAGCTCACCTTTCGCATGCGGGGGCCCGGCCGGGCCCGTCTGAGCTACCTGGGCGGCGTCGGAGGCATCGAGGTGCGCAGGATCACCGGTCTGCCACCGGCCTGCTCGTCACCTGCCGCCAAGGACCCACGCGCGGTCTTCGACGTCTTCTGGGCGACTTTCGCGGAGAACTACCCCTTCTTCGCCGTCAAAGGCGTCGACTGGCGTGCCGTACGCGACCGGCACCGCCCCTCGATCACCTCCGCCACAAGCGACGAGCAGCTCTTCACGGTGCTTCGCGACATTCTCCAGGAACTCGGCGACGCCCATACCGCCCTCAACGCCGGGCCGCATCAGTTCGCCAGGCCGCTGCGGCCCGGCACACGGCAACTCGACGGGCTGCCCGCCTTCCAGGCCTTCAACGCGAAGGTGCAGAGATTCGTCGAGGAGCACGCCGTCGAAAAGCCCCTGCGCACCTGGGGGCGGGACCTGATCGGATACGCCGACCTTCCCGGCCGGATCGGCTATCTGCGCCTCGTCGCCTTCGACGGCTTCGCCGAGAAGGGCGGTTTCGCTGCCAACGCCGAGGTCCTGGATCGGGCCCTCGCCGACATCTTCCCCCGGTCACGCACAAGCGGTCCGAAGAGGCTCCGCGGCCTCATCCTCGACGTCCGCGTCAACCTGGGCGGCTACGACGCCCTGGCCGTCAAACTGCTCTCCCGCCTCACCGCCCGCCCGTATCTCGCCTACGACAAACAGGCGCTGCTCCGCCCCGGCACCCCGCCCGCCTTCACCCGCCCGGCCGGCGTCCGGGTCAACCCCGGCGAGGCTCCGCCGTACACGGGGCCCATCGCCCTGCTCACCGGCCCGCTGACGATCAGCGCGGGTGAGACCTTCACCCAGGCCACGATGGGACGAACGCCTGCGCCTGTTCGTGTGGGGGACAACACTCAGGGGGCGTTCTCCGACTTCCTGTGGCGTTCCCTCCCGAACGGCTGGAGTTTCGCCCTGCCCAACGAACGATTCCTCACCGCCTCCGGCGAGTCCTTCGACGCCACAGGCATCCCGCCGCACCTGTCCGTCCCCGACGTCCTCAACGATCGGGAACTGGCGGGGAACCGCGACAGGACCTTCGAGCGGGCCCTGTCCGCCCTGCGATGAGCCGAGCTCGGTCCGGTGATGATCAGGTTATCGTCGCATCTCGGCGAGTCTCCAGCCTTAAGCCTCATTGACGAACCTCGCCTTCGAACTGTTCGACACTCCCGGCTGTCTCCAGCGCCCCCTCCAGATGCCCACTCTCGCGCCACCTGCGACAACCGCCTACCAGCACAGCTAGGCGCGGGACGGTTCGGGGAGGCCGATGCGGGAGGCGATGCGGCGGGTTCCGAAGAGGATGCGTTCCTCGTCGAGGGTGCGCAGTTCGCCGTCCAGGAGCAGGGCGCGACCGGCGGCGTAGACGTCGCGGACGTCGGCGGCTGTGGCGACTCAGCCGCCGAAGGCGTAAGGGCTGTGGACCGGCTGGGCGCGAGCGGACGAGGTGTCGAGTACGACCAGGTCGGCCGGGTCGCCGGGGAGGAGGGAAGTCGGGGTGAAGCCGATGGCGGTGGCGCCGGCCGAGATGACGGCGGTCAGGGCGCCGGTGGTGTCCCAGGCTTCGGCGGTCGCGGAGCAGGCCGTGGTGTCTCCCCGCAGGGTGACATTGGGGGAGAGTACGCCGAAGGCCCGCATGCCTGGCCGATTCCACGACGGAACCACCTAAGCGGCTTCGCTCGTTCCCGGACATTGGCCACGAAGATCTGATCCGGCACTTCACCCCCTCACCGGGGTACTACGCGGCAGGCCGTGTCCCCCCGTGGAGTGACACGGAGGAGGGTACTTCGTTGATGTAGAGAATCGCGCCGGCGTCGGCCGTCGCCCTCACCTCGTCTGCAGCCGTCGGAGCCCGGCGAACTCCAGCCCGGCGTAGACGGCGACTACGAGCGCGCCGGTCAGTAGAAAGGCGGTCCCCAAGCCGGTCAGAGGGATCACATCGGCGAACACCAGAACCAGCAGCGCCACACACGACAGCGTGTTGCCCGCCACGACGTACGCCGCGTATCGCGCAGGGATCCGCGGGTAGCCGGCGATGAGACCGAGCACCGCGGCACCACCCAGCATGGCCACGCCGAACGGGATGGACCACGCGGTCGGCAGGCCGAGCGGGCCGCTGAGCGGCTGGGCGGCGGCGAGCATGACCACGCCGAAAACGCCGGTGCTCCACCCGTCGATCCGCAGAACTGTGCGCAGTGGCCCTGCGTTGTCGGTCTCCAGGGGCCTCCTGGTCCCGGTCGGCGTACTCATATGGATCTCCTTCGCAGTGAACTTTGTTGGAAGAAGACCATGCCATCGCAACGGTTATGAGCTCAATAACGTCAGAGGTCATGGCATCGCCCACCTGGTGGTGGCCTATCCTCATCGCCATGGATGTGCAACAGCCGTCCCGGCTCGGGGCCTTACTGCGGGAATGGAGGCAGCGCCGCAGGCTCAGCCAGCTCGATCTGGCCAACCTGGCCGACATCTCGGCGCGGCACCTGTCTTACATGGAGACCGGCCGCGCCCGCCCAAGCCGCCCGATGCTGCTGCGCCTGTCGACCGCACTCGATGTGCCGCTACGCGAGCGCAACACCCTGCTGCTGGCCGCCGACTATGCCCCGGCCTACCGGGAGAGCGACCTCGACGACGACTACATGGGCTCGATCCGCTCCGCGCTGGACACCATGCTGACGGCGCATGAGCCCTACCCCGCCGTCGTGGTCGACCGCCTCTGGAACGTTCTGCTGGGCAACCGCTCCATGGGCGTGCTCATGGACGGCATTCCGGCGCACCTGCTGGAGCACCAACCCAACGTGTTCCGGCTGGCACTTCACCCCGACGGTCTGGCCGCACGGCTGGCCAACCTGAGCGAAGTTCGGGAGTTCTTCCTCGAACGGTTGTCGCGCCAGGTCAACGCCACGGGAGACACCGAGCTCCGCCTTCTCTACGAGGAGGTCTCCGCCTATCCCGCGCCATCGGGTCATGAGGACACGCATCACGATGGAGCCTCACTCCACCGGCCGAGCCCCATCCAGGTGCCCTTGAGAATCCGCACCCCATACGGCGAACTGGCGATGTTCAGCACCATGGCCACCTTCGGCGCCCCAGCCGACGTCACACTGTCGGAGCTGGCGATCGAACTCTTCTATCCCCTCGACGACTTCACCGCCAACGCCCTCCGCTCACTACCGCTTGACGGCGCTTGAGCCGGTGTGACCGAAGTCCCCCGAGCGGGAACACCCGGCTGTAGTGCCTGCGGCGTGGCGCCTCGGCATGCGGTGCATGGGGCGTTCCTTCGTCGGGGTCCTTCAGGGTCGGCGATGGCGCGCTCGGCGGGGAGACACTCCATGAACGAGGCGCCGAAGAAGCCCGCGACCCGGAGGTCTTCCGCTGGATGGGGCGCACATCGTCCAGGTCGGCGATCGGCCTGCCATGGCAGAGGACGAGGATCTCCGGGGTGACGGAGACCTACGCGTACTGCATTCACTCGCCCCGGCCAGCAAGTTGCGACCCCTCGGAGGCGCGATGAGGAGCCGACGCGGACCCGTGGCGCTGAACTGATCGTCGGGTTGCGCCCCCTCGGAGGGGTGATGAGGACGCGATCCTGGAAGGGACGGCGGAACTGGTCAAGGCGGGGTTGCGACCCCTCGGAGGGGTGATGAGGACGCGTCGGCGACCACCGCTGGCACAACCCGCCCTACTGGTTGCGACCCCTCGGAGGGGTGATGAGGACCCCAGGGTAAAGCCGCTGCTCCTAGGCGGTGGGATCGATGCGTTTCCAGCCTGAATTTCAGCAGACCTCCGATAGTGCAACTGAGCCCGGTGTGTCGCTGAAATCTGTCGCTACGGTTTGGTCGAGGAGCGGGGTCACAGGATACCTCCGGGCTCGGATCCGGTGGCTTCCCACGCGAGCCGTTCGGCTCGTACCACCCATTGTTAGGAGAGGGACGGTTCGGGGAGGCCGAGGCGGGTGACGATGCGGCGGGTTTCGAAGAGGATGCGTTCCTCGTCAAGGGTGCGCAGTTCGCCGTCCAGGAGCAAAGCACGGCCGGCGACATAGACGTCGCGGACGTCGGCCGCTGTGGCTACCCAGCCGACAAAGGCGTACGGGCTGTGGACCGGCTGGGCGCGAGCGGACGAGGTGTCGAGTACGACCAGGTCGGCCGGGTCGCCGGGGAGGAGGGCTGTCGGGGTGAAGCCGAGGGCGACGGCGCCGGTCGTGGTGACCGCGGTCAGGGCGCCGGCGGTGTCCCAGGCGTCCGCGGTCTCCGCGACGCCGCGCTGCAGGGACACCGCGAGGCGGTGGTCGCGGAGCAGGTCGTGTCCCCCCGAGGGGTGACATGGGGGAGAGTACGCCGAAGGCCCGCATGCCTGGCCGATTCCACGGCGGGACCACCTAAGCGGCTTCGCTCGTTCCCGGATATTGGCCGCGAAGATCTGACCCGGTATTTCCCCCTGACGCCTGCCGACGTATCGATCCGGGCCGTGGCCGTGCCCGAGTGACCACCCGGAACTTGCCGTTCAACTGGCCGCCTTGCCCTGGCCGGGGTTCATGATCACCGCTTCCCGGCTGGCCTGCGCGGGCCGGGAACCCGGAAGAGACTCTTTCAGCCGAGTAATTGAAGAACCCTGTGGGCCTGGCGTTCCAGGGTGCCTGCCGGGTTATGGGGTGTCGCCGGTCCATCGGGGCCGAGTTGGAGAAACCAGCCCAACGCGATCAGACGGCGGACGTCGCGTACCCGTTCGGCTTCACCTGGGGCCAGGTCGATGCAGGCCAGCAACTGCTCAGCGTCCAGAACACCGTCGATGCGGGAGATGTGCTCGCAGACCTCGCCCATCTCGAAAGCCCGGTCGCTGCGGCCAGAGTCTTCCCAGTCGATCAGACGCACGCGGCGCTCGTGGTCGTCCCACAGGTAGTTGGCATGGTTGCCGTCCGCCAGCCCGAGGACGGGTGGCAGAGGGTTCGAGATGAGTTGATCGGGAGCGCTGGAGGCCAGCCAGGCGACCCCCGCTCGGAACGCCTCCCGCACGAGGGGGTCATGGCCGAGGTCGGGCTGCTTGTTGGCCCAGGCGCGGGTCTTGTCCACGGCTGCCGCAGGCCTCCAGGAAGCAGGCTCGACTCTTTCCACCACCTGGCGCGGGATCTGGTGCAAACGGTTCAGCGCGGCGGCCATCGCCGTGATCTGCTCGCCGGTCGCGTGATCACCGCGCAGGATGCGGCCGGGCAGCCTGCTCATCACGATCATGGGTGGGTCAGCCTCCAGCGCGGCTTCCACAGGCGTGGGCGCCAGATCGGGCGCGTGTTCAGCGAGCAGGGTGAGCACTTCCCACTCCCTGTGGGGCTCTCCTCGCCCCCAGCAGGTGTAGCGCTTGACCACGACATCGTCTCGGAATTCGAGACTGTGGGTGCATCGGCCGACCGTCATCCTCGCTTCGCCCTTTCTGTCCCGCCGAGTCGAACAACTCGCCCATCGTGTCCACCGCGGCAAAAGCAAGATCCTTCGACAGCAGGGTATTCATCTCTCCTGCCTCGGCGCAGGCGCGCGTTCGCGGGCCGGTCGAGTGCAGCATCAGGTATTCCGAAATCACCTCGAAGTACAGGTAGCCCAGAAACGGCACCATCGGCACCACACTGGCGAGCTGGTTCAGAACGCGGTCGGGTGGTGTGTCGGCCCCGCACGCGACGGCGAGCAGCATATCCAGGACACTGTCGGCTTGCCGTATCCGCTGCACGGCCGAGCTGCGGAGCTGGTTGTCCTCGGCAGGGGTGAGGAAAGCACGGTGGTCCTGGTAGGTGGCCAGATGCACGTTGCCCAGGCGCAGGTAGTCGATTCCCTTGGCGGGCACCGGTCCGCCGGGCGCGACCTCGAAAACCAGGGCGTTCCTATGGGACTTGTTCGCCAGCAGCCAGGACCCCAGATTGTGGGGCCGAAGCCCGGAAGGCCCGGGGGTGAGCAGGACGCAGTACAGGGCTCCAACCATGCAGCCGGGGGCCTGATAGATCTGGCTGCTGGCGCGGATGGCCTCCAGGTAGGCGGTGGTGTGCATGAGGTAGATCGGCTGGCCGCTGGCCAGTGTCTCCAGCTGGGAGCCGGCGCCCAGCAGCCAGCCGTTTGGGGTGTGCTGCAGGAGGTAGGAACGCCACTGGGAGTCGTCGGCGGTCAGGCCGCGAGGGACGGGGCGCGGCTGGTGGCCGCGGCTGTAGTCGGTATGGGCGTGCTCCCATAGCGGGTCGGCGGCCACAGGCGCGGCGAGAATGGAGACGTCGTGGTCCACGATTGAGGACTCCTAGGGCAGGTGGGAGATGGTGTCGCGAGCATGGGAGACGGCTTCGTCGTGTGCGGCACCATCCAGGCCGGCCTGCTCGCTGGCCAGCATCAGATCGACGGCGAGACCGTGCATCCAGGCGGGCACGCTCACCCGCAGGCGGGCTAGGTCGGGCCACCAGCGGGTGGCGGGCAGCCGGTAGCGGTCGAGGCAGTCGGCAGCCTTGAGGAGATCGGTCAGGCGTGGCGCCTGCTCGTAGGCATGACGCTGGGCGGCCGAGAATTCCGGATAATCGACATCGTGCAGCCCGATGGCGGTGCACGCGGCCGTCACCGCCTCCTCCGACAGGCGCATGTCGAGTGAGGCGGTGACGGCCGGGTGGTGGCGAATCAGCCAGTGGGCGGCTCGCTGCCCGTGCCCCGGATCGGCCCGGTCGTCGTGGCGACGGCAGTCGTGGACGACCGCCGCCAGCCGCAGCGCGGCACTCTGCTCGGCGTCCAGATCGTGATGCTCGGCCAGCAGAGCAGCCAGGAGGCCCACCCGGGCATTGTGCCGTGCACCATGGATACCGTCGGCGGCCTGCTCTCGGGCGAACCATGCCACCTCGGGCAACAGGGGTGCGGGCGGATAGGGTACCGCGATCGTGCGGACCGTCTCGGCAGGTCGGTTCTGGGCGATCCAGGTGAGGGTGGGCTGGTCCATGGCCTGGTGCGGTGGCAGGCGTCGCTGACGGGCCAACTCCATGAGCGGAACGGCGGGCTCGGGCTGCGGCCAGGCTGGCATGGGCGTGTCTCCAAGAAGGGGCCGCGGGTGACGGGCACGACGTGGCGCGGGATCAGGCGGCGGCCGGCTGGCGCAGCCAGGCGGGGATGGCCGAGGGGGTTTCCTTCAGCCACCCCGCGTATCGAGCGACGCCCTCGGTGACGCTGATGCTGGGCTGCCAGCCGAGCAGCTCGGTCATGCGACGCGTGCAGGCGTATCCTCCCAGTGGGTCGCCGGGCGGCCGGGGCGTGTCGGTAACGGTGGCATCCCGGTAGTGCCGGCGGACCAGTTCGGCGATCTGCCGGATAGTGGTGCCGGTCCCGGTGCCCAGGTTGAGGGTCTGGTTATGCGCAGCGGGTTCGATGAGGGTGTGCAGGGTACCGGTGGCGATGTCGTCCACATGCACCAGGTCGCGTACCTGGTGGCCGCCGCCGTTCAGCTGCAGCGGCAGCCCGAGGGCGGCGCGCATGCAGAACCAGGCCACCACCCATGAGTGGCTGTTCTCCTTAATGACCTGCGGCTCTCCATAAACGGAGAAGTAGCGGACGATCGCATACGATCTGACGGCCCCGCCCAGGACTGTTGCGGTCTGGAACTCTCCGCATGCCTTGGTACTGCCGTAGATCGACACCGGCCGCAGCGGCACGTCCTCGTCGAACCGGGCGACCCCATCTCACCCGGCGGCTGGTTGCCGTACACGCTCGCGGAAGAAACGAACACCACCCGGCGCACGCTCGGCGTGGCGACGGCGGCCTCCACCACCCGCTGCGTGCCGATGACATTGGCCTTGATGGCGTCCATGGACCGCCGGGTGCATGCCGCCACGTCCGCCAGGGCTGCGGCGTGGATCACGTAGTCGCACCCGTGGATGAGCCTGTCCACCACGCCAGGTTCGGCGATGTCGCCGACGTGGAAATTGGGATCGTCCAGGCTGATCCCGAAGTGGTCGTGGTAGACACGCCGAGGGTAGGCGTCGATCTTGCATAGGGATACGGGCCGCGCGCCTATCCGGCGCAACTGAGCCGTCAGACGGCTGCCGATCAGTCCTCCAGCTCCTGTGACGAGGACGCTTGAACCCTCAAGCTGCTGCAGGGACATGTGCGCTCACCTCCCCCTTTGTGGCGCCGACCTCCTTCGATCGATCGGCTGATGCCTCCATGGAACCGAAGAAGGGGGATGGCCGGGAGGGCACATAGGGGGGCGCACAAGTCACCAAGCAGGTCCACAGGCAGCCCCCGCCGCATTACCGTGATTGGCACGTTGGTGGGACCGCACTGCTGAGCCTCCAGGAGGCGTCGTGGCCGCACACATTCCCAGCGTGCCCCGCACCTCTGGGCACTCCCCGAACCGGGCGTTGGCAAAGCTGATCGCCGTCTCCGGTGCCAGCCGCAAGGCCCTGGCCGCGCGGGTGAATCAGCACTGCCAAGCCATGGGAAAGCCCGCGCACTACACGCACACCTCGGTCACTAACTGGATCTCCGGGATGACCCCACGTTGGCCCACCCCGCAGGCCATCGCGGCTGCCCTGTCCGAACGGCTCGGCCGCCCCGTCAGCGTCGCCGAAATCGGCATGCCGCAACCGGCGACAACCTCCCCCGAGATCGGGTTGGATTTCCCCCGTGAGCTTCCCCGCGCCATCGACACCGCAGCAGCCTGGTGGATCTTGGGAGATCCGGTGAACCGCCGTGCGTTCAACCGCCTCACCTTCGCCGCCGCGGCCTTCGCCACGCCCAGTACCCGATGGCTGATCCAGCCCACCGACACCGACGCCGCCACCCTGCCCTCCCATGCCCCCGGCCGCCGGGTCGGCGCCGCAGACATCGCCGAACTCCACGACGCGGCCGAGCACTCCCGCCACATCGACTCCAAGTACGGCGGCGGCTCCTCCGGCTCCTTACTGGTGGCCGCGTGCCTGCGCGACCGTGCCGTCCCGCTGCTGAAAGGCACCTACACCGACGCCGTGGGCCGCGAGCTGTTCGGCGCCACCGCCCAGCTCGGCCGCCTGGCCGGCTACTCGGCTTGGGACGTCGGTGACCAGGCCGGCGCGCAACGGCACTACATCCAGGCCCTCCGCCTGGCCCGCGCCGCCGGCGATGTGCCACTCGGCGCTTACGTGCTGGCATCGATGTCGTTATAGGCCGGACTCAACGACCACGCCGAGGACGCCATCGATATGGCCCAAGGCGCCTACGAACGCTCCCGCGATCACGCCACCCGACGCACGTTGGCGTTCTTCAAACTGGTCGAGGCCCGCGCCCACGCCCGCGCTGCCCGCCTGCACGGACGTGCCTACTCCCGCCGTGCCGCCGGGCTGGCGCTTGCCCATTCCGAAACCCTGCTCGGCCAGGCCCACCCCGACGATGGCGACCCGACCTGGATCGACTTCTTCACTCACGCCCGTCTGGCCGCCGACGCCACCGAGATCCACCGCGACCTTGAGATGCCGCATATGGTGATGCGCTTCGAGGACATGGCCACCATGCCCGCCCTCACCTACACACGTTCCTACGGCATGCGCAACGCCATCGTCGGCTGCGCCCACCTGCAAGCATGTCGTCTCGACGAAGGGCTGGAACACGGGCACCGGGCCGTGGACATCCTTTCCCATGTCGCCTCCATCCGTTCACTGACCTACGTGCAGGACCTACTCGACGCACTGACCCCCTGGAACGCCGAGACCAACGTGCAAGAGCTTCGCCACCGGGCACATCAGCAGCTCCATGTCCCCGCCTAAAGCGGCGACCGGTACCCGGCAGGCATGCGCCCTACCGAACCCCCGCGCCTCTTCGTGTGGAGGGCAACACTCAGGGGCGTTCTCCGATCTTCTGTGGCGTTCCCTCCCGAACGGCTGGGCTTCGCCCTCCCCAACAAACAATTCCTGGCCGCCTCCGGCGCCGCCGGGGGTATAGGTCGCGAAGATCCGCAGGGGACGCCCTACCCTCGATCACCCTCCGAAGGCACTCCGGACAACCCATGCTCGTCTGCCAGTTTCCAATCCTGACTCTCATCGCATAGCCGACGAACCTCGTCTTCGAACTGCTCAACGCTCCCGGCGGTCTCCACCACGCGTTCCAAATGCCCGCACTCACGCCACCTGCGGTAACCGTTCGTTTTGCTGCCTCTCTATGCCGCTCCACCAGGTACGAAAGCGGGAGCCTTGATCACAGGTCTCATCACGCGTCTAGGAGAGGGGCGATGAGGACGCCCGCCTAGGTCCGTTGCTGGAAGCAGACGTGACGTTGCGACCCCTGGAAGGGTGATGAGGACCGTCATCGTCGAGCACATCACGACCAACATGCCCATGTTGCGACCCCTCGGAAGGGGATGAGGACCTGAAGGGCGAGCGGGGCGCGCGTCCCGAGACCGCGTTGCGACCCCTCGGAAGGGTGATGAGAACGCGATCGCCCCCGTCTTTGGCTGGGTCTACTACGAGTTGCGACCCCTCGGAAGGGTGATGAGAACCCCAGCGTAAAGCCACGGCTCCTAGGCGGTGGGATCGATGTGTTTCCAGCTTGAATTTCAGCAGACCTCCGGTAGTGCAGCTGAGCCCAGTGTGTCGCTGAAATCTGTCGCTATGGTTTGGTCGCGGATCGGGGTCACAGGATACTTTCTGGGCTCAGATTCGGTGGTGGCTTCCCATGCGAGCCGTTCGGCTCGTGCCACCCGTTGCTAGGAGAGGGACGGTTCGGGGAGGCCGAGGCGGGTGGCGATGCGGCGGGTTTCGAAGAGGATGCGTTCCTCGTCAAGGGTGCATAGTTCACCGTCGGCCAGGAGAGGGCGGCCGGCGACGTAGACGTCGCGGACGTCGGCGGCTGTGGCGACCCAGCCGACGAAGGCGTAAGGGCTGTGGACCGGTTGGGCGCGGGCGGACGAGGTGTCGAGGACGACCAGGTCGGCCGGGTCGCCGGGGAGGAGGGACGTTGGGGTGAAGCCGAGTGCGGTGGCGCCGGTCGTGGTGATCGCGGTGAGGGCGCCGGCGGTGTCCCAGGCGTCGGCGGTCTCCGCGACGCCGCGCTGCAGGGACACCGCGAGGCGGTGGTCGCGCAGCAGGTCGAGGGAGTCGTTCGAGGCGGGCCCGTCGGTCCCGATCGCCACAGGCACGCCCGCGTCCAGGAACGCCCGGACGGGCGCTATGCCTGAGCCGAGTTTGAGGTTGGACTGCGGGTTGTGGCTGACGGTCGCCCCGGATTCGGCGATCAGGCGGATGTCGTCGGCGGTGGCCTTCGTCGCGTGCGCGATGAGGGTCGCGGGGCCGAGCAGTCCGGTGCGGGCGGCGACCGCGATGGGGGTCGCGCCGAAGCGGGCGACGGAGCCGGCGACCTCGCGTGGGGTCTCCGACAGGTGGACGTGGATGCCGAGGCCGCTCCGCGCGGCGCGTTCGGCGACGTCGCGGAAGATCACCTCACCGCTGGTGTAGACGGCGTGGGGGCCGTACATGACCTGCACGAGGGGTTCGCCGGCGTAGCGGGCGGCGAGGCGTTCGGTGTGGTCGAGCTGGGCCGGGTAGCCGAGGGCGCCGGCGGCGGCGTAAGGCTTGTCGTCGGGGCCGAAGACGACGGGCGCCGCCGACACGCGCATCCCGGCCTCGATCACCGTGTCGATGAGCGGCTCGGTCCAGTGGAACATGTCGGCGAAGGCGGTCGTCCCGCCGCGGATCATCTCGCACATGGCAAGGGAGAGGCTCCACCGCATGTCGTCCTCGGTGAGCGTGTTCTCCGCGGCCATGACGACGGCGAGCCAGTCCTCAAGGACAAGCCCGTCGCCGAGGCCCCGCAGTACCGCCATCCCCGAGTGGGCGTGGGCGTTGACCAGACCCGGGACGATCACCCGGTCGGTCGGGGTGTCGACCTGCTCAGCCGCCAGCACGGTCCCGTCCTCGGCGGACAGCCGGAGCGTGGTCACCGGCGCCTGCGTGCCGCCCAGGGTCAGCACGCGGCCGGTGACACTCCGTTCGGGGCGGGGACGGCGTCCGGAGGGCCTGGACGGCAGGTCAGTGGTCATCGAACCGCCTTTGTAGGTAGGGGGAGTCGCTGACCAGACGATCTCACGGATCAGGCATGCTCCCCGTAAAGTCGGGCGATCTCGTGGAAGGCCGCCTTCGGTTCCCAGGTGTAGGCGTCGCCGTGCGGGGTGACTTTGACGATGCTGTAGCCGGCCATGTCCAGGTCGTGCCGGGGGTCGGGGGAGTGCGGGTGCCAGGGCTCGATGAACTCGAAGACATATGCGCCCTGGATTTTCTCCCTCTCGTAGACGCCGATCAACTCGGCGATCTGGCGGGCCTGGACCTGTTCGTCTCTCACGTGGGACCCGCCGATCACCGGTACGGGTCCGCTGTGATCGATGATCGTGTGGCTGGAGGGGCCCAGGTCCACGGTGCCCTCGAACGCGCCGCAGCCGAACTCGACCACGACCACGGGTTTGCCGAACCGGTGGAACCGCCGCAACTTCTTCACGTAACCGGAGCGGTTGTAGCGCAGGCGGTAGTAATCCAGGCCCACGACGTCGAACAGCCTCCAGTCCACCCTTTCCCACAATCCCGCCCCATAGGTGAGGCGGCCGCCGAAGTGGGATCTGGCGACCTCGGCGGCCCGGCTCAGGAAGCGGTTCAGTTTCCTGTTGAACCACGGGAACAGGGGCCAGTACAGCGGCGAGGCCAGTTTGCCGGTTCGCTGCTCGTAGGTGGCGCCGGGCATGATGCCGGCCGAGAAGATGGAGAGCTCACACCCCACATTGAGGTCGATCGCGCCGTGTTCCCGTCTGAGGAGCTCGGCGGCTTTGGCCGCCCGCGCCAGATGCTCCAGCGTCTCCAGCGGACCGGCGTCGATGAGGCGGGGTTGCACCCACACGTGCAGCCCGTTCTCCAGCGCGGCGGCCGCGGTCTGCATCAGCCGGTCGAGGTCGGTGCCGAAGACACTCACGGAGTTGGCGTGCAGGTCGTCGCGGATGGCGCGTATCTCCCGGCGCATCAGCTCGGGCCGCCACAGGGTCCGGGACAGGGCACCGCCGGTGTTGTAGTTCGTGCCGACGTCGTAGCAGACGCCTCTGTGGGTCAGGCCCATCGGAACCTACTTCCGGGTGGCGTGATCGAACAGGGCGGTCAGCTCGGCGGCATAGACGCCCAGGTCGACGCCGGGGTCCAGCGCCCACCTGCCGAGTGCCCCGATGAGCGCCTGGCCGACGGTCACGGCGACCACCTGGGGGTCGAAGTCGCGGAACTCGCCGTCCTCAATGCCCTGGCGCAGGATCTCGGTCAGCACCATGACGACGGATTCGTCAGTGATCGTGGCGAAGCGCGGTGTGCCGTCCGCTGTGCGGTGGTTGCCAACAATGTCCCCCACGGCCAGCAGCCGGGAGCGGTGAGACCGCATGTAGTCGAGGTTGGACTGGATATAGGCGTGAAGCTTCCCCGCTGAGGTCGTTTCGGTCGCCAGCCGCGCCTCGATGTACGCCCACGTGTCGTCGTAAATCTGCGTCACGACCTGTTCCAGCAGGTCGTCCTTGCCGGCGAAGTGGTAGGAGACGACGCTCTTGCTGATCTGAGCGTGCTGCGCGATCCGCGACAACGACGCCTGCGCATAACCGACGGCCGCGACCGTCTCGACGGCGGCGTCGATGATCTGCCTCCGCCGGGCCTCCTCGATGATCGGGTTGCGCTTCCGGCCGCTCGGCCTACTGTCAGACTGCATGGACTAATAGTAGGCCGATCGGCCTATTTCGCCAATTCTGAGGAAAACCACAGGTCGGTAGGGGTGTGCGCCATATGCCACCCGGGAGGGGGGCGGCCTACGATGGTCGCCGATCCAACCCCAGACCGAGAAGGCAGAGCGAATTGCGCAGTGAGCTCGACGTCCCCGACCCCAGGGCCCTCACCGGCCCCGCGAAGGGAGCACGCTGGGCGGGCCTTGTGCTGGCGGCCACCGTTCTGGGGGTGGTGAGCGCGGCGGTCGAGGTGGCGTTCCTCCTGGTCGCGGGGCCGCTGACCCTCCTGTCCACCGCACACCCCCGCGTACGGCGAAGCACACGGAACCTCATCTCCACCCTGGCCAAAACCCTCTGTGCCTGGGAGCTCAGGCGACTGAGGCTGATCGCCCACGTCCGGGTGGCGGACTACGACGGCGGCCAGGCGGTGCGCTACCTGGCCGTGCGATGGCTCGTCGGCGCGATGGCCGGCCTGGTGCTGCTGCTGTTCGCGGTGGGAGCCGGGGTGGGGACGACGCAACTGTGGGGATGGGCCAGAGGTCACAGGCCGGACGGCATAGCCCCAGAAGGCTGGATCATCGCCTACTTCACCGTCGTCGCCCTCGTGGTGCTCTTCCTGATCGTCATGGGGATCGCCGGCGCCGCCGCCCTCGACGTGATGCTGGCCACCCGCGCGCTCGGCCCGCGTGTCACCCGGATGCTCGAAATCCGCATCGCCGAGCTCGCACGCACCCGCGCCGGGATCGTGGTGGCCGTCGACGCCGAGCGCCGCCGTATCGAACGCGATCTGCACGACGGGGTGCAGCAGCGCCTCGTCGCATTGGCCATGCTGATCGGCCGCGCCCGCCGCGGGCGTTCGCCCGAGCTGCGGGACGACCTGCTGCGCCAGGCGCACGAGGAGTCGCAGCGGGCGCTGGACGAGTTGCGACAGGTGGCGTGGCGGGTCTACCCGACCGAGCTCGACACGCAAGGATTGCGTGAGGCGCTGACGGTGGTGGCCGAACGGGCGGGGGTGCCGACCACGCTGGCATACGGGCTGGCCGAAAGGCCCCCGGCGGTGGTGGAGACGGCGGTGTACTTCATGGTGCGGGAGGCTGTGACAAACGCGGCCAAGCACGCGGGTGCCGTACGGATCGAGGTAGATGTGACACACGAGGAGAAGACGATCACGGTGAGAGTGCGCGACGACGGACGCGGCGGCGCCGATCCGGGCGGAGGCGGGCTGTCGGGACTGGCCCGCCGGGTCGCCGCGCTGGACGGGCGCTTCCACGTGGACAGCCCGGCGGGCGGCCCGACCACGGTGACCGCGGAGTTGCCGTGCGGGTGATCCTGGCCGAGGACTCGGCGCTGCTGCGCGAGGGACTCGTGTTGCTGCTCGCGGAGGAGGGCCACGAGGTTCCGGCCGCCGTGAGCGACGCCGAGGCGCTGCTACACGCGGTGGCCGCGCACCGGCCCGACATGGTGGTGGTCGATGTGCGCATGCCGCCGACACACACCGACGAGGGGCTGCGGGCGGCGCTGGAGATCCGGCGCCGCTGGCCGGGCATCGGCGTGCTGGTGTTGTCGCAATATGTGGAGAAGCGTTACGCCACGGAGCTGCTCGGCTCCGACAGCGCGGGCGTGGGCTACCTGCTCAAGGACCGGGTGGCGCAGGTCGGCGAGTTCGTCGACGCGCTGGAGCGGGTGGCGGCGGGAGGTGCGGCCTTCGATCCTGAGGTGGTGCGGCAGCTGCTCGCCCGGACCACCCATCATGACCCGATCGCCAGGCTCACCCCCCGCGAGAAGGACGTGCTCGACCACATGGCGCAGGGCCACACCAACGCCTTGATCGCCCAGCATCTGCACGTCTCGCAGAGCGCCGTGGAGAAACACGTGAACGCCATCTTCGACAAACTCGACCTGTCCCACACCACCGGCTACAGCCGCCGCGTGCTGGCCGTTCTCCGCTATCTGGGCACTTGAGGCGACAAGTTCAGGGACACGCAGGAAAGAGGGCAAGCTACCACTCCGCAGCGCCCCCAACACACCACACTTACGTTCTGTAGCTATCGATCTACACTGTGTAGCCTCGGAGTCGGAATCTCCGCCTCCGTCAAGGGTGGCGGCAGTCCTCATAACAGGAGGCCACGATGGCTCGTACGACTCCCTTTGCTCTGAGTGCCCTTGCCGCCGCCGCGGTTCTTATCGGCGGCCCTGCCGCCGCAGCCGCCGCGGACGACGGCGACGACAGGCCTGCCGCGGCCGGCGCCGCGCTGCGGGCCCCGCACCCGATCTTCTTCGGCACGTTTGTCACCGTGCCGCCCAACCAGAACCTGACGGCCAGCGTGTCCTGTCCGGCGGGTCAGGTGCCCACCGGTGGCGGCGGCACGACCAGCGCCTTCCGGATCTTCTTCACCGACTCCTTCGCGAGCGGCAACACCTGGTCCATACGCGGCACGAACACCAACACGGTGAACGAGAGCATCAGGGCCTTTGTCGTCTGCACGGCTCTCTGACCAAGCGCACACTGCCTCGGGCAGTGCAGTTTCCTCCGTGTCCCCACGCCTGCTCTCTTCGGGCGTGGGGACACTGCTGTGTCTACAACCACAGACGCCGCCCCACAGGCACCCGGCCCAGGCGAGTACGGCACAGCCGCGCGGGAGAAGCCGCGTGCCGGTGGCGTGTTCCCGGGCCGCTGTGGCTCGTCGCGCGAGGGCGCGGACGGCGGCAGGGGTCTGGCCGGTCGAGGGGTCGGCTCCGGAAACGCCCTGTCAGCGGTCGAGCCACACCGGGTTGCTCCATGCGCGTCCCCCCGCGGCGTCGCCCACCGTGACCCGGAGGAACGGGCTGTTCTGCAGCCTCGCCAGCGGCAACCGCCACTCCGTGCGCTCGTCGCCCTCGGCCACCGCCGGGGCCGGCACGCCCCCCGACACCATGACGACACTCGCGGGTGAGGTGCGCACCACGAGGTGGTCGCCGTCGAAGGCAACATGGTGCAGTTCGGGGCCGGTGCTTGAGTAGTATTTCCCGGCCTTCAGCGCCGCCAGCAGTTCGGCGGGGTCGAGGCGCTCGGCGCGCACCTGCACCCAGGCGCCGAAGGCCGCCGGGCCGTGGCCGCTGAAGTGGGCGTCGTCGGCGGCGTAGGCGTGCAGGCGGGCGCCACGGCCCACCAGCATGTCGTAGAAGTGCCAGCTGTCGCCGCGGTCCTCCCGTGTGGCCAGCACGTTGTAGCACTCCACCGCGTGGGCCGCGTCGAGCCGCTCGGCGTCGTCCACGGTGAGCAGCGCCGCCGCCGGATGCGCCATGCCGATCCAGGCGCCCGCCGCCCGCGCCCGGCGGGCGAGCTCAGGTGCGGTCTCGCCCTCCGCCGGACGCGCGAAGTCGAACGGCAGGCCGACGGCGACGATGTGCCAGTCGTCGGAGAACTCGTGGCCGGGGGCGTGCAGTTCGGCGCCGATGATCGTCGTGAAGCCCTCGGTGCGCAGCGGGCGGGTGTCGGTGACGGGAAACCCGTAGCGCTCGCGGAAGTGGTCGGTGATCGAGAGAAAGTCGTAGCCTTGATCGTGATAGAGCTCGGCCACCTCGGCGGGTGGAAGCTTGCCGTCCGACATGTCGGAGTGGGTGTGCAGGTTGCCGCGCCAGAACCTGCCGGGCAGGTCGAACGGAAGCGTGTCCATCGGGCCAGGGGTCCCCTCACGTGCCGATCGGTGCGGGAGGCGCACGCGCTTGACCGTGAAGACCCCCCCGAGCCGCCGGGCCGGAGCGCATGCGCCTGATCTTGGAGGCTACCCTCCGCCCTCTCGCGGGAAACGCGGGGCGGCGGCGCGCTGGCGCACGGCCTCGTAAAGGACCACGGTGGCGGCGTTGGCGGCGTTAAGCGAGCTGGCCGAGCCGGTGATGGGGATCCGCACCGTCGTGTCGCACGCCTCGCGCCAGCCGGCGCTCAGCCCGGCCGTCTCGTTGCCGACGAGCAGCAGGGTGGGGCCGGTCAGCGGGTGGCCGGCGACGTCGACGGCGCCGTGCTCGTCGGTGCCGACGACCGCCAGCGGCACCCCGCCCGCCCGCACCTCCGCCACCCAAGCGAGCACCTCGCGGTGGGAGGGCACCCGCACGACGGGCACCGCGAACAGCGACCCGGTGGAGGCGCGCACCGACTTCGGGTCGTAGGGGTCGGCCGCGTGCCCGGTGACGATCACGCCGTGCCCGCCGAACGCGTCGACGGAGCGCACCAGCGTGCCGATGTTGCCTGGACCGGTGGGCCGGTCGAACACCACCCCCAGGAAGGAGGGGCCGACCGGGATGCGTGAGAGGTCGTCGGCGGGCATCTCGACCACGGCGAGCAGCTCGGGCGCCTCCTCGGACTTGCCGCCCAGCTCGGCCATCAGCTCCCCGGCCAGCGCCACGCGCGGGGCGGCCACGCGTTCGAGAGTGTCGGCCGCCCATGCCGACAACCTGCGGTCGGCGTCGTAGAGCAGCGTGCGCACCGGCCAGTCGAGCTCGATCGCCAGCTCGATCGGGCGCACACCCTGCACGAGGAACTCGCCCGCCCGCAGGCGCTTGGTGCGGTTTTCCAGCAGTGCCTGCCACTGCTGGAACCGGGCGTTGCGCCTGGTGACCAGCGGATCGCGGCCCAGGCCGCCCCCTTGCTCCGCCCGCCGCGGCGTGGACGGCTTCGGCGGCCTGGCGGGCCTGGCGTGTTTGCGGAGCGTCATGATCGCAGAAGTCTAGCCGCTCGCGGGTCACGCCATCGCGACCAGGCGTGATGCCCCGGTCACGCCCGGCCGACCTGCGACGCCGTCGGCGAATCGCAGCGGGAGGGCGACCTGCTGTTTAACGCGAAATTCGAGGAGCCGCCCCATCGAATTTGGCAAGCTCATTTACCTAGCAGACCACCATAAGGCAGAGCAATTAACTTGACTAGATTTATGACAGAATTGCGCCAGATTTCGAAAAGGGTGGCCGGCGCCGAGGGCGGCTGCGTCAACACCCCCAAATACACAGGTAGACGTGCGTCGCCATCACTTGTGGATCTTAACATTCGTTGACACGCATGTTGACACTTATTCAATAGCCGCCCTATCTTCTGCCCAGCGGCAGCGCGAGTGAAATCGCCGCTCAACCTTGGAGGTCTCATGGAACTGCTCATCAAGAAGATGAGCCAGGAAGACGTCTGGAAGGCATGGAACTCCGCGAATTCCGCGGGGACCGCCGACAAGTCGGGCTGCGTCTCCTGGGGCGCCGACGGCTAAAGCACCAAGGGCGGGCGGCGGCCTCGGGATGCCGCCCCCCGCCCGGGCCCGGCGGCCCCTAGACCGTTCTCCCTCAACGAAGAGCCGATTGAAGGTTGCCATGGACAGTCAGCCGACTGCCGAGATCATCGATCAGGTCAAGGACATCCCCATCTACAGGGCCTCGATCGAACGGGGACATTTCCCCATCTTGGAGAAACCGGAGATCGCCCGCGGCTTCCCCGACAACTGGATGACTCCGCCCCTCGCCGACGCCCTCGCGGCGGGAGAGGCGGAGTTCGTGCTCTCCACCGGCACCAACCACCCCCGGATGCAGATCGTCCGGCCGCCCTACTTCCTGCTGAAGACCTACTACAGGTTATGGAGCGAGCACCCCGACATCGGGGACACCTGGCGGCGCGACTGCCGCAGGGTCTCGCTCACCACCGTGCTGGCGACCGAGCACGTCGCCCGGGTCAACGCCAAAAGGCGCGGCACGACCCCCGCGAGCGTGCCGACCCTGGACGAGCGCAGGCTCGACGAGCGCACCCTCTACCTCAACCTGCGGCTCGACCCCGAGCTGTGGCAGCGGGACGAGGTCGAGCGCATGATCGGCGAGATCCGCCTCATCCGCGACGCCCACCCGGACGGCCTCTACCACCTCGACTGCTCCGGCTACTACCTGGCGCACCTGGTGCGCAAAGCCGTCGCCTGGGGGCTCTGGGAGTCCTTCCCGATGCCGGCGAGCATCGTCACCGCCTACGAATACACCCCGGCCAACGTGCGGGCCTACCTGGAGCGCCACTTCGACTGCCCCGTCGTCGACCTGTTCGGCAGCACCGAACTCGGCTACATGTTCTACAGCGACCGCCACGGCCGCTATGTGCCGCACCTCGACAAGATGAGTCTGGAGCTGATCCCGGTCGTCCCCGGCAGCGAGATCCACTCGCTCATCGTGACGAGCGTGCGCAATCCCTACATGCCGCTGATTCGCTACCGCTCCGGTGACTGCGTGCGCACCCACGACGGCACGCCCGACCCGGCCAAGGTGTCGAGGTTCTGCGGCAGGGAGAAGGAGTTGCTGGCGACCCCCGCCGGGCTCGTCTCCCACGGCGACGCCGACGGCTGCGTCTCCGCCGCCTCGCCGCGCGTCTTCGTCTACCGGCTGCGGATGACCGGGCAGGCCGAAGGCCGCCTCGACTACACCACCTTCGACGGCATGCCGCTGTCGGCCACCGAGATCCAGGCGTGGGACAAGCACACCCAGGAACTGACCGGCCTGCGGTTCGAGACCGCCCACCGCGATCTCGTCCCGATCGGGAACTCCGGGAAGTACGCCTGGCTCTCGACGGGCTTCTAGCCCATCACACGGGCCATACAGCCAGGCTCAATAACGGCGAAGGGCAGAAACCGCCGCGGATCGTACGGCGGAGCCGCACTTGCCGTCCCGGAAGCGCACCCGGTGGGGCGGCGCCCTCTGAGGGCGCCCCACCGGGTGATCGTCTAGTCCTTGCGGCCGGTGACCGCGATGGTGAGGCCGAGGCCGATCATGCTCAGGCCGCCGGCCCAGCCCACGGCGGCGAGCCGGCGGGGGGAGCGGGCGAACCAGGTGCGGGCGCCGGCCGCGGCGAGGCCCCACACCGTGTCGCAGACGACCGCGATCACGTTGAAGATCAGGCCGAGGACCAGCATCTGAAGGGCGGCACTGCCCTGGTCCCGGTCGACGAACTGGGGGAGTACGGCGGCGAAGAACACGATCGTCTTGGGATTGGCGACGCCGACGGCGAAGCCCTCCCACAGGGTGCGCATGCCGCTGCGCGCGGGAGTCTCGTCGGCGGTCACGCCGCGGAGGGTCCCGCGTTCGCGCACCGCCTTGATCCCTAGATAGACGAGGTATGCTGCGCCGATCAACTTCAGAGCCGTGAAGAAGACGACGGAGCGCTCCACGATGGCCCCGACCCCGAACGCCACAGCCACCACAAGGACATAGGCCCCCAACGTGTTGCCCACGACGGTGGTCAGTGCGGCGCGGCGCCCGTGCGCCAGCGCACGGCCGATGACGAACAACACACTGGGCCCTGGGATCACGATGAGCACCAGGGACATAACGGCAAATGCCAACATTTGGTCTAACGACACCACGGGGCACATCGTAAGCACGGCGACCAGGCGTATATCCAGCGATTTAGTCCGGATGTTGCCGCAATTGTGGACTTGTTCCGTGAGCCCGCCCGGACCGATCCAATCCCGGCAGGGGCCCGGACCCCCACCATGCGTCGCCAGTACGCTACGCCGCCCCTGGTCACCCGCCCGTTGCGGCACTCTCCGCTGTTGTGTTCGAGCATCAGAATGTACGGTGCACGCATGCACTGTTCGCACCCTAGGTCGCGCTATCTCCAGGGGGTACGCCCCGCAGTGCACTAGTGCTGGATCGCAGGGTGCCGGAGTGAAGTCAGCTGGCGAAACGTCTTGCCGCAGGGCGATGGGCAGGGTAGTGCACTAGTGCGGAGGAGACGCAGGTGAGCGAGCGGGAAGTGCCGCGCTACATGCAGATCGTTGCAGAGCTGCGGCAGCGGATCGCGATGGGAGAGTTGTCGCCGGGGGAGCGGGTGCCCCCCACCCGCGAGATCATGCAACTCTGGGGGGTCGCCATGGCGACCGCCACCAAGGTGCTCACCGAGCTTCGCCGCCAAGGTCTCGTCCGCGTCGTGCCGGGGGTCGGCACCATCGTCGACGTGCGGCAGGTGGGCCCCGAGGTCCTTCCCTCCACCCGCCAGGCTCCCGCGCCCTCCATCCGCCGCGCGCCCACGCCCGACCACGCCCTCACCCTCGACCGCATCGTCGCCGCCGCCATCGCGGTCGCCGACGAGGAGGGCCTGGCCGCCACCTCGATGCGCCGCGTCGCCACCGAGCTCGGCGTGGCGACGATGTCGCTCTACCGTCATGTGCCGGGCAAGGAACGTCTGCTGATGCACATGATGTGCGCCGTGCTCGCCGAGGCCAGGTTCCCCGCCGACCCGCCGGCCAGCTGGCGGGTGCGGCTGGAGATCGCCGCACGGCTCCTGTGGGACCTGTTCCGGCGGCACCCGTGGCTCGCGGCCGCCCTGTCGCGGATCCGTCCTCAGCCGCTCGCCGCGTCTCTGCCCTACACCGAGTGGGTGCTCGCCACCCTGGAGGAGAACGGCGTCGACCTGCCCACGGCGTTCACCGTCGACCTGACGTTGTTCAACTATGTGCGCGGTGTCGCGGTCAACCTCACGGAATCCGACCCCGTGGAGCTGTGCGACACGGCGAACGGCGGGTGGGCCGGGCAACATGACCATTTTCTCGCGGGCCTGGCCCGCGGCGGGTTTCCCGCCACGCAGCGGTTCGCCAGGATAGACTACGACTTCGACCTCGACGAGCTCTTCGAATTCGGCCTGCAACGCCTGCTCGACGGCTTTTCACCGCTCATCTGCGACGAACCCCCATGTCACCGGACCGGCTGACCACGGCGGCGCCGGCGCCGGGGCAGGTCGCCGCGGCGGTCGGCACCTGCGTGAGAGGCCGGCCGCCGACCGCCTCAGAGTCCACATATATCCCACCTGCGCCACCTTCACGCGGCTAGCCTGGGTAGCCCATTCCGCACCGGCGGTGGGCGCATCCCCTGGGAGACAAGTGCCATGACGATCGCGATCGCCGTGTCGGCCGCGCTGGTGGTGGTCCTCGTGACGATCGGCACGCTGCTCGGGCGGCGCCTGCCGGTCGGGCACCGCACCACCACCCGGGTGCGCCTGAGGCGCAAACCCGCGGCGGTGTGGAAGGTCCTTGCCAACATGGAGGCATATCCCGCCTGGCGGCCCGAGCTGAGCCAGGTCGAGAAGCTGCCCGACGAGAACGGCAAGCCGCGGTGGCGGCAGCACGAGGGCGGCGACAAGACGACCTACGAGCTGGTGGAGGCCGCCTCTCCGCACCGCCTGGTGTTCCGCGTCACCGGCGGCAGACGCTCGTACGGCGGAAGCCAGGCATACGAGATCACCCGATCGCCGACCGGGTGCACCGTCACCCTCACCGAGCACGGCGAGGTCTACAACCCCGTGCTCCGCCTCCTCTACCGCCACCTCGTGGGTCACGGCACGACGGCCAGGCGCACGCTGAAGGCCCTCGCCGCCCGTTTCGGCGAGGAAGCAGCGATCGAGGACGTCACCCCCGGCGACGCTCAGCCGGGCTGACCGGCGGCCCGCCCTGCCTGCCGCGCCCCCGCCTGCGGCGTATCAGCACGCCGAGGTCGGCCACGGCGATCAGGGCGAGCAGGCCCATCACCACCGACCAGCCGGTCCACCCCGCCACGGCCGCGACGACGGCGAACGCCGAGCACACCACCAGCCCGAAGGCGGCCAGAACCATGCGCAGGCCGACGGCGCTGCGCGGGCGCTCCATGGTGGGCGAGATCTCCGACCAGATCCGGTCGCCGAGCCGCGTCCGGTCCAGACCGGCGTGCCCGGGCCTGCCGGGCTCGTGCCGTTCCGGGCCGGGGTCGTGGGGCACGGGTTCGCGGGCCATCGGGTTTCGGGCCTCGCTACCTGAGGGCTCTCTCCAGCTGGGCCTTGGTCATGCCGGAGCGGCCCTTGACGTTGCGGCGCCGGGCCTCTTCGTAGAGCTGGTCGCGGGTGGGGCCGCCGGCTCCCTTGTGGGAGCGCAGGCCGCCGCGCCTGCCGGAGGAGATGTCCTTCACCGAGGTGCGGCTCGCAGTGCGGGACTCTCCGGCGCGGGCGCGTTCCTTGTTCACGGTGCGGGCCGCGATCTCGGTGGCGCGCTTGGGGCTTTCGCCGCGTTTGCGGGCGCTCTTCTTGATGTGCTCGTATTGCCGCTCCCGCTTGGGGCTGGAACCACGAGGCATGGCACTCCGCCTCCTCCACTGGATGAACGTGCCTTATGTCCTATTTGTGGCGCTACCCAGTGCGGCAGAGCTGACACATCACGGCGTAGGCGTGCGCGCGGGCTCGTTGTAGACGATATGCGGCCTGCTGCGATATTGGTTGAGGGCCCAAAGACCGATGATGTCGGCGGCGGCGAACACCAGCACCACCAGGGCGATCAGCGCGATCCGCCGTCTGCGCTCGCGGCGCCGCCACTCGCCCGACACCTTCGTGTAGGCGTCGGGCGCGGCGCGCACGGTGCCGGCGAGGCCGTCAAGGGCCGCGCGCAACTGCTCCTCGGTGCTTGAGTGCTCTTCGGTGTTGGGGGGGCCGGTCAACGTCGATCCTCCATGATCTTGGTCAGGGTGGCCATGCCGCGACTGGTGTGTGTCTTCACGGACCCGCAGGAGATGCCCATGGCGTCGGCGATGTCGCTCTCGCAGAGCCCGAGCCAGAACCGCAGCACCAGCGCCTCGCGCTGCCGCGCGGAAAGCCGGCCCAGGGCCTCGATCAGCGCCCTCTGGTCGTCGTGCAGCAGCGCGACGGACTCCGCCGACCGCTCAAGCTCGGCGGTCCGGGCGGCGTGTTTCCTGGCGACCTGCAGGCGGCGCAGCCGCATCCGGGTCAGGTTGCAGACCACGGAGCGGAGGTAGGGCAAGGCGGCTTCCGCCGTACGCAACCGGTTCCACCTGCGGTGCAGCTGGCAGAACGCCTCGGCGACGATGTCCTCGGCGTCGTCGGCGCCGAGCAGCACCGCCAGCCGCAGCAGCCCGGTGTAGTGCGTGTTGAACAGGGTGGTCAGCGCGGCCTCACGCCCTTCGCCGGAGACGAGAGGCGCGGTGGCGGCGGGGGGCGCGGTCATCGTGTCGTCTCCGCTCCGGGTGGCAGGCGCAGCGGGGCTCTCAGCGGCCCGTCCAGCCGGTTGAAGACCGGCGTGAGCGCGGCGACCACCGCCAGGTTGAGGACCAGGGCGACCACCGCGGCGTACACCTGCATCTCCTGTCCGCCCAGCCCCACCGGCACCACCGACGAGAAACCCCCCCGAACCACCATGAACGTGCCCGCCGCCATCCCCGCTGCCCACCCCGCCAGCAACGCGCGGCGGTGCGGGCGGCGGGCGAGCACGCCGAACGCGACGGCGGGGAAGGTCTGCAGGATCCACACCCCGCCCAGCAGCTGCAGGTTGATGGCGTCCTGATCGCGCAGCCCGAACACGAACACCACCGCCCCCGCCTTCGCCACCAGCGACACCATCTGCGCGATCCGGGTCTGGTGCTTGGGGGTGGCGGTCGGGTGGAGGTACTCGACGTAGATGTTGCGGACGAACGACGTCGCCACGGCGATCGACATGACCGCCGCGGGCACCAGCGCCCCCACCACGACCGCGCCGAAGACCAGCCCGGTCACCGCCGCCGGCATCACTTCCGCCACCAGCAGGGGGACCGCGTCCTCCGCGCCGAGGGACGGCGTCCTGATCCCGACGGCCAGGGCCGCCACGCCGAGCAGCGCGAACAGCCCGAGCATGCCCGTCCACGCCGGCAGGCCCACCGCCGTACGGCGCAGCGTGCCCGGCCCGGCGGCGGCGAAGGCGACGGTCAGCACGTGCGGATACATCAGCAGGGCGAGGGCCGACCCGACGGCCAGGGTGGCGTAGACCGGGAACTGCCCCGGGTCCAGCATCAGCGACGCCTGCGGCATGCCCTCACCGGCCGACGCGCGCCCGGCCGCGGTGAACATCGGCCCGGGACCGCCGAACCGGCCCAGCACCACCGCCCACACCGCGACCGCGGCGCCGGTCACGGCGACCCCCTTCATCACCGAGATCACCGCGGGCGCCCGCAGTCCGTGCCGGTAGGTTGCCACCGCCAGCACCGCGAACACCGCGACCAGCGCCAGATCGCCGGACATCCCGCCCGGATACAGGCCACCGGCGGTCAGCACCCCGCGCACCCCGACGAGCTGCAACGCGATGTAGGGCATGGTCGCCAGCACCCCGGTCGCGGCGACGGCCAGCGCCAGCGGGGGCGAACCGTACGTCCCGCGCACGAAGTCGGCCGGAGTGAGGTGCCCGTGCCGCCGCGCCGCCGCCCACAGCCGGGGCAGCAGCACGAACGCCACCGGATAGACGATCACGGTGTACGGCAGAGCGAAGAAGCCAAGCGCGCCCGTGCCGTACACCAGGCTCGGCACCGCGGCGAAGGTGTAGGCGGTGTAGATCGTGCCACCCAGCAGGAACCACGTGATCGCGGTGCCGAACCCCCGGTCGGCGACCGCCCAGCTCTCCAGGGTGGGCAGTTCGGGGGCGGGGCGGAGCCTGCGGGCCGCGACCGCGAGCAGCGACGTGCCGCCGAGCACAACCAGGAACATCACCGCAGTCCACGGCTCAATCATCAGCAGGCACCGTCCACCAGCTCGCGGCCTCACACAGTTGTTGTGAACCACCTTGGAGCGGTTGACAGGAGAAGTCTGCGAAATCTCATAGAATTCGGCGTCAACCTAACCGCCCACCTTGACAACCCTTCCAACAAACGACGTGGAAGACCCTGTGGAGGGTGGGTATGGCGAAGCCGGCGCGACACATCGCCTCCGGAATCTGCCTGGCCGTGCCGGTCGCGGCGCTGCTGTGGGTGCCCTGGTATCCGCATGAGGCGCCGCACCTGGCCGGAATACCGTTCTTCTTCTGGTATCAGCTTGCCTGGGTGCCGGGGAGCATGGTGTTCATGGCCGCCGCCTACCTTCTCAGGCGCGGCGCGGACCGCAGCTCCGATCACCCCCCGCGCGACCGCCGTCGTCGTCCATAACGCTGCTCCCTGCCGCATTCAGGAGGATTCTCCATGCCAAACCCCGGCATGCCACAACCCGGCGGATCCCGCCCGCGGGCCTCCCTCCCCTCGATCGTCGTGTGGACTCTGGTCGCGGTGGTGGGCGGCCTGGCCTGGGGCGTCATCGCCCTTTCGCGCGGAGAGGAGATCTCCGCAATCTGGCTGGTGGCCGCCGCCCTCGGTTCGTACGCCATCGCCTATCGCTTCTACTCCCGCTTCATCGCCCGCCGGGTGCTGCGCGTCGACGACCGCCGCGCCACCCCTGCCGAACGCCTCGACAACGGGGTCGACTACCAGCCGACCGACCGCCGGGTGCTGCTCGGCCACCACTTCGCCGCCATCGCCGGCGCAGGCCCGCTCGTCGGACCGGTGCTCGCGGCGCAGATGGGCTATCTGCCGGGCACCATCTGGATCATCGTGGGCGTCATCCTCGCCGGCGCCGTCCAGGACATGGTGACGCTGTTCTTCTCGATGCGCAGGGACGGCAAGAGCCTCGGCCAGATGGTGCGCGACGAACTCGGCCCGATCGGCGGCGCGGCGGCCCTCATCGCGGTGTTCGCCATCATGATCATCCTGCTGGCGGTGCTGGCACTGGTCGTCGTCAACGCGCTCGCCGAGTCGCCCTGGGGCACCTTCTCCATCGCGATGACGATCCCGATCGCGCTGTTCATGGGCTTCTACCTGCGGATTCTGCGACCGGGCCGGGTCATGGAGACCACCGTCATCGGCGTGGTGCTCCTGCTGCTGGCCATCGTGGGCGGCGGCATGATCCAGGGGTCGGCGTGGGCCGAGGCGTTCACGCTGAGCCCGGTCACGCTGGTGTGGTGCCTGGTGATCTACGGCTTCTTCGCCTCGGTGCTGCCGGTGTGGATGCTGCTGGCGCCCCGCGACTACCTGTCGACGTTCATGAAGATCGGCACGATCGTCCTGCTCGCCGTCGGCGTGATCCTGGTCGCGCCGACCCTGCAGAACGAGGCCGTCACGCAGTTCGCCCTGAACGGCGCGGGCCCGGTCTTCTCGGGATCGCTCTTCCCGTTCGTCTTCATCACGATCGCCTGCGGCGCCCTGTCGGGCTTCCACTCCCTGGTCTCCTCCGGCACCACGCCCAAGATGATCCAGAAGGAGTCGCAGGTGCGGCTCATCGGCTACGGCGCGATGCTGATGGAGTCGTTCGTGGCCGTCATGGCGCTGGTCGCCGCCTCGGTGCTCGACCCCGGCCTCTACTACGCGATGAACGCCCCCGCCGGGCTGCTCGGCACCACCGCGGAAAGCGCCTCCCAGGCCGTCGCCAACCTCGGGTTCACCATCTCACCCGACGACCTGCGCACCACCGCCGAGGAGATCGGCGAGAGCAGCGTCGTGGCCCGCACCGGCGGCGCGCCGACACTCGCCGTCGGCATCGCCGAGATCCTGTCGGGCATCTTCGGCGGCGCGGCCTTCAAGGCGTTCTGGTATCACTTCGCGATCATGTTCGAGGCGCTGTTCATCCTCACCACCGTCGACGCGGGCACCCGTGTCGGCCGCTTCATGCTGCAGGACATGCTGGGCAACGTGTGGAAGCCGATCGGCCGCGTGAGCTGGAAGCCCGGCCTGTGGGGCACCAGCGCGGCGGTCGTGCTGGCCTGGGGCTACTTCCTCTACGCCGGCGTCACCCACCCGCTCGGCGGCATCAACCAGCTCTTCCCGCTGTTCGGCATCGCCAACCAGCTCCTGGCCGCCGTCGCCCTCACCCTGTGCACCACGCTGCTCATCAAGTCGGGCAGGCTGAAGTGGGCGTGGGTCACCGGTGTGCCGCTGGCGTGGGACGTGGCGGTGACCATGACGGCGAGCTGGCAGAAGGTCTTCTCCACCGACCCCAAGATCGGCTTCTTCGCGCAGCGGGAACGCTACGCCGACGCCCTCGCCGAGGGCAAGGTGCTCGCCCCCGCCAAGAGCATCGAGGACATGCACACGGTCGTGACCAACTCCACCGTCACCGGGGTGCTGACGGCGGTCTTCGCCCTGCTGGTCATCGTGATCATGGCCAACGCCGCCGTCGTGTGCGTGCGCGCCATCCGCGCCCGCACGCCGCTGCCGACGACCGAGACGCCGTTCGTGGAGTCCAAGATCCTCGTCCCCGCGGGCGGCGTGTTCTCCACCGGCGACGAAGGGCGCGAGCCCGACAAGGTCGCGGGGCCCTCATGAAGGCCGGGGCGGTGCTGCGCTTCCTGCGCTGGTATCTCCGTGAGGTGACCGGCGAGGGCGAATACGACAAATATCTCGCCCGGCACACGCACGGCACCCCGCTGTCCCGGCGCGAGTTCGAGCGGCGCCGCTCCGACCAGCGGGAGAAGGGCTCCGCGATGCGCTGCTGCTGAAGTTCATCCGGCTCCGCTCGACATGCGGACCGATCCTGTCCTCAATAGGGGACAGGATCGGTCCCATGAACACACCGAAGCCGTTCACCGTCGACATCCCGCAGGCCGACCTCGACGAGCTGAACGACAGGCTCGCGCGCACCCGGTGGCCGGACGAGATCCCGGGCGCCGGCTGGTCCTACGGCGTCAACAGGGACTATCTGAAGGAGCTGGTGGACTATTGGCGCACCGGATATGACTGGCGCAAGCACGAGGCCCGCCTCAACGCGGTGCCGCAGTACACCACCGAGATCGACGGCCAGCGCCTCCACTTCCTGCACGCCAGATCACCCGAACCGGGCGCACTCCCGCTGATCGTCACCCACGGCTGGGTGAGCACCGTCTACGACTTCCTCGACATCATCGGCCCGCTCACCGACCCCCGGAGCTACGGCGGAGACCCGCGTGACGCCTTCCACGTCGTGGCCCCCTCGGTGCCCGGCTACGCCTTCTCCGGCCCCACCACCGAGACCGGCTGGGGCGCGGCCCGCATCGCCCGCGCCTTCGCCGGGCTGATGGAACGCCTCGGCTACGACACATACGGCGCGCAGGGGGGCGACTTCGGCAGCATCCTGTCGCCCGAGCTTCCCCGGGTCGCCCCCGGCCACGTGGTCGGCGTGCACGTCAACGCCCTGGCCAACGCCTCGGTCGCCACCGCGCCCGGCGACCTGGACCGGCTCACCCCGGCCGAACGGGAGACCGCCGAACGTCACGCGGTCGATTGGGAGGGGAAGTCCGGCTATGCCGTACAGATGGGGACGCGGCCGCAGACGATCGCCTACTCGCTTAACGACTCACCGGCCGGGCAGCTCGCGTGGAACCTGGAGTGGCTTGTCGACTGGGACCCCACCAAGACCGGTCACACCCCCATCGACCGGGACACGATCCTCACCAACGTGACCATCTATTGGCTCACCCAGACGGCGGGCTCCGCCGCCCGCCTCTATTACGAAGCCGGCGCCGAAGGCTGGGGCGAGCGCCCCGAACCCACCGGGGTGCCGACCGGGGTGGCGAACTTCTACGGTGACGGGGCCATCAGGGGGCTCGCGGCGCTCTCGAACACGATCACCCACTGGACGGAGTATGCGGAGGGCGGGCATTTCGCCTCACTCCAGGCACCTGACCTCTTGGTGTCGGACATCCGCACCTTCTTCCGCACTGTGCGGGGGTAGTGCTTTCGACCGGCCGAGTCGCTAGGCGCGCTCATAGCGGAGGAGGACTGTGCCCGAGGGGAAGGCACGGTGCTCGATCAGCCGCAACCCCACAGGCGCCGGCGGGAAGTAGGGCTTGCCGCCGCCCAGGATCACGGGGAACACAACAAGCCGGAACTCGTCCACCAGGTCCACCATCGAGGCCGCCAGCTGGGCACCGCCGATCTCCAGGGTGCCCGGAACCTCGCGCTTGAGCCGCTTGACCTCATCCACCGCGTCGGCGCTCCGCACGAGCCGGACGCCCTCGGGGACACATCGGAGTGTGTCGGAGAAGACGATGCGCGGGGTCGCGAAATAGACCCGCGCGAACTCCGCCTCGACCTCCGACACATCCTCCTTGGCGGCGATCTCGGCCCAGGGGCCCTCCATCATCTCGAAGAGGCGCCGCCCGAACAGAAGCACCGCCGCGGCCTCCGTCTGCTCGTTGGCCGCCTGGTGCACGTCGTCGGCGGGCACGGAGAAGCCGATGCCACCCTCCGCGTCCTCGATGTAACCGTCGAGCGACACGTGCATGCTGTAAACGATCTTGCCCATGGCCTGCCTGCCTTCCTCTCGCCTAAGCGCAAGCCACGAAGAGTAGCCGACCCCACCGATAAAACCGCAGCTCCAACCACCACTGCCTCGCCAACGGCCCCGCAGCCGGGAACATCGGCAATCACGCCGTCGGCGCCGCGGGCCCTGCGACCGTGTCGGCAAAATCGTGGGCAGACTGCCCCTCATGCGTTGAGTTCCCGCATCGGGCGGAACGGTCCGACGTCGACTCATCAAGGGGCCGGTGGTGCCGTCCGGCAGAGGGGGGCGTGGGGCCCCCGGCCGAGTCGTCGGTGACCTCGGGCGCGGGGGCGGGATCTTCGTTTCCCGCAAAACGAGTGATCGGGCTGCCCGGCCGCTCAGCGTCCTGTCGGGGCGGAGGTCCGGGCGGGGCCACGTGGCGAGACGTGGCCTGTGTGCGGCTTGGTTGTCCGTGGAGGGGGACTGAGGCCGCTAGCCGGCCATATGCCGGTTGAGCGAGGCTCGCTGCACGAGCCGGAGCCCCGTCTCGACCAGCACCCAGCCCAGCCGTGCCTTCAGCCTGACGGTGACAGGCTCCAGCCTGGCGGACAGGTCTCGCGCCTTGCGCCATCGCAGCACGTTGTGCTGCAGCTCACGTGCTCGGCAACGATGCATCATCAGATATATCTCAGCGTCCATAAAGCAGCCCTCCTCTCACGGTGGTTCACGTCCGGAACGGGAATCGGTACAGGTGCAGAGCGACGTGCTCGCGGTCCTCGGGTGTCGCCGGACTCTTGAGCTGCTCGGCCGTGCGCCTCCCACTTCCTCACCGGTTGGTGAATCTCCTCGCCGAGCCGGCGAAGCTCTGAGGTGGTCAGCCACGTCAGGTATTCGGAGCCGAAGGAGGCACTGCGCCACTCCTGCTCCCAGCCCGCCTGTGTGTCGAGGTAATTCTGATACATCTCACGGTGCTGGTGGAACGCGACGCGCGAGAAGCCGCGCGGTCCTCGGGGGACAGCTCGATGTCCCCCGCCCTCATGCTCTCCTCCAGGTGGGCCAGGGATGACGTGCCGGGGATCGCCAGGATGACGGGGGAGTGCCCCGGCAGCCATGCAAGGGCGGTCCGAGTACGGCTTGCGCCCTACCCGTCGCGGGTCAAGCGCCGTCCTGTACGGCGAAGCCGTGCAAGAGCGCCGCGGGTTCGCGCCCTGGCGGCGGGGCGGGCGTCGAAGACGGCATCCCGCGAGGCGGCCAACGAACATCGCGTGCAGGCCCTGATGCGCCTGGTTCCCTGCGGACTGGCCACCTCCGGGCACACCAGGTGGATGCGGAGGGCGAGCACCTACCTGTCGTCGCCCGGGCGCCCGCTTGAGCACGCGCGGGTGTGAATTCGCGGCGGGGGAGGAATCGGGAACGCTGGAATTCCCGGTCTTCGGACCGGCCGGCTTTGCCGTACCGGCGGGAGAAAGCCCTACTTAAAGGGTGATGCGAAATCAGTGCTTTTCAGGGGAGCATTTGTGCGCGGTGCAGCAGGGGCGTGCCGCGCCCGTGGGGGAACCCTCCCCTCAAGGCAGGTGAGGAGAGGGTTCCCGTGCCGCCGGCGCCGCCCGGGAGACGCTGTGGTCAGGTGGCCAGCGGCTCTCCGGGCGACCGGCGGCTAGCAGTAAACGGGTTCGGCGAGGGGGACGCCGAGGGTTGCGGAGATGCTGTGGTAGAAGTTCACATATCTATTGATGCGAGGCGGGTCGCCGGCGGTGCACTCCGGGGTGCCCTTCAGGCTGCGGACCGTCTCGCCGAAGCCGTGCCCGCCGGTCATCGCCTCGTGCGGGGTCATCGTGCCGTGCCCCTTCTGAGTCGTCCACGCCCACACAGCGGTCGCCCAGGCGACCGACGGCTCCCGCTGTACCAAGCCGGGATTGTTGAGCAGGTCGATGCCGAGCGCGTCGCCCGCCGCCTTGTAGGCGGAGTTGTGGCTCAGCGCGAGGGCACCCCGCGGGTAGTAGGCGGAGCGGCCCGCCGGGCACCCGTACGGCTGAGCCTCGTCGCAGTATTGCGGGTAGCCGGCGGGGTCTGTGGCGTGGGTGAACGCCAGGCCGCCGGTCGCGTGGTAGACGTGGGCGAGGAAGGCGGCCGCCTCCTGCCGCGCGACGGTCTGGCCGCCCGTGGAGGTGAACGCCGGATAGGCGCTCAGCGCCGTGATCAGGCCCTGATAGGTGTAGAGCGCGTTGCGGTTCGGGAAGATCCGCTCGAACTCCGCCTCGCCGACGACGAACCCGCGGTCCTCGCAGGCTCCCTTGTCGATCCACACGCCCGAGGAACCTCCGGGAGTGTTGTTCTTCGTCCACCACCTGGCCTGCCAGTTGCGGCCGCCGTGGGATGCGGTCAGCCCGCCGGTGTAGGCCCGGCCGGGGTTCCACGCCTCGGCGCAGACCGGGACGGGCGGTTCGGCGGCGGCTTTTCCGGCGGCGGCCGACGCCGCCGCGGGGAGGGCGGACGTCAGCCCGCCGGCGAGGGTTAAGAGGGCCAGGGTGGTCGCGATCCTACTTCTTAACAATTGTTCAGCTCCTTTGTGGTACGCCATCGCATTAAGCCGCGACGGATCGACTTCACGGCATGGCGAACTAGACATCCAGCTAAATACCGTGAATTCGACGACAATTAATCCGACACGGATCATCCACGTCAATAGACATGGTTAAGCGTTGTGCATAAACGATTACTGCCGCTTGTGCCGCGTTTGTCACCAGACCGGACGGCGGACCATGCTGCGCGGCCCCAGCGGGCGCGGGGCCGGCTCGACCTCCAGCACCCGGCGCCACAGCAGGTGGTCCCCACCCGGTGGGTAGCGGAGCCCGCGAGATCGGGAACGTGGAGCGGCTGACGTCTGGCAGGCCCGGAACCCGGCGGGTAGGCAAGACGGGGGTTGGGCCGTGCCGCCGGAGGAGGAGTGTGGAGCGCGGTCCGGTGCTCCCGTGCGGTGGCCTCGTCAGACGGCCTTGACCACGGTGCCGGCGCCTTCGGGCGCGGACACCTCGCCGGCGGGTGCCGTGGTGTGGGTGACGAGGGTGTGCAGGAGCGTGGTGGTGCCGGTCAGGGCCCCCTCGGCGGCGTGGGGCCGTCCGCCCGGGCACCATAGCCGAAACGAACATATAACCTGTTCGAGAAACTGATCTTCAAACATCAAACATGTTCGTTGGCATGGGACGTTTGCTTCGAGTCGCTCGCCCGCGCCCGGACCCCGCCCCTGACCTGAAACCGCAGGAACCCGGAGGAACCCCCGCCGTGTCCACCGCCCGACGAATCGTGCTGTTCGACCTCTTCGGTGTCATCGCCCTCCACCAACGTCCGGGCACCTTGGCGGCGATGGCCGCCCGGTTCGACGCACCCGCGGACGCCTTCGCCGAGGCGTACTGGGCGTGCCGCCCGCCTTACGACACCGCGCAACAGTCCGCGTCCGAGTACTGGGCGACCGTGCTGCGGCGGCTGTCACTTCCCGTAGACGCCGACACGATCGAGGAACTACGGCTCGCCGACATCGACAGCTGGTCACGCGTCGACGACCGCATGGTCGCCTACGTGCAGTCTCTGCAAGACCTCACCGAGGTCGCCCTGCTGTCCAACATCGCCGCAGACCACGCGGACGCCTTCCTCGCCGCACACCCCTGGCTGCGGAACCTGGACCACGTCGCTCTCTCCGGAAAGATCAACGCGGCGAAACCGGATCCGGCGGCGTTCCACCACTGTGTTGTCGCCATGCAGGCGACACCCGCCGACTTCCTCTTCGTCGACGACCGCGAAGAGAACGTGCACGCAGCGCATGCCATGGGCATGCGCGGGCACGTCTTCACCCGGCTCGACGAACTGACACCCGTCGTCGAGACCTGGCTGCATGCCGATTCGGCATGACCACCACGAACTCCCACCGCCGACGAGGCCCACCTCACCGAGATGCTCCCTGACACATCGCCAGAAAAGTCACTGAAGGTAATACCCTCGACACTTTCCGGAGTATGGAAAGAGGGGGCGCCCACCCCCTACCTGCGAGTAGGGAGGTCGTCGGCGAAGGCCAGGCGGCCGAGGGCCTCGCGCTGGAACACCGACAGGCGGTCCGTCCTCGGGCCCAGGCCGTAGTGCTCGGGACCGACCCGCCGCAGCGCGACAGGGTCGCCCAGCCCCGGGTGCTCGCCGGCGACGCGAAGAGCCGACTCGACCCGATCCACCCCCCACCCGAGGGCGCGGGCGAGCGCCCCGGCCGAGAGCGGCACCCCGGCGTGGGCCAGGGCCGCGAGCACCGTCATGGCGTCGTCCGCCGCGGGCACGAACTCGACCCCGCTCGACGCCTCGACCTTGTTCATCATGTCGATGCCGCTCGTCATGTCGGCGCTGAGGCGGGCGAAGAAGCGGGCCATGTGATCGAGCCGGGCTCCCGCCTGTGTGGCGGGGCCGAGGATGCCGGCGCCGCGCCGCGCCACGTCCGCCCACGACCCGTGGGCGTTGGCGGTCGTCAGCAGCGACTGAAACCACACGTCGTCGTCGACGAGGTAACGCTCCCGCCGCTGCCGGGTGGTGCGCTCACGCCGCACGAGCTCCACCCCCTCCAGGTAGGTGACGGCCTTGGACACCGACGCGGGACTGACCCCCAGATGCCGCACGAGCTCGGCCGCGGTGAGGCCGCCCGAGTCGGTGACGAACAACCGGGCGAGCACGCGGGCCGCCATCCGCGGCAGGCCCGCCTTCCCCATCAGGCCCGCGAACAGTTCGGCGTACTCACGCACGGCTCCCGGATCGCGCCCGTGATCCCCGTCGCCGCCGGGCGGCGGCGACGGCGAGACGGGCCTGTCCCTGCGGGCGCGCCACCCGGTGGCGTGGTGGGCGTGGGCGGCGCGGTATCCGGCGGCCCCGCCGTTGCGGGCCACCTCGCGGCTCACGGTCGAAGTGGGCCTGCCCAGCCGCCTGGCGATCTCGGCGAACCCGGCGCCCTCCGCCAGTCCCGCCGCGATCTGCTCGCGCTCCTGCCGACTCAGCCTGCCTCCGGGCATGTGCGCCTCCTCCCGCCGGGTGTGCATTAACCATCAGGTCATTGCAACGACGGCATGTCATGCGTTGCATTACCAGCCAATGCCATTGCAACGTTTTCCCTGATAACCCACCATAAAGCCCGTGAACACCCTTCGATTTCATTGAGAGGCCGTGAAACGCAACTTAGCCTTCCTAAATGCCCCACCAGGGGTGAAGCAAACAACAGACTGAAGGCGAAACCTATGACGATGACCGCGCTCGAGGTCGAAGGGCTGCGCATGCGCTACGGCCCCCACGACGTCCTGCACGGCGTGACCTTCCACGCCCGCCCCGGAGAGGTGCTGGCGCTGCTCGGCCCCAACGGCGCGGGAAAGACCTCGACCGTCGAGATCCTCGAAGGTTTCCGGGCCCGCTCCGGCGGCCACGTCCGCGTGCTCGGCACCGACCCCGCACACGGCGGGGAACGGTGGCGGGCCCGGCTCGGCATCGTGCTGCAATCCTGGCGCGACCACGGCAAATGGCGGGTGCGCGAACTCCTCTCCCACCTCGGCTCCTACTACGCCGCCTACTCCACCGACCGCATCCGCCGCCCCTGGGACGCCGACGACCTCATCGAGGCGGTCGGCCTCAACGCTCAGGCCGGCAAGAAGATCAAAACCCTGTCCGGCGGCCAGCGCCGCCGCCTCGACGTCGCGATCGGCGTCGTCGGCCGCCCCGAACTCCTCTTCCTCGACGAACCCACCGCGGCGTTCGACCCGCGCGCCCGGCACGAGTTCCACGACCTCGTGCGCGGCCTCGCCGCGACCGGCGAGACCACCATCCTGCTCACCACCCACGACCTTGAGGAGGCGGAGAAACTCGCCCACCGCATCGTCATCCTGAGCGGCGGACGCATCATCGCCGACGGCACCTCCGCCGAACTGGCCCGCCGCATCGCCGGCGAGGACGAGGTCCGCTGGACCGTCGACGGCCAACGCTTCACCCGCAAGACCACCGAGTCGACCGCGTTCGTCCGCGGCCTCTTCGCGGAGTACGGCGAAGCCGTCGAAGCCCTGGAAGTCCACCGCGCGTCACTGGAGCAGACCTACCTGGCCCTGGTCCACAAGGCCGAGACACCCGACACCGGCCCAGCCGAGCCCGAGGAAACGAACCCCGCGGCAATCCGATCAGTGGGCAAACACAAGGAAGCGAACGGCCGATGAACCCCACCGCCATAGCGATCCGGACGGGCGTGGCCCGGGGCCTGGTCGAACTGCGCCAGTCCTTCACCAACGGCGCCGACCTGTGGGGCCACTTCTTCTGGCCGCTGCTGATGCTGACCGTCATGTTCTTCGTCCGCGACACCGAGTTCGGCTCCAGCGGACTGCTGCTCGGCACTCTGGCGCTGCCCAGCATCCTCGGGATGAACGTCGCCCTGGCCATGGTCAGCATGAGCCAGTCCCTCACCGCCGACCGCGAGGACGGCACCCTGCTCCGCGCCAAGGCCACCCCGCACGGCATGCCCGCCTACCTCATCAGCAAGATCATCTCCGTGGGCGGCGGCGGCATCGGCGACCTGGCCATCTTCCTGATCCCCGGCATGTTCATCGTCTCCGGCCTCGCGACCGGCACCGTCGGCTCGTGGCTGACCGTCCTGTGGGTGCTCGCCCTGGGCATGATCGCCTCCCTTCCGATCGGCGCCGTCCTCGGCTCCCTCTTCACCACCGCCCGCGCCCAGGGCATCATCACCCTGCCCGTCCTGGCCCTGATCGGCATCTCCGGCATCTTCTACCCCCTCACCTCACTCCCCGAGTGGGTCCAGGTGATCGCCCAGATCTTCCCCTTCTACTGGCTCGGCCTCGGCATGCGCTCAGCCCTCCTCCCCGACGCCGCGGTAGCCGTCGAGATCGGCGAATCCTGGCGCCACCTGGAAACGGTCGGCGTCCTCGGCGCCTGGGCCCTACTCGGCCTCCTCGCGGCTCCCGCCGTACTCCGCCACATGGCCCGCCGCGAATCCGGCTCAACCGTCGCCGCCCGCCGCGAACGCGCCTTGCAACGCGTCGGCTGACCCCATCGGCACCGCGTCGAGAGAACCTGCTGCCCTGATTTGCCGGCGGACCGTCCGCATTCCGGGGCGTCGCGGATCTGCGGCCGGCGAAGTGCCGAGTTCTTTCCCCCTCAAAAGGGCTGGGCTGCGGACAGGATCGAGCGCGTGAAGTTCGGCCGGGTGGTGTGTCTGCGACCACCTAGGCCGGTCGACGGCGGCCGCTGCCGGCGCGACTGTGACACAACCATGACACGGCGCGAACGAGGCGGGGACGCGGCGGGCCGACAGTGGACGAGGTCGACCGGCGAGCGGGTTACAGCGCGTGGCGCGAAGCAATCCGGGTGCCCGCATCGGGACGACGCTGTGCGGCCCGGTGGCCCCGGGAGCACGGCGTCGCCCTCATCAAGCAGGGCGAGACGAACCGACCGGAGCCGCTGTGACCGTCCGCCGGGACAGAACGTTACGACGAAGGCGATCACTAGAGGGAGAAGGCGTGGCTGATGACAGGAAATGGGACCGGCGTTCGCTGTTGCGGGGCGCCGCGGTCCTGACCGGTGCCGCCGCGACCGCGCCGCTGCTGGGCGGGGCGGTCGCGGCGTCGGCCGGCAGGGGTGACGCGGACGCGCTGTTCAAGGCAGGGGAGTTCGAGAAGGCCGGCCGCGCGTATGAGGAGATCCTGAAAAAGGACCCTGAGAACCTGCACGCGGCCCGCCGGCGCGGCTATGTCGCGCTGCTGGCCAACAAGTTCCCCGACGCCGAAAAGTACCTCAAGACGGCCGTCCAGCTGGCGCCCAGTGACAGGGACGCCAACTACTTCCTGGCCGACTGCTACCTCCGGCAGGACAAGTTCTCCCTGGCCGCACCACGGTGGAAAGCGGCCGGCGAGGACGGCTACGCCAAGTGGTTCGCGGCAGTCCGCGGCGAGGCGTATCAAATCCACGGCGACATCGCGCGGCTGCCGTTCCAGCAGATGGACCCGATCCCGCTGCTAGAGGCCTCGGTCAACGGCGGACCGCCGAAGCGCTTCACGTTCTACACCGGCGCCCCGAATCTGAGCTTGACCGCGTCGGTGGCCAAGGAAGCCGGGCTGAGCCCCGTCGCCAGCCAGAAGGTCGATTTCGAGGGCGGCGCCATATGGGCGTACTACGGGATACTGGACTCCTTCAAGCTGGGCGGCATCGAACTGCGCAACGTCCCCGTGGGCTGGTCGTCAACGGAGTCGGGCGGAGATGTCGACACCGACAGCGACGGCATGATCGGCACGTGGGTCTTCCACCACCTGCTGACCACCTTCGACTACGCGGGCCGGCAGCTGATCCTGCGCCGCCGCACCCCCGAAACGGCCAGGAAGGCACGCGCCGCCGCCACCCGGGCGGGCGCCGAGCCCCTGCCGCTGTGGCTCGCTGAGCAATATCTGCACAGCAGGGGCAGCATCGCCGGCGACGCCGGCTCCCGCACAGGGGTGGTGGGCGTGAACTTCGGCGGAAGGAGCGAGAGCGCCGCGGTCGTGTTCGGGGAGACGGCCAAGCGGTTGGGGATCCGCAGCGACTACGACCGCCCGATCGGGACCTTTGCCCACAGCCACCCGGCCGTCACCTACCCCTGCTACCCGAAGGAGATCCGCCTCGGCGACGCCGCCGCCAAGGAGATCTACTGCGAGACGCACCCACAGGCCGCGCTCGCCCCCCTCGGGTTCGACGTACGAGCCGCCCTCTTCCACTGCTTCTTCAAGCCTTACAACATCACCCTCGACTTCACCGACATGAACCTCTACATCGCCCGCGGCAAGGCCACCTGATCATCGCGACCGCACGGGCTGGATCCGCCTGACCAAGCCCAACGGCAGGCTTTGTCAACCAAGGGGCGACCGGCACGAGCGTGCTGTCGCGGTTCCCGTCCACGATCGACTTTCGGGCAACGTCTGATCGGCCGGTAACCCGGCCGGAGGATCTGGGCCGGCCGCCCGGCAGGTAGTTCAGAAACCGATGGTTTCGCGGAGCAGCAGGACGGTGCCGCGTCCAGGCTGGTATTCCCCGTTGAGGATGAGAAGGCGGTTGACGACGCTTGGCCACCCATGGACCTCCAGGGTGCGGGCGTTCTCCAGCGGCAGGCAGTGGTCTTCGACGCGGCGCAGCGCGGTGCTCAGATCGGGCACCACCTTCTGCGCCCCGACGATCCAGATCGCGCGGGCGGCGCCACCGGCGTAGCTGGGCAGCTGGCTTCCGCTGCCCGAGGCGACCACGAGGGAACCGGTCTCGGTAACCGCGTGGACGCTGCCCACGACGACGTCGGGGCTGGCGCACAGCCGCCGGATCTCGTCCATCTGGGTGGCGCGGTCCATGGCCAGGGCGCGCGGCTTGACGGCCTCATAGCGCCCACCGGTGTTGATGTCCTCATCGATGCCGGACAGGCGGAGGGTCTCGCTGGCCCCGGTGAACACGCTGGCTCCTTCGGGTATCAGCTCCCTGACCCGGGCACGCGCGGCGGCGACGTCGTCGAGGATCTCGACGGTGAAACCGTGCGCGGTCAGCGCGGCGGCCGCCCGCTCCAGACTCTGACCGGGCGCCGCGTCGGCGAACGGTGTTTCCGGAATTGAAGTGGTCATGATGTCGCTGAGCTCCATGTTCGCTGAATGATGTGTTGCTCTCAGTAGTTCGACAACGCAGCCCTCCGGAATGTGAGGCCGGTGCGCCGCCTCACATTCCGGAGCGCCGTCTCGTCGAACTGGTGAGGACCGATGCGACAGAGGGAGCCGACGGCGCCATGACCACCCAATCCACGCCAAAACAGGGCCAACCCGACCCGGGCCTGGACACGATCACCCCATCGAAGGCAGCGAGCAGATCGCGCGCGCCTGGGTTGAGATCGCCGACCGCGGGCCCGACAACATGACATTCCTGGAACGTACGGTCAACGGCCAGCCCGGCCTGGTGGCCCAGCAAGACGGCGTCATCGTGACGGTGTTCGCGTTCGAGGTCGCGGGCGACCGGATTAAACACATCTGGGTGGTACGCAACCCTGACAAACTCCGCCCCTGGACGACAGTCTGAGGCGCGTCTCCCTGGGCTCTGTAAAACGCTAGGGTCAACCCACATCGGAGGCAGACCGGAACTCCTATGGCCCGGAGGCCGTTCGAGGTGAGCGGTCAAGGATCCGGCGGAGCTGGCGGCGCGGATCGTGACGTGGGCACGGGACGAGTAGGCAGAGGTAAGTCTGGGTTGCCAAGGGGCGGGGTCCAGGACAGGACGCTGCCCACCGCGGTCAGCAACAGCGATGTGGGCAGCGCCGAGGCGATGGTGTCGCGCAGGAGGGCGTCCGCGGGATCGTTGGTCTGCATGACGTGGCCCAGCCTGCCGGACGTGCGGGCCATGCGTTGGGGCCACCGGCAGTACAACCGTGACCACGCACGTCTCCGCACGCCAGGCGAACACCGCCGTCGATGCTCCTATGGACGTCAAGCGGCGAGTTCTTGATCGTTTGCGGTGATGATCCGATAGAGCTCGCGGGCGACGTAGCGTTTGAGGCAGCGGATGATTTCTTTCTTGGAGAGACCTTCTTTAGTGCGTCGTTCCATGTAGGAACGGGTTCGGGGATCCCAGCGCAGGCGGCAGAGAACGACGCGGTAGAGGGCGGCGTTGGCTTGCCGGTCGCCGCCGCGGTTGAGCCGATGCCGCTGAGTCCTGCCGGATGAGGCCGGGATCGGAGCGGCGCCGCAGAGCATGGCAAAGGCGGCCTCGGAGGCGAGCCGGTCGTGGTTCTGGCCGGCGGAGACCAGGAGTTGGCCGGCGACGTCGGTGCCGACGCCGTTCGCCGCGATCAGGCCGGGGTTGACGGCGGCCACGAGTGGGTCCAGGAGTTCGTCGAGATCGTTGATCTCTTCTGTGAGCTGCCGGTGGCGGCGGGCCAGGGACCGCAGGGCGATCTTCGCGGCGGTGGCCGGACTCCCGGCATCGGCCCGCTCCGGCCGCAGGCCCGCACAGGTCTCGATCAGCTTCCTGGCGGGCGGGCCGCGCAGCCGTTCGCGCAGGTTGTCGGGGGCGGTGACGATCAGTGCCTTGATCTGGCGCTGGGTGTCCGCGCGCTGGTCGACCGCCGAGCGGCGGGCCACGCGCAGGTTGCGCAGCGCCTCGATCCGGCCGTCGCGCTGTTTGGGGGTGCCGGTCCGGTCGCCGGCCAGGGCGGCCCTGGCTGCGGCGACGGCGTCGATCGGATCGGACTTGCCCTGGAGGCGGCGGGTCCTGCGGTCGGGCCGGTCGACCTCGACCACCTGGACGTGCTCGTCTCGCAGCAGCCGGGCGAGCCCGGCCCCGTAGGCGCCGGTGCCCTCGACGCCGACCCGCAGCAGTCGTCCGAATGAGCGCATCCAGGCCAGTAGGGCGGCGTAGCCGGCCGGGTCGGCGGGGAAGGATTCGGTCCCCAGCGCACGCCCTACTCGGTCGATGACGGCTGCGGTGTGGGTGTCCTGGTGGGTGTCGACTCCGCCGGCGACCTCGGTGATCGCCGGATCATGGGGTGTAATGGGGGTCATCGTCGTCCTGTCGTCTTGACCGGGGGCAGGGCGGCACGCACCGGCCGGGCGGACGGACAAGACAGTGATGGGGCCTCTGGCCAGGCTCCTATGAGGTCACCCCGCCACGTCCGGTGAGTGCAGGTGAGCGCCTCCCGAGCAGGACCGACAGATCGGCTTGAGGACCCGAGGTCAGTCAGTCGTTGGGTCAAGTCCTGGCGGGAGGTGCTCATCTCCATCATCACTGTCAGTCGTCGAAGAGGATCATTCCCTCACCTTTCGTCTCCGCGTCCCCGAAGAAGCAGGCGAGTTCCTCATAGAACGACTTGTCGTAGTCCTTGCGCCGCCCCCGGTCCGGCACCAGCGCCACACCCGCCGCAGCCATCTCCCCCGGATCGGCCCCGGCGACGAGCGCGTCGAACGGATGCCGCCTCAGAACCGCCGCGATCGCCGCCACGTCGGCGGGAGCCATGAGGAACGGCTCGAACGGCATGTCGCCGAACTCCGACACCAGCCACGGCTCGACGTCGCCGGGTTGTGAGACGAATTCCTCACTGCTCTGCAGCCGAATCGGTTTCCCCGCTCCTTGAGCAGGAACTCGAACAGGTCGAGGGACTTACTCGGTATGGAGATTCCGGCGTCCCCCCAGGCCCCCTCCTGCCACCACTCGGCCAGCGCGTGCCAGTCATCGGTGTATCGGGTCAGCTGGTCAGGAGAGAAGTTGACATACCGCAGCGCACTCATGATCCACAGGCTAGGAGAGCACTCGGCCGCCGGCCAACCGCGCTCGCCTCGCGCGAGTACATCGAGGACCTGGGACGTTAGGGAGTCGAGGGGCCGAACAGTCGTGCACCGAGCCCCTGGACACGTCAGACGACTGGCGGCCTGTCGATTCCGGCCAGGCGGGACAGTACGGCGAAGCCGTCGTCGGTGCCGCCCTGCTGATGCACTCGGTCCATCAGGCGGCGCACCTGCCGGATGGTGTGCTAACGCTCGGGCAGCAGGCACACCGACTGCTGAAGGTACAGCGCACCCAGCGAGCACCCCTGCTACGTGGACGACGACAGGGCTCTGCCGATGCCAACAATGGAACCGGGCTCTCGCCGTACAAAAGGGACCCGCGGCGGAAGGTGATCCGCCGCGGGCCGGGTGTGGAGTG
>NZ_BOOW01000030.1 GCF_016863435.1 Sinosporangium siamense
CTGTGCGAATGAGGGAGAAATTGTACAGGGAAGATGGAATTATACGAGACGCATAGCTGCTAACTATGCACTACCTGACGTTGCTTATCCTGTGGGAAATGAGATACGATGGCAACTATCAGAAATTTATTCCGCCGAATCGCTGGTTCGGCGAGGTCGCGCCTGTTCCGTGGGCCGTCCCTAGACCAGCAAGTGGATTTACCGGCAAGCGTAGGGCCCCGCGAGCGCCATTCCACCTTCATACGGTATCCGACTGATAGGCGGGATCGCTTGAAACCAAGTTATTGCTGCTCCCCAGGCCCATGGGACCGAACATCTCGGCCCCACGGGGTGTGGTGCATGTCAGGCGTCCCCACCACCGCTGCCGAACATTGCTTTGATCCACTGCACGAAGCGATCTAGCACCTCAAGTGCCCAATCCCGACGACTTACTGGCAAAAGTGACCAAAGGGCAAACGCCAGAGAGAACGCCAGAACAAGCGCACTAGAAGAGGCAGGGCAGTCAGGGCCGCGTTGAGTACACGCAACCACAGAGGCAACCCTTCCACGTTACTCCTTTGCCTGGAGAAATTTCCGCTTCTGCGGTGCAGGAGTTGATTCATCTCATGGCTAGGCGTGAGGTAGGGCTAGGTCGGCTGCCGGGAACCATCCGGGTCGCCTTACCACGGAGAGGTGAGCAGCATTGACCGAAAGTGGCTGCCTTCGTCTCGTTGACCTTGGGCTGAAGTCCAAACCCAGCCGAGTGCCAATGCCAAAACCATCCCTATGGACGCGATCCAGAATACGTCTGATGGCTGGCATGTGGGACGGGTTTTCCAGTCTGATCAGCTTCGCTCGCCGACGGCAGGGCAGACGGCGACTCCGCAACGTTGTATGTCATATCAGCGTGGAGGTGCCCGGGTCGGCCGTCCCCTTCCCTGAGCCCTGCCCCGACGCCTCCAGCAGTGGACCGAGCGTGGCGGCCTCGGTCGAACGCTTCCTGTCCTTTATCCAGACCACGACCACTCGCCAAAGCTACGCCGATACCCTGGCCCGCCTGACCGCACAAGCCGGCCCCGGCCCGCCGCCGACCTGGAGCCCGCCGACGACGCCGCCGTGATGAACCAGTGGGAGTCCGCAGCGGCCGCGACCTGGAACCGGCACCTGTCTGCGCTGGTCTCCTCCACCCCCTGGGCCCAGCGCCAGGAACTGCTGGCCGTCAACCCCGCCCGGCGCCTACAGCGCCGCAGAGCCGCCCGCCGCAGCGACCGCGCTATCCCGCGTGTCCGGCTGGAGGCCCTATTCATCGGTGCCGGCCACGCGCTGCGCGAACGCCTGCTGTGGCGATTACTTTACGAGACGGCCGCCAGAGCAGAAGAGGCCCTGACCCTCGATGTCGATGACCCCGACATGGAGTTCCGCCGCGCCCGAGTGATCTCCAAGGGCGGCGCCGTCGAGTACGTGCATTGGGCCACCGGCACCGCCCGCCTGCTGCCCCGCCTGATCAAGGGCCGTACCGGCGGACCGCTGTTCCTGGCCGACCGGCGCGCTCCCGCCGCCGGTTCCCGGGTGCCCGCAGCCGCCGACGTCTGCCCGATCACCGGTCGGGGCCGGTTGTCCTATCCGCGAGCCGAGTATCTGTTCAAGCAGGCCAGCGCCGACCTAGACCCCCACGGTCAGGACTGGACGCTGCACCAGCTCCGCCACAGCGCGTTGCAGCACCTGGCCGAGGCTGGTCGCAGCGCACCCGAGCTCCAGGTCAAGTCCCTGCACGCCCACCTGGCGAGCCTCGGTCGCTACGTCCAGCTCGATGAGCAGACCTCCGCCCGCATCACCGCCGAGGAAGACCCGGCCGCCCGCCGCAGATTCCGCTGACCAGGGCTTAGCGCCCCACTCTTCTCATCGCACCGCTAACTGGCGGCTGGGGGCACGTTCGGGAGAAGACCCCCGTTCCAGGACGGCGCGGTGAGGGCAAGCGGGGCCGCGAGGCGCACCGAGTGGCCCTGGCCGCGGCGGATGATCTGCCCAGTGGTGAGGGCTTTGCGGACGGGGCTGTCGCTGGCGGTGCGCAGGTGGTCGGCCAGGAGGCCGGGCAGATCGAGGATCACGATCAGGTTCGGCGCGTTCTCGCCGGGCCGCGCCGCTACCGACTGCGGCTGGACCTGGCGGACGCCGCAGCAGGTGCTCACCCACACCCACCCATGCCTATTCATCCGCGATGAAATCCGTCTTTGCGAACGGACACGCGCGCGAGCCCGCCCTGCGGGATCTCGTACTCACCTCGTGCAGCAGGATGGCGTCGATGAATGTCACCCAGGCGTCAACTGAATAGCGCCTCAAGGACCGCGTACCGATCCGGATCAGCAAGACCAGCAAACAGAGAAAGGGCAAGACGCGTAGCCTCCGCTATGGACAGCTCTTGCGCGAAGTCATCACGTAGCAAGCACGCGCATCTGGGCAAAGGGTCAGGACTGGCGGGGCTATCGGGATCAGCGCCGTAGGCGAGACCGTCTCGGGCCGCAGTCATCAGAGGCAACGCGGCATGCGCAGGTGTCCGTCCGACCTGGATGGCGACGGTCAGGAGCAAAGCGGTGATGTCGGTGGCGGCCTCCGGAGTATTTGCGCTGATGGCAGCGCCCCGAACGGCGTAGTACAACCACCGTGGGAGCGTCTCGGGGCAATGCGAGCGAATCTGGATGGTGAGCCGGCCGAACAGATTGACGGCGCGCAGCGCATCAGCCCAGGCTGCGGGGCGGCTCAAGGCCAGGGCCACATGTGTGGGTCGCCAGCCCTCGTCTTCAGCGAGTTCGAGCAGGCGTGGTTCATTCAGCGGCATGTCTCCGATATGGGCTTTTATCAGGGCGCGGATGGCCTGCTCGTGAGCCTCGGCCGTGATGCGGCCCGCGCCGAGGAGATAGTCCAAGATTGCGGTTGTAGACGTCGTCGCAATGCCCACCTGCCGAGCATGGGCCCGCAGCACGGAGTCGTCACTCCAGAGTGCGACCTGCCGCTGCTGGGCAAGGTCAGCAACCGACGCCCATGCGCGAATCGCCGGCGCGTCCAGGCGGTCGAACGCCTCGGTAGCAGGCTGCGGGATGCGGGTCAGACTTTCGATCGCGCTCAGCAGGGCCGAGGCCTGGCTGACCTGCCGAGAGATCTCGGCCGGTGAGACGGCAATCACCTGAACCCTGTCGTGTCGATCGTCCCATACCGCAGTGCCGACCTTGCGCAGGGCCAACTTGTCGCTGGCACCCAGCGCATCCAGCATGACTGCATCGGTTGTCATGACGCGAGCGAACACCCCCAGAACATCCTCGCGCAGCTGTGGAGGCAGTGTTTGGAGTACCAGCGCCGCCGCGGTGTCCTGAACCGCGTCTTTGTCAGCGTGACGCCGCACTGTCTCAGCGCACGCCATCAGGTCGACAGGGCCGGGGTGGCGCGCGGCGATGACGATGTCATCCCGGTCGATCAGAACCTCGGCATAGGTGCGATGGGCGGAGGCGGCCAGCAAGCTCAGCGGCAGTTGGCCGGTCAGGAGGCCGCGAACCAGCCGTTTGCGGGTAAGTTGATCTTGCGGGTCAGGGCGTATCAGGTCGCTGATGTCATCGATGATCCGATGCGGATCGAAGCTGTGCAGCCGCTGCGCGCGCTGGGCGGGCCAGCGCTCGAAGAAGCGCTCCGTTGCGTCCTGGACCTCGGCGTTCAGAACTTCCGAAAGCGGATCGTCGCGGCTCGATAACGCCAGGAGATTGGTGATGATGAACAAGCTGAATTCTTCATCATCGATGAAGCGACGCAGCAGTCGCACGCAGCCGGTTACCGTCTCCTTGGCCGACGCACGCCGCACATGAAGCTGAATCCATGCACGCGCATCGGCCACGCTTGTTGGGTCGAGCGGGTGGGGAGCCTTGCTGAGATGCCGCCAGGCCGCAGTCAGGTCACCCCGGTTGATGAGGATCCGGATCAATGTCCAGCGGGTACGCGTATCATCTGGCTCCAGGCGAAGCACCATGCCCAGCAAGTCGCATACACGGTCCAAACGGTGGTCGTCGTAGGCGACATGAGCCGCCAGACGCAGCGCCTCGGCGCGGCCGCTCCACTCAGGCGGAGTGTCGGACAGTAACCGATCCAAGACGCGCTCGGCTTCGGCGTTACGGCCAGCACGGGTCAGCACCGTGGCCGCACTGAAGCGCAGGGAGGCGTCGCCGAAGTGATCGGCGGCGTCGGTCAAGGTCTGTACCTGATCGTCCATTCTCCCGAGGGCTCCATAGCCTTGCGCCAGATTCATCGCGGCGGTGATCGAGGACCGGCGGCGTGAGCGCAGTTGGGCGATGGCCCACCCTGTGTTCCCTGACGCCAGCTCGGCCACGGCCCGGAGCTCAACGACCTCATTGGGGTACCGGACGGTGAGTTCCTCCAGCCTCGGCAGGTCTAGGACGCCGCACCGCGCCAGTCCGAACAGCGCCCGTGCGAGTTGTTCATCGTCTTCAGCCATTTCGATGGCTCGCCGCCACAACGGCTCAGGATCACGATGTTCGGCTTCGGCCAGCAGGGGTGCAAGCCGTGCCCGTGCCGACTCGCTGGTGATGGTGGCCAGATGTTCGCGGGCGCGGGAAAGGTCACCGATCTCCAGAGCGGCGATGGCGACGTACTCGTGCACGATCGGGGAGCTCGCCTCCAGCGCGGTGGCGCCGTTATCACTGACCGTGCCCAAGGTGATGACCATGTGAGGATCGGCCATCAACTGCGCGGCGTGACAGGCATGGATGACCGCTTCGGTGCTGTCTCCGCGGAAGACCCGGCGATCATCTCGGGCTTTCAAGAGCAGGTTGAGAGCTTCCCTGAGGTCATTATCCCAGTTCGGTGATTCGCCTCGCCGCGCCCGGATTATAAGGAAACGGGCACGGAGGATCGAGAAGGTACTTGACTGCTGCGCGGCAAGAACGTCGGTGGCGATTTGCAACATCTCGTTAAGACATTCACGAGTGAAAGACTGTCCGCTGAGCAGGAGTGCGACACTGACCCTCGCCAGCGCGTGGACCATTTGATCGGCCGGCTCCGGTACCCACCGATCGAGTTCCTCGGCCGCGGCTTGCACATCACCGGCGAGCAGCGCTACAGCGGCTCGAGCGTAAGGGTCTGGTGACGGCGGTGGTCCCAGCTTTTCCAGCACCTGACAAGCGGCCGCCGTATCGTCCAATTCGTGGTAGATGAACGCCGCCCGCGCAAGGCAGAAATCCCGGCGGAACGCACCGTGCTCCGCAGCCCGCACGAACAGATCCGCCGCCAAACGCGGCGCACCGTAGGCTCCAGCCAGTTCCCCGGCGGCCAACTGGATCTGCCAGGCGGCGCTGTCCAACCACGGCGGCAGGTGCCGGGCCCACCCGGCGACGACATCAGCCGGACGCGCCTGCACAGCGGTCAGGTCCGTTACCAGTTGCCAGGTCGAATCCGGTTGGCTCTGCCAGGCCGCCATGATCTGCGCCTCGCATGCCGGGGGCAACTGGCGAAGCCGCCCCTGCAGAGCCTCGTCATTGTTGTCCATGCCCGGCTGAGCAGTGCCGGCCCGCATGCGAGCGCCCCGAGCACGGACTGGGAACTCATGAGGCCACAGCTCCGAAACACCCTGATCGATGACGGCCAGCTCAAGCCGCTTGCGTCCATCTCGGACCTGTCGGGCGACCCAGTTGCCTCCCGCTTCCAGGGCTAGGTTGTCATCAGGAAGCCCTAAGGCACTCATCTGCGCGGCCACCGCCTCGCGAAGCCGGGGCGGTGTGACACCGGTATCGAACTTCAAGACCCCCAGTAGCTCCAGCAGCTCTTCTTCGGACAACTCAGCAGCCGCTGCCCAGCGGGCTCGAGCCTTTCCTAGCGCGGAGCGCGCTGTCTTCTGTCCGGCCTTGGGCAGCAAGAACAGGGTGCGCGAATCACAACAGGAGAGCAGCGCGTCGCTCGGGTCGATCGCGCGGCTGGTAACGAGCGCCAGCTCGACCTCACCGTCTGCGGCGAGCGTGCGCCAGGCCTTTGAGATCTTGGCAAGGATGGATGGGCCACCCGACTCGCTGCGAGCTAGCAGGTACTTCTCATTGACCGGAGAGGTAGCATCGACGGCGTACTTAACCTGCGCATACGAGTGAGGCGCCGCCGCCCGGTACAGCACGACGTCATCCAGATTCCCGGCGCCGTCGGCTTCCACTCCAACGGCGATCACCGGATTGCTCTCGGATCGTTCCCGGTCACGCAGCGCGGTGATGCACCCCTGCCAGGCAATGAGCCACTGATACATGTAGCCGGCGATTATGACACCGCTCGCACTCGGCGCTGGTAGGGGTTCCATGTCCTTATTGTTCCCTGCAATCCTACGCCTCAGCCGATCGGCGACAAGCAGGCGCAGAGGCTCAGACAGCCGCCCTTGTGCCTAGCAACCACCGCTACGCCACCGCCCAGCGTGCTCGTCCGGCTGCATGGGCTTGTTGTCAGGGAAATCTCTCGCAACGTAGGCATGTCAGCTCACGTGCAGTGCCCCTAAGCGTGAGTTCACCCAGGCGGAGGTCAGCCCCGAGTTCAGGGTGCCGTTCTGCTAGCCGGATGTGACCGTTCCTGCGATGAGGCATCTGGGGGTGACTTTTCGGGCCGGGCGGCACTGTCCTTCTTGTTCAGCAACGCTTGCGCCACGGCGGCGGCGGTGATGGCTTCCTCTCGCTGCAGGTGAGCGGCGCGCAGCGCGCTGGTGGTGTCGGCAAGCTCGCCACGCAGCCGATCCGCCTCACCAGCGGCGTCGGCTCGGGCCTGGGTCGCGGCCTCGCGGGCCTGCTCGGCCACAGCGGCCGCAGTGACGGCTTGCTCGCGCTGCTGTTGTTCGGCGGCCAACGCCTGGCGGAGCCGGTCGGCCTCTTCGGCGTGTGCCGCGGCGGTGCCGCAGGCCTGATCGCGTTCCTACTCGGCTTTCCGGGTCCCGCCTGCTCAACTCGAAAGTCAAACCTGCGGTTGAAATTGCGCGGCGGTGCAACGCTGGTCCGAACTCACACAGTGGCGACGTCCGATGTACCGACTACCGCGATAATGCGGACGAAATGTCGGACCCCACAGGTAGGTTGCCAGCATGGCAAAAGGGTCTCGACGGCAGCGGGCAGCTGGACACCATCAGCAGGGTTGGCGGCCTGCCGATGCTGACGCGGCCGCGCAAGTAGAGGTGTTCCAGCGTCGAGTGCTCCGGTCCACCGAGGCCCTCACGGCCCTAATGAATGAGGCCGAGTCGTGGGAGGAGGCGGCCACTCGGACAGCGGCGATGATGAATACGGTCGTCGCCGAGTTAGCCGAGCGGACGAGTTCCTGGCATGCGTTCGACGTCCTGGCGTGGCTACAGCGTGCGAACATGGCGTACGCCGAGGATTATCAGGAGAGCACGCATGACGGGTTGTCGGCGTTGGTGGAGCTCGCGGCGCTCCTTGTGATGGAACGGCCGTCGGCCAACGCGATGAGCGGCGACTCGCGGCCCCGCGAACTCGAATCACACGACATCGTGGACCCCGGGGCGGTTGCCCAGCTCTGCCGTGATTTGGACGCAGGCCTTCGTCGCCTTATCGACGCGGGGCATCTGCTGAACTTTGCGCGGCAAGCCGACAGCGGGCCTGACTGGCGGTTGCGCTATCACATGGTGGAGCGGGAGATGTTGCTGCGCAACCTGAGCTACCCGCACTTGCAGGAGCGCCTGCTGCGAGGGCTGTTCTGCGAGCCGCCGGTGGCGGACCTGCTCGCTACGACCCTCGGCTTCACCATCGAACAGGCGCTCAAGGTCATCGACGGTTTCCAGATGATGATCGAGAACGCCTACTGGGACAGCGTGGACGCCGCCCGGGAGCACATCCTGGCCGCCCCACGAGCCGCTGAGCCTGTCGCCATGGACGCGACCGCCACGCGCCGTCCCCGGCGCGGTCGCAAGGCGATGGACCGTGAGCGGCTGGACAGGGTACGTGTGTCTGTCGCGGCGATCGTGTCGGACCGGTTGGGGCGCCGGGTCGCTATTTCCGCCGAGCAACTCGCCGCCATGCTCGGCGAGGATTGTTCCGCGATCGAGGCCGTGCTTCGGCTGTTTTCGCAGCCATTTGGTACCAGGCCGGCAGTGGATCTGGTCGAGGACTACTTCCGTGGCCGCAATCCGCTGCGAACCAGGGCCGTGCTCCACGACCCCGCGGTCGGCTACTTCCCGATCAACGTCGGGAACCTGCTGTTTGGCCTCCGGGAACTCATTGAGGACGCCTTCAAGCAGCACAAGGTCTTCGACCGCTATGCCAAACACCGCGGTGACTGGGTCGAAGAGGCGGCGGTGGCCGCCTTGCAGGAGCGGCTCGGCTCTGAAGAGGTGCACCGCAACATCGAGTTCGTACTCGCTGACGGACGCGCTGTGGAAAGCGATGCGCTCCTGGTGTGCGACCGGGTCGCGCTCGCTGTAGAGGCCAAGGCCGTCAGCCTTAGCCCGCGAGCGCGCTCGGGCGATTCGGCGCGGATGAGCCGTGACTTCACCCGCATCGTCGCTGACACCGTCCAACAGGCTGACCGTCTGCGCACCACGCTGGCCCGCGACGGCCGGCTGCACGTCCGCAGTCGAGACCAGACCGAGTTTGACTTCGCCCATGTGCGACGGATCTTCCCCATCGCCGTCACCCTGGAAGACGTCACCAGCATCACTGGCAGCGCATCCGCGTTCGTTGACGCCGGGATCCTGCCGTCACGACGCGAGTTGCCGTGGATCGTGAGCCTGCTCGACCTCTGGGTCATCTGCGAGATCGTGGAGGGACCGGCGCAGCTGCTGCACTACCTGCACCAGCACGAGCAGGCGATCAACCTCGATATGATCACCGCATCCGAGGAACTCGACCTGTTCATGATGTTCCTCGACCAGGGCCTGTACTTGGGTGATCACGTCGACCAGGACGGCAACCCCACCACCGGGTTCTTCACGCTATCCATGACCGACCCCTTGGACGCCTACTACCTGCACCAAACAGGTCAGCGCCGAACGCCAGCACCGAAACCGCGGCAGGAATGGTCACCGAAAGCGTTCCGTGAGCTGATCACCCAGCTCGAGTGTGAACGCGCCGACGGATGGACCACCGCTGCCCTCAACCTGCACGAGGGCGACCGCAACGTCCGGAACCAGATTGCCACGATGGTGCGCAGATTGGCCCGTCGTACCCGACTCGATGGGCGCCCGCACGACGAGACCCGTCTGTTCACCGACTCCCACTCCTCGTTCGGTGTCACGGGCATGTCCGTCGGAAAGGAATGCACAGTTGAGCAACTCCGCGAGAGGCTGCTCACCTGGTGCCGTGCCCGCAAACACCTGGAGCACATCGCTTCCTGGACCGGCATCGGGGTCATAGCCAACCAGCCGGGTAGGGTTGCTGTCCTTGTGCAACTCGACGAGCCATGGACCGACGACCCCGAGCTCGACCTAATCGTCAGGACGTTACGGATGCGGCCCGCTGCCGAAGTTGCGACCACCGTCGGTAAGCGAGGCCACCCTGCGGGTGCCTCAGTCCCCGGCCCCAACCAAGGACTTGGCTGATCTGCTCCGCCCTGAGCGGGCGAACTGATGTATTGGAAACTCCTATGAGGCCAGCGGGTGGACTGGAGTGCAAGATCCGGAATATGTGCAGGATCGCCTTACCGAGGCAAAGGCAAGGCGATTTGATAGGTGCCAGGCCAGGGCGCTGAGAGCGGAGAAACGCACCTTCCACCTCTAATCCGACGGTCGTACTTCAGCGCGAGGAAGTTCATACAGCACTTACGGGATATACGTGGAATGATCTCGACACCAAATGGCTACCATAAGGAGTCGCCACAATTGGCCATCGGGCCACATGCACCCCCCAAGACATGTTTTATCATTCAACATCAAGCGCATCACCTCTAAAGTTGAAGCTAAACAAAAATTGCCATTGGGAGAATCTGAATCGCGGGCGCCCCAATCGGGTCAGCCACATCGAAGTGAAGCCCAGCACTAGATCTAAGATTGTCCACCATCTCGTTAACCATATCCCCTCCCGCAACACCCAGCACGGTACGGCGAGCCAGATTGACATTCTGATCGTCGGTGAGCACTTGGGTAACCTTGCCTAGAACCTTAAACTCTCCTGAGCGGAGGTACTCACTGGTGGCAGAGGTGTGAAACTCGGAAGACACAGTAAGAATCGCTTTAAGAGTTTCATCCATGCGAATTAGAACATCATGTACAGGAGCACTGCTAATATCCTCATAGAGGCGCCGAGCTATTCTCCATCCGTAATCCATCTGGGCACTTGCTGCGGCCTCGACCTGACGTTGCACTTCAACCTCGGGAGATTGCGTACGCGCCGGAACGCTCCTCCTCCTCTTCGACCTGGAGGGAGCGTTTTCTTTCTTATTTCCGGAGCCCTCATCCTCCATATCGAGATACGGAGTAATTTGCATAAAGAATGAAAGATTTTCTTCCAGCGGGTTTCCTGCATAAGAACCGGAAAGCTCTATCAAGTCTCCAGACCCAAGCTGACCCAGCTGACCGGCATCTTGCAGAGAAACTATTTTCTGGGCACCATGAAGATAAGCGTATAGTGCATTAAACAAGCTTACTTCCGTGTGTTGCTTAGCAGCTTTGGACTCAACCAGCCCTTCCCTCTTCCAAGCACCTCCACCTTCTACCCCAACCTCAACACCGAAAATCCCAGACAGCGAAGGGAGCTTCGCCTTACCTGTTCCCTTGAGGTTCTTTTCACCCACCTTCCCTTCTTTGCGAGTTTCCTCTTCTTCCATCGCCACACCTCCTTGAATTTGAGCCAGGAAACTCATCATCATTGGCACATCAAGGTAGACCGGATGCGCCAAGAAATGCAGCTTGTTTTCGTAATCCATTACCATTAGCCCTCCAGTCAGATCTCCCAGCTCGAAGCACATAACAGATGATCTTGGCTCGCAAGGCTGTTTCTCCAAACCGTCAGGATTGCAGAGCTGACCCACGATTTGCCCGAACTGTTCTCATGGGTATCAAGGGCGGGGGCGTGAGGCGCCACTGCACGGCACCGCCGGCCGGACGTGCGGCGTAGGCGCCGGTCCCGAACGGCGGCGGAGATCGGCCCGCATACCGCGCCGCTCGCGCGCCGCACCCAACCCGCCGTACTGGGGCCGCACCGCTGCCGGCAACTTCAGACGTGCTCACGCGGTACCAGCTCAGGATGAGCGCGGTACCAGTCGACGACGCGGCAAGTGATGCGATCGAGGGGCTCATCGTCAGCAAGTGGATACTCAAAGTCAGCGGAGCGACCCAGATCTGTGGACAGCTCCTTCAAGGTCTCCGCATCGAACAATCCCGGCGCGGGAGCTTTTCGCGCAGGTAAGTCAGAAGCTGCCCAAACAGCTCACCCCAGTTGACGTGGCCGTTGCGCTGGGCCTCGTCCCGGAGTATCTCCACTGCCCGCAGCAACTCACCTTGAATGGTGTCCGCCTGCCCTCAGCGCGTTACTTAGGCCTTCCAGATGTGGCGAGCATCAGCGGTGCACCGGGGGCCCATGCACGTGACCGTACGACCTACGCCTCCGGCGGGGGCGCTCCGGCTCCGTCTCCGGGATGATCTCCAGGGGCAAGAGCCGGGTTCGCAAGTGGTTGGGGACCAATAGAAGTGCGCGCGGCCGCCCATACTGATTTACTCGCTGCTCCTAGGCTCCTGGCTCACTCCGAGGCGGCCACGACCCGCGAGGTGTCCACTGTGAGGAACAGTTGGAAGAGGAAGCGGGGTTCGGCGCTATTGGCGTAGCCGAAAAGGACTTTCCCGTCCACACGACACGCATGTAGTCCTTAGCTTAGGTGCCGTGACGCCCTCCGGCCGAGTGCTCAAGCGTCATGGATTTTGAGAAGCCTGAGCGGCGGACAGCTCCCCGGCCGTACGTTCGCGGTGCGAAGGCCAGCAATGGCTGCCAGCTCACAGAGGGATATGCACGGGAATACGATCATCACATGGATGGGACTTACCCCCTGGTCCGCGAGCTCTTCCCAGACCTCATCACGGACCTGATCTCATGCCTTGAGAAGGACGGGGAACCCGAGCTTGCGATCGTTGCGCGGGATGTCCGGCTCTACCAGTGGTGCGGGTGCGGGGACGATCTCTGCCAGAGCTTCTACACAACCCACCCCCTGGTGGGGCCTACGGTCCCGAGCATCGTTGCGTGCCGCTAATCCCCGAGAAGGGCGACCTGATCCTTGACGTTGTACGTAACCGGATCACGTATGTCGAGGTGTTGTACTACCCCAGTCTCAGAGGTGCGACGAGCCAAAGTAGCGGCCCGGATCGGGCTCAGGACTGAGTGACGAACCGAGTGACAACGGCTACGGACGACCCCGGACACCGGTGGATCACCATGGATAGAAACAGCAGGTCACCGACACCGTGGGTCCATGTGCCGCCCCAGTCTCGACTGCTTCGGGACGAAGAGGCCGTGGGTTCAAATCCCGCCACCCCGACCCAGTTCGACCAGATCAGGGGCCTGATCCGCTAAGCGGAACGGGCTCTTTTTCTGTTACTGGGAGAGACCTGGGAGATGACCTTGATCACCTGTCTCTCTCCCCAAAGGGCGATCTCGATCCCGGGGGCGCTTTTGGGCACCGGCGCGCGAGCTTAGGAGCTCGCGAAGTCTACCTCCTGACCGGCAGACCTGGGCGAGCACTCATCTGGACACCCGCGCCCACCGGCGAGGCTGTTCCGATCGCCTGCCTCCTGCGACGGGCCCGCGGCGCCCGCCTGGGACGGCAGGATCACGCTCAGCAGCAGTGGCGTACTCGCCACGACGAAACCCAGCCGCAGGTACTGCATGAACACCACCTGACGCCCGTCCGCGTCGAGATCCTGAGCCGAGGCCACCGCGGCGGCCGATTCTCCCGCGATCATGCCCAGAGTCGCCGTGGCCCGATCCACCCCGCCGAACCGCATCATCGCCCACGCGGCCCCCTGGCAGATGACCAGCGTGGCCAGCGTCACCATGACCAGCGGCGCGATCGACCTCGCCACCTGCCCGAGCGCCGCCACGTTCAGGTAGGTCCCCATGAGCACGCCGAGCAGCGCCTGCGCCCCCCTGTTGAGCACAGCGGGCGGGCGGCGGCGCACCAGCCCGGTCATGGCCGCGAGCAGCCCGAGCAGCAACGGGATCAGCATGTGCGGGGAAGGCAGCTCCGGTTCGCCTAGCTCGCCAGCAGCCACGATGATCGGCAGAATCATCGCCCATCCGGCGATCTCGCGGGCACTGCCGTCGGCGGCCCGCAGCGCAACTCGCATGCTTGGCAGGCTAGTACCGGCATGGAAATGCCCAGGTCAGCACATGGTCTAGGTGGAATTGCAGAGTGGTCCGGGTGGCTGCCGTTGCGAATCCTGCGGAGCTGCCGGTTCAGTGCAGCAGTAGTCCGGCCAGGGCTCCGGCGGCGACTTGCGACACGTTCGGTCGGGGTTTCCTATGTCGTGCGACATGGATTTCCTTTGCCCTGAGCCAGCACACCGCCACCCCAACTCAGTTTGACCAGATCAGGAGCCTGATCCGCTAAGCGGAACGGGCTCTCTTTCTGTTATTGGGAGAGACTTAGGAGATGACCTTGGTCGCCTGCCTCTCTCACCAAAGGGCCAGCTCGGGGTCCAGGAGCGGGGTGCCGAGGTCAGCCAGACTCTGAACCTCTGGGAGATCGCCATCTCCCAGAGGGCGTCCAGGACGTCGAGCAGCTCGGCGCGATCGCGTCCACCTGGTCGACGAGATCCACTGTCCGGCAACCCGTGACGACCGCCCGCTCCCCAAGCAGGGCCTTTGACGCCGGGCTTCGACCCCGCCCGTTTCCAGACGAAACCGCCAGCCTGCTGCCGGACCTCCTGGCAACTCCTCGGACCGGACTTCCACCGGTAAGCGACGACGAGCTTACGAATGACAAGATCCACCGCTACGTCACGGCTTCACCTCCTGCTGGGCGCACGAAGAAGGCTCACTATTGGCCGCCCTGGCCGAGTTCATTCGCGAACTCATCGAGGGGCACCCACAGGGCCTGGCCGCCGCCCGCGCCTGCGGCGTCCGCCTCGGCCGACCACCCATGACGCCCCCGATCAGGTCCGGCATGCCGCGCCCTGCTACTGGACGCCGAGGCCGACAGGTAGCCGCTGGCTTCTCTGCCACTCCCGGGCAGGGAACGGAAAACCCCAGGTGGCCGAATTCAGGCGTCCACAGGGATGCTCACGGGACGAGCTCGAAGATCGTTGCATTCGCCTGACCGCCGCCTTCACACATCGTCTGAAGTCCGTAGCGAATTCCACGGTCAGCCATATGGTGGATCAACGTTGTGGCGATGCGTGCGCCGGATCCACCGAGCGGGTGGCCGAGCGCGATTGCACCACCGATTGGATTGAGCGCTGATTCGGGCACGCCGTACACGGCCTGCCAAGCAAGTGGCACCGAGGCGAACGCCTCGTTCACCTCGAACGCCCCGATCTCATCGATGCCCAGGCCGGCCTTCGCCAGTGCTTTCGCGGTTGCCGGGATCGGCCCCGTCAGCATGATGTTCGGCTCGCTGCCCACCACGACCGCCGTGTGAACCCGCGCGAGAGGCTTCCATCCGTGTGCGCTCGCGATGTCCGAGGTGGTGATCAGCAGGGCAGCGGCCCCGTCGCTGATCTGGGAGCTGTTGCCGGCACTGACGACGCCGCCCTCGAGGAAAGGAGTCCGCAGGGTGGCCAGTGTTTCGGCCGAGCAGTCCGGACGGATTCCCTCGTCGAAGCTCACGCCTCCTTCGGGGGTCTCGATCGCCACGATCTCCGCGTCGAAGGCTCCGTCGGCGGCGGCACTCGCGGCTCGCCGGTGGGAACGCTCGGCGTAAGCATCGAGTTCGCCGCGACCGATCGACCACTCACGGGCGATCTGCTCGGCTCCGAGGCCTTGGTTCGGCATACCGTCCCCATATCGCTTCGCGTACAGCTCCCCGAGCGGTGACTGACCGCCGACAGCCGACCCCATGGGGACTCGTGACATCGACTCGACCCCGCCGGCCACGACGACGTCGTAGTGTCCGGCGATGACGCCCGCGGAGGCGAAGTGAATGGCCTGCTGGGACGAGCCACATTGACGATCGACCGTAGTGCCGGGGACCGACTCCGGCCACCCCGCCGACAGCGCTGACGTACGCGCGATGTCAAAGGTCTGTTCGCCGACCTGGCTGACACACCCCCAGATCACGTCGTCCACCACCGCCGGGTCCAGCGACACGCGATCTGCGAGGGCCGTGAGGACTCGCGCGGACAAGTCAGCGGGATGGACGCCCGAGAGCGCTCCTGCCCGCTTGCCGATGGGGGACCTGACAGCCGCCACGACGACAGCGTCTCGCATGAAATCTCCTTGAACTCACTTTGGCTTGTCGGCTTGTACGTTCGATTCAGCGGACCGGGCTCAGTCCTTGCGGAAGGGGAAGGCCCACGGACGCAGCGGCGACCCGGTGGCGCCACGTAGGCGCAGACACGCTGCGAAGAATCCGAACTCGTACACCTCTGCCGCCGCGAGCGCCTCCAGATCGAGCACCTCGATCAGGGGCGCACCCGCCTCGGCGAGAAGATAGGTGTGCACCGGCGTGTAGTTGTCGGGATCGGTCGACGGCCCCTGCTCGACGCACACGGTGTCGGAGCCGACGATCATCGCCCCCTTCTCGACCAGGTGCACCGCGGCGGCGCGCGTCAATCCGGGCGGGTTCTCCCCCCACGCTGTGGCGTCCGGCCACGCCCGCATCCTGCCCGTCCGGGCGAGCACGACGTCACCGAGCTGGATCTCGACGCCCTGCTCGGCGAGGCATTCGTCGACGTCCTCTGGGGTGATCCCGTACTGGTCGGGGAGCATGTCGACACCGCGCAGGCCGGCGAAGTCGAGGAGGACGCCTCGAGCCACGATCGGCGGCATCTTGTCGGCGCCCGCGACGCGCCAGTGCCGAGTTCCGAGGTGCTCCCGCTCAGTGAAGTTGTTGTAGATTCGCCCGTTGTAGCCGTAGTGATTGAGCGTGTCGATGTGGGTACCGGTATGCGTGTACATCATCACCGTGTCGCCGGAGTAACTGATGTACTCGGTCATTTCCCGCGAGATGCCCGGCAGTTCGTCGATGACCGTACCGTGCGGCGTGTGCGTCATCCAGATCTGGTAAGCTGGATCTCCCAATAGCTGCCACGAGGGCATCCCGATGAAGTAGTCCACGGACAGATCGAACATCTGGGTGGCATCGATGCGACTGATGACGGCAGCGCGGGATTCCGGGCTCATCAGGTTGAGTCGGCCGATCTCATCCTCAGGCCCGTAGGGGCTCGTGGTTACTTGGCGGTTGGCGCCGGACGCTGGGTTGTCGGACATGTGGGCTCCTCCTGGGGGGTTTCGACTGTGCGGATGGACCGCGGTCGCCCCGTCGGCATGGGGCGGTCGTTGCGGGGGCGGAGATGAGTTAGTCCCCTGGCATGGCTGGGGCCGCCAGATGGAAGCAGGTCAGTCGTTGATACGCGTCAGCCACTCGCAGGACGGTGGTCTCGTCGAACGGCTTTCCGATGATCTGCATGGAGACGGGCATACCGACTCCGTCGAAGCCGATAGGAACGGCACATGCGGGGAGCCCGGTCAGGTTCCACTGTGATGTGAACGATGCGCTGGACCAGCGATCCATCATCATGGGATCGGTCTCCTCGAGGAGCCGCGCGCCCGTCGGCATGGTCGGCATGATCAGCACGTCGCAGGCGCGCATCGCCTCGGACACCTCGCGGTCGAACGCGGTCGCGATCTTCTTCGCCTGGACGTAGTCCGCGCCGCCGTACAGCGCTCCCCGGGCCAGCAGTCCGCGCGCGTAGCGCCCGTACTTGGCCCAGTGCGCCACCAGATCGTCCCGGTGATAGGCGAACGCCTCGCACAGCAGCACGATCTGGCACGCGATCCTCGCCATGTCGGCGTTGGGCAGGCTCACCTCCGCCACGCCGGCGCCCGCCTCTCGCAGCGCGGAGATGGCCGCGGTCACCCGCGTCCTAACCAGATCGGAGACGTTTCCAGTGTCGAAGAAGTAGCGCTTCGGCCAGCCGATCCGCAGGCCTTGCACAGAGCCGTCCAGCGCATCGAGATACTGCGGGACCGGCCGCCGGCTCGAGCCCCTGTAGCTCGGGTCATGGTCGGCGATCGCGTGAAACATCAGGGCGCAGTCCCACGCGGAGCGCGCGATGGGGCCGACGGTGTCAAGGCTCGGCGACAGCGGCACCGTCCCGGTGGTCGAGACGCGCCCGAGGCTCACCTTGAGGCCGGTCACACCGTTGAGCGCGGAGGGATGCCTGATCGAGCCGGCGGTGTCGGTGCCCAGTCCGCCGAGGGCCAGGCCGGAAGCGACCGCGATGGCCGTGCCGGAGCTCGACCCCCCGGCGTAGCGATCGGCGGCCCATGAATTGCGTGGCATCGGGAAACCCGTGGCGGGGTCGTTCAGTCCGAGAGCGAACTCGTTCGTTGTCGTCTTGCCGACAATGATCGCGCCGGCGTCCCGCAGGCGGGCCACGGCGGTCGCGTCGCCGTTGCTCCGCCACTGCCGGGGCGCGACCAGACTGTTCGCCCGTGTGGGTCCCTCGACCGTGGCGATGACGTCCTTGATCGCCAATGGGATCCCGTGCAGCGGGCCTCGGTCCTGTCCGGCGGCCAGTTCGCGGTCCGCACGGTCAGCCGCCTTGAGGGCGGCGTCGCGGAATGTGCTGACGTACGCCCCGAGCCTCGCGTCGAGACGATCGATGCGCACGAAGACATCGTTCGTGAGCTCGACTGCTGTCGTCGTCCCGTCGCGAAGCGAGGACGCGGTGTTCTGGATCGTCCGGACGGTGGCCCGAGTACTGATGGGATCAGCTGCGTCGGCCGACTTGAACGCCGATGGTGTCGATGTGTCGCGCGCGACACCGTCGGCGCCGGTCCGGTGAAGCTCGTCGGCCTGGTGCCGCAGCGTCTGGTAGTCGTGCGCGATGGAGGTGATCTCGTCGGCGCTCATCGTCAGGCCGACGACGTCGAACATGGTGCGTACCCGCCGCTCAGCCGATGTCATCGCGCGACAGGTCCCCGGTGAAGGGACGAGCGGATGCCCGAGGTCATCGGTCGATCCAGCTCGTGTAGCGGCCCTTGAGCATGTCACGACTGATGATCATCCGCTGGGTCTCGGTGGAGCCTTCACCGATCCTGCGGATCCGCAGTTCGCGGTACCAGCGTTCGAGCGGGAGGTCCTTCGAGACCCCGTATCCACCGTGGATCTGCATGGCGCGGTCGACCACTCGACCGGCCGCCTCTGTAGCGACGATCTTGGCGATCGCCACCTCGGTACGGAACGGCCGACCGCTGTCCGCGCGTTCGGCGGCGTCCAACGTGATGGCCGCCGCGGTCCGGAGATCGATCTCGTTGTCGACGAGCATCCACTGGATCCCCTCGTGGTCCGCGAGCTTCGAGCCGAAGACCGAACGGATGCCGGCGTACTCGACGGCCATGCGGTGCGCCATCATCGCCACTCCCAGACAGCCGGCGGCGTAGGGGATGCGGTTCTTGGTCAGCCGCTCGTTGGCCATCGCGAATCCCTGGCCGACCTCCCCAAGGACCGCACCGGCCGGCACTCGCACATCCTCGAACACCAGCTCGGTCGGGTAGTGACCTGAGCGTAGGGTGTGGATCACGCGTCGCACGGTGAATCCGGGGGTGTCCGCGTCCACGATGAAACACGTGATTCCGTCGCGCCCGGACTCCTGGTCGCCGGTACGCGCGAAGACCAGCCCGAAGTCGGCCGAGTCCGCGCCGCTGATGAACGTCTTGTTGCCGTTGATGATCCAGTCCGAGCCGTCGCGCTTCGCGCGGGTCTGGATCGCCCGGGCCGGGTCGCTTCCTCCGGACGGTTCGGTGAGCGCGAAGAAGGACCTCTTCTCACCCCGCAGGATCGGGAACAGGTAGCGTTCCTTCTGCTCGTCGGTCGCCTCGTACAGCTGTGCCATGTCGGGCTGGCCGAAGGCGCTGTAGCACGGCGAGTACAAACCGGCGCGATGCTGCGACATCTCGATGGCCAGCAGCGTTCGCGTCACAGTGTCCGCGCCGACTCCGCCCAGTTCCTCCGGGACGTCGAGGTTGTACAGCCCCATCTGCTTCGTCTTGGCGACGAGACCGGCTAGGACCGACGGGCTCAGTTCGCTCTCGTCAGGATCGAGGTCGAATTCCAGCGGGATGATCTCGGTGCGGACGAAACGCCGGACGTTCTCGATCAGAGTTCGCTGCGTCTCGGTGATGGCGAATCCCATGGTCGCTCCTCCAGTTCTAGTTCGATCGAATGCGTCCGGCCGGCGCGTCGACGCCTACCAAGTTCCGGGGAACCGCACCGAATTCGTTGACGAATACCTGAACGACCTCGCGGTAACGCGAGAGGTACGCATTGGTCCTCTCGTACCGGAACAACAGCCCCGATTGCTTGCCGCGCCACTCGTCGAGTGCCCCTCGGAGGCCGAACACACTGTTGCCGCCTGCGAAGTCGATGGCGATGACGCCGATTTCGTCGGCGATTTCGAAGACGCCGACGGAAGCGGGCACGAGTGCCACGTTCTCAGCCGTGAGCGGAGTCCAGGGCTTGGACATGGACACACTCATCTCGTCCCCACCGCCTCGCGGTACTGATCGGCGGCCGCGTGCCCCTCATGCAGAAGTGCCCGCGGAATTTCCACGAATCGTGAACGCACGTATTCACCCAGTCCTTTGGCCTGCGGATCGGGACGCGTCGTCGCGGCGACTCCGTCGCCGAGCAGACCACGCACGACGAAGTTGACGGCCCGCAGGTTGGGCAGCTCGTATCGCTCGACGACCAGCTCGGCGGCCTCGGTGAGCAGACCGCGCAACCGGTTTTCGTCGAGGTAGTTCCGCAACCACTCGAACGCCTCGTCCGTACGTGCCCAAAGGCCGATGTTGGCGTCGCCGCCCTTGTCTCCGGATCGCGCGCCGACCACCCAGCCCAGCGGTGCGAGGATGGTGTCGTCGTCCATCGCCTGCGGCACGCGCGGCGCGTCGCCGCGTGGCGCGTCCTGGCGCACGGTGGGGGGGCGAGGCACCGGCAGTCGCCGTCCGTCCTGGAAGACGATCTCGGGGCTGAGGACGTCGACCGGCACGAGCGTCGGCCAGTAGACCCCGTAGGCGCTGGCCGACCGTTCGGCCCGCTCGAGGTACATGCCGGGGTAGCTGGAGAGGCCGAACTCCGCGACGGCGTTGAAGAAGCGGCGCCCCACCTTGTGCTCGTCGGAGTCCTTCACCGTGATCCGGAGGCGGGCCTCGGCCTGGACGTTCTCCGGCGCGTCGAAGACATCGGTGCGCAGCAGCCGGATGTCGGTCTCCGCGAACGTGTCCGGCCCGCCGAGTCCGTCGATGACGAGAGAGCGGACGGCCTGGTCGGCTTTGGCTTCGATGTCCAGCCCGGTGAGGATGAACGTCGCGCTGTTGCGGTAGCCACCGTGATAGTTGAGGCAGACCTTGGCGGTGTCGGGCGCGGGAAGGCCGCGAACGCCGCTGACCCGCACGCGGTCGGTCCCGTCGCCGGACAGGTTGATGGTATCGAATCGAGCGACGACGTCCGGGTTGAGATAGTCCGGCGCGCCGATCTCGTAGAGAACCTGCGCGGTGACCGTCTCGGCCGTCACCGCGCCACCCGTGCCCGCATGTTTGGTGATCACGAACGAGCCGTCCGCCGCGATCTCGGCAATCGGGTAGCCCGGCCGTTCTCTGTTCGGCAACTCGGAGAAGAAGGAGAAGTTGCCGCCGGTGGCTTGGGGACCGCATTCGAGAATGTGCCCGGCGGCGACGGCGCCGGCCAGCCGGTCCCAGTCGTCGAGCTGCCAGTCGAACGCCCAGGCCGCCGGCCCGACCACCAGCGAGGCATCGGTCACCCGAGGACACACCACGATGTCGGCGCCGGCGCGCAGTGCCTCGGTGATGCCCCAGCCGCCCAGGTAGACATTGGCGGTCACGGGCTCGACGTCAGCCTCGGCGAGGCTCTTCCCGGAGCTGAGGTGCGCCAGGGGGTGACCCTGCTGCTGGAGCTCCGGAATGCGGTCGAGGAGGTCGTCGCCTTCGATGTGGGCGATGCTGGGATGGAGTCCGAGTCGCGTGGCCAGGCGTCCGAGTTCGATCGCGAGCCCGCCGGGATTGAGCCCCCCGGCGTTGGTGACGATCTTGATGTTGCGGTCTAGGCAGGTGCCGAGCACCTGTTCCATCTGCGCCAGGAACGTCGTCGCGTAACCACCAGCCGGGTCGCGCCGCCGGGCCTTCCACAGGATCAACATGGTCAGCTCGGCGAGGTAGTCGCCGGTCAGGACGTCGAGTGGGCCGCCCTCGACCATCTCACGGGCCGCAGCGAAACGGTCTCCGTAGTATCCCGAGCAGTTTCCGATCCGGAGGATGTCGCGTGTTGCCGACATGTTCACCTCGTTCTGTTCATTCATTGTCACAGCGGCAATGCGATCGTGGCGGTCGCGATGGCGCACACCGTGTTGTCGGATTCCCGGGTCTCGGTGACGTTGAGGTGGACAAGCCCATGGCCTTCTTCGACTTGCTCGACACCCGTGACCTCACCGGCACAGACGAGAACATCGCCAGGAACCGCATAACGTCGGACCGACACCTCCAGCCTGGTCAGCCGTCCGCTCGCGCCCATCCACTCCGTGCACAACGTCACCAGGAAGGCACCGTGCAGATGAGACTGGACGAGGACGTCCGGATAACCCTCGTGCGCGGCGTAGTCGGGATCGAAGTGGATGCGATGGGTGTTCCAGGTCACCGCGCTGTACCTGAAAAGCTGCAGCCTGGTCGGAGCATGGCGCATTTCCGGCAACCGGTCACCGACGTGGACGGCGCCGAACCGGAGATCTCGGCTGGTCGCAGTGGTCGAGCTGCTCATCGGAGCAAAACCTTCCGTGTCGAGGTCACCAAGGGGAGTCCGTCGTCGTCGACGAATTCATGCCGGTAGCGAACGACGATGAATTGGCCGTTGCGCCCGTGCAGCAGCTCGGCGTCGATCATCGTGGATCGCTCCACAACGGTCGTACCGGCCGTGATGGGTGCGTGGAACTCCATGTCCTCACCGCCGCCCATCACCCGTACGCCGCTGGTGGGGATGCCCTCCAGTTGCAGCGTTTTCGGTGTGCCGTCGGTGCGGAGATCATCAGCGGCGGGGCCTTCATCCCAACAGGTGATCGCCGTCACCAGGTTGGGCGGCGCCACGATGTCCGCGTATCCGCGGCTGCGGGCGAATTCGGGATCGAAGTACAAGGGGTTCGACTCGCCGATGGCGCGGGCGTAGCGCCGGATCATCAGGGCGGTGATCGGCCCGAGCGAGTGGGTGGTTTCGGAGCCGATCTTGATCCGGATCGACTCGAGCAGCGTCTCGTCAACGGGCATGGATTCTCCTAGACAACGTTCTCGTCACGCAGTTGCCGGACTTCGGCGGCGTCCAGGCCGAGCCGCTGTCCCAGGACCTCCTCGGTGTGCTCACCGAGGACGGGCGCCGCTTCGGTCGGCACCGCTGCCGAAGCCGCGAGGCGCAGCGGACTGCCGAAGACGTACGACGGCCGGCCCCCCGCATCGCTCACCGGCCGGATCATGCCATCGACGCCGACGAGCGGCCCGGACATGACGTCGGACAGGCTGAGCACGGCCGCACAAGGCACCCCGGCTGCCTGCAACCGGTCCACCACGTCGTCACGAGTGAGCTCCGCGGTCCACATCGCGACGATCTCGTCGAGCTTGTCCATCTGCGCCACGCGAGCAGGTGGTGACGCGAACGCGGGGTCGTCGGCGAGATCCTCACGATCCATCAGGCGGCACAGCGCCTGCCAGTGTCCGTCGGCCATGCACAGGATCGCCACCCAGCCGTCCGCCGTCGGATAGACGTTGTAGGGACAGACCGCCAAACCCCCGTGCCTGTTCCCGGTTCGCTCGGGAAGCGTCCCGCCGCTGTCGAGGTAACCGGCGATGCTGGAGGTCAGCGACGGGATGACGGCGTCCTGCATCGCGACCTCGACATGCTGGCCTCGTCCGGTCACCGTACGCTGATAGAGCGCTGCGGCGATCGCCCCCATCAAGTGCGTGCCACCGAAGAAGTCGGCGACCGCGGGCCCCGCCTTGGTCGGCGGCTGGTCGGGCTGTCCGGTCGTCGCCATCACTCCGGTCACGGCCTGGATGGTCAGATCCATGGCTCGCTGCCCGGCTTGTGGCGTGGAGGCACCATATCCCCGTCCGGATGCGAGGATGATCCGCTCGTTGGCCTGCGTCAGAACGTCGTAACCGAGGGACAGCCGCTGCAAAGTGCCAGGAGCGAAGTTCTCCACGACCACGTCAGCCTGCGCGACCAGGCGCAGGAACAGTTCCCGCCCACGGGGATTCTTCAGATCCAGCCGCAGGCTCTTCTTTCCGCCGTTGAGCAGGCCGAACGCGGCCGTCTGCTGCTCGCCGACGACGCGCCACCGCACGGGCTCGCCGCCGAACGGCTCGATCTTGATGATCTCCGCACCGAGTTGCCCCAGCAGCATGGTGCAGTAGGGACCGTTGTACACCTGGCTGAGGTCGAGTACGACGATGCCATCGAAAGCCCGCGGTTCCGTCAAGGCAGATCCTTTCTCCGGGAGGGGACGGTGCGAACGGCGCAACAGAGCGTCCCCCGGTTGAGCTGTACCGGCGCCCCGGGCTGGAGGAAAAAACATACTCCTGCGTAGTTCGTTATGAAAGGGTGGTCCAGGGCCGGGATCGACGAGAGGCAGACCGCGACGGGCTCGCACGATCTATGAGGAATCGTTCGCGCGGCGGCTGGGCCGCGCGGTCGGGCCAGCTGAAGATCGGCTTCCTACCGTCGGAGCGCGGCCAGTTCACGGAAAGCGAGGACAGCCGGATCGCGGTCGTCTCTGGAACCGCGACGGAAGGTGTCCGCTTTGGGCGCCGACGGCGCTTCACCGAGCTCGCGGCTCCAGTCGATCACACAAATGCGTCGCAGAATCCGCCAGACACCGTCACGCTTCTCGAGCCTGTCGACATACCGACCGCCGAACAAGCCGAGGGGCGCGACCGACCCGGAGCCGTCGAGGTCTTCCATGTAACAGAGGAAGTAGGCCTCGGAAACGGCAGCCCCGGCCCGAACCTCGATGAGGACGTTCCCGATGAGGTGCTGCCTGACGCCCTGTCCAGACGGGTGCTTTCGAAGTTTCGCCGTGAATTCCTCGACGGTCCCACTGGCATAGCCGTGGTCATCGTAGGCTCCCGGGTGATAGCAGGCCTCGACCATGTCAACGTCGCCGCGATCAACGCCATGTGCATACTGCAGGACGACTCGGGTGATGTCCCGTTCATCCAGCAGGAGTTGCAGGAGCTCGGAAACAGGCACTTCGTCAAAGGCGGTGTGGCCATCGAGGGCCCGCCGTTCTGTCACGGCAGATCCTTTCTCAGGAAGGGAAAGTGCTGATCGCGAACCAGCGCGTCCCCGTGGTGCTGAACACGTTTCCCACGCGCTGGGCGTACGGCGGTTTCGCCGGCGCCACAGTCAGTCCGTCCACCGGTTCCATCGGGTGATGGTCTCGACGGGGGGCCGTTTGGCGGGTTTGAACTCGTCACCGATCGTGTAGGCGACGGGAAGCAGGGCGACGGGTGTCATCGTGTCGGGCAGCCGCAGGACCTCGGTGTATCGCCGTTCGTCGTCGCCCACGAACGGCGTTGTCAGCACCGAGCCCATACGGCGGGACCGCAGCGCGAGTTGCAGGTTCCAGATCGCCGGGAAGATCGAGCCGTAGAACGCGGCGGGATGTGTCGCGTTGGGTTCGTCGAGCCGTCCCTGGACGCACGGCACGATGAGCACCGGGACCTGCGCCAGGACCGTGGCCAGATACCGGGCGCTGTCGTAGACGCGCCTGGTCTGTGGATCCTTGATGTGCGGATACCGCCGGTCGATGACCGCCAGGGTCTGGCGCGCGTAGATGTCTGCCACGTTCGCGCGCACCTCGGGGTCGTCCACGACCAACCAGCGCCACGCCTGCTTGTTGCCGCCTGTGGGCGCCTGCACCGCAAGACGAAGGCATTCGAGGATCACGTCGCGCTCGACCGGCCGCTCGAGATCGAGCCGACGGCGTACGGCGCGGGTCGTGGAAAGGAGTTGATCTGTTGCCGCGATGTCCATCAGGTCTCCCCTGGGCAAATCATTGACACGGCCCGGCTCGTTCGCGCTTCGTTCGTCCCTGTCGACGTAACGCACGTAAGTGCAGAGTCTGCCCCTCGGTGCCGTACTCGGCGACGCCGGGGTGGGGTGTTGTCATGCGTTCACCTGGGTGTCGGTGTGCTTGCCGGTCTTCTTGTCGCCCTTGGCGAGGAACTCGGCGACGCGGGCTTTGATGTCGTCGGTGCCGAAGGATTCGTATTCGGCGGCGAGGGCGAAGTTGAGCACGCTGTTCGCCGAGTCGAGCAGGTGCATGTTGAGAGCGCGCTTGGTGTCGCGCACCGACTGAGCCGGTAGTGCGGCGAAGCGGCGCGCGATCGTCTTCGCGGTCTGCATCACCTCATCTGTGGGTACCACCCGGTTGCACAGCCCGAGCCGCACGGCTTCGGAGGCCGGGATCCGGTCACCGAGCAGAAGGAATTCCTTGGCGGTGAGCAGGCTGGTCAGCCACGGCCAGGTGACCGCGCCACCATCGCCGGCGACCAATCCGATGCTCACATGCGGGTCGCTCATGAACGCGTCCTCGGCCATGACCACGAAGTCGGACATGGTGGCCAGGCTGCAGCCCAGCCCGACCGCCGGGCCGTTCACCGCCGCGACCACCGGCAGCTCACACGACATCATCGCCCGAGCCAGCCGCTCGCCTTCCCGGATGTCGCGACGCCGCGCCACCAGGTCATGGTGATTGCGGATGAAGTTCGGCACATGACCACCGGCACTGAACACCCGACCGGCACCGGTGAGCACCACCGCACGCGCGTCCTCGTCGTCGACCAGCAGATCCCACACCCGCCGCATCGCGACATGCAGCGTGTCATCGAACGAGTTGAGCTCATCGGGCCGGTTCATCGTGACGATCCGCAAGGGCCCGTCCACCTCCACCAGCAAGCCGGGCGCCAAACCCGAGTAATCCATCCGGAGCCTCCTCCACACTTGACCCCCCGCCGCACAGTGCAACGAGATCCGTCACCGAACTGCAACAACCTACGTGGTAGTATGCAGACGCACCGCCGCTTTGCCAAGCAGCGTTTTAGGAGACTCGAAAGTGGCAGACCTGGAATACACCGTTCAGGATGGGATCGGCACCATTCTGCTGAACCGGCCGCACCTTAAGAACGCGTTCACCCTCGACATGATCGATCAGTGGGGCGAGGCGCTGCGTTCGGCGCGAACGGACCCGGGCGTACGGGTCGTCGTCGTCACCGGTGCCGGTGACGCCTTCTGCTCCGGCATCGATCTTGACGCCTTCAACGCGGAGGCCAGTGGCCCCCTTGCGCTCAAGTCCCTGCTCACCGATCGCATCCATCGTGTCGCCCATGCCGTCGACGATCTGGACAAGCCCTTGATCGCGGCCGTGAACGGGGTCGCCGTCGGCGCCGGGATGGACATGGCGCTGATGTGCGACATCCGACTTCTGGCCCGGTCAGCCCGGCTGTCCGAGGGCTACATCCGGCTCGGGCTCGTGCCCGGAGACGGCGGCTGTTACTACCTGCCGCGGTTGGTCGGGATGGCCAAGGCACTCGAACTTCTGTGGACCGGGGACTTCGTGGACGCCGATGAGGCCTGTCGCATTGGCATCGCCGACCACGTTCACGCCGATGAAGACTTCGCGGAGGCGTGGCGACGTTACGCGCAAAGGCTCGCGGAACAACCGCCGATCAACGTGCAGATGATCAAGAGAGCGGCTTATCAATCCGCGCGCACCGACGTCCGGACCGCACTCGACCTGATCTCCTCGCACATGGCCGTGGTGCACAGCACACACGACTCCGCCGAGGCGATGGCCGCGTTCCGAGATCGTCGCGCCCCCGTGTTCGAGGGACGCTAGCCGGAAGCGAGTGGAACATGACTGCAGAAGCAACCTCGTCGGCCGTGCAGAGTCCGCTGATCGTCACTCGAGACGGCGCAACGGCCACCCTCACCCTGAACCGGCCCTCCCGCAAGAACGCCATCGACGATCAGGGCTGGCACCTGCTTCGCGATGTACTCGAGAACCTGGCCACTGACGACGCGGTCCGGGTCGTCATCGTGACCGGGGCCGACGGAAATTTCTGCGCGGGCGCCGACCTGGGGCGCCAGTCCCGCGACGAGCACCCCGTCTCGCGGATGCGCCGGGTCGGCAACATTGCGATCGCCTTGAGTGAACTGCCGAAGCCGGTGATCGCCAAGGTCGAAGGGGTCGCTGCGGGGGCCGGCTGGAACCTCGCGCTGGCCTGTGACTTCGTCGTCGCCTCGGCGTCCGCCCGGTTCTCACAGATCTTCGCCCGGCGTGGACTGTCGATCGACTTCGGCGGATCCTGGTTCTTGCCTCGGCTCGTCGGTCTCCAACAAGCCAAGCGATTGGCGATGCTCGCCGAGATGATCAGCGCCGAGGAGGCCCAGGAGCTCGGGCTGGTGACCTGGGTCAGACCGGAGGACGAGCTGGCCGGCTTCGTCACCGAGCTGGCCCGGCGGCTCGCGGCGCTCCCACCGGTCGCGCTTGCCCAGTCGAAGGCGCTGCTACAGCAGGGCACCACCCAGACGTTGCGTGAGGCGATCGACAACGAATCGCGCGCGCAGGCGGTGAACCTGGCCACCGAGGATGCTCCAGCCGCGTTCCGCGCCTTCCTTGAGAAGGCCGAACCGCCAGCCTACACCGGTCGCTGGGCATTGCGCTGAGCACTGACTGATGAGAGTGAGCCACAAGTGATGGATCTCTGGAGTCTCGAGCCCGTCGCGCTTCCGGCAGAGCTCGACGTCCTGCGGAGAGACGTGCGCGCGTTTCTGGCCAAAGAGCTGTCCTCAGGCCGGATCGCGGCGAATTGCGATCAATGGCTCGGGGGCTGGGATCACGCGTTCAGCCTGAGGTTGGGCGAGCGCGGCTGGATCGGCATGGCTTTCCCGGCACAGTACGGCGGGTCGGCCGCCGGCGCGTTGGCACGGTTCGTCGTCACCGAGGAACTCCTCGCGGCCGGAGCGCCGGTGGCCGCACACTGGATCGCCGACCGGCAGTCCGGGCCGGGATTGCTGAAGTTCGGGACCGAGGAGCAGAAACGGGCCTTCCTTCCCAGGATCGCTCGTGGTGAGTGCTTCTTCGCGGCCGGCATGAGCGAACCCGACACCGGCTCTGATCTGGCGTCGGTGCGTACCCGCGGCAGGCAGGTCAACGGCGGCTGGCGGCTCACTGGGACGAAGGTCTGGGTGAGTGGAGCGCATCGGGCGCACGCCATGATCGCCCTCGCCCGTACCGAGCCTCGGACAGCCAACCGACACGCCGGATTGACCCAGTTCATCATCGAGCTACCCGACCCCGATGTGCACATCCGACCGATCCGACTGCTCACCGGTGAGCACCACTTCAACGAGGTCGTCCTCGATGAAGTGTTCGTACCCAACGCCCGGGTGCTCGGGGAGCCCGGGTCGGGCTGGCACCAGGTCACCAGCGAGCTGGCGATGGAACGCAGTGGTCCGGAGCGGATCCTGTCGACCTTTCCCTTGCTGGCCGTTGCCGCGGACCACCTGGCCGAGAACGGCGAACGGTCGAGCGCGTCACGGGTCGGTGCGGTGGTCGGGCGATTGTGGGCGCTGCGCCAGTTGTCTCTCGCGGTCGCCGGCCGGCTCGAGGCCGGCGCCGCACCGGCCGTGGAGGCGGCGGCGGTCAAGGACCTCGGCACTCGGTTCGAGAGTGTCGTCATCGACACTGTCCGGCTGCTGAGCCAGGTCGTTCCGGACCTCGGCTCCAACCGGCCATTGCCTCGGATGCTGGCCGAATCGATCCTGCACAGTCCCGGATTCACCCTGCGGGGCGGGACCAATGAGATCTTGCGCGGCGTCGTCGCCAAGGAACTGGGGGTGCGATGAGCGAGATCATCGCGGCGCTCGTGGCCACCGTGCGCGAGGCGTCCGCCAAGCAGTGCGACATCGGCGCTGTGACGGCCTGCGCTGACGGTGGCTGGAACGCCGAGCTGTGGACAGCGTTGGAGCAGATCGGTGTCACCATGCTGTCGGTGCCGGAGGAACACGGTGGCGCCGGCGGAGACGTCGCTGCCGCCGTGGCCGTGCTGGAGGTGCTGGGTGAGTACTCAGCCGGCGTCCCGCTCGCCGAAACCGCGCTGCTCGCCGGTTGGCTCATCGCCGGCTGTGGTGCCACGGTGCCATCCGGTCCGATGACCGCTGCGGTCGCGAGCCCCGAGCTGCGGACCCGCCAGGAGGACACCGGCCTGTCCGTCCGGGGGACGGTCGCCCGCGTGCCCTGGGCCCGATACGCGCACCACGTGGCCGTCCTCGACAACGGCCGCGTGATTCTGCTGGGCCGCAGCGACTTCCTGCTGGAGCAAGGGACGAACCTGGCCGGCGAGCCCCGCGACGACCTGGCCATCAATGCCATAGTTCCCGCGTCCCGAGTCCACGAACCATCCGCGGACTCGGCGATCTCCGTGCAGGCGTTCTACGGTCGAGCCGCGCTCGCCCGTGCCGCACTCATGGCCGGCGCTGCCCGTCGGGCCCTGGAACTGGCCGTCGCCTACGCGGGTGAGCGTGAGCAGTTCGGCAGACCGATCGCGAAGTTCCAGGCTGTTCAACAGCATCTGGCCGCGATGGCCGGCGAGGTGTTGCTGTCCAAGATGGCTGTCGAAGCCGCGGCACTCGCTCTCGACACTCAGGGCGATGCGGACGTGGCGGTTGCCGCGGCCAAGCTCGTGGCCGGCCAGATGGCCGGCGTGGTCGCTTCGCTGGCGCACCAGATCCATGGCGCGATCGGATTCACTGAGGAGCATCCACTGCGGCACAGCACCACACGTTTGTGGGCTTGGCGGGACGAGTCGGGCAACGAAGACGAGTGGTCCGGGGTCCTCGGACAGCGTGTGGTGTCCGAGGGCACCGGCGGACTGTGGTCGTTGCTCACCGGGGCGCGCTGAGCAACGCCGTCACCTGCGGCAACACGATGAGCACGTCGGACGACCGGCGCGCGGAAATGGAGCAGACCGATGAGTGTGTCGTTCGAGTGCACAGGCGGGACCGCCGTCATCACGATCAACCGTCCGGAGAGCCGCAACGCCGTCAATCTCGAAGTGGCCCAGGGCATCGCGGCTGCGATCGACGAGTTCGAAGCACGCAAAGACCTCAGCGTCGCGATCCTGACCGGCGCGAGTGGCACCTTTTGCGCCGGCTTGGACCTCAAAGCCTTCACCCGCGGAGAGATCCCGATCATTCCGGCCCGGGGCTTCGGCGGTCTTACCGAGAAATTGCCGACCAAGCCGTTGATCGCGGCCGTCGAGGGATGGGCTCTCGCCGGCGGGTTCGAACTCGCGCTGGCCGCCGACCTGATCGTCGCCGCACGAGACGCGAAGTTCGGCCTGCCCGAGGTCAAACGAGGTCTGGTAGCGGGGGCGGGAGGTCTGCTGCGGTTGCCGAAGGTCCTCCCCTACCGGCTGGCCATGCAGCTCGCACTGACCGGAGAGACGCTGACGGCGGAGACAGCCCATGCACACGGGCTGGTCAACCTGCTCACCGAGCCTGGGGGCGCCCTGGCCGGAGCACGCGAACTCGCGGCGAAGGTGGCGGCCAACGGACCACTCGCCGTCCGCACCAGCAAGCAGATCGTCTCGATGTCGATCGACTACGCGAGTATCGAGGCGTTCGCCGCCCAACAGGCCCTGGTCGAGCCGGTGCTCGCCTCCGCCGACGCCCTGGAAGGCGCCCGGGCTTTCGCCGAGAAGCGAGCACCGGCCTGGACCGGCGAGTAGCAGGCACCAGGCCGGTGCTCGCGCACTGATTTCGTGTGTCGATGCCGCGCGCGGGACTGTTCGTCAGTGCGCCTGCGCACCCTCTGCCCGGCTTGCCTGCTCCTTCTGCTTGCGCCTGGGGCGGCGCTTAGCGCTCAGGACGGCCGCGCTCACCGCGGCGAGCAGCGCGACACCGCTGAACAGATCCGTCACCCACAATTGGTTGCCGCTGAGCTGCAGACCCTTCACACCGATGGCAAGCAGCACCAGCGCGATGACGGTGCCTCCGACGTTGAACCGACCTGGCTTGAGCTGGGTCGTGCCCAGGAAGCAGGCGGCGAAGCTCGGCAACAGATAGGCCGGGCCAAGCGTGGGAGCAACATTACCGATCTTCGCGGTGACGAGCACTCCGGCGATCGCGGCGAACAGGGAGGTGACCACGAACGAGCCCGCGATGTACCAGCCGGTCCGGACACCGGCCAGCCGGGATGCGTCCGGGTTCGCCCCCACCGCGAACGCACGGCGTCCGACGGGCGTGTGCTCAAGGACATACCACGCAAGGAGGCAGAGCACGACGGCGTACAGGACGACAATGGGGAGCCCAAGGATCTCGTAGTTCGAGAACTCCTGGAACCCGCTGGGCACCGGGCCGACGAACTGGTAGTTGGAGACCTGTCCGGTGACCGCGAGCAGCACCGAACTCGTGCCCAACGTGGCGATCAGACTGTCGATGCCGATCACCGCCACGAAGATCGCGTTGACCAGTCCGACGAGGAGTCCGACCAGCAGCGTCACCAGCACGGCCATGCCGGGATTCATGTTGTGGTGGACCATCAGAACGCTGCAGATCATGGCGCTCATGCCGAGATTCTGGGCCGCCGACAGGTCGAACTGGCCGACCGCCAGGGTCACCAGCAGCCCCAGCGCGAGAACCATCGTGACCGACTGGTCGCCGGCGATGCTGGTGAACGTCGCCTTCGTTAGGAACGTCTCCGGCAACTGGATGGAGAAGAAGACGATCAACGCCACGCACAGCAGCAATCCGCTGTACCGAGGCACCTGTACCCGGCCGGCGACCAGTTGCAGGAGCTGGGTCGCTCGCGACCTCCCGTCGCCGCCGCCGTCAGGCTGCGGACTCGACTCGGTGGTGATGTTCTGGGAGTCGAAGGTCATGAGTGCCACCCCTCCTGGGGATCGTCGGCGGAGTCGCGGATCGTCTCGCTCACGATTCGCGCGACCGATAGATCGCCCTTTTCCAGCACGGCGCGGACAGCGCCGTGGCGCATGATGAGCACCCGGTCACACACGGCGCACAGCTCTTCGGCATCAGATGACGACAGCACCACCGCCCGCCCTTGGGCAGCGATGTCGGCCAGCGCTTCATAAATCGACGCCTTCGCGCCGGCGTCGACTCCGCTGGTGGGCTCGTCCAAGAGAAGAATCCGGGCATCGACCCGCAACCAGCGCGCCAGTACCACCTTTTGCTGATTGCCGCCGCTCAGCAGGGCCAGTTGACGGTCGGGATCTGCCGGCACCACATCCAGGCGTTCGATCCACGGGCGGACCTCACGTCGCTCGAACCGTTGGCCGAGCCAGCGAGCGGGTCCGACGGCCGGAAGACGAGGCAGGGTGAGGTTCTCCCGCACGGTCCACTCGGGAATAGTGGAGAGCCGCTTTCGGTCGGCCGGGGCGTAGGCCAGCCCAGCGTTGATCGCCTCGTCAGGCCGGTTGGCCGGCACGGCGCGACCCCCGAGCCGCACTTCTCCACCGCTACGGCGGCGCGCACCGAAGGTCAGCCCGAGCGCCTGGTCGTACCCGGAGCCGATCAGACCACTGACGCCGACGATCTCACCGGCTCGAACATCCAGTGAGAAGTCGGTCACCTGGTCACCGGCCACCCCGGACGCACTCAGCAACACCTCCGAGTCCGGTGAAGGCAGAGGCGGGGAGAACTCGGTCGGCTTCCGGCCGATGATCAGTCGGACGAGCTCGTCAGCGTCATCGACGGTGTCGACCGGCTGAGTCGTGATTCGCCGTCCGTCCCGGAGCACCGTGACCCGGTCCCCGATCTGGAACACCTCGCGGAGGCGATGTGTCACGTAGAGAATCGCCGCACCACGGTCGCGGAGCTTACGCACCAGGTCAAACAATTGCTCGACCTGGTGCTGCGGCAACGACGCGGTGGGCTCGTCCAGCACCAGCAGGGCCGGTGCTCCGTCGGTCGCCGCCACCGCCCGCACGATGGCCACCATCGTCTGTTGCCCCGGCGTGGCCTCGGCCAGCGGGCGGCCGGGGTCGAGGTCCACCTCGAACTCGGACAGCAGCCGGGCCGCCGCGCGGCGTTCACGGCGGCCCGACAACCACCAGCGACCGGCGTACCGATTGCCCAGCGCCAGATTGTCCACGACGTCCAGCTCGGCCACCAACCCGAGATCTTGGTGGATGAAGGCCACCGCCCGCTCAGGCGTCGCGGTGCTGCCGAGCGTCATCGGAGCCCCGTTCAGGGTGACCGTTGCCCCGGGATCCGCCGAGTGATAGCCCGCGAGGATCTTGATCAGCGTCGACTTCCCGGAACCGTTCTGCCCCAGCAGGCAGTGCACCTCCCCCGCCCGCAACTCCAGGTCAACGTCGTCCAGCGCCTTCTGGGCAGGAAACGTCTTGGAGAGCGAGCCGATGCTCAGGACGACGGGCGGTGCCGGGGAACTCGCCGCACTCATCCCACGTGCCAAGCCGCGTAGTACGTCTGCGCGTAGTCCGGCGGCTCGGGCTTGTCGCTGGTCTGGGTCACGTTGCTCTTGATGTAGATCTGCTGCCATCCGGGGGCGTCGGCCCGATCGCCCAGTGGCACATCCATCATCAGTCGGATCAACTGGTCGACGGCGCGGTAGCCGGCAGCGGCGAGTTCCAGCCCGATCGAGGCCCACTGGGTCCCGGCCTGGATCGCCTTGAGGGAGGCCGCGTCGGCGGCGCGGCTGAGGATCTTGACCTTGCCGGCCAGTCCCGCGGACCGAAGTGCCGCGTCCAGCCCTGCGGTGTAGTCGACGACCGCCAGGGCGACGTACTCGGTGTCCGGGTTGGCTTGGAGATAGCTGACGATCTGGCTCGGGACCGTCTTGCCGATGTTGGCATTCGAGACATCCAGGATGTCGGCCGAGCCCCCGGCCCCCTCCAGCACCTTCTTGTAGGCGTCCTTGATCGGCCCCCAGGAACCGACGAAGGAGGGATCCCAGACGAACACCGACTTCGCCGGGCCGTTCGCCTCCGCCACCACCGCCTGGCCCATCAACGTCCCGGTCAGCGCGGCGTCCTTCTGCCCGAACACGACTGCCTGGACCGGACCGTTCGGCATCAGGGCGTCACCGAGCGGGGAGATCGACGTGATCTTCGTTCCGGCGGCCTGAAGCTTGGCCAGTTGCGACCGAATCGAGGAATCCGGCACGGCCGCGATGTAGGCGAGGGCGTCCGGTGGGTCCGCGGCCACCTGGTCCATCACCGAGACGAAGCCCTGCGGCGTGCTGTTGGACTGCAGCGTCGTGACCGTCCAGCCCAGCTTGCGCGCCGCCTCCTCGGCACCTTCGGAGAGGGTGACGCACACCGGAATCGAGCACGTGATGACCACCAACCGCTTGCCGCTGGGCGCCGGCGACGGGAGTGCCGGGACCGGGGCCGCGGGCTGCCGCTTGGTGTATTCGGCGTACGCCGCGCGCGCATCGGCGATCACGGCTTTCTCGGAGGATGAAACGGTGCCGCTGACCGCTTCAGCGTTCCTCCCGTCGACGCTGCCACAAGCGGCCAACACGAGGCAGAGCATGCCAGCGGCGAGCGTGGCAACAGGGACACTGAGCTTTGTTTGCATTGCATCTCTTTTCGGCTCGTCGCGCGATCTCCGCCCGGGACGTGTTTCCGCGACGTTCCACCCACACATCTCACCCGGGCGGGCGTGGGCCTTGAACTCGGTGCGTTCCGCACTTCAGTGGAGTGGTGTACGTCACCAAAAAACATGCTACTCAGTAGGTTGTAGCCCGTCAACGATCGGCGTTCTTCGCCGCCCGTCCGCCGCCGCACTCCGCTTCGCTGACGCGAAGGACGGCTTCCTGGGTCGTACTGGCGCACAATCGCCCGGTCCTGTCGAACAGCCGGCCGCGCGTCAGGCAGCGCCCGGCACCCGCCCAGTCACTCTCGACTTCGTAGAGCAGCCAGTCGTCGGCTCGAGCCGGTGCGTGCAGGATGACGGAGTGGCCGATCGTGGCGAACCACACGTTCCCATCGGCGATGCGGTGCGGATGCGGCTGCAGACTTGCCGCGAGCATGAGCAGGTCGGAGAGGTAGACCATGCCTGCGGCGTGAATCTCCGGCGAGTCCGTGAGCTTGTGCCGGGTGCGCAACCAGACCCGCAGCGCGGCGATGTGCCCGCTCGCGCTCGGACGGTGAAGCGACCCGTCGGGAAACCGGATTTCGACCGGCAGCCGGCTGGTCACCTCGGAGATCCAGGCCAAGGTCGGCGGGTCGTCCGCCAGGGCATTCTCCGCCGAGGGCAGCGTCTCAGGCATCCGCGCCGGAGAAGGAGCCACTTGATGGCTGAGCCCACGCTCCGGACTCTGGAACGAAGCGGTGGCCCACAGGATCGGCCTGCCCGACTGGCACCCTTCCACTGTCCTAGTGCTGAAGGTACCCCCGTCCCGCGCCACCCCGACCTTATAAATGACGGGCACCGTGGAATCGCCCGGGAGAAGAAAGTACGCGCCGAGCGAGTTGAGCGCCCGCCCCGGCGGCACCGTTCGGCCGGCCGCGAGCATGGCTTGGGCCGCGACTTCGCCGCCATACAGCCTGATTCGGTCGCCTGCGTGAGTCCGGCCGCGGAAGATCAACGGCTCGAGCTGCTCAAGCTCGAGGAGTTCACCGACTCCGCCTTCAGGGTCGACGTGACCGGCTCCCCCTGCGCCGGCGGGCTGCATGCCTCGGGTAGCTGCCGTGGTGTGCGGATCGGCTGCGTGCATCGAGTCGCCCCTTACCTGTTTTGTTTCAGCCGTGTGTCACCAGGTCCGGGGATGAGCGGTCGGACCCTATCATACTACCACGTAGGTTTTTTGGTCTCGCGAAACCGGCCCGGTTCCGTCGCCAACTCAGCGTGAGCCCCCGCCAATTCATTCGGCCGAGTAGTATGTCGCCATGCGACAGCCCATCGCCCAAGGACGTACGCAAAAACTGGACTCGAAGCGGCATGCGAGCGCACAAGAGATCCTGGACGCGGCGGCAACGGCATTCTCGGAACGGGGGTACGCGGCCACCTCGATCGATGATGTGGCCGATGTGCTCGGCTGCACCAAGGGTCGGATCTACCACTACTTCCGGACCAAGGGCGATCTGTTCATCGGGATCCATCTGCAGGCGTTGGAGTGGGCGTTGGAGGCGGTCGGGCCGACCGCTGAGCGGGCGGATCTCGGCCCGGAGGAGAAGCTGCGCGAGATGGTGCACCGCCACGCGATGCACCTTATGAATAGGGCCAGTTACATGGGTCCCGCGCAATATCAGATCGAGATGAACCTCGCCAGCGAAGGCCGCAACAAGGACGAGCAGATGGCCCGCATCCTGAAGATGCGCCGGCAATTCGAGGCGTACTACGCCACCGTCGTCGAGGAGGGAATTGCGGCCGGCGCATTCCGCGGCACCGACGCGAACATCCTCGTCAAGGCCGTGCTGGGCACGATTAACTGGATGCACGTCTGGTTCCGCCCGGGTGGGCCGCAGGACTCAACGGTTGAGCGAGAGCGGACTGCGGCGGAACTCGCCGAGTTTGCCGTTCGCGGTGTCGTTGCCTGAACCCGGTCGCCGACCTGTTGGTCGAAGTCGTCAGATCCAGTAGCGCACCACTCGCGGCCTCGTCGGGCTAGCCAGGACTTCGCGGCAGACCCAGCAGTCGCTCGGCGAGGATGTTCCGCTGGATCTGCGCTGATCCTCCGTAGATGCTGCCGGCGCGGCCGTAGAGGTACCGGTCGAACCACTCGGCGCGACCAGGCGCGGTGGTGTCGGTCAGCAGGCTGAGGCTGAGTGCCATCAGCTTCTGCTCCACCGCGGTCATGAGCAGCTTGTCGATGGAGCTCTCCGGGCCAGGAGGCGCGCCCGAGACGCGATCGCTCAAGGTGCGCAGGCAGTGCATCCGTAGCACCTCCAGCGCAGCGGCGGCCTCGCCCAGCGCACGTAGGATGGCTCTGTCCGGTGTCGACGTCTGTGTCTTGACGACCGCGGCGAGTTCGGAAAGGTAGCGCTCAAACTTCGGCAGGTACCCGGTTTCGACGGCGCCCCTTTCGTAGTTGACCACGTCCATGGCGATCCGCCAGCCGTCGGCCGGCCGGCCGAGCATGTTCGCCTCCGGGATTCGTACGTCGTCCAGGAAGATCTCGGCGAACTCTTCATCCCCATTGGCCAGCACGATCGGGCGGACGGTCACCCCTGGCGTGCTCAGCGGGACGATGAACGCCGAGATTCCACGATGGCGGACGGCATCTGGATCCGTCCGGGCGAGCAGCAGGCAGAAGTCAGCGAATGCTGCGTAGCTCGTCCAGATCTTGTGGCCGTTGAGCACCCATTCGTCGCCCTCACGAACCGCACGGGTCCGCAGCGAGGCGAGGTCGGAGCCGGCCTGCGGCTCCGAGAATCCCTGGCACCAGATCTCGTCGGAGGCGAGCAGCGGTGGCAGGTAACGACGTCGTTGCTCGTCGGTGCCGTAGCTGAGCAACGGCCGGCCGAGGTGACCCAGCGGAAGCAGGCTGGGAGCGTTGGCCTTGCCAAGCTCCTCGCTGAGGATCGCCTCCTCCATCGGTCCGAGGCCCTGACCGCCGACCTCCTTCGGATACGACAAGGCGACCCAACCGCTCCGGTACAGGCGCTGCTGGAACTCACGCATGTAAGGCCAGCGCTCGGCGAGTACGGTCGGTTCTGGATCAGTCGGCAGGTTCTCCTTGAGCCAAGCACACAACCGTGCTCGGAAACGAGCTTCTTTTGGGGAGTCGCGAAGGTCCATGTGTGATTGCCCTCATGCCTTGTCGAGGACGCGGCCGGCCAGCAGCATCAGCGGCGCGTCCAGGTTGCCGAATGCCGCGTGGTGCAGGTGGGCACTACGCAGGCGGAGGTGGGCGTCATGCTCCTGGGTCACGCCGATCCCACCGAGGACTTGGATTCCGGTCTCGCAGACCCTGATCGCTGCCGCACCGGTGTAGCACTTCGCGGCCGACGCCACCCGTTCCGCCTCGTCGATCGGGGCATGCTCCGCCGCCCAGGAGGCGCCGTAGGTGATGGAGCGGCAGGTCTCGACGTCGAAGAGCATGTCAGCGCAGAGATGCTTCACGGCCTGGAACGAGCCGATCGGACGGTCGTACTGCTCACGCTGACGTGCATAGTCGAGTGCCTGACGCAATGCTCCGTCAGCGAGTCCCGTCAGAAACGCCGCGGCTCCGGTCCACGCCGCTGCTCGGGCTCTGCGCGCCCCCTCACTGGAGGCTGCACCCGCAGGGACGGGCCGGACACGGCACAAGCGGTGCAGTGGATCGACGTCCGTGATCGGGTCCACATCGACGAGATCGTGCACCGTGGCGAGCCCGTCCGGGGAGAGCGCGACCCCTTGAGCACCGTCGACCCAGTCGAACGCCACCGTTGCCGTGGCAACAGGATCTTCGAGCTGACCTCCGAGGAGGACCGAGTATGCCTCGCCGCGGCAGAGAGCTGCGAGCGACTCCCCCGGGCCACCTGCGAAACGGAGTAGGGCTGCTGCCGCAATAGCGGTCCCGACATACGGCACCGGCGCGATGTGGCGACCGAGCGCCTCGGCCACGACGCAGGCATCGGTCAACGAACCGCCTGCGCCACCCTGGTGTTCGGGGACCAGCAGTCCGACGAGGTCAAGCTCGACCAATTTCGACCACAGTTTGGCGCGCAGCGCGCCTCCGTCTGCTCGCGCATTCCCCACCGGCGAATCCGCGAACAGCTGTGCACTGACCTCGTCAATCGTCTGCTGGAGGATGCGTTGATCCTCCGAAAGAGCGAAGTGCATTTCGGACTCCTGAATAGAAGCACACTACTGCGTAGGTGGTAGTTAGAGCGCCGGCTGGGCTCCGTTCAAAGCCTGAAGCCGCCGTCGACATACAGCGTCTGTCCGGTGATGTAAGACGCCTCGTCGCTGCACAAGAACGCCGCCGCGGCCGCGACGTCCTCGGGGGACCCGACCCGCCTGACCGGGGTCGCCTCGGCCCTGGTCCGGCGGAACTCCTCGACGTCCAGCTTGAGCCGACGCGCGGCGTCGTCGGTCATCTCCGTGGTGATGAAGCCCGGCGCGATCGCGTTGACGTTGATGCCGAACGGACCGAGTTCGATGCCGAGCGTGCGGGTGAAGCCCTGCACGCCCATCTTCGCGGCCGAGTAGTTGACTTGACCGCGGCTGCCGAGCGCGGAGGTGCTCGAGAGATTGAGGATCTTGCCGTACCTTTGCGCCACGAAGTGCCGCTGCGCTGCCTTGGTCATCAGGAACGCCCCCTTGAGGTGCACGCCCATGACCAGGTCCCAGTCGTCCTCGGTCATCTTGTGCAGCAGACTGTCGCGGGTGAAACCGGCGTTGTTCACCAGCACATGGATACCGCCGAGTTCCTCGACGACCCGGGTGATCGCCGCATCGACCGCGTCGCCCCTGGTGATGTCGATAGCGATGTCGATGGCCTTCGCGCCTTCGACCACCGGCAAAACGCCGACGGCCTTGGCGGCTGCGGCCTCGTCGAGGTCGATCACGGCGATCGACGCGCCCTCCTCGGCGAGGCGGGCGGCAACTCCGAAGCCGATACCGCGTGCTGCCCCGGTGATGACGGCGATCCGCCCGTCGTAGCGACCCATCGAGTCTCCTCGTCATTGTCGGTATTGCGTCTGGTGAAGGACTGAGCACACATCGGACTCAGGCGTGTGCCGCGATCAACGGGGGGAGGTCTGCGTGCCATCGCATCGGCTCGCCGGATCGCGCGCTCCCCCGGGCATGGGATGGCCCGGGTTCGAAGCCCCTCGCGGCACCATGAGGCGAACGGTCTCGGCGATGCAGGCCGGCTTGTCCTGGCCGTCGATCTCGATCGTGTGGCGGATGACGGCCTGGGTGCCCGAGGCGGTGTCGTCGACGCTGACCAGCGTGGCACGGGACCGGATCCGGGAGCCGACCGTCACCGCTTGCGGAAAACGCACCTTGTTCAGACCGTAGTTGATCGACATCAAGACACCGTCGACGGTGAAGATCCGGCTGCCCAGAATGGGGATCAGGGACAGCGTCAGGTAGCCGTGCGCGATCGGCGCACAGTAGGGACCAGAGGCTGCTCGTGCGGGGTCGACGTGGATCCACTGCCGGTCCTCAGTGATCTCCGCGAAGGCGTCGATGCGGTCCTGGTCGACCTCGAACCATTCGCCGACACCGAGTTCCTCGCCGACGTGGGAGCGGAAGGAGTCGATACCGCCGAAGCGGCGGGGGACGCCGGTCGCGGAGATAGTCATGCTGTAGTCCTTCGGTCGATGCCGGTGTTGGGTCGCGCCTGCTGGACGGAACCGCGGGGCCTACTACTTGGTAGGTTGTTATCGTCAAAGTCGGCAGGTTCAGTAGAGATCCGTACGTTCTCAACAGTTCGGTCGCCGCGACCTCAGGCTGGGCGGCGCAGACTCGCCGTGCCGCGACATCGCATGCCTCAGACCGTCTCCGAAGTCAGAGGGAGCGAGCGATCAGTTCCTTCTGAATCTCGTTGGTGCCGCCGTAGATACGCTGCGCTCGGGCATCGGCGTACAGCCGGGCGATCGTGTACTCGGTCATGTAGCCGTACCCGCCGTGCAACTGCAGGCATTTGTCGATCACCTGACACTGGACGTCGGTGAGCCACCACTTGCACATCGCCGACGTAGGGAGGTCCAGTCCGGTCGACAGGTGGGTGGCCATGCATTCGTTGAGGAAGATGCGGGCGACCTTTGCGAGGGTGGCACACTCGGCAAGCTCGAAGCGGATGTGTTGCTTGTCGATCAAGGGGCCACCGAACGCCTCACGATGCTTCACGTAGTCCGTTGTGACCGATAGCGCCAGCTCGGTCGCGGTAACCGCGGTGACGCCGACGATCAGGCGCTCCTGCGGCAACCTGTGCATCATCATCGCGAAGCCGTTGCCCTCCTCGCCGAGGAGGTTCTCCTCTGGAACGAGGACGTCGTCGAAGAAGAGTTCATTCGTGTCCGCACCGTGCTGACCGATCTTCTCCAGGGGCCGACCTCGAGTGAAGCCGACAGCGGCTTGGGTTTCGACGACGATCAGGGAAATTCCCTTTGCGCCTTTCGACGGGTCAGTGGAGCATGCGACGACAACGAGATCGGCGCTGCCACCATTGGTGATGAAGATCTTGGACCCGTTGATGAGCCACCCGCGGCTCGTGCGTACCGCCTTGGTGCGAATCGCCTTGAGGTCAGAACCGGCGGACGGTTCAGTCATGGCCAGTGCTCCGATGAGCTCACCACTGGCCATCTTCGGTAGCCAGCGCTGCCGCTGCTCCTCCGTCCCGTATTCGTATACGTAGTCGGCGACGACTCCGCTGTGCATCGAGTTGCCCCAAGACCGGTCACCATGACGCGCGTAGGCTTCTTGGATCGTCGCCTGGTGAAGGAAACTGCCGCCGCCACCGCCGTACTCGACGGGGATGCTCGCGCACAGCAGGCCGAGCTCGCCGCACTTGAGCCAGAATTCGCGGTCGACACAACGCTGTGCCTCCCACCTCTCCCTGTTGGCCGGGATCTCACGGTCAAAGAAGGCTGTGGCCATCGCGAAAAGGTCGGCCGCGTCGCCGGTCATCCAAGGCCGAGCCGTAGCGTCGATCATCAGGTCTCTTCTCTGTCGAGGACGTTCTGCGTGGGAACGTCATGTCCCTCGTGAGGCAGGAATCGAAGGATCAGGCATCAGTGAGAGTCATGGGGACTCGGGCAGTCGTTCGATGATCGTTCCCGTTCCGAGCCCACCGCCACAGCACATCGTGACCAGTCCGTAGCGACCACCAGTGCGCTCGAGCTCGTAAAGCGCCTTGGTGATCAGGATGGTCCCGGTCGCGCCGAGCGGATGGCCGAGGGCGATCGCGCCACCGTTGACGTTCACCCGGTCCATGTCCGCGTCGTACTCCTTCGCCCACGCGCAGGCGACCGAGGCGAATGCCTCATTGATTTCGACGACGTCGATGTCGGACAGCGAGAGCCCGGTCCGGGCCAGGATCTTCGCGGTCGCCGGAATCGGCCCGGTCAGCATGAGGACGGGATCGGAGCCGACCAGGACCGAGTCGAGGACGCGCGCCCGCGGGCGGAGTCCGAGAAGGTCGGCCTTCTCTCTGCTCATCAGCAGCACCGCACTCGCCCCGTCGGAGATCTGGGACGAGTTTCCGGCGGTATGGAAGCTCGATGGCACTCTGTCGGGCTGGTTGAGCCTCAGCCCGGCAAGGCCCTCGAGTGTCGTCAGCCGAATGCCCTCATCACGCGTGATCGTCTTCGTTCCGACCATCTCGCCGTTCTCGTCGGCGACGGCGGCGTCGATGGGGACGATCTGGCTGCCGAAGCGGTCCTGCTCCCACGCGCGTGCGGCCCGGTCCTGGGAGTTCTTCGCGAATTCGTCGAGCGCCTCGCGGCTCAACCCCCAGCGCTCGGCGATGCGGTCGGCCGCCTCGAACTGAATCGTGGGTTCGTAGTTCTCGGCGTACCTACCGCCACGAGGGTTGCCGTACGGCCCGCCCGGAGGCATGTTGCTGCCGAGGGGGATTTGGCTCATCACCTCGACGCCACAGGCGATCGCGACATCGGCGAGGCCGGCCGCAACAGCGGCCTGCGCCATCAGATGAGCCTCCTGCGACGAGCCGCATTGGGCATTCACCGTCACCGCCGGCACCTCCAGCGGGAGGCCGGCGGTGAGCCATGCGTTACGCACGACGTTCGCGGCCTGCATGCCGAGTTGCACGACGCACCCCCCGACGACGTGCTCGACCTCGGCGCCGGTGAGGTCGCATCGCGCGAGAAGCCTGGCGAGGACGTCGCCGAGCAGTTCGTTCGAGTGCTTGTGGGCCAGCCCGCCGTTGCGTTTTCCGACAGGAGATCGGACTGCATCGACGATGACGACTTCGCGCATGTGAACTCATTTCTGCATGACCTAGGCAAACATACTACCACGTAGGTTGTCCGTATGCCGCTCGACATCTCTAGAGCCTGCCGATCCCTTCCAGCACCTCCGGGCACGACCACCCATATGCCAACCGCCATGTCTCCAAAACCGCGACAGCGGGAAGAATGCGGGCGATCCGCTCGGCGATCAGCGGTACCGGCATCCCCGCACGCTGGGCCTCGGCACGGATGCGAGCGGCCAGGCGGGCCAACTCGGCCCGACGACGGCGGCCGACGGCCATGGTCGCCGCACCTTTCACTGCACGCGGGTACGGCAGGCGCACCATAAACCGCGGGTCGGGATGTGGGTGGAAATGTCAGCCGCCGAGGCCGCCGCCCAAGGCATGGCGGAGGGGGACATGGTGGAGGTGGCGACGCGCAGGGGAGCCGTGCGGGGCAGTTTGCGGGTGTCCGCCATGAGGGACGGGGTGGTATTCCTGTCCTTCCACTACGGCTACTGGGACACCCAGACGGGTGCCGCCCGAGCCCCCGGCCAGGCCGGGCGGGCGGCGAACAAGGCGACCCTCACCGCCTGGGACCCGGTCTCCAAGCAGCCCCTTTTCAAGACCGCCGCTTGCCGGGCGCGGCGCGTGGCGCCCGGCGGCGGCCGACATGCTCCGGCGCCCACCACCGGGGCTTCGGCGCCGGTCGACCTCGTCGGCGCGGCGGCCACCGCGGGTGGCTCAGACGCCCCCGCCGCTCAGAGGCTTCCGGACGCCTGAGCTGCAGCGGGCGCCCGAGATGCCCGCTCTGCGCCGGTGGCCGCTCACACGTCGAACATGCTTACTCCGCCCGGACCGACGAGCAGTCCCACAACGATCAGAACGATCCCCCAGAGGACCTGTCGGCGTGCGACCAGGACGTAGACGCCCCCGATGACCAGGGCCGCAGCAAGAATCCATAGCAAAGTACCCATAGAAGGCCCTATGCCCGCCGATCCGCACACCATTCGCAAACCGGTCCCAAACACCGCGCACCGATGCCCACCGACGCATCAGGCAGGGCCCGGACATACCGAGCCTGACAGGCGGACACGTTCTATGGCGGGTGCTGTCCCGTCACGCTCACCGCTCACCTCTTCGTGGGTGCCCTGTGACCTTGCGGTGCTGCAAGGGCAGGACCGCAGAGCTTCGGTGCGCAGTCCAAAGGAGTCGGAAAGCCACAGCATCTGCTGTCGGCGGCCAGCCCGCACGAGAAGCTGCTGGTCGGCCGGGACGCCCACAAGTCGGTCGTCGCCGGGCTGATTTTGTCCGGGATCGAGCCGGTGTAGGTGGACCCGCAGTGGGACGCCGGCTTGCGTCTGGCGCACCCGCCGTCCCCGGCCACTTTCGAGGTCGCTTTCGCCGCCCACCCCGACGCCAAAGTGGCCCTGGTGGTCAGCCCGACCCCGTACGGCACATGCGCCAACCTGGCGACCCTCGCCCGCATCTGCCATGAGCAGGGCGAGCCGGTGATCGTGGACGAGGCGTTGGGGGGCCCACCTGCCGTTCCACCCCGGCCTGCCGAGCTGGGCGATGGCCGCCGGGGCGAACGTCTGCGTCACCTCGATCGGCTACCTGCGCAGCGGTGTGCAGGCGGGCATGGTGATTCCCGATGCGGTCGACTCCCGGATGGAGAGTGTGCGGGTGGTTGCCCGAGACTTGCTTTGCGCGTGCCGCGGATCATCTTGCCGTCGTATCGCGGCCGAAGGCGATGGTCTTGTCGCGCGAGGGACGCCGCTTTCGCGGCGGGCTCGGGACTTGCCGAGGTTTCGGCGGGCGATGGAGTCGCCGGCCGCAGACGACGGAACGGTTTCCTGCCAGACCTCGGGGGCAGAGTCCCAGCTATGGGCCGCAAGGCGAACAAACGTGTATCAGTAACGCTGTGTGAGGATGGCCCCCTGCTCGTGCGGGGCGCCTTCACGCTGGTCACTCAAGACGGGGAGACGATCGACCCCGGCAGGGCGACCGTGGCGTTGTGCCGCTGCGGGCTTTCGTCGCGCAAGCCGTTCTGCGACGGTTCGCACAAGGCGGCGGGGTTCCAGGCCGCCGGAGAGCCCGAGTCCGCCGACTGAAACCGTCTTTTCAGGTAGCGCACCGAATGTGCGGCGACCAGCAGCCGCCGGCCCGCATAAGGCACTCCGCCCCGGAAAAGCCGAGCCCACAGAGCCAGCCAACTGCAGGTCGCGCGCTCCAGCATCCAAAGCGGCGCGAACAGCGATGTGCCAGCGGGAAAGACCTGCCGGCCCCCGGCTTTGCGGCGGCCGATCTCGGCTGCACCCACCGTCAGCGCGCTGAAGGCCAGGACCGCTCGCCATCGTCGGCGCAGGAGACAGACGGCGAGGGCGGGCAGGAGCGCCAGGAAGCCCAGCATGCGGGCAGGCTGGGCCAGATCGTCGTATGCCTGTCGCACCCGCTGGGACCGGAATCTTTGTGCATCGGGCGGCAGGCGGCGCACATAGAGGCCAAGGGGGCGGTGCTCGCGGCCGCCGAAGCTGCGGACGGTGCGAATCAGCTCCAAATTCTCAAAAAGGACGTCACCGTCGTAGCCTCCCATTCTCCGGAAGGTCGACCGGCGCACTCCGAAGGTGCCGGGATAGTCTGCGCCGATGCTGCGGTTGAGGAGGATACGGGCCGTATCCCATCGGGCGTGCCAGGGAAGCGGGTGGAAGTAGTTCTGCGGCCTGACCAGGTCCGCCGTCGCCAGGAGGGCGTGCATCCTGGCGAGCTCGGCTTCGCCGTACCGGACGTCGTCGTCGGCGACGATCACACGCTCCGCGCGTGCGCGGCGCATCCCGCTGATGACTCCGCTGACTTTGCCGTTGGCGAAGCGCAGGTCCCGGTCCGGGCGCACATGCCGTACGAACCCCTCCCACGTTTCGGAGTGCCGTTCGAACAGCGGCGCCGGCGAGCCGTCGACGACTATGACCTGTACGGAGCGGCTCAACCACCTCAGATAGCCGGTCAGCTCCATCAGGCCGGAGTCATCGCGCCAGCGCAGCGGTAGCACGTAGTCGAGCTCCATCACGGGCCGCCCACAGGGGAGGCTTCCTCCAGCAACGATGTGGTGCCGCGCGCCCAGGCGTCCAGGAGATGGTCGCTGAAGAGCCGGTCGAGGAAAAGAGCGCAGGCCGCGCCGTACAGGATGTCGCCGGCGAGTTCGGGGTGCGCCTCGGCGAACCCGCCGCACATATCGTGAGCGGCGATCTGCTCGTGTACGGCGTCGGCCTGCACATGCTCTTCGAAGAATCGGCAGGCCGACTCATCGCCGCCGAGCCGCCGCAGACCGCGCGCGTATTTCTGATTGGGCAGCGAGGAGGTCATTTCGAAGGCTGCGAGATGGCCGAGCAGGGCCCCGCGGTGGCGGCGGTGCAGGCCGAACAGCGAGATGACGTTGGCCGCCGCCAGGGTGAGCGCCGGAACTCGGTTCACATAGGCGCCGTAGGTGTCGTCGAGGCCGAGGCCCCGCATGGTGGCCCGGAACAGCTCCGAGTGCATCCGATCCAGTGATCCTCCGCCATATTCATCGGCCTGTATCTCCACGAGGGCGGCCTTGGCCTTGCCGGTCAGCCGGGGAATCCCCCACGTGTGAGGGTCGGCCTCTTTCAGGTGGTAGATCGACCGGTGCGCGATGAACTCACGGAACTGCGTCGCATCCGCTTTCTTCTCCAGAAACGCGGCAAGGGAAGGGGCCTCGTCGGCCGCCGCCACCAGCTCCGACAAGGCCCGCCGTATGTGGGTGGAAGCAGGCACGGCCGGGCGGGCCACGGCTTCGGTGAGGGCGTAGGTGAATCGCCGCTCCAGCACTTGTCTGGTGGCGAGCAGCGAAGGCTCCCACTCCCATCGGTCGTTCACCTCGGAGAAGCCCTGGTAGTGCAGCTCGTAGCAGATGAAGAGCGCGAGCTGCTCGTCCTCGTCCGCGAGAGCCGCATCGCCCGAGAGCGGGGGCGGCCGGAATTCGTGCGGCGGGCGCGTCAGCCGTTCGGCGAGCATGGTGGTGACGGGACCTCGGGGGAAGGGCAGGTGCATCGGGCGTCTCCAGAAGAATGAGAGGGTCTGTAGCATCGGTCAAAGGCGGTAGACCGACACATGGGCCCTGCTGTCGTCGGTGAACGGGGTGCGGCACCAGTCGGCCCAGCGATGCTCGTGTTCCATGCCCGCCAACCGTGCCATCAGGTCCAGTTCGGCCGGCCACGCGTATCGGTGGTTGGCGGGTAGCAGCCGCAGGCCATCAGCAGTCATGTCGATCTTCGTCGTGTGCATCATCTGATCGGCGCGTGAGAGCCGCGCCGCCTCCACAAGCACCCTCCGCTCACCTACCACCAGCAGGCGCAGTGCCGTACCGGCCCAGGAGCTCGCAATGTCGGGCACCCATGCCTCGACCACGAAGCGGCCGCCCGGCCGCAGATGAGCGGCCGCGTTGCGGAAGCATCCGATCTGGGCGTCTTGAGAGGGCAACGCATAGATCGTGTTGACGGCCAGCACGACAAGGCTGAACTCGCCCGGTACCCTCGTGGTGGCGAAATCGCCCATCGTCACGGGAATTTCCTCCCCGCCTGGCTTGGCGCGCAGCTCATCCACCATGTCAGTGGAACCGTCGATGCCCACGACGGTCAGTCCGCGCTTCACCAGCGGTAGGGCCAGCCGTCCGGTGCCGATACCGAACTCCAGGACCGGGCCGCCTTCGGCGAGTTCCTGCAGGCGGTCTACCGCCGAAGCGGTGGAACCCTCAGGAATGATGGCGCTGTAGATGTCGTCGTAGACGTCGGCGATGGCCTGGCCGTAAGCGGATGCGTCGAACGCCTGCGCCATGGGAGCCCCCGTTCCTCATTGCAATTAGGGGTGGCCTGCCCTTGGAAGGAAAGGCGAAAACAGCGGGCGTACCGTGGAAGGGCAAGGCTTTATCGGACCCGGGGGGAGATGAGGGCCATGCCGGCCCGGTGCCGTGCCCCCGGCCGGCCTGCCGGTCCCGGCCTTACCCGACTGGCCATGCCGGTCACCTGGAAGGCCGCTGTGCCGGACGGCGCGAGCCGAGGCGGGCACGGAACGGAATCGGTATAAACCCCCAAAAGGGCGGGTATCGGGACAACCTGACAGGGTCGCGGCGGAGCACCGCCGCGGCCTTGACCACATACAGAGAAAGGAATCGCCTGTGGGCAGCATCACCCAGTCGGTCGACGTCGACGTTCCGGTGCGCACCGCCTACAACCACGCGGCCCGGTTCGAGGCATTCCCCCACTTCGTCGAAGGGGTGGAGTCCGTGGTCCAGCACGGCGACGCCACCACCCACTGGAGGATCAAGCTCGGTGGCGGCGGGGCCGAGCGCGAGTTCGACGCCCGCATCACCGTGCAGCGCCCCGACGAGTGCATCGCGTGGGTCTCGGTGAGCGGCCCCCGGCACGTCGGCATCGTCACCTTCCAGCCCCTGGGCGAGGGCCGCACCCGCGTCACCTTGCAGATCCAGACCGACCCGCAAGGACCGGCCGACAAGACCGCCGACGCCGCCGACCTGCTGTTGCGCAAGGTCAAAGGCGACCTGCGGCGTTTCGCCGACTTCGTCGAGCAGCGCGGCGAGGTCGCGGTCCCTCCCGCCATGTGACCGGTGCCGGGGCAGGGCCGCCGAGGGCCTCAGGGGTGCCGCCGGCGGCCCTGCTCCGGCACCATCCAGGGCGGGGGACTTCACGCAGATGCCTCACCCCGGTGAAACGGTGCAGCGCTCCAAGCCGCGAGTAGACATGGTCGGCAGCAGCTAGATGTACTTCATCGCGGTGCCGCGGGGCACCGCCCCACGGCACATATCCGGGCGCGGTCGCAGATAGCGCAGCGGATGCCGCCAGCGGCCGTGCTCGCGGGCCAGATCGGCCGGCACCTCCACCACCGGCTCAGGCTCCACCCGCACGTAGGCGACCGGGTCGGCCCTGCGGAACAGGCCGGCTGCCCAGCCGGGCGGGAGCAGCTCCGGCCACGGGTGAGCGTCCTCGGCGGGGCGCAGAAGCGCAGCCACATCCGCCGCCCGGCTCCTAATGCAGGCGGCTGGTGCGGCCGACCACGCCCAGCAGCCCGCCGTCGTCGGCGCTCCGCGGCAGGACTCCAGCCGCACCCAGCGCTCACCGATGTAGGCCACGGCCCGGTAGCCGTCGTACTTGGCCTCGTAAAAGGCAGCCGCCGCGGCAGGAGCCGGGCTCGGGCAGGAAGTCCAGGAGGGCGGGCCGGCATCGGGCCCGGGAGACCGGTCACCCGACTCCGGCACGATGATCCCTGGAAGCGCGAACCGTGAGGACCGGGATGATCGTGTGTACGTCTGGACGCGGCCTTGGCGATCCGCCGCCGTAGCGGCGCGGCATGCGGACGGCCACCCTGCAAAAGGGGTGGCCACCGTGCAAAGCCATGCCCGTCCCTGCGGGAGGTATGCCCTTGAACTGGTCAAATGCGGGTTCCGGTCGTATTACCGGCTCTCGCAGGTAGGGGCGAGGCCTGCCTACCCTGGCAGAAGCAGTGGTCGCGGGACCAGGCGGGAGAGGGCACGGCGGACATCAGGCCTTCTCCCGCCCCGCCCGCATGGAGAAGGGGGCAGGGCCCGTGTCTCGTCTGCTGGCCGCCGTCGCCGACTACCGGCCGTGCACCGTGATCTCGCTGTGGGGCGAGCTCGACATGGAGTCGGCCGCGCTGGTGGAGTACCTGGTGGCCCAGGCGCTGGAAGGCGGCCGGGTCCGTCTGGTGGTGGACGCCGCCCGTCTGGAGTTCTGCGACTGGGCCGGCCTGGAGGCGCTGCTGGCCGCCCGCGACCGCGCCGCCGCGGCCGGGGGGAGTCTGCGGCTGGCGTTCGTGCACGGCCAGGTGAGGCGGCTTGTCGGCACGGGACAGGCCTGCCGTGTGGTCCCGGCCGACGCCGAGCTGGTGGCGCTGGACTGGTGAACCCCGAAAGGCCCCGCCCGCCGGTCTCAGGTGCCGGTGTGGGCGGGCTGCCTGGTCTCTTGGGCCTTGCGCGCGTGCCGGAAGGGCGGCTGGCCGGCGGGCCGGAGCTGGAGGCGCCGCCCGAGCGGCGTCGGCGGCGCACCGCCAACGCCATGTTGACCACCATCGCGAGCACCACCAGCACGGCGCTTAACCACCGTTGGCCGATCAGGAACGTCAGCAGGAACATCAGTGCGAAGACTCCCAGCAGCACGTGCGCCACATCGCACGTGATCGCCGAGTCGCGGTCTTGCCGCGGGCGGTCTGGCTGGTCCAGCCTCTCCTTCCGTTCTCCTTTCCGGCGCTCCTGGCCGGCGGAGTGTGGCAGGGGCGGGTCCGGCGGACGGTCTTGCCGTGGCCCGCGCCTGCTTTGGCTGCCCTGCCCCCGGCCTGGCCGCCGCACACCTCCTGCAGGGTCAAAACGGGATCCGGAGCGGACAGATCAGCAGGCAGGCGGGAGCTTCAGCAGCGTCCGCCCTCCTGGAGCGGCTTTGCGTCCTCACCCGGGGCCCAAAGTTCTGTGCGGGTGCGGGGCGGCGGACGCTCAGGAAGGCGCTGGCCAGGCCCATCACCTGCTCCAGCCACCGCTGCAGGCAGCGCGGCACCCCCTCAGGTGTTCGATCCTTGGCGTGTAGGTGCGGAGGGATGGCTGCTCGGGCCCGATGGCGGCTGAGCAGCACCGGCGATGAGTTCGCCGTCGTGCCCGGCTGACCGGCCATATCCAAGCGCTACCTGCGTGGCAAGGTGTGGACCGGCGGTCCCCGGTGCGGTCGGCCCCGTGCCGAAAAGGGGTGGCCTGGGACGTGGTGGGTAGCGTCCGAATATGCCAGAAGACACCGACAGCACCCCGCCGGCGCAGCGTCAGCCGCGCCCGGGCGAGACCGAGCCCATGGCGCCGCAGCCGCGGGACGAGATGCGCGACTACACCGGCACAGGCCTGCTGAAGGGCAAGCGCGCGCTGATTACCGGGGGCGACTCCGGGATCGGGCGGGCGGTCGCCGTCGCCTTCGCCAAGGAGGAAGCCGACGTGGCGATCGCCTATCTCAGCGAGCACAAGGACGCCGAGCACACCAGGAGCCTGGTGGAGAAGGCTGGGCGGCGCTGCCGGCTCTACCCCGGCGATCTCGCCGATGCCGGCCACTGCGCATCGGTGGTGGAGCGGGCGGCCGCCGATCTGGGGGGCCTGGACATTGTGGTGAACAACGTGGCCTACCAGGCTCCGGTGGAGTCGCTCGAGGAGCTCTCCGACGAGCAGTGGGAGCACACGTTCGCGGTCAACATCCACAGCTACTTCCGGGTGACCAAGGCGGCTTTGCGGTTCCTGGGTGAGGGCGGGGCGATCGTCAACACCTCCTCGATCAACGGCCTGCGCGGCAACAGGTCGCTTATCGACTACGCCGCCACCAAAGGCGCGATCAACGCCTTCACCTACTCGATGGCGCAGAACCTGCTGGAGCGCGGCATCAGAGTGAACGCCGTCGCGCCGGGACCGGTGTGGACTCCGCTGATCCCCTCCACCATGCCGGAGGAGAAGGTGGAGAAGTTCGGCGAGCAGGCGCCGATGAAGCGGGCCGCCGACCCCGATGAGATCGCACCGTCTTATGTCTTCTTCGCCTCTGACCGGCTCTCGTCGTATTACACCGGCGAGATCCTCGCCCCGGTCGGCGGGGAAACCCTGCCCGGTTAGGCCCATCCTGGGGGTGCCACACGATCGGCCCGGCTCACCGTCAGCTTCGCCGAGCGGGCCGCCAAGAGGCGGAAATCCACCAATTTTTACGGCAGAGCGGTGTTGGCCGCCTGCATTCGTGGAAGTAGGCACATATTTTCAAGCATGCCTAAAGGCTGCGTTGCGCCGCGTCAGGCACAAGGGTGGTCAGCAGTCTGTCCCAATCGTCCAGGAAGCGGCTGAGGCCGAAGTGGGCCAGGGCAGCGGCGCGCGCCTCGGCTCCAACCTCGGCGGCCAGGGCGGAATCGGTCGCGAAGGCCGCCAGGGCGTCGACCAAGGTGGGCACACACGTAGAAAGCACGCCAGCCCCGGGCGGAATTGCTTCAACGGCCTCGGTCGTCGCCAAGGCAACAACCGGCATTCCCAGCATCATGGCTTCGATCAGCGCCAACCCGAGCGATGTCCACCTATAGGGATGGAGGTAAACCCGCCGCTGTGCCAACTTCTCGTGCATCATGTGCTGTGGAAGGTCGTCGAAGGTGTTGTATGGCAAGCCCGTGACCTTCATGCCGAAAATGTCCAGTGGCGTCTTGGCCGCGAAGGCCGCAAGCAAATCAGTGCCCGTAACGCGGTTGCGACGCACCGGCTCGTTGACCACCACGGCCGCACGTGGCAGGGCACCGGTGTATCGGTGGCCGGGATCCCGCACGCCGTGCTCGATGACATAAGAGCATGCACGGCCAGAGTCCCACATCAAGTGGTTGAAGTGGGTGACATGGACCAGTGGGATGTCATCCCTGTCCGCCATGGGGTGACGGGTGGCGGGGACGTCGCCTGCCGGCGTGTTGTGTTCGACGTAGACGGCGGGCAGGTCTGTGCCCGGGTGTCTCCCCAGCCAGCGGTGGACCAGCTCGGCCTCGTGGGGGCGCTGAAGGACCACGAGGTCGACCTGTTCGTTCCCAAGCATGTCCCAGGGCACTTCCCGGACGGAGGCGGGCCAGGGGAAGGTGCGCGCTCTGCCGCGGCCGTCCGCGCAGCGCTCCGGGGTGAGCGGCACCACATAGCTGTGCCCGCCTTGCACGAACGAAGTGGTCCAAGAGCCGTGCACATGCCAGAGAAGCACCTTCATCCGAGCACCCTCCCAACCGCGGACAACAGGTCAGGAGCCACCTCGCGAGCGGCGAGCACCTCGTCCGGGAGTGTTTCTGCCGTCGGCACAAGGATTCCGCGTGCACCGGCCGCCGCGGCGGCCTCTACATCACGCCCGATGTCGCCGATCACAACGCAATGGCGTGGCCGTACGCCCAAGGCGGCGGCGGCGCGCTGGACAAGGCCGGGGAGGGGTTTTCGGCAGAGGCAGAGATCGGTTTGCCGGTGAGGGCATACCGCCCAGACGTCGAAAGGCCCGAGAAGCTCCTCTACTCGGGCATTGACCAGTTCCAGGGCGGTCATGCTGAACAAGTTGCGTGCCACGCCGGACTGATTAGTGACCACGCCAAGGGGAATCCCCGCTTGGCGGAGAAGCCGCAGAGCTGCTGCCGCATGCGGCATCGGTCTCACTCGATTTGGATCCGCATTATACGGGACGTTTTCAATTATCGTTCCGTCGCGATCGAAAAGCACGGCCGCAGGGAGCCTTCGAGATCGCGAGCCGATCATTTCGCCGCACGCACGAATCATGTCCTCTCCCGAACATCACACGACTACACAGAGTTATGGTTCCCTACTTTGGGGCCACACTTCGCCCTCTTATTGGAAAAGGGGTGTTTGCGGGAGTTCACCGGCGGTACGCCGTAAGGACTCGGCGAGAGGTGGGTGAAATGCGCTTTCTAGGCATCAATGCGATCTTTCACGACCCTGCCGCCGCGCTTGTAGTAGACGGAGAAATCGTGGCCGCAACCGAGGAGGAACGATTCTCTCGCCGCAAACACGGCAAGAGGCCCGTCCCCTTCTCGGCATGGGAGCTTCCCGAGAAGGCCGCGGCATGGTGTTTGGATCAGGCAGGGCTGCGGCCGGAAGATCTGGACGCGGTCGCCTACTCCTATGACCCGGATCTCGTACGGCACGGCGGAGACGGCCAGGATCCAGGCTGGGAAGAGCTTCGCACCACCTATGCCCGCCGCGCCCCAAACTTCCTCGCAGGAGTCTTGCCTGGGTTGGACCCCGGGCGCGTGCGCTATGTCCCCCACCACATCGCCCACGCGGCTTCCGCCGGGCTGGCCGCGCCGTACCGCGATTCGGCCGTGTTGGTCTGCGACGGCAGGGGCGAGGCGGTCTCGCATTTGGCCGGCCGTTACCAGGACGGGAAGCTCACCATCCTCGCGGCCCAGGAGCTTCCACATTCCCTCGGCCTCATGTATGAAGAGGTCACCGAATACCTCGGCTTCACTCGCTCCAGCGACGAATACAAGGTGATGGCACTCGCCTCATACGGCGAGCCCCGCCATCTGCCGAAACTACGTGAACTTGTTTACGCCACCGAGGACGGCGGCTTTCGCGTCGAGCCGATCGACTGGCAGAGCTATGCCAAGGCCCTGCGACCAGGCGAGCGCTGGAGCGCCGATCACGCGGATCTCGCGGCCAGTGTGCAGGCCTGCCTTGAGGAAGTGCTCCTTGATCTGGCCCGATGGCTCTATAAGCAAACTGGCGAAAGACACCTGACGATGGCAGGGGGCGTGGCCCTCAACTGCGTCGCCAACACACGCTTGCTGGTGGAGGGACCTTTCTCCGACCTTTGGGTGCAGCCCGCCGCCGGAGACGCGGGAACGGCTCTTGGCGGCGCGCTCCACTTGTCCGAGTGCGTCGGGGAGGGAGCCGGTCCCATGCGGGGAGCCGATCTCGGGCGAGGGTGGAGCGACGACGAACTCGCGCGATGGCTTTCGAACGCGTGTGTGGCATATGAGCGGCCGATCGACCTAGCGGCCGTTGTCGCGGAAGAATTGGCTGCCGACCGGATCGTCGCATGGTTTCAGGGGCGCAGTGAATACGGCCCGCGAGCACTTGGTCGGCGCTCTCTGCTGGCACATCCGGGACGTCCGGCCAACACGGAACGGTTGAACCAAGTCAAAGGACGTGAGCAGTTCCGTCCGATCGCCCCGATGGTGCTGATGGAGCGCGCGCAGGAGATCTTCCAACGCGGACCCGAGATCAGCCCGTACATGCTTTTTGTGCACGACGTGCGGCCCGAGTGGCGAGACCGGATCGCCGCTGTTGTCCACGTCGATGGCACCGCACGGGTGCAGACGGTGGACAGGGCCGACGACCCGTTGCTTGCGCGGACATTGGAGCAGTTCGATAAAAGAACCGGCTTGCCCGTCCTCGTGAACACCAGCCTGAACACGGCGGGCCGACCCATGGTCGACGATCCGCGCGACGCCTTGGAGTGTTTTGGTGCAGCCCCGGTGGACGTCCTTGCGATCGGCCCCTTTGTCGTACGCCGGGCGGAGGTCTTCTCAACGTGATCACCGTTGTGATTCCCACTGTCGGGCGCGCCTCTCTGGCCCGCACCCTCGCCGCGCTGACCCCTGACCGGAATGAAGTGGCCCTCGCCGAGGTATTCGTAGTGGACGATCGGCCGGACGGCACCGCCGAGCCGTTGCCCGTCCCCGAATGGGCGAAGGTGCTGCGCTCCGGGGGGCGCGGCCCGGCAGCCGCGCGCAACGTGGGCTGGCGAGCGGCCGGAACGCCGTGGGTGGTGTTTCTCGACGACGATGTGGTGCCGTCGCCCGAGTGGCGGTGGACCCTTCACACAGATCTCGCCGGGCTGCCCGAGGAGATCGGCGCCAGTCAGGCACGGATCGTGGTGCCGCTCCCGAGGGATCGTGCACCCACAGATGCCGAGCGCAATACCGCCGGACTGGCCACTGCCAAGTGGATCAGCGCGGACATAGCCTACCGGCGGGAAGTGCTGGAATATGCCGGCGGATTCGACGAGTGCTTTCCCCGCGCCTACCGGGAGGACGCCGACCTCGCCCTGCGGGTCAAGGCGATGGGCTACCGCCTGGTCAAGGGGCGGCGGGTGAGCAGCCACCCCGTGCGCCGGGACGGGTTCTGGGCCAGTGTCCGCTTTCAGCGAGGAAACGCCGACGACGCGTTGATGAGACACCGCTACGGCCCTGCCTGGCGTGACGTCATCGGTGGTGCGCGTGGACGCCTTCGCCGGCACACGCTGACGACCGCGTCGGGAATGACCTCGATACTCGCCTTCGCTCTCTTCAGCGCGGCCAAGGTACGGCTGCGCCGTACCTTGGCCGTGTGCCAAGCCGGCGATCTCATAGGTAAGGGGCGTGGAACGGGCACCGCCGCCCCTGTGCTGGTCGCGCTCGGAGTGGGCTCCGGTCTGACCTGGCTGGCATACACCGCGATGTTCGCGTGGACGCGCATCGCGCCGGGCCCCCGTACAGCCGGGGAGGTCGCACGCATGGCGGTCACCAGCGTGGTCATCCCGCCCGTCGCCTGTGCATGGCGACTGTACGGCGAGTGGAAAGTGCGACGTTGACCGGCTCCGAGCCCGCCGGGGAGAGAGCGAGAGGCACGGTGCTCATCGCTCGACTCGACAACGCGGGAGACGTGTTGCTCGCCGGACCGGCGGTCCGAGCAGTGGCGGCGGGGGTTCGGCGGATAGTGCTGCTCACAGGAACGAGGGGCAGCGCCGCCGGTGCTCTCCTGCCAGGGGTAGACCAGATCATCACGTGGGATGCGCCATGGGTGGGGTACACGCCACCGGAGGTAAGCGGCCGCGAAGCGAGCAAGTTGATCCGATTGGTGAGAGACAAAGCGCCGGAGCTAGCCTTGATCTTCACCTCGTTTCACCAATCGGCCCTGCCGCTCTCCCTGCTGTTGCGCTTGGCCGGCGTACCGGAGATCGCCGCTATAAGCGGCGACTATCCGGGATCACTGCTCAACGTCCGTCTTACAGTTGACGAGAGTGTGGACGTTCCCGAAGCGGAAAGGATGCTGAACCTCGTCAAGGCGGCGGGCTTCGACCTTCCGATCGGCGATGACGGGGCTCTGGCCGTACGCAGACCGCTTCCCAAAGTCCAGCGCCTTACCGGTCCTCGTGGCTACATAGTGGTTCATCCGGGTGTGTCGGCCCCTGCTAGAGCGTGGTCCCCCACCTCCTATGCGAAGGTGGTGCGTCTTCTCACCGATCGTGGGAAGCGCGTCGTGGTGACCGGGAATACCGACGAACGTGTCCTGACCGCAGTGGTCGCCGGCACACGCGCTCTCGACCTCGGCGGACGGACGAAGTTCGCCGAGTTGGCGGCGGTCATCGACGGGGCGCAGGCGGTCGTGGCCGCGAACACGGGGCCCGCTCACCTTGCGGCGGCTGTCGGCACACCTGTGGTGAGTCTTTTCGCACCGGTGGTGCCCGCCGAAAGATGGGCGCCTTATCGAGTGCCCGCGGTAGTCCTCGGAAACCAGCACGCACTGTGCCGGAACAGCCGTGCCCGGCTCTGTCCCGTGCCAGGCCATCCCTGTCTTTCCTCAGTGACCCCCGACGAGGTTGTCGAGGCGGTCATCCGCCTCGACGCCGCGAATCACCGCGTGAACGAGATCGCGAACGAGGGGGTGCGATGAGAATCGCTCTGATATCTGAGCACGCGAGCCCGCTGGCCGCGGTCGGGGGGGTCGACGCGGGAGGGCAGAACATCCACGTCGCCGCATTGGCCGCCGCGTTGGCCGAACGGGGCCATGAGGTAGTGGTCTACACCAGACGCACCAGCGAGGTCGAGCCCCACAACGTGCCGATGGCACCTGGAGCGACGGTCAGGCATATCACCGCCGGGCCTCCTGAGGCGGTGCCAAAAGACGATCTCCTTCCGCACATGGCCGATTTCGCGACGGAACTCGGCCGCCATTGGTCGCGGTGGACGCCCGATGTCGCCCACGCGCATTTCTGGATGAGCGGCGTCGCCACTCTGGCGGCCTCGCAGAAGGTCGACGTGCCCGTCGCCCAGACCTTCCACGCCCTTGCCACGGTCAAACGCCGCTGGCAGGGAGACGCCGATACGAGCCCGCCAGAGAGAATGGCCCTCGAAGAGCATGTCGGGCGGCACGCCGGAGCGATCATCGCGACCTGCAGCGACGAGGTGCGGGAGCTATCGGTGATGGGAGTTCCGCAAGACAGAGTGGTCGTTGTTCCATGCGGAGTCGATCTCAGCAGCTTTCAACCTCGCGGTGAGTGCGCCTGGAAAGGGGAGCGGCCTCGGATTCTCAGCCTCGGCCGCATGGTGCCCCGCAAGGGCCTCGACACGCTTATTCACGCGCTGCGCGATGTGCCGGAAGCGGAGCTCATGATCGTCGGCGGAGAACCGTGCGACGAGGAATATGTACGGCTCGCCGCATTGACCGCCGTTCACGGGGTGAGCGACCGAGTACGGTTCGTAGGAAGCGTACCCCACAACGAGGTGCCAAAGCTCCTGCGGTCCGCGGACGTGCTGGTCACCGTTCCGTGGTACGAGCCGTTCGGCATAGTGCCGGTGGAGGCCATGGCCTGCGGTGTTCCGGTGGTCGCGTCCGCCGTCGGCGGTCATCTTGACACGGTGGCCGGCTGCGGCCTTCTCATACCTCCCCGGCAACCTGAGCTGGTGGCCAGAGCCTTGAACGATCTACTGGCCGACGCTCATCTCCGTGCCCGGCTGGGAGCGGCAGGTGTGCGGCGCGCCCGTGCTCGATACGGCTGGCCTCGAGTGGCCGAGCGCACGGAGCACGCTTACAAGGCTTTGCTCGCGACATCAGCCGACCAGCTCGCCGCGGCGGAGGGATAGGCAGATGCACACCCACCTGATCCAGCTACGTGACGCCCTCGCCGCGGTCGACGCTCAGACCGGCAAGATCGAGGCATGGGGCGGAAAGCTCGCCGCCGTGCTGCGCGGCGGCGGGCGGCTCCTCGCCTGTGGAAACGGCGGCTCGGCGGCCGAGGCCCAGCACCTCACGGCCGAACTGGTCGGTCGCTTCAAATGCGAGCGCCGCGCCTACTCCGCGATCGCTCTGCACGCCGACACCTCATCGTTCACCGCGATAGGCAATGACTACGGGATGGAAGAGGTGTATGCCCGGCAGGTCCTGGCTCATGGACGCTGCGACGATGTGCTGCTATGTCTGTCAACCAGCGGGAAGAGCCCTAACGTACTCGCCGCGGCCGCATCCGCCGGCGAAATCGGCGTCACGGCGTGGGCATTGACCGGGCCGGCACCGAATCCGCTTATCGCCATGTGTGACGACGCTCTCGCCGTACCTGCCGGCGACTCGGCCACCGTGCAGGAGATCCACCTTGTTCTCATCCACATGCTGTGCGATGTGGTGGATCGGACGCTGTCATGAACGGGCCCCTTATCGTCATCGGAGACTCCCTTCTTGACGTCGACCTGGAAGGCGACTCCGAGCGTCTGTGCCCTGACGCACCCGTACCCGTTGTCGACGGCCACATCGAGCACCGGCGCCCGGGTGGCGCTGGGCTGGCGGCTTTGCTGGCCGCGCAGGACGGCGCCCGCGTCATTCTGGTCACCGCGATCGGAGACGATGCCGCCGGACGCTGCCTCGCCGATCTGCTTTCGGCCTATGTGGAAGTCGTACGGCTACCGCTGCACGGCCTTACCGTTCGCAAGACGCGGATTCGAGTGCGCGGACAAACGCTCCTGCGTGTGGACACCGGCGATGGGCGAGCGCATACGTGTGAAGCCGGGTTCTGTCTCACTCCTCTCGGGTCGGGCGGCTACATCGTCAAGAACACTGCGTCCCAAGGTGGAAAGGACCCTGGCGAGTGTGCGGTAGGCGAAGGGGTGTCTACATACGCCAACCCCGGAATGGCCGCATGGAGCGACGCCGGCCCGTCGGAGTCCGCGAGACGGAAAAGCGGAGTCAACGGTGAGGCAGATCACGGACGGGTCGGCGACGCCGTTGTCGCGGCGTTGAAAAGCGCCTCGGCGATCCTTGTTTCCGACTACGGAAAGGGGGTGGCCGATCTGTGCCGCGGCCTTCTCGACGACATCGAGGTGCCGGTGATCTGGGATCCCCATCCGCGAGGCGGGCCGCCGGCCCGCGGATGCACACTCGTCACACCGAGCGAGGCCGAGGCGGAGGCGATGTGCGGGGGTCAGCATGTCTCCCCCGAACGCGCCGTCCGCCGTCTCGTCAGGGAACTCGACGTCGAATCCGTCGCCGTGACGCTTGGAGGTGATGGCGCTGTCCTCTCACGGAGGGGTAACCGCTCATCGCGGTTCCGCCCCCATCGGATGGTATCCGGCCAGGACACCTGCGGCGCGGGCGACCGCTTCGCCGTATCGGCCGCGTTGGCGCTGGGCAAGGGGTGCGCCGCCGAGGAGGCGGTGAAAGGGGCCGTGGAGGACGCGGCCGGGTTCGTGGAGCGCGGAGGAGCGGCGGCCGTGCGGCTCGACGCCGTCGCCCCACGCGACTTGGTGGATCCGCCTGAGACGCACGACCTCCGAACGACGCGAGATCGTCCTCCTCGTGGCGAGCACTTGCAGAACGAGCGCGTTGGGGGCGGCCGAGTTTCCACGCCGATAGGCGCGCCGCAGGCGATGCCCGATGTCCGAGGCGATAACGCCCTCTCGAAGGGGTTGGGCACCGATCTTGAGTGTCTCGGCGCTTCCTTTCGTACCTCGGAGTCGGCCACCACAAATGCGGCGTCGCCGCTGAGTTCGGCGGCTGACGTGCTGCACCAGGTTCGCGCCGAAGGGGGCAGAGTCGTGGCGACGGGCGGCTGCTTCGATTTGCTCCACGCCGGCCACCTGAGCCTTCTCCGCCGTGCGCGAGCCTTGGGAGACGCTCTGATCGTCTGCGTTAATTCAGACGCATCGGTCAGGCAGCTCAAAGGGAATAGCCGACCGATCGTGAAAGAGCAGCACCGCAGCGAGATGCTGTGCGCCCTCTGCTGCGTGGACGCCGTGCTGATCTTTCACGAGACGACTCCGTGCGAGGTGATCGAACGTATACGTCCAGACGTGTGGGTGAAGGGGGGCGATTATCACGATCAGGGGTTGCCGGAAGCACCGATCGTGGGTGCCGTCGGAGGGGAGATCGTCATATTGCCCTGCCTCCCCGGCCACTCCACCACAAAGCTCATCGCAGCGGTGCAAGCCGCCCGTTGACGGTGAGCGGCCGATCCAACGCGAGCCGATGGGGCCGGCGGCATTCGCGCCGGTCTTGTTGAGCCGAGGAGTCGTTCCGCAGATTCGAGGCCGTGGCCTCGGGCTCACACAGCTGAAGTCGAGGGGGAAGTCGATGGTAGGAAACATCCTGATCACCGGAGGCGCGTCCGGGCTGGGGAAAGCCACCGCCACAGCCGTCGAGAAGGCCGGAGGACGAGCCTTGGTGATCGACGTGCGGCCGCCTGCCAACGGCCTCGAGTACGTGATCGCGGACGTCTCCGACCGGCGTCGAGCGGAGGACGCGGTCGGAGAACTGGCCGAACGCGCCGGCGGACTCGACGGGGTGGTCACAGCCGCGGGCATCGATGCCTGCGGGCCGCTCGAGGACGTGGCGCCGGCGGCCTGGGAACGCGTAATCAACGTCAACCTGGTTGGGACCGTGTCGGTGGTGCGCGCGGCCCTGCCGTACCTGATGCGCTCCAGTGGGCGAGTGGTGACGTGTGCCTCCACCCTCGGACTGCGTGCCGTCGGTGATGCGACCGCATATTGCGCCGCCAAGTTCGGAGTAGTGGGGTTCACCCGGGCGCTGGCGGCAGAGCTCGCAGGGCGCGTCGGGGTTACTCTGCTGGTGCCCGGTGGCATGCACACGCCGTTCTTCGACGGGCGCGACGAGAAGTACAAACCAGCGGCCGATGCCCGGCTGAACCAGCCGGAGGACGTCGCGGCGGCGATTGTGTTCGCACTCGCCCAACCGCCGGGATGTGAGGTTCGCGAGCTGGTCGTCTGCCCATCCAACGAAACATCGTGGCCTTAGGCGATGTGTCCAAGGGGAGAGGCCGACACCCGGCCTGCGGTGCTGGTGCTTCGGGCGCTGGGGCTCGGTGATCTTCTCACGGCTGTGCCAGCGCTGCGCGCTGTCAGACGGGCCTTCCCTTCGCATCGCCTCGTCCTCGCGGCACCGCGAGCGTTGGCAGACTTGCTGCCGCTTATCGGGGGTGTGGATGAGCTGTTGCACCTTCCGAGACTGGGGCCGATAGCCTGCGAGCGGCCCGAGATCGCGGTCAACCTGCACGGCGCCGGACCTCAGAGCGTCGACGCGCTGATAAGCACCCGGCCGACGCGCTTGATAAGCCACTCTCACCCGAGCCGCCCCTGGATCACGGGGCCGGTGTGGCGCGAGGAAACGCATGAAGTGAACCGCTGGTGTGCCCTCCTGGACTGGCACGGCGTTCCTGCCGATCCACAGGAGCTGGCTCTTATCCCCCCACCGCCGTGGCGGTCGGCCGGCCATGTGGTCATCCATCCGGGAGCGGCATATGCGGCCAGGCGCTGGCCCGCAGAACGATTCGCGGAGGTCGCCACTGCCCTGCACGCGCGATACGGAACAGCGATCTTGATCACCGGGTCGTCGACAGAGCACCACATCGGATCCTCCGTCGCCGATCTGGCCGGACTGCCGCGACAGTGCGTGATGGCGGGCTTGACGGATCTCACGACCCTGGCGGCAATCGTCGGATCGGCATCGCTTGTTATCTGCGGGGATACCGGAGTGGCGCACCTCGCCTCCGCACTCGGCGTGCCGTCGGTAGTGCTCTTCGGTCCGGTCTCGCCCTCCCGGTGGGGACCGCCTCCCGGCGGGCCCCACCGCGCATTGTGGGCGGGAAAGCAGGGTGACCCCCACGGGAAATACATCGACGAGGGTCTACTGCGCATTGATGTGGAGGAGGTGATGGCCGCGGCATCGGAACTCATGGAACCTCGATGTACGGCACTGCCCCGTGAGAGGCGCCGCCGCACGTCGAGCGGGATCAACCGTCCAGCCTGACGACGAGGGGGAGCTTATGAGGGCCGTCGTGACCGGAGGAGCCGGTTTCCTGGGATCGTATCTATGCGAGAGCCTGGTCGAGCGCGGTGCCGAAGTGATCTGCATGGACAGTCTTCTGACCGGGTCGCCGCACAACGTCGAACATCTGCTGCGCCTCCCAAGTTTTCAGCTTCTGGAATGCGACCTTACGGGCTTCGTCCATGTCCCTGGGGACGTGGACTTGGTGATGCACTTCGCCTCTGCGGCCTCTCCCCTCGATTACCAGCGCTACCCCATAGAAACCCTGAAGGTCGGCAGCATAGGCACGTTGCACGCGCTGGGGCTCGCCAGAGAGAAGGGAGCCAGATTCGTCCTGGCTTCGACCAGCGAGGTGTACGGTGATCCGCTGGAACATCCTCAGCGCGAGACATATTGGGGCAACGTTAACCCTATCGGACCTCGCAGCATGTATGACGAGGCCAAGCGCTTCGCGGAATCGCTGACCACGGCATATCGCAACTCCCACGGCGTCGACACGGGCATTGTGCGGATCTTCAACACCTACGGTCCTCGAATGCGTCCGCACGATGGGAGAGCTATCCCGACCTTCATCAATCAGGCCCTCGCCAACGAGCCGATCACAGTTGCCGGCGACGGACGGCAGACTCGTTCCATCTGCCATGTCGACGATACAGCCGCCGGAATTCTCGCTCTAGTCGACAGCGATGTCTCCGGACCGGTCAATATCGGCAATCCCACGGAAGTCTCCATGATCGAACTTGCGACGATCATTAGGGAATTGGCGGAATCGTCCTCGCCCATACGGTTCGTCGAACGCCCTGTCGACGATCCGGCGGTACGCCGTCCGGATACCACGCTGGCGGAGACGCTACTCGGATGGCGGCCTAAGGTAGATCCCATTACCGGGCTTCGCCGTACGATCCGCTGGTTCGCCGAGGAGGCGGCGGGCGTGGAGGCAAAGCCAACATGGAGCACGTCAACGGCCTTTTAGGAACGAGGAGCAGCGGCCCGTAGGTGTCTTCGCGAATTAGGTGGGACGGAACCTCTTCGACGCTGCCGGGCGCCACTCCAGTTTTGCCCTGCCTCCCACATCCTTAGGGCCGGAGGGGCTAAACTCGCAAATAGTGAGCTCCGTCCGGGCTGCGAACGGAGCTCACGCTCCATGAGCGACTCGACGAGCACCGGCGCCGATTCCGCGCTATCGGCGAAATGGACGGTGGCGGCTACCCTGGCAGCCCGTCCGACCTAATAGTTTGATGTTCACAGCGATCTGCATGAGATTGATATTGACGAGACAGCACACCAGTGATTAATGGGACATTAGCCGCTACCAGTCCAAAGTGGTGACCAATTCGGTGCCCGGCCCGCTTCCGTTTCTTCGATCGAACTCCAGCAGCCTCTTCAATGACCCGTGGGCGAAAGCCAGCGAGAGCCCGCCACCGGCGACCTCTGCGCGCCGATGCATAGCAGCCAGCAGGGCGGTCCCCTGATAGTCGCAGGAGTCGAGATTGGCGGCGTCCACCACGATTCGACTGCTGTGTTCCAGCGCCTCCTCCACCACCAGAGAAAGTATGGGCGCCGACAGCTCCTCCAGGTCGCCTCGTAGCACCAGCAGGCAGAATCCCGGATAATAAGCTATCTTAACTCCCAATGCTTTCATCAGAATCTCCGCAGAAGAGCGCGCATCTTCCACTCTGCTTGGAGCCGGTGGCCCTCCACATCCCACTGCGCGGGCGACTGCAACACTGCACCTCCACATGGACCCTTCGCGATCCGGTTTACGTGGCGAATTACGTGAGGGCATGCATTCTCAAGTACGGCCCAGCAGTCGGATGACGGCTCGTTCGGCTTCGCCGTGAGTGGCCATGACTCCGCCGGGGACGTCCTTGCCGAGCTTGGGCAGTATCGCCGCTATCGTGCGGCCCTCCTCGTATAGGTCGATCAGCCGGGGATCCACATATGACGCCCGGGCCAGGGCAGGTGTGTTACCCAGGTAGTCGGCGACCTCCGCCATGACCCGGGCGACGGCGCGCTTGCGCGTCCGGGGCGAGTCGGCGGGCGAGGAGACCGCCAGCCCTACCGCGGCGAGCACGGTCGCGTGCCAGGTCCGGAAGTCCTTGGCCGTGACCTCCTCGCCGAACAGGTCCTGCAGGTAGGCGTTGATGTCGTCGCTGCGCACGTCGTGCCATTTGCGATGAGACCAGTAGCGCAGCAGCCCGGCGCGGGCGGGTCCGCGTCGGCGGAGCGATCGGATGATCTGGCACACCACGGGGTCGGAGATCACCTGGACCCGCTTACGGCCGCCCTTGGCGGGATAGGTGAAGACCACTTCCCCTTGGCTGCAGCGGGCGTGTTCACAGCGCAGTGTGGCCAGGCCGTAGGTGTCGTTGTCGTCGGCGTAGCGCTCACCGCCGATGCGGAAGGATCCCAGGTCAAGCAGTCTGACCGCCGTTGACAGCACCCGGTCGCGACTCAGGCCCCGGCCGCGCATGCGCTCGGCGAGCACGCGCCGGATACGCGGAAGGCGGGTGGCCATGTCGCGGACGTGCTCGTACTTCGCCAGATCCCGCTTTCTGCGCCATTCGTCGTGGTAGCGGTACTGCAGGCGGCCGGCTTGGTCGTATCCGACGGCCTGGATGTGGCCTCGAGGAGACGGGCAGATCCACACCGAGGTCCAGGCGGGCGGAATCACCAGGTCCTTGACACGCTGGAGGTCCTCGGGGTCGGTGAGTGTCTGCCCCGAGGGAGTCGTGTAGCTGAACCCGTGACCGCGGCGGTGGCGGGTGATGCCCGGCGCCGATCGGTCGCTACGTGTGAGTCGCATGATCAAACCCGGATATGGCGGCGGGTTCTTCCCTCCGTTTGATTGCGCCCAGTTCTCGGTCCATGCCGTTTTCAGGTCTTGCCACGGCCGCTCATCGCGTCCCGCATGCGGTCCACCAGGCCGCTGGGCCTTTCGTCGGCCACGCCGACGCGTCCTCGCAGGCCAGATGGCCATACCCGCCGCACTTGGCGGAAAAACCGCGCTTCCGCATCTGTTGGGGGGCCGGCGGCGATCAGGTGTCGAAGGCGCTCAGCGCGCCCGGCCCGGCGAGCAGGACGAGCCCGACCAGCGCGGCCCCTCGCAGGCGGCGATCGCCGCCCCGCGCGATCACCGTGTAGACGCCGCCGACGACCAGAAAGACGATCCATAACAGAGTTCCCATACTGGGCCCATGCCCACAAACCTCTCATACATTCAAAGCCACTTCAGCACCCATCAAACCGGCGGTAGGGGGGCCCGAGCCGTGTGAGGGCCGCCCGAGCGGGTAGGCGGCCATGAGCGAGGCGTCCCTCCGCTCCTTGCGGCCGGGCAGCAGCCCGATGCCTGGGCGGCGGAGACTTCGCCAAGACCACACCCGGCCCCGGCGCGGCGGCCCGCCCTTCATGCCCCGGTCCCGATAGGAAGAGACCGGGGCCGCTTCTGGTCCCCCTCCCATCCGAAGGGCGCCCTTGATGATCACACAGAGCGAACCGGACGAGCACGGGCTGGTCACCGTCGTGTTCACGCTGCCGGCCGGCACGAGCGGCCATGTATCAGTGGTCGGCGACTTCAACAACTGGGACCCGCACACCGACCCCATGGGGCCAGGCCCCGGCGACCGGCCCACCGCCGTCGTGCAGATCCCCTACGGCAGCACCGTCGTTTTCCGCTACCTGGCCGAAGGCGGCCTGTGGTTCGACGACCCCGAGGCCGACTCCCACGACGAGCGCGGCGGCGTCCTGCTCGTCGGCGCCGCCCCCCAGGCGGGACCCGTCTGGTAGGTCACCTGCCCTGAGCGCCCGCTGGAGGGCCCGGTTTCCCGCCCGACCTGCTCGCGGACCTGCGCGACGGACAAGCGCAGCGCTTCCGCACCGGACGGACCGAACGCGGCCGAGGGCACGGACTCGGCCTGACCACCGCGCTCGGCCATGCCCGCATCATCGGCGCCGCCCTCCAGTTCGCCAACCCCCCGTGACGGCGGCGCGAGCGTCACTATCACCCTGCCCGGCACACCACCCGGCACCGGACCAATAGCCCGCCGCGGGATTCACGGCACGTGCGCTGAATATGGCTCCCCAGGCACCCCTGCCGGTCGCGGCCCCATCGCCGTATTCTTTCCGGGCATGACCTTTCGTGGCACCCCCCGGCCGCGTCCACGTTGGCACCATGCGCAGACCGAGCTGGACGACTTCGCGATCGTCAGCTACCGGGTGCCCGCCGATGCGCTCGCCCGGCACCTGCCCACCGGGTTCGCCCCGATGAAATTCGCCTTCGACGACGGCCAGGACGCTCTTGTCTCCGCCGTCGTCTTCCGGGACCGGGACTTTCATTTCCGGTTCTGCCCACCGGCGGCCATCACATGCGGACAGATCAACTACCGCGCCTATGTCACCGCGTACGGTGACCCAGGCGTGTGGTTCTTCGGCACCAGCCTGGATCACCCCCTGGTCGCGATCCCGCGGCACCTGTGGGGCATGCCCTGGAGGCGCGACCGCATCCACATCGAGGCCGATTGGAACGGCACCCCGGCACGCTGGCGATTGAACGCCGGGGGCGCCACCTGCGAGGCGAAGGAGCTTTCCGAGCCGCCCGCGAAGCTTCCCGGTTTCACCGGCCAGTCACACTGGATGGAACTGCTCACCCACCCCACCCGGGGCTGGTACCGCCGCCGGAACAGGCAGGTGGGCACCTATAGCATCTGGCATCCGCCGATGCGCCCACGGCATTTCACGGCCGGCTCCGCGCGTTTTCCGGTTTTCGAGCGCCTCGGCTTGACCACCTCGGAAACGCCGGCGCACTCGGTCCTGATCCAGCCCCGACTGCACTTCGACATCCACACCCCGCCCCGCCGCTTCCGCCCGGCTTAGAGCCTGTGACGAGAGGTCGCCAGACCGTCGGCATTTGCCGGCGATGGCTACTCGACAGTGTTCTCCGATTCACGGCGGGTGAGCACCAAGGGGGCGTCCTCGGTGATGGCGATCGTGTGCTCGGAGTGGGCCGTGCGTGAGCCGTCCGCCGACCGGATGGTCCAGCCGTCGGGGTCGTAGACGATCCGGTCGGTCGTGCGGGCGAACCAGGGTTCGAGCGCGAGGGTCAGGCCCGGCCGGAGCGGATAGCCGCGCCCTGCCTTGCCCTTGTTGGGAACGTGGAGATCCTCGTGCATGGTGCGGCCGATGCCGTGGCCGCCGAACTCGGTGTTGACGGGATAGCCGTAGTCGCGGGCCACCGCCCAGATGGCCGCCGAGATGTCACCCAGGCGGTTGCCCGGACGGGCCGCCTCGATCGCCGCCTCCAGTGCTTCCTCGGTGGCGCGAATGATCCGCAGGTCCTCCTCGGCGGCGGTGCCGACGACGACCGTGCGGGCCGAGTCGGCCACCCAGCCGTCGATGCCGACCGCGATGTCCGCACTGAGCACGTCGCCGTCGCGCAGTTTGTAGTCGTGGGGCAGGCCGTGCAGGACGGCGTCGTTGACCGACAGGCAGATGACGTTGCGGAACGGGCCGCGTCCGAAGGAAGGGGCGTAGTCCCAGTAGCACGACTCCGCTCCGCGCCGTTTGATCATGCCGCGCACGTGGTGCTCCAGGTCCAGGAGGTTGACGCCCACGTCGGCGAGCCGGCCGACCTCGGAGAGCACCTCGGCGACGAAACGCCCGGCCACGTGCATGCGTTGGATCTCCGCAGGTGTCTTCAGTTCGATCACGAATACCTCGCATCACAGGGTGTTGGTATAGTTATACCAGCAACCTAACGCTTGCCGGTAAAGTAATACCAGCCCTATCCTGGGCGCATGGTCCGCCAACCGCTCACACCTGAGCAGATCGAAGCCGGCAGGCGTCTCGGCGCCCTGCTGCGCCGCGCACGAGCAGGACGCGACCTAGCGGAAGTCGCGCACGCGGCCGGCATCTCACCGGAAACCCTGCGCAAGATCGAGACCGGACGGCTGCCCTCCCCCGGATTCGGCACGATCGTCTGCCTCGGCGAGGCACTCGACGTGCCGGTTGAGGAGTTGGCGGCCATCTGGCGCGGCAACGACCTGCCGCTGGAAGCCGTCTCGTAGCGGCTGCCGCGCCCGCTCGCGGAGTCCCGGCGGACACCCGCAGCCCGTGGCCCGCGATGTCCACGGCGAGGGCCGTGCGCCCGGAGCCCGTCACCCGGGTCAGCACCTCGCTTCAGCACCACGTGCCGTGCCAGAAACCGTGCAGAAAGAGGACAGGGGTAGATCTTCCTTCCGTCACTCCGAACATGCTCCAACTCAAGGCGCAGGGTGTCCTCACTGCGCCTTCCGGCTCGAACGATGCTGACGGTAGTGGCGGGCGGCTCTGGCACGGTTGCCGCAGGCGACTGAGCACCACTCCTGCCGATGATGTTCCTTGACGAAATAGAGCACGCAGCGGGGAGCCTGGCAGGCGCGCAACTCGGCCAGGTCCGGCCCGGTGAGGAAGTCGATCGCCGCCGTGGCCAAGACCGCGCGCAGCCGTACACCCGCGCCGGGCCGCCCCGCCGCGACCGTGCGCCGCTCCGGCCGCCCCTCCGCGGGCCAGTCGAGCTGCCTGGCCCAGGGGGCGGCGAGGGCGGCCTCGTTGACCAGCGCGAGCGCCTCGCGGGCGGGCGGCAGGCTGTCGGCATCAGCGCTGCTCGGCGGCGCGGGCGCCACCGCACGGGCGAACAGCGCCCGTACGGCCCGGCGCAGCTCGACCACCTCCAGGCGGACGAACTCGGTCACATCAACCCGGTCGACGGCGGCCTCGGCGGCATGCTCAAGCACCCACCGGGCCAGACCATCCGAATCCGCCAGAGTGTCGACGAGACCGCTGGAATCGGCTCTGACAGTGCTGACGAACTCCAGCGCGATGGACATCCTCCAATCCTAACGCATATATGACACTTTCCCCGTTAGTGTGCTCACCAGTAGACGGGGTACCGGGCCCCTCGCCCGCGAGCCCCCACGATGCCGACCGCCACGAGCACGACCGAGGCGGCCATCAGCAGGGCCAGGAACGACAGGATCGGCGGCGAGGTCAGCACCACGAGCACCGCACTGGCGGCGGCGGGCGAGTGCGGCACACGCACGAGCTGCATCACGCCCAGCGCCAACCCCCCGGCCAGCGCGGCGGCCCACATCGACCCGCCGAGCACGGTGAGTACGGCGAAGCCCGTCAGCGCCGAAACGAACTGCCCGCCGACCACGCTGCGCGGCTGGGCCAGCGGCAACGCGGGGGCGCCGGCGACCAGGGCCATGCTCGCCGCCAGCGGCGGGACCAGCAGGACCTGGTCGAACAGCACCCCCAAACCGGCCAGAACCGTCAACGCGAGCGTACTGGTGAGCGTGGCCGCGCCGATTTCCCATATCGGGGGACGCGGCGGGGCCACACGATCCTCCCTCCCCGCGCGTGAACGCGCCGACGGCCTCACGAATGCTCCTCGTCAAGGAAGATCGCCTGGACCGGGCAGGCGTTCGCCGCGAACTCCACCTCCCGCCTGAACGATTCGTCCGGCTCCGCAACGTAGATCAGTTCGTCGTCGTCACCGAGCTCGAAAACCTCGGGGACCGCGAATACGCACTGTGCGTGCACCTGACACAGAGCCCTGTCCACTCGGACATGCATTTCTTACTCCTGTGGGTTGAAGCGCGAGTAGCGGTCCAGGCTCCACCGCAACGGAACGGCCCCCTCGATCTGGACCACCCGGTCGATCTCAAACTCGACCAGCCGCTGTGCCCCCGCCACGCCGCGGGGTTCCCAGTCGGTCCTGGCCCGTCCGGTCAGGTGCAGAGCCGTCCCCGCTTCCCAGTCGAGAAAGAACAGCCCCGCACGCGCATCCAGTGCGAGGTTGCCCAGGGTCATGTACATCGAGTTCCCGGCATAGTCCGGCCAGACCAGCTGGTTCGGCCCGGTTACCGAGACGAAGCCCGGGTTGCCGCCCCGGTGGGACACGTCGGCGCCCTGACCGCGTGCGTAAGTGGCGACGAAGAACGTGTCGGCGCGTTCGATCCACCCCCGTTGCGCGCGGTCGAGCCCGGCCGTCGTCCTGGCCGGCCCACGCCCGGCCGGGCCGTCCGGAGCGGGCCGACGGGTGGTGATGTACTTGGGACAGTTGGCGTATACCTGATCGGTCGTCACAACCGTTTTCCCGCCGACCATCCGTGCCCGGCCGTTGACCCGCATCCTGCGACGGGTCTGCGGTTCGATCGCGAGGATGCCGACGTCACGATCGTGGTCGAGCAAGCCGTACAGCGGATCTCCCTCTCCCGGAAGGGCGTCGACCACGATGACCCGTTCGTTCTCGGGCTCGGCGAACCCCGCCTGCCCAGACAGCACGGTCACCCACACCCGGCCGTCGTCGCCGGCCGCACCGACGACGAGCATCCGCTGAAGGCGCAGGAACTCCGCCGCCGGAGGCGGGATCGACGCGTTCACCCCTGCCGAGCCGTATCCCTCGGCCCGCACGCCCGCACGCCGCTGGACCGCCAGCTCCCCCGGGTGCATTTTAGAAGAATCCGCAGGTGGGGGCACCGGAGGTGGGAGCCGGAGCGACGTCGGCACCGCTCGGTGCGTAGATCTCCAGCCGGATCCCGTCGGGGTCGGCGAAGAAGATTCCACCCGAGGACGCGCCCTCCCCGTGCGGCACCACGCCATCGTGGAAGAGCGTGGCACCGATCTCGCGCAGGGTCGCCTCGGCGTCACGCACCTCGTCGATGCCCGGCACCTGGAAGGACAGGTGGTGCAGCCCCGGCCGCTCGGCGGGGAAGCGGCCCTCGCTCTGCTGCCACAGGGTCAGTACGAGCCTGCCGTCCTGCCCGAGGAACACATAACGCCGCTCGTCCTGGCCCGACTCCCCGAGCACCTCGAAGCGGAACACCTGCCGATAGAAGTCCCTGGAGGTGCCGAGATCAGTGACATTCAGACCAACGTGCCCAGTCTCAAATGACATGTGAAACAACCTTTCTAACGGATAGAATCGATCCATCCGTTAGAGGATGACACACACTACTCACGGAGAGAACTATTCAGTGGCGTTATGTGACTCATGTCACCCAAAACTGTCCTAAGTGCACAGCGCGAGCCGCAGGCCGCACAGGCGCATTCGCCGGCGCATCTCGATGACGTAGTGGTCGTCTCCGGCCCCCGCTCTCACCTGATCCACCGGGGGATTTCGTGCAAGTTCGCTGCCGTCGAACCGGTGTGTACGGCAGGGGCCGGCTCCGACGTAGGCTGAGTCTCGCGCGTGATGTACAGGAGGCTGAGGTGGCCGAGACGACGCCGACCGGCACGACGGTGGCCGAGGTGATGGCCGAGTTGGCCCAGCTCGAAGACCCGAAAGCACGCAAGGTGAACGAGAAGCACGGTGACGATCACGGTGTGAACCTCGGCAAGCTGCGTGCGCTCGCGAAGCGGCTGAAGACGCAGCAGGAGCTCGCGGGCCGGCTTTGGGAGACGGGTGACACCGCGGCGAGGCTGCTGGCGATCCTGATCTGCCGCCCGAAGGCGTTCAATCAGGACGAATTAGACGTCATGGTGCGCGAGGCGCGCACTCCCAAGGTGCACGACTGGCTCGTGAACTACGTGGTGAAGAAGAACCCGCACGCCGAAGAACTGCGCCTGCTCTGGTTCGCCGCGCCGGATCCGGCGGTCGCGAGCGCCGGCTGGGCCTTGACCACCGAACGCGTGGCCAGGAAGCCCGAGGGCCTCGACCTCGCGGGGCTGCTCGACGTCATCGAGGCGGAGATGAAGGACGCCCCGGCTCGCCTGCAGTGGGCGATGAACCACTGCCTGGCGCAGATCGGGATCGAGCATGCCAGGCACCGCGCCCGCGCGATCGACATCGGTGAGCGCCTGGAGGTGCTCAAGGACTACCCGACTCCCCCGGGCTGCACGTCTCCTTTCGCACCCATCTGGATCAACGAGATGGTGCGCCGCCGGCACGACAAGTAGGAGCACCTCACACCCCCCGTACGGCAGAGCCACCCGCTGACCAGCCGATTCCTTGACGCTTCGCTGGCGGTGCCCACAAGCGGCACCGGGCATCCAACCCGACGTACGGTCACCAAGGGGGACGGATGCCGGGCAAACAGCGGGTCCTGCGGCTGCTGGCGATGCACTCTGAATCAGGGCAAACCCCATGAAAGCGCGTTGGCCGGTGTTGTTGCGCCAGATCATCGGTCCCGACCGGCTGGGAAGGGGAGCGGCGGTCAAGTCGCGGCGCAGTGAGGAGTTGACCGCGCGCACCGCGTCCGCCGACCGTGTGGTCAAGTCCGTGTGCCCCTATTGCGCCGTCGGCTGCGCCCAGAATGTCTACGTCCGCGATGAGAAGGTAGTGCAGATCGAGGGTGACCCCGACTCCCCGGTCAGCCGGGGACGGCTGTGTCCCAAGGGGGCCGCCAGCCTCCAGCTCACCACCGGCTCCATGCGCCGTCACACGGTTATGCACCGGGCACCGTACGCGCTCGACTGGCAGGAGATCGGGCTCGACGAGGCGATGGAGATGGTCGCCGACCGGATCATCGAGACGCGGCGGGCCACCTGGGAGTGGGAGCAGGACGGCAGGCGCACCGCCAGGACCATGGGCATCGCCTCTCTCGGCGGGGCCACCCTGGACAACGAGGAGAACTACCTGATCAAGAAGCTGCTGACCGCGCTCGGGGTGGTGCAGATCGAGAACCAGGCTCGGGTGTGTCACAGTTCGACCGTGGTGGGTCTCGGCTCCTCCTTCGGCAGGGGCGGCGCCACGACCTTCATGCAGGATCTCCAGCACTCCGACTGCATCATCATCGAAGGCTCCAACTTCGCCGAGGCGCACCCGGTGGGTTTCCAGTGGGTGATGGAGGCCAAGGCGCGCGGTGCCGTCGTGATCCACGTGGACCCTCGGTATACACGCACCAGTGCCCTGGCCGACCTGCACGTGCCGATCCGCGCCGGCTCCGACGTGGCCTTCCTCGGCGGGATCATCCATCACGTGCTGGAGAACGAGCTCTACTTCCGCGAATACGTGCTCAACTACACCAACGCCGCCACGCTGGTCACCGACGAGTATCGCGACACCGAGGACCTCGACGGGTTGTTCTCCGGCTTCAACCCCGACAGCCGCCACTACGACTTCGATACCTGGCAATACCAGGGCATGCGGGTCGTGGCCGCGGCCGGCGACCGGGACGAGGACTATGAGCTTCGCGGTCAGAGCAGGCAATCCGTTCGTTCCGCCGGGCGGGGTGAGATGCACGGCGCCGGTGGAGTGGCACTGGAGGGCACGCCGCGCACCGATCCGACATTGCGTGATCCGCAGTGTGTCTTGCAGATCCTAAAACGGCACTACGCGCGATACAGCCCCGAGATGGTCGAGCGCATCTGCGGCATCCCGCCGGAGCTGTTCGCGCGGGTGTGCCGCGACCTGACGGAGAACTCCGGCCCCGAGCGCACCTCGGCCTTCGCCTACGCGGTCGGCTGGACTCAGCACTCCGACGGCTCCCAGTTCATCCGAGCCGCGAGCATTCTGCAGCTCCTGCTGGGCAACATCGGCCGTCCGGGCGGCGGCATCCAGGCGTTGCGCGGGCACGCCAGCATCCAGGGCTCCAGCGACATCCCCACGCTGTTCAACCTCCTGCCCGGCTACATCCCGATGCCGCACGCGCACGAGCATGAGCACCTGAACGACTTCGTCCGCTCCGACGCGCCGAGCAAGGGCTACTGGGGCGAGATGCGCGCCTACATGGTCAGCCTCTTGAAGGCATGGTGGGGAAGCGCCGCCACGCCCGACAACGACTTCTGCTTCGGGCATCTGCCACGTCTCACCGGCAGCCACAGCACCTACGACACTGTTATGGCTCAGCTCGACGGCACCTGCAAGGGCTACATCCTGCTCGGCGAGAACCCGGCTGTCGGGTCGGCCAACACCAAGATGCAGCGGATGGGGATGGCCAACCTCGACTGGCTGGTCGTGCGCGACTTCTCCTTGATCGAGAGCGCCACCTGGTGGCTGGACGGCCCGGAGATCCAGAGCGGGGAGCTCACCCCGCAGGGCATCGGCACCGAGGTGTTCTTCTTCCCCGCCGCCGCCCACACCGAGAAGAGCGGGAGCTTCACCAACACCAACCGGATGCTGCAGTGGCATCACCAGGCGGTCGATCCGTCCGGCGACGCTCGCAGCGACCTCTGGTTCATGTACCACCTCGGCCGGATCATCCGCCGCAAGCTCGCCGGGTCCACCGACCCCATGGACGCCCCGATCCTGGATCTCACGTGGGACTATCCGACCGAGGGGCCGCTCATGGAGCCGGTCGCCGAGGCCGTGCTCGCCGAGATCAACGGCTGGGATTCCGAGGGCCGGCCCTTGTCCGGGTATACCGCGCTGAAGGACGACGGTTCGACGGCGTGCGGCTGCTGGATCTACTGCGGAGTGTACGCCGACGGCGTCAACCAGGCCGCTCGCCGCAAACCGGCCGAGGAGCAGGACTGGATCGCCGCCGAGTGGGCCTGGTCCTGGCCCGCCAACCGCCGCGTGCTCTACAACCGGGCCTCCGCCGATCCAGAAGGCCGCCCGTGGAGCGAGCGTAAGCGGCTGGTCTGGTGGGATGAGGCCGCGCGCAAGTGGACCGGCCACGACGTCCCCGATTTCGACGCCGCCAAGAGCCCGAGTTATCAGCCGCCCCGCGACGCGAAGGGCGCGGAGGCCTTGTCGGGCATCGATCCGTTCATCATGCAGGCCGACGGCAAGGGGTGGTTGTTCGCGCCCGCGGGCGTGGTGGACGGTCCGCTGCCGACCCACTTCGAGCCGCAGGACTCCCCTGTGCCCAACCCGCTGTACGGCAGGCAGCGCAACCCCGCCCGCATGGTCTATCCGCACGAGCACAACCGCTATCACCCGTCGCCCGGCGAGCCGGGCGCGGCCGTCTTCCCCTACGTCGTCACGACCTACCGGCTGACCGAGCACTTCACCGCGGGCGGGATGAGCCGCAGCACGCCCTACCTCGCCGAGTTGCAGCCGGAGCTGTTCTGTGAGGTGTCGCCCGAGCTGGCCGCCGAACGCGGCCTGGTGCACGGGGGCTGGGCCACGATCGTGACCGCACGCAACGCCATCGAGGCCAGGGTCCTCGTCACCGAACGGATCACGCCGTTGCGGCTCGACGGCCGGGTCGTGCACCAGATCGGCGTGCCGTTCCACTGGGGCCCGAACGGGCAGAGCCGCGGCGACGCGGCCAACGAGCTGAGCTCGATCAGCCTTGATCCCAACTCCCACATCCAGGAGGTCAAGGCGTTGTCCGCCGATATACGCCCCGGGCGGCGCCCGCGGGGCCCGGCGCTGCCCGAACTCGTCCGCGACTACCGGGCGCGGGCCGGCATCACCGATTCGACCGGCACGGAGGTGTGAGGCCGTGGCCTTCGACCTGGACCTCGCTCTGGCTGCGCCGTACGATCCGGCGAGCGCGAGCGGTTACCGCGAACATCCCGAGCGGATGGGCTTTTTCACCGACACCAGTGTCTGTATCGGCTGTAAGGCGTGTGAGGTCGCCTGCAAGGAGTGGAACGCGATTCCCGACCACCCACTCGGCTTCACCGGCATGTCCTATGACAACACCGGCGGTCTGGGTGCCTCCACCTGGCGGCACGTCGCGTTCATCGAGCAGCCGGGGCGTACGGCGGGGGCCGACGGCGCCGAGTTCCGCTGGCTGATGGCCTCCGACGTGTGCAAACACTGCACGCACGCCGCCTGCCTGGACGTCTGCCCCACCGGATCGCTGTTCCGCACCGAGTTCGGCACCGTGGTCGTACAGGAGGACATCTGCAACGGATGCGGCTACTGCGTGCCCGCGTGTCCTTACGGGGTGATCGCCCGCCGGGAGGAGGACGGCCGGGTCTGGAAGTGCACCATGTGCTACGACCGGCTCGGCGTCGGTCAGGAACCGGCGTGCGCCAAGAGTTGCCCGACCGACTCCATCCAGTTCGGCGAGTTGACCGAGTTGCGGACGCGCGCCGAGCGCAGGCTTGAGCAGTTGCATGAGGCCGGTGTGGGTTCGGCGCAACTGTACGGCCACGATCCCGGTGACGGCGTCGGCGGAACGGGCGCGTTCTTTTTGCTGCTGGACGAGCCGGAGGTTTACGGCCTGCCGCCCGACCCCGTGGTCACCACCCGGGACCTGCCCGCCATGTGGCGGCAGGTCGCCCTGGCCGCCACGGCGCTGCTCGCCGCCGTCGCCGTCACGGCCCTGGGAGCGCGTTCATGAGCCGGACGAGCCAGACCGACGTGCGCCTGGACGGCACCCGCGACCTGCGGCCCGATCGGGAGGCGATCACCCGCCCCGGCGGCCCCCGGGCACGCGGTGAGCGTTTGATGGTGCCCAAGGCGGACTTCCGCTCCTACTACGGCCGCCCGGTCCTGCAACCGACCCCGTGGAGCGACCACGACATCGCCGGCTATCTCTTCCTCGGCGGGCTGGCCGGGGCCTCCTCCACGCTGGCCGCCGCCGCCGATCTGATGGGGAGGCCGCACCTGGCCCGGGCGGCCAAGGCCGGTGCCGCCTGCGCGCTCGGCGGCTCCCTCTACTGCCTCATCCACGATCTCGGCCGTCCGGCGCGGTTCCTCAACATGCTCCGGGTGTTCAAGGTCACCTCGCCGATGAGCATGGGGACCTGGATTCTCAGTGCATATGGCCCGCCGGCCGGCCTCGCCGCGCTGACCGCCGTCACCTGCCGTTTCCCGCGGGCGGGGCGCGCGGCGACCGTCACCGCCGGACTGATCGGTCCCGCCGTCGCCACCTACACCGCCGCGCTGATCTCCGACACCGCCGTGCCGGTGTGGCACGACGCGTATCGCGAGATGCCCTTCGTGTTCGCGGGCTCCGCCGCCGCCTCGGCCGGCGGTCTCGGGATCCTGGCGGCTCCCGTCACCGAGGCGGGTCCGGCCCGCAGCCTCGCACTGATCGGCGCGCTGACCGAATACACCGCTGTGCGGCGCATGGAGCGACGGCTGGGCATGGTCGCCCGCCCGCTTAAGAAGGGGCGGGGCGGCGTGCTGATGCGTCTGGGCAAGGCATTGACGCTGACCGGGGCAGTGGCCGCGCAGACCGTCGCCCGCCGCGACAGGACCGCCGCGGTCGCCGCAGGAGCGGCCCTGCTGGCCGGGGCCCTCTGCACCCGTTTCGGCATCTTCCACGCGGGCCTGCAATCGTCCCGCGATCCGCGATACACCGTCCAACCGCAACGCGCCCGCCTGGAGAAGGCGGAAGGCGAGGGGAGCAGGTCGTGAAACGGTTGACGTCCTATCTGCCGCTGACCTTCATCGTCCTTGTCACCTGCGGCGCGGCTTGGTGGGCCGGCCACCGTCCGGTACGGCGAAGCCGCCCCTAAGCCCGGCCGCCCGCAACGGCGGCTCACCGCGTCACGACGGTCAGCACGGCGAACAACGCGATCCCGGCCAGCACCCAGGCGATGTAGTCGCCGACGTGCCCAGAGTGCAGGCCGCGCAGCACCGTCCCCAGCCTGGCCGGCTGCGGCAGGCGGCCACCCCAGACGCCCAGGGCCGCCACGGCCAGGGCGGCCACTATTCCCGCCAGGCCGCTCGCGACCCCGGAGAACGTCCAGGGGCTTGGGGGACGGCCGGCCGGTGCTACCGAGGCTTCGCCGTACAGGACGGCTTCGGTGTAGCCGGTGGTGAACACCTCCGCGCCGCCCGCCACGGCCGACGCCGGCAACACGACGGTGAGCAGTCCGCCGCCGAGCAGCAGCACGCCGGGAACCAGCATCGGCAGGGGCTTGCGCGGTGTCGGCTCCGCCGTCTCCGCGTCCTCGTGCTCGACCGGATGGCGGGTGGGCGCCGCACCGGCGCCGTGAAAGACACGCAGCCACACCCGGAGCACCGCGCCGCCCGTCAACCCCGCGGCCAGCAGGCCGAGCACGGTGAACCACCACCACCCGTACGGCTCGGCCGCCCGCTCGGCCAAGACCTTGCCGAGCCACATGCCGCCGGGCGGCAGCCCCGCCAGGCCGAGTCCGCCGAGCAGGAAGAGGCATGATGTGACCCGCATGCCCCGGGCGCGGCCGTGCAGTTCGGTCTCGTCCACCGTCTGGAACCGGTTGAGGAGCATGCCCGCCCCGATGAAGAGGGCGCTCTTTACTCCGGCGTGGCCGAGCAGGTAGAACGCGGCCCCCGTCAGCGCGTCGGCGCGCATCAGGGCCACGCAGGTGAGCAGCAGCCCCACGTGGCTGATCGTGGAATACGCCAGCAGGCGCTTGATATGCGGTTGGAGCACGCACATCACGCCGCCCAGCAGCATGGTGACCGCGCCGAAGCCGGCCAGCACGGCATCGGCGGTGCCGCCGAGGATCGTCCAGTGCGCGCGGGCGACCGCGTAGACGCCCAGCTCGACCATGATCCCCGAGAAGAGCACGCAAACGGGTGTGGGCGCCACCGCGTGCGCGTCGGCCAGCCAGAAGTGGAACGGCACAGCCGCGGCCTTCACCAGGAACCCGGTGCAAAGCAGGGTAAACGCCACAAGCAGCCCGGCGTCCGGCTCGCCCGCCGCCCGCACACGCTCCCCGATGGCAGCGAACCCGAGTTCGCCGGTGCGGCCGTACATCAGCGCGATGCCGGTCAGCGTGAGGTAGGCGCCTATGGAGTTGACGACACCGAAGTTCAGCGCGCCGTGCACGGTACGCGCCTCCTCGGCGCGGTAGCCGGTCAGCACGTAGGCCACGGTGCTCATCAGCTCGAAGAAGACGAAGGCGTCGAACACATCGCCGGTGAGCGCGAAGGCGCACATGGCGCCCAAGAACATCAGCATCAGAACGTGGAAGATGGCCTGCACCTCGGTGAAGTACCGCCAGGAGAACATCAGCGCCGCCACGGTCAGCACTGCCACGACCAGGGCCAGGCCCGCCGCGAACGGGTCGGCGACCAGCGGGATGCCGTTGCTTATCCCGCCGTGCGGCCCCCAGCCGCCGAGCCAGACGACGACCGTGCCGTGCCGTACGGCCCGCCACAGCACCACGCCGAGCAGGCCGATCACGGTCAGCGCGGCCGCCATGGCGACGGCGTCCACGACCACCCGGGGCAACCACCGCCCGGCCGCGGCGAGCACCATCGCCGTGACGAACGGCACCGCGAGGGCCAGTTCGACCGCGGAGAGCACGGCTCACTCTTCCAAGGTGCGCAACGCGTCCGGGTCGACCGTGCCGCGCCGTTTGGACACCTGCACCGTGAGCGCCAGCAGTAGCGCCGTCACCGTCGCTCCCACCACGACATCGGTGAGCGTCATGGCCTGCACCACGGGATCGACGACCGGCCGCCCCGGCCGGATGTCGGAGAACACCGGCGCGGTCGCTCCCCATCGGTAGCCGACGGACAGCAGGAGCAGGTATGTCGCGGACTGCGCGACCGACAGGCACACCACGACGTGCACCAGGTTGCGGCTGGTGACGATGCCGTAGAAGCCGGCGAGCACGATCCAGCCCGCCGTGAGGTATGCCGCCCAGGCCATCAGCCGGTCTCCCGTACGAGCAGCGCCTGCTCGAAGAACTTGGCGAGCACGAGGATGAACGCACACCCGACCTCCACACCGACGACCGCGTTCATCGGGATGATCAAGCCCGCGAAAGCCAGCGCCAGGACCACGAACGCCGCCGCCGCGACCGCCTCGCCGCCCTCGAACAGAGGGACAGGGCGGATCCGGTCAAGCGCCCGGTAGTCGCCGGTCAGGTAGAGCACGTGCACCGCGGTGCCGAGCACGACTCCGCCCTGGAAGCCGCCCCCGGGGCTGAGCTGCCCGTGCGCCACGACGTAGACGCCGACGAGTACGGTGACCGGGAGCAGCGCGTAGCCGGTGACCCGCAGGGCCTCGAACACGTCGGCGGGGCCATATCTGTGCCGCCCGGGCTCGTCCTCCTCCTCACGGCGCACCATGCGCAGCAGCACCACCACGGCGAGGGCGGAGGCCACCAGGATGAGTTCCTCACCGAGTGTGTCCAGGGCCCGCTGATCGAAATTCACCGACGACACGGTGTTGGGGGTGCCGCGCAGCAGCGAGGCCCGCACGGCCCGGTCGCCGTATGGATGGACATCGCCGCCGAACGGCTGAAGCCCGAGCACGGCAAGTGTGAACACGGCGGCGAAGCCGAGCGCCCCCGCCGCCATCAGGCACAGTCGCAACCGTCGCACACCGTTCACACCCTTGCTCACGGCGGCTCCTCACGCTGGTGCCGCCGGATCGCCGCGACGGCGAGAATCACCATCAGCGGCACCATGACCGTGCCCACCGCCAGTTGTGCCATGGCCACGTCGGGCGCCTGGAGTGTCACGAACAGGACACCCAGGCTCAAGCCGTACCCGGACAGCACGATCGCCTGGCGCACGGGATCGCGGGTCAGCACTACAGCGGTCGCCAGCAGCGCCGCCAGCGCGAACGCCCCCGCCAGCAGCGCCTCACCCATCGGGGTTCCTCATCGCGCGGGCGGCCGCGACGACGGTCGCCGGACCGGTCGCGACGAGCAGCAGGCCGATGACCGCAAGCTTGAGTGCGTCCGGCACGGCCGCCGCGCCGGCCATGAGGCCCGCCACGACCAGCGGAACGCCGCACGTGGTGATCGCGGCGACGAAGTGCAGACGGCGGGTGCCCGCGGTGGTCAGCAGTCCGGTCGCCGCAGCCACGGTCACCGCCACCCCGGTCCACACGAGGACCTGGGCCAGTGTGGTCACAGGGTGCGTCCCAGGAAGCGGGCGTAGACGAGCGACCCGGCGCACGACAGGAGGGCGGCGAGCAGGGCCACATCGACATAGGCGGTCCTGCCGTACGCGGCGGCCAGGAGCAGCAGCACCAGTGCGGACACGGGCCCGGTGGCCACCAGTCCGATCAGCCGCTCGGACGGCTCCCCGCGCGTGGTCGCGAGCAGGCACGGCAGCATCGCGCCGACCATCATGACCAGGGCGGCGGCGCTCATCGGCGCATCATCCGGGTCAGGCCGGCGGTCTTTCCCAACCGGTGCACGATGAGCTTGTCAGGGCGTCCGGTGCGCACCCGGATGACATAAGTGCCGGGCGAGAACGACAAGGCCAGCGTGGCCAGCGCGTGCCAGGCGGTTGTGCGCTTCTCGCCGCCCGTTTCAGGGCAGGGCACTTCGTCGAAGCCGGTGGGCACATCGCGGCGGGCCAGCACCCGGGCCAGAGTCCACAGGTCGGGAGGGACTCGCGCGAGCATCGGCGGCACCCAGCGCAGCCACGCCGCCCGCGGCCGGAAGCGCAACCGCTCCGCCCGCCGCGTGAGTGCCGCCAGCCACGCGCAAACCGCCGCCGTGACCGCACCCACCGCCAGTTCGACGGGCGGATAGGAGCTGACGAGGGCGAGGTAGCAGCCGAACAACAGCAGCCACCACACGGCGAACTCCACAACCGATCCCCGCACGACCGCCCCCGATCACCTACCCCAAAGGGTCACCTACCCGACACGAATGCTTACCTAACGTGACCGTCCTTTCGGGTTGTGACCTTGCTCAAGCAGTTGCCCCACCTGGGCGCGGGCCGGGTGGCCTGGCGGGGCCGCCGCAAGGAACCGCCGCAGCGTACGGCGCCCGTGCTCCGGGTCGAGTGCGTAGCGGGCCGAGCCGAGGACCAGCAACACGTCGGGATCGTCCGGAGAGCGGCGGATCAGCGGGCGCAATGCGGCCACGGCCTCGGCCGGGAGTCCCGCCTTCAGCAGCGCGAACGCGAGCAGGCAGCGCGCCGTACGGTGACCGGGACGGTCCTGGACGGCCTGCCGGAACACCTCTATCGCCCCGTGCAGGTCTCCGCGCTCCTGAAGTGCGCGCCCACGGGTCAAGGGATCCACGGCTCCCGCGGAAGCCGGCATGGGGGGCGCCGGAGTGCGGGTGAGCATCACGGTGAAGCCGCCGCCGGCGACGGCGAGGACCACCAGGACCGTGAGGCCGGCGCCCCGCGCCGGTGCGGAGGCGACGGCTCGGGGCCGGTAGACGCGCACCACGATCAGGCCGGCGACCAGCAGGGCGAGCACCGGCGCCAGCCACACCAGCAGCGCGATGCCGGAGGCACGCGGCGTGAGCAGGATCCAGTCTCCGTAGCGCCCGCGGAAATACTCGCGTATCTCCTCTGCGTCCTGCCCCTGGGCGAAGCGGCGGGCGATCTCGGTGCGCATCGCGCCGGCCATTTCACTGCGGGACTCGGCGGCCGAGGCGGCCTGGCAGTCGGGGCAGCGCAAGGTCGCGGCGATCTCCAGCACACCCTCTTCGGGTTCTGCCGCCGAGTGCCAGATCGCCAGTCCGGCGAGAAGCGCCAGCAGGGCGGACGCCGCGCCTCGGACCGCCGTCTTCACCGGGCCAGCCGCGGCAGCAGATGGCGGTCGAGCCATTCGGCGTCCACCGGGCCCACTCCTCGCCGCGCCACCGTGCCGTCGCGATCGAGCACGTAGGTCTCCGGCACGCCGAAGACGCCCAGTTCCAGGGCCAGCCGTCCGTCGGGGTCGGTCAGGTGCGGGAAGGCGTCCGAGATCCCGATCTCGCGCAGAAAGGCCTCCGCCACCCGGGGCGAGTCGCGGATGTTCAGGCCGACGACCCGCAAGCCGCGTGGCCGAAGCCGCCGCGCGAGGTCGGCCAGCATCGGGAGTTCCTGCCGGCAGGTCCCGCACCAGGACGCCCAGACGGTTACCAGCACGACATGACCCCGCAGGCCGGCGAGGGCGAACCGCTCACCTCCGAGGGTGGTGCCGGACACGTTCGGCGCCGTGGCCCGAGCAGGCACGACGGGCGTCGCCGCGCCGTCACGGAGGAGTCCCTGGGCCAGCACGGCGGCGAGCCCGCAGGCGCCCAGCGCCACGGCCCCGGCCACCAGGTATGGACGCGCGGTCATCGCGCCGCCGTCTCCGCCGGCAGGCGGGCGGGCTCCCGCTCCGCCGGGACGGGCCCTCGCCGCCGGGCGGGGACCTGAAGACAGAGCAGGCCGCCGAGGACAAGAGCGCCGGCAGCGGTCCAGAGCACGGCCATCATCGGGTTGACCGCCGCGCGCAGCACCACCGAGTCACCGATCTCCGACACCGCGACGTACAGGTCGGCGAGCGGTGTCATGTGCACGTCGGGTGAGGCCACAGGCGGTGCTCCCGACCGGGTGTAGAAGGTGAGCCCCGGGCGCAGGAGCCCGACCGGCGTCCCCTCGCGGTAGACCGTCAGCCGGGCCGCGGTGCCCATGTTGTCCTCCGTGCGCGTGCGTTCCACGCCGTCCAGCCGCAGGACGTAACCGTGGACGGGCATCGACTCGCCGACGCGCAGCCGGGCCTCGACCGCGTCCGCCGCGCCGGCGGAGGCCGCGATCGCCACCGCTGCCACCGCGACCCCGGCATGCGCGATCACCCCGCCCAACCGGCGCCTGGGCTCCGCCCGCGCCAGGACCCTGATCCCATGCAGGCCGATCAACCCGGCGGCACGGGTCGCGACGGCCCCCAAGGCGAAGGCGCCGATCCCATACGCGAGCAGGGACGGCACGGAATGACGCCCGGTGACACCGAGCACGATCACGGTCAGCGCCCCGAGCACGGCGGGCCGGGCGAGGCGGCGGGCCAGCACGCCCGGTTCGGACCGGCTCCATGCCGCGAACGGCGCAGCCGCCATGAGCACGAGCAGCGTGAACCCGAACGGTGGAGTCACACGGTCGAAGTACGGTGGCCCGACGGAGACCCGCTCACCGCGTGCGAGCTCGGCGAGGAGCGGGAACAGGGTGCCGAGCAGCACGGTGAAGGCGAGGGCGGCGAGTAGCACAACGCCGCCCAGCAGCAGCGACTCCCGCGACAGGCCGCGGATCACCGCGCGGTCCGCGCCGACGCGGCCGGCCCGCCAGACCACCAGGCCTCCGGCTCCGATCAGCGCCGCGGTGAAGACGCCCAGCAGCACCGGGCCCGCCGCCGAGCCGGTGAAGGAGTGCACGCTCGCCACCGCCCCACCGCGGGTGAGGAAGACGCCGAGGAGCACAAGCAGGAACGCGGTCACCGCGAGGGTGAGGCTGAAGGTCCCAAGGACGCCTCGCCGCTCCCGCGCGGCCAGGGAGTGCAGTAGCGCGGTGGCGACGAGCCACGGCATCAGGGAGGCGTTCTCGACCGGGTCCCACTCCCAGTAGCCGCCCCAGCCCAGCACGCCGTACGACCAGGCCGCGCCCAGCGCGATGCCCGCGGTGAGGGGGATCCAGGCCACCAGCGTCCAGTGCCGCATCACCCGGGCCGCCTCCTTGCCCGTGCGCCCGGTCACGAGTCCGGCGACGCCGTAGGCGAACGGCACGACGAGCCCGGCGGTGCCGAGATAGAGCAGCGGCGGGTGAACGCCCATCAGGGGGTGGCCGCGCAGCAGCGGGTCGGGGCCCGGGCCGTCGGCCGGGACGGGATCTGCGGGCCGGAACGGGTCGGCGGCGAACAACGTGAGGGCGAAGAATACCGCGCACACCACGCTGACGACCGCCATGGCGATCCCGTGCTCGGCGCCTGGGCCGCTTTTGGCGGCGCAGGCCAGGGCGAGTCCGGCACTGACCAGCACCCACAGGACCAGCGAACCCTCCATGCCCGACCACAGGCTGGTGAACGTGTAATACGGGGGGACGTGCCGGCCTCCGTGCGCCGCCACGAACCCGACCCTGAAGTCGTGGCTCAGCAGCGCCCATTCCAGCAGCGCGAACGCCGCCACAGCGGCCCCGCACGCGACTGCCGTGAGCCTGGCGGCATGACGGCGTGTGCCGGGGAAGGTCCAGGCGGGGGCGGCGACCGAGGCCGCCACCAGGCCCGTCGCCAGGGACGACGAGCCGAGAGCGGAGATCACCGCGATCCGTCCGCAGCGCGGTATTCCTCGGAATGTTTGACCATCAGCCGATCGGAGCGGAACCTGCCGTCCGCGCCGAGCACACCCTCGGCCACGACGCCTTGCCCCTCGCGGAACACGGGCGGCCGGTATCCGGTGTGCACCACATCGATGGTCTTGGTGCCGTCGGTGAGGGAGAAGTGCAACTCCCGGCCGTCGGGGTGCGCCGTGCCGGGAACGACGAGGCCGCCGAGGCGCACGTGCTCACCGCCGGCCGGGCGGAGTTCGCTGGGAGTGCGGTAGTAGGTCAGGCCCTCACCCAGGCCAGTGCAGGCCAGAGGGGTCATGGCGAGGGCCGTGACCGCGACGAGCAGGAGCGGCAGCCTGCCGCCGGGGCTCATGTGCGCCGCCTTCCCGACCACAGTGCGTATGAAGCCCAGGTGGCGGCGGTGAGCAGGTAGCCGGCCACCACCCAGCCCCACCCGTTCACGCGGCACTCCGCACCAGCACGCGCCCGCACGATTCCCCGGCGGGCTCGGCGGCACGGGCCGGAGCCGGCTCCAGGTCGCGGACGCGGCGCAGGACCACCCAGGCGCCCATGAGGGCGAACGCCACCGCGGCGGCGATCAGGGCGGCGAACATCGCCGGGTGGACCGGCACCTGTCCGGGCGGGCGCAGGAAGGTGGGCGGCTGGTGCAGCGTGCGCCACCACAGCACCGAGAAGTGCACGACCGGCACGACGGCGAAGCCGGCGACGCCGGTCGCCGCGGTGAGGCGGGCTCTGCGCACCGGGTCGCCCCCCGGCCAGTACGGCAGCGCGAGGTAGGCGAGAAGGACCAGCAGCATGGCCGCCGTCGCCGTCAGCCGCGGATCCCAGGTCCACCACACGCCCCACACCGGACGTCCCCACAGGGAGCCGAGCGCGATGGTCAGGGCCGTCATGCCGGCCCCGAGCTCCGCCGCGGCCCGGCCGAGCCGCTCCCACACCCCTTCGCCCCGCCACAGCCGCATGGCGCCCGCTCCCGACACGGCGGCGAAGGCCGCGAAGGCCGCCCAGGCGGCGGGGACGTGGACATACATCAGGCGCTGGGTCTCGCCTTGCAGCGCGTCGGGAGGCGCGATCACGAGCCCGAGCGCCAGGGCCGCGGCACACGCGGCCAGCGCGCCCGTCCCCAAGCACCGCTCCAGCCTCCGCCTTCCGGCTGCCACAGCATCGTTGCCGGCCAACTCATCCCCCACGAAGCTGTCGTCCGCGAATCACTTGTCCAGTACCTAAGCGGCAGGCGTGACGCAGCCGCCGGAGGCGACGGCGAGGTTGCGTCGATGAGGCGGCAAAAAAATCATGACGCCCGGCCCCGCCGACGGGGCCTGCCGAAATGGGCCCGCCACCCGCGACGGGCTTTCACCTCGGTAAAGACCTGCGCCGGCCCGCGTGGCGGCGATGTTTGACGTGATCATGCTTCGGTAACCATGGAGCCCTGACGCTGTGGCGATCGGGAGGCCGATGAGCACATCTCGGCGCCGCGTTCCGGCGGCGCGAACGAGGACCGCAACCGCCCGCGTGGCACGCATATGCTGCGCGGGCCTCCTCGTGCTGGTCGCCTCCTGCAGCGGCCGGAGCCCGTCCACGCTGTCTCCGGCCGGGCCCGGGGCGAGGCGTGTCGCGGGGCTGTGGTGGCTGCTGTTCGGCATCTCCGCCGTCGTGTCGGTCGTCGTGACGCTGCTCTTGCTGTGGGCGATGATCCGCCGCCGCGGGCCCGGCGTCGTGCCGCACCCCGGCTCCGGCACACGGTTCGTGGTGTCACTGGGGGTGATCGTCCCGGCGATCGTGCTCACGTTCGTCTATGCCATAGGCCTGCGCGACATGCGCGCCCTGGAGGCGCCGCGCGGTGCGGACTCCCTGGTGGTGGAAGTGACCGGCCACCAATGGTGGTGGGAGGTCCGCTATCCCGCCCACGGCGCGGTGACGGCCAACGAGATCCACATCCCGGCCGGACGCCCCGTGCTGCTTCGGCTGCGGACCGCCGACGTCAACCACAGCTTCTGGGTCCCGCAGCTCATGGTGAAGACCGACATGATCGCCGGCCGCACCACACAGATGTGGCTGCAGGCCGACCGCCCGGGGACCTACCGGGGCCAGTGCGCCGAATACTGCGGGCTGCAGCACGGCCGCATGGCCTTCCACGTGGTCGCCGACCCACCGGCGGCGTTCACGTCCTGGCTCGCGAACCAGGCCCGCCCCGCCGCCGAACCGCGTGAGGCCATGGCCGCCCGGGGGCGGCAGGTGATCCAGTCGGCGTCCTGCGCGTCCTGCCACACTGTGCGCGGCACCTCCGCGGCGGGCCGGCGCGGTCCGGACCTGACCCATCTCGCGAGCCGCCGCCATCTCGGCGCCGGGACGGTGCCGAACACCCCCGGTCACCTGGGCGGCTGGATCGCCGACTCCCAGGCCGTCAAGCCGGGCAACCAGATGCCGCCGCAGCCTCTTTCACCCGAGGACCTGCGCTCCCTGATCGCCTACCTGGGCACGCTGCGTTAGGAGACGGGAGTGCAGGTCATCGATGCCAACGAGGCACACGCCGCCGCGCAAAGCAGCGCCGGGGACAGGGTCGCCGCCAAGTGGCCGGAAGAGGGCGGTCTGAAGGGCTGGATCTGCACCGTCGACCACAAGCGCATCGGACGCCGCTACATGGTGACCGCCAGCGTGTATTTCACCCTGGCGGGGCTGCAGGCGCTGGTCATGCGCATTCAGCTCGCGGTGCCCAACGCCGGGGTGGTCACGCCCGATCGTTACAACCAGCTGTTCAGCCTGCACGGCACGGCGATGATCTTCCTGTTCGCCACCCCGATGCTGTTCGGGTTCGGCAACTTCCTGTTCCCGCTCATGCTCGGCACCCGCGACATGGCCTTCCCGCGGCTCAACGCCTTCGGCTACTGGATCTTCGCCGGGGCCGGGCTGATCATGTTCGCCAGCCTGCTGTTCGACGCCGCGCCCAATGGCGGCTGGTTCGCATACGTGCCGCTGACCGGGCCCCGGTACTCCGAGGGGGCCAACCTTGACGTATATACGCTCGGCCTTCTGTTCCTCGGTGTGTCCACCACAGCAGGAGCGATCAACTTCATCGCGACCGCGCTGAAACTACGGGCGCCGGGGATGGCATTGAACCGTATGCCGGTCTTCGTCTGGACGCTGGTGGCCACGTCGTTCATGGTGGTCTTCGCGCTGCCGCCGCTGAACACCGCCAACGCGATGCTGTTCATGGACCGCCGGTTCGGCACACACTTCTTCCAGGCGCCCGCCGGGGGCGACACCTTGCTGTGGCAGCACCTGTTCTGGCTGTTCGGTCACCCGGACGTGTACATCATCGTGCTGCCCGCTCTGGGCATCGTCTCGGCGATCGTGCCCACGTTCAGCCGGCGCCCGATCGCCGCCTACCCGCTGGTCGTGCTGGCCACTGTCGCGACCGCCGTCATCGGCTTCGGCGTGTGGGTGCACCACATGTTCGCGGTGGGGCTGCCGCAGCTGTCGCTGGCGTTCTTCTCCGCCGCCAGCGTGGTGATCACGATCCCGGCCGGAATCCAGATCTTCTCCTGGCTGGCCACGATGCTGACCGGACGGGTGGTGCTCTCCGTGCCGCTGCTGTGGGTGGCGGGCTTCATCGTGCTGTTCGTGCTGGGCGGGGTGACCGGTGTGATGTTCGCCATGGTGCCCTTCGACCAGCAGGTCACCGACTCCTACTTCGTCGTGGCGCATTTCCACTATGTGCTGGTCGGCGGCGCCGTGTTCCCGATCCTCGGGGGCCTCTTCTATTGGTGGCCGAAGTTCTCCGGCCGTATGACCAGTCCGCGTGCGGGGCGGTGGGCGTTCGCGATCACGTTCATAGGGTTCAACCTGGCGTTCTTCCCGATGCACATCTCGGGTCTGCTCGGCATGCCACGCCGGATCTACTCCTATCCCGAGGACCTCGGCTGGGACGCGTGGGCGCTGCTGTCCACGATCGGGGTGCATGTGCTGACGCTCGGGCTTCTGATCACGCTGGCCACGTTGCTGATCAGCCTGCGGCGCGGGGCGCCGGCGCCGCCGGACCCGTGGGGCGGCGAGACGCTGGAGTGGGCGACGTCGTCACCGCCGCCCACCTACGACTTCGCGGTCATCCCCAGGGTGCACGGCCTGGCCGCGGCGTGGGACACCCGCACGCTCGAATCCCTCGTGGACGCGGACGAGGACCGGGTACTGGCCGACGGGCACAAGGTGCTGCGCACGTCCGAGCTCGACGGGGAACGGGAGCGCGCCATGGAGATGCCCGAGGACACACCGGTGCCGTTCGTCGCGGCGGTCTTCCTCTTCCTCGCCGTGGTGGGACTGCTTCTGGACTGGATGTTCCTCGCCGTCGTCGCCTTCGCCGCAGCCGCCCTGACGTTCGCCTGGTGGCTTTGGCCACGCGGGGCACCACCGCGGCGGAGCCGGGCGGAAGGAGCGTCGGCATGACCGAAGCAATGGGGCGTACGCTGCGCGAGGCCGTCGAGCCCCCCGCCGTGTCGAGCCGGGCGTTCGGGCGCACCCCCGCCTGGTGGGGCATGGTGCTGTTCGTCGCCACCGAGGCGACGTTGTTCGCTTGCCTGCTGGCCTCCTACTTCTATATCCGGTTCTCCACCGGCGGCGAATGGCCGCCCGGCGGCATCAAGGACCCCGAGTTGTCCAAGCCGCTGATCATGACGGCGGTGCTGCTGAGCAGCAGCGGCCCCATGGTGTGGGCCGACTGGGCGGTGCGCCGAGGGCGCATCGGGCAACTGAAGGCCGGCCTGCTGCTCACCCTGGCACTGGGTGCGGCGTTCCTCGGTCTCCAGGCCACCGAATACTCCACCAAGCTGGAGGAGTTCACCTGGAACACCAACACCTACGGGTCGCTGTTCTACGTCATCACGGGTTTCCACGGCACGCACGTGGCCGTGGGCCTGGTGATGCTGGTCTTCATCGCGATCGCGGCGTTCGGCGGGAAGTTCAGCGGCCGGCGCCACATGCGGGTGAGGCTGGTCGGGTTCTATTGGCACTTCGTGGACGCGATTTGGCTGGCCATCCTCTTCACGATCTATCTCAGCCCACACCTGTGAGGACGCCTTGAACGCGAACGACAGTTCCACGGCTCCGAACGCCCGGGGGACCGGGCCGCCGTCACCCCAGGCCGCCAAGATCGGCCGCTGGCTGCTCGCCTTCGCCGTCGGCGGTGGAATCATCTCCTGGGCCGTGCACCTTCTCGTGGCCTGGGCCGTGGTGGAGGTGACCTGCGCGCGCAACCGGACCTACGTGGGTGGTCTGCCGCTCTACGTGGTGGTCATCCTGGCGACCGCGGTGCCCGCCGCCGTCGCGGCGGCCTCTGCGGCGACCGCGTGGCGGTTGCGCCGCTCCCTGCGCGACGCGAGCGGACGGCGTGAGATCCGCGCCCGTTTCCTGGCGCAGCTCGGCCTGTGGCTGGACGGACTGTCGCTGATGATGATCGCCTTCGGCGCGGCAGCGGTGGTGGTGTTCCGGCCATGCGCCTGATCGCGTTCCTGGCGCACGGCGGAGACCACGCGGGTCTCGAACCGGCGACCCTGTTGACGGCAGCGGGGCTTGTCCTGGCCGGCGGCGGCTACCTCGCGGGGCTGCGTGTGCTCGCGGGCGGGGACCAGAACACCGTCCGCCAGGGGGCGCGCAGGTTGGGCACGCACCGCGCATATGCCTTCGCCTGCGGCATGCTCGCGGTCGCGGTCGCGCTGCTGCCGCCGTTCGAGCCGATCGCCGACCAGCGTTTCTCGACGCACATGGTCCAGCACATGCTGCTGATCGCGGTCGCGGCCCCGCTGCTGGCCCTGGGCGCCGCCGAGGTGGTGATCCCGCTGGCGCTGCCGGTGCGCGCACGCCGCCGCCTGGCGGCGCTGACCCACGCGAGCCGCACCTTGCCGCTGCTGCGGCTGCTGTGGCTGCCGGTCACCGCCTGGCTGGCCCACCTCGCCGTGTTGTGGTTCTGGCACCTGCCAGGCCCCTACGACCTCGCCCTGAAGTCCGACCCCGTTCACGCTCTGGAGCACCTGACCTTCCTCGCCGGCGCGTGGCTGCTGTGGTGGCACGTGACCACACCCACCGCCCGCAAGCTGAGTGCCCCGGTGGCGCTGCTGTACATGTTCGTCACCGCGGTGCCCAGTGCCGCCCTCGGCGCGGTGCTCACTCTGGCCCCCACCCCGCTGTTTCCTGTTCAGGCCGGAGCCGCGGCCCGGTCGGGCGTCGATCCACTGGCGGACCAGCAGCTCGCCGGGCTGGTCATGTGGGTGCCCGCCGACGTCGTCTACCTCATCTCCTTCGTGATTCTTTTCCTGCTCTGGATGCGGCCCACCTCCACGGAGGCGCAGCGATGAGCCCTGCCGCCATGCGGCTCCCGGCCGCCTGCGCATTGGTGTTCGCGCTCGCCGCATGCGGCCCCGCCCTCACCACCCCCGGGCCGGTCCCGTACGGCCGCCCGGAGCGCGGCCAGGCGCTGATCAACCAGTACGGCTGCGCCTCATGCCACACCGTGCCCGGTGTGCGCGAAGCCGACGCCCTGGTCGGCCCGCCGCTGAACTCCTTCGCCCGGCGCGGCTACATCGCCGGGGAGCTGGTGAACAACGCGGGCAACCTGGTCCGCTGGATCCGCCATCCCCAGGCGGTCGAACCCGGAACCGCGATGCCCGACCTCGGCGTCACCGAGCAGGACGCGCGGGACATCGCCGCCTACCTGCTCACCTTGGAGTGAGGCCGGTGGACATGCGCAGACCGACGCCCGCCGTGTGCCTCGCGCTCGCGGCCTTCGCCCTGACCGCCGTCGCGGGCCTGGCCGCCGCGAATCCGGCACACGATCCGGTCGAACGCGGCAGGCAGCTCTACGGCGCGAGCTGCGCGGGCTGCCACGGCCAGTCGGGCGAGGGATTCATGACCAGCCCCAGCCTGCGCGGGGTGGGCGCCGCCTCGGCCGACTTCCAGCTCTCCACCGGTCGTATGCCCCTGTCCGCACCGGACGCCCGGCCTCATCCGCGCGAGCCGGCCTTCGACCACCAGGACATCGCCGCGCTCACCGCCTTCGTCGCCTCCCTGGGCGGCGGGCCGCAGGTCCCGGCGGTCGGGCCGGGCGACCCACGCAAGGGGCGCACGCTCTACCTCGCGAGCTGCGCCTCCTGCCACTCCGCCTCAGGGGTGGGCGCGGCCCTTCCGGGGGGTGGGGCGGCCCCGTCGCTGCTGAACACCAAACCGACCCAGGTGGCCGAGGCCGTCCGCCTCGGGCCGGGCGCCATGCCGGCCTTCGACACCAAGACGCTGACCGAGGCCGAGGTGAACTCGATCATCGCCTACATCGGCACGGTCCGCGACGAGTTCCGGCACGGCGGAGCCGCGATCGGCGGCGCCGGTCCCGTCCCGGAGGGACTCGTGGCCTGGGTCATCGGACTCGGAGTGCTGATCCTGGTCATCCTGTTCCTCGGCAGGAGGGCATCGTGATCACGGCTCGACGGAGGGCCGAGCGGGGGGCCGCGGCGGCGTTCGGCCTCACCGCCGTCGCCGGTGTGTTCATCGGAGTGGTTTACGTCATGGGCGGCAACACCGCGCTGCTGGGCATCGGTCTCGCCGTTGCCTTCGCCTCACTCGCGGTGGGACTCGCCCTGTGGGCACAGCATCTGCTGCCCGAGCGAGCTTACGTCGAGGAGCGCGAGCCCGCGCCCTCACCTCCCCGGCTGCGCGAAGCGCTCGCCGCCGAGCTGAACCGGGACGACCGCCCACTCGCCCAGGCCCCCCTGCCCCGGCGGATGTTGATGCTCGCGCTCGCCGTACTCGCCGTGGTCGCGGTGTTTCCAGTCCGCTCGCTGCTGTTCAGGGTGCGCGACCCCGCACGTGCTCTGGCCGAGACACCCTGGCGGGCGGGCGCACGCGTGGTGGACGACACGGGCCGCAGGCTTCGCCCCGCCGACATCCCGCCGGGCGGCATGGTGACCGTCTATCCCGACGGGCACGTGGGCGCCGCGGACGCGATGGCGGTGCTCGTCCGGGTCGACCCCGCACTGCTCGCGCTGCCCGCCGGCCGCGAGGGATGGAACGTGGACGGCCTGGTGTGCTACTCCAAGCTGTGCACCCATGCCGGCTGCCCGGTCGGCCTGTTCGTGCAGACCACATCCCAGCTCGCCTGCCCGTGCCACCAATCCGCCTTCGACGTGCTGCGCGGCGCCGTCCCCGTCGCCGGCCCCGCCGCCCGCCCGCTGCCCCAGCTCCCGCTCGGTGTCGGCGCCGACGGCCTGCTGGTGGCTCGCGGGGGCTTCACCGCCCCCGTCGGCGCAGGCTACTGGAGGCGGAAATGATCGCTCGCTGGGTGAGGCGCAAACTCGAAGAGAAGCTGCGGGTCAGTCGCTGGGGGCTACGCAAGCTCGATGAACGGCTGCGGATCGCCTCCGTGGTGCGCGAAGCGGTGGCGAAGGTCTTCCCGGACCACTGGTCGTTCATGCTGGGCGAGATCGCGCTCTACGCCTTCGTCAGTCTGCTCCTCACCGGCACCTTCCTGGCCTTCTTCTTCGACCCGAGCAGCGGTGAACGGATCTACGCGGGCGACTACGCGGGGCTGCACAACTCGCGGGTCTCGGCGGCATACGCATCGGCGGTCGAGTTGAGCTTCGACGTCCGAGGCGGGCTGCTGGTTCGCCAGACCCACCACTGGGCCGCACTGATCTTCGTCGCGGCGATCGTCACGCACATGCTGCGCAACTTCTTCACCGGCGCGTTCCGCCGACCGCGCGAGCTCAACTGGATCATCGGCGTGACCCTGCTCGTGCTGGCGATCGCCAACGGCTTCGCCGGCTATTCGCTGCCCGACGATCTGCTCTCAGGCACCGGTCTGCGGATCGCGAACTCCATCGCCCTGTCGATGCCCATAGTGGGGACGTGGGCGGCTTTCCTGCTGTTCGGTGGCGAGTTCCCCGGGGAGTCGATCATTCCCCGGTTGTACATCCTGCATGTTTTGCTCCTGCCCGGCCTCATCGCCGCGCTCATCGGGGCGCACATGGGGATCCTGATCCGGCAGAAGCACACGCACTTCGCCGGCCCCGGGCGCAACGACCACAATGTGGTCGGCTCGAAGATGTGGCCGACCTACGCGTTCCGCTCTTTCGCCCTGCTGAGTGCTCTGTTCGCGGTGACGTTCGCGCTGGGCGGCCTGGTGCAGATCAACCCGGTGTGGTTGTGGGGGCCCTTCGATCCGGGCACGGCCAGCGCCCCGGCACAGCCCGACTGGTTCATGGGCTGGCTCGAAGGCGCGCTGCGGCTCTACCCCCCGATCGAGTTCACCGTGTTCGGCTATCTCGTCCCGGCTCCTTTTGTGCCAGGGGTGCTGCTGCCAGGTCTCACGTTCGCGATCATGTATGTCTGGCCGTGGCTGGACCGCCTGATCACGAAGGACCGCGCGGCCCACCACCTGCTCGACCGTCCACGCCACTCCCCGGCCCGGATGGCCGTCGGCGTATGGGCTCTGTCCTTCTACGGCCTCCTGCTGCTCGCGGGCAGCGACGACGTGCTGGCCGACCTGATGGGCCTTCCGGTGTTGACCGTCATGAAGACCATGCGCATTGTGGTGATCGTCGTCCCGTTCCTCTTCGCGGCAGCCGCTTATGCCCTCGCCCGCGCGCTGCGGGCCAACCCGGAGCAGCGGTTGTCGGGCCTGCGGTGGAAACAGATCCGCAAGAGCGACGTCGTGGAGGAGGAGACGCGCCATGGAGGGTCCTGAGCGCGTGGAGGTCTGGCCGACCGAGGAAGGCCGCTGGCGGTGGCGATATGTCGGACATGTCGTCTTGTTGAGCAACATGGACTACTTGAGCGTGGAGGAGTGCGAGCACAGCGCGCGCACCGCATACCCGGACCTTCCGCTCAAACACCTGGACGGAGAAAGGCCCTCGCAGAGCGGGAAACCCTCGCGGGCCACACGCGTCTTCCACCGCGTCTACCGGCTGCTGCGGTTTGGCATGCTCTGCTATGTCCTACTCCAACTGCTGAAACGTGGGCTGCGGTCAAGCCGGCGGATATGAGGCACCGGTCAGCAGGCGGGCCACATGCGCGGAGTTGGCCGCGAGCGTCTTCTTGACCTTGCCGGTGGTGTCAGGCTTCGGACCGGCCTGGTCGTTGAGTTTCCCCGACGCCAGCTTAAATCTTGCTTTTCTGGATGCGTCGGCCATGCCGTACACCGGTGTGACCTGGGGTTTTTCATGGGGAAAGGGGGGTATGGCCATCTGCCTGTGAGGGCGGAGAGTGTGGCCGGGAGATTTCCGCGCCATTGAATGCGCTGCCGGTCGCGGCTGTGGAAGCGGAACCGTGGAAGCGGCTCGCGAGCAAGAAGGCCATAGCCGCGCGCCCCAAGAAAACACGTGCGAAAGGAAGATTTTCCATGACCACACCCCACGACACCGATCTGATCTCGGTCCTGACCCAGGACCACCGGGAAGTCGAGGAGATGTTCGCCGAGCTGGAGCGGATAGGCACCGGCGACCTCGAACGCCGGCAGAAGCTCACCGAGAAGGTCATCATCGAACTGGTCCGCCACTCGGTCGCCGAGGAAGCGTACCTCTACCCTGCGGCCCGCGAGCTGCTACCCGACGGCGACGAGATCGCCGATCGGGAACTGGCGGAACACGCCGAGGCCGAGAAGACGATGAAGCACTTGGAGGAGATCGACGTCAAGGACGCCGAGCACGTCACGGCCCTGAACCGGCTGATGCGCGAGGTCCGCCAGCATGTGCAGGAGGAGGAGTTCGAGCTGTTCCCGCAGTTGCGCCGGCACGCGACTTCTGAACGGCTGGCCGAGCTCGGCGAGAAGGTCGAGGCGATAAAGGACCTCGCCCCCACCCGACCGCATCCCGCCACGCCGCAGAGCCCGACGGCCCAGAAACTTCTCGGCCCGCTCACCGGCCTGGTGGACCGCATGCGTGACACGATCAGCGGCCGCGGCAAGGACTGAACGTTCTCTACGACGGTCCAGGAATCGGCCCTCAAGGGGCGGGTACCGGGGTTCGTCATAACCGATGCGGCATTCGCGGCATCGGACAAGCGAGAGGAGAGGGGCACCCATGAGCACCATCACCCAATCCGTCGACGTCGCCGTCCCCGTGCGCACCGCATACAACCAGTGGACCCAGTTCGAGTCCTTCCCAGAGTTCATGGAGGGCGTGGAGTCGATCAGACAAGAGTCCGACACCATGACCCATTGGAAGATCAAGGTCGGTCCTGCGGAGCGCGAGTTCGACGCCCGCATCACCGAGCAGCACCCCGACGAGCGCATCGCGTGGTCCTCGGTCGAGGGGCCCAAGCACGCCGGCGTGGTCACCTTCCACCGGCTCGACGAGGGCCACACCCGCGTCAACCTGCAACTCGACACCGATCCCGAGGGATTCGTGGAGAACGTGGCGGACGCCACAGGCATCCTGTCACGCCGCGTCAAAGGCGATCTCAAGCGATTCGCGGAGTTCATCGAGCAGCGTGGCGAGGAAAGCGGTAGCTGGCGGGGCGACGTTCCGCCCTCGCCTACCCTGTGAGACCTGATCACGCGACAGGTTCGGCCTGGGGAGCGGATCCGCGACAAGTTCAGCCAGAGGGCGGAACATCCGGATCCGGCTGTCGGCCCTGGCACCGTCGGGCTTGGTCATCTCTATGACCTGGCCCGGCAGGTAGCCGTTGGAGGCCCCAGTCAATGACTCAATGCTCTCTGGGGCTTATACCTGCACAAAAGGGGCATGGCATGACTTGTCGGGCTGGCAGATGCGGTCTCACGACGGGCCCTTCTGCGGACGATCGGAGGTTGAGATGGAGGAGCGGGCACCTCGACGCCGCGCCCAAGCCACAGCCACCCCGCGCGATGTGGCGCATGTGCGACTGGGGTCTTTCGCACTGGTGTTCCTGTTCGCCTTCGGGCTGTTGTCTATCTTGATCAGGCAATGGTGGTTGACCGCCATCATGGGGGTGCTCATCTTGGCGGTGAGCGTCGACATCGCTCTCGCCGTACGCCGCCAGGGCCGTCTTGACGATCCCTCCTCGCCGGACGAGGAAGGCGAGGTGTGAAAACCGGATAGGGCCTTGACCGCAGGCGCCGTTTCGCCTCCCCGGCGCCGGGCAGGTCCCATGGTCAGGGGCCGCAGCACCGAACACAGGGGGATTTATCATGATCGGCATGCTACGCAAATGCGGAGTGACATCGCAGATGATGTACACCGCCGGAATGGCCTCGATCGGCCTTTCGGGGCTCGCCTGGCTGGCCTCTCGGACAATGGAGGAAGCCGGCCAGGGCCGGGCCGACCGGTGGGGGATCTTCATCGGCGAATGGGTCCCCGCTCTGTTCGCGATCGGGGTGGCGCTGCGCCTCGAGGAGATACAGGGCACACCTGTCGAGCGGCGCGCCAAGCACCCGCATAAGGCCGAAGAGCCGCAGGAGGCCGCCGTCCACGCCGGCGTCTAACCGGAAACCGGACGCCGGAATCCGGCGGCGGTGCTCGCCCCAGGGCATTTCCGGGGAACAACTGCGGTCGGGGCGGCTCTGCGACGTTTCAGCCCCTTGCCCAGAAGAAGGACTCAGATTTCACCTGAAACACCGCAGGCCAGCTTTTGGCGGGCTCCATACCCGACCCATACATAGCGCATGCATCGTCGCTGATCTGCGGGGTAGCCCTACGCATGATCGCGGGTGACCGCGCACGCGTCACCGGAACTCGCCGTGAGCGGTCGGGCTGGCTCGCCGCGGCGCGGGCGGCCGGGGCCTGGACGGGATGCCCTCCTCGGCATCGCATTGTGAGCATTGAAGGGAAGATGCGATGACCGGCGTGCGCCCGTCGCCTCCCCCCACCGCGCCGACCGGCAGGGCGACCGGAGGCCGGCTGGCCTCGGTGTTGTCCACCACTGACCACAAGGTCATCGGCTACATGTACCTCATCGCCTCGTTCGTGTTCTTCCTCATAGCCGGCTTGATGGCGATGGCGATGCGGGCCGAGCTGGCCCATCCGGGACTCCAGCTCGTCAGCGCCGAGCAGTACAACCAGCTCTTCACCATGCACGGCGCGATCATGATGCTGCTGTTCGCCACCCCGTTGTTCGCCGGCTTCGCCAACGTGATCATGCCTCTGCAGATCGGGTCTCCCGATGTGGCCTTCCCTCGGCTGAACATGGTCAGTTTCTGGCTTTTCCTATTCGGGGGGCTGATCGCGGTGGCCGGGTTCGCCACTCCGCACGGGGCGGCGTCTTTCGGCTGGTTCGCCTACACGCCGCTGTCGACCGCGGCTTTCTCGCCCTCGATCGGCGGGGATCTGTGGATCATGGGCCTGGCGATGGCGGGCGTGGGGACGGTCCTCGGGTCGGTCAACTTCATCACCACGATCATCTGCCTGCGTGCGCCCGGGATGACCATGTTCCGGATGCCGATCTTCACCTGGAACACCCTGCTCACCGCGGTTCTGGTGCTACTGGCCTTTCCCGTGCTGACCGCGGCGCTGATGGCGCTCGTGCTCGACCGCAAGGTCGGCACGCACATCTACCACCCCGGCACAGGAGGGGCGTTGCTGTGGCAGCACCTGTTCTGGTTCTTCGGGCACCCGGAGGTCTACATCATCGCGTTGCCCTTCTTCGGCATCGTGACCGAGGTGCTGCCCGTGTTCAGCCGCAAACCGCTGTTCGGCTATCTCGGCCTGGTCGCCGCCACCATCGCGATCGCGGGGCTGTCGATGACCGTGTGGGCGCACCATATGTTCGCCACCGGTCATGTGCTTCTGCCGTTCTTCTCGTTCATGACCTTTCTGATCGCGGTGCCGACCGGGGTGAAGTTCTTCAACTGGATCGGCACCATATGGCGGGGGCACCTGAGCTTTGAGACGGCCATGCTGTTCTCGATCGGATTTCTGATCACCTTCCTGCTGGGCGGGCTGACCGGGGTCATCCTCGCCTCGCCGCCGCTGGACTTCCCCATCACCGACACCTATTTCGTGGTGGCCCACTTCCACTACGTGGTTTTCGGCACGGTGGTGTTCGCGATGTTCGCGGGGTTCTACTTCTGGTGGCCGAAGATGACCGGCAAGATGCTCAACGAGCCGCTGGGCAAGGTGCACTTCTGGATGTTGTTCATCGGTTTCCACACCACGTTCCTCGTGCACCACTGGCTCGGCGTCATCGGATTTCCGCGCCGCTATGCCGATTACAGCCCGGTGGACGGGTTCACCGGGCTCAACCTTCTCTCCTCGATCGGCGCGGCGGTTCTGGGGTTGTCCACGCTGCCGTTCCTCTACAACGTGTGGCACACCGCCAGGAAGGGGAAGCGGGTGGAGGTGGACGATCCGTGGGGGTTCGGCAATTCGCTGGAGTGGGCGACGTCATGCCCGCCGCCCCGGCACAATTTCACCTCGATCCCGCGCATCCGCTCCGAGCGCCCCGCCTTTGATCTGCACCACCCCTATTACACGGCCGCCCCGCCGTCCCGCAGACACCCCGAGGAGCCGGAACCCGGCCGGTAGTCCTCCGGCGTACTCCCGTTACACGCGCAATGCCTGGGAGACGCCGTCGACGGCACGCAGGATGCGGTGGCGTGCCCGATCGGAGTCCGGTTGTCCCGCATCAAGCCAGGCCATGATGCCCTCGATCGCCACCGTGGTCCCCAGGTTCGCCGCCCAGTCCACCCAAGCCGGACTCTCGGACTCGGTGGCCATGTGCGGGCGCAGCATCTCGACCATATTCGCCCGGAGACGGTCGATGTCCACCCGGAAGCCGGGCTCCCGGGCGGCGTGGCGGAACAGCAGCCGGAAGCCGTCGGGGTCCTCTCCGGCCCACCTCATCATGCCCGGCACGCTCTCCTCGCCCAGGTCACCCTCCGCCGTGGCCGAGGCGTAAAGCCGCTCGGCCGCGCGGTCGATCACCGCCTGGTAGAGCTCGGTCTTCGAGGCGAAGTGCCGGTAAAGGATCATCTTGGTGACACCGGCCTCCGCGGCGACGTCGTCGAGACTCGTCGTGTTGAAGCCCCCTGAGCGGGTGAACGCCTTGGTCGCCGCCGCCAGGATCTGTTCGCGACGCTCCTCCCGCCGCATGCGCCGGACGGGCGGCGCGGCGGCACCCGTGGCCGGTTGCTCGGGGCGGTTCTGCGGCATCTCTTCCCTCATGGCCGACGGCGAGGAACGCGACTTGAGTCTAGGTGATGCGGTCAGAAGGCCATCCCTCAAGTAAGTATACTTTGTGATATATAACTTGAAGTAGACATAGGAAGCCTCGTTGAGAGGGCGTCATGACATGACACTCGCCACGCAGCACCGACCGCTGCGCGAATCCACCGACCTGGCCGTCCGCGTCGAGGGACTCGGCAAACGCTACGGAGACACCGCCGCCCTCGACGGCTTCGATCTCGCGGTCCCCCGGGGCACCGTATGCGGCCTGCTCGGCCCCAACGGCGCGGGGAAGTCCACCGCCATCCGCATCCTGTGCACCCTTCTGCGGCCCGACTCCGGACGGGCCGAGGTCGACGGGTTCGACGTGGTGCGGCAGCCCATGCACGTGCGATACCGGATCGGACTCGTCGGCCAGAACTCCGCGGTGGACGAGGTCCTCAGCACCCGCGCCAACCTGGAGATGTTCGGCCGGCTTTACCATCTGAGCCCCCGCGCGGCCCGTCGGCGGGCCGACGAGTTGCTGGCGCAGTTCGCACTCACGGAGCACGCCGATCAGTCGCCGCGTAAGTTCTCGGGTGGCATGCGCAGGCGGCTGGACCTCGCCGCCGGCATCATCATGTCCCCACCGGTGCTCTTCCTCGACGAGCCGACCGCCGCGCTGGACCCCGTCCACCGCAGCGACGTCTGGGCGGGGGTGCGCTCACTGGTGGCGCAGGGCACCACAGTGCTGCTTACCACCCACTACCTGGACGAGGCCGACCAGCTCGCCGATCACATCTCGGTCATCGACCACGGGCGCGTCATCGCCGAAGGCACCCCCGACGAGTTGAAGACGGCGCTCGGCGGCGACCAGCTGGACATCGTGCCGGCCGAATCCGCCGACCTGGGTGCGGCACGGGACGTCCTGGCCCGTGTCACCGGCACCGAACCACAGGTGCACGAGGCCGCCCGCCGCCTCACCGTGCCGGTCCGCAACCGGGTGAACGCACTGACCGAGACATTGCGTGAGATGGAGTCGGCCGGACTGGCCGTCCATGACGTCGCCCTGCGCCGCCCGACGCTGGACGAGGTGTTCGTCCGGCTCACCGGGAACGCGCCCAGCCATGAATCCCCGTGAGGAAGTGCTCGCCATGACGACCCTTTCCGTCAAACAACCGCCCACCGACCTCGCCGGCCGGCTGAGCCGGGCAGTGCTCGACAGCGCGACCATGACACGACGCAACCTCATCTACTGGCTGCGCTCCCCTGACGAGGTCGTCGGCGGACTGGCCTTTCCGATCGTTTCGGTGCTGCTGTTCGGTTTCGTCTTCGGCAGCGCGATGACCGTGCCGGGCGGCGGCGACTACCGCGAGTTCCTGATGCCGGGCCTGTTCGGCATGACGATGGTCTTCGGGCTCGTGGTCACCGCCACGGCCATGGTCTCCGACACCTCCCGAGGGGTGACCGACCGGTTCCGCTCGATGCCGATCGCACCGTCAGCCGTGGTCGCCGGGCGCAGCCTCGCGGACATGATCCGGGCCTGCGCCGACCTGGCCGCACTCATCGGCTGCGGCCTCCTGGTCGGCTGGCGCGCCCGGGGCGGCGTGCTGGAGTTCGCCGCCGCGCTCGGTCTGCTGCTTCTGCTGCGCTTCGCCCTGATCTGGGTTGGCATCTACATCGGACTGCTGTTGCGCAGCCAGGAAGGTGTGAGCGTCCTGTTCCCCATGGTGCTGCCGTTCGCGATGATCGCCAACACCTTCGTCTCCCCGACGATGATGCCAAACTGGCTGGGGTTCATCGCCGACCTGAACCCCATGTCTGCCACCGTCGCCGCAATCCGCGAGCTATTTGGCAACCCGGGTCTGGGCGGGGAGACATGGCTCGCCCAGAACGCCATCTTGCTGGCCGCGGCATGGCCACTGGCCATCATCGCGATCTTCTTCCCCCTATCGGTGCACCGCTACCGCCACCTGAGCCGCTAAGCGAACTCGTACGGAGCGATCCCCAAGAGCCGCCGTCGCAGCCTCTTGTGCCCGGCAGGCTGCGACGACCGGCTCTCTGCTCAGCCGAGGATGTTGTAGACGGCGGCTATGGCGAGATAGGCAATTGCGGCGAGTGTCACGGTGGTGAGGTGGATTCGCCCGAAGCGGGTCCACCATTTCCGGCGCCATGCGAGCACCGTGGTGACCGCCGCTCCGGCGGTGGCTATGGCGGCCAGGAGCGGCACTGTCTGGATGACCGCGAGAAGCGGGGAACCGCCCAGGAAGTAGGCCGCCTGGTTCGCCGCGAAGTTTGCGAACAGGGCCACCAGGGATGCGGTGGTCACCGCGGCAAGGGTCGCCGCCGTCCAGCCGGGCAGGCCGGCAAGGTGTGGGGCACGGGCGGGGCGGCGGCGGTTGGTGCGTACGGCGAAGGCCACCGGCCAGGCCAGCGCCGAGAGCAGGAGGACGGCCAGGCTCACGGCGAGCACGCCCAGGTGCAGGGCAGGGAGTTCGTACCAGGCGAGACGTTGCAGGGGACCGGCCGGGTTCTCCGAGGCCAGCAGGCCGTCTTCGCGGAAGTGGATCGTGCGGTAGCCGTCCTTCTCCTGGAAGACGCCAGGGGTGATCTGTAGCCATTGACGAGGCTTGGCCGGACCGTGGGTGACCGCACCGGTTGTCGTCAGGGTTCCGTCAGTAGCGGCGGTGACGGTGGTGGCGGTGATGAGCTTGCCGATGGAGGCGGGGGCGAACACCGTCTGCTCCGCGTCCACCGGGCGGCGCGTGGCCACATCGGCTACGCCATACCCCTTAGTGAAGATCTGCTTGTCCTTGGTGACCACCGCCACCGCGGCGCCCGGAATCCGGTGGCGGGCGAGTTGCGCGGGGAGGTGTTCGTCGGCGAATGCGCCGACCTCTTGGGGGAGATCGGGTGACGTCGCATATGCGGGGAAGCCCGATCCGAGGACCAGGGCGACCGCCACCGGCCAGCCGGCGAGGGCACGCCGGACGGCCGGTTTGCATTTGAGCAGCATGAGCTGCTCTCCTTTCCATGGAAGCACGTATGCGTGAAGACACGCCGCTCGCGGCGTGGTCGTGCGGTTTCCACTCCGGGGGTGAGTTGCCGCTCACCCCCGGAGAACTTCACAACGGTCAGCCGACGTTGCGCAGCAACTGCTCCAGTGCCGCGACTCGCCCGGTCAACTCGGCGATCTGGGCCTGGCTCCGCTCCTGCTGCCGCACAGCCCGCTCGGCCTGCTCGCGGTTTTTCGCCAGCTCGGCGGTCAGCACTTCGGTGCGGTGCCGTTCATAGCGAAAGTAGAAGCGGATGCAGGCCGTGACGCCGCCCACCAGCAGCAGCATGATCACGATGGGAATCACGGCTGAGTTGATGTCAGTCACTGCGCTCTCCTGAACTGGGCTGTTCACTCTCCCGATCGGCTTGGAGAGCCGCCAGGATCGTCGGGACGGTCAGGGTCAACTGGAACGGCTTCAGCTCGATGTATTTCATCGACTTGCCATCGTGGGACAGCTCCAGGTGACCTTCGACGAGTCCTGCCTTCTCCAGCCGTTCGAGATGCATGTAAAGCAGGGGACGGGACACGCCGACCCGGCGGGCCAGCTCGCTCACATGCACTCTCTCGGCGGCCAGTGCGGCGATGATCTGCAGTCGCAGCGGATGCCCAAGCGCGGCCAGCACGGTCAGCAGTTCTTCGCTCGTCAAGGCTTGCTAGTCCTCTATTTGTTTCACCTGTCAGCTTGACCTTACAGGTGAATTACGGCGAACACCAAAACCCCCTGCCGAGACTCGGGCGCCGGTCCGCCTGACGTGATCGCCTCGACGAGGGTGCGGCCTAGGCGTCCTTCAACGCCTGGCGAATCTTCTCGGCGAATGTTTCCGCCGGGCTCGTCGCGGTGTAAGGGTGCCGGGGGCCGAGCCAGATGCGCAGCCCGTCCTTCTTCCGCCGCGGAATGATATGCACATGGAGGTGGGGCACCGACTGGCTGATCACGTTGTTGATGAGAATCATCGAGCCGTCGGCCTCAAGCCCCGTCTCGACGGCCCGTTCGAGGCGTTGAGCCTCGGTGAAGAAGCCCGCGACGCGTTCGGCGGGCAGGTCGCTCATCAATTGCACGTGAATCTTCGGCACGAGAAGCGTGTGACCGTGGAAGAGCGGGCGGTGGTCCAGGAACGAGATGAGATCGCCGGTCTCCCGGATCACCGTCGCCTCGACCTCGCCACGAATGATCTTGCAGAACGCGCAGGCACGGCCTTCCGCGACCTCGCCCCGCCGGAAAAGGCTCTCCTGCCGACCGCCTTCGGCCATGGTCGCTGCTCCCGATCTTCACGCGGCCCCAACCGGCGCCGCTCCCGGTGAACGGAAGCCCAACCTACCCCCGCCCGGCGACGGTAACCCGCCGTCGCGACACGGCACAGGCAGAACTACTGGACCTTGGGCTCCTTCTGCACCGCCTATATCCGCACCCTCACCACTCCCACCTCGCCTACGAGGAGGACGAGCTCGTCGAGCCACTCGACCGGCTCAACATCCACGCCTGACGCGACGGTCAGAGTTCTGCCCCCACCAGCCGGGAAGTACTCGCGAAGAAGCGGCTCCGCCGTACAAGGGCCTAATCCAGCGAGCTCTGCCGCCGGCGTTCCCCCAGTTCCAGGGCGATGAACGCGTCGATCATAGCTCGCCACACCGCCTCGGCCACCTCGGGCGCGAGGCCGGCGACCGCCGCCTTGGCCTTCGCCGCCGCGACGACCCGCTCCACGCGGTCCGGGGCGCGGACGGCCTGTTCGTCCTTCTTGAACCCCGCTGCCGCCCGCACCAGCTCCTGTCGCCGCGCGAGCAGGTCGACCAGTTCGGCGTCGATCGCGTCGATGCCTGCACGGACGTCGTCAAGGGAGCGAGGGCTGGTAGACATACCGCATATCGTCCCATAAAGCTCGCAAAATCTCGGGAATCCACTCCCCCTGTCGAACCGGCGGCACGGTCCGGCGGATTCCCGCTCCCAAGGCCGACCTGCCCACCCGGCCCCATCGGTATTAAACTGTGATGTGGCACCGCGATAAGCGGCCGCCCCGGACGAGGAGTGAGCGCCGTACCCGGACGAGTCAGACGACGCTCTAGGGCTGGCTGGTGTGGTGCCGTCTCGCCTTAGTTCTCGGGCTTTTTTATACGCTTGGTTCTCAGGCTTTCTGACGAAATCGCATCGGCTCCCGGTCAGACGCACATCTCTACGGGAGAGGAAGCCGACGATGACCGAACCGTTCGCCCAGGGAGCCTGGGCGCAGCGCGCCGAGGCCGAGCTACCCGAGCGGCGGCACAGGGAGGAGATCGAGCGAGCGCTCGATCTCGGTCTCCCCGCCGCAGAGTCGATCAAAGACCGCACCATCCCGACGTTCTCCCGCGGCGAGTTGCCGCATTTCGCGGGTGAGCGGGGCACTTTCCTCAAAGCACCGTTCATGGAGAACGTTCACGATGTCGGGGACGCCGAGGTCGCCATCTTCGGCGCCCCGCTCGACGCCGGCACGACCTACCGTCCAGGCACCAGGTTCGGCCCACAGGGCATCCGGCGTGCCACCAACCTGTTCGGCACCTACTCGTTCGAGCTCGGGGTCGATCTGCGCGAGCAGCTCAACCTTGTGGACATCGGCGATGTGGTGACCATCCCCGCCAACATCGAGAAATCGTTCGACCAGATCAGCAGGGCCATCAGCCATGTGGCGGCGGCGGGCGCGATGCCGGTGGTGCTCGGCGGCGATCACTCCATCGGCTACCCGACCATTCGCGGCCTGGCCCCGCACATCGATGGAAACATCGGCATCATCCACTTCGACCGTCATGTCGACACGCAGGAAACCGACCTGGACGAGCGGATGCACACCACGCCGTGGTTCCACGCGACCAACATCAAAAACGCCCCCGCCGTCAACCTGGTGCAGATCGGCATCGGCGGCTGGCAGTCGCCGCGCGCCGGGGTGAAGGTGGGGCGAGGCCGCGGGACGACCATCATGACCGTGGGCGACGTCGAGCGCGTCGGCATCGAGAAGATCGCTGAGACCGCGCTTGAGATCGCGTGGAAGGACGCCAAGGCGGTCTACCTGTCGTTCGACATCGACGTCATCGACGCCGGGTTCGTGCCGGGGACCGGCTGGCCGGAGCCGGGCGGCCTGCTGCCCCGGGAGGCACTGGGCCTGATCCGGCTGGTGTCCGAGCCGGGGCTGGCCGGCATCGAGGTCGTGGAGTGTTCGCCTCCCTACGACTGGGCCGAGCAGTCGTCGCTGATCAGCGCCAGGGTGGTGCTGGACTCGCTGGCCACCATGATCAAGGCCGGCAAGCTGGGCAAACGCCCGGCTGCCGGGAAACGTCAGGCTTGGGGACCGTACCCCGCCTAAACAAGCCCGCCTAGACGAGAAGGAAGCCGCCGGGTGCGCAGCCGCCCGGCGGCTTCCCCTGCCCCGGAGAGTTCTTTTCCGGGAAATCCCATGACGGCAGTCGAGGCGATAGAGATGGTGTGCGACTTTTCAGCAACAAAGACCCCTCCGGCGGCCCGCCAGAGACGAACGCCAATGATGCCGAGTTACTGGCCGCCCTCACCGACGGGCATGTCGAGGCGTTGCGGCTGCTTCACCTGCGGCATGCCACGTGGCTGAGGGAACGCCTGGCCAGGCGTTGCGCGGATCCGGACATCGTGGACGCCGCCGTACAGGACACCTTTGTGGCGATCTGGAAGGGCTCCGGTAGGTATAGACGGCGGGGTCCCCTGCATGAGGACGGGGACGCGGGCGCGTGGATCTGGACGATCGCGATCCGCAAACTCATCTCGCTCCTCCGCGCCCAAGGTGCACGAAGGGGCACGCTGATCGAGATGCCGGGGTACGGCGAGGGCCTGCCCGGCCAGGCCGCGTCCGCCGAAGAGCTTGTGCTGGTCGGGGTCGAGCACGGGGATCTCGGCCAGGCGTTGCAGAAGCTGGCTCCGGAACTCCGCGCGGTGATTCAGGCGACGGTGCTCGACGGCCTCACCGCCAAGGAGACATCCGTACTTCTCGGCATCCCTGAAGGAACGGTCAAAACCCGCGTGCGGCGTGCGAAAGCCCAGCTTCGGGAGCAGCTCACATGAAAACCGGATGGCACCTCGCCAATCAGCAAATCGCCGCCTATGTCGGAGGTTCGCTTGCTCCCTCCGACGTCATGTCGGTCGAGGCGCATTTGGAGCGTTGCGGGGAGTGCCGCACCAGGCTCCCCGCAGATGAGCAGTGGCTCGCCACGAGCTGGACGGGGATCGCGGACGTCGTGATGCGCCCGCGCCGGGGAGTGCCGGAGCGGATCGTGGAGCGGATGGGTGTCCCCGGGCACCTGGCCAGGCTCTTGGTAGCCACACCGGCGTTGAGCCGGGCGTGGTTGAGCGCGGTAGTCGTGGTGCTGGTGTTCGCGGTGGGCGCCACCCGGATGCCGATGCTCGACGCGTATAGCGCGGTGCCGATGACACTGGTGGCGCCCGTGCTTCCTCTCGCCGGGATCGCACTCGCATATGGCAGGCGCGTCGATCCGGCGCACGAGCTCGTCGTGGCCACGCCGTACGCCGGTGCCCGCCTTCTGCTGGTGCGGGCGATCGCGGTGCTGGTGACCGCCGTGGCACTGGCGGCGTGCACGATGCCGTTCGTGGCCGGCCCGCCGCTGCCGGCGTGGTTGTTGCCCGCGCTGGCCCTGACGTCGGCGTGCCTGGCGCTGTCGACGCGGGTGAGCGTGTTACGGAGTGCCGTCTCCCTGGCGGCGGCCTGGACGGCACTGGTCGCCGGCGCGGCGCTTGTGCACTGGCAGGACCTGATCGCCGCGCACCCCCTCGCCCAGGCGTTCTACGGCTCGGCCACCTTCGCGCTCGCGCTCGTCACCTATCTCCGGCGCCACCGCCTCGACACGGGAGAATCATGACCACCGTCAGCGTGCGCGCACTGTGCAAGAAGTACGGCAGGAGCCTCGCGCTCGATCACCTCGATCTCGACCTGGCCCCGGGCGTCACAGGGCTGCTCGGCCCCCACGGAGCCGGCAAGAGCACGCTGCTGCGCTGCCTGGCCACCACCCTCGCCCCGGACACCGGCACGGTCCGGGCTTTGGGGCTGGATCCCGCTGACAGCCGGCAGCGTACGGCGCTGCGCCGCAGGTTGGGCTATCTCCCGCAGAACCCAGGTTTCTAAGGGCATTTCACGGTCTTTGAGCTGGTCGACTACGTCGCGATTCTCAAAGAGATGACGGATCGCGGCAAGCGGCACGCGGAGGTGCGCCGGGTGCTGGACGACGTGCACCTGAGCGATCGCGCCACGGCGAAGGTCCGCACGCTGTCCGGCGGCATGTTGCAGCGGCTCGCGTTCGCCCAGGCGTTGCTGGGCGACCCCGACCTGCTGATCCTCGACGAGCCGACGGTGGGTCTCGACCCCGCGCAGCGCATGCGTTTCCGCACGCTGGTGTCCACACTGGGGGAAAGCCGCACCGTCCTCCTGTCCACCCACCAGACCGAAGACATCGCCGCCCTCTGCGAGCGGGTGGTGGTGATCAACCGGGGGTCCGTCCTGTTCACGGGCACGCCGCGGGAACTGGCGGAGACGGCGGCGGGACACGTCTGGCTCGCGGAGCAGCCGCCCCCGGGCTCGCGGGCGTCGTGGCGGACGGCCGAGGGCAGCTACCGGGTGCTCGGCGCACGGCCCGCGCGGGGGCAGGCGGTGGCGCCGGCCGTGGAGGACGGCTATCTCCTGCTGCTCGACGGCGGCGACGGTGACGGCGAAAGGACCGCCGTAGCGGAGGAGGGCGTCTGCGGGACGAGGTGATACACCGATCGGGGTGCGTACGGCTGGGCTATCCCACGATCTTCTGCAGGGCGGCGCTATAGCGTTCCGCCTGCTCCTCGCTGAACAAGGGCGACAGGCGCAGGACGACGTTGTCCCAGATGTAGTAATACTCCGTCTGCTTGGAGGCGTTCAGCTTCGCCTTGATCGCGTCGATGCGCGCGGACGCCTCGGAGGAGCCGGGGAAGACCTCGACGATGCCGCCCTCGCGAATGTCGCCCTTTTTCGCGCCGCCGGCCTTCTTCATGGCGCGCTCGTCTTGAAAGGCCACCTTGCTCTCATAGCCGTCGTCCGCGCCGAGCAGTTTCTCGGGGTCGTTTTCCGCGGTGTAGGTGACGGATGTGTGGACCGGCAATCCTTCTTTCCCGAGCCCGGCCGCGATGGTGCCCGCGTCGGTGGACGCCCCACCACACCCGGCGACGCCGACGAGGGCGGCCAACACGAGGGGGGCAAGCCGCATGGTTCTCATTGCCATTGCTCCAAAATGTTGCGAATTCCTGCGATCTTGCCGCACAGGTAGAGGATCCGCATCCTTATTGGGCAAATTTCCGGCACGCCGTATAGCCTGACCGATCACTGAAGGGGGTGTTCCGGGCCCGGCGGAGGCCCGGAACAAGTCCCGTTAATCACCCGAGGTGATTCACTCCACCCCGTGGACGTGCGCTATTAACGGGAATACGAAAGGCCATCGCCGAAACGGAAGTGGGGATCCGCCGTGTCGAAGGGCAAGTCGGGCGGGCCGCCTCTACGGCGTCCATGGAGGACGGCAGGTCGAAGGGAAGCCTCCCCGCGGGGCCAAACCGCCCGGTGAGCACGTCGAGCACGGCCTCGTCGCAGGCGCCGAACTCGACCACGAGGCCCGCGCAGGCGGCGGCGAGTTCGGGCATGACGGCCGGGCGGTCCATTTGCACGATGAGCTCCGTGGGACGCGTCTCGGCGATCGCGGTGACCCGGGGACGCTAGGCGTCGGTGCTCCTGAGCGCCCACGCGACCGTGACCGCCGCCGCCCCCATAATCGCCAGACTGCCGTTGGCGACGATCTCCCAGCCGGTGAAGGACCCCCACTCGTGCACCACCAGCCGGTTGTAGTGGTCGAACAGGCGGAAGACGAAAAACGGCGGGCCGCCCATCGCCTGGTTCACAACCCCGGTGACCCCTTCGAGGATCAGGAACACCCCAAAGAATCGAAGGACTCTGTGCATGATCCAACCCTAGGAAGGAGCGCGCCGCGCCACATCGTCCATCCGCACGAGGCGGGTAGCCGGAAGTCGTCGAAGCCGAAGCCGTGGGGCGAACGCCCCGAACCCACCGGAGTGCCGAGTGGCCGGAAGTCGTTGAGGCCGAAGCCGCCGGCGACGAAAATATCTCCCGTTCCCTCTTAAGTTCCGGTCTCCACCGGCCCCGCCGGCGGCGCCGTACACCGCGCGAATCCAAGGCCGCGGAACCGGGTGGCCGGCGGGTTACGGCGAAGCTAGCGTGGCCCTCATGACGACATCGGAGCGGCCGGTCATCGACGTGCTCATCGCCGGCGACGACCCTCTGGTCCGCGTCGGCCTGGCCACCGTGCTGGGCGGTGCCGCCGACATCCGCGTGGTGGCCGAGGCAGGCGACGGGTCGCAGGCGCTGGCGATGGTCGCCAGGCACACCCCTCACGTGGTGCTGATGGACATCAGGATGCCCCGTATGGACGGCCTGTCGGCCACCGAGGCGCTGCGTGCCAGGGAGGACGCGCCCGAGGTGATCGTGCTGACCACCTTCGACGCCGACGAGCACGTGCTCCGCGCGCTGCGTGCGGGCGCCGCCGGTTTCCTGCTCAAGGACACTCCCCCGCACGAGATCGTCGACGCGGTGCGCCTCGTGGCCGCGGGCCGCCCGGTGTTGTCGCCGTCGGTGACCCGGAGGCTGATCGACCGGGTCGCCGACCCGGCGGGGCACGCCCGGCGGGCCCGCGCGGCGAGCCGCCTGGCCCTGCTCAACGAGCGTGAGCGCGATGTGGCCCTCGCGGTGGGACGTGGCAGGTCGAACGCGGAGATCGGAGCCGCGCTCCACCTCAGCCTGCCCACGGTGAAGACGCACGTGTCCAGCATCCTCACCAAGCTCGGCCTCAACAACCGGGTGCAGATCGCACTGATGACCTACGAGTCGGGGCTGCTCGACGGGGCCACATGACAGCGGCGCTATCTCACCCTCTGCGCGGCCAACGCGACGACGCCCCCGGCGAGGGCCAGAGCCAGGTTCGCGAAAACCTCGTAGCCCGCGAGGAAATCCACCTGGTTCACAACGAGCCGGTTGAAGGCGTTGAGCACGATGCCCAAAAAGGGTTGCACGGCGATCTGATCGAGCACTCCGCTGATGCCGGAGAGAACCATTAACAGTGCTAGTGCCAGCAGAATTCTGCGCATGACCCCAGGCTAGAAATCGGCCCCGCCGCGAGAATCGCCCATCGGGCTTCCTGCGCGCGACCGAAGTCTCCGCCCCCCTTCCATCCGAAGTACGGCGAAGCCCCGACTTTGGTCGCCTGCCCGCCGACACGCTTCGCGCGCCCCGCCAGGATTGAGCGGAGGCGTCTGACTAGGCTCTTATCGAACGACTGTTGAGTTGGAAGGAATGGGTGTGACCTCGGTTTCCTACGCGGAGTGGAGCAAGTCGGCCGCCGATCCGCTGTTCAGTGAGTGGCTGCGTTCGTCGTCCGAGCCCGACTGGACGGCGGCGGTGACCCACCCGTTCGCGATGGCGATCACCCGGGGCGAGGTCGCCGGCGCCGACATGCGGCGCTACCTGGAGCAGGACTTCCAGTTCGTGGACAGCTTCACCGCCCTGCTGGGCGCGGGCGTGGCGTGCGCGGACTCCTTCGAGGCGCGGGTGCCGTTCGGGCGTTTCCTCGGGCAGATCGCGACGGACACCGAGCGCAGCTACTTCCACCGCGCCCTCGCCGCCCTCGGCGGCGACCTTGCTCCGCCGCTTGAGCCGGTGACCGCCGAGTTCCAGGCGCTGATGGCGCAGGCCAGGCTGAGCCTGGACTACACGCTCATCCTCGCGGTGCTGTGTGTGGCCGAGTGGTCCTACCTCGGCTGGGCGAGCCGGGCCGAGCCGCCGCTGCCGGACAACTTCCTCTACCGGGAGTGGATCGACCTGCACGAGGGCGAGCACTTCCGGGCCTGGGTCGGTTTCCTCCGTGCCGAACTCGACCGTCTCGGGCCGGAGCTGAGCGAGGAGCGCCAGGAGCTCGTCCGGGACTTCTTCCAGCGCGCCACCGGCTTGGAGCGGCGCTTCTTCGACATGGCCCAGGGCTGATATCGCCCTTAGCCCAGGAAGGCCCGGGAAGGCCCGGGAAGGCCCGGGAAGACGGGGAAGGTTGCCAACACCCGCGCGATGTTGGGGACCGCTTTTAACGGCATAAACGGATGTAAATCCCTTTGCCTGCCTCGGGATAGGGGAGCGGTTGGTTTAATCGATTCCGCTCGCCCTCGTCGGCGTCGAGCCTCTGAGAGCGCTCGTGTAAGACCGGCATCGCCCTGGGATGTGAAGATGCACAACCGCTCAGACACCGGCACCGCCACACCCGAGGCCCGCACCCGCGTGAAATGGCCCCTGGCGTCGGCGCAAATCGTGCTGTTCCCGCTGTTCACGTGGTATGTCAGCTACCTGGCGTACCCCACCCTCATGTTCATGCATGTGGGCGACCCCCTGTGGAGCATCGTTTCCACCGTGGTCATAGCGAGCACTCTCGCTCTGCCGGTCCTCTACATCATCGGGTCGATCAGGTCGGGCCTGTTTCCCATGACCCACCGCCGGCTCCACCGCCTGTACTGGTCCGCGGCGGTGCTGGTGCAGGGCCCGGCGTTCACCTTGGTCTACATCGCCCACGTCCACAACCACGTCGTGGACCACTCCTTCCTGTGGCCCCTGTCGTACGTGGGCGCGATGTTCGCCTTCCTCGGCCCCGCCCTCGTGTCCTCCACGCCCCGGCGGGCGGCGGTTATCACGGCGGTGGCCGTCGGGCTCGCCGTGGTGGACTACGTCCTCTGAGCCCGGTGCGGGGACGGCCGCCGAGCGGAGGGATCTCGGCGGGCGGCCCCGCTCACGGGTGGACCTCGACCTGCCAGCGTAGGGCGCGAGCGGGGGGCGCTACGAACGAACCTGCAGGTTGACCGCCTTGAGACGGGTGTAGGCGTCCACGCCGGTGCGGGAGTGGCCGCTGGACTTGCGGGGTTCGCCGCGGCCGCCGTTCATGTCGGGGGCGAAGTGGCAGTTGATGTTGACCTCACCGCAGTCGAGCTCGTCGGCGACGCGGAAGGCGCGCTCGATGTCGCGGGTGAAGACGGTGCCGTTGAGGCCGTAGGACGTGCCGTTGGCCAGGCGAAGCGCCTCCCGCTCCGACGCGAACGGCATGGCCGCGAGCACGGGGCCGAACACCTCGCGCTGCTCGATCTCACTGCCCTGCCGTACCCGGTCGAGGACGGTCGGCGGCACGAACGTCGGGCGGCTGCTGCACGGCACGGACGGGGAACCGATGACCTTGGCGTCGCCCGCCGAGACGGCACGGGAGACGAAACCACGCACGCGGGTGGCGTGGGCCTCGTCGATGAGGGGCCCGACGAAGGTCGCCGGGTCGAGCGCGTCGCCGACGGGCAGGGCGGCGGCGGCAGCGGCGACGCCCTTGACGACGTCGTCGTAGACGGACTCCTCGATGAGGAGCCTGCTGCCTGCGACGCACACCTCGCCCATGTTGACGAAGGCCGCCATCATCGCCCAGCCAACGGCCTGGTCGAGATCGGCGTCCGCGAAGACGACCACGGGGGACTTGCCGCCGAGCTCCAGGTGCACGGGGGTGAGGTTGCGGGCGGCGAGGGTCACGACGCGGCGGCCGGTGTCTGTGCCGCCGGTGAGGCTGACGAGATCGACGCGCGGGTCGGTGACGAGTTGTTCGCCGACGGTCTCGCCCGTGCCGAGCAGGATGTTGAGCACTCCGGCGGGCAGACCGGCGCGGGTGAGGATGCGGCCGAGCTCGACGAGGGTGACGACGGCCTGTTCCGGCGCCTTGGCGACAATGGAGCAGCCGGCGGCGAGGGCCATGGCGATGCGCTGGCTGCCCGTCATGAGGGGGCCGTTCCAGGGGAGGAGTTCGGCGACGACACCTGCGGGTTCGCGCAGGCGCATGGTGAGCAGGCCGGGCCCGCCGCCGGGGAGCAGTTCGGGCGGGAAGGCGCTGCGCCGCACGTCGCCGTGGAGGGTGCGCGCGACGGCGGCGGCGTAGGAGAAAGCGTTGGCGGCCTCGTAGACGTCGTTGGTGAGTGCGCCGCCGACGGCCTTGCCGGTGTCGAGGGCCTCCAGGGTCGCCAGGCGGCGGGCGTCGGCCCGGATGGCAGCGGCGGCGGCGTCGAGGAGTTCCGCTTTGCGCGCGCCGGGCATGCGCCGCCATTCGCCGCCGTCGCAGGTGCGGCGCGCGGCGGCCAGAGCGGCTTCGACCTCACGAGGGGTGGCCTCGACGTAGGTCGCGGGCGTCTCACCGGTGGAGGGGTCGAGCACCGGGCGGGTGCTGCCTTCGCGGGATTCGCGACCGTCGATGAGCTGCGGAAGCGGATCCGAGTCCAGCCAGCTTGGGTCATAGCGCATGGGCTCAGCCTGTCTCCGGGGTCGGGTAGGGACATTGTGTCCGCGGCATGGGATAAGCCCCACTTGTTGTGCTGAGGAATCGGTGACCGGCCTTAGGGATGGAACTTAGCGTTCGATCCCATGGCGTCGATTCCCGGTGACGTCACCCCGGCTTTCCTGCTGACCGGTGGTGACGTGGTCACGATGAACACCCGCCGCGAGGTCCTCGTGGGGGGCGCGGTGGCGGTCGCCGGTGACCGGGTCGTCGCCGTAGGCGCCACTGGCCGGCTGCGTGCACGCTGGCCCGCGGCGCCGCGGATCGACGCGACCGACTGCGTGGTGACGCCGGGGTTGATCAACGCCCACCAGCACCTGACGGGCGACCCGCTGGCCCGCGCCTGCATCCCCGACGACATCACGTCCGACGAGGCGATCTTCGGCTGGTCGGTGCCGCTGCACGAGGCCCACACCGGCGACGACGACGAACTGTCGGCCCTGCTGGCGTGCGTCGAGAGTCTCCGCAACGGGGTGACGACGGTGGTGGAGGCCGGTACGGTGGCCCACCCGAGACGTGTCGCGAAGGCGATGACCAAAGCCGGGATTCGAGGCACCATCGGAACATGGGGATGGGATGTCGCCGACGCCCCTTATGCCGCTCCGGCCGCGGAGGTGCTCGACCGCCAGCGCGAGCTGATCGCGTCTTACCCCGCGGGCGGGCGGGTCCAGGCGTGGGTGACGCTGGTGGGCCACGGCCTGGCCTCCGACGAGCTGCTCGCCGGAGCGGCGGACCTGGCGCGCACCGCAGGCGCGGGCATGACCATGCACATGTCGCCAGGCCCCGGCGACACCGAACACTACCGGGAACGTTCTGGCCGCCCTCCCCTGCTCCACCTGGCCGGCCTCGGCGTGCTCGGCCCGCATCTGCTGCTGGCGCACGGCGTGTGGCTCGACGACCGGGAGATCGACGCGCTGCTCGCCAGCCGTACGGCACTGGCCTACTGCCCTTGGGCGTACCTCCGGCTGGGCCAGGGGGTGACGCGGGCGGGACGGCACGGCGAGATCTACCGCAGAGGCGGCAGGGTCGCGCTCGGCTGCGACGCGGGCAACGCCGGTGACAGCGCCGACATCCTGCGCGCCGCCGCGCTCGCCGCCGGGCTCGCCAAGGACACCACGCTCGACCCTCGGGCCGTCGGCGCCCCCGAGGCGATCGAGATGGCCACCGTCGCCGGGGCCGAGGCCATCGGGATGGCGGCCTCGATCGGCTCGATCGAGCCGGGCAAACTCGCCGACCTCGTCGTGCACGACGCGACCGGGCCGCAGTGGACGCCGCGCGGCGACGTGGCGCAGCAGCTGGTGTGGTCGGTGGACGGCCGTTCGGTCCGCGACGTGTTCGTGGGCGGGCGGCGGGTCGTCGCGGACGGCCGCTGCGTGACCGTCGACGAGCGCGAACTCAGGCACCAGGCACAACAAGCATCAGCCGCCCTGCTCGGCAGGGCGGGCATCGTCCCACGCCGGCACTGGCCCCACGTTGAGGAGTCCTAGATGAGAGTTGCCGTGGTCACCGCCCCCGAGTCCGTGGAACTGCGCGACGAGCCGATCCCCGCGGCGGGGCCCGGCGACGTGGTTGTGCGGGTCGGGGCCTGCGGCCTGTGCACGATGGAACGCCGCCTCTTCCTCGGGGAGAAGCGCTTCTACCCGGTCGCCCCCGGCCACGAGGTGGCGGGCACGGTCGTGGAGGTCGGCGCGGCGGTGGACGGCCTGCCCGGTTCGCCGAAGGCCGGCGACGTCGTCACGGTCGACCTGCTCACCCGCTGCGGCACCTGCGGGCCGTGCCGGCGGGGTCGCAGCGCGTTGTGCAAGCGGCCTCAGGGCGGCACGTTGTCGGACGGCACGGTGTCGTTCGGCGCGGGCCTGTCGGACCTGGTCGTGGTGAAGGCCGCGCAGGCCTACGTGACCGGCGACGCGCCCATCGAGCACGCGGCCATGGGCGAGCCGGTGGCCTGCGTCGTGCACTCGCTGCGGCTCGGCGGGCTGCGTGCAGGGGACCGGGTCGCGGTGATCGGCGCGGGCTACATGGGACGGCTGCACATGTCTGTGGCCCGGCTCAAGGGCGCGTTCTCCGTCGGCATGGTCGACGTGAGCGAGGAGCGCCTGACCGAGGCGAGTACGGCGGGAGCCGGCTGGACCGCCACCCCGGACCGCGCGGCCGAGACGGGCGGCAAGCAGGACCTCGTCTTCGTGACGGCCGGTGCGCCAGGGGCGCTGGAGACGGCGATCTCGCTGTGCGACGACGGCGGCACGGTCGTGCTCTACGGCGCGTTCCCCAAGGACCTGTCGGTCGGGGTGAACCCCGACGCGATCCACCACCACGAGTTGTCGATCGTCGGCGTCTACAGCCAGGAGCCTGAGGACTGGCGGGAGGCCGCCGGCCTCATCGCCTCCGGCCGCCTCGCGGACGACCTGTCCGCCCTGGTCACAGCCCGTTTCGCGCTCGACGACGTGGGTGAGGCGCTCAAGCTGGCCGCCACGACGCCCGTGTACCGCGTCCTGGTCGGAGGGATCGATGGGTGATGTCGTCATAGGTGTCGACTTAGGAAGCAATTCGGCACGTGCGGTGGCGGTCGATCCGTCGGGCGCGGTGCTCGGGTCGGCCACGGGCGCCTACCCGGGCGCCGACGGCTGGCCGGAAGGCCGGGCCGACCCCGCCGGGTGGCTGACGGGTGTGACCACGGCGGTCGCCGACCTGCTGGCCGCCGGGCCGGGGCACCCCTTGGCCATCTGCGTCGGCGGGCAGAGCCCGACGACCGTGCCGCACGACGGCGGCCTGGCCGTCACCTGCCGCCACCCGGCGGGTGTGACCGGCAGCCCCGTCGAGCAGCACTACGCCCAGCGGGAGGTCATCGGGTTTCACGTGAAACCACGCCAGGTCTACGACTGGCTGACGGCTCGGCTCGGCGCCCCCGACCGCCAGTCGCGCTGGCCGGGCGACCCGGACCTCGTGGACTACGGCCCGCGCGCCGGCACAGGCGAGGTCGTCGGCCTGACCGACGGTGGCCTCGGTCTGCCGGCCGGCGTGCCCCTCGTCGCCGGTGCACAAGACGCCTATTTGGCGTTCTGGGCCGGTGGCGTCGACGTGCCGGGCCGCGGCCTCGACCCCGGCGGCAGGACCGGCGGGCTCGCCGTGGCCATCGCCGCCGACTCCGCCCACGGCGACCTCTACTCCCTGAACAGTCCCGCGACCGGTGTCGACATCGTCGGCGGCCCGGTCAGCGGCCATGGGCTGACCCTCGAATGGCTCACCGGGCTCACCGGGCGCTCGGTGCCCGAACTGCTCGCCCTCGCCGCCGCCGTGCCGCCCGGGGCCGGCGGGGTCACCGTACTCCCCTACCTCGAAGGCGAACGTGCCCCCCGGTGGAACCGGGAGCTGCGCGCCGAGATCGTCGGCCTCACCTCGGAACACGGCCCCGGGCACGTGGCGCGCGCCGCTCTTGAAGGCGCGGCCTACGGGCTGCGGCACATCGCCGACTCGCTGCCCGTGGCGCTGAACGTGCTGGTCTGCGCGGGTTCGCCGGCCCGCAGCCCCCTGTGGTGCCAGATCAAGGCCGACGTGCTCGGGGTGCCGGTGGAGGTGCCGGCCGAGACGAACCTCGCGGCGTACGGCGCGGCCCTGTCGGCCGGTGCGGGCGCCGGCTGGTGGCCCCGGCCCGGCGCCGCGGGCGGCGGCTCGTGGCCGCGCCCCGAGGCCCGCGTGGTCGGACCGTCCGCGCACGCGGCCTACGAGGAGGGCTACCGGCGCTTCGTGTCCCTGGGCGATGCCGCCGAATCCCGGCTCCGGCAGGCCGCTTTGACCAGTCTCCCCTAATGCCTGTCCCGCGAAAGCAGTGCTTGTCCCGCGAAAGACCTACTGAAGAGGAAAATGCTCGTGCCGAACCCCGTCATCTTCGTCGACTTCCCAACGCCTGACCCGGAAGCCATGTCGGACTTCTACGAGAAGCTGTTCGGCTGGCAGATCAACCGCCGTCCCGCGGGTGAGTTCCACGAGGTGCTGCCGGGCGTCAAGCCCAACCTCGGCATCCACCGCGAGGAGACCCCCGTCAGCGGTCCCGTGCCGCGGGTGTACGTGATGGTCGGCGAACCGCCCGCCCTCCTCGCCCAGGCCGTCGAGCTCGGCGCCACCGTGTTGTGGGAGGAGACGTACTGGGAGGAGTTCGACGGGCGCCACGCCGCGTTCCGCGACCCGTGGGGCAACGAGATCGTGCTCTGGCGGGACAAGGGCACCTATTACAAGTGACCGCGCAGTCCTCGGCTCCGGTCTCGCTGGATCGGCCGGGTTTCCTGGCTTCCGCCGTACAGAGCGGGGCTGGGGACGATCGGTCAGGAAAGGAACACAAGAGTGACCAACACCCTAGTCTTCGTCGATCTCCCGACGCCTGACATCGAGGCCACCTCGGCCTTCTATCAGGAGCTGTTCGGCTGGAAGATCAACGGCAAGCCGTGGGGCTCCTTCCACCAGGTCGTGCCCGGCGAGGGCCTCCACCTCGGCCTGTGGACCGAACAGGAGCAGATCCCCGACCCGGCCCCTCGCCCCCCGCAGCCCCGCTCCGGCCTGCAACCCCGCACCTACATCCTGGTCGACGCCCCACCCGGCGAATATCTAAACAAGGCCGTCATCCTCGGCGCCACAGCCCTCTGGGAACAGTCGTACTGGGAGGAGTTCGACGGCCACCACGCCTCCTTCCTCGACCCCTGGGGCAACCAGATCGTCATGTGGTGGAAACCCGCCTCCTGACTTCCCCCGGCCCCCGACCTCAGGTCGGGGGCCGGGCCTTAGGTGTTGTCCCGTGGCGGGAGCGGATCAGTCCGGTGGGGAGCGGAAGGCCAGGGCGATGGAGCGGAGGGCGAGGGTGAAGCCGACGAGAAGGAGGGTCCAGCCGAGGAAATGGTAGACGCCGATGTCCTCGGTCAGCTTGGGGCCGCTTGTGCTGGTCATGAGGAGGATGGCGGCCAGGGTCGCGGTGGCGGCCATGACGGTGACGACGACGCGGTGGACGAGGTCGGTGAGGAAGCGCCGGTCGCGGGGGTCGGCGAGGGGGCGGATGTTGATGGACAGGCGGCCCTGCTCGATGTCCTCGGTGATCTTGTTGATGCGCCGGGGCAGGCGTTGCAGCACGGGGAGGAAGGCCGCGAGGCGGTCTTCGAGGTCCGCGCGCACGGCTTCGGGGCTGGTGGATGCGCGCATCATCTCACGCCCCTGCTCGCGGGCGAGGGCGACGACGTCGATGTCGGGGCTGATCATCGTGAGAGTGCCGTCGAGGGCCGCGAGGGCGCGGAAGGCGGCGGCGATCTGCGGCGGGATGGCGAAGCGGAAGTCGTTGATGAGCGCGAACAGCCCGCCGAACATCCCGGCGCTCCCCATACGCCCAAAGCCCGCCCGGTAACGCAGCATGAGCTGTCCGATGGCACGCTCCAAGTCACGTTCGACAAGGCTTTCCGGCCGGTCGAGCATCTCGATCAGGGCGTCCGCGGCGGCGATGGAGTCGTCCCGGTCGATGGCGAGCAGCAGCATGCCGAGGGCCGTGCGGGTGGGTTCGTCGAGGCGGCCGACGGAGCCGAAGTCGAGCAGCCCGACCCGCCCGCCGGACGTGACGAAAATGTTCCCCGGGTGCAGGTCCGCGTGGAAGACGCCGGTGACGACGATCCGGTTGAGCACCTCGCGCAGCAGCCGCCGCGCGATGTCGGCGCGTACGGCGGGAGCCAGCCCGGAAAGGCTCGAAGGCCCGACGGGTGCCCCTTCGAGGCGGTCCATCACCATGAGCGTGGGTCCGCAGAGGTTCTCGTGCGCCGTGGGGATGGTGATGGTGCTGCCGGGGTCTGCGGCGAGGCTTCCGGCGACGGCTCGCATGTTATCGAGTTCGACGGTGTAGTCGAGCTCTTCGTGGAGGGAGTCGGCGAACCCCTCGGCGAGGCGGTCCACCCGCAGAGACCTGCCCCAGGGGGTGGAGCGCGTAAGCCAGCGGGAAAGCCGGAGGATGATCTCCAGGTCGGCGGTGACCTGGGCCCGCGCCCCGGGGCGCTGGACCTTCACCACGACCTCCCTGCCGTCGGCCAGCGTCGCGCGGTGCACTTGGGCGACGGAGGCGGAGGCGAGCGGTGTTTCGTCGATGTGGGCGAAGACCTCGCCGACGGGCCGGCCGAGGGCGCCGGCGATCGCGGGTTCGATGCGTGACCAGGGCTCGGGCACGGCCTTGGTCTGCAACGTCGACAGTTGTGTGATGAAGGCGGGCGGCAGCAGGTCGGGCCGGGTGGAGAGCATCTGGCCGAGCTTGACGAAGGTGACGCCGCCCTCGTTGAGCGCGTCGCGGAGGGAGCGTGCCGTCTTGGAGCCGCTCTCCAGACGGCGGCGCCCACGCATATAGCCGCCGAGGCCGTGCTTGACGGCGATCGCCATGATCTGGGCGTAGCGCTTGGAGCGACGGCGGCGTGCCTTCCAGCCGGTGAAGAGCGTTTTGACGCTGGGCAGCGTGCCGGTGGGGACGAGCACTTCGAGCAGGACCAGCACGGTGACGCCGAGCACGAACACCCACACGCCGACCAGGAGGAACAACAACGTGCCCGTGAAGAGCGACACGGTGAGCGCGTCGTCGCGGACGATGCCGATGGTCTCGGCCAGGAACACCCACACGTTGCCGAGGGTGAAGATCACCAGGAAGCCGACGGCGATCGAGCGCGGCCATCCCACGGGAACCCCGAGCAGGCGACGCCCCACGAGGGCGGCGAGCACGGCCCACGTGACCGTGCCGATCAGGGAGAAGAAGTCGAACATCTCTTACCTTCCGCGGTCAGCGTTCGCCCGCCGGGCCACCGGGCTCGTCTCGCGGTTCGTTCTTGTCATCGGGTTCGTCTTCCGGTGGTCCTGACGTTTGCTCGCGGAGGGCGGCGAGTACACGCTCCTCCTCCTGGTCGATCCAGCGCATCGTGGACTTGGTGAAGTGCTTTCCGTATCTGAACAGCAGCTCCGGTGCGCCGAGCGCCGCCGCCTGTTCGGCCTCGGGCAGGGTGTCGCCGGGGAGCACGGCGTCGATCACGCGCTCGAACTGGCTGAAGATGCGCTTGCGCTCCTCCAGAAGCCGTCCGACCATGTCGGGGCCGCTCTGCCCGGCGAAGAAGAGCTTCACGAGGTTTTCGTCGCGGATCTGCACGGGTGCGGAGAGGGACTCCATCCATGAGCGCAGCGCGGCGCTGCCCGCCTCGGTGATCTCCCAGCGCTGACGCGAGCGCGGGCCTTCGGCCTCGCCGACGGGTCTGATGAGCCCGTGCTCGGCGAGGAACTTCAACTGGGGATACAACTGGCCGTTGCTGATGCCCCAGAAGGCCTCCATCGAACGCTTCGCGGCACGCAGGATCTCGTAGCCGCTCTGCGCTTTGAGCGAGAGGAAGCCCAGGATCGCCCAGGCGGTGGGGGTCAACTCAACTTTCGGATGGTCTTCCGGGCTGTTCAGCATGCGCACACCCTAATACATCTGGGAGACATATATCGCGAGATGTCCCAACAGCAGCCACCTGCGAAAACGCCCGCCACCCCCGCCGAAACCGCGCCGCCGGGGTTCGCGGGAAGTGGGGGGAGAGCCCCGGCCACGTGGGCCGGGGCTCCGTGCCGTGCCCCTTGGGAAAGGGAGCACGTGTCCGCTCCGGGAAGAGTGGAGCGGGCCTCTCACGCGCGGGCCACAGGCCGCATCAGGGGAAGGTTGGGTGGGTCGATACGGCGAGGCCGGAGGGGGGAAGGACCTCTCGCGCGGTGAGATAAGCAGTTCCGTTCCACGCTTAGACATGCGCGCCCACTTGTGCTGAAACGGGCACCACAGCCCGAACGCACTGAACGGTTAAAGACTGCTCAATACAAACCCTAGCCGGACTGTCGGGATGTACTGGCCAGTAGCCGTAACCATGGCGTAACGCCCGGCTATCGGCGAGGTCTCATAAGTGTGCCGTGCACTGAGGGGCGGCCGGCCCAGCAAGGGTGTGAGCCCTCCGGGTGCCGGACCGGCCACCCTTTGCCCCTACATGTCACAACGAGACGGGGAGGCATCGACTGGATCGGAGGCCGATGCCGTCCCGCTTGGGCGCGGACAAGTTGTCTCATTTGTAGGGACAATTGACTCTAGAGCCTACCGTTTCGGATGACCAGAACCTCCAGCCTTCGGTGACATATTGTGATTTAACCTGTCCAGAAGATCGCGTCCTGGCCATGGGGCGGAGCGCGTCACGGAGGCCTATGCCGTACGGGTCCGCATGGATTCCATTCTTGGTGTGGTCGTCGTACCGTTGTCGGAACATCCCGCCCTGACGCCCTCGTTCACCGTTCAGGACTGCCTGCCAAACCTGCGGAACGAGGTGCGCCCCGACGCGACAAGCCCCAGCAGAAAGTCCACCGACGACCACGCCTGCCCACAGGCAGGCACCAGGCGCCCAGCAGACACACGCCGGCACGCCCGCGACGCCGGCCCAGGTGTGGAGGACACGCATGGACAAACCACCGCCAGACTGCGGACACTGCGCCGGGACCGGCAAGATCACCTACGAACGCCCAAAACGCCAGGCGGACGGGTCGGTGATTTGGGTGAAGTCCGTGGAGAACTGCCACGTCTGCGGTGGGAGCGGCAAGTGCAAATAGCCGACGGCGCCCACCACTGCGACCTCCCCTGCCGATGGTGCCTCGGCAACAAGGTGTGGACACCGGAAAAACCCCACGTACGCGAGTCCGGCGAGGTCGTCTTCGTCCGCGTCACCGAAAAGTGCCGCATGTGCCTCGGCACCGGCGAGTGCATGCACGCCCACCCCGCCGACCGCCTCGAAGCCCCCGCCTCCTGACCTACTTGACGGCGACTACCACTGCCGCCCGCTGGCGGAGCAGCCGCTCACATAACGCGTCCAGCTCCGCGCGCATCTCGTCCGGGTCAAAGGCCTCAATGACCTCCTCGACCTGATTAAGGGCCCCGAACTCGGGTTCGGGGCCGACCACCCCGGTAAGCTCCGGCCGCACCCGCTCCCGCAGGGCGGTGCCGCGTTCGCCGGTGGAAAAGACGGGGGGCAGACTGCCTGCCTTCTCGTGAAAGCCTCGTGCGTACATCATGAATTGGTAGGCATTGCCGTACTTCTCGGATATTTGACTCACGAGGCTGTCCCGAAGTGCGCACAGGTCGCTCCAGGCCACCGTGTGCTCCTTGACTCGCATACCTGCCCGGCGCCGACGGCGGGCCACGCGCAGCCGGGCGAACCGCCCCCGCCAGCGGACGGCGAACTCCTCGCTGGCATAGGGGTCGTAGGCCGCGCACTTGACGGCAAGCGCGCACAACGTGAGAGTGGCGACAAGGACGGCCACGAACATCTCGGGGAGCGCCAGCTGAGTGACGCCGCCCGCCGCCTCCGCCATGGTGTCGAGGTTGGCCTCGCGAGCGCGGAACAGCGCCCACATCGCCGCGACCAGCAGCAGAAGAATCGGCACGACCAGGCGCAACGCCCAGGGGCCGAGCCCGTAGAGGCGGTGCCTCCACCCCTTCCGGGTGGCCTGACGCTCGGCATGCAGACGAAGGGCTCGATGTACGGAACTGCCCAGCGCCATGCCCCCAACCAATATGCCTGCCGTCAGGACAAGTCCGGGAAACAGCGTGACCACACCCTCCAGGGCAGAGATGTGGGCGTTGCCGAGGAACGATTGGAAGATGCCCTGGAAGTACCACGTGTCGAAGGCTCCGACTGCGAGGATGACGGGCCACACGATGACACGCAGCCACAACGGTCTGCGTGGCGTCCGCGTCCTGACGCGTTCCGCGGCGAGCCGGGACATGCCGTTGAGAGCGACGCCGACGGTGTTCGCCTCCACGCCCTCGCGGAAGGAGGCGAGCGCGGCACGGGCAGCGGATTCCGTGCCGATCAGCCGGTGTCTGCCTTTCTCCATCTCGTCGGCGTGTCGGCGGATCAACCGGGACGCCCCACTCTTGGCCTGAAGCAGCGCGTGAGACTCCAGGTTGTCCAACTGCTCCGACGTACGGACCGGGGTGGTCTCTATGTATCTGTCGAAGTTGCGCTGCCAGCAGTCGCAGCCGTGATGGCACAGGCGCACGGGAACGCCGTCGTTGGTGGACACGATCCGGCCGTGAAGCGCGTCGTCGCCGGAGGCCTGCTCTACAGTCATCTCATCCACGCACCTTGTACCTGATCTCTACCCTGCGGTTGCACTTGCGGTCCTCGGCGGTCCGGCCGGCACACTCGAGCTGGATCTCGCCCATGCCCCTCACCCGCACGCCCGAAAGGCCCGCCTCCGTCAGCACCCGTCGTACCGCTTCGGCCCGTCTGGCGGACAGGTCCTCGTTGTACGACGCATCCCCTTGATCGTCGGTGTGACCGATGACCTCCAGCCATTCCGGTGCCTTGGGCATCACCTCGTCGGCGAAACGTTTCAAGAGGGTGACGCCCTCGGCCGATACACGATCCGAGTCCGTAGCGAACAGGACGTCGCTTGAGAGCTTCTCCACAAAAATGGCATTGGGTCTCCGCTCCACATTGGCGAACGTGATCTCCGGATCCTCCGCCCCCTCGGCGGCACGTGCCGCCTCCCCTTGGAAGCGCGGCGGCTCCTCAGAGTCGACGACACAGTGCTCCGCCGCCCCCGCCGCCTTCGAGCACAGCCGCCTCCACAGCTCACGCAGCCACACCAAATGGGGTTCCTGGGGCTCGGGACGCCCCCCGCCAACACTCCCCACCCACGGCAACAGCACGGTCCACCCGCGCAAGTCCGGCAGCGCCCGCTGCGCCGCACATGCCTTGACGATCCGTTCGACGTGTGCAAGGTCGCGCATGGCGGTGGCCCGCAGATCCGCGCACCCCGTGGTGGACAGGCCGTCGGTGGCCACGACAAGCGTGCGCCGCGCCGCCTTCGTCTCCGCTCGCCCCGTCTGGAAGGCGGCCATGACGTTGGTGCCCTCGGCCACGGCGGGAGAGGTGGCGGCCTTGTCGACGAGGTGTTTGAGGCAGGCCCCCACGTTGCCGGCGAAATCCTTCCTGTTGCGGGCGCCGCCGCTCATCCTCGGCAGATGGACGGGGGCGGCCTGCCACTCGACGCGCCTGCCACCGTCGAAGGCTCCGACCCGGACGACAGCCGGAGTCGGCAACGAGGAGATCAGCGCGCTCGCCTCGCTGCCGAACTTGACGGAGCCGTCCTCCTGCGCGGTCCCACGACCGCCGAAGATCGCGAGGTACCAGTCACGCACCTCACCCGACTCCTCGTTCCGCATCGACGCGCTTCGATCGATCAACACGTTCAATTCGAACCCGACCGGTGTCCCATCTCCTTCAAGCCCGGCCAGCGCCTTGCACGCAGCGCCCGGCTGTGCCGCGACGGGAGCCGGACTCTCCAACATGCCGCACCCGGGAAGCAGCAGCACGCAGGCCAGCCATGCCCGGAAGGGGCGCCTCACGGTCTGTCCCACGGTCTCGTCGAGGTCAGTTCGGGCACCGGGACACCGAGTCGTTCCAGAGCAGTGCGAAGTGCGCTCTCCGAGCTGATCACGTAGTCGTAAAGGTTGGTCGACCTATGGTTGTTTGCCACATTGTTGGCAAGCTGAATGAACTGCTCGACTCGCTCGTGACGCTCAGTCTCCGATATCTTTATCGCTTCGGCGACGTTCCTCGGGTTCTCCGCCAACTGCACCGCGTAGCGGCCACGCCAGTTCGTCGCACTCTGTTCGAGGAAATTCACCCATAGGTCGCGCTGACCGCTCATGAGCACCACCTGGGCGGATGTCTTCCGAAGTTCTCCATGGCTCTTCATCAGGTCGATGCTCACTTCGCGCTGGTGGGGCAGCACCTCCTCGCAGAGAGCGACCCTTACCCGAACGGAGCATTTGACGACGACGTTGTCGCAGTCGTGGACAGGAGCGAGAAACTCCACGCTTAGGGCCTCTTCCATGGCCGCTTCCGCTTCGGCGGGCAGATATGCCTCGAACCTCCGCCCCTGCGTTCGCACCAAGTCATCAACGATTCCCTGTGCCTTCTGGCGGCTCGTGTTGATCTCAGCCCGCAGGTCGTCCGCGGACAAATCTTCCTTCGGCTGCGCGCACCACGAACTCCACAGGGTGACCTTGAAGGTCAGGGCGTCTCCACTGGCGGGCGTGTCGATAGTCAGCGGCTCGTCTCTGACGTGTAGACCTTCGCCCGACGGGTGGTCGCACGGCATCGGCGGCGGCTGCAGAAAGCGATGAGTGAGCGCGATCGGGTTGTAGTCCTCCTCACAAACATGCCGCCGTGCCACAGGAGCGGGGGAGGTCAGCCTTTTCCAAAGTCGTTTGAAGAGGTTCACGAGAGGGTTCCGTTCTGCGATAGAAGATGGTGAAGGCGTCGTGCCAATTCGGCGTTGACGGTTTGCGAGTGGAACCAGTGGCGGAGGTAGAAACTGAGCGGCTCAGCGAGCCCACAGCGACCAGCCCCCGCGAAGACCTCTTCGATCACGGCCCTGTGGGGCGGGGAGATCGTGTTCCAATGGCGCACCCACGTAGTGAGCACCGACCACGACTCACTCACCGGCGCCGGCGCTCCCGGCGCGGGAGTCTGCTTCTTTAACCCTTCCTGCAAGGCGTTCCACCACAAGGTGGTGAGGCACTCCTCCACCTGATGCCACATCTCCTGAGGGAGTTCGTCCAGGTGCAGACGGTTCCGCTGCCCCCGGCCCTCCGACGCGAGGCGGATGAAAGTCAGTGCCGCAGTTCGGCGGAGGCCCGCATGTTCGCCTTTACTCCAGGCGGTGAGTGCGGCGACGATCGTCAGGACGGTCTGTGGCGTGCACGTCTCCGTCAGTGATCTCGCCACCGCGTCCTGGATTTGCCGGGGTGACGTCGCGAGGAGAACGCGTTGGAAGGCGCGGAGGGCGTCCTCGATGTTGTCGACGCCGATGCTTGAGCCATATGCCCTGACGACCGCTGTGCGCTGCTTCGCGTTCCCACCGGTCGACCAATGGGTAAGTAGGTTGAGAACCCGCCCCGAGGCGCTCTCGGAGAGCACTGCGGCCTCAAGCGCCCAGGCCGCCAGCCACTGTTTGCCCTGCCCTGCGGCTCTGCCGGTGGTCCATTCCTTAAAGAACTCCTCGTAGATGACGTCGAAGTCGTAGGTCGCCAACCGCCCGATCGCGTGAGCGGCTCTGATCTGCACATCCCGACTGCCTGCAGCGGTCAACTCCTTGAGCCAAGCGAGCAGCGGTTCGGAGATCTGGGTGTTCTTCCACACGACCTCCAGAACCGCCGGCGCGAACTCCGGCGTGCGAAGCCGAACGAGGCGACTCCCGTCGGCCGCGGGCGAACTATCGCAGAAGGCCCGAACTTGGCCAAGCATGCGGTCCAACCATTCCCATGGCGGCATGTCTTGGTGACGTGGGATCAGGTCGACGCTCATCAGTGCCGCGAGCCGTGTCGCGGCCCGTGACACCGTGACGACGGGAAGCTCGTTGAGCACGGCCACGCTGATGAGAAGGCAGCGCACCGCCAGCGGATCGCGGATCTCCCCGGCCTCGGACCTTTCCAGTAGCTTGCGAGCCTGTTGCCTCAGCTGTGAAGGCCGGGCCGCGAGAACGTCCTCCACCCGCTCGCCGCTGCCCAGTGCTTGGCTGATCTTGATTGCCAGGTGTGCGCTTTCGCTGGGACTCTGAGTCTCGTCAACGTGTTCGGTGAGGCTCGCCAAGTCGGCGGCGGTGAGGCTGACACCATTTCTCGGCAGTTCACGCTTCAACCAACGGTGGAAGATCTCGATGGCGAGAGGCGGCTCGTGGCGGATCGACGGCGACCCGGCCAACCCGTCGGGCCCGGTCAGCACGATGAAACGGCAAGAAGCATCAGCCGCGAGAGAGTTAAGGTGGTCGAGCACCTCCTGCGGATTGTGTCGCGTCCACTCATCCCAGGTGGCGTTCAGCACATAGCCGGTGTTCCGTTGGAGTTCCGCTGCCTTGACCAGGATCGGGTCGCCGCGGAGCACCAGCCTGGCCGTCTCGCGATTCTTTTTGCTGCTGGTGTCGTACGCCCACCAGAGCAGAGCCGCGTGCGCGGTGTACTTTCGCCCGCTTTCCGGCTCTCCGGCCAACACCACAACCCGTTGGAGCTCGAGCTGTTTGACTAGACGTTGGCGCACTTCACTGTCCACAAACGTGTCCCGGATCAGCGTGGCCTCCTCGTGGCTGATCCGATAGGGGTGTACGTGGGAACCGGAGCCGGCGAGCTTGACGTTGATGTCACCGTGGTGAGCCTCGAATACTGTGCTCCCGCTGAATACGTGCCTGGAGCCATAGGTGAGAGATGGCGACGGCTGACGCAGGCGGTCGAGATTGTGCCGCCGCGACTGTCCCTCCACGTCTTCTCGCGCTAGGCGCACGTCGATCGGCTTGTCGATGTCGGGATCTTCTTCGACGGTGACGTCGACATAGGGCTGTCCGTCTTCGGCCTGACTCGACGGCGGCGGGTGGACTTCCTGACCCGGCGCCGCACCCGCCTCGACTCCGTCCGATCCCTCCGGGGCGGGGCCGTCAGTCACGTGAACCTCGCCGCCTGCTCAGATCTATATCTCCGACGTTGATGTTGCCGTTGTGCACCTCTTGGTAGTTGGAGTTCTTGAACCTGTGCTGAGACCCGTAGACGATGTGCTGCGTCGGGCCGTTCTGCCGCTCCTGGGCGTGGGGCGCGGGTGAGCTGGGCGGGACGGGCACGACCGCGCCGACCTGCCCCGCATCTGACGGCGTCTCGTCGTCAACCACCGCGGGATCAAACACGTCCAGTTCCGGGATCTCGTGAAGCTCGCAGCCGGGCACGTAGAGGTAGGCGACGTAATCGTTGCGCTTCACTTTGACGCGTACCGGGCGGAACTCCGTCGGGCTGAGTTGTCCGTAGCCGTCCGTCAGATAGTCGTTGAAGACACGCTCGGAGACGATCACCACTAGCCCGGATCCTCGGCAGACCTTGAGCGCTGTGCGCGCGGCATCGGCGTTCAGCAGGCGGTTGACCTCCACGGTGTGCCTGCCGGGCATTCCCGTAGGCCCTTCCCGTACCGGCCCCTCATGCAGCGAGAGCCTGAATCGAAGGCGGGTCCATGGAGTGGGACGCGGTCTGGCGTTGTGGGTGGCGATGGCGAGGTCAAACTCTTGGATGAAGGTCTCGGTTAGCAGGCTGACCGACGTGCCCGCCGGGAGCACGCTGAACTTGCCGTCGCCGGCCCATTGGATGTCCCACTCATCGGGGTTGAGCTTCGTGCGCCGGGCGGCGGAGCGCAGAATGCGGACAAAACTGTGTTGCGCCGCATCCTGCTCAGCGTCGTTGCGGTCGCTGTAACTCTCGATGTCGGCCGACATCATCACACGTATCTCACGCTTGACAGGGCTGGGCACCCGTACCTCCAAGGGAAAGCTGATGGCGTTGTCGAGTGACCCTGTCAGCAAGCGGCCACACAGAACCCATCAAAAGTTAGGTTTAGCGAAATTGAGGAAAAAGATGTACTTACGGCTCAGTGGCAAGCTCTGCGAAGCGGGTCAGGGCCTCGTGATTCGTGATGAGCACGCCGCGGTGCTTGGTTCGCACCCACGACCTGGCCGCGAGCTGCCGGAGCGCCCGCTGCACCGACCCTTCGGTGGCGCCGATCAGGGCGCCGAGTTCCGCCTGTGACAACGGCACGCCGATGTCGAGCCCCTCCGGCTGCCTACGTCCGTGCAACCTGGCGAGTTCGAGAAGTGCGCGCGCCAACCGAATGTCCACGTCGTAACCCGTGAACTCGAGGCGCCGTCGGTGAGCGTGACGAAGCCGGTCGCTGAGTATCCGGCCCAGAACCAAGGGCACCGATGGATGGCGCTGCAAATATCCCATAAAGGCCGGCCCTGGGATGCGGCCGACCAATGATTTGCGACAGAGGGTCACCGAGGCGAATCTGGGGCAGTCGTCGATCACTGCCATCTCCCCCACAATGTCACCGCTGACGCCTATGCCAATAAGCGTCTCAATGCCGTTCTCCACACTGGCCGTCACCGTGACCAGGGCATCAAGCAGCAGATAAACAGGACCGGAAGGCTCGCCCTGGCGAATGAGTTCGTGCCCTCCGGAATATACGCGTGGGGTGCTGAGTTCAAGCAACCCGCGCCGGTCGTCCTCTGCCATCCGGGCCAGGAGCGTGCCTGCGGACCAGCCGCGATTGCCCTCAGGGGAATGATGGAACGTCATGCTGCCCTCGCCATCAGACACTGACACAGCTCAGCAATCGAGCGCGAGACCGACCCCTGTCCGGTAGGTAGGGATAAGTTCTACCACATCAGCATGACGAGTTTTTTGAGAAACACTCCCACACATGTCGTTATAAAGCTGAAATCTCACCCAAGAGTGATGAGCTACTTACTCAGCAACGCTGAGCGCCTCACCCTGATGACACAATCGCCGATCTCCTCTTCAACGGAAAATCCATCAAACAGCGATCCACGTGATCCAGCCATTAACCGACCACGCGTGTTCGGCTACATGGTTTGAGACCCAGAGTTTCGGGAGCGGAGTTTGGCTACCAGGTTGGCCTTGTGGGTGTAGGCCTCGTGGAGGGGGGTGCCTTCGCGGAGGGCGTTGACGACTTCCTCCTCGGCGTCGGTATATTCCGTGGCGTCGGTGAGGATTTCGGGGCCCGGCACCGTGACGACGCCGCCTCGGTCGACCACCAGGGTGTCGCCGTCGGCGATGAGGACGCCGTTGATGTGGACGGGGGTGCCGACGGCGGCGACGTGGACTCGGGGGCCGGGGCCGGCGGTGGCCTCGTGGCGGGCCCAGAGGGGGAAGTCGAGGTCGCGGGCGGCGTCGGTGTCGCGGACGCCGCCGTCGATCAGGGCGGCCAGGGCGCCGGCGTTCTGGGCGGCGCGGGTGAGGATCTCGCCCCAGACGGCGCCTTCGGCGGCGGTGGCGCCGGCGATGACGACGATGCGGCCTTCGAGGTCCTCGTCCAGGAGGCGGTGGAGGGGTTTGAGGCCCTCTGGGCCGGATCCCGCCGCCAGGGTCACCGTACGAGCCGCGCCGATGACGGCGGGGGTCCGGTGGATGGGCACCAGGGGTGGGCTGAGCCATCCCATCAACCCGCGAAGTTGAAGCACATCCGCGATGGCGCTGGTCGGCGGGACCACGTATTCATCTCCCTTGCTGAGTGCGGCGGGGCTCGGGGGCCGGTCGTCAACGAGGTTGTCAGTGGATGGAGTTGTCAGTGGACGAGGTTGTCAGTGGACGGGAAATTCAGGTGTTCCCCCCTACGGCGGGAGCACGCCTGAAAGTCACTTCTTAAGGAGAAATTTCCGGACCTTCCCTACAGAGGTCCGCGGCAGCGCCTCAACCACCTCGAACCGCACAGGCCGTTTGCTCTTGGCCAGCCGCTCCGCGCACCACTCCCCAAGGTCGAGCTTGTCGAGGACAACCCCGGCCCGGGCCACGACGTACGCCACAGGCACCTCGTCCTTGACCGCATCGGCCTCGCCGACCACCGCGGCCTCGAAGACACCCGGATGCGCGGCGAGCACCGTCTCGATCTCGACGATCGAGACGTTCTCCCCACCCACCTTGAGCACGTCCCCACCGCGGCCTGCGAAGTAGACGTGGCCGTCGGCGTCGACGGTGGCCCGGTCACCGGTGACGAACCACCGGCCCCGGAAGCTCGCCGCCGTGGTCTCCGGGTCGTCGAGATATCCGGCGAACAGCGTCTCGCCCGGCACCCCGCCGACGAGGATCTCGCCCACCTGGCCCGGCCGTACCGGATCGCCGGTGTCCTCGTCGACCACGGCGACCGAGCAGCCGAGGGTCGGCTGTCCCATGGCGTTGGGCACGGGGGCGACGGCGCGGTTGGTAAGCACGGCGGGGACGGTCTCGGTCATGCCGTAGAGCTGGCGGGGGCGGCAGCCGAGCAGGGCCGCCATCTCGTCGTATTGCGCCTGCTGGATGTTCTGGGCATACCAGCAGTGCACCAGCTTGAGGCCCGGCACCGGTGTGTTGCCCCGCGCGAGGATCATGCGCATGGGGGCGGCGAACAGGCTGGCGTGCGTGGCCCCGTGCCGGGCCGCCTGGGTGAGGAACCGGCTCGCGGAGAAGGTGTGCATGAGGGCCACGCTCGCGCCGACGGCGATGGCGGGGGCGAACGAGTAATACTGCGCGTTGGCGTGGAACATCGGCAGCACGACCAGTTGCCTGTCGTCCGGCCGCAGCGCGGACGCGGCGGCCATGACGTCGCCGGCGAAGGCGTAGTTCGCCTGGGTGACGACGACGCACTTGGGCGCGGAGGTGGTGCCTGAGGTGAACATCAGGCCGAGCGGCGCCTCCGGCGGCGGCAGCTCGGACCAGACGGCGAGCCGGCCGTGCAGCGGCGTGAGGTCCACGTCGGCCTCCGACACCTCCACCACCGGCACCCCGGCCTCCCGCGCCGCGGCGTGGAACACCGGGGCGCGCTCGGCCGCGCAGACGCCGAGCGCGACCCCGGTGCGCCGCATGTGGGAGGCGAGTTCGGGGGCCGATGACGACGGGTCGCACGCCACCATGGCGGCGCCGAGTTTGGCGCAGGCGAGCCACAGGGCGGCGAAGGCCGGGGAGTTGCGCAGCGCGAGGCAGACCCGGGAGCCCGCGGTCACGCCCCGCGCGATGAGGCCGCCCGCCACCCGGTCGACGAGCAGGTCGAAGTCGGCGTAGGTCCACCGCGTGACCGTGCCGCCCGGGTCCTCCCAGATGAGGAAGGGCGCGCCCGGACGGGCCGAGACCGCGTCCACCCACCGGGCGGCGAACGTCGCCGTCATGCCCCGACGACCTCCTCAGAAGCGGCGGGCGCGCCGTAGCCGCCCCCACCCGGGAGTTCCAGGCGGACCACGTCGCCGGGCTGAAGAGTGATGCGGGCCTGGGTGCGCACGGATTCGCCGTTGACCAGGAAGCGGCCGACGGCGCCGGCGCCGCCCCCGAAGACGCCGAGCGGGCCGCGGGCGAGGCGGCTCGTGACGGCGTTCAGGGTCCAGGGGGCCTTGGTGTCCACGGTGAACTCGATGGTCTGGCCGAGTCCGCCGGTGTTGCGGCCGGGGCCGCCGGAGTCGCGGCGGAGTTCCTTGCGCAGGAACCGGATGGGGGCGGAGCCTTCGACGACCTCGATGGGCACGGCGGCGACCCCGGTGGGATAGGACGTGGCGGACAGGCCGGGTTTGGTCGCCCTGGCGCCGACGCCTCCGGCGTAGGTGAACATGGCGGTGATGAACGGGCTGCCGTCGTCGTGCTGCCCGCTGACCTGCATGGTCCACACCGCGGCCGAGCCCTCCGCCATGACGGCGTCCGGCAGGACCTGCGACATGGCCTGGAGGAGCGGCATCGGCAGGAACATGCCGACGACGTGGCGGGCGGTGGTGGGTGAGGGCGGGACGGCGTTGACGATGCTGCCGAGTGGGGCTTCGACCTTGATGGGGGCGAGCGACCCGGCGTTGTTGGGGACGTCGGGGTTGAGCAGGCTGCGGAGGGTGAACGTGGTGTAGGCGTGGGTGTAGTTCTTGACCACGTTGATGCCATATGGACTGGGCCCTGACGACCCCTCGTAGTCGACGAGGATCTCGCCCTCGACGTTGTCGATGGTGATCGCGACCTGGATCGTGATCTCCGACCCGTCGGCCAGGTCGAGCACCGAGGTGGCCTCGTAGCGCCCGCCGGGCAGGCCCCTGATGGCCCTGCGGGTGGCGTCCTCGGAGCGTTCGACGACGACGTCGGCGAGGTCCTCGATGTCGTCGAGGTCATAGGCGTCGAGCAGCGATTGAAGCCTCTGGGCGCCGATCTCGCCGGAGGCCATCTGCGCGTGCAGGTCGCCCGCCATGTGGGTGGGCTGACGCACGTTGGCCAGGATGAAGTCCCACACGGGGGCGTTGCGCTCGCCCTTCTCCATCAGTTTGACGATGGGGATCCACAGGCCCTCTTCGAAGCAGTCCCTGGCTCCCGCGCCGATGCCGTACCCTCCGACGTCGGTGTGGTGGATGGTGGAGCCGAAGAAGGCGATGACCCGCCCGTTCCTGAATACCGGCACGAGCACGGTGACGTCGAGGAGCTGCCCGGCGGTCTTGTAGGGGTCGTTGGTGATGAGCACGTCGCCCGGTTCGAGCCGGTCGGCGGGGTGCCGGTCGAGGATGTGGGCGACCGCGACGGCCAGCGAGTTGATGTGGCCGGGGGTGCCGGTGACGGCCTGGGCGACCATGCGCCCGCGCCGGTCGAACAGCGCGTTGGCGAGGTCGCCCGCCTCACGCACGATGGGGCTGAAGGCCGCCCGCTGCAGCGCCCTGGCCTGCTCGTTCACGGTCGAGACGAGCGAGCCCCAGAGCACCTCCAGCTCGACGGCGTCGAATGTCCTTGCCACGGCTCAGACCTCCCGGGTGGCGATGACGGAGCCGTCGGGCGCGACCTCGCAGGTCCAGCCGTCGGGCACGACGGAGGTGGTCTCCCGCTCCTCGATGAGGGCGGGCCCGGCGAAACGCGCCCCGGCGGAGAGTTCGGTGCGGCGGTAGACCGGCACGTCGCGCGCCTCCTCACCGCGGCGGAACCGCGCCTTCCTGGTCGAGTACGGCGAAGCCGTGCCGTCGCCGGGTGCCAGCGCGGGCACCTCGAAGGGCGGCGCGTCGGACCAGGCGGCGACGCGCCAGGTGACCACCTCGACGTCGAGGGCGGGGATGCGCAAGCCGTACACCCGCTCATATGCCTGGTGGAACAGCTCGACGGTCTCCTCCAGGGTGCCTGGCCAGGAGCCGCCCTCGCCGGCCCAGACGGTGATCTCGTTGCCCTGTCCGGCGTAGCGGGCGTCGAGGCCGTAGCGGAACTGCACCTTGGCGACGTCGGCGCCTGCCGCGGCGAGCACGCGGCGGCCCTCGTCGCGCATCTCGTCGAGCAGCGCGTCGCGGTCGCCCTCGACGCCGGCGCCGAGCACCCGCACCATGCTGCGCGCGAGGTCGATGCGTACGGGGCTGACGAGGGTGCCGAAGGCCGAGAGCACGCCGGCGTTGACCGGGAAGACGACGCGGGGGGCTTCGAGGAGGGCGGCGACGCCGCAGGCGTGCACAGGTCCCGCGCCGCCGAAGGCGATGAGGGAGACGCCGCGCAGGTCGATGCCGCGTTCGACGGCGTGCATGCGGGCGGCGGCAGCCATGTTCTGGTTGATGACCTCGTAGACGCCGAGGGCGGCCTGGTCGGCGGTGGTTCCCATGCCGCCTGCGAGCGGCAGGAAGGCGGCGCGGGCCCGGTCGAGGTCGAGCGGCATCTCGCCGCCGAGGAAGTACGCCGGGTCGAGCAGGCCCATGACGAGGTCGGCGTCGGTGGTGGCGGGGACGGTGCCGCCGCGGGCGTAGGACACCGGGCCGGGGTCGGCACCGGCGGAGTCGGGGCCGACCTTGAGCAGGCCGAGGTCGTCGATGCGGGCGAGGCTGCCACCGCCGGCGCCGATCTCGACGAGGTCGACCGACGGCACCGAGCAGGGGTAGCCGGAGCCCTTCTTGAAGCGGTAGACGCGGGCGACCTCGAACTCGTTGGTGAGTTCGGGGCGGTAGTCCTCGATGAGGCAGGACTTGGCGGTGGTGCCGCCGAGGTCGAAGCAGAACAGGCGGTCCTCGCCGAGCCTGCGGGCATACCAGACGCCGGCCAGCGCGCCGGCCGCCGGGCCGGACTCGACCAGCCGGATCGGCACCTTGCGGGCGTCGGCTGCGGAGACGACGCCGCCGTTGGAGAGCATCATGAGCACCGACGCGCCGAAGCCCTCGTCGGCGAGCCAGCGCTCCAGCTCCTCCAGGTATGGGCCGATGACGGGCATGGTGGCCGCGTTGCACGCCGTGGTGATCATGCGTGGATATTCGCGGATCTGCGGAGTGACCTCGTAGGACGCGCAGACCGGCACGCCGAGGCGCTTGGCGAGGCCCTCGGCCACGGTCTTCTCGTTGGCGGCGTTGGCATAGGAGTTGAGCAGGCAGACCGCGACGGCTTCCACGCCCGCCATGCGGGCGGCCAGTTCGTCGAGGGCGGCCTCGGCGGGCTCCCGCCGTACCTCGCCGGTGGCCATGACCCGCTCGTCGAGTTCGAAGACCAGCTCGCGCGGGATGGGCGAGGGGGGATACTCGATCTGCATGTCGTACATGTCGTAGCGGTGCTCGGTGCGGATCTCCAGCGTGTCGCCGAAGCCCTGGGTGGTGACCAGCGCCGCGCGGCCTGTTTTGCCCTCGATGAGGGCGTTGGTGATGAGTGTCGTGGCGTGCACGATCGGGCGGGTGATGTCGCCGGGTGCGATGCCCGCCTTGGCGAGCGCGGACATGACACCCTTGCGCACTCCGCCAAGCGGGGCCGAGGGCGTGGTGAGCGTCTTCTCCACCACCACGCGGCCGGAGCCGGCGTCCAGCAAAACGATGTCGGTGAAGGTGCCGCCGATGTCGACGGCGAGCCGCCAGTCAGTCTTGTTCATCGTCCTCAGGCTCCGTGCACGGCCTCGCGCAGGCGCTCGACCAGAGCGCGCGGCTTCTCAGAGCCCCACACGTTGCGGCCGAACGCCACACCGGCACCGCCCGCCCGCACCACGCCGCGGGCGACCGCCACGACATCGTCCTCGGTCTTCATCTTCGGCCCGCCGAGCGCCACCACCGGCACCGGGCACGCCTCGGCGACCTTCGCGAACTCCTCCGGCGGGCCGGGGCACACCGTCTTGACGACGTCGGCGCCGAGCTCGGCGCCGATGCGGGCGGCGCGGGCGACGTTCTCCGCCGTCCACGGCACGGCCTGGCCCCAGCCCCCGGGGATCATCTCCGCCATCACCGGCAGGCCGAGCGTCTCGCACTCGGTGACGAGCCGCGCGAGGCGCAGCAGCGATTGGTCCTCGTCGGGGGCGCCGGGGAACGCCAGCACCACGACGCAGTCCGCGCCGATCTTCAGCGCCTCCTCAGCGCGGTGCATGATCTGGTTGAGGTCGTTCTTCGGCATGTCGCCGAGCTCCGACGATCCGCCGTCGACCCGGAGCACCAGGCCCGACCTGGCGAAGACGTCGGCATATGCACGGGCCAGGTGCCAGGTCGCCAAGATGGCGTCCGGCTTGCCGGCCGCGATCTCGCGCATCGGCTCACCGAGCGGCGGGCCCTCGCCCATGTAGGCCGCGTGGTCGATCGCCACGAAGACGCTTCGCCCGTCGGCGCCGAACATGCGGCGCATACGGCGGAGCTTGCCCGCGCCGATCGCGGAATGATGTTGCAAGGCCGAATCCTTTCGAGTCATTCGTGGGAAGAGGAGACCTGGCGGGCGAACTCCGCACCGTCCCAGTAGTCGACCCGGTGCGAGATCAGACCGCCGTCGACCGTGAAGCGGAACATCCCCCGGATCACGATGGGTTTGCCGTGATAGATACAGCTCATGCGATATGGCACCGCCGCCCGTGCGCGGTCCACCAGCATGTCCTCGATCTCATAGGTCAGCTCGGCGAACTCCGCCAGAAAGCCGGTGAGCCGCTCGCGATATGCCTCTCTGCCACGCAGGGAGACCCCCGCGGCGGAGGTGTGCTCGTTGTGGAAGCCGGGGGTCACACAGGCGGCGATCAGGTCGGGGTCGTGGCGGTTGAGCGCGTCGATGTAGCGCTCAACCACCACGTGTACCGGACTGTTCATCCCGGTCAGCCGGCCCAGAGAGTGCGGACCTCTTCGAAGACCTTCTGATTGTGGGAGATCTCCACGACGTTGCCGTCGGGATCCTTAAGCGCGCAGATATAGCCCACCGGCGGCGGCAGCTCCATCGGCTCCCAGTGCAGGCAGCCCATCTCGCGCGCCTCTGCGGCGATGCGGTCCACGTCCTCGCGGTTCGGCACCTCCATGCCGAGGTGGGCGAAAGGCGTGAGCTGGGGCTGCTTCTTGCCCTTGTCCTTGGCGAACTCCACCAGGACAAGGACGAACGGCGTCTCCACCTGCTTGTCATTGGACAACCAGACGTTCCGCCCGTCCTTGTCCTCGTGGGTCGACACCACGACCAGGGGGGTCATCGTGGTGTAGAACTCGATCGCCGCGTCGATGTCGCAGCAGGGCAGCGCGACGTGCGTCCACCGGGCCTCGGTCAGCTTCTTCTCAAGCATTGATCCGTCCTCTTTCTGGCTGTCGACCGGCTTCAGTTGGCTTCAGTCCTTATCGACGGGACCGTCGAACTCGTCCGGGTCGAGGGGCGTCGCCACGTCCCGGCGGATGAGCCGCATCATGTGATGTGCCCTTCCCTCCCAAGTGCTCGGCGGACCCACCCGATAGAAAGGTGACCGAAGGTTCTCCATCAGCTGGGTCACCATGTCGGTGTCTTCCTTGTTGGTCAGCTCCAGGCCGTCGAGTTCGCGATTCTGCAGCTCAAGGTCATCGCTGAGGCCGTAGATCCGGGAGAAGAGCCGTGATCTGTCCGGCGCGATCGGGTCCACCCGCACCAGGATCAACTGCGAGGCGTACGGCAGAGGCGTCAAGTTGGGGTAGACGAACTCGGCGTAGCTGCCGCGCAGATCCTCTTCGCTCAGGTCCGTGCGCCCGGCCGACATGTCGAAGTTCGCAGAATGCGGCTTGTAGCCGCTCGTCGTGCGGCCCTCGAAGCGCACGATGGTGTCCATCTGCTTGCGCACCTTGTTGAGCCTGCGGTGCACGAAACGCACGTGGTAGTCGTCGTTGGAGTTCTCGACGAACGCCTTCCAGTTGATCGGGAAGGTCTCGTCCAGCTCACGGTGATAGCGCTTGAAGGTGTGGATCTTGTACTTCTCGTAGCGGGGCAGGAGTGGAGCGATCCAATCCTCGAACTGCGGAGCCTTCCGCGACAGGCAGCCGAACACCAGCTTGCCGAACGCCACCTTCACCCGGATCGGGACCAGGCCGTAGTCCTCCTTCGGGAAGTCCGGCCCGTACATCCGGTCCATGTCCGGAATGCTCAGCAGCCGCCCGTCCAGCCCGTAGGTCCACGCGTGATAGGGGCAGGCCAGCGCCTTGCAGTGCCCGGCGGGTTTGAACGCCAGCCCGGCGGCGCGGTGGCGGCAGTTGTTGAGGAAGCCTTTGAGGGAGCCGTCCTCCTGCCGGATCACGACCACCGGCTGCGCGCCGATGTTCCCCGTGATGTAGTCACCGGTCTTCTGGAGGTCCTCGGTGTCGCCAAGCCAGACCCAGGACCGGCCGAAGACCCGGACCATTTCAAGATCGAAGAGGTCCTTGTCCCAGACCTCCCACGGTTGCAACATGTCACTGGGCAAAGGCGGATCGACCAGGCCCCGGGACTCGCGTTCCCATTCGCCCTGTCGCCGGACGACCCTTTCGTGCAGGGCCTGCTCCGCGGTGTGGTCGGCGAGCAAGAGGTGCCTCCTGTCCTGCTCATGGGGGTGACGCCGTTGCCAGGACGCTATGTCCGGGTTGTCGGCGCCCTCCATGTGCCCGCCGCACAAAAAGCGACGTGTGCCACTGCCCCCGGGCCACATCGGTGCCGGGCCCGCCCTGTGGCAGGGTCGAGCCCGGGAGCAGGTGCCGCGGCCGGGCCCGGGATCAGGTGCCGGGCCAGGCGAACCTGTGGGTGTGGATCCCGAAGTAGGTGAACGCCTCGGCCCGGGTGACCCCCGGCACCCGCTTGATGTGGTCGTTAAGGATCTTCAGCAGCTCGGCCGGCTCCTTGCAGACCACCTCGACGAAGAGATCGAACGACCCCGACGTGAGCACCACGTAGATCACGCCCGGCAACTCGCTGACCCGGTCGGCGATCGCGTGCACGTCGTCGTCGACCCGCAACCCGATCAGCGCCATGAAGGGCAGCCCGAGCGCCATCGGATCGGTCACTCCGACGATCTGGACGACACCCTCGTCACGCAGCCTTTGCACGCGTTGCCGTACGGCGGGAGCCGACAGGCCGGTGGCCTCGGCCAGCGCGGTGTAGGAGACCCGGCCGTCCTGCTGCAACTCCCGCAGCAGAATGCGGTCGACGTCGTCGACGTTCACGTTGTTCTGATCCGGCGTCCTCATTCGGTCCGGCTTTCTCATCCGGCCAGTTCGGCGACCGCGGCAGCGAACACCTCGTGGTGGAGGTCCACGTCGTTCGTGGTCGTGTCCGGGCACATCAGCGCCATGTTGTGGAACGGCGTGAGCAGCACCCCACGGTTGGCCAGATAGACGTGCAGGTAGTCGTCGAGATCGGCGTCATTGGCCGCGTTGGACTCCCCGCCGGTGCGCGGCGCCGGGCTGGCGAAACGGTATTCGGCCCTGGCCCCGAGCTGGGTGACCGACCACGGCAGGGAGTAGCGGTCGATAACGTCCTGCACGCCCTTGGTGAAGTGGGTGGCCAGCTCCGTCATCCGTGCGAACGCGTCGTCGGTGAGCACATGCTCCAGCGTGGCCCGCATCGCCGCGACCGACAACGCGTTGCCCGCGAGGGTGCCGCCGACGCCGCCCATGTCGACCAGGTCGAGCCCGCTCATCCCCTCGACCTGGGCCGCCACCTCGGCCGACAGTCCGTAACCGCCGCTCGGGATGCCGCCGCCGATCGCCTTCCCGATCGTCACGATGTCCGGCGAGAGCCCCCACGCCCCCGTACACCCGCCCGGGCCGGCGGAGAAGGTGTGGGTCTCGTCGTTGATGAGCAGCGTGCCGTATTTCTCGGTGAGCCGCCGGACCCCTTCGAGGTAGCCCGCCTCCGGCAGCACGATGCCGATGTTGGTCAGCGCCGGCTCCATGAGCACGGCGGCCACGTCGCCGTATGCCAGCTCGCGCTCCAGCGCGGCCAGATCGTTGAACTCCACGACCCTCGAGGTGACCGTCGGGTCGACGGGAGCTCCGACGTTCCCCTCCCGCGAGACCTGCTCCCCGTCCGCGCCCACCACGATGAGCACCTCGTCGACACTGCCGTGGTAGCAGTAGCTGTTGACGAGGATCTTGGGCCGCCCCGTGATCGCCCGCGCCAGCCTGATGGCCCACCGGTTGGCGTCGGTGGCGGTCAGCGAGAAACTCCAGTACGGCAGGCCGAAGCGCCGCCCGAGCTCCTCCCCCACCCAGCCCGCGTCCTCAGTCGGCATCATGACCGTGGCGCCTCCGAGCTCCCCGAACCGCCTGCCGACGGCCGCCACCGTCGCCGCGGGCGAGTGGCCCGCCATGGCTCCCGTGTCCCCCAGGCAGAGATCCACGTATTCGTGCCCGTCGACGTCGGTGACCCTGGCCCCCTTCGCAGTGGCCAGGTAGAGGGGGAACCCGGCTGCGGTCTTGTTCATCCAGGTCATTGGCACCCCGCCGAACAGGTGGCCCCGGGCGGCCTCGTAGGCGGCGGCCGACCGCGGGTTCCGGGCCCGGAAGGAGCCACGCTCCCGGTCGAGAAGCACAGCGAGACGTGAACGGTCGATCATGATCTCTACCTCAGAAAAACTTGTCCAACTACCGATTTTTCCCGAAATCTAATGCCACAGTACACACTGACTTTAGATTTCGCACTAGCCGATAGCAACGAACGGCCGACAGGCCGAGGACAAGGCCTCTTCGTTGAGACCACGTGGCGGAGTGGAGGGCTTATGCCGTACCGGCGTCTAGGCACCCGCGGCGGCAATGGCCCGTCGGGCGACAGGCGGCACCAGGGCGCCGGCAATTAGGAAGATCACCCCGATGAGCACCCAGCCCGCCTGCCCCCAGCCGATGACGGCGGCGACGAGCAGGGCGGGCGCCAGGAGGTCGGCCAGTTGGTAGCCCATGCCGTACACGCCCTGATAGGTCCCGATCGAGCGGGCGGGCGCGAGCTCGTAGGAGAGGCCCCACGAGCCGGCCGCCTGGAACAACTCCCCCGCGACGTGCGCGGATGCGCCCGCCACGAGGACAACCACCGCGACCCATGAGGAAAGGCCCGTGGACAGGGCGAACAACAGGCACGACATCAGGAGGAACCATCCCGAACGCCGCTGGGCACGTGCGGCCCCCACGACGCTCTCGCTGCCCCGGCTCAGCGGGACTTGAAGCATGGTGACGGCCACGGTGTTGAACATGATCAGCAGCGCGACCACGGCGGCGGGCGCGCTGGTGCGCTGCACCACCCACAGCGGGAGCGCGACGGTCAGCAGCCCGCCGTGGAGCGACAGGGCGGCGTTCAGCAAGGTGATGGTGATGTACGGCCGGTCGCGCAGGACGAGCCGGATCGGCCCGTCGTCCGGCTTCCCCGCGGCCTCCACCGGCGGAACCCTCAGGATGAGCAGCGCGCCTGCCAGGTAGCAGACCGAGCAGCCGAGCATCATCCCCAGGTAGACCGCGCGGCCCTGATGGTGGAGCGCGAAGGCCGCCCCCAGCCCGCCGAGCGAGAGGCCCACGTTGGTGACCGCGCGGAGATAGGCCCTGACCTGCACCCGCCTCTCGTGCGGGAGCGCCACGCCGATCAGGGCACTGCGGGCCGTCTGCTCCGCGGCGGCCGTGAAGGTCGTCAGCGTGGTCACCAGCACGAACGCGGCCAGGCCGTCGACGACGACATAGCCGCAGGTCAGCAGGGAGGTGGCGACGGAGAAAAGCAGGGTGACGCCGCGCGGCCCGCGCAGGTCGGACAGCCGCCCCGCCGCGAGCCCGCCGAGGAAACCGAAGACCGCGGCGAACGACAGGCCGAAGCCCACCTCCATCGCGGAGAGCCCGACCGGTCCGGTGAAGTAGATCACGCTGACCGGCAGGAACATGCCGCGGCCGATCGTTCTGAAGGCGGTGGACCATGTGAGCGCTGCCACTGTGCCCGGCGCCGGTAGGAACGCGGTGAGGACCCCCATGGTGGAGGGTCCTCCCCTTGTCAGCGGCAGAGAACCTTCCGGCACCAATTCAGTCCGGCGGTGCCCCGTTCGACGAGTTCCCGGTCGGCGAACTCGTCGGTGCCGAGCAAGCCGAGGAGCGCGTAGGTGTCCGCGGCATAGGCGGCGACGACGTCGTCCGGGGGAAGTGGGGTGTCAATGCCGCGATATCCGGCGAGAAGGGGTGGCTTCAGCAGTCCGTAAGCCTGCATTCTGCCCAGCTCGGCGGCGGGGTCGCCCATGGTGCAGTTGGAGAGGTCGATGACCGCGGCGAGTTCGTCGCCCCGGTAGCAGAGATTTTCCTGCCGCAGGTCCATGTGCAGGAGCCGGAGCGGCGCCGACACGGCACGCTCCGCGATGACCGCGGTCGCGGCCTCGACGAGCGTCCGGTGGTCCTTGACGTCGGCACGGCTCGCCAGGGCGGACACGCGCGTCTCGACGCGCCGGATCATCTGGTCGGGCCGGCATTCGGCCCCGACCGCCGCCTGCGCGGAGCCGGGCGGGTCGATCTCGTGGATGCGCCTGAGCACACCTCCGAGCCGCTCAAGCTGGGCGTCGTTCAGGTCTGCCGCCCCGTCGTTGTCGACGAAGCCCAGCAGCATCCACGAGCGCCGCCCCGCGCCGTCGGCCCGCCGCCACCCGCGCAGCGGCGCCATGGGAACGCCCGCCTCGGCCAGGACGCGGTGCGCCGCGGCCTCCCGCTCGAGCACCGCGCCGAAGTCGACCGTGCCGTCGTAGGCGGAGGGCGCGATCTCGCGCAGCGGGACGCGGAGCACGAGCCTTTCGCCCGCGCCCGTCTCGACGCGGAGGGCGGCGTAGTCGGCGCCCCGCCGCCAGGCGGACACGCGACTGCCCGCCGGAAGCACGTCCGCGAGTTGCGCCGCCATCTGCCGCGCGAGCTCGTCCTCGTCGGGTATCTCGATGCTTTGCAGCAGCGGCGCCCTCTCGGTGAGCTCGGCCTGCTCATGGGGGTCGGCACCGGTCACGTCGTCGACAGCAGTGCTCCTTGGAGTGGGCGGATGCGGCATCCGCGCCGGACTTTGGCCTCGATCGCGGCACCACCATAGTCGATGCGCTCGCACGCGGTGGAGCGGAGCGCCAGGTCGATCATCGTGTAGTAGGTGGCCTCGAAGTATCCAAAACCCTCCCTGCCCGTGAAGCCCGCCAGCTTGGGAATCAGCCACTCCCCTTCCTCCACGGCGAGCACGTGCCCGATCGCCTCGGCGCCGTCCCGCAGGACCGTGACGTGATGCAGCCGTCCCGCGTAATCCTTCTGCAGGGCGAGGAACTGGCCGGCCACCCGCTCCCGATCGGCCTCAAGGCCGTGCCTGCGGTAGTGGGCGACCTGCCGCTCAAGGAGCGCCGGGGTGATCGGCACCTCGCCCGCCACCTCGACGCTGAGCCCCGCTGCCGTGAAGGCGCGGCGTTCGCGCGCCGTCTCCCGTTTGCGTTTCGCGGGGAGTGTGGCGAGATAGTCGTCGAAGGTGGATATCCGGCGGAGGTCGAGGTAAGCGGAGTCACTCATGGGGAACAGCGCGCCCTCCTCCGCGACCTCCTCCCGCAGCCACCCGGGCGCCGGATCCGCGATGTGCGGAAACAGCAGGGTGGTGGCGCCGGCATCCGCGGCCCGGCGGCGCAGCTCCGCGACCAGCGCGCGTACGGCGAAGCCGGCCTCGCGTGCGGCCACGCCGCAGGCGACGTGCAGGCCGGACACGTAGGAGCTCGGGGCGACCACGACGAGGGACGGCTCCGCGGAGCGGCAGCCGGGCTGCAGGTTGGAGAGCCGGTATTTCGTGTGGTGGTCGGTGTCGAACCGCACGTGGAACACCGCCGCTGCCGCCGGCCGCCCGCCCACGTAGGCGATCGCGTATTCGCTCGGGCGATCGAACGACGCCGCGTGGCAGGTGAGCCACCTCGCGGAGAGCTGCGGCGGCCCGCCTGCCACGGCGCTCGCCCAGTCCGCCGAGTCGGGCACGGCGCCCGCGACGTGAATCTCGGTCTGCCGCACTGAACCCCTAATCGGTGGTCACGTCGGTGACGTTCGGCGTGGTGGTGCGGCTCAGCGGATATTCCCCGGGGAGCCGCGTCCCCGCCAGGAGGGCCTGGATCTCCGGCTCCGCGAGGCCGACGCTCACGCTGCCGGTCTCGCTCGCGCCCCTTCTCCTGAGAAACGAGTCGGCGACGGCGTGCACGGCCGCGCGTGCCTCCGGCGTGGCCAGGTCGGCGACGAGCAGGCGGAACACGTCGACGATCTCCCATTCGATCGAGTCCTGGCTCGGGTCGTGGCGCTGCAGGGCGAGCCACTCCTGGGCGTGCTGGAAGTCGATCGTGCCCGTTATGGAGAGGACGTCCGAAAGGGAGATCTCCCCCGCCGCCGCGGCGGCGAACCCTCCGGCGGCCAGCTCGGCGGCGCCGCCGGCGAGGGCGGCGGCCACCTGCCCGGCGATGCTCCGGGTCTTCTCCGCGGCCGACCGCCAGTCCCCGCCGGACGTCGTCCTCGTGTAGGTGAAGCCCCGGTCCGACCACACGCTCTCTCTGACCGTCACCGCCGACTGGGCCCATCCGACCAGCAGATGGCCCGCCTCGTGAATCGCCAGCGCCTCCCGCTTGCGGAGTTCCCGCTTCACCTGGCGCCTCCCACCCGGGCGAAACCCTGGTCCCACTCCTGGGCCAGCCAGGCCTCGTATTCGGCGCCGGCCGGTTTGTCGACGACGATGCACACGGGGCATATCCGGCGGTCCCTGGCCGAGAAGGCGGCGTGCATCTGGGAGAGGTTGTTGCCGATGAGGACATCGCCAAGGCCGCCGGTCACCGTACTCTCGAAGTGCCTGCGCATTTCCGGCCATGAGAGGCCGAGCGTCTCGTAGGACTGGTGGCAGATGAGCCGGGCGCCCGGCCCCTCACAGGAGGCGCAGGGGCAGGACTCCACCATTTCCCAGATCCCCGGGATGGACGCGTATTGGTCCGGCCAGAGCTCGCTTTCCGCCCTTGGGCCGCTGGGCAGGACGTGGTGGGCGGGGTCGGGTGAGCCGAGGAGTGAGCCGAGGTTCAGGTAGCGCGAGTGGTGCACGTCGCTCAGCTCCATCGAGCGGGCGATGTTGTCGCCGAGGAACTCCTCGACCTCGCGGCTGGAACTCGGCGCTCTCCCGTTCTTGTGTTTGTAGGCCGCGACGAGCAGGGCGATCAGGCTGTAGTAGTAGGTCTCCCCTGGGAAAGCGCCCGGGTTGGTGATGAGGAAGCCCTGGTACATCTTGTGGGACGGCCGCTTGAAATAGACCGTGTTGGAGAACACCCGGTCGTCTGTGACGCCGTGCCGGTCGTTGATCCGCCGGGGGGTCAGAAAGCTCGCGTGGGCGCCGTCCTGGTGCGGCAGGAGGAAGCGTGACCGGGCCCGCGGCGCGGTCGGTGTGCCGTAGCTCTCCTCGTCCACCTCGACATAGGCGTCGCGGGGCAGCAGGTGCTCCCGCTGCATGGCCCCGCAGACGCCGAGCAGCACCGCGTGGGCCCGGCGGATCAGCTCCGCGGTGGGCGGAGCCGGCCCGTCCCCCGCCAGTTGGAGCGTCACCGACCCGCCGCCCGCCAGATGCCCGGCGGCCTCCCCAACCCACGGGGCCGCCGGCGTGCCGGAGTACCAGTCCTCGGGCACCGCCACCGTGATCACGGCGATCCTGTGGTCGTCGGACATGCGTCACCCTCCCTGGAGACGGAAGATCGCGTCGAACAGAAGCCTGGCCGCGATCTGCGGAGTGCGCCCCGTCGGATCGAGTCTGGGCGCGACCTCGGCCATGTCGAACGCTCCGATCGGCAGGCGGTGCAGGAGCTCCCACACGTCGAGCAGAGCGCCGCCGGTCAGCCCGCCGAGCGTGACGTTCCCTGTGCCCGGGGCCACCGAGCAGTCCAGGACGTCGATGTCGACGGACAGGTAGACGACGTCGCAGCGCTCTCCCAGTTGGTCGACGAGCGCCTCCACCTTCTCGGCGCCGCCTCGCAGGTCGGCCGACGACACGACCGAGAATCCCCGATCGACGAGGTGGCCGAGCTGTTTTCGCCGCGTCACGTCGCCCACTCCGACGAACGCGATGTTCTCCGGCCGCATGCCAGGCAGCTCGGAGACCCGGCGTGAATTGGAGCCGTGGTAGATCGGCCCGTGCAGACTGCTGGTGTCGCCGAAGTCGAAGTGGTGATCGAGGTTGACGAACCCGATCCGCTCCGGCGGAACGGTTTCCCGCCTGCTCAGATAGAAGCCGGTGAAAGTGCCGATGGTGCAAGAGTGGTCCCCCACCAGGAAGATCCCGCGCCGCCCGCCGCCCAGAAGCTCCCGCACGCCCGCCGCCACCGACGCCGTGGTCGCCATCGGATCACTGGGGAAGACCGTGAGGTCCCCGGCGTCGACGACCGAAGGGTTCCCGTACTCGAAATCCCTGCCGGTGCGCATGTCCGTCATCGGCTCGACCGCACGGGTGGACAGCCCGCTCGCGTAGATGAGACTCGCGGCCCGGACCGCCCGCGGCCCCTCGGCCGCCCCCGGGCGCGAACTCGTGGTCCCGTCGAAAGGAACCCCCGCCGCCACCCAGAGAGCCGGGTCCAAGGGGAGCAGACTCCAGTCGGTCCTGAGCTCGGCGCCGAACAGCGTGGGCACCCCGGCCCACCCGGGGGCACCCACGTCACGGGGCCGGGCCGCCTCGGCCGCCTTGAGGAGGAGCGACGGATCAAACGACGAGCCGCCCGCGTCAGGCATGCCGGCTCGCGACGAGTCCGGTCATCAATTCCACCTTTTCCAAGAATAGTCTCCAGCTTCGTTCGGGCGTGAGATGGAAAGGAGTGAAGACCACGGGCGCGTCCTCTCGCCACTGCGAGAAGTCCCAATTGAAGATGCGGGGCTTCAGGGCCGGGAAATCCGGAACCAAGGGATAGGGCACGAAGTTATATAGATTGGCGAGCCAGATGAGGTCCGCGCACTTCTCCAGCCAACCCATCGTCTCGCTGTGGGCCCGCTCCGTCTCATAAGCGAGCCCGCCCATGAGATTGAGCACCACACGCATGCCCTGCCCGTCGATCGCCGCCAATCTGTCCCGATAGTGGTCGAGCCCCCGGGAGAGTTTCCCCATGCTTCTGAGCATCTCGGTGTCCGCCGACTCAAACCCGAGCTCCACCGCCATGACCCCGAGCTCCGCCATGGCATTCAGTACGCTTTGATTGACCGCCAGCACGTGGGTCTGCACGATGAACCGATATCCAGGCCGATCCCGGAAGACGTCCAGCAGATTCCGCACGGCCTCCTTGGACTGCCCGAACGTCTTGTCCCCGATGTAGACCAGCTTCGTCTCGGGAAAGAGCGCCGCGAACTGATCCACCTCCCGCTTGAGCGCCTCCACGTCCACCAGCGTGAGCTGCCTGCTCCAGGCGTCCCCGCAGAAACCGCACTTGTAGAGGCACCCGTGGCTCGCGTTGAGCCGCAGCAGCGGCACGTGCCCCGAATATCCGGTGAGATGCCGATACGAAGGCGCCCACGTGATCCGTCGCGCACTCACCCCGGCCCGGCTCGCGATCGAGAACACCCTGTCCGTCCCAGGCCGCAGCGCGTCCCGCAACTGCTCGACCCCCACCTGCCCCCGGACCACCCTGCTCGTGTCGCCGGGGGTGGCCAGCCCCGCCATGTTCCCCCCGAGGACGGTGACCCGCCCCGCCGCCTTGAGTGCCCGGCTGACCGTGAGCGCGAGGTCGAAGTTCTGCGCCAGCGGACTGATGAGCACCGCGTCCCCGGGCGAGCTGACCTCGGTCAACCTCGACAGACACTCATCCGCGGACCGCGCGGAACTGAGATCGGCGAAGGAGGACTCGACACCGAGCTCGTCCAGGATCGCCGTGATGTGGGCGACCCAGAGAGGCATCTCCCACAGTCGCTCCGCCGGAATGAAGAACTCCGGAAAATCGCGGGCGAACTCCTTTTCGTAGAGCTTGTAGTATTCGACCAGATCGGGCTGCGGCTCACTGGTCGAGGGAAACGGTAGCTGCACAATATGGGTTACGGACAACGGCGTTCTCCGTAGGAGCGATGCTCCCGGTCGACGGACGAACTGCTGTGTTTACCCGGCAGCCCTCTTCTGAGGACCGCTACCTCTTTCGGTGGTGCCGATCTGCTCACAACGCCACATAGGCATGGTTATCCCAGTGTCACAACAAGTCAAGGAGCGGCACAGTTGCGGTCAGCCATCTATTACCTCCGCAAAGGCGTCTCCCCATGACCGCTGACCGCCAAGCCGTCTGAGCGCCCACGCCGACCCCTTTCAGGCCAGGCCGAAAGGTCACCGGACTCCATGAAAAAGGCCAGGCGATATGCCCTACCATCGGAGACACCTTTGAGCGGACCTCTCGCGTGGCCGGTCACCCCGTTTGGGAGGCGAGTGTCACCCGCAGCCCGGCGACCAGGGAGTGGAGTCCGATCTCGAAGGCGAGGTCCGCAGGTGAGACGCCTCGTTCGCGGGCCGCGGCGTCCCGGGCATGGACGGCCACCGCGAAGGTGGGCACCTCGCAGGCCAGCGGCCCGCTGTCGAACATGTCAGGTGGCGCCACCACGTCCAGAGCCGACCCCAGGATGAACGACTCGACGGCCACCACGACCGGTATGACCATGGGGGTGGGCCAGCCACCGCGTTCGAGCCCGGACGCCACCTGGTCGTACATCCGGAGTGTCCTCAACGCCCCCGTGACGGGAAGGGTGGCGAGGAGGGTGATCGTCGTGGGGTGGGCGGCGAAGGCGGTGCGGTAGCCGTGCGCCCATCGCACGACGGCCTCGTCCCAGGGCAGGCGGGAGAACATCGTGGCGTCGATGGAATGGGTGACGAGCTCGCGGACCCCGGCGAGGATGTCGTCCCTGCCGGTCACGTGGTTGTAGAAGGAGGAGGGGCGCACGCCGAGCTTCTGTCCGAGGGCGGCGAGGGAGAAGCCTTCGGCGCCGCTTTCGCGGATGAGGGTCAGGGCGGCGCGCGTGATGACCTCCCTGGTCAGCACGGGTTTGACGGGCCGGCCGACGCGCCTCGTCACTTTTGCTTCCCCCCTTTTGCCCAAGCTCTCGGCAATCTATCCTCTCAACATAAACTAACGTCATTCGTTTTGGGACGCCAATGACACGCATCCTCTTCCGCAACGGGACCGTCTGGACCGGCACGGGAACCACCACCGACTCCCTCACCGTCAAGAACGGCCGTGTCGAGGCCCTAGGCCCGCAGGCCCTCACCCTCCCGGCCACCGAGACCGTCGACCTTGAGGGCGGCCTGCTCCTTCCCGCCTTCGGCGACGGCCACTGCCACCCCGACCTCGCGGGGTTCGAGCTGACCGGTCCCCAGGTCAGAGGCTGCGCAAGTATCGACGAGATCGCACAGGAAGTACGCCGCTACGCGGACGCCCACCCCGAGGCCGAGTGGATCGTCGGTGGCGGCTACGACTCGACCCTCGCGCCGGGCGGGCTGTTCGACGCCACGTGGCTCGACGCGGTCGTGCCCGACCGGCCGGTCGCGCTGCGCGCCTGGGACTACCACACCCTGTGGTGCAACACCGAGGCCATGCGGCGGGCGGGCCTGTCGTCCGACACCCACGACACCGACCGCGGCACCTTCGCCCGGCGCGCGGACGGCGAACTGCTCGGCACGATGCTCGAATGGGACGCGGTCGACGCGGTCCTCCGTACGGCTCCCGCCCGCACGGTCGAGGACACCGTCGAGGCGCTGCGCGTGGCGACCGAGACCTACGCCGCCGCCGGTGTCACCTGGGTCCAGGACGCCTGGGTCGAGAGCACGTCGGCGGAGGCCTACCTGCTGGCGGCCGAGCGCGGCCTGCTCGCCACCCGGGTCAATCTCGGGATGCGGGCCGACCCCGAGCGCTGGTGGGAGCAGGTCGCGGAGTTCGCCGACATCAGGAAGCGGGTGGCCGTCCACGGGGACCGGCTGACCGCGGGCACCGTGAAGTTCTTCGTGGACGGCATCGTGGAGAACCGTACGGCGTCGCTGCTCGCCCCCTACAGCGACGATCCCTGCACACGCGGCATGCCGGTGTGGTCCTACGCGGAGCTGATCAGGGCGCTCACCGCCCTCGACCGGCTCGGCCTCCAGGCCCACCTGCACGCGATCGGCGACGCCGGCGTGCGCACCGCCTTGGACGCCATCGAATACGTCACCCGGGTCAACGGCCCGAGGGACCGGCGTCCGGTGATCGCCCACGTCCAGATGCTGGACGAGATGGACCTGCCGCGCTTCGCCGCGCTCGGCGTGATCGCGAACTTCCAGCCGCTGTGGGCGCAAACCGACCCGGCGATGACCAAGCTGACCTTCCCCCGACTCGGTGTGGAACGCTCCAGACGGCTCTACCTCATCGGCTCCCTGCTCCGCTCAGGAGCGCGGGTGTCCTTCGGCAGCGACTGGCCGGTGAGCGACCACCGCCCGCTGACCGGGCTGCCCGTGGCCGTGACCCGCGAGAACGCCGAACGCCGACCGGCCGGCGGCTGGCTCCCCGACCAGCGCGTCACCCTCGGCGAAGCGCTCACCGCCTACACGGCGGGCGTCGCCTACCAGGCGTTCGCCGACGACGAGCGGGGACGCCTGACCCCCGGCGCGGTGGCCGACCTCGTCTGGCTGAACGCCGACATCCGCCACCTGGACCCGCACGACATCGCGAGCGGCACAACCGTCCGCGGCACGTGGCTGGCGGCGGAGCGGGTGTTCACACCGGCGAAGGCCTGACCGGACAGGACCGGCCGGCACCTCCCCCCGAAAGAAGCAGGGCCCCCCGGAAGAAGCAGGGCCCCCGGAAGGCGCCGGCCGGCCATGTCACTCGCAAAGGCACGTCACCGGCAGAAGGAGGCCGCCAGGACCGCCAGGGTGGACGCCGCCGTCTCGACCTCCGCCAGCGCCACACACTCGTCCGGCCCGTGGGCCCGCTCGATGTCACCCGGACCGTATTGCACGGCCGGGATGCCGCCGAGCCCGGTGAGCAGCCGCAGGTCGCTGCCGTAGGGTGCGCCCCACACGTCCGGCGGCCCGCCGGTCACCGCCGTGTGGGCCTCGGTCAGCCCGGCGAGCAGCCCCGCGTCCTCTCCTGGCAGGCGGCCCGCGGCGAACTGCCCGCCCCACCACTCCACCGCGACCGGGTTGCCGGCCAGCCAGGCGTCCGCCGTACACGCAGCCGCGACCGCCTCCTCCAGCGCCGCCTTTGCCTTCTCCGGCGGCTCGCCGAGCATGACGCCGAGCCGCCCCTCGGCGACCAGCTCGCCCGGCACCGACGACGACCAGTCGCCGGCCCGCACGGTGCCGATCTCGATCGCGTACGGCAGAGCCCAGCGGGCCATGAGCGGATCCGGGGCGGCGTTGCGCTCGGCCTCAAGGGCGCGCAGCGCGGCGAACACCGGCCAGAACTTCTCGACCGCGCTCACCCCGGCGTCCCGGGTGGAGGCGTGGGCGGCGCGGCCGGGAACACGCAGCCGGAAGGTGAGCGCGCCGGCGTTGGCCGGCACCACGCCGAGGCCGGTCGGTTCGGGGATCACGCAGGCGTCGGCCCGCAGGCCGCGGCGCAGCAGCGCGTAGGTGCCGAGCCCGCCGTCCTCCTCGCCCGCCACGCACGCCACGAGCACGTCGCCGCGCAGCCGCAGGCGGCGCAGCGCGCGCACCGCGAACAGGGCGGCGACCAGCCCGCCCTTCATGTCGCAGGCGCCCCTGCCGTAGAGGAGGCCGTCCCGGACGGCCCCGCCGTACGGATCGACCGTCCACGCGGCCGGGTCGCCGGGTGGGACGACGTCGACGTGGGCGTTGAACATCAGGGTGCGCCCGCCGCCGGTGCCCGGCAGCCGGGCGACGAGGCCGTGGGCCTCGGTGCGCGGCACCTCCATGCCGGGGAAGCCGGGCTCGGCGGCCAGGTCGGCGACGGGGATGGGCCAGTGGTCGACCTCCAGGCCCTCGGCCCTGAGCCACTCGGCGAGGCGCGCCTGGACAGCCGACTCGGCGGGCGAGCCGCCGACGCTCGGGACGCGGACCAGCTCGGCGAGCAGCTCGGCCATCTCCGCCGCCTCGTCCTTGACGGCGGCGGCGACGTCCACGGTCACGGGCGTCTCCCGAGGTAGCCGCCCATGGTGCGGAAGACGTCGGTCGCCGGCAGGTCGTCGCCGGCCTCGGTGCGGACCCGCTCGACGACCAGGCCGCGGCTGCGCCCCTTGCGGGCGTCGGCCCCGGCGACGATGACGACGCCGTCGCCCTCGCGGATGAAGACCCGGCCGGGGGTGCCGCCGTAGACGCCGGTCGACACCGACGCCTTCAGCACGCGGATGCGCTCACCCTTGTAGTGGGTGAACGCGTTGGGATAGGGGTCGGACTGGGCGCGGACGAGCCTTTCGATGTCCTCGGCGGGCCAGGTCCAGTCGATGTTGCCGTCCTCGATCGACCGCTTGTGGAAGAAGCTGGCCTTCGAGCGGTCCTGCGGGGTCCAGGCGGTGCGGCCAGACGCGATGAGCTCCAGCGACTCATGGACTATGGGGGCGATGAGGTCGACGGTGCGGTGGAACAGGTCGGTGGTGGTGTCCTTCGGCCCGACGGGGATCGCCCGCTGCACCACGATGTCGCCGGCGTCGAGTTCGGCGTCCATCATGTGCGCGGTGACCCCGACCTCCTGCTCGCCGTTGATGAGCGCCCAGATCAGCGGCGAGAAGCCGGCGTAGGCGGGCAGCAGCGAGTCGTGCACGTTGAGGGTGCCGTGCCGCGGGAGGGAGAAGATCTCCGGTGGGATCCACGTGCGCCAGTTGTTGGCGACGATGAGGTCTGGGCGGGCCTCGGTGAGGCGCGTCATGAGCTCCTCGTCGTCCGGCCGGTTGCGGAGCAGCACGGGCACGCCGTGCCGCTCGGCGAGTTCGGCCACCGAGTCGTCCCAGATTTTCTCGTACGCGTGGTCGCTCTGGGGATGGGTGACCACGAGGACGACCTCGTGTGCGGACTCCAGGAGCGCCTGTAAGGTGCGGTGCCCCCAGGTCTGGTAGCCGAACATCACGATCCGCATGAACTCTCCTTGTGAGGGGGATCAGGACGGGCTAGGCTCAAACAGTAGATTAGGCGAGCCTAACCTAAATCATCCGTTGGATCTTTGGAAGCCGCCCGGTGGACGCCGTCGACTATCCGGCGCATCTCGCGGCATCTTTTCCCTCCGTCCCCCCGAAAGGCGCCCATGTCTGCTGCACAGCAGTCTGTCCACGACCTGATCGGCATCGGCTTCGGACCGTCCAACCTCGCACTCGCGATCGCCCTGCACGAGGACCGGCTACGCGGACGCCGGCCGGTCGACGCCGTGTTCCTGGAGAGGCAGGCGGCCTTCGGCTGGCATCGCGGCATGCTGCTCGAAGGCACCACCATGCAGGTCTCGTTCCTGAAGGACCTGGTCACCATGCGCGACCCGACCAGCGGCTTCGGGTTCCTGAGCTACCTGCAGTCCAAAGGCCGCCTGGTGGACTTCATCAACCACAAGACGATGTTCCCCTCCCGGCTGGAGTTCCACGACTACCTCGAATGGGCCGCGGCGAACTTCACCGACCAGGTCGAATACGGCTCCGAGGTCATCGCGGTCACCCCGGTGGAGGCCGGCGCGGCCGTCGAGCACCTCGATGTCGTGGCCCGCCGTAGCACCGGCGAACTCGTGACCACGCGGACGCGCAACCTGGTCGTCGCCGCCGGGCTGCAACCGGTGCTGCCCGAGGGCATCGTGCCGGGCCCGCGCGTCTGGCACAGCTCCGAGCTGCTGTTCCGGCTGGCGGAGCTGACCTCGGCCCCCCGGCGCGTGATCGTGCTCGGCGCGGGGCAGAGCGGCGCCGAGGTGGCCGACCACCTGCACCAGACCTTCCCCGAGGCGGAGGTGTGCGCGGTGTTCTCGAAATACGGCTACACGCCCGCCGACGACAGCTCCTTCGCCAACCGCATCTTCGACCCGGGGGCCGTCGACGACTTCTACGCCGCGCCCGAGGCGACCAAGCAAATGCTGCTCGGCTACCACACCTCCACCAACTACTCGGTGGTCGACATCGACCTGATCGACGAGCTCTACCGGCGGCACTACGCGGAGAAGGTCGGCGGCACCGAACGGCTGCGCATCATGAACGCCTCCCGGCTCGTCGACGTGGCCGTCTCGGACGCGGAGGTGCGGGCGAAGATCACTTTCCTGCCCACGGGCGAGTGCACCGACCTCGCGGCCGACCTGCTCATCTGCGCCACCGGCTACCGGCCGGCCGACCCGTTGTCCCTGCTGGGTGAGGTGGGAGCGCGATTCCTGCGCACACCGGACGGAAGGCTGCGGATGGAGCGCGACTACCGGATCGCCGCCGACGACACGATGCGCTGCGGCGTCTACGTGCAGGGGGCGACCGAGCACTCCCACGGGCTCACCTCGACACTGCTGTCGGCGACAGCCGTACGCGCCGGTGAGATCGCCGCGTCGGTCGCCGGAAGGTTGCGCGCCGACCGGCGCCCTTACGCGCTCACCCACTGACGCGAGCGGGCGGGCGGCTCATCACCGGCCGGACGGGCCGCCCGCCCTCGCGAGTTGCCACAGCAGGAACGGTGCCCCGAGCACACCGGTCACCACGCCGACAGGGACGACGGTGTCCTCCATCAGCCGCTGGCCGATCAGGTCACCGATCAGCACGATCGTGGCGCCGGTGAACGCCGAGGCGGTGACCGGCGGCACGGTGAGCCGGGCGAGCCGCTGCGCGATCTGCGGGGCCGCCAGCGCGACGAACAGGACGGGGCCGGCCGCCGCCGTGGCGAACGCCGCGATCGCCGCCCCGCACACCATCAGCGCCAGCCGGGCCCGCTGCACCGGGGTGCCGAGGGCGCCCGCCACCTCGTCGCCCAATTGCAGCGCACGCTGCGGGCGTCCCAGCATGAGTACGGCGGGCAGGAGCACGAGCAGGGCCAGAGCGAGCGGGCGGGCGTTCTCCCAGCCGCGCTCGTTGAGGTTGCCGACGAGCCAGCCGAGCACCCGCTGCGCCTCGTAGGTCTCACCCCGGCTGAGCAGGTAATAGGTGACGCTGGAGCACATCCAGCTGATGCCGACGCCCACGAGGACGATGCGGTAGCCGGTGGTGCCCTTCCTCCACGCCAGCACGTAGATGAGCAGACCGGCGCTCACCGCGCCGGCGAGCCCGAGGATCTGGGTGCCGAGGCCCGCGCCGGTGCCGAGCACGATGCCCGCCGCCACGGCGGCGCCCGCGCCCTGGGTGATGCCGAGCATGTCGGGGCTGGCCAGCGGGTTGCGGGTGACCGCCTGGTAGACGGCGCCCGCCACGCCGAACGCGGCGCCGCTCAGCAGGGCCACGGCGGCCCTCGGCAGCCGCAGCTCCCGCACCACGAAGACCCCCGCCGGGTCGCCCGCGCCCCACAGGGCGGGCACGACCTCGGTGAGCGACATGGTGTAGTCGCCGCTGCCGACGGCGACGGTCAGGCAGAAGGTGAGGAACGCCACGGCGGCCAGCACCGGCCACACCAGCAGGTGCCGCACGTGCAGCACGCCGGAGACGGCGGGTCTGCGCAGGCGGAAGGGCAGGCGACCGGCGAAACGCGGGGTCTTCGCAGTGGTCACGATCACAGCTCCGCGAGGCGTCGGCGGCGGACGAGGGCGATGAAGAACGGCGCGCCGAGGAACGCCACGACGAGGCTCACGTCGATCTCCTGCGGGCGGGCCACGAGGCGGCCGGCGATGTCGGCCGCGAGCAGCAGGCAGGGCGCCACCAGCATCGATCCGGCCAGCAGGCGGCGGTGGTCGGGGCCCGTGACCATCCGCACCAGGTGCGGCACGACGAGGCCGACGAAGACGATGGGCCCGGTGACCGCCACCGTCGCGCCGGTCAGCAGCGTGACCGCGAGCGCGGCGCGGGCGCGGACCCGGCCGAGGCGGTGGCCGAGGGCGGTGGCGACGTCGTCGCCGAGCGACATGCCGTTGAGCGCCGAGCCGATGCTGAGCGCGAGCAGCACGCCGGCGATCAGGAAGGGTGTGATCTGCCACACCGTGGCGGCGGTGTGGCCGGTTAGGGAGCCGGCCGACCAGTAGCGGTAGCGGTCGAGCGCCTCGGGGTCGGTTAGCGCGATGCCGCTGGTCAGGGAGTCGAGCATAAACGTCACCGCGACCCCGGCGAGCGCGAGCTTGACCGGGGAGGAAGTGCCCCGCGTGCCGAGGAAGTAGACCGCGGCGCTCGCCAGGGCCGCCCCGGCGAACGCGAACCACACGGAGGTCAGCAGGCCGGCCACGCCGAGCACACCGGCGGCCACGACGGTCCCGAAGGCCGCGCCCGCGCTGATGCCGAGCAGGCCGGGGTCGGCGAGCGGGTTGCGGGTGAGACTCTGCATGACGGCTCCGGCGAGCCCGAGGGCCATGCCTGTGAGAACCGCCACAAGAGTACGGACGAGCCGTGTATCACGGACGATCGCCGCCACCTGGCCGCTCGCCTCGGGGTGCCCGGGGTCGGTGAGGGCCAGCAGGACCTGGTCGAGGGGGATCGCCCGGCTGCCCAGCATGAGGGACAGCAGACAGAGTCCGACCAGCAGGAACGGGGTGACGGTGAGGAGGGGGAGGCGCCGGACGAGGCGCGGATTCGCTGCCGCCGGGTCGGATGGTGAGGCCCGTTTGGGCGCGGCTGTTCGCTGGGAGTTCACGAAGATCCGATCTGGCGTTTTAGGGAAGGCTTACCTCACCGAATCCCGACATGCAAGCCCTCGGGAGGATTGAAGATAGGTAAGGCTTACCTTAGTATCCCCTGTTGGTGCTTTATTTATCGGCAAATCATGTGAACAAACCGGCATCGGGGAGCCAGTGTCCTCACGAGCTTCACCACCGGCGGCGAGCGTCGATCCACGTGTGAAAAGGAAACAATGTCCTATCCCCCGTTAGTAAGTGCACGCCCCGTAAAACGCCTGGTGATGGCGCTCATGGCTCTGTCGCTGACAACGACGGCCGCCGCGTGCGGCGGATCCGGCACGACCGCTGAACCCGCCGCCCCCTCCGTCTCCGCCCCCGCCGCGGCCCCGGGCACCCCCGCGGCCTTCCCGGTCACCGTCGACCACCTCCACGGCACAACCGAGATCAAGGCCAGGCCCCAGCGCATCGTCACCATCGGTCTCAGCGACCACGAACCCGTCCTCGCCCTCGGCTACAAGCCCGTCGGCGTCGTGGACTGGTTCCAGGTGACCCCGTTCAGCAACTGGCCGTGGGCCAAGGACAAGTGGGCCGGCACCGAGCCCACGGTGCTGGGCCTGCGCGAGGACGGCGTGAAGTTCGAGAAACTCGTCGGCCTCAAGCCGGACCTGATCTTCGCGATGTATTCCGGCATCCAGAAGGAGCAATACGACAAGCTCTCGAAGATCGCTCCCGTGGTCGCCCAGCCCAAGGGCTACGACCCCTACGCCGCGCCCTGGCAGGACCTCACCCTCCTGGCCGGCCGCGCCCTCGGCGAGGAGGCCAAGGCCAAGGAGCTGATCCAGGGCATCTCCGACCGGTTCGCGGAGGTGCGTAAGGAGAACCCGCAGTGGGGGAAGCTGACCGCCGTCGCGGCCGACAGCTTCAAGGCCGGGCAGTATTCCGCGTTCCAAAAGGGCGACCCCAAGTCCGCGTTCCTCGCCGAGATGGGCTTCACGATCCCCGAGGAGATCACCAAGCGGGCCGGCACGTCCAACGTGGCGGAGTTCGGCTCCGAGGGGCTGAACATGCTCGACGTCGACCGCCTGGTGTGGCTCACCACCGGCAAGGAGCCGTGGGAGCGCATCAAGAACGACAAGGTCTACAAAGAGTTGAAAGTCGCGAAGGAAGCTCGCGACCTCTTCCTGACCTATCAGGACCCGCCTATCGGTGCGGCGCTGTCATTCAACACCGTGCTCAGCATTCCTTACGCCATCGACCAGGTGACACCGCTCATTAAAAAGTGAGCACCGGTCGGTATTCGCCTTCCCCGGCGTTATCGATAAAGCTCCACCCCGACCAGGCCGGCGCTTGTCCGCCGACCGGCCTGGTCGGCCGATAGCCGCTCCCCCAATGGGGCGAACCCCCTCCCCACGCCCCACCACGAGCCCCCGCCAGGACCGCCGCCACTCGCGGACGAGGTCCCGACCCGGCTCGCCTCCACGCGTGGCACCAACTCGATCCCCCACACCTCGGCACCCCCGGCACACCCCCGCAGGGCGCAGAAGGGCATGGAGACGATGACCGACCACGGGTTCACGACACTGCCGCTCACCGGAGCACAGACCGGGGTCTGGCTGGCCCAGCGCATCGCCCCCGACAGCCCCGCCTACAACGTCGGCTGCTACACCGACTTCGACACCACCCCCGGCGACCCCCTCGACCTGCCCCGGCTGATCGAAGCCGTGCGGCACGCGGTGCTCTCCGTGGAAAACCTCCACGTCGTCTTCGCCGAACAGGACGGAAAGCCCGTCCAGATCCCCCGCGTCTTCGCCGGCTGGACCCCTGTCGTCCTCGACCTCACAGAAGACCCCCGACCCGAGGCCGCCGCCCTCGCGTGGATGCACGCCGACCTGAACCGGCCCCCCGACCTCGCCCGCGGCCCGCTGTTCACCCACGCCCTGCTGCGGCTCGGCCCCCACCGCACCTGGTGGTACCAGCGCTACCACCACCTCGTCACCGACGGCACCGGCGTCATCCGCATCACCGCCGAGGCCGCGGGCCACTACAACGGCGGCACACCCACCGGCACATCCCCTTACGGCACAGCCGCCTTGGCGCCTCCGTCCGCTCCCGGCGCGCCGGACGCGGAGGGCTCGGCGACCTCGTCGCACAGCTCGCTCAGCCGCCTCTTGGCCGCCGACGCGGCCTACCGGAACTCGCCGCAGCACACCGCCGACCGCGCCTACTGGCACGCCAAACTGGCCGGGCTCCCCGGCGAACCCGCCCGGCTCCTCGACTGTCCCCCCGAGCAGGCCACCCGGATCGAACGCCGCAGCACCGTCCTGCCCGCCGACCTCACGGAGGGCCTCCGCCGGCTGGCCGCCTCCGCGGGCACCCGGCTGTCGCGCGCCGCCATCGCCGGTGTCGCCGCCTACCTGCACCGGGCCTCCGGCGCCCAGGACGTCGTGATCGGCCTGCCCGTCACCGCCCGCGTAGACCCCGGCACGGCCGACGCGCAGGGCATGGTGTCCAACGTCGTGCCGCTGCGCCTCACCGTGACCCCCGGCACCACCCCGGCCGAGCTCGTCGCCGCCGTGAACGCCGAGGTCGGGGAACTCGCCGCGCACAGCCGCCACCGAGGCGAGGACATCGCCAAGGAACTCGGCCGCACGGGCGGCCTGCGTTCCCTCATCGGCCCGACGGCCAACGTCATGCCCTACCACCCGGAGATCCGGTTCGGGGCGCTGCCCCCGGCCATCCACTTCCTGTCCCGCGGGCCCGTCAGCGACCTGTCCGTCGCGGTGTACGACCGGCCCGGCGACCACGGCGTGAAGGTCGACCTCGACGCCGACGCCACCGTCTGCTCGCCCGGGGAACTCGCCGCCCACGAACAGCGCCTGCTCGCCGTCCTGGCCGCCATGGCCGCCCACCCCGGCCGCCCTCTGGCCGGCGTCGACCTCACCACGCCCGGCGAACGTGCCCTCGTCCTCCACCGCTTCGGCCGAGTCCCCCTCCCCGCCACCCCGCCGACCGGGGTTAGTGATCTTGTAACCCATGGGATACAAGATCATCTTTTTGCCGTCCCGCAGGGCGGGGCCGCTCCGCTGGAGGACCGGGACGGGCCGACCTGGACGTCCGCCTTCGAGGAGTGCGCAGCGCGCGCGCCGGAGGCGGTCGCGCTGGTCTGCGAGGACGAGGAGATGACCTACGGCGAGCTGGACCGCAGGGCCTGCCGCCTCGCCCGCCTGCTGCGCGACAGAGGTGTGCGGGACGAGGACGTCGTGGCGGTGGCCGTGCCACGCTCGATCGAGCTTGTCGTCGCCCTGCTCGGCGTGATGAAGGCGGGCGCCGCCTACCTGCCGCTCGACCTGGACCACCCCGGGGACCGGCTGGCCTACATGATCGAGGACGCCGGGGCGCGAGCCGTCGTCACCGTGTCCGGCCTGGTCGGCGAGCTCCTCGACCTCCAGGATCAGCCGGCTTTCCAGGTCGCCTTGGTGCTCCTGGACGCACCGGACGTGGCAGCCGAACTCAGCGGCTCCGACGAGGCCAATGCGCCGGCTGTGCCGTACCCGACACCGAACCGGACAGCCCAGGACCAGACAGCTCAGCATCAAACAGCGCCAAGCCAGACCCCCCGCCTCGACCGTGCCGCCTACGTCATCTACACCTCCGGTTCGACCGGGCGCCCCAAGGGTGTCGTGCTCACCCACGACGGAGTAGGCAGTCTCATCGCCACCGCCGTCGAGCGGCTGGGCATCAGTCCGGCGAGCCGGGTCGTGCAGTTCGCCTCGGTCGGGTTCGACGTGGCGGTCTGGGACCTCGTGATGTCGCTCTGCGTGGGCGGCACCGCGATCGTCGTGCCCGCCGAGCGGCGGGTCGCGGGCCGGGAGCTGACGGACTACCTCATCGGGCAGCGCGCGACCCACATGATCCTTCCGCCGTCGCTCGTGGCCGCGCTGCCCGCGGACTGCGAGTTGCCCGAGGGCGGGGTGCTCGTGGTGGGCACGGAGGTCGTGCCGAACGAGTTGATCGCCCGGTGGGGGCGGCGCATGCGGGTGGTGGTCGCCTACGGGCTCACCGAGGCGACGGTCAACTCGACCCTATGGCTCGCCGACCCGGACTGGGCGGGGCCGGTGCCGATCGGGGAGCCCGACCCGGGCACCCGTTGCTATGTGCTGGACTCCGCGTTGCGGCCGGTGGCGCCCGGCGTGGTCGGCGAACTCTACGTCTCCGGCCGGGGGCTGGCCAGGGGTTATCGGGGCAGGCCGGGGCTGACGGCGGAGAGGTTTGTCGCCGACCCCTTCGGCGCGCCCGGCGACCGCATGTATCGCACGGGCGACCGGGCGCGCTGGCGGGCCGACGGGAACATCGACTTCCTCGGCCGTGAGGACGGCCAGCTCAAGATCCGCGGCTATCGGATCGAGCCGGGCGAGGTCGAGAGTGTCCTGATGTCCGACCCGGCGGTCGCGCAGGCCGCCGTCGTCGCCCGTGAGGACCACCGGGGCGTGAAACGCCTGGTCGGCTACGTCACGGGTGGCGAGGACATCGACCCGGCGGCGCTGCGTGAGCGTGCCGCGGGAGGGCTGCCCGACTACATGGTGCCGGGGACGATCGTCGTGCTCCCCGGCACGCTGCCGCTGACCCCCAACGGCAAGCTGGACCGCGGCGCCCTCCCCGACCCCGAGTGGACGGCCCCGGCCGGCGGCACCGCCCCGGCCACCCCTGCCGAACGTGTCCTGGCGGATCTGTTCGCCGAGCTGCTGCGCCTGCCCTCGGTCGGTGTACACGACAGCTTCTTCGAACTCGGCGGCGACAGCATCGTCGCCATCCAGCTCGTGAGCCACGCCCGCCGCGCCGGTCTGGCGATCACCCCCCGAGACGTCTTCCGGCATCGCACGGTGGCCGCCCTCGCCCGCGAGTGCACGCAGGAGGTCGCGGAGACTCCCCACGACCCGGGCACCGGCACGGTGGTCCCCACGCCGATCATCGGCTGGCTGCGCGACCTCGACACACGCGCCGACGCCTTCCACCAGGCTGTGACGGTGCGAGTGCCGGCCGGGCTCACCGCCGAGGTGCTGACCGGGGCCCTCCAGGCGGTGCTCGACCACCACGGCATGCTCCGCTCCCGGCTGCTCCCCGACTGGACCCTGCATGTGCCCGAGCCCGGCGCGGTCCGCGCGGCGGACGTGCTCGACCGTGCCGGCCTCGGCACCACCACGTGGGCCGAACAGCACGCGCGGGCCGTGGCCGCGCTCGCCCCGGCCGAGGGGCGGATGCTCCGGGCCGTCTGGCTCGACGCCGGACCCGAGAGGCCGGGCCGGCTCATCCTCGTGGCCCACCACCTGGTGGTCGACGGTGTGTCGTGGCGGATCCTGCTGTCCGACCTCGCCCAGGCCGCCCGTGCCCTCACCAAAGGCACACCGGTGAACCTGCCGCCGGTCGGCACCTCCTTCCTGCGGTGGGCCGCCATGCTCGGCGACGAGGACCGGCTATCCGAGTCCGCCTTCTGGGCACACGTGCTGAGCGGCCCCCCTGCCCTGGGCTCCCGGCCCCTGCGGGCACTGTGCCCGGAGACCGACACGGCGGCGAACGAACGTTCCCTCACCGTCGCACTCCCGGCCGGCCAGACCGCTCCCCTCCTCACCGAACTCCCCGCCGCCTATCGCGCGGGCGTCAACTACGTGCTCCTCACCGCTCTCGCCGTCGCCCTGGCCGAGTGGCGCGTACGGCGAAGCCCAGACGACCTGGGGAGCTCCGGCGCGGAACCCGCCGGGCGTGGGCTCGTGGTGGAGCTGGAAGGGCACGGCCGGGAGCAGGACGCCGTCGGCGGCCAGGCCGACCTGGCCAGGACGGTCGGCTGGTTCACCACGGTCTTCCCTGCACGGCTCGACGCGGGCGAGGTCGGCTGGCGGGAGTTCCTCGCCGGGGGCCCGGGCGCCGGCGTCGCGCTCAAGCGGATCAAGGAGCAGCTCAACGCAGTCCCCGGCGCGGGCCTGGGGTATGGGTTGTCGCGCCGCCGCGGCTGCGTCCAAGAGCCACACGACCTGCCGGACGCCCCTTCGAAGACAGGGCCCCGGCCCGCCCAGCAGGAGACAGCGCCCCGGCCCACCCAGCAGGAGACGACGCCCCGGCCCGCCCCGCAGGTGTTGTTCAACTACCTCGGCCGTTTCCACGCCGGCACCGGCGAGGACTGGCACCCGGCAAGCGACGCGGAGCCGCTGACCGCCGGGCGTGACCCGCGCATGCCGCTGACCCGCCAGCTGGAGATCAACGCGATCATCCGCGACGGCGCCGGCGGCCCCGAACTGAGCGCCACCTGGTCGTGGCCCGCCGGGGTGCTCGGCGAGGACGCCGTCGCCGACCTCGCCAACATGTGGATCGACGCCCTGCGCGGTCTCGTGGCCCACCTGGCCGAGCCGTACGCGGGCGGGCGCACCCCCTCGGACTTCCCGCTGGTGACCGTCGGGCAGGCCGAACTCGACGAACTTGAGGCGGCGATCGGCGGCCCCCTCGCCGACGTGCTGCCCGTCACCCCACTCCAGGAGGGGTTGTTCTTCCACACCCTCTACGACGAGGACGCCGCAGACGTCTACACAGTGCAGCAGGTCATCGAGCTGACCGGCCCCGTGGACGGCGACCTGCTGCGGTGCCGGGTGAACGCCATGGTCGAGCGGCACCCGCTGCTGCGCGCCGGGTTCCGGCACCTGGCGGACGGCTCGCTGGTGCAGTTCGTGCCCGAGCGGTGGACGGTGCCGTGGCGGGAGGTCGGCGCGCGGGCGCTCGACGTCGCGGGTACGGCGGAAGCCGTCGCCGAGGCCGAGCGGGCGGAGCGTTTCGACCTGTCCGCACCGCCCCTGATCCGCTGCGTGTTCGTGCGGGGCGACGACCGGCACCGGCTGGTGCTCACCCTGCACCACCTGGTCTCCGACGGCTGGTCGGTGCCGCTCATGCTGGGCGACCTGCTGTCGCCCGAGCGGCGTCCGGCCGACACCACCCATGCCGCCTACTTCACCTGGTTGAAGGGCCGCGACCGCGAGGAGGCGCGGAACGCCTGGCGGCGGGCCCTGGGCGACCTGCCTGGACCGACGCTTCTGGCGAACACGCTGGGCGCCGGCGCATCCGAGGACCTGGGTGGCTTCGGGCAGGTGCGTCACGTCCTGAGCGAGGAGGAGACCGCCGCGCTGACCGGGTGGGCGCGAGGACACGGGCTGACGCTGGGCACGGTGGCGCAGGGTGCCTGGGGTGTGCTGGTCGGGCGGCTCACCGGCGGTGGCGACGTGGTGTTCGGCACGACGGTGTCGGGCCGGCCGCCCGAGGTGGAGGGCATCGAGACGGCGGTCGGGCTGTTCGCCAACACGCTGCCGGTGCGGGTGAGGTGGCGGCCCGGGGACCGGGCGGCCGACCTGCTGACGCGGGTGCAGGACGCCCAGGCCGACCTGCTCGACCACCAGCACCTCGGGCTGGCGGAGGTGCAGCGTGTGGCCGGGGTCACCGCTCCGGGGGCACGCGATCTGTTCGACACGCTCGTCGTGATCGAGAACTATCCGGTCGTGGCGGACATGGCCGACCGGGCGGGCGGATTCGGCATCACCGCGCTCGATGTCAGGGACGCCTCCCACTATCCGGTCTCCCTCACCGTCCTGCCGGGCAGCCGGCTGGAGCTGCGGCTCGACTACGACGTGCACCGGATCGGCGAGCCCGCCGCCCAGGCTGTGCTGGCGGGCTTGATCCGGCTGCTCGACACGATGGCTGCCGAGCCGGATCTTCCCATCGGCAGGATCGACCTGCTGCCCGGGGACGAGCTCGCGCAGGCCTCTCTGGCGGGTGAGGTCAGGGAGCTTCCCCCGCACACCCTGGTCACGGCCTTCGAGGCCGCGGCGGCCACCTCGCCCGAGGCCACAGCGCTGATCTGCGGCGCGTACGAGGTCACCTACGCCGAGCTCGCCCGGCGGGTGCGGGAGCTGGCCGGGCGGCTGGTCTCCCTGGGGGCCGGTCGAGGGGAGTTTGTGGGGGTGGCGGTGCCCCGCTCGGTGGACATGGTGGTGGCCATGCTCGGCGTCATGGCGGCGGGCGCGGCCTATGTGCCGCTCGATCTCGGCCACCCCGCCGACCGGCTGGCGTTCATGCTGGCCGACTGCGGTGCCCGGCTGGTGGTCACCACCTCCGGGGCGGGGCTGCCGCCGGCCGAAGGCGTGAAGCACGTCTTGGTCGACCACAACACCACCCCGGAGCACGCCGGCGTGGCGGCTCCTGCCGTACCCGGCGATCCGGCCTACCTCATCTACACCTCCGGGTCGACCGGCACGCCCAAGGGTGTCGTCGTCACCCACAGGGCCGTCGCCGCTCATCTGGCCTGGGGGCGGAGCGAGATCCCGCTGAACGGGGACGACCGCCTCCTGCAACAGGCGTCGGCGGGTTTCGACGCGTCGGTGTGGCAGATCTTCTGGCCCCTCGTGTCGGGCGCGGCAGTGGTGCTGCCGGAGCCCGGCGAGCATCTCGATCCTCTGCACTTGGCTGAGCTCATCCGCACGCACCGGGTCACGGTGCTGGACGCGGTCCCGTCGATGCTTCAGGCGTTCCTCTCCGCCGGTGAGCTGACCGAGGACCCGTCGTGGGCGGCGGGCCTGCGGCACGTCCTCGTCGGAGGTGAGGCGCTGACCGCGGATCTCGCCCGGCGCTGGCGGGCGGCGACGGGCGTGGCCGCGGACAACTGCTACGGCCCGACCGAGGCCACCGTCCAGGTCACCCGGTGGCGGGGCGACGACCCCGCGCCGATCAGCGTGCCCATCGGCACCCCCGTGTGGAACACGCGGCTCCACGTCCTGGACACCTGCCTGCGGCACGTCCCCCAGGGTGTGCCGGGAGAGCTCTACATCGCCGGGGAGCAGCTCGCGCTCGCCTACCACGGCAGGCCGGGGCTCACCGCGGAGCGGTTCACCGCCGATCCGTACGGCCCGCCGGGCTCACGCATGTATCGCACGGGTGACCTGGTGCGGCGGCGCGCCGACGGGGTCCTTGAGTATCTCGGCCGGACCGACCACCAGGTCAAGATCCGCGGCAACCGGGTGGAGCCGGGCGAGGTCGAGGCGCGGCTGGCCGCCGAGCCGGGGGTCGCGGCGGCGGTCGTGGTCGTGCACGGCACCGGGACCTCGGCCAGGTTGTACGGCTATGCCGTACCCGAACGTGGGGCCGCGCTTGACGGGGCGGAGTTGCGCGCCGCGCTGGCGGCGGTGTTGCCCGAGCCCATGGTGCCGAGCGGGGTGATCGTGCTCGGCGAGTTGCCGCTGACCGTCAACGGCAAGGTGGACCGGGCGGCGCTGCCGGCGCCGGACGCGGCTCCGCGGGAGGTGCGGGCGCCGCGCACCGAGGGTGAGGCGTTGTTCTGCCGCCTCTTCACCGAGGCGCTGGGCGTCGAGGCGGGCGTCGACGACGACTTCTTCATGCTGGGCGGGGACAGCCTCACCTCGATCACGGTGTCGAGCCGGGCCCGCAAGGCGGGGCTGCCGGTGAGCCCCAGGGACGTGTTCACACACCGCACACCGGCGGCCCTCGCGGCGGCGGCGGGCGCGAGCGCCGCCGAGGACGCCCGCGCCGATATCGGGGTGACCGAGGAGGAGATCGACCAGGTGCGGCGGATCAGCCCCGTGCCGGTCGAGGACGTCTGGCCGCTCTCTCCGCTGCAGGAGGGTATCTACTTCCACGCGAGCTACGACACCGAGGCGATCGACGTCTACACCTCGCAGGACGTCTTCGACTTCGACCGCCGCCTGTCGGCGGACCGGCTGCGCACGGCCCTCGCGGCGCTGCTGGCCCGCAACCCGAGCCTGCGGGCCGGGTTCACCTCGGAGGGGTTGCCGCGCACGGTGCAGTTCATCGGCGCGGAGGTGCCGATCCCGCTCCGTGAGGTCGATCTGTCCATGTTCGACCCGGCGGAGCAGGCGGCGCGCACGGAGGAGCTCCTGGCGGAGGACCGCAGGCGGCGGTTCGACCTGGTCTCCCCGCCGCTGACCCGGCTCACGCTGATCCGGCTCGGCGACCGCGACCGGCTGGTGGTCGGCCACCACCTGATCCTCTGGGACGGCTGGTCGGCGTGGTTGTTCCTGGAGCAGCTCTTCACCCTCTACCACCAGGCGGGCGATCCCTCGGGCCTACCCGATCCCGGCTCCTACCGTGACTATCTCGCCTGGCTCGCCGGGAAGGACTCGGCTGCCGGGCTCGCCGCGTGGCGCCTGGCGCTGTCGGGGCTCGCCGAGCCGACGCTTGTGCGCCCGGCCGACGACGGCATGCACCCGGTGATCCCGGCCGACCTCGACGCGGTGCTCCCCGAGGAGCTCTGCGAGCGGCTGCGCGCCTCGGCCCGCGAGCACGGGCTGACCCTCAACACATTCCTCAACACCGCCTGGGGGCTGGTCCTCGCGACCGCGCTCGGCCGCGACGACGTGGTCTTCGGCGCGGCTGTGGCGGGCCGGCCGGTCGAGGTGCCCGAGGTGGAGAACATCATCGGGATGTTCCTCAACACCGTGCCGGTACGGATCACGCTCGACGCCCGGGAGAGTGTGCTCGGCCTGCTGTCCCGCGTGCGGGACGAGCATGTGGGGCTCATGCCGTATCAGCATCTGGGGCTCGGGGAGTTGCAGCGGGAGAGCGGGCACCGGAGGTTGTTCGACACGCTGTTCGTGCTGCGCGACGCCGGGGGCGAGGAGCGCATGGCCGCGTTCACCAGCCGCAACGGCATCGTGGACAACGTCGCCGCCGACGCCACGCACTATCCGCTCACCCTCATCGTCACGCAGGGCACGACACGGCTGCGCGTGACGCTGGCCTACCGGCCGGACGTGTTCGGCGAGGAGGAGGCTGCCGCGCTGCTCGACCGGTTCACCCTCGCGCTCGGGACGCTGGCCGCGAACCCCTCGGCCCAGGTGGGCGGGCTCGACCTGCTCCTGCCCGCCGAGCGGCGCACGCTCACGGCCGACTGGAGCTCGGCGGCCCGGCCGCTGCCGCCGGTCACCGTGGCCGAGCTGCTCGCCGAACGCGCCGCGGCCTGCCCGGATGAGGTGGCGCTGGTCTTCGGGGCCGAACGGCTGACCTACGCCGAACTCGACGCGCGGGTCAACCGGCTGGCCCGGCTGCTGCTGTCCTTCGGGGCGGGTCCTGAGCGGGTGGTGGCGCTGGGGTTGCCCCGGTCGGCGGACATGGTTGTGGCGCTGTTCGCGGTCTTGCAGACGGGGGCCGCCTATCTGCCGCTCGACCTGGAATATCCGGCGGAGCGGCTGGAGTTCATGCTGGCCGACACCGCGCCCGTCTGCGTGGTGACCGCCGCCTCTGTGACCCTGCCGGGGGCGGGGGTGCCGCGGGTCACCGTCGACGATCCGGAGACCGCCGCGCGCCTGTCGGCCCTGCCGGCGGGGCCGCTCGCCGACGCCGAGCGGCCGGAGTTCGCCGTGGATCTGCCGCACCGGCTGGAGCACCCCGCCTACATCATCTTCACCTCCGGCTCGACCGGGCGGCCGAAGGGCGTCGTCACGCCCTATCGGGGCCTCACGAACATGCAGTTCAACCACCGGGAGGCCATTTTCAACCCCACGATCGCGGCGGCGGGCGGGCGGCGGCTGCGCATCGCGCACACGGTGTCGTTCGCCTTCGACATGTCGTGGGAGGAGCTGCTGTGGCTCATCGAGGGCCACGAGGTGCACGTGTGCGACGAGAACCTGCGGCGCGACGCCGAGGCGCTGGTCGCCTACTGCGACCGTGAACGTGTCGACGTCGTCAACGTGACCCCCACCTACGCCCACCACCTCATCGACGCGGGGCTGCTCGACGGGCACCGGCCGCCGCTGGTGCTACTCGGCGGCGAGGCGGTCTCGGAAACGGTCTGGACGACGCTGCGGGACACCCCCGGCACCTTCGGGTACAACCTGTACGGGCCCACGGAGTACACGATCAACACGCTCGGCGTCGGCACCGGCGAGAGCGAGACGCCCACCGTGGGGCGGCCCATCTGGAACACCCGGGCCTACGTGCTCGACGGCGCGCTGCGGCCGGTGCCGCCCGGCACCCCGGGCGAGCTTTACATCGGCGGGGTCGGGCTGGCGCGCGGCTACCACCGCAGGGCCGGGCTGACCGCGGCGGGTTTCGTGGCCGACCCGTTCGACGGCACACCCGGCGCGCGCATGTATCGCACGGGCGACCTCGTGTGCCGCCGCGCCGACGGCAACCTCGATTTCCTCGGGCGCACCGACGACCAGGTGAAGATCCGCGGTTACCGGGTCGAACTCGGTGAGGTGGCCACCTCGCTGGAGGATCACCCGCTGGTGGCGCACGCCGCCGTGATCGCCGACGACTCGGGTCCTGGCGGGGTCAAGCGGCTCGTGGGCTATGTTGTGCCGGCTCATGCCGTACCGGAGGAGGATCTTGTCGGGGCGGTGCGGGAGGCGCTCAAGGTCAGGCTGCCCGCGTATATGGTGCCGGCCGCGCTCATGGTGGTGGACCGGTTGCCGTTGACGGTGAACGGCAAGCTCGACGTTCGGGCGTTGCCGAAGCCCGCCGTCGCCGTCCGGGGTGAGCGCCGGCAGGCGGCCACATCGCAGGAGCGGGTGTTGTGCGAGCTGTTCGGCGAGCTGCTCGGCGCCGAAGGGGTCGGCGCGGACGACGACTTCTTCGACCTCGGCGGCCATTCCCTGCTGGCGACGCGGCTGGTCAGCCGGGTGCGGGCGGCGCTCGGGGCGGAGTTGTCCATCCGCGACCTCTTCGAGGCGCCGACACCGGCCGAGCTGGCCGTCCGTGCCGGGTCCGCCGCCCGTGCCGGGCGTCCCGCGCTGACCGCCGCGGCCGACCGGCCCGCCGAGCCGCCGCTGTCCCCCGCCCAGCGGCGCCTCTGGCTGATCGAGCAGCTTGAGGGGCCTTCTGCGACCTACAACTTCCCGCTCGTAGTGCGGCTCCGCGGCGACCTGCACGTCGAGGCGCTGCGCGACGCCCTGACCGACGTGGTCACCCGGCACGAGGCGCTGCGCACCCTCGTCGCCGACCGCGACGGGAGCCCCTACCAGCGGATCCTGCCCGCGGGCGAGGCCCGGCCGCCGTTCGAGGTGATCGAGGCCGATGAGGAGGAGCTCGCGACGCTCCTGCCCGAGGTGCTCTCCCGTCCCTTCGACCTGACCGCCGAGATGCCGCTGCGCGCCACCGTCGTCCGCCTCGGCGAGCGGGAGCACGTGCTGGCGCTGCTGCTGCACCACATCGCCACCGACGAGTGGTCCGACGGCCCGTTCCTGCGCGACCTGTCGGCGGCCTACGCGGCCCGCCGCGCCGGCGAGGCCCCGGCCTTCGCCGACCTGGCTGTGCAATACGTCGACTACACCCTGTGGCAGCGCGACCTGCTCGGCGACCGGCGCAGCCCTGGCAGCACCGCCGCCCGGCAGCTCGCCTTCTGGGCGGAGACCCTGCGCGGCGCCCCCGAGCAGCTCGAACTGCCCACCGACCGCCCCCGTCCGGTACGGCCGAGCCCGGTGGGCGGCGAACTCGTCGTCGATCTCGACCCCGGCGACACCGCCCGGCTGCGCGAGCTGGCGCAGGCGCGCGGCGCCAGCATGTTCATGGCCTGCCACGCCGCCGTCGCCGCGCTGTTGCACCGGCTCGGCGCGGGCGACGACCTCCCGCTCGGCCTGCCCGTCTCCGGCCGCGCCGACGGGGCGCTGGACGACCTGGTCGGCTTCTTCGTCAACACTCTCGTGCTGCGCACCGACGTGTCGGGCGACCCGACGTTCGCCGAGCTCCTCGGCCGGGTGCGCGAGACGGCGCTGGCCGCCTTCTCCCACCAGGACGTGCCGTTCGAGGCCGTCGTGGAGGAGCTCAACCCGGCGCGCTCCCCCGGCCGCAACCCGCTCTTCCAGGTGATGGTGGGCTACCGCGCGCAGGCGGCGGACGACGTCGCGATGGCGGGACTGACGGTGCTGCCGCAGCCGGTCGAGGTGCGCACCGCCCGCTTCGACCTGGTGTTCAGCTTCGCCGAGACCGGCGGCGGCGGGCTCGCCTGCGTCATCGAATATCGCCACGACCTGTTCGACCGCGCCGCCGCGGAGACTCTCGGGCGCCGCCTGACCACACTCATCGCCCAGGTCGCGGCCGACCCCGAACTGCCCGTCGGCGTCGTCGACGTGCTCACCGGCGGCGAACGCGAACGTGTGCTCATGGAGTTCAACCGCACCGGCCGGGTGGTGGACGAGGAGACCTTCGTCGGCCTGTTCCACCGCCACGTCGCCGCCCGCCCCGGCGCCGTCGCCGTGGCCGAAGGACCCCGGCAGGTCACCTACGTTGGCCTCGACGAGCTGTCGGACCGCCTGGCGCGGCTGCTCGCGGAATACGGCGTGAGCCGGGAGAGCGTCGTCGGTGTCGCGGTGCCGAGGTCGGCGGAGATGGTCGCGACGATGCTGGCCGCGATGAAACTCGGCGCCGCGTTCCTGCCGCTCGACCTCGCCCACCCCGCCGACCGGCTGGCCTACATGTTGAGCGACTCCCGCGCCGCCGTGGTCGTGGCCACCGAGCAGGTCGCGGGGAAGGTGCCGGCGGTCGACGGCACCCGGGCGCTGATCCTCGACGCGCCCGAGGTCGCCGGACGCCTGGCGGCGATCGAGGCCGGCGGGACGTTCCCGGCGGTCCACCTCGACCAGACGGCCTACGTCATCTACACCTCAGGCTCCACCGGGCGGCCCAAGGGCGTCGCCGTCCCGCACGAGGGCATCGCGAGCCTCGTGGCCACGGCGGTCGACCGCATGGGGCTCACCCCGGACAGCCGGGTGCTTCAGTTCGCCTCGATCGGTTTCGACGTGACGGCGTTCGAGTTGTCCATGGCGCTGTGCCACGGCGGGGCGCTGGTTCTCATCCCCGACGAGGCACGGGTGCCCGGCCGCGAGCTGACCGGCTTCATGAACGACACCGGCATCACCCACGCCATCCTGCCGCCGTCCCTCGTCGCCGCCCTCCCGCCCGAGTGCGACCTGCCCGAGGGCTGCTGCGTGCTGGTCGGCACCGAGGTCGTGCCGCCCGCCGTCATCGCACGGTGGGCGGGCAGGATCCGGCTCCTCGCGGCGTACGGACTGACCGAGGCGACCGTGAACTCGACCCTCTGGCCCGCGGAAGCCGACTGGGCGGGGGCGGTGCCCATCGGCGTGCCCGACCCCAACACCCGCGCCTACATCCTCGACGCCACGCTGCGCCCGGTGCCGCCCGGTGTGCCAGGGGAGCTTTACATCGCGGGGCGCGGTCTCGCGCGGGGCTACCTCGGCCGGTCCGGGCTCAGCGCGGAGCGTTTCGTGGCCTGTCCGTTCGGGGCGCCCGGCGCACGGATGTACCGCACCGGAGATCGGGCGCGGTGGCGGCAGGACGGGAACATCGACTTCCTCGGGCGGGCCGACGACCAGGTGAAGATCCGCGGCTTCCGCATCGAGCCCGGGGAGATCGCGGGAGCGCTCACCCGGCATCCGGCGGTGTCCCAGGCGGCGGTCACGGCCGACGCGAACGGCGGGGAGACGCGTCTTGTGGGCTATGCCGTACTCGACCAGGCCGGCTCCGATCTCCCCGCCGCACCCGAGCCGGGCGAGTTGCGGGCTCATGTGGCGGCGTTGCTGCCGGACTACATGGTCCCGGCGGCGATCGTGGTGCTGGACACGCCGCTGCCGCTCACTCCCAACGGCAAACTCGACCGCCGGGCGCTTCCCGCGCCCGACTGGGCGGCGCTCACCGGCACCGCCCGCCCTCTCACCGGGCGGCAGCAGGCCCTCGCCGGGCTGTTCGCCGAGGTGCTGCATCTGCCGGAGGTGGGCATCCACGACGGCTTCTTCGCGTTGGGCGGCCACTCCATGTCCGCGATGCGGCTTCTAGGGCGCATCCGCACCGTGCTGGCGGCCGACCTCAGTCTGCGGGACGTCTTCGAGGCGCCTACCGTGGCCGCACTCGCCGAGCGGCTCGACGGGGCGGAGCACACCGAGCGGCCGAGGCTCCAGCCGGTCAAGCGGCCCGCCGTCCTGCCCGCCGCGCCATCGCAGGAGTGGCAGTGGACCCGCCACCGGGCCTCGCCCGGCTACGACATGGCGTTCAAGCTGCGGCTGCGCGAGGGGCTGGACGTGCCGGCGCTCACGGCGGCGCTCGCCGACGTCGTCGCACGTCACGAGCCGCTTGGCACGGCGTTCGCCGAAGGCGACGGCGGGCTGATCCGGGAGCGGCGGGTGATGGAGCCCGCGCATATCCAGGTCGCGGACCTCGACTCGGCGATCGTGAGCCTGGCGTCCGGGCCTGCCGACCTGATCGGCGGGCCGCCGCTTCGTGCCACCCTCCTGACGGATATGTCGGGTGAACAGGCGCTGTTGCTCACCATGCACTACATAGGGGTGGACGAGTGGTCCGTCGTCCCCCTCACCCGCGATCTCGTCACCGCCTACACCGCCCGCCGCGCCGGTGCCGCCCCCGTGTGGGAGCCGCTGCCGGTGAGCTACACCGATTACGCGGTGTGGGCGGGGGCGCTGGTCTCCGGTGTGGCCGACCGGCAACTGTCCTACTGGCGTACGGCACTGCACGGTGTGCCACACGACCCGGCTCTGCCGTACGACCACCCGCGGGGGCCGGCGCCCGGGCGCTGTGGGCACGTGGCGTTCACACTCGGCCCCGACCTGCATCGCGGCGTCGACGCCCTGGCCTCCGGCACGGGGACGAGCATGTTCATGGTGCTGCAGACGGCCTTCGCCGCGCTGCTCAAGCGGCACGGCGGCGGGGCGGACCTGCCGATCGCCACGCTCGTCGCCGGGCGGGCGGAGGAGGCGCTGACCCGCCTCGTGGGGTGCTTCTTCAACACGGTCGTCCTGCGCACCGACGTGTCAGGGACACCCACCTTCGCCGAACTGCTCGCGCGAGTGCGGGAGACCGATCTCGCGGCCTACGACAGGCAGGATGTGCCGTTCGGCCGGGTGGCGGCGGCGCTCGGCCTGCCCGCGCCGCGGATCATGCTTGTCCACCACGAACAGGTGGCGTTGCACGAGGTGGACGACATGGGCGCCGTCTTCGAAGACGTGCCGACCGGGGCGCTCAACGCCGACCTCACCCTGAGCTTCTTCGAATCGCAGGGCGAGGAGCCGGTGAGGTGCCTGCTCGAATACGACACCACGCTGTTCGACCGGGGCACCGTACAAGACCTGGCCGGCGACCTGCTCCGCATCCTGACCGACGCCGTGACCGACCCCGACCTGCCGATCTGAGGAGGACCCCCGATATGAGCACCAACCCGTTCGAGGACCAGGACGGCCGATTCCTCGTCCTCGTCAACCACGAGGGCCAGCACTCCCTGTGGCCTTCGTTCGCCGGCGTGCCCGCCGGGTGGGACGTCGCCTTCGGCGAGGAGAGCCGCGCGGCCTGCCTCGCCTACGTCGAGGAACACTGGACCGACATGCGTCCGCTCAGCCTGGTGAAGGCGATGGGCGCCTGACAAACCCGTCCCGCCCTCCGCGTCCCGCCCTTCCGTCGCCCCGGAGGGCGGGGCCGGGGGGCGGGGCGCCTCGCGTGACGTCGCCCTCTAGCCCTCCGGCGCCGCCGCCGGCCGGCGGCTGTCGGACCAAGCCGCGCCCTAGCCCTCCGGCACCGCCGCCGACCGCCGGCTAGCGGACCAGGCCGCGCCCTAGCAGTCCGGCGCCGCTGCCGGCCGGCGGCTGCCGGACCAGGCCGCCCAGAGGGACGCGTAGCTTCCCCCGGCTCGCACGAGCTCGTCGTGGGTGCCGCACTCGACGACCCGGCCCGCCGCCATCACCACGATGCGGTCGGCGGCCGCCGCCTGCGTCAACCGGTGCGCCACCACCAGCACCGTCCGGCCCTCGGTCGCGGCGTTCGCGGACTCCTCAAGCACACGTGCGCCCGCGCTGCCCGCCTCGGCCGTGGCCTCGTCGAGCACCACCACCGGCGGGTCGGTCAGCACGAGCCGGGCTAGGGCGAGTTGCTGCGCCTGCGCCGGGGACAGCCGGTGGCCGTTCTCGCCGACCACCGTGCCAAGGCCGTCCGGCAGTGCGTCCGCCCAGCTCAAAGCGCCGACGCGGGCCAGCGCCGCGCGCAGTTCGGCCTCGGTCGCCGCCGGCCGGGCCAGCCTCAGGTCGTCGGCGAGGGGACCGGCGAAGACGTGCACCTCCTGCGTCACCAGCGCCACCGGCGACGCGCCCTCCTCCGGCAGGGGGTGCCCGCCCACCGTGATCAAACCGGTGTCGGGCTTGTGGATGCCGGCGATGAGCTTCGCCAGCGTGGTCTTGCCGGCACCGCTGGTGCCCACCAGCGCGACCCGCTCCCCTTCCGCGATGTCCAGGTCCACCTCGTGGAGCACCGGGTGCCCCGGCCGGTAGGAGTAACCGGCCCCCGCCACCCGGACCGCCCCGCGGCCGGCCCGCCGGGCGGTGCCCGCCCGCGTCGCGGGCTCGCCGTAGGCCACTCCGACCAGCCGCGACAACCCGGCCATGGCCGCCTGCGCGTCGTCGAGCAGCCCCAGCACGACGTTGATGGGGTTGAACAGGTTGTGGAAGTAGAGCGCGGCGGCTCCCGCCGTGCCGATCGACACATGGCCGCCGCGCACCAGCACGAACCCCGCGACCAGCACCGCGGTCAGCCCGGCGAACTCGGCCAGATTGAGCCTGCCGTAGAAGCGTGTCACCAGCCGGATCCCGCGCAACATCAGATCGACCGCCGACTGCGACCTGTCCCGGACGAGCCGCACATGCTCGTCGCCCAGCCGCAACGCCCGCACCGTGGACGCGCCACCGACGGTGCCGAGCAACTGCTGCTGCTGTTCGCCCGCCGCCACACGTTGAGACGCGTAAAGCGGGACGGCACGCCGGATATACCAGCGTGCCGTGTGCGCCTGGATGGGCACCGCGACCAGGGCGACAACGAGGAACCGCCAGTCGAGTACGGCGAGAGCCACCAACGTCAGCCCGATGACCAGCACCGAGCGGGCGAACGCCGGCAGCGCCTCGCGCACCACGTTGGTGATGACCGCCACGTCGCCGGTGACCCGCGAGGTGAGGTCGCCGGAACCGGCCCGCTCCACACGTTCGAGGGGGAGCCGCAGCGCGCGCTCCACGAACCGCTCACGCAACGTGGCAAGCATGCCCTCACCCAGCCTCGCCACAAGCACGGCACCCGCGGCGGTCGCCACCCCCTGCCCGACCGCGATCACCACGAGCCACACCACCGGCGCCGTGATCGCGTCGGCCCCCCGGCCCGCCGCGACCAGGTCGATGATGTGCCCCAGCACGGGAGCGGTCAGCAGCCCCACAACTGTGCCGCCGACCAGCACCAGCGACGCCACGACGGCGGTCCATCGGTGCGGCCGGGCCAGCTCCCGCACAGCGGCGCGGACGACAGCGGGCTCCGCGATGGTCAGCAACTCCCGGTCCTCGACCGGACGGACCGGACGATCGACCTCGACGGTGCTCAATTCCACGCTCCTCGTCCGTTTAGGTCAGCACGGTTGCCCGGTAGGCAGCATTGGTGCGCACAAGATCCGCGTGGGTGCCATCGGCGACCGGGGTGCCGCCCTCCATGAACACCACCCGGTCGGTCATCGCCAGCAGCGCCGGGCTCGTCACCACCAGGATCGTGGTCCGCCCGGCGCGGGCCCCCCGGATGCCCGCCGCGATCCGCGCCTCCGTGGCCGCGTCGACCGCCGTCGTCGGATCGTGCACCACCAGCACCGGCGGCTCCGCCGCGAGCGCCCGCGCGAGCGCCACCCGCTGCCGCTGCCCGCCCGACAGGGACCGCCCGCGCTCGGTCAGCATCGTGGCCGTGCCGTACGGCAGAGCCGCGGCGACCTCGTCAGCCGCCGCGCCCGCCATGGCCGCAGCCACGGCTGCCGGGCTCGCCGCGGCGGAGGCGACATTGTCGAAGAGCGTGCCCTCGAACAGCTCCGCGTCGTGCTCGGCCACCACGACGGCCCGCCGCACCTCGGCCGGATCCACCTCCGCCAGCGGCACACCGTCGAGCTCGACCCGCCCGCCAGGCTCCGGATCGGCGGCCCGCCCGAGCACCCGCAGCAGCGCCGCGGCGGAGGCCGGGTCGGACGACACCACCCCCACCGTCTCGCCGGGGGACACCTCGAAGCTCGCCGCTCGCAAGGCGTCGTGGGAGACGCCCCTGAGCCTGACCCGCCCCTCCACCCGCGCAGGCAGCCCGCCCTCGCCGCCCGCCACCGCGGGGGCCGCCGCGAGCACGGCGGCGATCCGCGCCGCCGACGCCCGCCCCTGGGCGAAATCACCGTTGGCCCACGCCAGGATGGAGAGCGGGCCGAGCAGATATTGCGCGAGCCCCACCGACGCCACCAGCTCGCCGACGGTGATGTCCCCTTGTGCGGCGAGCCTGCCGCCCACCAGGGCGACGAGCGCGATGAACACCCCCGTCAGGATGAGCATGCCTCCGTAGTGCCACGACTGCGCCCGCGCCGCCCGCAGCGTCGCCGCCAGCGAGTCGCGGCTGGTCAGCCGATAACGTTCGACCGCCGCGTCCTCGGCCTTGATCCCCTTCAGCACCCGCAGGCCTGAGATGAGATCGGCCGCCACGCCCGACGCGTGTGCCGCGCGCTCCTGCTCGGTGCCGCTCCGCCGTTCGAGCGGCTTGCCCAGGAAGTGTGCGAGCAGCATCAGCGGCGGGATCCCGAGCAGCACGAGCAGTCCCAGCGGCACCGAGACCCGCAGCAGAGCCACACCGCCCACGATCAGCCCCGCCAGCGCCGCGACCCCGAACCCCAGCGCGACATTGACCGATCCGACCCGCTTGGCGTCCTGGGTCGCGACACTCACCAGCTCCCCCGGCAACAACCCCGCCTCGGCGCCGCCGCGCGCCGACAGGACCCGCTCGGTCACCTCGATCCGCAGCCGGTGCGCCGCCGTCTCCGAGGCCCGCTCCACCGCGCGCAGGCTGAACCGGTAGCTGTGTGAGAGGGTGAGGAAAACCGCGCCGAGCACGGCGATCCACAGCAACAGCCGTTCGTGGTCCCCCGGCCGGATCGCCTCGTCGATCACGAGCCCGATCACCACCGGCACCAGCGCCTCACCGGCCTGATGCCCCGCCGCCAGCAGCGACCCGCCCAAGGAGAGCTTGAGCTGCCCGGTGATCGCACGCCTCACAATGTCACGGCCACTCGCGGGCAATCGTGGTTCCTCCGGCCAGTCGATCAGCGGGCAAACTTAGGCAAGCCTAACCTAGGCCCTGCCGCCGCGGGAGCCCCCCTCCCCTGTGCCTGCCGCACAAAGAACCCCGCGCCGCGCTGCCTCCCGGCCACATCGATGCCCCCGCCGGTTCCATGGCAAGGTCGACCCCGTGAACCACCGGACCCTAGGCCGCACCGGCATCCAGGTCAGCCCCCTCTGCCTCGGCACCATGATGTTCGGCGCCTGGGGCAACACCGACCACGCCGAATGCGAACGCATCATCCACGCCGCCCTCGACGCCGGCATCAACTTCATCGACACCGCCGACGTCTACGCCTTCGGCGAGAGCGAGGAAATCCTCGGCCGCGCGCTCAAGGGCCGCCGTGACAACGTGGTCGTCACCACCAAGTTCAACAACCCGATGAGCGACGACCCCAACACCGGGGGCAACTCCCGCCGCTGGATCACGCGCGCCGTTGAGGACAGCCTGCGCCGCCTCGGCACGGACTACATCGACCTATATCTGGCCCACCGGCCCGACCCCAGGACCCCGATCGAGGAGACGACCGGCGCCCTCACCGACCTGGTGCGCCAAGGCAAGATCCGCGCCTACGGCACGTCGTCGTTCCCCGCCGCAGAGCTCGTCGAAGCCCAATGGGCCGCCGACCGCCGCCACCACGAACGCCCCGCCGCCGAACAGCTCGCCTACTCCATCCTCGCCCGCCACGCGGAAGCCGCCGCCCTCCCCGTCGCCGAACGCCACAACCTCGGCGTCATGGTCTGGAGCCCCCTCAACGGCGGCTGGCTCACCGGCAAATACCAGCGGGACGCCCCGCCCCCCACCGACTCCCGTGCGGCACGCAACGCGGAACACTTCGACTACGCGGCGGCAGCCGTACGCGGCCGCAAGCTGGACCTGGTCGACAAGTTGTCCGCCGTCGCCCGCGAGGCCGGCCTCCCGCTCATCCACCTGGCCCTGGCGTTCGTGCTCTCCCACCGCGCCGTTACCTCGGCCGTCGTGGGCCCCCGCACATTGGCCCAGCTCGAAGGCCAACTGGGGGCGGACGCCGTACGGCTGCCGCCTGAGGTGCTGGACGCCGTCGACGCGATCGCCGCCCCCGGCACGGCGGTCACGACGGCCGACAGCGGCTACATTCCCCCGGCCCTGTGCGAGCCCGCCCTGCGCCGGCGTTGAGCGGCTCGGTCACCTTTGAGCGCTGAGCGCGGCTGTAGCGCGCGGCCCGGCCGAACAGCGCGCCTGCCGTCTGGAACCGGCGGCCGGCGAAGGACTCACCCAGGATCACACCGACTGGCGGGCGCCCGTCCCGCTCGGCGGCGAACGCGAGGCTGTAGCTCGCGGCCCTCATGGATCCCGGCTTCACGCCGGCACACTCGGCAGGGCCGAGGCCACTGCCGGGTTCATCAGGAGGCGACAGCGCGGACGAGGTGCTCCGCGAGCGCGACGACCGGCAGGTTGGTGGTGGCACGCGGGACAGTGGGCATGATCGAGGCGTCGATGATCCAGAGGTTGTCGCTGCCGTGCACTCGCCCCGTGTTGTCGACCACCGCCCCTGCGGACGTATCGGTGCCGATCGCGCAGGTGCCCACCGGATGCCAGTAGTGCGCGGCGGAGGAACGCATTGCCGCCGTGCTCGCGTCCGGGCTGGCGCTGAAGTCGTCGAGCGGTCTTCCGAGCAGAGGAGCCAGTGCCGGCGAGGCTGCCATGCGCCGGCACCAGTCGACGCCGTCCCGCAGCACTCCCAGATCGGCCCCTGCGCGATCTGTGAGGTAGGCGTGGTCGACGACGGGCTTCGATCCCGGATCGCGGGACGTGAGCCGGAGGGTGCCCCGGGACTGCGGGGTGAGGCACGCGGCCGGGAGGACGCAGACCCAGCCGTCCGCAGTGTGGGTCGTCCACGGGAGGAGGTGCAGGTCGTAAGGGGACTGGCCACCGGTCGAGTGTGCTTTGCCGATGACCTGCTCGTCCGGCAGCGGGTGCTTCTCCGCGTAGGCGGCGAGCCGCCGCGCCAGTTCGTCACTGGCCGCGAAACGGAGTTCGACGGTGGGGTGGTCGTGCAGGTTACGCCCGACGCCGGGAAGGTCGAGGCGGGGGTCGACACCGAGGGCGCGCAGCTCTTCGGCTGGGCCCACGCCACTGCGCAGGAGCACCTCCGGGCTGCCGTAGGCGCCTGCGCAGAGCACGAACCGGTCGGCCTCCACGACGAACCGCTCCCGGCCCCGGAGCATGTGAGCGCGGCGGACCGTCGAACCTCGGAACTCGAGCCGGTCGACCAGGGCGTTGTCGATGATGCGCAGTCCGCTGCCGCCTCGGACTGGATCGAGATAGGCGAAGCCGCTGTTCCAGCGGACACCGCCGGGATTGTTCACAGGTGAAGGACCGCATCCGGCACCCCCGAGCAAGTCGTCGAGGTCGTTGGTCCGGGGGATCCCACACTCGATCATGGCGTTCATCGCCGCGGCCTGGAAGGGGGTGAGCTCCTCATCGGAGTAGTGCCTGACGCGCAGTTTGGCCGCGCCCTCCTTCATCAGACCGGCGAGTGACTCATCGGTCCAGGAAAGCCCCCACGAGTGATAGTCGGAGACGTGACCGACGGTCTGCGAGCAACCGTTGTGCGAAGAGCAGCCGCCGACGACACGGGCGCGTTCGAACGCCAGCTCCCGCTCGGGAGACGCGCCGGGGCCTCGATAACCCCAGTCGTGCGTTTCCGGCAGGGTCAAGCTGTCGAGAAGCTCTCGGGGCCACCGGCCCGAGCCGAAGGAGCCGTAGTCGGGTCCGGCTTCGACGACCGCGACGGACAACGACGGGTTTTCCAGCAGGCGACCGGCGACGACTGCACCTGCCGTACCGCCGCCGAGAACCGCGACGTCCACCCGGACAGGCTGTTCTAAGTCGTGTGCAGCGCTTATCATGCGGGAAGTTTAATCGATCGAACGATAAAATATCTAGGAGGTAGCGGAGCACATGGACGTCGCCATTCTCATTTACGAAGGGTTCACCGCCCTGGACGTGACCGGGCCGTTCGAGGTGCTGAGCCGCCTGCCGGCCCCCCGGGTGCGCTTCGTCTCCGCCATCCCGGGGATGTGCCCTGCCGACCAGCCGGGATTCGGCCTGGTGGCGGAGCCGCTGGAGAGCATGGCGGAGCCCGACTTGATCGTGGTCTCCGGCGGCTCCACCACGCAGCGGTTTTTGAGCGACGAGGCCGTGCTGACGTGGCTGCGCCGGGCGCACCAGACCAGTGTGCGGACGACGTCGGTGTGCACCGGCGCCCTTCTGCTCGGCGCGGCCGGCCTGCTTGAGGGGCGCGAGGCCACGACGCACTGGTACGAACTCGAAAGCCTGCGCTGCTTCGGGGCCACACCGACGTCCCGCCGGGTCGTCGAGGACGGCAAGATCATCACTGCGGCAGGCGTGTCCTCCGGCATCGACATGGCGCTGCTGCTCTGCGATCGGCTGCAGGGCCCCGCTTACGCGCAGGCGGTGCAGTTGGCAATCGAGTACGACCCGCAGCCGCCGCACGACGCCGGTTCGGTATCCAAGGCCCCGGCCGAGGTCGTACGGTTCATGCGGGACGACTTCGCGCGCTCGTATGGTCCATCGTGGGCAGAGCGGTGCGCTTCATCCCCAGGCGGTGACCGATAGCCGGAACCGCGCTTCTTCCTCCTCACCGGGGCCGTCGCCCCCGGCGCCCGCGACCGGCTCAGCCGTTGCGGGTGCCGGGGCGCCTCGTCCCGCTCCGCCGTACATGAGCATGGCCAGGCCTTGCCGTTCCGGCCACCGCCGCGGTTCGGGCGGGCGTCACAGGTCAGCGCAGGCTGGCCATGACGTGCTTGATGTGGGTGTAGTCCTCCAAGGCGTACGCCGACAGGTCCTTGCCGTAACCCGACTGCTTGTAGCCGCCGTGGGGCATCTCCGACGCCAGCGGGACGTGATCGTTGATCCACACGCAGCCGAACCTCAGTGCCTTCGACATGCGCAGGGCACGGCCGATGTCGCGGGTCCACACCGAGGAGGCCAGTCCGAACGGCGTGCCGTTGGCCAGCGCGAGGGCTTCCTCTTCGGTGTCGAAACGCTGGACCGTGGCGACCGGGCCGAAGATCTCCCGCTGAACCATTTCGTCGTCCTGGCGGAGTCCGGCGACAACCGTGGGCTCGTAGAAGAAACCCGGCCCGCCGGCTGCCCGGCCGCCGGTGACCACCTCGGCGTGCGCGGGTCGCCGGTCGATGAAACCCGCCACCCGTTCGCGCTGACGAAGGCTGTTGAGCGGCCCGAGTGTGGTGTCGGGGGCCCGGGTGTCGCCCATCGTCAACTTGCCCGCCCTGTCGGCGAGACCGGCCACGACGTCGTCGTACAGACGGCCGGCGACGAGCACCCTGGTCGCCGCGGTGCAGTCCTGGCCCGCGTTGTAATATGCCGCGCCCGAGACGACCTCCAGCACCTGCTCAAGGTCGGCGTCATCGAAGATCACAACGGGGGCCTTGCCGCCGAGCTCCAGATGGACACGCTTGAGAGTGCGGGCGGCCTGCTCGGCTACCCACTTGCCCGTGTCCACAGATCCGGTGAGGGAGACCAGATCGATCTCCGGGTGCTCCACCAGCGCGGCGCCGGGCTCGTTCGCCCCGAGAACGACGTTGAACACTCCCGGAGGGAGAATATCCGCGGCCAACTCCGCGAGCCGGAGCGTGGTGACCGGGGTCGAGGGCGCGGGCTTGAGCACAGTCGTGCATCCGGCGGCGAGCGCCGGGCCGATCTTCCACACCGCCATCATCATCGGATAGTTCCATGGCGCGATCTGGCCGACCACACCCACGGGTTCCCGGCGAATCATCGAGGTGTAGCCCTCGACATACTCCCCTGCCGCCTTGCCTTCCAGGCATCGGGCCGCGCCGGCGAAGAAGCGTAGGTTGTCGGCCATGGAGCTGATCTCATCGCTTTGCACCACGTGAAGCGGCTTACCGGCGTTGGCTGACTCCAGCTCGGCCAGTTCGGCACCGTGCTCCTCGATCGCGTCCGCCAGCCGCAGCAGGGCGAGCGCCCGTTCGCCGGGAGTGGTGGCCGACCAGCGTGGGAAGGCCGCCTTCGCCGCGGCCACCGCCAGGTCGATGTCCTCGGGACCCGAGCGGGAGGCGCTGGCGATGCTCTCTTCGGTCGCCGGGTTCAGCACAGGCATGTACCGCTGTTCGTGCGGCTCGACATGCTCGCCGTTGATAAGGTTCCGCAGCACTCGGATTTCGGACATGTCTCGTCTCTCCCTCAGGAAGCAGCCATCAGGCGCAGCTTCACCTTGTCGACTTTGCCGACGGCCAGCTTCGGCAGCTCGGCTTCGAGCCGGAACACCTTCGGCACCTTGTAGTTGGCCAGGCGCCCGCGCGCGTGTTCGCGCAACTCCGCCACGCTCACCGGCGACCTCGGCACCACGAAGGCGTGGCCCACCTCGCCCCAACGCTGATCGGGCACCCCGACCACGGCCGCGAACGCGACCGCCGGGTGCTCCTCCAGCGCGACTTCGATCTCTCGCGGATAGACGTTGTAGCCGCCCGACTTGAACATCTCCTTGAGCCGGCCGACCAGCCGGATGTGGCCGCCCCGCTCCTCGACTGCCAGATCGCCCGTGTGCAGCCACCCGTCGGAGTCGATTGCGGCGAGCGTCGCCTCCGGATCGCGGAAGTAGCCGCGTGTGATGAAAGACCCGCGGATAAGCAGTTCGCCGCTTTCGCCGGGCGCCGCGAATGCTCCGTCCAGACGGCGCAGCGCCACCTCATAGTTCGGATCCACCCGGCCGACGCTCCACGACAGCACGTCAAGGGAGTCACCCGGATCGGTGTAGGTCACCGATCCCGTCGACTCGGTGAGGCTGTAGCTGGTGGCCAGCCGGGCTCCCGTCTTCGACAGGGTTTCCAGCAGACTCCGCGGCGCGGCGGCTCCGCCCCACAGGATGTACTCCAATGAGCTGAGGTCGCTCTCGCCCCACTCCGGCGTGGCGACCATCGCCAGCAGCTGTGTGGGGATGCAGTAGAGATGGGTCAGGCGTTCCCGTTCCACCGTCCGAAGAGCCTCTGCCGGGTCAAAACGGGACAGGTAAACCACTGTGCCGCCCGCGACCAGGATCGACGTGCTGATGTCGCCGAGCCCGCCGATGTGGTTCAGCGGAAGGTCGCACAGCTTACGCGGGGCCTGCCCGTACCATTGGCCCGCCTGCACCACCCCGCAACTCGCCAGGCCCTGGTGTGGGACGAGCGCTCCCTTCGGCTTGCCCGTGCTCCCCGAGGTGTAGATCATCGCCGCGGGGTCCAGCCCCGCCACCTCGCGCCGCGCCGCCGACAGGCGGTCATCGGGGGTCGCCGCGTCGATGAACTCCTGATAACTCGGCCATCCACCCCGCACCACACGGATGTGCCGCTCTGACGAGAGTGCACGCAGCGTCGCCTCCTGCGTGAGGTCGTCGGGACCGAGCATCCCGAACAGCAGCACCGGCTCGCTGTGACCGACCACATGAGCCAATTCGGCGGTGGTGTACTTCGGATTCAATCCCACCCAGATGCCGCCGATGCTCGCCGTCGCAAGAAAGACCACGAAACATTCGGGCTGCGGGTGGCCGAGCAGCGCGACCCGGTCGCCACGCTTCACCCCCGCGGCCAGTAGCGCAGCCGCGCAGCGGTCGACGTCGTCGCGTAGACGCTCGTATGTCCAGCGCCCGCGTTCCCCGGCCAGCGCCTCCCCGGCCGGCCGATGTGTGGCCCAATAGTCCACGTAATCGGTGATGCGCGGGAGAACAGGGATGCTCATACGGGCAGCGCCTCCTGACGTAGCGACAACAACCGAGCGGCGTTGTCGTGCAGCAGCGCGTCCAAGGTCTCCGCCCGCAGACCAAGGGCGTGCCACTCCTCCAGTGCCCGCTTGTGCGGGAAAACCGGCCAGTCCGTGGCGAAGAGCACCTGGTCGCGGAGCAGGTTGTTCATGAAACGCAGCATCATCTCCCAGCCTGAGCCCGGCACACCCAGATACTTGGGGGCTAGACCGCCGAAATCGATGAACACGTTGGGGTGGCGCCGCGCGACCGCGACGATCTCCGGAACCCACGGCCAGGCCGCATGGCAGGCGATGAGGGTGGCCTCAGGGAAGTCGCAGGCCACCTGGTCCAGCCGCACCGGGCGTTCGGCCTCGATGGGATGGCGCCGGGAATAGTTGACGCCCGTGTGGACGGCGACGGCGAGGTCGAGCTCGGTGGCCTTGGCGTAGACCGGGTAGAGCGAGCGGTCGTCGATGGCATGGCCGAAGAAGGACGGTTGTATGTTGATCCCCTTCAGGCCGAGGGCGGCGACCCGCTCGATCTGGCGCACCGCGCGCATCACCGAGAAGGGCTCCAAAGTGACCGTCCCGAAGCCGGAGAAGCGGTCGGGGTGGAGCCGGACCTGCTCGGCCACCTCTTCGTTGAGCGCGTCGGCGTAGTCGCCGTGCTCGTACTCGGCGTGGAGCACGGCGTGGCCGATCCCGGCCTCGTCCATCTCAGCCAGGAGCTCGGCCACGTCCTTGTGCCAGCCGTTGCCGATGTCAAGCACTGCTTCGTACTGGGTGTAAACCTCGCCTCCGGCGGACAGCGGGGGACGGACGGCGCTGGGCACCCGCACACGGAAATCGATGATCGTCATAGGTGCCGAATTCATGGAACGTTCCTCTGAGTCGGAAGAGTAGGTCATAGCGGTAGGCCCGCCGGTGTGCGGTGCCGCCAGGGATAGGCGCGCTCAAGCTGCCCCGCCAAGGCCAGGACGGTGCCGTCCTGCCACCTGCCTCCGATGAGCTGAACACCCAAAGGCAGGGCGCCCGGCTGCGGAACCAGCGGCACAGAGATCGCGGGCAGGCCCAGCATGTTGCCGAGGGCGGTGAGCGAGGCGGTCTGCAAGGCGCGGCGCAACGGCACCCAAGGGTCTGTCTCCTGCCCTTCCCACAGCGATCCCACGCGGGGCGCGAGGACGGGGTTCGTCGGGGTGAGCAGGACGTCAACAGAGTCCCACGCCTTGTACATCTCAGCCGACCGGAGCTGCAGCTCCAAGATGGTGGTCACGTAGGTCAAGGAATCGGTCTCGCGGGCGGCCTGGCGAAGCGTGCGGTTGAGCGGCTCCACCGCCGACTCGTCGACCACCGCGCAGTCGGCCGAGCCGGTGGAGTAGAAGATGTCGAACCGGGGCGCGAACCAGTCGGGGTCGAGTCCGGGGATGTCCTGCTCCACCACCTCGTGGCCGAGATCGGCAATCATGTCGGCCGCGCGGCGGAGCGTATCCCGCGCCGCCGGGTCCACCTCCACGTGAAACGCGGGCTGGAGGTTCAGCCCGATGCGCAGCCGCCCCGGGTCACGCAGCGCCCGCTCCTGGAATGGCGTCTCGGGACGGGGAGGCGCATACCACGTGGGCCGGGGAGCGGCGGCGAACACGTCCAGGATGGCCGCGGTGTCAAGCACGGTCCGGGTGAGCACGCCCTCGGTGGCAAAGCCCTCCATGTAGTGAGCGTCTGCGGGGACCAGCCCTCGGCTCGGCTTCATTCCGACCAGCCCGCAGTAGCTCGCGGGCTCCCGGATGGAGCCGGCGCCGTCGGAGGCATGCCCCACCGGCACCAGGCCCGCGGCCACGGCGGCGGCCGAGCCGCCGCTGGAGCCCCCCGGGCTGTAGGCCAGGTCCCAGGGGTTGCGGGTGGCACCGTGGCGGTCGGACTCGGTGACCGAGACCGTGCCGAATTCCGGGGAGGTCGTCGCGCCGACGAAGACGAAGCCCGCCTCGCGCAAGGCCCGCACCGCCAGGGCATCGCTCTTCATGACCTCGTGGCCGACGCCATTGGACGCGCTGCACAACGGCCACCCGCGTACCGGATGGAGATCTTTGATCGCGATGGGGACGCCGTGGAACGGGGGCAGCGTACCGCCCTGCCGCACCTGGGCGTCGGCGGCATCCGCGGCCTGCCTCGCCTCGTCGGGCGTGACATGGCAGAACGCGTTCAATGCCGGATCGATCTTCTCGATCCGCGCGAGGTAGCCTTCCACGATCTCTCGGGAGCCGACCTTCCCGGCGCGGATGTGCTCGGCGAGTTCGGAGGCGGTGGGCCAGCCTTCACGGCCTGTGCCGACGGGGTCGGTCATTGTGTCTCCTTGCGGGTCGCGCGGCGAGCGGGACGCCAGCCGGGGCCTGGGACGCTTGTGCGCAGCAGTCGGGTGTAGGGGTGCCGGGGATTGTCGAGCACCTGTGCGGTGGGCCCGCGTTCGACAATCGAGCCCCCTCGCATAACGACGATCTCGTCGGCGACCTGGCGGACAACGGCGAGGTCGTGGCTGATGAACAAGTAGGCGACACCGGTGCGTTCGCGTACGCCGGCCAGCACGTTGAGCACCTGGGCCTGGATGGACACGTCGAGAGCCGCGACGGACTCGTCGAGTATGAGGATCTGCGGCTCGGCGGCGAGTGCCCTGGCGATGGCGACCCGCTGACGCTGCCCGCCGGACAATTCCGACGGCAAAACGTTCATCTGCCGTTCGTCGAGTCCCACCAGATCGGCGAGTTCGGCCACTCTGCGGCGGCGGCCGGCCGCGTCGAGACGGGTGTGCAGGCGGAGAATCTCATCCACGGCGGTGGCCGGACTCTGCCGCGGGTCGAGGCTCGAATACGGGTCCTGGAAGACGATCTGGATCTCTCCGCCCCGTCTGCGACGCTCTCTGACCGAGCGGGGCGGGTGGGAGCGGTCATGGCCGCAGGCGGTGATACGTCCCGCCGTAGGCCGCTCGAGGCCGACGATCATGCGGGCCACGGTGGTCTTGCCCGATCCCGATTCGCCGACGACGGCCAGGGCCGCGCCGGGGCGCAGGGAAAAGCTCACGTCGGCCACGGCGACCGCGCCTTTGAAGGTCTTGTGCAGCCCCTCTACCTCCAAGATCGCCTCAGTCATGGGAGACCGCCTGGAGTTCTTCGACGCGGACGCAGGCCACTTGACCGTCCAGCAGAGTGCGCAGCTCGGGGCGCTGCTCGCGGCAGCTCTCCCGCACGTGCGCGCAGCGGGTGTTGAACGCACAACCGTCGGGCGCCTCGAACGCCGACAGTGGGCGACCTGGAATGGTCGTCAGACGATCGACTTTCCGTTCGATGGACGGACGGGCGGTGGCGAGCGCAGCCGTGTAAGGATGCAGCGGGCGCTCAAGCAGCGACGCCGACGCCCGCACCTCCATGACCCTCCCTGCGTACATAACCGCGGTGCGGTCGCAGATCGCCGCGGCCAGCTCCAGGTCGTGGGTGATGAACAGCATGGCCAGCCCGCGTTCGCGGCGCAGCTCGTCCATGACCGCCATCACCTCGGCCTGAGTGGTAACGTCGAGCGCCGTCGTGGGCTCGTCGGCCAGCAGCAGCCGGGGCTCCGCGAGCAGCGCCGAGGCGATCATGACGCGCTGCAGCAGTCCACCCGACAGCTCGTGGGGATATTGGCGTAACCTCCGGCGCGCCTCCGACACGCCTACCTCGTCGAGGACGTCCGCCGCGCGGTCCTCGGCCGCCGCCCGGCTCATCCGGCGGTGGATGCGCAGCGCCTCGGTGAGGAAATCGCCCACGCTGCGCACCGGATTGATGTGAGCACGCGGATCCTGGAAGATCACCGGCATCTCGGCGCGCATTTTGCGAAGCGCCGCCCCTCGCAACGTGCCGAGGTCCACACCTCGGACCCTGATGTTGCCTTCCATCCGCGCTCCGGGCGGGAGCAGCCTGATGATCGATCGGACAGTCATGGACTTACCGGAACCCGACTCCCCCACCAGCCCGACTGCCTCGCCTTCGGCGATCGACATCGACACATCGCTGAGCACCGGTTTGGGCCGGTCCTCGCCCGCGAGTGTCACCGTCAGGTGATCGATGTCAAGAATGCCGCTCATGCCGTACCTCCTCGCCGGAAGAGCCGCCACGGGCGGTGGACTCGGCGGCCGTCGGACAACCGCTCCCCCAGCACGTTGAAGGCCACGACCAGCAGCACGATGCAGCCGCCCGCCAGCAGTGACTCGGCGGGATAACCTTGCAACACGCCTGACTGTCCGCTCGCCACCATCACGCCCCAGTCGGCGTCGGGCGGCTGCACACCGAGCCCGAAGAACGACACGATCGCCAGATCCACCATCGCGTAGCCGAAGAACAGCGTCGCCTGGGCGGCGAGCAACGGCAGGAGGTTCGGCACAAGGTGCCGCAGGCAGATCGTGAAAGCTCCCAGTCCCTGCACCTCCAAAGCCTGTATGTAAGGTTTATGGCGCTCAGCGACGGCCGCGCTCCGCACCAACCGTGCGATGTAGGGGATGTAGGCCACGGCGAGTGCGAACACCGCCGATGTAAGCCCCGGGCCGAAAACCGCGGCGACGAGCATCGCGAGCAGAACGCCGGGGAAGGAGAACATCACCTCCAGTACGGAGGACACCATTGAGTCCAGCCAGCCACCGCGCCACGCCGCGACGACCGCGATGGCCGTGCCCGCCGTCATGCCCAGCGCCACCACCCAGAGCGGCCCCAGCAGAGAGGTCCGCGCCCCTGTCAGCAGGCGGGCGAGCAAGTCACGGCCCTGGCTGTCGTATCCGAGAGGGTGCCCGGGAGTGGGCGGACCGTAGGCGTGCGCGAAGTCGCTGGCGTTGGGGTCGGCCGACGCCAGCTCCGGGCCGATCGCCGCGAGCACAACCGCCACGGCGATCACCGTCGCGGCTGTCACGCCGAGCGGGCCGAGACCGCCGCGTCCCGCCCGTGCGCCTGCGCGGGCCCGGACCACCGAGGTCGCGGTCATGACCGCCTCCCCAGCTGGAACCTCGGGTCGAGCATCGTCGCCCCTACGTCGACCAAGGTGTTGACCAGCACGAAAGCCGTCACGAGGACGAGCGAGATGCCCTGTACCACGGCGAAGTCCTTCGATAGCGCGGCACTCACGAGGTAGGCCCCCAATCCGTTGAGACCGAAGGCCCGCTCCACCACGGCAGACAACGCGATCATGGATGCCACCGTCATACCGGCCAGCGTGCTGATCGGGATGGCCGCGTTACGCAAAGCGTGGCGGCGCACGACGGTCGCGTACGGGATGCCGCGGCTGACTGCCGTCTGCACGTGCTCAAGGTGCAACTGCCGGCGCACCGACGTCCGGGTGACCCGGGCGACGGTGGCGGCGGCGGCCGCGGCGAGGGCGAAGGCCGGCAGTGTGAGGTGCCGGATGCCGTCCCAGAACCCCGATCCTCCGCCGAGAGCTGGAAACCACCCCAGGCCGACCGCGAAGATCCCGATGAGGGCGATCGCCGCGACGAACGGCGGGACTGCGACGACGACCGCCGTCGCGATCACCACCAGCGAGTCGACGAGTCCCGGCCGAAGAGCCGCCAGGAGACCGAACGCCACACCGACCACCAGAACGATCACTGTCGCGTAGATGATCAAAGCGATCGTCGTCCCAGCGCGCGACGCGATCAGATCCGACACATCCTGCCGCAAGGTGATCGACAACCCTAGATCGCCCTGCACCGCATTGCCCAGCCACATCGCATATCTGATGAAGAAGGGCTCGTCCAGGTTGTAGCGTTCCACCAGCACCTGAATGCTCTCGGGCGGCAACGACCGGCCCCCCGCGAGCGTCGCCAGCGGATTGCCCGGGGCTATCGAAAGCCCGGTGAACACCACAAAGCTGGATACCAGCAGTGTCACCATCAGCATGATCGCCCGCCGGATGAGATACGCGGTCATGCGGCTAGCCAACCGCTCCGAGCCGGTCGGCCCACGGCGCGAACAGATGCTGGGAGGACACTGTGGCCCCGGTGAGCTTGGAGCTGAGCACCAGCACCGTGTCCGGCGCGACGACCGGAATCCACGGCAGGTCCTCGGTCAAAGTCTGCTGCGCCTGGATCGTGTGCTGTGCCTGCTGCCGCTGGTCGTCGGTGCCGCGGGAGCGTTCGAGCAGGTCGGCCACCTTCGGATTGCGGTAGCTTCCGTAGTCCTGCGGGCCGCCGGGAATGGAGAGGGTTGCGTAAAGCGCACCGGGGTCGGCCCAGTTGGGATAGTTGGTGGTGAAGAAGCCGTCCACGTCCGCGCGCGCCTTCGGATCCAGGAAGAACCCGCTGTAGGCGTCGGCGGAGACGGCCTTCAGTTCGGCCTTGAGCCCGATCTTCTCGGCCGCCGTCTTGAAGAGGTTGGCCTCGGTGACGAGCTTGTTGAGCTCGTTGCTCATGCCGAACCTCACGGTCTTGCCCGTCGCGCCGGCCTCCTGCACCAGCTTGCGCGCGGCCTCCAAGTCGACTTTCGGAGCAGGCAGGGCGTCCCAGGCGGACTTGAAGGCATCCTTTTCATAGCCCCACGCGCCGGGGGCGCCAAGAGCGCGGGCAGGCTGAGCGGTGCCCTTGTAGAGAGTCTGGATATAGGCCTCGCGGTCTACGGCCAGCGACAGCGCACGCCGCACTCGCGCGTCGGACAACACGCCCTTGTCCATGTCGGCGACGATCAAGGCGTCGATGAGGTACGACGGCCCCCGGTAGACCTTCACCGCCTGACTGGCCCGGACCTGATCCATCGTGGACAGCGGCAGTTCGAGGTAGGCCCCGTCCACCTCCCCGGTCAGCAGTGCCGCGGTCAGCGTCGCCTCGTCGGGGATGCCCTTGAAGTCGATTTGCCGCACCAGCGGGACCACGTCGCGGTTCCAGTAGCCGTCGTTGCGCACCACGGACAGCACGTCACCGGTCCGCCACTGGCCGAGCTTGTAAGAGCCGGTGCACATGGCGCCGCCCTTGACCGTGCCGTAGTCCTTGCCCTTCGCCTCGACATAGCGCTTGGACACCACCATGCCCGGCATGTAGGAGAAGACGTTGCGCAACCAGTAATCGGGCTGCTTGAGCTTCACGGTGACCTGCAGCGGGCCGGTGACCTCGACCGAGGCCACCCTGCTGAGCATGGGCACCCAGTAGCCGCCGGCCTTCGGATCACGATTGCGTTCGATGCTGAAGGCGACGTCCTCCGCTGTCATGGGAGATCCGTCCCAGAAGGTGACGCCCTCGCGCAGTGTCAGGACAGCGGTTTTCGCATCCGTGTAGTCCAGCTTTGTCGCCAGCCCGGGCTCCACAGACCCGTCAGGGCCCTGCCGGAACAGAGCCTCACACATGAGGCTGGTGACAGTGATCTCGGGATAGTCCCCCGTGGTGATCGGGTCGATAGAGGTGGTGCCGCGATAAAGCGCCCAGGTGATGCGATCGACCTTCCCTGCTCCGGGAGGAGTGGTCGTGACTAGTTCCTGCTGGGGTGCGCTATTTGGCAGCGCGGTGCCCGGTGAATTGTCGGTGTCTCGATAACAGCCCGAGGTGAGGAATATGAGTGCGGCCGCTGTGGTAGCGAAAGCCCTTTTTCGCACGCCTTGCATCTTGTACCCGCCATGTGTGCCAGGAGCCGTCATGGACCCCTGGTGGAGAAAGGTGATGGTGGAGATGAGTACTGGGGAGGTGAGCACCCGTGGGGATGAGAGCTGGTGGGATGAGTACTGTGGCGATAAGTAGTCGAACGCTCGCTCAAATATACGCCCGCGTCAAGGCGTATTCACATCAAAGTAGTGCTTCTACCTCGGCCAACGCATCGCCGAGAACTTCCAGGAAAAGATCGCAGTCCGCCTCTGCCAACACCAGCGGAGGTTTGATCTTAAGAACGTTGTCGTCGGGCCCGTCCGTGGAGATCAGGACTCCACGCGCCTTCACTGCCTCCTTGACCGCAGCCGCTTGCGCGGTGGCGGGCTCCCGGTCGGCAAGGCTGAGCTCGACGCCGATGAACAGACCTTCTCCGCGAACATCCCCGATCAGCGGATGACGCTGCTGGAGACCGCGGAGCCCCCGCAGGAGCCGCTCACCGCGGTCCCGCGCCTGAGCTTGGAGGCGCTCGTCGCGGATAACGTCAAGCACAGCCAGTCCCACTTCGGCGGAGACCGGATTGCCGCCGAACGTATTGAAATACTCCATTCCTGTCTCGAAGGAACGTGCGATTTCCGGCGTGGTCACCACGGCGGCGATCGGGTGGCCGTTACCCATCGGCTTGCCCAGCGTGACAATGTCCGGCACAACATCCTGCAGCTCAAAGCCCGAGAAGAATCGCCCCACACGTCCAAGGCCCACCTGCACCTCGTCGGCGACGCAAACGCCCCCGCCGCGGCGCACATGCTCGAATGCCTCACGCAGGTAACCGTCCGGATAGACGATCTGACCGCCGCAGCTCTGCAGCGACTCAGCGAAGAACGCCGCCGGCTTTCGCCCCGTGGCCGTCAGGGCATCGATCCGCTCCGCCACTGAGGCGGCGTATCCGCCGGCGAGTTCGCTGTCGCGACCGGCGCGCAGCCCGCCCCGATAAGGGTCGGGCAACTCGCAGATATGGGTGGTGTCCGGTTTACCGAGCCCACCGCGCCGGTGGAACTTGTATGGACTCAGCGCGATCTGCGAGGTGAGATGCCCATGGTAGGCATGGTCGAGGACCAGGACGTCCTGCGAGCCGGTATGAGCCGCCGCCAGCCTGAGTGCGAGATCGTTGGCTTCTGAGCCGGAGTTGACGAAGAAGCACACCCGCAGCGGATCGGGCATCAACTCGATCAGGCGGTGGGCGAGCTCCACGATGGATTCGTGTAGATAGCGCGTGTTGGTGTTAAGCACGGCCGCCTGCCGATGGGCCGCCTCCACCACACGCGGATGGCAGTGGCCCACATGGCAGACGTTGTTGACCAGGTCCAGCCACGGCCTGCCGGAGGAGTCATAGAGGTAGGCCCCCTCACCTCGGACGATGTGCAAAGGCTCACGGTAGGACAGGCTCAACGACGTGCTGAACGTGCTGCGGCGACGGGCCGCCAGGGCGGAGGCGCCTCTGCGCGGCCGGGTCGCGCCGCCCCGCGGGTGCCCGAGCAGCAAATTGGGGTCGAGGCTCACGCTGGTCCACAGGTCTGCTTCATCGGGGGACACGATCTCCACCTCCGCCCCTGCGAGGTGAGTCAGCAGTCGAAGACCGAGGTGTGAGCCGTTGATCGTGCCCAGCGGAGCACCGGCCGCCAGCTCGTCGCCCGGACCGATCGAGTGCGCGGCGAGGTGCTGGTAGACGGTCCAGAACGGCACGCCGTCGTCGGTGCGATGCTCAAGCAGGACAGACGAACCCGCCTCCGCTTGGCGCACCACGGCGGGCAGAGGACATCTCACGGTGACCGTCTCGCCGGTGTAGAGATCGCACCCCAGGTGGACACCGAGGTCGGACGTCTCACCGTGACGGGTCAGCACCAGCCGCGCCCCCTCCGGCCGGTCCCGGTCGGTGCGGCCTGCGACGACGGCGCCGCCCACGACCGTGTCATCACCCAGCACACCGCTGGGGCGCGCCGCCCCGGACTGCAGGTGCCGGCGCACGAGGCGGGCCTGCGGATTGGCCTCGAATCCGACCGCGTCCCGCAGCATGAAGTGGGCGAGATCGGGGTCTGTCCGCGCCGACCGGCGCAGCGCCCGCGCGACTCCCTGCTGGCTGACCAGCAGGTAGTCATTGCCTGGATCCTTGGCGCGCTGGTAGGCGGCCAGGCAGATGCTCATCGCGAGCCTGGTGCGCATCAGGTCGAAAAGCACCTCCAGCTCGGCCACATGCAGTGGCGTCACTGAGTCGTAGCCGCGCACCAGCGGCAATACCGCCCGTAGCGGGTCGGCATGCGGCTGCATCGCGTAGGCGCCGGCCACCGCCACCCCGCAGACACGCGGGCTCCAGACCACGTCGCCGAAGTCGATGAGCCCGGTGACATCCTCGTCACCCACCAGGATGTTGAGCTCGTTCGCGTCATTGTGGATGACCTGGTGGGGCAGAGCCGCGAGGCGTGGGGCGACGTGGTCGGCGTAGCGCTCAAACACCTCGGTCACCAGTGGCCTGAGGTCGTCGGCGACCGCCGGGGCAAGCTCCGCGACCCGCGGCGCGCTGGTCAGATTCCAGACCAGGTCGCGGCGCATCGCCGGGTGTACGAAGTCGCGCAGAGCGTGGTCGACCTCCGCCACCCGGCGGCCGAGGCTCCACAACCTCTCCTCCGTCGGGTCGATCTCTGCCCAGGGGCGGCCGTCCATCCAGGTCAGGACCCTCGCGATACGCGGGCCGTCAGACCAGTCGACGGTGGCGCGGGAGCGTCCGTCGAGGGTCGCCACGCTCCGGGGGGCGGACGGCGGGTCGGGTTGTGCCGCCAGGTGCAGCAACGCCGCATCCTGCAGGTCCAGCTCGGCAGGGTCGACGCCGGGTGCGTGAAGCTTGAGAACGTATCGCTCGCCGTCGGCGCCGACCACCTGAAAGTTGCGGTCGCTTTCCCCGGGGAGCGGCCGCACTCGGCCGTGGAGCCCGTACAACCTGTGCGCGATCTCGGCGGCATCGGCAATCTGGTCTGGCGAGCTCGAAGTGGTCGCGGGCTGCCTCCCGTCAGCGTGGCCATCGGCGGTACGGGTCACGTCATCTCTCCTCTCCAAATATGATCGAACGCTCGCTCAAAAAACTGGTTATGTCAAGACCTACGCGCAGGTAAGGCTCAGTCGAATGCTTTAGAACCCGTCACGTGGTTCTATGGACAGCTCGATCCGCTCCAGCAAGAGCTCGGAGTCGGGCATGTTGAGGTCTTGGACCTTCAGCAGGCGACCCTCGTGGTTCGCCCCCATCAATGACAGAGCCATGTCGCCGAAGCGCTCACAGAGTTGCGGGATGTCCAGTGCGCCATCGGCTCGATACCAGTGTGCGACACCGGTCGCCATTTGCAGTAGCGCCAGGCGTGCGACGTTCCCGCGATCTTGGAACACACCGTGGCGCACACCGGCTCGCAACGTGTCGGCCCACACCGCCTCGTAGGCGTCGCGCAACCGCTGGACGCCCTCCCGCGCCTCACCGGTCAACGCCTGAAACTCGTGGTCGGCGACCTTGGCGGCGCGCGGGTTGCGCGCGTGAAACGCGACGTGCACGGCCATGAGCGCGACGAGACGCTCGGCCGGGTCGTCGATATCTCGCAGTGTCGCCTCACTGCCGGCGACCAGCGTTTCCATGACGCGACGAGTGACGGCCTCAAGAATTTCATCCTTGGAGGACGCGTAGTAGTACATCCCCGAGACTGCGACTCCTGCGATCTCCGCAATGTCGCGGATGCCGGTGCCGTGAAAGCCTCGCTCGGAGAAAAGCCAGCAGGCTGCCCGGAAAAGCTGCATCTCCGTGCGAACCGAGCGCGCGCGGCGGGATGTCTTCGCCTTCATCCGGCCACCGTTGTTGCGGTGGCCGGAAGGCTGGTTGGTGGTAGCCATAATGCGGGCCTACTCCATCGCCAAGGCGGTCGCGGGGTTTGTCACCGTGAGTGCGGTGATCTCGGCTTCCGTCATGCCCATGCGGCGCATCAGCGGAACAACGTTCTCCAGGATGTGGGTGTAACCAGGGCCACCATAGCGACGAAGGTAGACCTTCTGGCAGATGTCCTGAGCGATCAGCAGGCGGTCTTCGAACCCTTCCTCTATCAACATTTGTAGCCACTCGACACGTGTGCGGTCGTTGGGTCGCTGCGCGTCGGCATTGAAGGCATAGTAGCTGGACTCTTGACCAAAAAGATCTAGTTCCAGGTAGCAGCCTGTGGCCGCGAGGTCCAGCAGGTCCTCGGCCCGCCAGAGAGTGCGATCGAGATGAGACATGATCACTCGCCCCGGGTCGCCGCCCGCCTCCACCACCGTTCGCATGGCTTCCCGAGGTGCCCGAGGGTCGCGGCCGGGATGGATCTGCAGTGGCGCCCCAGATGCCTGCTGTGCGCGGCAGGCGGCACGCAACACTCTCTCCTCAACGGGATGCACGGGCCAGCTCAACCCGATCTCTCCGATGAGGCCGGCCCGGACCCCGGTGTCGCCGACACCGTCACACACATCCGCCACGATTTCCTCGCAGATGGCCTCAGCCGGCGCTTCGTCAAGCCCGCTCGGATGGTAGTCGCGGCAGTAATATCCGCTTCCCATGACGATGTGGACGCCGCTGCCACGCGAGACGCGGGCGAGCCCAAGCGGGTCTCGGCCAAGCCCCAGCGGGCTGGAATCCACCACCGCACCTCCGCCCGCCAGCCGATAGAGGGTGAGTTCCTCGACAGCGTCTTGCTCGGACAGCAGGCGCAGGTTGTCGAGGTTCAAAACCGTGCGCCGGACCCAGTCGTAGTTGTCGAGGCGCACCGGTTCTGCGACGCGGGCGCGCACCGACGCGGGGAACTCCGGCCGGATGCCGGTCGGCGATGTTGTGCCACCGACCGGCGCCGTCCCCCAGGGCTGCACGATGGCCGACATGTCGGACAGCACGTGCTCGTGCGGCTGGGTGTGGCCAAGCGCAGACGGCTCGACATCGCCGAGGACTGTACGCACCCGACCCCGCGATAACTTTTTCATCCACCCTAATCTATCGAACGTTTGGTCAAAAAAGCAACCATGATCGTTAACTGAAGGTGACGTCCTGAGCCAGGGTCAGGTGGCCCGAATAGTTGACGGTGCTGGTCGCCCTGCGCATGTAGGCCCGCCACGAATCGGAGCCCGACTCCCGTCCGCCACCGGTCTCCTTCTCCCCTCCGAAGGCTCCACCGATCTCCGCGCCGGATGTTCCGACGTTGACGTTGACGATGCCGCAGTCGGAACCGTCGGCGGCCGTAAAACGCTCCGCCTCCTGAACGTCCCGGGTGAAAACGCTGGACGACAACCCCTGAGGAACATCGTTGTTCAACGCGATCGCCTCCTCGAAGGTGCGGTAAGTCTGGAGATAGAGAATCGGCGCGAAGGTCTCCTCCCGCACAATGCCCGACTGGCCGGACACACCGACAATCGCAGGCTCGACGTAGAAAGCGTCCGGCGCCTCATCGGCAAGGCGACGCCCCCCGCCGACGAGGATTTCGCCCCCCTCGGAACGGGCGGTCTCCAACGCGTCACGCATCGTTTGATACGCCTGCCGTGAGATCAGCGGCCCCACCAGGGTGCCGGCGTCGAACGGATCTCCAATGGGCAGCGTACGGAACGTCGCGACAAGCCGCTGCATCACAGAGTCGACGACGTCGGTATGGACGATCAGCCGGCGCAGGGTCGTGCAACGCTGACCCGCCGTTCCCGCCGCCGCGAACACGACAGCGGAGACCGCCAGATCGAGATCGGCCGATGGGGCGACGATCGCGGCGTTGTTGCCGCCGAGTTCGAGCAGGGACCGGCCGAATCGAGCGGCCACCCTCGGCCCGACCTCCCTGCCCATGCGGACGGAGCCTGTGGCGCTGACAAGAGCCACCCGCCGGTCGTCGACCAGTCGCTCGCCGATCGCGCGGCCGGCGAGCAGCAAGCGATGGACATCGCGCGGTGCCCCCGTCTCCTCGATCGCCCTGGCGAGCAGCCGATCACAGGCCAGCGACGTCAGAGGCGTCAACTCCGAAGGTTTCCAGACCACGGTGTCGCCGCAGACCAGCGCCACAGCGACATTCCACGACCACACCGCGGCCGGGAAGTTGAACGCGGATATCACCCCGACGACGCCCAGGGGGTGCCAGGTCTCCGACAGCCGATGGCCCGGCCGTTCTGAGGCGATGGTGCGTCCGTAGAGCTGCCGGGACAGACCGACTGCGAAGTCACAGATGTCGATCATCTCCTGGACCTCGCCGAGCGCCTCCGAACGGATCTTGCCCGTTTCGATAGTGATCAGCTCGGCCAGATCGCCCTTGTGCACACGCAGAAGCTCGCCGAGCCTTCGCACCAACTCGCCGCGACGAGGCGCGGGCACGGTGCGCCAGGAAAGGAACGCCTCGTGAGCGGCCTGGACGGTGTCGTCGACCGCGGCCGGGGCGGTGGCCGCGAGATCGAAGAGACGGCCGCCGGTGATCGGCGTCCGCGCCTGCACGCCACCGCCCTCCTCCAGCTGGACATCCATCCGGGCCAGCACATCGATCGCGACCTTTCTCAGGTCATCGGTACTGGGCAACACAATCGTGGTCATTGCTACCTCGAACTCTCCTTGATTTCCGGTAGGCCGAGGGCGGCGGCGACGTCGGCGAGCGACCGTGCCTGCTGCTCCTCATACAGTGCGAACGGGTCGAGAACTTCCTGCCGCATGGCATCGGCCAGCCTTCCGGCGTCGTAGACGGCCGCCGCCGACTCGTCGTCCTTGGTCCCCTCGCCTGTGAGGTTGGACTGGAAGATTCCTGCCGCGGATCGTGGCAGGAAGTCCTCGTACACGATAGGTACGGCGTGCACCCAACCGTGGTCGATGAGATCGGCCAGGTCCGCATCCGGCCGCCGCCCGTCGGGCACGCGATCCCCCGCCGGCCGATAAGTGAAAAAGCCCAGCCCTCGGGCAGCGAGCTCCCGCTCGGTCGCGGGAAACTCGCGCTCCCACAGCGTCCGCGCGACCTCGGCCCGTTCTTTGGGGGCGGCACCGGCCGCCTCGGCGTCCGCCAAAGCCATCAGTTCGTCGTAGTGTTTCCGGCCGGTGCGGGTCAGTGCGATGCCGCGGGCTTCCACTTCGCCAAACCTGACCCGAAGTGCGCCCGCCGTCACCGTGCCGTCCTCCAGGCGCAGCCGCCGAGGCTCGGCCAGCGCGCGGAAAGAGGTCTGGCGCAACAGCACATCCGGACCACTCCAGCGAGGCGGCCCTTGGATCGCATCGATCATGGTGATGCCTCGATCGGTCATGCGCCGATAGAGGTCGTCGATGTCGAGCACACGTGGTGTGAGGTGGTTGATGTGTGTGCTCGTCACACCACCGATGTCGGCGGCGACGGCTGAGATCCGTTCGAGGGTTTCGTACCAGGCCTTGTCGATCGGCTCTGCCGAGAGCGCGAACGCTTGAACGGCAAGGTGGATGAACCGCTTCGCCCGTTCCTCCGGCAGCCCGCCGGCGAGTGCCGCCTCATCGGCGAGTCGCAGAAGCTCGGGCGGGAAAAGCCGCCGCGCGGCCAGGAAGTTCTCCAGTCGCTGCCTGAGATCTTTGTCGAAGAAACGGCGGTCGGAAGTGGTGAGCATCGAGGTGAAGACCCGGAAAGGGTTGAAGGCCAACTCACCCGCCTCGACGGGACGAAACGCCGTCGAGACCACTGGCACGGCACGGGAGGCGGCCTCCCGAAGGTCGTAGAAGCCCACCGGCCGCATCCCGAGCGCGCTGAAGACCCGGGAGACCTGCTGGAGCTCGTCGGGTGTGCCGACGCGGATGGCCCCGTGCCGTTCGGCGGTGACCCTGTCAATGGAGCCGAACCGCTCGGCAGCGGCCCCCGCCTGCTGCAGCACATTCTCATTGACCTCGTGGGCTGTCTCCACGAGTGTCAGATAGGCGGGGACCTCCCGCCCGTACATGTCGGACAGTTGCCGTGCGAACGCCGCACGCATCTGCCCATGCGAGATGAGTTTCATTAGGTCGCCTTCCGATGCCCGGTCCAACGATGAGGGCCGAGCATGTGAATCGCCAAGCCCCAGCAGGCCGACACATTCCTGGTCACTGAGTAAGCGATGCTTATGCTGGTGCTATGCTCAGGCCCTCGCATCTGGTCACCCTTCGAGAGGTGTGCAGAACCGGATCTTTCGCACTCGCGGCGCGCTCACTTGGCTATACGGCTTCCGCTGTCTCCCAGCAAATGGTGCTGCTGGAGAAGGACACCGGACTTGTCCTGTTCGAGCGCGGAGCCCGCGGTGTGCGCGTCACCTCCGCGGCCCGGCGCCTGATGGAATTGAGCCGACGCGTCCTGGCGGATCTAGACGACCTCGGCCATGAAGTGCGTGAACTGGCCTCGGGCAGCAGCGGGCGACTCCGTTTGGGCAGTTTCCCTACGGCCAGCGTGCGGCTGGTGCCTACAGCGCTGTCGAGGTTCACGCATCGATATCCTCGGGCTCAGATCTTCTTGGAGGAAGGCGAACCTGACGAACTGATCCACATGCTGGTGGAAGGCTCGCTCGACCTTGCCATTGTGTATGAATACGCGCTCGTCCCGCAGAGGTGGCCCGACGGGATCGCCGAACACGACCTGCTCAAAGAAGACCTGCTCCTTCTACGGCTGGGAGACAAGGAACCCGATCGGCCTCCCGAACTCTCGACGCTTGCCGGAGAGCGCTGGATCACCAGCCGCGAGGGCACAGGCGGTGCACTGTCGCTGACCAGGCTCTGCGCGGAAGCCGGATTCACGCCCACGGTGGCCTTCCGAAGCAACAACTACGACGTCGTACGGCATCTGGTCGCCGCCGGCCTGGGAGTGGCGATTGTGCCCGCCCTCAGCCATGTGCATGACGACCGCATCCTGGCGACCTCACTGGAATCGGCCTCCGCCTGCAGGAGAGTCGTGGCCTTGCATCGAGAGGCCAACAGCAACCCTCTACTCGACGACGCCCTGACGACGCTCCGCGATGTCGTCCGGACGCGTGTTCATCTCAAGATCTGAGCGCGTCGGTGGAGTCGCGATCGTTCAGCGCGCTCGCGCATCGACAGCCGGGTGGGCCGCAGCCCAGTCGATCAGGGATCCGGCAGTCTGGAACCGGCGACTGGAGAGCGACTCGCCCAAGATGACACCGACCAGCAGCCGATCGCCGCGCTCGGCCGCGAACGTGAGCGTGTAGCCCGCCGCCCTCGTATACCCGGTCTTCACCCCGACGGCGCCCGGCGCGCCGAGGAGCCTGTTGGTGTTCCGCCAGGCATAGTAGCGGTTCTCCGCCGTCGTGGGCACCGTGTGACCGATGGTCGAGGTGATGGCCTTGAACACCGGGTCCTCCACGGCGACCTGGGCGAGCCTGGCCTGATCCTCGGCGGTGGAATAGCCAGGGCCGCTTGGCCCCGACAGACCGTCGGCGTTGACGTAGAGCGTGTTGTCCAGCCCGAGATCACGGGCGGTCTCGTTCATCTTCGCCACGAACTCGTCCACCCCCGGCCCGTAGGTGCGGGCCAGCGCCTGCGTGGCGTCCGCCCCGGAGGGAAGCAGCGTGGCGTAGAGCAGGTCCTTGACGGTGAGCGAATCCCCCACCCGCAGCCCCGCGGTCGCGGCCCCACCGGCGTTGGCGTATCCCACGTCACTCGCCAGGATCTCAACCCGGTCGTCGAGGTTGGCCTCGTTGAGCACGACATATGCCGTCATCACCTTGACCAGGCTGGCGATCGGCATACGCTCTTGCGCTCGGTGGCTTAGCCGTACTTCATCGGTGGAGGTGTCGAGGAGATAGGCGGCCCGGCCGTTGACCACCGGCACGTCGTGCACCGGGCGGACATAGGCCATGGGGGACGTCGTCTGTGTGGACTGGGCCAGTGCAGGGGTGGAGATTCCCGCGGTCAAGGCGACAGCGGCTGCACAGAGGGTCAGTCCAGCTTTCCCGATATGCATGCCCTTGAGAGTGCCATAGGAAAACTGTGACCCCCCGCGGGTATGACCTCAACGATCTCACTGCGATGCCCGATATCCCGGCGGCACCGGAGGTTCCCGCTTAGGTAAAAAATATTGGGGATCACTCCTCTTTTGCTCCGGCGCCTTTCACAATCGTCGCAAGAGTTTCCCTGAACACTTAGACAGGGAAAGCCCCATGGGACACCTCCGCACCATGCACACGCTGGAGATACGTGCCAGCCGTTATATTTCGGCGCGTTACGAGTGCCCCGGATCCGATAGTGCTCGGCGGAGGATCTCGTCCAGTTCAGTTTCGAACAAGGCGGACGGGTCGGGGACCATATCGGCCAGGTGTCCGTGGAGTTCGAGCACCAGCAGGCCGTGGCATCCGGCGGCCAGTCGCACCGCCAGCTGGAAACTCTCGTCGGCGCTGGGAACCGGCTGGGTGCGCCACTCCTCGCCGGCCGGGGGCTCCGGTTTTTGGCGGGCCTCCTGGATCAGGTCCATCAGCAGGACCATGATGCTGCGGGCCATGGGCCCGGTTTCTGCGGGTGCGCGATAGCCGGGGACCGGGCGGCCATACAGCAGGTCGAAGAGTTCGGGGTTCTCCAGCGCCCATCGCCGATACGTGCGTGCGTAATGCCGAATCCGTTCCGCGGGTGCCTCGCCGCAGCTACGGGAATCCGCCACCGTGCGTCTGAGCGTGTCGCCGAGGTCGGTGTAGGCGTCGATGAGCAGCTCGGTGATCAGGGCGTCCCGGGACGGAAAGTAGCGATAGAGCGAAGGTCCCCGCATCCCGAGGTCACGGGCGATCGCGTTGACGGACAACTGCCCCGCACCGCCCAGCTCGGCGAGGTGGCGCCGGGCCACGTCCTTGATCTCCTGCCTCAGCTGGTCGCGGTATCGCGCCCGGGGTGAGGAAGGTGTTCGCTCTCGCTCCGAGGCGTCGTCAGCTGCCATGGCTCCATCTTGACATCGCTTTGCATTAACTACATCCTCTAGCTAAAACTAGAGCCAGTAGCGAGGAGTGCGACGGTGAGCGGAGCAACCGCCCTGTTAAAGAAGAGATCCGTCCAGGTGACAGCGGTGCTGTGGGTCCTCGGAAGCCTCGCCGTCTTCCCCCTGGCGGGCGGCGCACTCCCCTTCACCCGAGGCCCCGAGCCGCTTCCCGTCGCGACCGAGGTGATCAACGGTCAGCTCAACCTGCTGGCGGCCGGCATCGTGATCGCCATAGCCATCTTCATGACCCGCAACCGGCCCAAACTCGACCTGGCCACCCGAGCCCCCGAACGCCGAGTGGCGAAAACCGAGGTCATCGCCCTCATCGTGTACGGAACCGCGGTGAGCCTAGGCGGCCTGATCATCGGCAACCTGGCCGGCGACCACGCCTACAGCCTCCACCTGCCGGGCACCATCTACGGCCTCCACCACCAGACCCTCGCCCCCGGCTGGGTCCTGGGCTGGGCCGTCTACAACTTCGTGTTCTTCGCGGCTCTGCCGTACTTCGTCTTCAGACGGCGGGGTTACACCAACGCGCAGCTCAGTCTGCACTCCAGCGACCGGCGTAAGGATGCGCTGCTCATCGTCGCGGTCCTGCTCGTGGAGAGCCTGCTCGAACTCACCGCCGTAAGCGACGAGATCCTGAGCCTGAGCCCCGGCCAACTACTCCTGGGCGTGCCCTTGGCCTTCACCGTCAACTTCTTCGGCGCGGTCCTCCCCATCATGATCTTCATCTACGCGATCCTGCTCCCCCGCTTCGCCCGCCTGACCGGCTCGGTCACGATGACCACCATCCTGGGCGGAGTGGCTTATGCGGTCATTCACATCTTTGAATCCTGGGCCGTATACGACACCCTGCCCGCCGGGATCCTGACCGTCATCTTCCTGTTCCTGCAGTACATGGGCCCCGGCTTGATCAAGTCGGTCCTGACCCTGCGCACAGGCAACGCCTGGATCCACGTCTGGGGCTACCACGCCATCGCCCCCCACGTCACCCTCGACACCGTCACGTTCCTCGACAGCCTCAACCTCCGAGGCCCAACCTCGTGACCACCCATAACTGCGCTTCTCCGCCAAACACTCGCAAATCCGAGTGAGCTTGCAGCGCCTCGGCGAAGCTCTTGCCCTCCTGGTCAAGCATGAGTACGGCGAAGCCGGCCTCGGGGAAGGCGCCCGAGGCCCGGCTATGTCCGGCCGACGCCGTTAGCGCTCGCAGACCACGCCGTCGCCGTCGCGGTCCTGGTACCACTCGTATTCCGGGTCTATGCCGCGGCGGTAAGGACCAAGCCCCTTGGCGTTGGCCTCTCCACATGTGCCGTAGCGCGGATCGTTGCCGCCGCCACCGGTGCCGCCGCCCCCACCGCCACCAGTGCCGCCACCGCCGGTGCCACCCCGGTCTCCGTCCCCTCCGCCACCGCCGGTGCCGGGACCTCCAGTGCCGGGTTTGCCGTTGTCGCACTTGCCGGACCAGATCCGCAACCGCTGGCTCTTCGCCTTATCCTGCTCGGCCCGCAGAAGACGCGTGTACTTGTCGACCACATCGGTCGCCACGAATTTGGCGTACCCGTAACGGACAAGGGAGCGGTTGAGGAAAACCCCGCTCTTGTTCCACACGTAGTAGACCCGCTGCCCCTTGGCGTCCTTCCCGACCGCCCCCGGTCGCAGATAAACGACGGACGACGGGGGCGCGAAGCCCTTGGTGCGGGTCGTCGCGGCCTTGGCCCAGCATCTGCCGGATTCCGGGGTGTCGGCTTCGAGCAGGTGGACGTTGAGTTTCCTGCCCTTGTTGTTGACGACAAGCGTGTCACCGTCGACCACCTGCACCACCTTGACGGGCACCGCGCCTTTAGGCACACCAGGAGGCGCCGCGGCATGAGCGGGTGCGGATAAGGCCAGGGGAACCACGGCGGTGCCGAGCGCCGTGACGGCGGCGGCGAGCATGCGACCGGTGATGCGCATGAAAACTCCAGTGTCGCGGGTGAAAAAACGTGCAGAACCGAAGACGCTCCACACCCACCCTGCGACTACACCCGGAATTCGAAAGTTGGCGCCCAACTTTCCCAAAAATCCCCCGAAAGGCGATGTTCTATGTCATCCGAAGGATAAATCCCACCACCGTGCCCACCGTGACGACGACATACCGGAGCACCGCCGCCTGGACGACCGCGGCCATGTCGGCTCCGCCGTACACAATCACGCCGTAAACAATCACGCCGGACAGCAAGCAGCCCGGCACAAGCGCAAGTCCGTTCACGGTCTCAGCAGGATCTTCCCGCAGCTTTCCCCGCTCTCCAGTCGCCGATGGGCCTCGGCCGCGGCGGACAGCGGGAAAACCGAGTCGACCACCGGAGTGATCCGAGCCGACCAATACCAATCCAGCATCTGCCCGAAAGCCGCCCTCCCATAAGCCTCGGACCCAATCATCGTGAGCCCCCGCTGATAGGCGTCGATGAGGTTGAAGGAAGCCGTCATCCCCGTCGTGTTGCCAAAGAACACAAGCCGCCCCCGCAGCCGCAAAGAATCGAGTGTGCGCTGAAAGAGAGCAGGACCAACGTGGTCAAGCGCGATGTCGGCCCCCCGCCCGTCGGTGATCGAGCGCACGGCGGCGGCGAGGTCGGTAGTGCGGTGGTTCACCGTGAGGGAGGCCCCCAGCTCCGCCATACACTCCAACTTCGCCTCGGATCCGGACGTCACGACGACCCTGGCGCCGAGGCCAAGCGCGATCTGCACGGCGGCGATGGTGATGCCGCTCCCCGCCCCATGCACCAGCAGCGTCTCCCCGGCCCGCAGGGCGCCGCGGACGACGAGGGCCTGCCACGCCATGGCATACGCGGTGGGCAGCCCGGCGGCCTCCTCCAGGCCCACGTGGCCGGGCACGGTGTGCGTGTGGGAGGACGGCACGGCGAGCAGTTCGGCGTAGCCGCCCTGGCGGGTGGCGCCGACGACGCGCATGGCCGAGCAGTAGACGGTGTCTCCGTCGGCGCACGCCGTACACGAGCCGCAATGGAGGGCGGGGTCGACGACGACGCGGTCGCCGGCGGTGCGGTCGTGCACGCCGGGGCCGACGGCGACGATCACGCCGGCGACGTCCATGCCGGGGACGTGGGGCAGGGTGAAGCCGGGGAGGAGGCCGGGGCCGCGGCGCTGGAGGATGTCGAGCCGGTTGAGGGCGGTGGCGCCGACCTGGATGAGCACGTCGCCGGGGGCGGGTTCGGGGTCGGCCACGACGGTCTCGCGTAGTACCTCGGGCCCGCCGTGCTGGGTGTATTGAACGGCTCTCACCGGGACACTCCTGAAACAAAACTTATGTGATGCCGCGGACGAAGGGTTGACCGAGCGCGGCCGGACCTCGGTGGCTCTTGGCGAAGAAGGTCATCGCGATGAGCGCGAGGAGGTACGGCGAGGCGATGAGGAATTGCGGGTTGAGTTCGTAGCCGAGTGCGGGCAGGGCGAGGCGCATGGCGTCGGCGGCGCCGAAGACGAGGACGCCGGCGAGGGTGCCGCGCAGGAGCCAGCCGCCGAAGATGACGGCGGCGATGACCATGTAGCCGCGTCCGGCGGTCATGTTCTGGTTGAAGGTGCCGACTTCGGCGACGGCGAGGTAGGCGCCGCCGAATCCGGCGAGCACGCCGCAGATCATGAGGGCCTGCCGGCGGCGTTTGTTGACGTCGATGCCGCTGACGTCGGCGGACCCCGGGTTCTCGCCGGCGGCGCGGGCTTCGAGGCCCCACCGGCTGCGGTGGACGAGCCAGAAGGCGGCGGGGACGAGCCCGATGAGGAGGTAGGCGGGCCACCGCTGGTCGAAGAGGGCGGGGCCGACGACGGGGATGTCGGAGAGCAGGGGGATGGTGAGCTTGTCGACCTGCCGGGACTCGGTCCGCATGATGAGGAAGCTGGTGAGTCCGAGCACGAGCACGTTGAGGGTGAGCCCGACGACGTAGGTGTTGACGCTGAGCCGGTGGCTGAACGTCGCGTGCACGACGGCGACGAGCAGCCCGGCGGCGACGCCGAAGGCGAGGCCGGCGCTGGGAGAGCCGGTCATGTGGGCGCCGGCGACGGCGGTGAAGGCGCCGCCCAGCATCATGCCTTCGAGGGAGATGTTGAGGGTGCCGGCGCGTTCGGCGATCCATTCGCCGAGGGCGGCGAAGGCGAGGGGGATGGCGAGCCGGACGGCGCTGGCCAGGATCAGTTCGATGCTGTCCATCGCTCATGCCTCCACTGCGGCGGGCCGGCGGCGTTTGCGGAGTTCGGCGTAGGCCGCGGGGAAGACGGCGGCGAGCACGAGCAGCGCGGTGACGACGGAGACGAGATAGCGCGGCACCCCGGTGGAGGCGAGGAAGCCGCCTCCGGCGCGGAGCATGCCGAAGAACAGGGCGACGGGGATGGCGACGAGGGGGTGGTTGCGCGCGACGAGGGCGACGAGCAGCCCCTCCCAGCCGACGTTGTCGGCGAACCCGGCCTGGATGCGATAGACGCTGCCGGTCAGCATGACGCCTCCGGCGAGCCCGGCGGCGCCGCCGGACAGCAGCAGGGCTCCGCCGCCGAGCGCGGCGGCGCTCACTCCGGCGCGGCGGGCGGCGACGGGGTTCATGCCGAGCATGCGCAGGCGGAAACCCCATCTGCTGTAACGCAGGAGATAGGCGACGACGCCGGTGATGGCGAGGGCGATGAAGAAGCCGGTGCCAAGGTTGAAATCGGGATATTCGCCGAGCCGCGGCAACCGTACCCCCTCGGGGAGGAGGTTGGACTGCGGCGACAGGATCTGGCCTTTGACCGCGGTCTCCTGGAGGAGGTAGTCGCGGTTGACGGCGAACGACACGACCTGCATCGCCACGAAGATCATCAGCATGGTGCTGATGACGACGTCCACGCCGCGCCAGTAGTGCAGCACGGCGGGGATGCCCGCCCACACCGCGCCGGCGAGGGTCGCGCCGAGCAGGGCGAGGAAGCCGACGAGCCAGCCGGGACCGGGCACGAACAGGCCGATGGCGGCGCCCGCCATGGCCCCGATGATGAGCTGGCCCTCCTGGCCGATGTTGAAGATGCCGGCGCGGGCGCAGACGATCGCGCCGATGGCCACGATGAGCAGCGGCGTGGTCTCGTCGATCGTCTGCCCGATCGAGGCGCCGCCCTCCAGACTGCCCTGGTAGAGCGCGAGGAGCGCGTCGCCCATGGAGTGGCCGGCGAGCGTGACGAGCGCGGTGGCCAGGCCGAGGGCGACGGCGAAGGACACGACATAGAGCAGCGGCGCCGTCAGCCTCGATCGCAGCCGCACCAGTGGGGCGGGTGCCGGCGTGGTGGCGGGCGGCCGGGTGAGCGTCATGCGATTTGGCCTCCCATCATCATGCCGAGGCGTTCCAGGTCGACGTCCGCCCGTTTCATCTCGCCGACGACGGCGCCGCGGTGGATGACGGCGACGCGGTGGGCGAGGGTGAGGATCTCTTCGAGCTCGGTGGAGATGAGGAGTACGGCGATGCCGTCCTGGGCCGCGCGATAGATGCGTTCGGTCATGTACTCGATGGCCCCGACGTCGAGGCCGCGGGTGGGCTGGGCGACGACGAGCACTTTGGGGCGTGCCGCCAGTTCCCGGGCGAGCACGACCTTCTGCTGGTTGCCGCCGGAAAGGAGCCGCATCGGGGTGTCCGGCGACGGCACCGAGATGTCGAACTCGTCGATCAGCCTGGCCGCCCGTTCGCGCAGCTTGCGGGGGCTGACGAACATGCCGCTCGCCACCTCGCCGAGGTCGGCGAGCACAAGGTTCTCCGCCACGCTCATGTCGAGCACACATCCGGAGCCGTGCCGGTCCTCGGGCACCACGCCGACGCCCGCCCGGTGCATGGCGCCCGGCTTCCCGGCGTTCACCGCGGAGCCGCACACCTCGACGGTGCCGCTGTCGACGTCGAGCAGGCTGGACAGCAGGTCGCCGAGGGCGGCCTGCCCGTTGCCCTCGACGCCCGCGATGCCGAGGATCTCCCCGGCCCGCACCTGGAGGGACAACCCACGCAGCAGCGGCCTGCCGTCGCGGGCGGTGGCGTGCACGTCGGTCAGGCGCAGCAGTACCTCGCCCTCGGCGGCGGTCTGCTCACCGACGATCAGCGCGTCCATCGCGCCGACGGCGGAGGCGGCGGTCCACTTGGACAACTCGCGGCCGACCATCTCGCGGGCGAGCTCGCGCACGTCGGTGCCCGCGGTGTCCCTGCGGGCGACGACGGCGCCGCCGCGCATGATGGTGACGCGGTCGGTGGCGTGCAGTATCTCGTCGAGCTTGTGGCTGATGAGGATGACGGTCTTGTGCTCGTCGGTGGTGGCCCTGCGCAGTACGGAGAACAGTTCGCGCGACTCGGCCAGGGTGAGGACGGAGGTGGGTTCGTCCAGGATGAGCAGGCCGGGGTCGCGGCGGAGGCATTTGATGAGTTCGACCCGCTGGCGTTCGCCGGTCGAGAGGTTCTCGACGTGGGCGTCGGGGTCGACGACGAGGCCGTAGCGCTCGCCGACCTCCTTGACGAGGCGCCTGGCCTGGTCGCGGTCGACCCGGCCGCGTTCGCCGAGGGTGACGTTCTCCCACACCTTCATGCGTCCGACCAGGCTGAAGTGCTGGTGCACCATCGCGATGCCGAGGCCGGCCGCGGCGAGCGGGTCGTTCACCGAGACGCGCGAGCCGGCCATGTGGATCTCGCCGTGGTCCGGGGTCACCAGACCGGTGAGGATCTTCATGAGGGTGCTCTTGCCGGCGCCGTTCTGGCCAAGCAGCCCGTGGATCTCCCCGGGGTTCACGCTCAGGCAGACGTCGTCGCAGGCCAGCACCGAGCCGAAGCGCTTGGTGATGTGGCTGAGTTCGACCGAGGGGACCGCGGTGCCGTTCACCGCGGTCCCGGCCGGCCTACTCTGTTCCGTCGACGGCGGCATCGACGTCGAGCTTCTTGGAGCCGATGTCCTTCATAACCTGGTCGATCTCGCTCTGCTGGTCGCCTTGGGGCTGGCAGAACTTCACGTTGGGCACGGGGTCGACACCGATGACCCACTCACGGGCGCTGCCCATCTTGAGTGTGCCCTTGCCGTAGTCCTCCAGCGCGGCGGCGAAATACGCGCCGGGGCTGAAGATGACCGACACCGCATATTTGGTGGTGGTGTCGGCGCAGCGGTCGGTGCCCGGCGTGAGGGCGGGGATGCCCGCCGCGTTGGCCTGCTGGGTGACCGCGTCGGTGGCCCCGCCGAGGTACGGATAGACCACCTTGATGCCCTGAGCCCTCTGGGCCTCGAACGCCTCCTTGGCCTTGGCCGAGTCGTCGAAGTCGCCGGTGAACGTGGTGACCAGTTCCCCCTTGGGCACCACGGCCTGCATGCCGGCCTTGAAGGCTTTGGCGGCCTGCTTGGCGAAGTCGAGTTCCGGGCCGGTGATGTAGCCGGCCTTGGTGGCTCCCAGCTGCTTGAGGAGCTGACCGGCGGCATAACCCGCCGCGTAAAGCGACTGGTTCACGGTGTCCTTGGACTGCGTGAAATATTCGGTCTGCTCCACGCCGCCACCACCGTTGACATACCAGTTCACCCCCTTGCACTGCGGTTCGGGGGCGGCGGTGAGCGCGTCCTTCAACTCGCTCGCGGCGATGGCGATCAGGTCGACGCGCTGCCGGCACAGGTTACGTGCCTGGTTGACCGCGTCTGCGGGATTGAGCTTGTCGAGGGTGCGGACCTCCCACTGGTTGGCTTGGGCGATCTTGTTCGCGTCGTCGACGAAACTCTGGTAGTAGCCGTTGTCGCGGGTGTCGCCAGGGCTCATGACCCCGATGACGACCTTCCCGTCCCCGTTGACGTCTGGCTGCCCTTTGGTTGCTGGTGTCGTGGAGCCGCTGTCAGAGCCGGTAGCCGTGGTCTCCTCACCGCCGCAGGCGGTGAGGAGGAGGGCTGGAGCGGCTATGAGCGCGAGCGCGGCTCGTGCCGAAAATTTCATGGCATTGCCTCCAAAGGACCCGTGGGGGAGGTCCGTGAGCCTTCTCTCCGGTGAGAGGATTCATCGGGCGCGCCGGGGGTTCAAATCTGCCAGACCCACCCAAGGACCGGGCAGGCCGGGCACGGGCGGAGAACACCCGCCAGGTTTCTCCGCCTGAGTGATCGTTAACCAAAGAGGTCGGCCAACGCTAGGGGGGTCTCATCCCGCGTCCGCCCGCAGGATGGGCTTTTCTGGGCCGAAATCCCTTCTCCCGTTACCGGAAAGGGCTCAGTCCTTGCGGTACCACGCCTTGCCGGCCTCGACGTTGGACGAGCCGATGAGCAGGCTGCCGAGATTCATGGTGCTATTTCTCCCTGTAGTCTTCGCGCGGCGGGGTGAAGATGTCGAGAATCCAGGTCTCTCCGTGTTCGGGGTCGCCGATGAACTGGCTGTCCCCGTGCATATGGCTCTTCGGGGCCCAGTAGACGTCGCCCTGCTTCAGGCGGTGGCGCCGGCCGGAGCCCAGTTTGAAGTCGAGTTCGCCCTTGAGGATGATGCCGAACTGCTCGTTGTCGGGGTGGCAGTCGTACGGCGTGGGCCCCGCACCCTCGCGGATGCGCCAGAGGCACAGCATCAGGTCGTCGCCGGTGTATATGCGGCGCCGGAACCCCGGCTTGATCTCGTTGAAGGCGGCGTCGTCGAAACGCCAGATGTGATCGGTCATGCTCATTCCATCCCTGTGCTGGACCGTCCGCCGGCGGACATCCGGCGGACCGCCGCTAGACCATGCGGGAGATCATCGAGTGCTCTACCTGGCTGAGATGGAGTTCGGCGGCCTGCGCCGCGCAGTCCTCGTCTCCCGCCTGGATCGCCTCGGCGATGCGCCGGTGGGCGGAGCTCGCCTCGGAGATCACTTCCCTGACGGCGTCGATGTTGGTCGTCGCGTCCAGGAGGGTCCTGAACTCGTCGGAGGCGAAGACCCCGTCGAGGACCTTGCCGTACAACTCCTGCAGCGTGGGGTTGCCGCAGGCCCGCGCCACCGCCGAGTGGAACTGCCGGTCGGCGGCCCGGAAGTCGTCGAGCGGCATCTCCGGGGCGAACCCCTCGGCGATCCGCACGAGTTCGTCGCGTTCGGCGCCGGTGGCGCGCGCCGCGGCGAAGCGGGCGATCGAGACCTCGATGACCCGGCGGCACTCGAACAGCTCACGCACCCTGCTCTTGCGGGGGTCGAAGCTGACCTCGGGCAGCTGCTCCACGACGTGGAACCTGTTGCCCACCTTGTGGATACGGCCAAGTGCCAGCAGGCTCTGCACCGCCTCACGCACCGAGGTGCGGGCGACGCCGAACTCCTCGCACAACGCCCGCTCCGAGGGGAGCTGGGCGCCGGGTGCGAGGGCGCCGCTCTCGATGCTCGCCATCAGCGCGTCGCGGATCTCCTCCGAGACCATGCGACGGGCCACGGGGCCGAAGCGGGGCCGGGTCACCGAAGCCCTAGTGCCGCGAAGCGGCGCTGTTCTGCGGCGATGTCGAGCGGCCTGATGATGGCCTCGTGCTCTTCGTCACCCCAGTGCTCGGCGGGGACCAGCCACATGACCTCGAATTCGAGTCCGTCGGGGTCTTTCGCGTAAAGGCTCTTGTTGGCGCCGTGGTCGCTGGCTCCGTGGAGCGCTCCCTCGGCGGTGAGTTTGTCGCGGACGGCGGCCAGTTCCTCAAGGGTGGGCACCTCCCAGGCGATGTGGTACATCCCCACCGTCTGCCGCCCGGCGGTGCTGTCGCCGGCGGAGGCTCCGATGGTGAACAGCGCAAGGTCGTGGTGGTTGCCGGAGTCGGGAGCGCGCAGGAACATGTATTGCCCGCCTGGGCCTTCGATGATGACCTTGAAGTCCAGCACTCGCCGGTAGAAGTCCGCAGTGCGGCGCGCGTCCCGCACGTAGAGCACCGCGTGGTTCATCCGGGTAATACCCATCTGGCCTGCCCCCAGCTCCGGTCTGTTGGTCTGACAATCGGAGCATAAGTTCGACAGGCCAGGCTCACAAGGGGTCTCTCAGGTTCTTTTTCAGACGGTGTCTCTTTTTTCAGGAAATCTCAGCAGGTCGGAGCTGCAGCCCACATGGAGGCCGAGCCCTACGAGTCCTTTCTGCCGAAGACGTGCAGCAGCTCGCGGGCGGTGAGCGCGGTGCGCAGCCGGTGCGCGGCCTCGGGGTCGAGCGGGTCCACTCCGAGCAGCTGCCTGAGCTGCCCCACGCGATAGCCCACCGAGTTCCTGTGCAGGTGCAGCAAGTCGGCCACGGCGGCCCTGCTGCCCCTTGTGGCGAGCCAGGCGTCCAAGGTGAGGACGAGCTCCGGTCTGTCCAGGATGCAGCCGATCTGCTGCTCCACGAAGGCGTGCAGCCGCTCAGGGGGTACGGCGAGCAGCAGCTGGGCGAGCCCGAGCTCGGAGTAGAGCAGCTCGTTTTCGCCCGCCCTGCGCCTGAGCAGGCCGAGAACGGTCTCGGCGTCGCGGAACGACCGCGCGGTCTCCTTCGGCGAGGAGACGACGGGGCCCGTCGCGGCGAGCACGGTGCCGTCGCCGACCATGCCGGCCAGGCGCACCCGGATGCGCTTCACCTCACGGGGGATGTCGCCTGAGAGTACGGTCCAGCCCTCACCGGCCTCCTGCCGTACCGGCATCTCCAGCCACGACAAGGCGGTGGACCAGGTGCGGCGGTTCGGGCCGTCGTAGGAGAAGACGGCTGCCGCGTGCGGCCGGTCCAGATGGAGGCCGAAACGGGCGGCGGTCCTGGTGAGTTCGTCGGTGCCGCGCAGCGCGCCGTAGCGCAGTTCGTCGATGAGCCTGCTCTCGGTCTCGGACTTGGCGGTGGCCGCGGCGTCGCGGCGTACGGCCTCGATGGCGACGGCGGTCGTCGCGGCCTTCAGGTAGGCGAGCACACGCTCGTCCACGGGCCGCTCGACGAGCAGCAGGCCGACGCGGCGCTGCCCGGCCCAGACGGCCAGGGCGGTGGCGTGGAAGGTGCCGTCGACGGTGATCTCGGCGGGGTCGTCCTCGGCGAAGATGCGGGCGACCTCGGCGGGGCTCATGGTGACGTCGCCGCCGTCGGTGGCGTGGAAGACGGCGCCGTGGACGCCCACCAAGCGGGCGGCGCGTCCGGTCTCCTCGGCGAGCCGGCCGAGGATGGCCCGCCATCCGTCGCCGCCGAGGGCGAGGTCGTTGAGTGCCGCCGCGAACTCCTCGACGCTGCCGGCGGGGTTTGCCCGCCGGGTGCGTCCTGGTCTGCCGGCCGTGCTGTCGAGATCGCCGAGTCCCTCGTTGTGGGTGCTCAGACGGTCCATGTAACCTCCATGGCTCTTAGCCCCACCTCACAAAGTCTGGTGATATTTCACATCAATAAATGCCTTTTAGGACAGCCTTATTTGCGTGTGAGGATGCACAGCTATGCATGACCAGGCGAAGGCCGCCACCCTCGGGTTGATCAACGGAGACGCGGACAGGTTCCTCGCGCTGAGCCACCGCCTGCACGCGCACCCCGAGGTGGGGTTCGAGGAGGAGCGGGCGTGCGCGTGGCTCGCCGAGGACCTGACCGCGTATGGCTTCACGGTGGAAACGGGCGTGTGCGATCTGCCCACGGCCTTTGTGGCCGAGGCGGGCACGGGACCACTGGTGATCGGGATCTGCGCAGAATACGATGCCCTGCCCGGCATCGGCCATGCCTGCGGGCACAACGTCATCGCCTCGGCCGCGATCGCCGCCGGGGCGGCCCTCGCCTGCGTGGCCGACGAGCTGGGCATCACCGTCAAAGTCTTCGGCACTCCCGCCGAGGAGAACGGCGGCGGCAAGGTGCTGATGCTTGAGCGCGGCGCGTTCGCCGGCGTGCACGCCGCCATGATGGTGCATCCCGCGCCGAACGAACGTCTCGACCCGCCCGTGCTGGCCCGGCAGCAGATGCACATCGAATACCGAGGACGGCCCGCGCACGCCTCCTCCTGCCCCGAGGACGGGATCAACGCGGCCGACGCCCTCACCATCGCGCAGGTGGCGATCGGACTGCTCCGCCAGCACGTGCCCGGGCACCAGCGCATCCACGGCATCGTCACCCAGGGCGGGCAGGCGCCCAACATCGTCCCCGAGCACACGGCGGCGGACTATTACGTACGAGCCGAAACCCTGGCCGAGCTGACCGAACTGACCGGCCGGGTGCGCGCCTGCTTCGAGGCGGGCGCGGTCGGCACCGGGGCCACCCTGACCGTCGGCTCGGAGTCGCCCGCCTACTCGGAGTTCCGTCACGACACACCCCTGCTGGAGCTCTACCGCCGCAACGCCGAGGCGCTCGGCCGGACCTTCCCCGAGGTGACCCCCGCGGACAACCGCATGGCGGCCTCCACGGACATGGCCAACGTGTCGCTCGCCGTACCCTCCATCCAGCCGCTCATCTCCATCGGCTCCGGGACGGTCGGCCAGCATCAGGCGGAGTTCGCGGCTTATGCCGTGGGCCCCGAGGGCGACCGCGCCGTCCTCGCGGGAGGCGCGGCGATGGCGTGGACCGTCGTCGACGCCGCCCTCGACCCGGCCGCGCGTGAGCGGCTTCTCACGCGTTGACGGGAAGGATCGGCACCGGCAGCGCGGCCAGATAGGCCGCGGCGTTCCGCGCCGTCTCCGCCAGGGAATCCCCGCCAAACTTCTCGAGTACGGCATCAGCCAGCACAAGCGACACCATCGCCTCGGCCACGACCCCCGTGGCCGGGACGGAGCACACGTCGCTGCGCTGATTGATGGCCTTGGCCGGCTCGCCCGTCGCCACGTCAATCGTGGACAGGGCACGCGGGACGGTGGAAATCGGCTTCATCGCCGCTCGCACCCGGAGCAGCTCGCCGGTGGTCATGCCGCCTTCGATGCCGCCCGCCCGGTTCGTCACCCGGCGCACACCGTCGAGGTCACCCACGATCTCGTCGTGCGCGGCCGACCCGCGGCGGGTCGCCGTCACGAAACCGTCGCCGACACCGACTCCCTTGATGGCCTGAATGCCCATCAACGCGGCGGCCAGCCGCGCGTCGAGGCGCCGGTCCCAATGCACATAACTGCCCAGCCCCGGCGGCAAGCCGTACACCACGACCTCCACCACACCGCCGAGCGTGTCGCCCTCCTTCAGCGCCTTCTCGATCTCGGCCGCCATCAGCTCGCTCGTCGCGGGATGCACGCAGCGCACCGGGTCGGCGTCCACCGCCTGCGTGCCGCCCCGGTCCGGCACCACGCCGTCCGGCAGGGCGACCGGGCCGAGGCCCACCACGTGGCTGACGAGTTCGACGTCGAGCGCCTGCGCCAGGAACGCCCGCGCCACCTCGCCGATCGCCACCCGGGCCGCGGTCTCCCGCGCGCTCGCCCGCTCCAGCACCGGGCGGCAGTCGTCGAACCCGTACTTCTGCATGCCGGCCAGGTCGGCGTGCCCGGGGCGCGGCCGGGTCAGCGCCGCCGCCCGGCCCCGGTTCCCGAACCGGCCCGCCTCGTCGTAACGCCTGCCGTCGGCGTCGGCCGGGTCGGGGTCCATCACCTCGCGCCATTTCGGCCACTCGGTGTTAGCGATCTCGACGGCGATCGGGCCGCCAAGTGTCGTGCCGTGCCGTACACCGCCGGTGAAACGCACCACGTCGCGCTCGAACTTCATGCGGGCGCCGCGCCCGTAGCCGAGTCTTCTGCGGGCCAGCGCGTCACCTATCTCCTTGGAGGAGACGCGGACACCGGCGGGCAGTCCTTCGAGGACGGCGGTGAGAGTCGAGCCGTGAGATTCGCCTGCGGTGAGCCATCTGAGCATGTTTGCGAACTTGCCACAGGAAGTAGGTGGAAACCCTGTGCCTGGGGCACAGAAGTCCCCAGGCGTGGTTAGGCAGCGTGATCAGGCCTCGGCGATGGCGGTCTTCTTGTTACGCGCCTCCCACCAGAGCGCCGCGCCCGTGATGAGCGCTCCGGCGCCCTCCCAGGCTGCGACGCCGAAGAAGCGGTCCGGGGCGACGCCGGTCAGCACCAGCGTGCTGAAGACAACGAAGGTGACGAGGCGGAATGGCACGGTCCAGAGGAAGAACGGCCGGAAGTCCACGGCGGAGGCCAGCATGTAGTAGACGCCCATGTTGACCGCGGCCATGGAGGAGGCCGCCATGTAGGTCACGGTGTAGTCACCGGGTGCGCGCTGATCCGCGGGAGTCGTTTCGAAGCCCAACATGGCAAGGAGTGAGTCCGGTGAGACGAGCCCCACCACACCCAGGGCAAACGCCAGGAAACCGAAGATCGCGATAGTCCATCCGGCCAGAGATCGCGGTAAGCTCACGACTTTCCTCCGTACATGCAGTTAGGGCAGAGCGCTTCAGGGTGTAACCTCTCAGCGATCTCTGATCGCGCATTTCATCACGAATCCACCGGAACATCCACCGGCCAGAGAGGGTGGTCAATGAACTTCCTTCCCCAGCCGCGACGCCTCGGGGCTCGAATCCTCCCTGGCAATTTCCCCGCCTTCCGCCACGCGACACCCACGCTTGTGGAAGGCTCGGACGGTTCCGGCTTCGTGACCCCGCCTCGCCCCCTCGGATAAGACATGCTCACTGGCAGCCGACCGATTCACGTCAAGATCATTCTGCTGCTCGCAGTGCCGATCTCCTCGCTCATCGCACTGTGGATCTTCGCGGCGGGCCTGACCGGAAGTGACGGGCTACGCCTCCTGGAGATCAACGCCGTCTCCAACACGGTCTCGCTCCCCTCGGAGCAGGCCAGCATCCAGATCCAGCACGAGCGCCTGGCCTCCGTGCGCTATCTGCGCCCCGGCCAGGATCCCGGCGAACTGCACGCCCAGCGCGTCAAAACCGACGCCGCCGTGGCGAACTTCATCAAGCTCGCCACCTCCGAGGACACGCTGGACAACCTCAATCCCGAGACCCGCACCCTGCTCCACACGGTCATCCGCGAGCTCGAACGGCTCCCCGAGATCCGCGGTCAGGTCGACGACCGCAGCGCCACCACCCTTGAGGTCATCGACTTCTTCAGCGAGATCATCGACAGCAGCTTCCGGTTGTACGACAGGATGATCCTGGTCCCCGACATCTCGCTCTACCGCCAGGCCAAGGCGGTCACCATGCTCGGCGAGGCCAAGGAGATCCTCAGCCGCGAACGCTCCCTCATCGCCGGCACCGTCGCCCTCGGCCGCGTCACCCAGGCCGAACGCGACGCCTTCACCCGCATGGCGGCCACGCGCCACTTCCTCTACAGCCAGGCCCTCGGCCAGCTCGACGAGGATATCCGCGGCCCCTACGAGAAGCTCTACTCCTCCCAGCTCTACAACCGCTTCACCACCATCGAGGAAACCCTGCGCGAGATCGCCCACAAGGACTCGCACAGCGGCGGCCACGGGAGGACCGCCAAACTCCCCGTCGAATCGATGTCGTGGCCCGCCGAGGTCACCGGCTTCTGGACCGCCGTCGAACGCAACCAGGCCGAAGCCGTGCAGCAGGTCATCGTCCGCGTCACCCCCGCCGCGGTCAACATCCTCGTCCAGATCGCCATCGCCGGCGGAATCGGCCTCATCGCCGTCGTCGCCTCCATCGTCGTCTCCCTGCGCTTCCGCCGGCGCCTCGTCAGCGAACTCGCCGGCCTGCGCGACGCCGCCCGCGACCTCGCCGACGTGCGCCTCAAAGCCCTCGTCGAGCGACTCCGCCACGCCAAGAACCCCCGCGCCGCCACCGAGGACTCCGCGCCCCTCGACGTCGACGCCGAGACCCTGGAGATCCGCGGCATCGTCCACGCCTTCGACTCGGTGCAGAAGACCGCCGTCGAGGCCGCCGTCGACCAGGCCCGCCTGCGCACCGGCGTCAGCCAAGTCTTCGTCAACCTCGCCCGGCGCAACCAGTCGCTCCTCCACCGGCAGCTCTCCCAGCTCGACACCATGGAGCGGGCGGCCCACGACCAGGAGACCCTGCGCGACCTCTTCGCCATCGACCACCTCACGACCCGCATGCGCCGCCACGCGGAAAGCCTCATCATCCTGTCCGGCGCCTCCCCCGGCCGCGGCTGGCGCAACCCCATCCCCGTCGTCGACGTCATCCGTGCGGCCCTGGCGGAAATCGAGGACTACGCCCGGGTGCAGGTCATGCACACCCCCAAGGTCTCTCTCACCGGAGCCGCGGTCGCGGACGTCATCCACATGGTCGCCGAGCTCGCGGAGAACGCCACCCTGTTCTCACCCGACCAGACCAAGGTGGACCTGCGAAGCTTCGCGGACGAGACGGGCCTCACCATCGAGATCGAGGACCGCGGCCGCGGCGTCGGCCCGGCGGAACTCTACGAGATCAACAGCCGCCTGACGGAGGTCCCCGAGTTCAACCTGGCCGAAAGCGACAAACTCGGCCTCTTCGTGGTCGGCCGCCTGGCCGCCCGCCACGGCATCAAGGTCGCGCTGCACACGTCCCCGTTCGGGGGGATCAACGCGGTGGTCCACATTCCGGAGGACCTCATCGTGTTCCCCCCAACGGTGGTCCCGGCCCTTCCCTCGGCGGAGAAAGCCCCTCAGGCGTGATGCGGCCTGGGGGGCCGGGGATGGCACGCTGGGACCTGGAGTGCAGCGAGCCTCCAAGGTAGACTCAACCGTGGTCCCGATCCCTCACAGAGGGATCGGAACGCGCTGTCGGCGAGCCGGCCCAGGAAATGGCCGGGTCCTCGTCGCCCCTTCGAGGGGTTGCAACGCGACATCCCTTCAGGCCCGCCGCCGGGCACCACATCCTCATCACCCCTCCGAGGGGTTGCAACGCCACGTCCCTTCTCGGCCCGCCGCCGGGCACCACACCCCTTCGAGGGGTTGCAACGCGACATCCCTTCAGGGCCCGCGCGCGGGCACCGCATCCTCCTCATCACCCCTTAGAGGGGCGAAGCGCGGCTGTCCTCGTAGCGGCTGTAGCCGCCACACGCCGTGCACGCCGAGTCTCTGGTCCTGTGGTCAGGGCCTGCGCACCTCGTATTGGAAGCAGCCGTACTCCACCGCCCGTATGTGCACGAGCGCGACTTCGGGGTCGGCGAAGGCCGCGTGCAGCGCCTGGTCCACGGCAACCTGAGCCTGCCCGGGATCTTGCGGCAACCGTACGAGGGTGCCGCCTGTGATCTGGCCTCCGCCGCTGTAGCGGCGGACGACACGCATTGCCCCGGTCTCGGTGAACGGATGGCCCGACTCCGAATCCGGGCCCTCGCACTGACCGGCGTGGATGAAGACCGGGCCCACCTCGTCGTAGGCCCCCGGGTCCGCCCCCACCTCGGCCGCCCACCGGCGCAGCGGAGCGTACGACACCAGCGAGATCCGCTCGCCGGCACGGCTACGGCGCAAACAGCAGCGCAATGGCGCGCCGTCCTCGTCGTGCACCCGGGGCCGGGGAACCGCGCCGGCATCGTCGCGTTTATGGAGCTCCTCGAGAACCTGGGGAGGGATGGCGGCCGGCTGATAGGTCACTGTCGTCACGTACCCAGGCTGCGCGGCTGAAGTCGCCAATGCTGGCGACTATCGGACTTCACGTTCGGCCGGAGACACCGGCCCCGCCGGCACGTGCGAAACACGCGCTAGCCGTACACCCGTTGGTCCGGACGCGCAGATCATCCTCAGCTTCCCGCTCTTGGAGAGCCGACCGGCGCCCGGGTGCCGGCCGAATCCGGCCGCCGCGCTGCGGCCGGAGTCCCGGCCGGTAACGCGTTCGCGACCAAGCCCGAGCCGGCCCGCTGCAACCGCCGGCCGCCGGTCTGCCGTTGGTGGGGTGGCCGGACGGCGCTGGAGTGCTTCAGACCGTCAAGGGATCGTGTGGGTATTTCCGTTCGCATTTCCGGGACAGCATAAGAATTTATTAGGAAAGCACCATGAGCGCGCACTAGTCCAAACAACAATCAGCTCGGCCGTATGATCCCGCTCGTCTTCGGCTTCGTCGTCGTCATGGCCTTCGTACTGCTCCTGGCGTCCTTCCGGTCGCTCGTCGTGGCGTTGAAGGCGATCGTGCTGAACCTGCTGTCGGTGGCCGCGGCCTACGGTGTGCTGGTCGTCGTCTTCCAATGGGGCGTCGAAACAGGTGACGAGGACCACCCCAGTCCGCATATGCCCGTAGGAGATTCGGCGTGGAATCACGCAGAAACCAAATCAACGCGGGCTCCGTCTAATAGAAATGCGGACCATTAGTCTCGCTCTGGCCACCACTTTGGCGTTGGTCACAGCCTCGACGGATAGTTCGGCTCCGGCGCCACCGTCGGCGGCTGAGCAATGTCCAGAAAAGTGGGCCGGGCGCCAGCCCGGCGACTGGGTGCCCCATCCTCCCGCTCAGGACTCGTCCACCTTGGTGCCCGGCTCACCTGTCGAAGCGGAAATCTGTGCATACACCGTGAACGGCGAAAAAATCGGGAAACCCACCAAGCTTAGCGGCAGCCCGGCGAAGTTAGTCGAGGATCTGAACTATCTTCCACTGGGGGAGATACTACCGAGACCGTGCCCCGCCGTGTTCTCGGTCATCGTCAATTATCTGATCCGGCTGAGATACAGCGACAACAAGGTCGGCTGGGTGAGCACGGCATTCGAGGTGAACGAATGCGTTGTGACCACCAACGGGCGGCACCGCAGCGCGGCCTACTTCGGCGAAGAGATCAAACACGCCTATGAGACCGGCAGGTGGGGCGGATTCTCCTCGCCGACGTCATGCGCCTCGGCCCCCGGGCACCGCGGCCAGGAGAAGGTCATAGTCCCCCCGGGAGCCGACGGATTGACCCTCTGCCGCTTCCACGACGGCGAACTCATCAAGCACCTGGACCGCGCGACGGCGAAGCAGCTGGCGGCCGCCGCCAGTGCACTCCCCACACGCCCCAACGACTTCCAGTGCGACGGTCCAACCGGCGGCCCCGAGATCCGGATGATCTTTCACTATCCGATCGGGCCGCCGGCCGAGGCTCTGCTCTGGAGTGGTCGATGCGGCGTGGAGAACCTTTACGTGGAGGCCGGGGCGTCCCCTCAGCTCCTCGAACTTCTCGCCGAACTGCCGTAGCCCCCGGAGACAGCCCCCGGGCCCAAATAGCGGGACCGGGGGCCACCGGGCTAAGGAGTGGGGACGTCAGGCCGCTCGGTGACGCGAATGGTGTCAATGAGCACTGCCCCCACCCGCGGGGTGAAGCGAAGGTTGAACTGCCCGTCGACCACCTTCACCGTGTAGCGGCGAACGGTGGTGCTTCCTGTCCCGGCGGCCAGGACAGCCTCGTCTATCTTGCCGTCCGGCTCGGGCGCCGCCTGGGCCACTCAGAAGGTTGAGCGCTGCCCTCTGTCATGGTCTAAAGGCCAGACATCTCGAGGATCTCAGAGCTGGCAAGGGTGGCCGGGCAAACGCACATGTCTATTCGCCTCCCTCATCCGGAGCAGCAACTGAAACCCCTCTTCACGGGTACAACACCCTTCCATCACGGCCTCTGAAATGAGATCTGCCGTGTCGCGAGTCGGAACCCCCTGGGCGCGGGCATACTCCAGTGCATCACGGTCATCACTGATCCAATACGACCCCTTGAACTCCTCCCAGGTCAAGATCACATGACAGGTCTGCGCCTCACCGAGATGCTTCAGCGGCTCTTCCCGGAGTCCACCGAATACAGCACGGCGAATGCGCTCGACGCGATCGATCTCATCGGGATCATCGATTTCGATCGGATCCCCGAGCCACCCCGCCTGCGCAAGGGTGGTCAACTGCGGCAAGTAACGAGACGACTTTTCCGCCTCCAGAGCTATCGCCTCCACCCAGCGCCCGCGTCCACGGAGCACCTGCTCAAGCAACGGGAGACGCGACACAGTGGCGAAGTTACACAGAACCGTATTGTCCGGAAACCAATGCCAGCTCATGGCGAGAGGGGAGATTCCTCTCCGCTCACGTCAATAGCCAGGCGCAAAGTGTCGGTATCGACCCCGATGAGGTTTGCGTAAGGACGCAGCGTCGTCTTTCCATCGGCATACGCCTGAAAGGCCGCTCGAAGTAGCGGGACCGGCATGCGTGGGCGTGACGCGGCGGCGATCCACTCGCCAAGAAGGTGTGCGGAATCTGCACGCTGGGCCGCCTGGGCAGCGTTAAGCCGCCTCAACGAGTCGCAGAGCCTCCGGTCTATCAACCCCAGATTGAGCAAGCGCCACGCCAGCGTGCTCGGCGACACCCACCATCTGCAAGCCATCCCGGCCAGCGAGGCAAGCGTCTGATCGCCCATCGAAATCTCCTGTCGGAGGATGTCTTGTGGCAGGAGGAACTCCGCAGCGAAGGCGTTGGCCCGTATCTCCGAGGGATGCTGCTTGTGCGTCGCGTCATTGAGATCGGCGTCCACACGCAGACCTTGATCGTCACGAGCGAGAAGGTGCCCGAGTTCATGAGCGACGGTGAAACGCTGACGAGCCGGCACTTCGGATGTGCCGACGACCATCAAACTCGTCTGGTGGTCGACATAAGCCAGGCCGTCGAAGCCGTCGGGCAAGCGGACGATCCGCACGTCAACGCCGAACACATCCTCCGCCAGCGAGGCGAGATCACGATGCCGCCAAGGCAACATCTCACGAACACGGGCATGATCCAATGCATTGCGGGCCAATTCATGCCCCTGGTCGACTGCCCGTTTGGCTTTGGAGGGCAGGGTTAACGTAGCCACTTCCTGCTGATAACCGAGGAATCCCAGATCAGCGCGTATCTGAGCGAGGCGCTCCGCTTCCTCTACGGCACTGTCTGCGGCTGAGGACCGGGTTGAGACACGCGCCGCCATGGACGAGACAACGGGATCCGCACCAAGCAGCCAGTCCACCGTGACTCTCCCCAGATCGGCGATCCGCGCCAGATCCAAGGAGGTGAATCGCCGAACCCCGCTCAGCGATTTGGACATCTTCGAGGGGTCCAAGCCCGCCTTGACGGCGAACTCACCTTGCGTGAGACCGCTCTCCGCGATCAGTTGCCGCATACGTTGAAGCGTTGTCTCCCCGGCCATGCCTCAATCCTAGATTCGTGTTGCGAAAATCGCAACGACGGAACCCGGAGTGTCTACCGCGCAAAACGGACTGGCCTCCCCTGGCCGTACGGCTTGCGCCGTACGGCCTGGACTGCGGGGGTCAACCCAGGGCGTCTAGGGCCGCCCGGAGGTGGGCGATGCGGTCGGTGAGGTCGGCGAGTGGGCCCGCGAGGCCGGGGGTGGAGCCGTTGCGTGCGAGGTCGTGCAGGCGGCCCAGCTCTGTTTCCACGGCGGTGAGCCGCCGTGAGAGCTCGGGCAGCAGGGCGGCGGGGCGCTCGCCCGACTGGTCGGGGAGTTCGGCGGCGAGCTGCTCGCGGAGCAGAGCCGCCTGTTCCGCGAGTCGCCGGTTCATGTTGTGAAGCTCGACGAAAACGGAGACCTTGGCCCGCAGCACCCAAGGGTCGAACGGTTTGGTGAGATAGTCGACGGCACCTGCGGCATATCCCCGGAAAGCGTAGTCGGGGGCGCTGTCGACAACGGTCAGAAAGATAATCGGAATATTCCGAGTGCGCTCGCGCCGCTTGATATGGGCGGCTGTTTCAAAGCCATCCATCCCAGGCATGCGAACATCGAGGAGGATCAGCGCGAATTCCGTGCTGAGCAGAGCCTTGAGGGCTTCCTCCCCTGATCGGGCACGCATGGGAACGACGTCGAGAGAGCTGAGAATCGCCTCAAGAGCGATCAGGTTCTCTTCTCTATCGTCGACCAGCAATACCCGGGTGCGGTCTGGCATCGGTCACGGTCCTCCCAGCCTGTCAGCCGATGGGTCCGGTGAGTCTGACACAGCCGACGCTCCTTGCGAACCACCCTGTGCGGCCCGCCCGTTGAAGGATCTTGCCTCATCCTGCTCCGCAGCCGCGACACCGTTTCCCTCGGGCACGTGCTGCTCGAAAGCCCCGGCGGAGCGGCCTCGGCTGAGCCAGCCGCGGAGCCGAGCGATGAGTTTATCGACGTCGACCGGCTTCGGAACATAGTCCGAGGCACCCGAGGCGATGCTCTTTTCCCGGTCGCCGCGCATGACCTTGGCGGTGAGGGCGATGATCGGCAACGCCGCGAACTGCGGCATGCGGCGAATGGCGGAGGTGGTGGCCCAGCCGTCCATCTCGGGCATCATGATGTCCATGAGCACGAGCGCCACGTCTTCGTTGCGTTCGAGCTGCTCGATGCCCTCGCGGCCGTTCTCGGCGTAGACCACGGTGGAACCATGGCGTTCGAGCACGCTGGTGAGCGCGAAGACGTTGCGGATGTCGTCGTCCACGATGAGGATCTTCGCCCCGGTGAGCGGGTCGTCGCCCTGCCAGGCGGTGAGGTCGTCCTCTGTGGTGAAGTCCGGCACCGGGTCGTGCGGCATCGGCAGCTCGGGCATGTGCGTCTCGCCCGGCTCGGCGCTCGGCTCGATCTGCAGCGGTGTGCGCTGGCGCGAGGAGGCGCCGCCGTCGCGGGAGGCCAGCGGCCCGGTGTAGGACGACGGCATGTAGAGGGTGAAGGTGCTGCCGTTGCCCGGGTCGCTGTCCACGTGGATCTCACCGCCGAGCAGGCGGGTGATCTCGCGGCAGATCGACAGGCCAAGGCCGGTCCCGCCGTATTTCCGGCTGGTGGTGCCGTCGGCCTGGCGGAACGCCTCGAAGATGACCTCGAGCTTGTCGGGCGCGATGCCTATGCCGGTGTCGATGATCTCGAACGCCAGCATGCCGCGGGCGCCGCGCAGCGTCTCGTCGTCGTAGTCGACGTCGGGCGAGGCGGGGCTGACGCGGAGCCGCACGCTGCCCTTGGGGGTGAACTTCACGGCGTTGGACAGCAGATTGCGCAGCACCTGCTGGAGCCGTTGCTCGTCGGTGCGGAGCTCTCTCGGCACCCCGCTGTCGACCTGCACGTCGAAGGTGAGTCCCTTGTCCTGTGCGAGCGGCGAGAAGGTCGCCTCGACATAGTCCATGAGTTTCGGCAACGACAGCTGCTGCGGGTGGATGTCCATGCGCCCGGCCTCGACCTTGGACAGGTCGAGAATGTCGTTGATCAACTGCAGCAGCGCCGAGCCGGCGCCGTGGATGGTGCGGGCGAACTCGACCTGCTGCGGGGTCAGGTTGCCTTCGGCGTTCTCGGTGAGGAGTTTCGCCAGCACGAGCAGGCTGTTGAGCGGCGTGCGCAGCTCGTGCGACATGTTGGCGAGGAACTCCGACTTGTAGCGCGAGGACACCGCGAGCTGCTCGGCCCGCTCCTCCAGGGTGCGCCGGGCCTGCTCGATCTGGAAGTTCTGTATTTCGATGGCGCGGTTCTGCTTGGCGAGCAGGGCCGCTTTCTCCTCGAGTTCGGCGTTGGAGCGCCGGAGCTCCTCCTGCTGACGCTGAAGCTCGTCCGAGCGCTCCTGAAGCTCGATCGCGAGCCGCTGGGACTCGTCGAGGAGGTCCTCGGTGCGCGAGTTGGTGATGATGGTGTTCATCGTGACGCCGATGGCGTCGACGAGCTGGGTGAGCAGGTCCATGTGCACTGGTCCGAAACCGCCGAGAGTGGCGAGTTCGAGCACACCGAGCACCTGGTTCTCGAAGAGCACCGGCACCACGACGACCTGCGCGGGGATCGAGCTGGTCAGTCCCGATTCGATGCTGAGGTACGCCGAGGGCACGTCGTCCAGCGTGATCGACTTGCCGTCGAGCGCGGCCTGGCCGACGACGCCCTCCCCCTGGGCGAAACGCGGCCGGGGGCTGCGCCCCACGGGGGCGCCGTAGCCCGCGATCAGGATCAGATCGTGCTCGCCCCCGGGGTCGACGCTGTAGAAGGCGCCGTAGCTCGCCGAGACGAGCGGGGTCAGCTCGCTCATGATCAGCCTGGCGACGGCGATGAGGTCGCGGTGGCCCTGCATGAGGCGGGAGATCCGCGCCAGGTTGGACTTGAGCCAGTCCTGCTCCTGGTTGGCCTTCGTGGTGTTGCGGAGATTGGACACCATCGTGTTGATGTTGTCCTTAAGCACGTTGATCTCGCCGGGAGCGTCGACGGTGATCGATCTGGTGAGGTCGCCCCGGGCGACGGCGCTGGTGACCTCGGCGATGGCGCGCACCTGAGTGGTGAGGTTGCCGGCGAGCTCGTTGACGCTCTCGGTGAGGCGCTTCCACGTGCCCTCGACGCCTTCGACGCGAGCCTGGGCGCCGAGGCGGCCCTCCGAGCCGACCTCTCGGGCGACGCGGGTGACCTCGGAGGCGAAGGAGGAGAGCTGGTCGACCATCGTGTTGATGGTGGTCTTGAGCGCCAGGATCTCGCCCTGGGCGTTCACGTCGATCTTGCGGGTGAGGTCGCCGTTGGCCACGGCGGTCGTGACCTCGGCGATGTTTCGCACCTGATAGGTGAGGTTGTTCGCCATCGAGTTGACGTTGTCGGTGAGGTCCTTCCACACACCGGACACACCGCGCACGCGGGCCTGGCCGCCGAGCTGGCCCTCGGTGCCGACCTCGCGGGCCACGCGGGTCACCTCGTCGGCGAACAGCGACAGCTGGTCCACCATGGTGTTCAAGGTGTCCTTGAGCTGGAGCACCTCGCCCTGGGCGTCCGCGGTGATCTTCTTGGAGAGGTTGCCCTGGGCCACGGCGGTGGAGACCGCGGCGATCTGCCGCACCTGAGTGGTCAGGTTGCCGGCCATGAAGTTGACGTTGTCGGTGAGGTCCTTCCACACACCCGACACACCGCGCACCTGCGCCTGACCGCCGAGCTCGCCCTCGGTGCCGACCTCGCGGGCCACACGGCTCACCTCGGAGGCGAAGGAGGACAACTGGTCCACCATCGTGTTGATGGTGGTCTTGAGCGCCAGGATCTCGCCCTGCGCGTCAACGTCGATCTTGCGGGTCAGGTCGCCGTTGGCGACCGCGGTCGTGACCTCGGCGATGTTACGCACCTGATAGGTGAGGTTGTTCGCCATGAAGTTGACGTTGTCGGTGAGGTCCTTCCACACACCGGACACACCCCGGACGCGGGCCTGGCCGCCGAGCTGCCCCTCGGTGCCGACCTCACGGGCCACACGGGTCACCTCGTCGGCGAACAGCGACAGCTGGTCCACCATGGTGTTCAAGGTGTCCTTGAGCTGGTAGATCTCCCCCTGGGCATCGGCGGTGATCTTCTTCGACAGGTCGCCCTGCGCGACGGCGGTCGCCACGGTGGCGATGGCGCGCACCTGAGTGGTCAGGTTGCCCGCCATGAAGTTGACGTTGTCGGTGAGGTCCTTCCACACGCCCGACACCCCGCGCACCTGCGCCTGGCCGCCGAGCTGCCCCTCGGTGCCCACCTCACGCGCCACACGGGTGACCTCCTCGGCGAACGCCGAGAGCTGGTCGACCATCGTGTTGACGGTGTTCTTCAACTCGAACATCTCGCCCACGGCGTCGACCGTCACCTTGCGGCTCAGATCGCCCCGGGCGACCGCGGTCGTGACGACCGCGATGTCGCGCACCTGGGCCGAGACCCGGCTCGACATGGTGTTGACGGCCTCGGTGAGGTCTCGCCAGCTTCCCGACATGCCGCGCACGTTGGCCCGCCCACCGAGCCGCCCCTCCGTGCCCGCCTCGCGGGCGACCCTGGTCACCTCACTGGTGAAGAGGGCGAGCTGGTCGACCATGCCGTTGATGGCCCGCCCGAGCCTGCGTACCTCTCCTCTGGCCGATCTATGGAGATCGATGCGCTGGGAGAGGTCGCCCTTGGCCACCGCGTCTATCACGTCGGCGGCGCCGCTGAGGGGGTTGGTGAGCGCGTCGATCAAGGAGTTGACCGTGTCCACGCTCTCGGCCCACCCGCCGATGCCGGGGCCGCGGGTGAGCCGCTCGCTGAAGCGGCCCTCCCGGACGATCTCCCTGCGCACCCGCAGCAGCTCGCTGGCCTGGTGCTCACGCCGGTCCGCGACCTCGTTCATGAGGATGCGGATCTCGCTGAGGGTCCCCGAAGGCGCGTGCGGCACGCGGCGCCGGAAGTCCCCGTCGCGCCATGTGATAAGCGTCTCAAGAATCGGGCGAAGCTCGGACTCGGTATAAGTCCTCTCCTGAGCGGGCGACGGGCTCTCAGCCGTGGTCATGGCACCTCCTCCGCCCCCTGCGACCGCTCGGGGGTCCTGCAAGTTTGTCACGAGGGGCACCGCGACGGCCCGTACTCCGGTTTACCCCATGTCAGCAGTAAGTGTGATAGTCAGGGAACGGTGACAGCTCCTAGCCGTGCCGTATTGGCGGCCACGTTTGCCCCCGGCGAGGCCGCGGTGTCGGCCGCTCAACGTTTCACCCACGAGGTCATGACCGCGTGGGCCACCGGTGCGGCGGTGCAGGCCGACGCAGACTCCCTGGTCAGACTACTCGCATCCGGCGCTTGCCATTCCCCCTTCGAGATCGTTTGGGGCCATTACGGCGATGCCGTACGAGTTGAACTACGGCAAAAGGGCTCCACCGAGGCCAAGCTGGGCGAGGAACCACCGGTCCCCGTCGAGGAGTGGGGGATGACCTTCTCCCACCAGACGCGTGTGCAGTGGGCCACACTGGCGCTCCCCCACACGGCGGGCCGTGTCGCCGCCGAATGGACGCAGGCGAGCTCCCGTGAGCCGCTCTGGCTGGGTTTCCTGGCCGACGCGAGCGACCTGCTGGCGGGCACGCTCGACCCGGACATGGTGCCCGCGATCATCGCCCAGATCGTCGTGCCGCGCCTGTCGACGTGGTGCGCCGTCTATACGGTGAACGGCGGCGGCGACGGTTACTCCCGCCCCGCCTACCTATGGCACACCGACGAAGGCATGATCGACGACCTGCGAGAGCAGTTGCAGGGGTTCACGATCCCCTCAAGAGCCGAGCAGGTGCCGGCCTTCGCCCAGATCGGCGACACCCAGGTGCTCATGGTGCCCCTGGTGGCACGTGGCCGGACGCTCGGCCTGATGTGCCTGGGCCACGCCGATCGTTTCCCCGACGACGTCGTGCACTTCGCCCAGGACATCGGCCGCCGGGCCGCCTTCGCCATGGACAACGCCCGCCTCTACTACCAGCAGGCGGCGGCGAACCGGGCCCTGCAACGCAGTCTCCTTCCGCCCGCCGATCCCGATGTGCCGCTGCTGGACTACGGCGTGGTCTACGAGCCGGCCGGTGAGACGAACGAGGTCGGAGGGGACTTCTACGACCTCTTCTCCGCCGCCGGAGAATCATGGCGCTTCGCCATCGGCGACGTCTGCGGCACCGGCCCCGAGGCCGCCGCCGTGACCGGCCTGGCCCGCCACACGCTGCGGCTGCTCGCCCGCGAGGGGTACGGCGTGGCCGCGGTCCTCGGCCGCCTCAACCAGGCGATCATGGAGGAGGGCGAGCGGGCCAGGTTCCTGACCCTCCTCCACGGGGAGATCAGCCCCGCGTCCGGCGGGCTCGACGTCAAGCTCGTGTCGGCCGGGCACCCCGACGCGCTCTGCCTGCGCCGCGACGGCCGGGTCGAGGCGGTGACCACCCCGCAGTCGCTGCTCGGGGTGTTCGACGAGGTCTCCTTCGAGGCCGACGTCATCCGGCTCGACGCCGGCGACCTGCTGCTGGCGGTGACCGACGGGGTGACCGAGCGCAGGAGCGGCGGACGGCTCCTCGACGACGACGGCGGCCTGGCCGCGCTGCTCGCCGAATGCAAGGGCCTGTCCGCTCAGGCGGTCGCCGAGCGTGTGCGCCGTGCCGTACAGGAGTTCGCACCCGAGCCCAGCGCGGACGATCTCGCGATCCTCGTGCTGCGCGCGCGATAGACGAACGGGGAAGATCAGGGGGTGTCGAGGCCGAGGTGCCGTCTGACGAAGTCCAGCTGCACCGACATCTGCGCGATGCGCTCGGCCATGACCAGCGTGCCGTGGCCCGCGTCATAGCGGTAGACCTCATGCGGATGGCCGAGGTCCGCCAGGCCGGCGACGTAGTCGTCGATCTGGCGGATCGGACATAGTGGATCGTTCTCACCGGCCAGAATGAGCACCGGCGCCTCGACCTGGCCGACGTAGGCCGACGGCGAACAATGCGCGTAGAGCTCCGGTAACTCGTCCGGCGGGCCGCCGAAAAGGGCACGGTGATAGGCCCGGGAGTTCTCCGTCTCCTCTTCATATGTCGCCCGATGGTCGGCGATCGGCACCGCCGCGATGCCCGCGGCCCACGCCTTCGGCTGGGTGCCGAGGCCGAGCAGGGTCAGATAGCCGCCCCAGGCCGCCCCCGCCAGCACCAGCCGTTCGGGATCGACCAGCCCGCGGCTGACGACCGCCTCCCGCACCGCGCTGACGTCGGCCAGCTCGATGTGCCCGAGCTCACCCTGCAGCGCGTCACGCCAGGCCACGCCATATCCCGTCGAACCCCGGTAGTTCACCCTGATCACCGCGAACCCACACTCGACCCAGGCGGCGACCTCGGGGTTGAACGCGTCGGCGTCGTGCGCGTGCGGACCGCCGTGCAGCAGGAAGACCGCGGGGTACGGCGCGGCCCCGACCTCCGGCCGGGAGATCAAGGCGTGCACCCGCCCGGCGGGCCCCTCGACGTCGAGATCCTCCACTGGGACCGACGGCGGCGAGGTGGGACCGGCGACGTTGAGCACGAGGAAACCGTTGCTGGACTTCATCACCGGCGGGTGCGCGGCGCTCGACCACGCGAACTCCACCGCCCCGTCGGGCCTGGGCGCCGCGTTCTCGATCACGCCCTGCGGGGTCTCTATCGAGGTGAGCACACCGCCGCCGAGGTCGTAGCGCTGGAGCGTGGTGCGGCCCCGGTTGTGCCGCACGATGAGGACGGCGCGTCCGTCGTCGTACCAGTCCGCGGTGAGCTCGCCGACGTCGCGCAGCCAGATCTCGCGCTGTTCGCCGCTGACAGGGTCCCAGACGAGCGGCTCGCGCCTGCCCCTGCGCTCGTGGAGCGCGAGCATGCGCCGGTCGCCCTCGATCGGGGCGAAACGCAGGCCGATCACACCTTTGCCCTCGCCGTCGTGGAGTTCGCCCACGACGCTGCCGTTTGGGCGGATGACGCGGAGGGCGGGGTGGCGGGCGTCGCCGTTCTCACTGTGGGAGATCGCGATAAGAGACCCGTCGAGCGACATGTCGGCGACGGCTGCCGCTTCGGCGTGCTCGTAGATGAGTTGGCTGGGTTCGCCCGGCCGCACGAGGTAGATCTGGAAACTGCCCACCCGCGCGATGCCCACGGCGGCGGTGCCCGAGGCCGACAGGGCGATGCCCGCCGGGTGGCCGGGGGCCAGGTCCGGGGCGACCGGCTCGTCGGGGCCTCCGCCGTATCGCTGGCGCATCCACACACCGTGCTCGTCGCCGTCCTCGTCGGCGAACCACCAGATCCACTTGCCCGTCGGGTCGATCAGCCCGTGGGCGGTGCCCCGGCTGCGCTTGGTTACCTGCCGGATGCCTCCCGTCGCCCGATCCCAGGCGTAGATCTCCCATGCGCCGGAGGTGTTGCTTCGATACATTGAACGGCTCGGAGCCTGCCGTGCCCACGTGGGCAGCGTCATCCGCGGCGCCCGGAACCTGGCCTGCCAGCGTTCCTCCGCCTTCATATAGCGCGTCCCCTCCTTGTGGGCCCTCACATCGAATCTTGTGCTCACCCAGGGGCCACGGCCCACGACCCCCACCACGCGATCCGGCGGGTCGCCGTCCAGTATGTCGCCTCCGGACAGCAAATGCTTAGGGAATGTGTGGTAATTCCGGGCTAAATACCCCATCGGTAACACCAATCCCACTGAAAGGTCAAGGTAACGTCCTTGATCGAGAGGGTTTCTGGAAGATAGACATGCGGAACGACGCTGCTACCCGGAGAGGATTCGCGAAGTTCTTCGTCTTTGTACGGAGAACCTCCGCATCCGTGTGCCACGCGCTCGGCCCCATCGAAACCACGGCCGCGACGGCCTCGGGCGAGAGGGACAGGTCGAATTCGACAACTTGCCTGTCCGATTCCTCGAAAGCGGAGCCGAGACTCTCCTCGACCCGCCGTTCCTTGTCCTCATCCACGGACAACAACCCGAGCAGGCCGACCAGCGGATCCAAGTGCCGTGAGGTCGGAGTCACGACGATCAGCGAACCATTCGGATGAAGCACACGTGCGAACTCCCGGCCGTTTCGCGGTGCGAACACATTGAGCAGGACATGCGCCGCCGAATCCCGCACAGGGATGGGACGCCAAACATCACCGACAAATGCTCCTATGCGCGGATGGGCCCTCGCCGCCCGCCGCACAGCATGCTTAGAGACGTCCATCGCGATGCCCACCGCGCCCGGAAGGGAATCGAGCACCTTGGCCAAGTAGTAGCCAGTGCCGGCTCCCGCGTCCAGCACGACGCCGGGCTTCTCCGTCACCAGTCCGGCGGACACCTCGGCGAGTGTCTCGGCGAGAGGCGTGAAGTGGCCCGCTCCAAGGAACTCATCACGCGCCGCCACCATTTGGGGCGTGTCCGCTGTTCCTGGGGGGCGTGATCCGGTGAGCAGACTGACGTATCCCTGACGCGCCACATCGAAGCCGTGCCCCTTCCCACACGTCACCGTTCCGCTTCCGAGTGTCAACCCCTGTCCGCACACGGGGCAGACCAGGTGGTTGACAACGTGCTCCAGCATTCACCCATTCTCTCGCCGTCAGGTGAATGATCGCTGTGAACTTCCTGGGAGCGGGTGGAGTTGGGTTGTTTTGTGGCCTAGGTGAGGCCTATGGGGGGCTGGGTTTGTCCCTCGGAGGGGGATAAGGGGCTCCGTGCTCTCGGAGGACAACAGCACCGGGGCGGGGTTGCGCCCCCTCGTAGGGGTGGATGAGTGTGGTGATCATCGGCATGTACACCATGTCACGCGTTATGTTGCGACCCCTCGCAGGGATGGATGAGGACCCGGAAAGGCGCCACGCCGTCGGAACGACGTAGTTGTTGCGACCCCTCGTAGGGATGGATGAGGACGGTTCTGATTGAGCTGGTGCGTGAGGCGCTATGTCAGGTTGCGACCCCTCGTAGGGATGGATGAGGACCTTCAAGGACGTCACGAGATACCGCGCTGGCTACCGGTTGCGACCCCTCGTAGGGATGGATGAGGACCCGTACAACTTCCCGGAGGTGTAGGACGCGAGGCAGTTGCGACCCCTCGTAGGGATGGATGAGGACCGCCGAGATGCTCACCGACGGCGACAACGACTACCAGTTGCGACCCCTCGTAGGGATGGATGAGGACCCCAAGGTAAAGTCCCACGTCAGCCCGCGAACCCCGGCCGCCTGGGTGGCCCGTTTTGCAGCAAACCTCCGGTAGTGCACAAACCCCAAGGGGTTCGCTGCAAACCAGGCCCATCATGTCACGACATGCCCACCAGGCCTCTGCCGTACAAAATCCTGGGAAGCCTACCGCCGAGCGCGCTCGAACGCGTCCCAGAAGCCTCGCCGCAGCGCATGACGCACCTCGTCGTGCAGGAGGAAGTCGATCGGCAACGCCGACCCCTGCAACAACCGGGCCTCAAGGTCGGACGGCATCCGGGGCTTGCGGGCCAGCACCGCCTCCAGCCACAGGGGAGGCGCGTCCCTCGCCACCGACTCCCCGAAGTCGTAACCCTCCTTATGAGCGGACTTGACCGCCTCCGCGAGCGTCGTCGTGGTGGGACCGGGGCCGGGCCCGGGGCCGGGAGGGGCGATGGGGGCCGGCTGGGGGCCGGCGTAGACGGGCTGAGGCTGCGGGTAGCCGCCGGGGCCGGGGGGCGGCATGCCCGGCGGGGGGCCCATCGGCGGGGGCTGAGAGGGGGGCGGAGGGGAGGTGTCGTGCGTGTATTGCGGATAGGGCGCCATGCCGGGGGGCGGGAGTGCCCCGTGGCCGGGGGTGCGGCTGGTCGGCGGGGGTGGCGGGGGCAGGTTGGTGACGGTCGGGAGGGGAGGCTGACCGTTGGGGATGGTGGGCACGGTCGTGATGGCCGGCGGGAGGGCGGCGGGCTGGTGGCCGTTGCCGACGATCGTGTCGGCGCTCATGGCCACGAAAGGCCGCAGGTGGCCGCCGCCGACCTCGATGAGTTCGTCGCACTCGCGGCGAAGCGCCAGCGGGACCGGGTGGTCGCCCTCGCCGACGATCTGCAGCAGGGTGACGCGGACACCGAGGTCCTGGGCGTCGCAGAGCACCTGCGCGAGGTCCTCGTCGGCGGTGACGACGACGGCGTCGCTGATGGCGTTGTTGCGGGCGAGCGTCAGGAGGTCGCGGTGCACCTGCGCGTCGACCCCCTCGCGCCGTCCTGGCCGGATGCGGCTGACTCTGAGCTTGAGCCCTGGTATTTCGTCAAGTGCGTCATGGCCGTCGGCGGCACGCCCCTCGGCCGTCGCGTCATACCAATAACACCGCAGCAGCGGCAGCCCGGTGCGCTCACGTGCGAGGTTGCCCAGCAGTTGAAGCAGACCGAGATAGTCCCAAGACGTGGCCTCTCGGTGGCGCGTGCCGTGCACGGCCATCGCCCCATCGCTCAAGAGATAGCCCGCGTCCACGAACAGCGCGCAGCGATCCACGCGACACCGTCCTTCCTGGAGTGGCACGACACGCCGGCTCGGTATCCCTCAGAGCAGGACGCGCAGACCCGTTCTCAGAGTAGTCAAGGCGCTGGCCTTTTTTCATCAGGTTCGGAGGTCTGGAATCAGGACTGAACCCCACGATGTACGGCGTGTCCTACCCAGATCCAACAACCTAATGAAAAGGGCTTACTGAGCCCCTCAGATCCGCTTTTCCAGCCAGAGCCGTGCCCGGATACAACACATGTGCCCGGCCTGGGGCACGTGTGGTGACATGCCACAGCGCATGCCTCCACCGAGACCATGCACGTAGCAGACTGCCACACATTCCTCACGCCGGGTGTTGACCGAGACCGTACCAGTTTGTCCTGTTAGCCCGCCTGATAAGTGAATCTTTTTCAGACCTGCCCGGCTGAGCAGGCAACGTACTGAAAAAGAAGGTCAGGACCGGGCCCGCACACTGACAGCGGCCACGCCGAACAGCACAACATCCTTCCGCGTGGAGAGCGTCACAACCGGCTTCTTCCCAAACGCTGCCCGGAACCCATCCACATCCACACCAAACGTCAACCGAGTCCCCATCGCCCCGAAGGCCGACCCGTCGAAGGCGTTCCCGGCCCGCCGCTCGCCCCCCTCTGGACGGAGTACGGCACCGCCCGCTTTCACCCGGTCCCCCGCGAGTCCGGCGTCGCCCTCCCACATCACGAGGTCCAGCCGTGCCCGCGCCGCCGTCGGCGAGAGCCCGTCCACCGGCAGGTCCAGGTCAACGCCCGGCCGCACCACCCGCGCGGTGTCCAGTACGGCCACCTGGTTGTACGGCTCTCGCGGATCGGTGGCGATCACCACCAGGCTCCACCCCGCGTAGCGCGCCACCCCGCGCCGCACCTTCGCGTTCGCGGCCCACCACAGGTCGTCGTGGTCCGCCTTGGGCCTACCTCCCACCCGGTCACCCTTGTTCGGTTTGTCGGCGGACTTCAGCCGCCTTGCCTTTCGCACCCGGCCGTCGGACACGGTCTCGGCCCGCCGGGCTTCCGCCGTACCGGATCTCTCCGCGACGAGGCGAGTGACGTCGGCGAACGCCTGGTAGGCGGGACCCGACGGCAGGTCGCGCACAGCGACGTCGTTGGCCCGCAGGCGCGTATAGCGTTTGTGTCCCGGTGGGCGGAACCCGATCGAGGGAGTGGGGCCGGGTTTGGCGGACGCCGACCAGTAGAGCCCCGCCCACACCACTCGCCCGCCTTCGGGAATGGTGAGCCGTGCCGCGCTGGAATTGGTCGTGGTGGGGTCGTCGTCGAAGTCGACGGGTTTCATGCGCCACAGGTCGTTGTCCCGCTTCTCCCCCTGACGCCATCGCATGAGCCGATCGCACCCTTCGTGACGCGGCGGGCAACCCAGCAACGTATTGCCGACCGACCGGGTGACGACCTTTCCGTCCGTGGCGAACCGCGCCGCCGCCCCCATGGCGCGCACACCCGTCCCGGCGGTGGCGGTGACCTCCTCGGCGCCGCCGGTGACCCGCACGGTGGGCCCGGCGCCTTCGGGGGCGTCCCCGGCCACCAGCACCCGCAGGAACACGGCGGTGGACCGGCCGGGGCCGAGCGGGCCACGTGCGCACCTGGCGCCCTCGTCCGTGGGGCGGCACGACCAGCCGTCGACCGTGCCGACGGGTTCCACCACTCCTGCCGCACGGCCTCCGCGCCCGGTAGGGACCAGGCTCACTTTCGGGGGAAGCACGACGATCGCGACAAGCTGCTTGCTCGGCCCCTCGCCGAGGTTGCGCAGCCGGATGCCGACCATGCCCGGCTCTGACCGCACCAGCGCCCCGAGCGGGGCGATCAGGGCGACGACCCGCGCCCGGACCGGGCGTTTGGCGGGGGGCCGGATGCGCCTCGCCGGAGCGGGCGGCGCGGCCCGCCGGACCGCCGGAGGACGGGGTTCGGGTTCCGGCTTGGGCTCGGGCTCCGGCTCCGGCTCCGGCTCCGGCTTGGGCTCCGGCTTGGGCTCCGGCTTGGGCTTGGGTTCGGGCTTCGGCTTGGGCTTGTCGGGCTTCGGCTGAGGCTCGGCGGGCGGAGGCGGCGGGGCCGGGGCGGCTGCGGGGGGCGGGGTGTGCCGCATCTCCCTCTCGCCCGAGACGAGCATGAGCGCGATGAGCACGGCGGCGAGCACGGCCGCCGTGACACCTCCCGCCGCATATTGCTGCTGCCTCGGCAACCGCCGCCACCAGCCGGCCACCCCGCCCGCGCCACTCGCACCCGCACCCGCACCCACCGCGACGACACCGCCCTTGCCGAGCATGCCGAGGTAGCCCGCGAGCACCGGCCCGACGAACAGCGCGCCGATGACGTCGGCGGGGATCGCGCTGTTCTCGTCGCTGAGATCGAGGAACACCGTACGGCAGTCGCCGCAGTCGGCCAGGTGCTCGTCGACCAGCCTGGTGTCGCGTTTGGCGAGGCCGCCCCGGACGTAGGCGCCCATACGTCCGAGCGCGGGGGCGCAGTCTCGCCTGGTGCCCCCGGCGAGGTGCATTTGCAGGTATGCCTGCCGCAGGCCCTCGCGGGCCCGGTAGGCGAGCGCGGCGACGCCGTTGGCGGACAGGCCGAGCAGGGGGGCGATGTCGGCGGGCCGTTCGCTTTCGACCTCGGTGTGCCACAACACGAGCCGCCAGCGCTCCGGCAGCGACAGGAAGGCCCGCGCCACGAGCGACCGCTCAAGCCCGCTGAGCGCGGGGTCCACGAACGGTACCCCGGGATCGAAGGACTCGATCTCCCCGGTGGTGACCTGGCGGCTCGCGCCGCGCGAGCGGTCGTAGACGGTGTGCCGGACGGCAGTCAGCAGATAGGGGCGGAAGGCCGACTCGGGCCCTCCCCCGCGTTTGAGCAGGTCCAGAATCCTGGTGAACGCCTCGGCGACGACGTCCTCGACCTCGGTCTCGGTGCGCACGAGTTGCCAGGCGAGCGCGCGTGCGGAGGCGACGTGGCGCTCGTAGAGCTGCCCATACGCCGTTACGTATCCTGATCGCACTGCTTCGAGTAGATCAGCATCGCTTTGCCGGGATTCAACACTCATAGTGACCTCACGATTACGCGGGGTTGCCCGGCAAATCATTCCGCACCCGACGTCATGAATAAACCGAGGTCACGTCTTTACCGATAACAAGCTCGAATCAGAAAGACACACGCGCACATGGACGAGGACATATAGGGCTTCCCCTGCTCCATCGCGACTCTGTGTGACCGAGCCCTGCCCGCTCACCGGCCCACGACCGGTCCCGGCGCGATCGGCCCGCCGGGAGACGGGTGTCACCGGCCCACTCGGCTCATCGAGCGGATACGGGCCTCCCCTAGGCTGTGCCATATGAGCGATCGAGAGAACCTCCTGGCCGAGATCAAGTCAAAAGGGGTCGTGCACGGCCGGGTCGTGCTGTCCTCGGGCAAGGAGGCCGACTTCTACGTCGACCTGCGCAGGGTGACTCTCGACGGGACGGCGGCGCCGCTGGTCGGCAAGGTGATGCTCGACCTCACCGAGGACCTCGGCTACGACGCGGTGGGCGGCCTCACCCTCGGCGCCGATCCCGTGGCGACCGCGATGTTGCACGCCGCGGCGGCGCGCGGGCGTTCGCTCGACGCGTTCGTGGTGCGCAAGAGCGAGAAGGCGCACGGGTTGCAGCGCCGTGTCGAAGGGCCCGACGTCAAGGGCCGGCGGGTGCTCGCGGTGGAGGACACCTCGACCACCGGCGGCTCGGTGCTCACGGCGGTCGAGGCGCTGCGCGAGGCGGGCGCCGAGGTGGTGGGCGTGGCCACGATCGTCGACCGCGGCGCGGGTGAGCGCCTGGCCGAGACGGGCCTGCCGTACCGCACCGCCTTCACGGTGTCCGACCTGGGGTTGTGACCCGCGATCACTCGGGGCTGTGACGCGAACACCGTCACGGCCTCGCGCTTTTGCGGCTTCGCCGTACAGACCAGGCCTTTCCCTGCGAGCCGGTCGCGCACCCGGGCGGGGTCAGGATGGGCGTTTCCTGAGGCGTTTCCTTCTTCAGCGCCGGTCGCGCACCCGGGCGGGGTCAGGTGTCGCGTCTGACCTGGAAGACCTGGCGCTGGCCGGCTTTGCCGTCCGTGCGGGGCACGCCGTTGACCTCCACGTTGACGCTGCCCGAGTCGTCGAGCACGACGTCCAGCCGGGGTTCGTAATAGTCGATCTGCTCCCCGTCGTGCATGGTGCGGTTCTGCAGAATGTCCCCGCCCGGCACCCGGACCAGGACTTTGCCGCATTCGGCCTGAAGACACTCAAGGCGCAGCGTCGGCGTGCTGGTCGAGGAGGCCGACGTGGCGATGTCCGATATGTCTTCTCCGGCGGGCCCGTCCGACCAGAAGACCGCACGCGCCCCCAGGCCGACCAGCACAAGTACGGCTAGCGCCCCCAGCGTCACCAGGGACGTGCGTAAGGCGCGTAGCCGATAAGACCTGTGCCGTCCCACAATTGGGAGGTTATCTGTTGTGGTTTCGACGGACGAGGGTGGGTTCGCGGCAGAGGAACCTCCCGGCCTGGGCCCTCGGTGCTCAGGAGATGTCCGTCGGAAGGGGTGACGTCCGATCCCGATCGGCCACAGGCCGCCGGAGAGCGCCGACCTGGTGTCCACCGCGATCTCCGATCGGCCGGCGTCCTGCGCCACCGGCGGGGTGGACCGGTCTCCGTGCGCAAAATCACTCTAAGTAATCGCCCCGGAGAGTCGCCAAGATCACGCCCCTGAGGGGATGCTCCCTGCACGCGCGAAGACGCGGCGCGGGATACTGGCGAACGGTAAGTCGTATACCGCCGTCTCCAGGGAGATAACGATGCCTATCGCGACGCCAGAGGTCTATGCCGAAATGCTCGACCGGGCTAAGGCGGGCGGGTTCGCCTACCCGGCGATCAATGTCACGTCGTCGCAGACGCTGAACGCCGCTCTGCGCGGTTTCGCCGAAGCCGAGAGCGACGGCATCATCCAGGTCTCGACGGGTGGCGCTGAATTCCTCTCCGGTACCACCGTCAAGGACATGGTGACGGGTTCTGTGGCGCTGGCGGAATACGCCCGCGTCGTCGCGGCGAAATACCCGGTCACCGTTGCCCTCCACACCGACCACTGTCCCAAGAACAAGCTGGACGGCTTCATGCGTCCGCTGATCGAGATCTCGCGCGAGCGGGTCGCCAAGGGGCAGGACCCGCTGTTCCAGTCCCACATGTGGGACGGCTCCGCCGTACCTCTGGAGGAGAACCTCCAGATCGCCGCCGAGCTGCTGGAGAAGTGCGTCGAAGCCAAGATCATCATGGAAATGGAGATCGGTGTCGTCGGCGGCGAGGAGGACGGCGTCGTCGGCGAGATCAACGAGAAGCTCTACACCACGGCCGAGGACGCGATCGCGACCGCCGAGGCCGTCGGCGTCGGGGACCGCGGGCGCTACATGCTGGCGGCCACGTTCGGCAACGTGCACGGCGTCTACAAGCCGGGCCACGTCAAGCTCCGCCCGAGCGTGCTCAAGGAGATCCAGGACGCCGTCGGGGCCAAGTTCGGCAAGGAGAAGCCGTTCGACCTGGTCTTCCACGGCGGCTCCGGCTCGCTGCTGGAGGAGATCCACGAGGCCATCTCTTACGGCGTGGTCAAGATGAACATCGACACCGACACGCAATACGCCTTCACCCGCCCGATCGCCGCGCACATGTTCACCAACTACGACGGCGTTCTCAAGGTCGACGGCGAGGTCGGCAACAAGAAGCTCTACGACCCGCGTTCGTACGGCAAGGCCGCGGAAACCTCGATGGCGAACCGCATCGTCGAGGCCGCACAGCACCTCAAGTCGGCCGGCACCCGGCTGACCTGACCGGGCACGGCCATCCCGCGACACACCCGGGGTGGCCGTTCCGCGCCGATCGGGCGCATCAATGAGCCATTTCCCTCCCGCGGGGTCGCGACGCCCGTCCGGTCGCGGCCGAGCGGGGGCGGGAGATGGCTCATCGGCGCTCACCTGGGGCCTTTCACAGGCAAGGATGAACGCAAATCGAACCCCTCTGTTATGGACCGGGTGCGGACAGGTAGAAAGGTGCCATGGAAACGCACGAGAACCTTCTCGCCGGGCCGCCGCCGACCTACCTGCCGGAGATGCCCGAGGCCAAGGACGCACTGGTGTCGAGTGCGAAAGCTTCCGACGCCGCGGCCCGTTTTCCCGCCTATCCGGCGGCCTGGGCCACCCTCGCCGAAGAGGCGTTCGCGTCCGGACATGCGGTGACCTCCTATGCCTTCGCCCGCACCGGTTACCACCGCGGGCTCGATCAACTCCGCCGTGCGGGGTGGAAGGGGCACGGTCCGATTCCCTGGGAGCACGAGCCCAATCGGGGTTTCCTGCGGAGCCTCGCCGCTTTGGCGCGTGCGGCTCAGACGATCGGGGAAAAGGAGGAGGCCGAGCGTTGCTTCCAGTTCCTCAAGGACTCAAGCCCGAGCGGCTTCACAGCACTCACGACAACCTGACCTTTGACATCACATCCGCCCAGACGGGATGAGGAATGCCGCTTCGAGGGCGAGTCAGGTAGTCTCTGAACGCAAGAGCCCCTGTCGCGCTTGCGGCGGGGGATTCGTTTTGTGCTGGGAGACATACCATGCCGGCTGTCGTTCTCGTGGGCGCCCAGTGGGGCGATGAGGGCAAGGGCAAGGCCACCGATCTGCTCGGCGGCGATGTCCACTACGTCGTCCGATATCAGGGCGGCAACAACGCGGGCCACACCGTGGTGATCGGCGACCAGAAATACGCGTTGCACCTGCTTCCCACAGGTGTGCTGTCGCCCAATGTCACCCCTGTGATCGGCAACGGCGTGGTGATCGACCCGGGGGTGCTGCTCGGTGAGATCGACGGGCTCAGAGCCCGTGGCATCAGCTGCGAGCGGCTTCTCATCTCCGCCAGCGCGCACTTGATCATGCCTCACCACAAGGCCCTCGACAAGGTCACCGAGCGCTACCTCGGCAAGGCCCGCATCGGCACCACCGGCCGGGGCATCGGCCCGGCCTACGGCGACAAGATCGCCCGCATGGGTGTGCGCGTCCAGGACCTGCTCGACCCGGGCATCCTGCAGAAGAAGATCGAGATGGCCCTGGGCGAGAAGAACCAGGTGCTCACCAAGGTCTACAACCGCCGCGGCATCGACGCCGACAAGGTCCTCGCCGAATACCTCGGCTACGCCGAGCGGCTCAAGCCGCACATCGCCGACACCTCGCTCGTGCTGAGCAAGGCGCTCGACGAAGACAAGGTCGTGCTCCTTGAAGGCGGCCAGGGCACCCTGCTGGACATCGACCACGGCACCTACCCGTTCGTCACGTCCTCCTCGCCGACCTCCGGCGGTGCCTGCGCCGGCGCGGGTGTCCCGCCGAACCGGCTGACCAAGATCATCGGCATCCTCAAGGCCTACACGACCCGGGTGGGTTCGGGCCCTTTCCCGACCGAGCTCGACGACGACATGGGCGAGTGGCTGCGCCAGACCGGCGGCGAGTTCGGCACCACGACCGGCCGCAACCGCCGCTGCGGCTGGTTCGACGCGGTGATCGCCCGCTATGCCGTCCGCATCAACGGCGTCACGGACTTCTTCCTCACCAAGCTCGACGTGCTCTCCGGGCTTGAGCGCATCCCCGTCTGCGTCGCCTACGACGTCGACGGCGTGCGCCACGACGAGATCCCGATGACGCAGACCGACTTCCACCACGCCAAGCCGATCTACGAGGAGCTGCCCGGCTGGCAGGAGGACATCACCGAGGCCAAGACCTTCGACGACCTCCCGCCCAACGCCCAGGCCTACGTCCGCGCCCTGGAGGAGATGAGCGGCGCCCCCATCTCCGCCATCGGCGTCGGCCCCGGCCGGACTCAGACCCTCCAGATCCGCTCGCTCATCTGACCGTCCGAGGCGTACGGCACCGGCCCGCTCAAGGCCGGTGCCGCACCCCGTTGGCGCCTTGTCCACCGCCTGCACGGCCCCGTATTCGCCAGGAAACCGCAGGCCGGCGCCGGTCTCAGGCGGTCCGCCGGTCGGCTGTGCCGTACTCCGCGGGGAGGTGTGGGATGGCGTCACCTGCGAGCCTGCCGGGGATTCGGACAGAGCGGAGGTAGGGTCCCATGTGTGCATGTCGAGATCCACGGTCATCGCGGAGCGAGAGGGCTCCGTCCCGAGAACACGTTGCCCGGGCTGACCCACGCGCTTGAGCTGGGGGTGCACGCGCTGGAGTTCGACCTCGCGGTGAGCGCCGACCGCAGGCTCGTGCTCACGCACGATCTGACGGTGTCCCGGGTGACGAGCGCCGACACGGCCGCCGCCATCCCCGGTGACCCGCTTTTCCCCTACGTGGGCAAGCCCATCAAGGCGCTCACGCTCGCCCAGCTTCGCACGCTTGATGTGGGGGTGCGACTGCCGAAGCACCCCAACGACCGGTTCGCGCTCACTCAGGTGCCGGTGCCCAACACGCGCATGCCCACGCTGGGCGCTGTGCTGGGGCTGGTGGCGGCATATGACGCCGACAACGTGCGGCTGCACGTGGAGCTCAAGTCCAACCCCGAGCGGCCCGACCTATCGGCCGACCCGCGTGAGTTCACCGAGATGGTGATCACGGAGCTGGCGCGGCACGGCCGTCTGAACGGGGCGGCGATCCTCAGCTTCGACTGGCGCATCCTCGGCCACGCGCGAGAGCTCGCACCCGACACCGGGCGGATCGCGCTGATCGAGAAGGCGACGATGAGCTCCCCGTGGCTGGCGGGGCTCGACCTCAGCGACTTCTGCTGTGACATCCCGTCCGCCGCGGTGGCCGCGGGTGCGACGGTGTTGTCGCCCGACCACGTGCTGATAGACGCCGAGTTGATGGACGCCGCACGCCGGGCCGCGCTGCCCGTGGTGGCGTGGACCGTTAACGACCGCAAACGAGCGGCGGAGCTGATCGATCTCGGGGTGAGCGGCGTCGTGACCGATTACCCCGATCGTCTGCGTGCCCTGTGGGCCGATCGCGGCATGCCGCTGCCCTCGCCGATCAACGTCCTCAAGCCTGTGGTGGCCTGACAGTGGCCTCCCCACCTCACGGGCCATACCGACCACCCCATCCCCCTCAAAGCGGATTGTCCCCCGGCAACGCCCCGCCCCCGCATCCCCCCAATCCCACACAAGGTGGGTGGCCACCCACTAATCCCCCGCTCCTGCATCCCCCCAGCCCCACACAAGGCGGCTGGCCACCCACCAATCCCCCGCTCCCGCACGGCCCGCCGTACCCACATCCCCAAGCACCTCCACCCCCGCCAAAACCACCGGGCCGAGGATTGGCAATCCTCCTGGGCTCTCTCGCAGGCGTCCTGATCCTCATCATCGGTGTCGGCGCGGTCGTCCTCCTCAATCAAGAGGGAAGCCGAAGCGAAGCTCCTCCAAGCACAGCCACCCAATCCACGCAGCCTCCCAAGGCCACACCGGCGAGCATCGAGGCCAAGCTCCTGTTCAGTGAGGTCGCCCCCAGGAATCTACGGGGAATCGACTACGACTCCGTTTCGACCGAGGGCAGCTGGGCCACCGCCACGCGCTACATATCCGGCGGCAAGAGCGGGGTGACGGGTTACGACGCGGTCACCGGCGAACAGAAGTGGGTCGTGCCCTTCACCGGCGGCATCTGCAAAGCGTCCGAAGGCATGACCGGCAGCGGCTGGGTGGCCGTGATGTCGAATGACACCTGGCGATGGCAGAGCGCTTGCACGAGGCTGACCGTCATCGACCTCAAGAGCGGACGCAAAGTGTGGGAGAAGAGGATCTCCAGCGAGGTGGCGGGCCACGGCCTGCTGATGACCGTCGCCGTGACCGACGGTGTCATCGCGGTCGGCTGGGAAGACGGATCGATGGGTTTTCAGACCGCCACCGGCGACCGGCTCTGGTCGAAGCCGCCGCCCGGATGTCTCATGGAGGCACACACCTCCGGTCCGCGGTTGCTCAGCCTCTCGATCTGCCGCAACGGCAGGTCCCGGGTGCAGGAGCGTGACCTCCGGTCCGGCAAGACGATCCGCACCTATCGCCTTCCCCCGGGGATTCACAACGCGTGGATCGTCTCCACCGATCCCGTCGTGCTGGGCGTGGCCACCAAGAGCGACCTCCTCGACGCCGACCGACTGGTGATCATGGCGGACAACGGTAAGGTCCAGGCGACCATAGACATCGGCAAGAGATATGTGGCCGGCTGCGGGCAGAACGACGGCACCTGCGCGGCCACCGTGGTCACGAAAGACACTCTTTACATCTCGACCACACAGCCCGACCGGGAGAAACCCAGTGCGATCGTGGCGTTCGACGTCAAGACCGGGAAACGGAAGTGGGCCTCCAAGACGCCGGTCTCCCCGGGACTCGGCACGATGATCCCGCTCCGGACTGAGGGCGAAGACGGCCTGATCGCATACCTGGAGCCGATGTACAAGCACCCCGGCAGAGTCGTGCACATCGCGGCGGACGGCACACAGAAAACACTCCTGATGCTGCCGATGACTTGGGAGGTCCACCAACACGCGTCGGGTCTGTCGGACGCCGAGGCCCGAAGTCTGGTGCGCTACGAGCACGGACGGCTCTACCTCCACGACATCGGACCGTTCGACAACTCCCACCCGAAAGACGAACTGGTGACAATGGCCTTCGGCCCCCCATAAGGACCTCTTGGAGCGCAAAAGCGGTAACGCGCATTTCCTGTCCCACCCCCATACGTTGGTGATCGGTACGGCACAGCCACGTCGAGCACTCGCAAGAAGTGGACACGAATGTCACAACCGCACCAGGGTCCGAGGGAGCACTCACCCCCACAAGGACCACCCAGCCGACGATCGGCGCTCATCCTGGGCTCCCTCGCGGGCAAGGGCCTCGCCGGGTGTGTTCAGCTCTGCCGGGGCTTGGCGCCGAGCCAGCCGTTGCGCCGGAAGTGGCGATAGAGCAGGGAGCACACGACCACCATGACGGTGAGCACGACGGGATAGCCGTAGGGCGACCTGGCCTCCGGCATGTGGTCGAAGTTCATGCCGTAGATGCCGGCGATCATGGTGGGCACCGCCATGATCGCCACCCAGGACGAGATGCGCCGCATGTCCTCGTTGACCAGAGCGTTCGAGCGGGCGAGGGCCGCCTGGAGTATCGAGTTGCACAACTCGTTGGAGAGCTCGACCTGCTCACACACCCGGGCCAGGTGGTCGACGACGTCGCGGAAGTAGTCGCGCATCCCCGAGGGGATCATGCGCCGCTGCGCCAGGCTCGACAGCGGTGCCACGAGCGGCGTGACCGCCCGCTTCATGTCGATCATCTCGCGCTTGAGCTGGTAGATGCGGCCGATGTCGCGCGAGCTGACCGACGCGAACACCGTCGCCTCGACCTCCTCCAACTCCTCCTGCATGAGGTCGGCGACGTGGAGGTAGCGGTCGACGACGTGGTCGGCGATGGCGTGCAGCACACCCGCCGGGCCGCGGTCGAGCAGCTCGGACTTGCTCTCCAGCCGGGCCCGCACCTCGGCGAGGGGGCAGTGCTCGCCGTGGCGGACCGTCACCACGAAGTCGGGGCCGACGAACGCCATGATCTCGCCGGTGCCGATGATCTCGCCCGCGGCGTCCTGGTCGTCGTAGTCGAGGAAGGCGAGGGTCTTGAGCACGACGAACAACGAGTCGCCGTAGCGCTCGACCTTGGGCCGCTGGTGCGCCTTCACGGCGTCCTCGACCGCCAGGGGGTGCAACCGGAACACCTGGGCCAGCCACTCGACCTCAGCCGCCTCGGGCTCGTGCAGCCCGACCCAGACGAAGGCCCGGCCCGCCTCGGCTCCGCCGTCCTGCCACTCGTGGTGGCTGCGGACCAGTGCGAGGGCGTCCACGACGCTCTCGGACTTGATCTTGACGCCGTTGATGTAAGCGCCGTATTCCACGAGCGAGCGGCTCGGCGGAGCCGCGGAGCTGCTCTTGACGATGACCTTGGCCGCCTTGGCGCGGGCGCGGTTGTCGCGGTTGTCAGTGGTGCGGTGGTGACGGTTCATGCGGGTGAACAGGGTGGAGGAGCGCATGGCAATGCCTTCCCGCCCAGCGTCGTTCCCTTACGCGCAAACGAAATCGCCTCAACGCAAAAGCGGGACGGTGTCCGAAAATCCATTAGGAGGACAACGTCAGAAGAGGTGATGCGCGTAGGCCTACAGCCGGGCCGCCGATGCCGATATGGAGTGGCCAAGGGCGCGCACGACGAACGTGCGCCATCGAGTACTGCTGGGATCACCAGACATCCCGGACCACCTCCAATCACCACGAGGCATCAAAAAGCCGCCCAAACTTAGCACAAGGCACGCGGCGCAAGCCATCCTAGCCCTCAGGGCAACGCGCGATCCCCGCTTCCCCCACCGTCCCCAGGTGACGCATGTCACTGTGCCCACCGGCCACCCGCACCGCGACCCGCATCCGCGCAGGCCCCGGGGCCGCGTCCGCCGGAGGCCGGGCCGATTATGCACGGATGTTGTCCACAGCCTGTGGATAAAGACGACTCCGCTAGGCTCAGCCGCGTGCGCGTACTTGTGATTGGTTCCGGAGGGCGCGAGCACGCGCTCTGCCGTTCCCTCAGCCTTGATCCGAAGGTCACCGACCTCCACTGCGCCCCCGGCAACGCGGGCATCGCGGAGGTCGCCGCCCTCCACACCGTCACCCCGACCGACCCCGGCGCGGTCGTCGGCCTGGCCCGGCGTGTCGAGGCCGACCTCGTCGTCATCGGCCCGGAGGCGCCGCTGGTGGCCGGGGTGGCCGACGCCGTGCGCGAGGCGGGCATCCCCTGCTTCGGCCCCTCGGCCCAGCCCGCCATGATCGAGGGCTCCAAGGCCTTCGCCAAGGAGATCATGGTCGCCGCCGGGGTGCCCACGGCCGACGCGCGCACCTGCACGACCTCCGAGGAGGCCGCGGCCGCGCTCGACGAGTTCGGGGCACCGTACGTGGTCAAGGACGACGGCCTGGCCGCCGGCAAGGGCGTCGTCGTGACCTCCGACCGCGACGAGGCGCTGCGGCACGCCGCCGCCTGCGAGCGGGTGGTGGTCGAGGAGTTCCTGGACGGCCCAGAGGTCTCGCTGTTCGCCCTGTGCGACGGCACGACCGCCGTCCCCCTCCAGCCCGCCCAGGACTTCAAGCGCGCCCAGGACGGCGACGCCGGTCCCAACACGGGCGGCATGGGCGCCTACACCCCGCTGCCCTGGGCCCCCGCCGACCTCACCGAGCAGGTCATGCGCGAGGTCGTGCTGCCCACGATCAACGAGCTCGCCCGCCGGGGCACGCCGTACACCGGTGTCCTTTACGCGGGGCTGGCCCTCACCTCCAAGGGGCCGAAGGTGATCGAGTTCAACGCGCGGTTCGGCGACCCGGAGACCCAGGTCGTGCTCGACCGCCTCGCCACGCCCCTGGGCGGCCTCCTGCACGCCTGCGCGACCGGCGCCCTGTCCGGGCACGGCCCGCTCACCTACCGCGAGGGAGCGGCGGTCACCGTGGTCCTGGCGGCCGAGAACTACCCGGGCACGCCGGCCAAGGGCGATGTGATCGAGGGCCTGTCCGAGGAGGTGCCCGGCGCCTATGTCCTGCATGCCGGGACAACCCTCGACGATCAGGGCAACGTGATCTCCGCCGGTGGGCGGGTGCTCAACGCCGTCGGCACGGGACCCGACGTCGCCACGGCGCGCCGTACGGCATATGCCCTGCTGGACAAGATCCGCATGCGTGGCTCGCACCACCGCACCGACATCGCAGCCTCGGTCTGAAGCCGAGTTTCGGTGGTTCTGTCAAGGGGCGGCGTCGACGGCCGCCCCTTGTCGAAGTGCCGGGAACGCAACTGGCACAATTAACGTGGTGAACCCCGAAATAGGTCTAGGTTCGTGAACCTGGCATTCCACATAGGAGTGAACAAAACACCTACAGAACTGGTCACCTCACCCGGGTCGGATGTGACCAGTGAGCGTTCTTCGGAACCGCACCTCACGTGGCCTCGCAGCCACGAGTGGTTCGTCGCCGAGCGTCTGGAGAATGCTCAAGTATGCGTTTTTTTCATCCGGAGCGTGGCTCCTGGACACCGGCCGCGGGGGCGGTCCGGGTCGGCGGGGCCGACGGAGGGGTGGAGAAGGCGACACTCGTCGGACGGGAACCCCCAAGCTGTGCCGTGTTACACCTGTGACCACTGCGGCACCGGCCGAAGCGGCAGAGTCAGCACGTTCTAGCGGCTACTGTGGGCCCCGACAACCCGGCTGCCGCCCAACTTGTCATCTCTCATGTCTGTTCAAGGAGCCTGACGCAAATGGTCAGTTACCGCGTGCGCGGTGGCAACGCACTGCGTGGAACCGCCTTCATCCAGGGCGCGAAGAACGCCGTGCTCCCGATGATCGGAGCGGCCCTGCTGGCGGCCAAGGGCCGCACGGTGCTGCGCAACGTCCCGATCATCGAGGACGTGCGCCGTGCGGTCGAACTCGCCCACACCATCGGCGCCAAGTGCGAGCTGCACGAGGCCGAACGCACCCTTGTGATCGACGCCTCCGAGCTGACCAGCGCGAAGCTGCCCGCGGACATCGCCCGGCGCTTCCGCGGCTCGGTGCTGTTCACCCCGGCGCTGCTCCACCGCCTCGGCGAGGCCGTGGTGGAGGGTGTCGGCGGCTGCAATCTCGGCAGCAGGAACCTCGACTTCCACTACCTCGGCTACAAGCGCCTCGGCGCCGCGGTGGAGGAGAACGAGACCGTCATCCACGTCAAGGCCGCAGGCCTGACCGGGGCGAAGCTTTACCTCGACACCCCCTCGCACACCGGCACCGAGAACCTCATCATGGCGGCCGCGCTGGCCAAGGGCACGACGGTGATCGAGAACGCCGCGCTTGAGCCCGAGGTGCTCGACGTGATCGAGATGCTGACCCGCATGGGGGCGCGCATCAGCGGCGGCGGCACGGGTTTCATCACGGTCGAGGGTGTCGACGAGCTGCGCGCGGTCGAGCACACCGTGATGCCCGACCGCCTGGACGCCGGCGTTTTCGCGATGGCCGCCGCGATCACCGGTGGCGAGGTCAACCTGGTGGGCGCCTCGCTTGAGCACCTCGGCGTGGTGCGGTGGAAGCTTGAGCAGATGGGGGTGGAGTTCGCGACCCACGGCGCGGTGCTCCATGTGCGGCGTGAGCGTCCCCTGCGGCCCATCAACATCATCACGGACACCTATCCGGGCTTCGCGACCGACCTCCAGTCCCCCATGATGACCGTGGCGTGCTTGGCCGACGGCATGAGCTACATCCACGAGCGCATCTTCGACGGCCGGTTCGCGCTGGCCGGCGAGCTCAACAAGATGGGTGCCGACGTCGAGGTCGACGGCAGCCGCGCGATCGTGAAGGGCGCCACGCCGCTCCAGGGGGCCGACGTCACGGCCCACGATCTCCGCTCGGGCATCGCGCTCGTGCTGGCGGGTCTGGCGGCCGAGGGAGAGACCCGGATCGCCTCCGGCTATCTGATCGACAGGGGTCACTCCTATCTCGCCGAGCGCATGCGTGCTCTGGGGGCCGACATCACCCGAGAGATTTTGCCCTCAACCGGCACAGTCTCGTGAGTCACGACAATGCCCGCTGAGCTGCACCGATGAACAATTTGGACTGACATTCACCGTTCCCACGAATGTTTTTCCGGAAATCCGGGCGTGACATTACGGCCCTCACGAGCGATCGTTCCAAAAGAGAGCACTGCATACGGACGGCAGGATGGGACGAACATTGGTCGAACGGGCCGAAGAAACGCCCCGAGTGTCACGCCCGGGCACTCTGACGCCGGATCTCACGATCGGCGTGGTGGGGCCGCATGATCTCGTCGAGAGAGTCATGCTTATGGGTCATGCCGCGGCTCCTTTGCCGTGCCGCCTTGTGGCGGCCGCCTACCGCGATGAGCAGGAGGCGGCCGACAAGGTGACACGCCTGGGTCCGGGCGTGGACGCATGCCTGTTCGCCAGCCCGGTCCCCTATGACCTGGCTCGGCGTTCGGGCGTGCTGACGATGCCCGCCACCTTCGTGCAACTCGGCGGGGCCGCGCTCGTGGCCACGCTGGCGAAGGCGGCAATGGACGAGCGGTTCGACCCCCGGCGCGTCAGCGTCGACGTGGTGAGCCGCCCCGACGTAGAGGAGGCCTACTCCGATCTAGGATTATCCGCGGCGGAGGTGCACACCCGGGAAGAACCCGGAGCAACAGGCACCATTGCCGCCTATCACGAAAGACTCCATCGGCAGGGCACCACCACCGGGGCGCTGACCAGCCTCCCGATGGTGGCTGAGCGGCTGCAGACGGCCGGGGTTCCGGTCATCCGCATCCGGCCCACCTCAGGTGCGGTGCGCACAGCACTGCACACGGCGGCCCTCCTCGGCGCTCATCACCGCCTGGAGGAGTCACAACTGACCGTGGTGCTGGTCGAGGTGCCGACTCTGCGCGAACCCGTGCGCCGGGCCGCGCCACGCTACTGGAGAGACGAGCTCCGCCTGTCACTGCACCGGCTGCTCGTCCAGGAATCCAATCGCATCAACGCAACCGTCTGGCCCATCGACGACCACAGCTATCTGATCACAGCGACCAGAGGCTCGGTCTCGGCGGCCACGGACGGCTTTCGCGTGCTCCCATTCGCGGCCAGAATCCGCGATGAGCTTGGTTTGGCCGTGGAGGTGGGTGTGGGCATGGGTCGCACCACCCACGACGCGGAGAGCCACGCGAGGGCCGCGCTGGCGCGGACGCAGGCGGGCAAACAAGCCCAGGGCTTCGCGGTCGACCGCGAAGGCCGCGCTCTCGTCCCCGCGCCGAGGATGCCCCCCGCCGGCTCGACCCCGTTGAAACCCAAGGGGGTCGAGGTGCTGGCCCGCCTGGCGGCAAAACTGTCCGGCGGGGACACCGTGGTCGACGCGGAGGGGGCGGGACGGATGCTCGGCGTCACGCCGCGCACGGCTCGGCGATTGCTGCGCACGCTGGTTGACGAGGGACTCGCGTGGCCGCTACCGCCGAACCGCACGCCCCAGCCGGGGCGCCCGCGGCAGCTCTACCGGTTGATCATCGAGAAGCTCGGCAGTCGCTGAGCAACCCTCTCGGTGGGCACGCCCACCGGCTCGGGGGGCATGCCCACCGGGGGACACCGGGCCCGAACCGCCACAAGCGGTCCGGGCCCGGTCCTGTTTCCCACTTTCGTACGGCAAAGCCACGTCGACCCAACGCCGCACCGCAAGCGACCTGACGCGCCCGCCCCTGCTCGCCGTACGGCACGGCCCGCTTAGAGCTCCGCACAGACGCAAGGGGGCCGAAGATCGGCCGGCCGGGCAGTGAACACCGGCGCGCTCGGCTGTGCCGTACCTCTCAACGTCTCAAGGTCTGAAACTCGCTAACGAAATGTCGGGCATGCCGGATATCGTCATGACCATGGGGCCAGACACTACTGACACCCCCCGGTCGTGGCAGATCTGGGGTGCGCTCACGATCGTCTACATCGTGTGGGGATCCACCTACCTCGGGATCATGGTGGTGATCGAGACGATCCCCCCGATGCTCGGCGGCGCGATGCGCTTCACCATCGCCGGGTTGCTGCTCGTCGGCTTCCTCCTCCTGCGCCACGGCCGATCCGCGCTGACCATGAACCGCCGCCAGTTCGGCGGTGCGGCCCTGGTCGGCCTCCTGCTGCTGGCGGGGGGCAACGGCATGGTGGCCGTGGCCCAGCAGCACATCTCCAGCGGCATGGCCGCCCTCCTGGTGGCGTCCATCCCGCTGCTGCTCGTGGTGATGCGTGTGATGGCCCGTGACAGGCCGAGCCTGCTGACCACGGTGGGCGTGCTGATCGGCTTCTCCGGGGTGGCGCTGCTCGCCCTCACCGGGGGCACGGGGGACGACGACGGCATCGGCGTCGTGGTCATCCTCTTGGCAAGTGTCTCGTGGGCCCTCGGCTCGTTCCTGTCGGGCCGCATGCCGATGCCGTCCAGTCCCCTCGCCGCCAGCGCCGTGGAGATGGTGGTCGGCGGCCTGGCCATGATCGTCGTCGGTGCGGCGGTCGGCGAACGCCTCGACCTGGCCTCGGTGTCGGGGGCCTCCTGGACGGCGCTGGCCTACCTGATCGGCGCCGGATCACTCATCGCCTACACCTCGTACATCTGGCTGCTGCAGAACGCCCCGATCTCCCTGGTGGCCACCTACGCCTACGTGAACCCCGTGGTGGCCGTGATCCTCGGCATGCTGATCCTCAACGAGACGCTGACCACCCAGATGGTCCTCGGCGGCCTGGTGATCGTCGTCGGCGTCGCCCTCGTGGTCTCCACAGAGCGCACCCGCCGCCGCCCCGCCGCCGCGGCTCCGGTCAAGCGCCAGGAGGAACTCAGCCACTCCTGAGCGGCGTCCCGCCGTGCTGCGGGACGCCCGCCCCGGCCTCAGCCCTTCCTGAACCCCTCGGCGGCCGAGAGGAAGTTGTCGTTGGCCTCCGCCGTACCGATCGAGATGCGCACCCCGTCCGGCGGATAGTGGCGTACGGCGACGCCCACCTCGGCGCACGCCGCGGCGAAGGCCGCGCCCTTCTCGTCGTCCATGCGCAGCCAGACGAAGTTGGCCTCGGTCTGCGGCACCGTCCACCCCTGGGCGATGAGCGTGTCCCGGACCCGTGAGCGCTCCTTCACCACGACCTCGACCCGCTCGCCCAGCTCGGCCTCGGCGGCGAGCGAGGCGACCGCGGCGGCCTGCGCCAGGTGGTTGACCGCGAACGGCGTCATGGTCTTGCGCACGGCGGCGGCCACAGGAGCGTGGCCGATCAGGTAGCCGACCCTCAGCCCGGCCAGGCCGTACGCCTTGGAGAAGGTGCGCAGCACCGCGACGTTGGGACGCTCGCGGTAGTAGCCGATGCCGTCGGGCACCTCGGCGTCGCGGACGTATTCACGGTAGGCCTCGTCCAGCACCACCAGGACGTCCTCGGGCACCTTGTCAAGGAAGGCGGTGAGATCGCTCTCACGGATCGCCGTGCCGGTCGGGTTGTTGGGGTTGCACACGAAGATCATGCGCGTGCGAGGGGTGACGGCGGCCGCCATGGCGTCGAGGTCGTGGTCCTCGCCCACCAGCGGCACCGGCACCGCGGTGGACCCGGAGAGCCCGGCGAGCAGCGGGTATGCCTCGAACGAGCGCCACGCGAAGATCACTTCGGCACTGGCTTCGCCGACGGTCTCGAACAGCTGCTGGGCGACCGACACCGACCCGGCGCCGAGCGCGACGTGCTCCGCCGGCACGTCGTAACGCTCCGCGAGCGCCGCGGTCAGCGCGGCGGCCCCGGGGTCGGGATAGCGGTTGACCTCACGCGCCGCCTTGGCCAACGCGTCCACCACGGACGGCAGGGGGTCGAACGGGGACTCGTTTGAAGAAAGCTTGTAGGAACGGCCGTCGGCGGAAACCACGGCCTTCCCCGGCTTGTAAGCCGGTAGATCGTCCAAGATGGCGCGGAAACGTGGCATGAAGCCAGCTTATTGGCCGCCCAAACTTTTAAACCTTCCCGGCCCCTGGAAACGCTACTCCTTGAGCGACCGCAACATCGGCGGATGGAGCAGCTCGGCCGGACCCCGGCGGTAGAGCTTGGCGGGACGGCCGCCGTCCCGGGTAGTGGTGCCGCCGGTGGGGAGGAGGAACCCCTCGGCCTTGGTGACCTTGCGGTGGAAGTTGCGCGGATCGAGCGGACGGCCCCACACGATCTCATACACGCGCCGCAGATCGGCCACCGTGAACTCGGCCGGGCAGAACGCCGCCCCCAGAGAGGTGTATTCGAGCTTGCCCCGGGCCCGCTCGATGCCGTCGAGCATGATGCGCCGGTGGTCGAAGGCCATGGTGGTGAGCTCCGACACCGCGCGCCAGGCCATGTGGGCCTCGGTGGAGGCGGGCAGGTCGGGGGCGAGGCCGAGGTAGGCGACGCTGACGACACGTTCGCGTGGATCACGCATCGGGTAACCGTATGTCTGGAGTTGCTCCAGATGCACGGGAGCACCGGGAAGGCCGGCGCGCTCGGCGAGCACACGCTCGGCGGCGGCCGGAAGGTCCTCGTCGAGCTGGATGAACCCGCCCGAGAGCGCCCAGCACCCGGGGTAGGGGGGGTGATCCCGCCGCCACACGAGGGCACAGAGCGCCTGAGAACGGACTGTCAGCACGACCAGATCCACGCTGACAGGAACGGTCGGCACCATGTCAGGCACGTTACACGCAAACTCCCCCGCCCATGTCCCGCCCGAGAAGTCGATCAAGACCGCGAAAACCCCAGGTTAGGACAGGGAGCATCAAAGAAGGTCATCCCTGGGCACGGACGTGGAGCGGCGCGGACGACTCCCGCCCGTCGGGCGCCGACACCGTGATGCGCACCCACACGTCCTTGGGCACGGTCTTCCAGTCGAACGGCACCCACGCGACCTGTGTGCCCGTCGGCAGGCCCGGCGAAGGCTCGGCGGAGTGCCAGCCGACCGCGGCGACGTCGGCCTTCTTCGGCTCCTCCAGCCCCTCCCAACGCACGTTCACCGTGGACCCCGCGAGGTTGTAGCCCCGCACCTCGATGCCGTTGCGGATGTCGCGAACCTTGCGGACGGCGTCGACCGCGATGGGCCGGTCCCAGTCGGCGGCGAGCCGGTCGGAGAGCGACGGCGAGCCGCATGTCATGAAGTCGGTCCACATGTAGGAGATGACCTTGGAGACGTATCTCCCGGCCATCGCGACCGCGCCGTCCAGCCGCTCCTTGTCGGTGCGCCCGCGCTGGCCGCCGTTGCCGCACGCCTCGGTGCCCGTGGGTTCGAACGCCTCGATGTTGGCCCAGAGCTGCACGTTGAAGCCCTCGCCCGCCATCTCCGCCCTGGCCTCGGCCATCTCCCGATAGTAGTCGCGGGTCGAGGCGTGGTAGGCGGTGCCGTTCGTGGTCCGGCCGACCACCGGAAGCAGCCGCTCGTCCACGTCCTTCTCGCGCTCGTCTGGCCAGAAAAGGCCGACCTTGCCGGTGCCGCGGCTGTCCTGCGGCGCGATGATGCCCACGCCGGTGCGCGCGAGCGCCCGGAAGCCCACGCCGACCTCCTCGGGCGTGGCACCGAAGTTCACACGTTTGCGCGCGTCGAGGTAGGGACTGACGAGAATCGGCTTGCCCTTGAGCTCCTCCTCCACGATCTTGTGTTGCTCGGCGTAGACCTTCAGCGTCGGATGGTCCTCGGTCATCTCCCGCAATTGCAGCTCGAACGGCTGATAGACGCCGCCGAACGACTCGCGGTCGGCGAGGCGGGCGCCGTAGTCATGCAAGATGCGCCGGGTCAGCATGGTGAGGGTGCCGATGTGCCGGGGGTCGGCGTTGGTGGTCTGGGGCCGGGAGCGCGGGGCCACGGGCAGCGCGGGGAAGACCTTCATGCCGAAGCGGTCGGCGACGTTCAGCAGGATGGTGAGGCTGTCGTCGGGCCGGGCCGCGACCAGGATGAGGTGATAGTCACGGGCCTTGGAGCTGAAGTCGCACGAGGTGTTCTCCGAGCCGTCGGCAAGAGCGACGATCCGGTGGAAGACCGCCCGGTCGGTGGTGATGACCTTCTCCATGCCCGGGCACCGCAACAGATCCTTCCCGAACGCCTCGTCCGTGCGGTAGGCGTAAGTCCAGGAAATACGGTTGTTGAGGTTAGCCTTTCTGAGGTCCTGCTCCGCCGCCTGGAAACACGTGAGCCCGTTCTCCCGGCAGGAGTTGTAGCGCGGATCGACGTCGACGCCGTCCCTGTCGAGCACACGCCCGTCGAGGTCGATGCGCCGCGGCTGGAGCCCGGTGCCGATGCGGATCACCGTGTCGCCGCCGACCTTGTGCATGGCCTCCAGTTGCCGCCGCCACGTGCACTCGTCGGAGCTCGGCACGAGCCAGTAGCCCGTGATGGCATACGGAGTGCGGGTCTTGGTGTCGAACGTCCCGCAGGGGTCGGTGAACTCCTCCGAGGAGGAACTGGAGATGCTCTGGCCGGGATTGGGGGTCTCGCCGGCCTCCGGTGCGCTCACGTCGCCGCTCGGCAACACGATGGCGAGTGCGGCAACCATGGCGAGGATCGCTACCCCGAGGAGAACCGTGATCCAGCGCACTTCGTGGAGATTACCGTTCTGCTGATCAGGTGGACATAAATCGGAGATCTAACCTTTGGCGTCGGCCCAGCTCTCCAGTTGTACGACGAACCGGCGGGCGGAGTTCGGCCAGTGGTGGTTGGCTCGCGCCGCCGCATAACCTCTGGCCCCCTGCCCGCGCCGGCCGGCGTGGTCGTCCCGGAGCATGAGTACGGCTTGCGCCACCGCCTTGGGGTCCTGCCACGGCACGACCATTCCGCTGTCGTAGCGTTCGACCAGCTCGACGGCCCGCGGGGAGGGCGTGGTGATCACGGGGATGCCGTGCGCCATATACTCCACGATCTTGGTGGGCATCGAGTGCCGATAGTTCGGTTCATCGCGTAAGAGGGAAAGGCCGGCCAGAGCGCCGTCAAGCCGCTTCAACGCCTCGTCGTTCGGCATGAAGTCGCGCCACTCCAGCACACCCTCGGCCACCGCCTGATCGAGCAGCGGCCTGCTCTGCGGGTCCGCGTAGCCGATCAGCTCGACCGCCACCCGATACGGCTGAAGCAGCTTGGCCACCTCGACGGCCTCACGCACACCGCGCGCCTCGGACAACCAGCCGAGGTAGACGACTCTGTCGTCGCCCGGCGGGCTGACGCTGTCGGGCACCCACGTCTCGTTGGGCACCACCAGGTGGGCCTCTTTGAAGCGTCCGGCGTAGGCGGTCTCGGCCAGCAGCAGGTGGAAGCTGCGCTCGGCCGCGCCTTCGAGCATCCGCGCCACGAACCGCACAGGCGGCCGAAGGAAGGCCGGCAGCCACGGCTTGAGCGACAACGTCGCGGGGGTGTCCTCGTGGACGTCCCACACGACAGGCGGGCGCCGCCGTACCCCTGCCACCGCGAACAGCAGCTCGGGGTCGTGGATGATGACCATGTCCACGCTGTCGCGCATCCGCTTGAACACCTTGCGCGCGGCCAGCACGGCCGACAACCGCCGGCGTTCGGCGGCGCGCGGCAGATCGACGCCGTTGACCCACGAGCGGGGCACGACACCGCGCGCGGTGTACGGCGCGGCATACGTGACCTCATGCCCGGCGTCCACGAGCGCCCTGATCTGCCGGTGCAGGATCCGGGCGTCCTCGGGGTGATGCACCACCGTCATGACGAGCACGTGCACTGCGCGCAGCCCCCTGTCGTCAGAGCCGCTCGACGCGGCTGCCCTCGGCGAGCACGCCTCGGGTGTCCAGCACGAGCCGGGCTTTGTCTTCGATGACCGACAGATCGAACGCGGCGTGCGGCTGGAGCAGAACCGTGATGTCGGCACCTTCGACCGCCGCGGCCAAGTCTGCCTCGCGAGGAATGTCGGTGCCGTCGACCTGCCACTTGCTGACGTGGGGATCGACGAAGGACAGTTCCGCGCCGAGATCCAGCAAGGCCCTGGCCACAGGCAGGGCCGGGGTCTCACGCTCGTCGGCGATGTCCGGTTTGTAGGTCACGCCGAGCAGCACCACCCGGGCGCCGTTGACCGCCTTGCGCTGCCGGTTGAGCGCCCGCTGGGCGCGGGCCACGACGTAGCCCGGCATACGCTCGTTGATCTCCTGGGCGAGCTCGACGAACCTGAAGGGATAGCCCAGCTTGCGCACGGTGTACGACAGGTAGCTGGGATCGACCGGGATGCAGTGGCCGCCCACGCCGGGTCCTGGCAGGAACTTCTGGAAGCCGAACGGCTTGGTGGCCGCCGCCTCGATGGCCTCCCAGAGGTCGACGCCGAGCTCGTCGCAGAAAATCGCCATCTCGTTGACCAGGGCGATGTTGACGTGCCGGTAGGTGTTCTCCAGGAGCTTGGCCATCTCGGCCTCGCGGGTGCCGCTGACCGGCACGACCTGCTCGACGAAGCGCGCGTAGAACGCGGCGGCCCGGTCGCGGCAGGTGTCGGTGTATCCGCCGACGACCTTGGGGGTGTTGCGCAAGCCGTACTTCGGGTTGCCCGGATCGATGCGCTCGGGCGAGAAGGCGAGGTGGAAGTCGAGCCCCGCGGCGAGGCCGGTCTTCTCCAGCAGCGGCCGCACCACCTCGTCGGTGGTGCCGGGCCAGGTGGTGGACTCAAGCACGACCAGCGTGCCCTTGACCATGTGCGCGGCGACGGTGGCGCTCGCGCCCTCGACCGCGGACAGGTCGGGGCGGTGGTCCTCGTCGAGCGGGGTGGGCACGCAGATCACGATGGTGGCGCTGTCGGCGAGCACCGACGCGTCGAGGGTGGCGCTGAAGCCGTTGGCCAGCATGTGGTCGAGGTCCGCGTCGGTGAGGTCGTCGATGTAGGACCGGCCCGCGTTGAGAGCGTCGACCTTGCGGGGGTCGACGTCGACGCCGACCACCTTCAGACCTGCCGTCGTGGCCTCCTTGGCCAGCGGCATACCGACGTAACCCAGCCCGATGACGGCGAGATCGAAGCCGCTCACGTGAAGACCCTGGGGAGTCGGAAACAACACTTCATGGTCGCAAAGGCTATCTCAAGTCCGTACGAGCCACGCCTAATGTGCCTGAACGCCCAGGAAACCTCTGCTTTACATGTGGTGTTCATCCGACTATTGGATGGTGATCGAACGGTAGATCTCGCGGTAGGTCTCAGCGATTCTGCTCCACGTGCGCTTGGCCGCGACCTCGGCCCGGCCCGCCTCGCCCATCGCCGCCCGCCGCTCGGGATCCTCGCTGAGCTCGGCCAACGCGTCCGCCAGCGCCGCCGGATTGCCCGCGGGCACAAGCAGGCCCGCGCCGTCAGAACCGACCAGCTCCGACAACGCGGGCAGGTCGCTCAGCACGACGGGCTTGCCGAGCGCCATCGCTTCCACCGGCTTCAGCGGGGTGACCAGGCGGCAGACACGGAGGTCCTCACGCGGGCAGACGAAGATGTCGATCGCCGACTGCGCCTGAAGCGCCTCGTCCGGCCCCACCCTGCCGGGCAGGATCGCGACATCGCCGAGCTTGAGGGAGTCCACCTGCCGCAGCAGCGCGGGGCGCTCCACCCCGTCGCCCACGAGCAGGACCTTGACCTTCACCTTCCGTTTGCGGAGCAGCGCCGCCGCCGACAGAAGAGTGGCGAATCCCTCATAAGCCACGATGCTCGACACCGAGCCGATCACGATGTCGTCGGGCTCGATGTTCATCGAACGGCGGAATGCCTCGCCGTCGTAGTCCGCGGTCAGCAGCGAGTCGTCCACGGCGTTCGGCGCCAGGTGGATGCGCTCGCGCGGCACACCGCGGTCGACGATCTCGGCCGCCATCGTCTCGGCGAGCGTCACCACCGCGTCGGCCGACCGCATGAGAAATGCCTCGCGGTCGCGCTGCATAAGGTGCCGCTCGCTGCCGATCCTGGCCGGATCGCGCGAGGCCCAGGTCTCCTCCAGGAACCCGCGCACCTCGTACACGAACGGCGTACCCGTACGCTCACGCACGGCCATCGCCACCGAGCCGTTGCGGTGGTCGGTGGCGGCGTGCAGCACCTGCGGGCGCAGCTTACGCACGAGCTCGGTGACGTCCTCGGCGCCGCGTGTGATGCGCCCCCGGGTCTGGTTGGGGATGTCGCCGTGCGGCAGCAGCCGGTGATACGGCGTGCCGTCGATCAGCTCGCCCGCGGTGGCGTCCGCGTGCCCCTGGAGCATCGGCCAGCCCCAGCTCGTCACCACATGCGGGTCGAGCCCGGCGGCGCGCTGAGCGGTCACGATGCGGTGGGTTCGCACGGTGTAACCGGCCTGGGTGTACGGCAAAGCATTCGTGACGCAGTGCAGTACCCGGCCTTCGATCCGGTCGCCCACGTGCACCGCGGGGGCCGGCGGGATCGGGTTGGTGCCGATCGCCGCCATCTCGCCCTCGTAGAGGGCCATCCTGCGGCGGATGAACGGCCACCGGGCGTGCGGCTTGAGGGTCGCGATCGCCGCGGACATGTGCCCGTCGACGAACTGCGCCTTGGCCTTCTCAAGCGGGCCGTCGGCCATGCGGCGCGCCATCTTGCGCGCGGCCACGCGCGCGCGGCGCGCGACGGGCCAGGCCACCGAGCCCACGATAGGACGCAGCTTTGGCGGCAGCGCTTCGGCTGCGGCCTGGGCGACCCTCATGGGGTCGGATCTCACCCGGGTGATGACAATCCGGGAAACGATGACCGGATGCTGAACGAACCCTCGGAGAAGTCCGCCTATACCGGCACGTGCCGCTTTGGGAGAGACCTTGCGGGAGTCTGGCCGACTGGCATCGGATACCACGCGGTGACCGTACCATAGGCAACGTTTGCCCCACTCCCGCATGAAAGGCGAGGTCAATGAGGGAAAACCCCCTCGTCCTACACGTGCTGGGCGCTAGGCCCAACTTTGTCAAGGCTGCACCGGTCGTGTCTGGCCTTTCCAGCATTGGGATTAGGCAGGGCATTGTTCACACAGGTCAGCACTATGACGCGTTGATGTCGGACGTCTTCTTCGCCGACCTTGGCCTGCCCGAGCCGGTCGCCAACCTGGGGGTCGGATCCGGCAGCCACGCCCGCCAGACCGCCGCCCTGCTCACCGGCCTCGAAGAGGTCGTGCTCGAGCACTCCCCCGACCTCGTCGTGGTCTACGGCGACGTCAACTCGACCCTCGCCGCCATCCTGGTGTGCGCCAAACTCGGGGTGCCGACCGCCCACGTGGAGGCCGGCCTGCGCTCCTTCGACCGCGGCATGCCGGAGGAGGTCAACCGGGTCGTCACCGACGCCCTGTCCGACCTGCTGTTCGCCACCTCCCCCGACGCCCTGTCGCACCTCGCCAACGAGGGCGTCGACCCGGCCCGGGTGCACCTCGTCGGCAACCCAATGATCGACAGCCTGTTCTCCGCCCTCCCCAAGCTCGACCCCGCCCCCGTGCGTGAGCGGCTCGCCCTCCCCGAGAGGTACGGCGTCGCCACCCTGCACCGGCCCGCCAACGTGGACTCCCCCGAGGCCGCCCGCGAACTCGTCGACGCCGTGCTTGAGGTCTCCAACCGGGTGCACATCGTCGTCCCCCTCCACCCGCGCGGACGCACCCGCCTCGCCGAGGCCGGGCTCGTCAGCGGCGAGAACCTCTCGATCGTGGACCCGCTGGGATATGTCGACTTCCTGTCCCTGGTGCGGGGGGCAGCCCTGGTCGTCACCGACTCCGGCGGCGTGCAGGAGGAGACCACCATGCTCGGCGTGCCGTGCCTGACCGTGCGCCCCAACACCGAGCGCCCGGTCACGATCACCCACGGCACGAACCGCCTGGTCACCCCGGCCCTGCTGCCGTCGGCCGCCGACAAGGCCCTCGCCGACGGCGCCGCCACGCCGAGCGGCGACCTGCCCCCGCTGTGGGACGGCAAAGCCGGTCCGCGCATCGCCCGGGTCATCGCCGCCTGGCTCAAGGGGGACAATCTCTCCCCGGCGGCGCAAGCCGTACCACCGATGCGAATCGGATAATTCACCCGTTCTAGGCACGGCGTTCGCCGTACGCTTGCAGACTCCGACCTCGTTAGGGCGACGCACCCATGGCCGACAACGTTGAGAACCCGCAAGAGCCGCTCTACCAGCGGCTTGGTCCCGTCAACTGGCTACCGGAAGAGCGCAAGCTCGTCGAGCGCTACGAAGACCACATCCGGGAACTCGAACGCCGGCTCGCCATCGCCGAGGCCAAAGCCGACTATGCCTCGTGGAAGCTCAAGGCCACCCAGGTCCAGCGGCCCTACCGCGTCGCCGAGGTCCTCGCCGACTCCCGCGACCCCGCCTCCGTCGTGAGTCTCCCCGGCCGCCTCGCCCGCGCCATGCGCACGAACGGCAAAGCCCCCGCTGCCCCAGAACAGGTCGCCAAGGTGGCCGAAGCCGCCCGCACCCGGCCACCCCACGTCAAGGTGCCCACCGCCTCGTGGCCCAAGGGGCCCGTCAACCGGCCGGACCTGAAGGTGGCGGTCATCCTCGACGACTTCTCGCGGATGACCTTCAAATACGAGTGGGACCAGATCGAGTTCGGGTTGAAGGACTGGCCGGAGATCTTCGCCGAGCGCTGCCCGGACATCCTGTTCTGCGAGTCCGCCTGGCACGGCAACCAGGGCCGCTGGCGCTACCAGATGACCGGCACCAACGCCCCGAAACCCGAACTGCGCGCCCTGATCGACTGGTGCAAGGAGGAGGGCATCCCCACGGTCTTCTGGAACAAGGAGGACCCGCCCAACTTCGACTTCTTCATCGACACGGCGAAGCTGTTCGACTACGTGTTCACGTGCGACGGCGACATGGTGCCGAAGTACCGCGAAATTTTGGGACACGACCGGATCGACGTGCTCCAGTTCGCCGCCCAGCCCCGCGTGCACAACCCCATCCAGGCCCGCGAGGGCCGGCTGCACGACGTCGTGTTCGCCGGGATGTACTTCCGCAACAAGCACCCGGAACGCCGCGAGCAGATGGAAACCGTACTCGCCCCCATCCGCGAGCTCGGCCTGCACATCTTCGCCCGCAACGGCGAAGTCGACGAGAAGTACGCCTGGCCCGAGGAGTATCGCCCGCACATCGTGGGCGAACTCCCCTATGACCAGATGCTCGCGGCCTACCGCATGTACAAGGTGTTCCTCAACGTCAACTCGGTGCTCGACTCACCCACCATGTGCGCGCGCCGCGTCTTCGAACTGTCCGCCTGCTCCACCCCCGTGGTCTCCGGCTGGTCCCGCGCCATCCAGGAGACCTTCGGCGGTCTGGTGCCCCTGGTCCAGACCCAGGAAGAGGCGTACAACACCGTCCTGCACCTCATCAACAGCCCCGAAGCCCGCTCCCGCCAAGCCCACCTGGCCATGCGCGAGGTCTTCGACAAACACCTCTTCTCCCACCGCGTCGACCAGGTCCTGCAATTCATGGGCCGGCCCGTCACCCGGCGCTCACGCTCGGTCTCGGTCGTACTCCCCACCAACCGCGCCGGCCAGATCGAACACGCCATCACCCAGGTCGCCCGCCAACGCCACCGCGACCTCCAGCTCGTCCTCGTCCTCCACGGCCTCGACCTCGACCCCGGAGTCGTCACCGACAAGGCCCGCGCCGCCGGCATCCCCGACGTCACGGTCCTCACCGCCGATCCCAGCCTCACCCTTGGCGAAGTCCTCAACCTCGGCATCTCACGTGCCGACGGCGAACTCATCTCCAAGATGGACGACGACAACATCTACGGCGAGCACTACCTGAGCGACCTCATCCGCTCCTTCGACTTCTCCTCGGCCGAGATCGTCGGCAAGGGGGCCCACTACACCTACTTCCCCCACCGCAACACCACCGTCTTCCGGCTGCCCGGCCTGGAACACCGCTACGCCCACCTCATCCAGGGCGCCACCATCGTCGCCAAGTCCGAACTCCTCCGGGCCATCCCCTTCGAACCGGTCAACGCGGGCGAGGACACCCGCCTTGTACGGCGTTGCAAGGCGGACGGCATCAAGATCTACTCCTCGGACAGGTTCAACTTCATCTACATGCGCGGCAGCAACGCGGGCAACCACACTTGGCAGGCCGAGGACCACAAGCTCCTGCGGAACGCCCAGTTCTCGTTTGTAGGCAACCCTGAGGACCATGTGTTGATCTAACTAGGCTTCCCAGGGAGCAGCCAGGTCAAGTGCGGCGAGAAACCGGGCGGTCTTGACCTCCACAAAGACTTCGGCATCGTCATGGATCTCGTGGTCATCCGCTCCCCTTGCCGGGCACATGCGTCGATCCAGCCCAGGAGACCGTACTCGCGGGACTCGTCGCCCCCTCCCTGCAGGCCCTCGGCCACCAAAGCTCGTCAAGGGTTTATCGCCCGGAAACCCTCTAGGATCGGTGCCGGTAGACGACCGTAGCGGCCTGGCTCAAAAATCCGGCCGAGGTCCCGTCGGCTCTCGGGGGCACCATCGTGCGCGTGTTTCTCAGTGTGGTGGCGAAGCGGCAGGACAGCGATATCACCGGCTACCTGAAGACGGCCCGCACGACCATCGACAATGTTCTCCCCGTGCCACGCGACACCATCGACTCAGCCGAATGGTCAGGAAAACACGCCGCCATCCTCGCGTGGTCCAACGAGGGGCAGGACGGCGAGAGACCACCCCTCCTCGCCGCAACGGAACACAGCGCCCTAGGCGTCAGCGGCACGATCGCCCGGCCAAACGACGTCCAGCGACTCGCCCGGACCGACTTACTGGGAGCCGAGGCCTGCGGCCTCGCAGGTTGCTTCTCCGCCATTCGCACAGCCGACTGGGAAGTGCAGGCGGCGACCTCCAGCACGCGAGCCCTGTCGGTCTTCCACGCCGAAACCGACGATGTTCACGTGGTGGGAACCCGCGCCCTACACGTGCACCTGGTCGCGGGCCGCGGCGAAATCACGTGGAACAACACAGCTCTGCAGACGATGATCCGCCAAGGCTATTTTCTCTCCGACGAGACCCCCTACGCGGGAGTCACCGCACTTGGCCCATCCTCATCCATCGTCATCCGCGGCGGTCGCCGGACCATAGAATCCACCCCCCTCCCCGAAGCCCACCCCGCCCCCGCATCCCCCAGGGCCAGACGAGCCGCGATCACACGCCTGGCCGACGCCCTCGTAGCCGCCGTCGAACCCCTGCGCGCGAACCCCACCCCGGTGAACCTCGCCCTCACCGGCGGCCGGGACAGCCGCCTGATGGCCGCCCTCCTCCACGCCGCCAAAGTGCCGTTCCGCGCCACAACCAACGGCCTCGACTCCCACCCCGACGTCATCCTCGCCCGCCAGATCACCGCCCTCCTCCGCATCGACCACAACGTGATCCCTCCCGTTCAAACGGAACGGAGGGACGCCGTGCTCATCCCCCACCCGAGCACCCGCACCTTCGAAGTCCTGCGCACCTGCGAGGGCATGACCTCGGCCTACGAAAGCATCGTGGAATATCTGCCCTACAGCGCCAGACCCACGATGTCCGGCCAGAGCGGCGAGATCCTCCGAGGCGGCTTCCTTTACAGCCAAGGCCAGACAACCGACAAAGCCATGCGCCGCCGCGTGAACGACTTCTTCCTCAAGAACGAGTCCCTGTTCACCGAGGAAGCCAACGAACACGCCCGCGAGCTCGCCACCCCCTGGCTTCGCAGAGCCGAGAAGAACCCCTGGGAGGTGCTAGACCACCTCTACGTCACCTACCGCGTGGGCCGCTGGCACGCCGCCGCAAGAGCAGGATCGCTACGCCGGGGCGACCCGTTCCAACCGTTCCTCGACAACCGCGTCGTCGTCGAAGCCCTTTCCCTGGACCAGCGGTGGCGCCACTCCGAGGAAGTCGTCTACGAACTGATCCGCCGCTTCGCCCCCGGCCTCCACAAGATCGAGGTCGAAGGCAAACCGTGGCGCTTCCTCGCCAACCAACCCCCACCCCGAAGATGGCCCTGGTCCCGCCCTGCAATCCCTTCTCAGAAACCGACCCCCACCAAAAAACCCGGCAACAACTGGAACTGGCGCACAAGCCCAGGACCCAACCTGTCCACGATCCTCCGCGATTTCGTCCTCGAACGCACCGACGCCCTATCGCCCATCGTCCGCGCAGAAGAACTCAAAGCGGTTTTCGAAGCACCATCGGTAAGCCAACCCGCCCTCGCATGGAACCTGTACACGGTCGCCGCCATGCTGACAGGCGCCTTCCCCGGAGAAGCCCCATCCAGCCTGGAGCCGGTTCGCGTGGAGATCCCAAGGCCGTAGACGCGCACCGGCCGGACTCTCCCCGCAGGAGGTGTCGACACGGAGGGCGCTGTTGCCCGATCGCCCAAACGCGAGGCGTTTTCCAGGGGTCCATTTTATGATCTACAGCATCAAATCCAGGTTGTCCGACGCAGCCACGCCGACGACAACATGGGAGAACAGACTTCGCTAGCCATGGAGCTCTGATTTCCGAACACTCACCACCCTCTTGGGTGCCCCTACCCTTCGGGGCACAGATCGTGCCAGCTCTGGGCGGCCCCGGTGCCTCCGTCGGTGCAGTGGCCTGCGGACTCCTAAATGGACGTCCAATCGTGATCACCGACGGCCGCGACGGCGTGGCACGCCTCTGGGATCTCGCCTCCCACCGGCAGATCGGTCCGCCCTTGGAGGAGGAGAAGACATTCTCCTTCGGCGTCGCCCAATCGGTGGCGTACGGAACGCTGAACAATCGCCCTATCGCCGTCAAAGGGGCGGGGGACTTGGCGATATGGGAGCTGACCGGACACGAGCACGCCCAGAAACCTGGCAAACCACGTCACATCCGCTACGGTTCCCCGGGGTCGGTCTACACGGTGGCATGTGCCGTACTCAACGGCCGCTCGGTCGCGGTCACCGGTGCCTACGACAGCAGCGTGCGCATGTGGGACCTGGCAACTGGGACACAGATCGGCAAGCAGTTGTCAGGCCACGGCAGCGTGGTCAGGTCGGTCGCAGCCGGAATGCTGGCCGGCCGAGCGATCGCCGTCAGCAGCAGCGAGGATCACACCATCCGGGTGTGGGACCTAGCCGACGGCACGCAGATCGGCCCGCCCTTAACCGGCCACACCGGACATGTGTGGGCCGTGGACATGGGGCTGCTCAATGGTCGCCCCATCGCCGTCAGCGGCGGCGACGACCACACGGTGCGCGTATGGGACCTGGCTAACGGCAGACAGATCGGAGCACCACTGATCGGCCATACCAACAAAGTCCGGGCGATTGCCTACGGTGCACCCGACGGCCAACCCATCGCCGTCAGCGGCGGCGACCACACGGTGCGCGTATGGGATCTAAGAACTCGCCGCCAAATCGGCCACCCCATGCGCGACAGCCGCGGTCTCTCCATCGGCTCGATCGCCTACATCCTGCACGGCGGCCGACCCCGTGTAGTGGCAGCGGACATCGAAGGTAGGGCACGCATATGGAACCTCGATGCCCACCGCGCAATGGGAACAACCACACCACCGGCCCGCATCGCCCCTGAACTGCCCGACAGATGGACCGATCCCCGCACCGGCGATGTCTATGACCTCACGCAACCCATTATCGACGACGACGATCGCGAATACGTATATGTCGACTGGGATGGCTTCGAGCCACTCGTCAGCCAGCACGACGCGGATCTGCCCCTCAGCATCTCCTATATGCACGCATATTGGGGTCTCACAAGCATCATCACGTCAGCATCGGGCCAGAAAGCTCGCAGGAATTTCCACGGTGACGACGAAGAATATTTCGAGGCGACGACTGGAATGAGTGGGACGACTGAGTCGACCGATAATTCCTAGCACTGTCGCCGAGCACCGGAAATTCCCGACAGGTGCGCCTTGTCTCCCACAGTTGAAGTCTTCACTAACCAAGGTTCCGCATAAAGCAAGATCCCGCCAATTGTCGGCAGGGCGGATCGTGCCGGCGCCTTCTAAATGATCTCGTTCGGGTGAGTCTCCGTGCCACCGACACCGCACCAGCGGTGCCGGCCCCACGGAGCCGGTTTTCGCCCACGAGAGGAACATCACCATGAGGCGCATCCTCCGGATGTGTTACCTGGTCACCGCCCTGACAGCAGTGGCCCTCCCGCTCTCCCCGTCCAACGTGGCGCTGGCGGACAACAAGCCAACGAGGGCGCAAGCCGCACCAAATCCAGCCACCTGCCCAAACCGGGTAGCGCTGATCAACGGCGGTTTCGAGACCCCCGTAGTCGTCGGCGGACCGTGGGCCTCGTTCCCCGACGCCTCCCGGACCGCCCCGAGCAAGGTGCCAGGCTGGCGGACGACGTCCACCGATCACCTGATCGAACTCTGGAGCCGCCGCATGGGCGTCCCACCCAACGAAGGCGACCAGTTCGCCGAGTTGAACGCCACCCAGGTCGCCACCCTTTATCAGGACCACGCCACCACACCAGGCCAGAAACTGTACTGGCGCCTGTCCCACCGCGGCCGCTCCGGCACCGACACGATGGCCCTCGACATCGGCGCCCCAGGCAACCCGGTCCAGCAGACCACTGTGTCCGACGGCACCACAAGGTGGGGCACCTACGCAGGCACCTACACCGTCCCAGCCGGTCAAACCACAACCCGCTTCGCCTTCCGCTCCATCTCCGCAGCCGGCGGGAACGCCGCCATCGGCAACTTCCTCGACGACGTCTTCTTCGGCACCGCCCCCTGCGTCATCCTCACCAAGAGCGCAAGCCCGCAAAGTACGGTAAACGTCGGCGACGTCATCACCTACCGCCTGACCGCCGTCAACCACGGCGGCGACACCGCGGAAAACCTCCAGCTGACCGACTCCATCCCAGCGGGCACCACCTTCGTCCCCGGCTCACTCCAAATCGTCAACGGCCCAAACAACGGCGCCAAAACCGACCAGACCGGCGATGACCAAGCCCACTTCGACCCGGCCACCGGAAAAATCACCTTCGCCCTAGGCGCCGGAGCCACCGCGACAACCGGAGGCCGCCTACTCCACAGCGGCACCCTCCCCGAGGGCACCACCGTGCAATTCCAGGTCAAAGTCAACCGAGCAGCCGCAGGCCGCCAGGTCACCAACAAGGGCACCGTCACCTACGAAAACCGCCTCGGCACCGAGCCTGAGCCCCTGACCTCAACCAGCGACGACACAACCACAGAGGTCAACCCCGCCGTAGACCTCGACGTGGTCAAGTCCGCAGAACAAACCCGAGTCACCGTCGGAGGCACCGTCACCTACCACGTGGCCGTCCGCAACGCCGGCCCCAACGACGCAACCGGCGTAGTGGTCGAAGACGCCCTCCCCACCGGCCTCACCCTGGTGAAAGCCACCCCCTCAGCAGGCACCTACACCGGTGACACCTGGACAGTAGGCAACCTCGCCGCCGGAGCAACAGCAACCTTGACCATCAAGGCCAAGGCCACCAGGGTCGCCGAAACCACGAACACAGCAACCGCCGACAGCAACGAACTAGACCTCGACCCGTCCAACAACACCGACAACACCAAGGTCTGCATAGACCCCGCCCCCGCCTGCCCGTACTGCACTCCGACGAGAACCCAAAAGTAACGAGCCACGATCAGTCGTCCTGCCGTGACCCGCTCACGGCAGGACGATCACACGAGCCGACGGCAGCCATTCGGACGCCGCCGGCACGAGCCGCCGATCATCGTTGAAGGCCATGTACTTCCATACGTCCGAGGCCAGTGGCACCACGGCTTCCGCGTCGCAAGACCACACCTCACCGGTCTGCGGATGCCGCGGCACCAGGGCGATGTCCGCGATCTCGGCAGACAGGCCAGGCCCGGCCAGGACGAGGTGGCGTTCCGGTGGCCCCGGACGGAGCAGACTGTCGATCGCCCGGCGAAACGCCTCTGCGACCGACCCTTCGGGGACGGACACCCGCTTACCACCCGAGACTGCCAGCAGGTGCGCCGATGCCACCGCGACTGCGGCCTCCCAAAGGGGGCTCCAGAAGCCACACGGGTCAACCGATGGCGTGCTCGGCAGTTCTGCCCAGTCGACCACCCGCTGGACATGGCCGTCGACAGCGACCGGACGCACGGCTTCCGGCTCCAGCCACACCACCTGCCAGAACCCGCAATCATCGACACGAGTCGCCACCGGACAGCCGCACCTCGCGCACGCGAGATTGGGGCCGTACTGGCCGTCCAAGCCACAACAGCGGCCGCCTAACCGCTCCGGAATGAAGACGGTTCCGCGGACATCGCCCGGCGCGATCCCGATCCTGTTCAGGGGACCCGAAATGCAGTATGTCAGCAGCCGGACGCCGTCCTCTTCCGGCTTGGGCTCCAATGGTTTCCAAGGCCGGCCGTCTCCCTGGTCCACCACGTACGTTCCCGGCTCCAGAAGACCGGAGAGCAGACCATGGCCGTACTTCTGGCCAGAGTGGTCAGGAAGCACCACCCGCGCCACCCGCGCGGTTATCACGGCGCCACACCCGGCACAGGCGAAAACAACCAAACAGCCCCCCTCATCGAAAACGGCGCGATCATGCTCGCACAATGGCCTGCGTTGTGGGAAAACCCCGACCATGCCGAAGTGCGTGGCCGTGTGACGGTCCATCCGTACCAGCGGGAACAAGTCCCGGCACACCCTGGCACTCCCACAGCGCTGAGTGGAAGCACTCAAAGCACAGGGGCTCAACAAGAAGCGGACAGGAAAGCAGCGGCAAGCCCCCGCACTGTGTCTACAGGCGACAGCGGATCCCCGCAGTTTACGGATGCCCGAAAGTTCGCGCTGTTCCAATCCTTGCCCGCGCGATGCCCTCAAAAAGGTGCACTATCGGTATTGGGGACTTCGACCGGCTTTCGGCTTGATGATCTTGGGATTCTCTCATGTCACAGAAGAGCTTCGCCAGGCTGAGGAGATTGTCGTGCGAACGATGCGGGACGCACAGCACACATGAAGTATGGGAGGTGGTCGACGCCGTCGATCGCCCTGATCTCGTCAAGCGGATAATCACGGGCCGGATAAGACTGGTGAACTGCCCCGGATGTGGGACTGACGCCTCCGTGTCCGCCCTTCTCATGGTGCTGCGGCCACAGCGGTGGCCCCGACCGATGGTCATTCCGGTCCACAGGATTCCGGTTGTCATGGGACAGGAAGCGTACTCGCTGTTGCTGGCCGGCTTGCAGGCGCTCTTCAACCACTATGGCCTTCGGGACGCGGGCGTTCCGTTCGATCCGGACAATCTCCTCATCGTGCCCCTAAAACTGCTTCCTCTCGCCTTTGACCGAGACATCGGCGCCGACCTGGAGGCGGAATCCCGGAACGGCCTGAGGCCGTTGACGCCTCTCGAACACCACTATGCGGAATGGCTCGGAGAACTAAACACACAGGCCTGGAGGACTCATGCGATCGCGCTCCTCTCCGCTCTCTTTGAATGCGAGAGCACCGATGCTCTCCGAAGGCTGATCGAAGAGAATTCGCAGCTTCTCGAAGAGCGTATGGATGATTTGGTCTCCTCGGTGATGGAGGTGCTGCGCGAGGAGAGGCCCGAGTTGCTTCCCCTCGTGGCCAACCGGAGGTTGCTGCTTCGGCAAGTCCGCAGATACGGGATCGAGCGTGTCTTCAGGACGGAGGCTGAGCGGTGAGCGGGCCCGAGCGAGAGCTCAGTGCCTCTTCGGGGGCGGCTCTGCTGGCGATCGCGGGGATCCACAAGCTAGAGCGAGACGAGTTGTGTGAGCTCATCGAACAGGCCTTACTCGAGATGCCCCCGGAGGAGCAGGACCTAGGTCTCGAATGTTCGCATGGAGAGATCGTGAGCCTCAGAGACGTGTTCGCGATAGCGCTGGCGGAGCAGCTCCTGAAGGGCCGGAGGCCGTTCAATGTACGGGAGGCGCTACACCTCTATGGCGAGCTGGGAGGCCTGCGTGAGACCGCGCCCCTGAACTGGGCGGAGGTCCAGCACAACATCGGCATGGCCTACAGGTTGCTGGCGCGGCCCGGGTCCGTCGAAGATCTCGTTCCGGCCAAGGAGGCGCTGGAACGGGCTCTGACGGTTCGCACACCGCAGGCGGACCCGGAAGGCTGGGCGGTCACCGTCGTCTCCTTGGCCGAGTTCTCACTTGAGGCTCCCGCACATGACACGCGGCGTGTTGGTGAGGGCGTGCGGCTGCTCAAAAAGGCTCTCCGCGAGGCGCCGCCGGGGCTGCCCGCCCAGTACCTCGCCCGCTTCCGGTCGGCGCTCGGTTTAGCCTTGCTGCGAGGCGCGGACGGATCTACCGGACAGGACCTGAACCGGGCGATTGACCTGCTGCGGTCGGTCGCATCGACCCCAGCCATGGAGGAAGATCCGGATCTGAGGCGCACAGTGTGGATCAATCTGGGCACAGCTCTGTCGAAGCGGGCGGAACAGCTAGGGGATCCGGCCGACTGGGACTCGGCGATTACGGTCCTGCGCATGGTCTCCGCTGAGATCTCGGCAGATCTGGAGCCGCGGTACTGGGTCGCCGCGAACGGCAATCTCGGGATCGCGTTGCTCCACCGTGTCGGCGCCGACCACGACGCAGATCTGGCTGAGGCGATCGAGGTCTTCCGGGCGGTGTCCGCGCTCTCCGCACGGTCGCGGCTACAAGAGGAGTTCGCCGCATCGCAGAACAACCTGGGCAACGCCCTCCGAGCACGTTTGGCCGGGGATCGGGACGAGGACCTCTCGGAGGCAGCCGAAGCATACCGGTCGGCTCTAAAGATCTGGACGGAGCCGACCCATCCCGTCGAATGGGCGCTCACAAACGCGCGGCTCGCGGATACGCGTTCCGCCCAGGGTGCCTATGCAGAAGCGGTCGAGCTCTTCTCCGGTTCCCTGCGGGTCCTGGATCGCGAGCGGCATCCGTTTGACTGGGCGGGCGTCGCCAACCGCCAGGCTGCGGCCGAGGAGCACCTCGAACGGGGGGACGGCCACGGGCTGCGGACCGCGATCGCGCTCTACGAAAAGGCCGTCCGAACGCTCGGACCGGGTCGATTCACCCATCTGAGCGCGTCGATCCAGAGCAACCTTGGCGACGCTCACCTGCGGATGGCGCAGTTGACCGGCTCGCCTGTCCACGCCGTCAGGGCTGTCGAGTCGTTTCGGGAGGCCCTGCGGCTCTGCCCAGTGGAGGAAGCGCCGCTCGAATGGGCGCAGAGCGCCACCGGGCTGGGACTCTGCCTGGCCGAGCACGGCAGGAGCACCGAGGCCGTCCAGTGGATGCGGAAGGCCCTTCAGGTCCTTGAGACGGGGGGACTCACCTCACACGTCCTCCATACAGCGGAAGCCCTCGGCCACGTTCTCTCGAGGTTTCACCGCTGGAATGAGGCGCGCACCGCCTTCCACACAGCGCTGGTGGCTGCGGAGCGGCGGCTCGCCACCGCGATCCTCAGGAAGTCCAAGGAGAAGGTCCTATCGGATCTGGGCCGTCTCAGCATCATCGCCGCTTACATCACCGTTAAAGCCGGATATCCAGCCGAAGCTGTAGACCTGCTGGAGGCGGGACGCGCACGGCTGCTCGCCGACGCACTAGAGCGCGAGGATCCGGTTTGGGCGGAGACGACCCCCCAGTCTGAGGCCTACCGGGCGGCAACGCTACGACTCGCGGAAGCGGAGGCTGCGTCCGCGAGGCTCCTGCGAGGGGCGCCCCCAGGCGAGGAGAGATTCCTTCGCCGGGCGGAGCAGTCAGTCCGGGCCGAGCTCAGAGAGGCTTCCGCAGCCTTCGAAGCGGCAAGGGCGGCTACGGCGGATACCTCATCCAAAACTCCGCGTCAGCGGCGGAACGAGATCGTGATCTACCTTCTCGCATCGTACATCGAAAGCATCGGGCTGGTGGAGACACCGGACGGCGCCGTCACCGTGATCAGATCCGAGATCCCCACGCTCGCCGAGCTGGAAAAAGCGGTGAGAGGAGCCGACGGCCACCCCGGCATCACCGAGGCACGCGGCGAGGCGCTGGAAGCCCTCCTGCGCGGGATGGGAGGCATCGCCGAGCGGATCAGCCGGACGCTGACCGCGCTGGGAGCATCTTCGGTCACCCTGGTCCCCTGCGGGCCGTTCGCCGCGCTGCCGATCCATGCCTTCTCCTTCGCCGCCTCAGACGGCGAACGATGCCTGCTCGACGACTTTGACGTCGGATACGCCCCCTCGACGACCGTCCTGGACGCGGCGTACCGCGCAGGGGAACGCGCGGTACGCCCGTTCGCGGTGGGCATCGCCGACGAGCACAGCGGTCTGCGCCATACGGGACAGGAAGTCGCCGAACTGCTATCCCGCATGCCCGGACAGGTCATGCCGGAAGGCATCGAGGTGCCGGAAGTACTGGCGCTCATCGCGGACGCCACCCATATCCACTTCGCCTGTCACGGGAGATCGATTGCGGACCGGCCGGTCGACTCCTTCCTAGCGCTTGACAACAGGGTCCGGCTCACCGTGCTGGACCTCCTCACCGCGGGCCCAGGAACGTCGTCGAGCACACGTCTGACCGCGGGTCCGCTCATCGTGGCCTCGGCCTGCGAGACGGCCGTGGCCGACACCCATCACACGCCGGAGGAGTTCGTAGGACTGGCCGCGGGCTTCCTGGCCGCCGGAGCCCGCGGATTCATCGGCACACAGTGGCCGTCGGGCGATCTGACTTCGGCCCTGCTCATGACCTACTTCTACGAGCAGCTCCTGCCCGGCGCCGACGGGTCGCCCGTTCCGGCCAGGACGGCACTGTGCCGCGCCCAACGCTGGCTCAGATCACTCACAGGCGCGGAGCTGGCCGCCTACGCCGCCGCACGGCCCCGCCTGGCCGCCAACTTAGGAGAGTCCTTGGAGCTCGCCCGTGGATACCCAGAGCACCGGTTCTTCGCCAAGGCTCAAGCCTGGGCTCCCTTCGTCTACATCGGAGCGCCGCTGTGAACCGCCACGAGCTCGTGGGTGAGCGGGCGCTCCAGCCGGTGGAGCTCGTCCGAGAGACGGAAGACCGCCCTTTGAGAGGGTCATGGATCGTCGTAGTGGCGGAAGACGGCCGTCCGATCGGTGCGGTGCCGCCTGGGCCCGGCGCCCCTGCGGGCGGTTTCGTTGTCGTCGATGCTGCTATGCCCATCGAGGTGCTGATGAGATCGGCCGCAGTCAAGGGTCTCGACCCGAGATCACCGGTGATCGTCATCGCCGACCGGCAGGTGATCGGAGTCTGGGCGGGACCAGATCTGGCGGCGGCCATCCTCGACGGCGGACGCCGCCTGCTGTCCGATCTCCTCCTCCCCGGCGAGATCGCCATTCCGGAGATCAGCAGGATCTGCCAATACACCGAGGATGACCACGCGTGCGGGCAGGTCACGACTTTCCACGTCAAACCCTTTCAGATGCCCCAATGCACGAACAGTCGCGCCCTGGCGGACCATACCTTCGAGTGGTCACGGGTGGTGGCAGGTGCTTGACAAGACGGCAGGACTACTCGACCGAAGGTTCGTCCTCGCCCTCTTCCTGCCGTCCTTGATTTTCCTCGGGGCCGTCCTCGCTCTGGTGGCCACAGCCGTCGGCCAACACGACTTCCTTCTCTGGTGGAACCGGCTGACGGGCGCGCAGCAGGCCCTTGTGGCCACCGGAGCGACCGCTTTCGTGGTCTTCTTCGCCACCTGCCTCGGCTCCCAGGTCTCCACGCTGATCCGCCTCTGGGAGGGCTACTGGCGCGGCGCGCTTTTGGCACCCGCCGCCAGCCGCCTGTCGAGGAGGCAGGGCAGGCGGCGAGACCGTCTCTCCTATGCCCGTCAATACCGCGAATTCCCGGCCGACCCCTCGCTGGTACTCCCAACCCGACTTGGCAACGCACTCCGCGCCGCTGAGACCTATTCCGGCGACCCCGAACGCTACGGCGCGGACGCAGTCTTCCTCTGGCCACGCCTCTATCTGGTGATCCCCGAGTCCACCAGGAAACGGGTCGACGAATCGAGGGACACCATGGACCAGCAGATCGTGCTCGCGAGCCTTTCGGTGCTGTTCTGCGCCGCGGACCTTGCCGTAGCAGCCCTCCTGCCGGCCGCACTCTGGGCCTCCGCGCTTCTGTGCGGCCTCCTACTGACCACACTGGCTTACCGCGCCGCCGTGGGAGCGGCACTGGCGTTCGGAGAGATCGTACGCAGCTGCTTCGACCTCTACCGCCGCGATCTGATGCAACACCTGGGCTTGGAACCCCCGGCGACCCTGGAAGCCGAACGAGCCCTCTGGGAGGCCCTTCAGCAGCAGCTCTACCGCCGAGGCTCCACCCACCCGGACCTCCTCCGTTTCGCCCCGCTTCCGCCGCCGAACTCCCCGTGCGAATGACCCCCCACCACGCTGAAGCTCACCGCCTCCACATCGGGCACCGACCTTTATGGGCTATCGCCGTACATCCGCGATCAAGGGCAGCGTTCTCAACCGCTGCTCGATGTGAGAGGCCACGAAGGAGGGAAGAGTCGGTTCCCTCTCACCTGCGGCCACGTGTCGGCCATGGCTGTCACGGTGTCCTTGACCAGGCCGACCACCCGGACGGGATCCAGCCTGGTTTGACGATCCAATCGCCTCCCTGCCCGGACATGGGCAGGGCCAGCCCTTTCCCCTCCCAGCACATGGAGAATTTGGCCTGAACTCCAGCCAAGGAGAACCGCACCGTACCGGCGCCCTCGGCGAGGCTTCGCAGGTCCTGCTCCGGCACCACAGCGCCGCCGGACTCCATGACGACACGGACGTTCGGGGCGTCGAGGGGTTCACCGTGCCCCTCGGCAGAGAGACGTCTGGGAAAACGGGACAGGAGACCGAGGAAGTTGAGTTTGCCGTGAACGTTGCCGAGTCGAGTCTGGTATAGATCCGGCCGCCATGGAGAGAGCGGCGCACGCGGCAGGAGCCTGATGAGGTTCTGTGCGCTGCTGAGAGGGTCGGTGTGGATGGCTGCCATGTCATGTCGCAGCGCTGCGGCGCTGAACTCGCGGCGCGGCGCCGCAGCGGCGCCTCGCCAGATCCAGCGGCGGAAAAGCTCTGCCGGTCTGCCGGCGAGAGAGCCGAACCGCACGACAAATCGCACCAGCACAGGGATGCACTGAAGGGGGGCACCGGCTTGATATGAGGGATCTCTGCCACATCGCGGAAAAAGCCGACGACGTGGCTGAGCACCCTCTCAGTTTGCGTGATCGCGACCCGGCGATCGTTTCCGATCCGACTGTAAAACTCTCGACCGGCTATCACATCGCCGGAGGCGGTCAAGCTTTGTACGAGAACCCATTCGGGCAGTCTTCCGAAACCGAATGCTTGAGCATTGGCGCTCAAAGTGTCTAGGTCATCGCGACCCGGAACCTCATTGATGGACTCCAGCACGGCGAGCAGCTCCGCCGAGGTCGACCGCCGATGGGTCCTGTCTATACGCTGAACGATGCTGCGCGGGACATGGATGTCCTCGCCGGGACAATGTAAGTGGGAATCCAGTGGTCACGCAGGGCGCTTACGGCTTGATCAGTCCGGGCGACCTTTTCCGCGCTCAAGTGCGGCCGTGCACGGATCCATGCGCGCACTTGAGTGGGCTGAAGGGCAATCGCCAAGGGGAATGTTCGTCTCCCGGCCTCTGCAGACGCGCTGGAAGGCGGGCAAGCGTAGGCGCCTCCTGCGTGCGAGGTCCACCAACTCGCCCGGCGTGATGCTGACGGCCCGTGGCCGGGTCACTGCACTCACTCCGGTCCCCCTTGCCCCTAGGACACCTGCAGCCAGATGCGCCGAGGCCCCCGCGGTGGTCGCGGGGGCCTCGGCGATGCTGGGAGCCGCCTAAGGGAATCGAACCCTTGACCCCTTCATTACGAGGGAAGGGCGGATGCCTCGTCAACGACGTCTTGGCCTGTTCAGACGGTAGATGCGATCCGGTGATGTGTGATCATGTAAGGCGGTGTTGCTGTATGCCGCTGCTGTACACCACCTTCGTGGACGTGACCACAGCAGGCTCCCGCAGTGATAAATGCGGCACCTCACAAAGCAGCTCGAATCTTCGTTCCGAGCCATTCCAGTTCGGGATGTTTCTCGATCCGATCGAAGACTTCTTCCGGCGCCTTGGCATCTCGCAGCATGCATAGAATAAAGAGCCAGTATAGCGAATTAGACAGGAAGAGCTGTACCGATGGAGTCTGCTTCATCCGCGTGCCTAGGTGGTGAGCGATGTCGTTGCGATCCTTTCTGATCGCCTCCGCCCACACCTCCACGTCTCCGACGAGTTTGGCGAAAAGATTTCCCGCCAAGTCGACACATCGCATAAGCCGGGGTTTGAGATCGCTCCGCGCGTGTCCGAATTTTGTGCGATCGAAAGCTTCTAGGGCAGCCGCACAGTTGAGCAGACGGTCAGAGACAAACATACTCTTCGCGTACTTGCTGGCCATCACTCTCCCGAGTGCTCCTCGATACTGGCTGGCACTCTCTAGCCATCGGCCAACACCATCAATTCCACCAAAATCGGTGTAGGTGAAGAACATTTCGTGGTGAGACAGCTTGCCAGGATTTTTGCTCTTGTCCTTGGAGTTCCAGGAAACAAAGAACTCGATTGGCTCCCTGTGCTGACGGTTCCCGCTCTTCCAAACCACGTCGGGATGCCAGAACCGCATACCGTCGAACTCCGCCGTACGGCCTGTTGCAATGGAAATTAGATCCTGCAGGTCACTGGCGCGTTCCATGAGCGCCGGGATAGGACGGAGTGACGACGCATCCAGACGGAAGAAAAATTTTTGTGAAAGTCCCCGCGTAGCGATCCGATCGCCGTCAATAGCGACCGAGTGCTTTAGCCGCAACGTGTCACCTTCCGGCAGGGAAACGACAGCATCATCCAGAACCCGAGCCTCTAGTTTGATACTCGGAATGTCCGGCGGAAGGTCATCAGTCGGGAACGCTTGCGTCTCCTTGATCCCACTGTCGCAGATCCAGTGGGTGAGGTAGCGCAACTCTACCGATACACCATCAGCGGTCAGCTCTTCGTCTTTCTCGAAATATGCACCCTGGAAGATCTGGTTAACATGGATAGTTTCCGTGCCGCTTTGACCGAGGAGATGTCGGGTCATTCGGGAGCGAAAGCAATCTTCCAGCGTGTATTGCTTACCATCCGCTAGCCCGTGAATACGCGGATAGGTTCCGCTTCTCTCGATCGTGTCCTCAGAGAAGGTAACTACTGTCGTACCATCCGGATTCTGCGATTTGTCCCCTTCCTCCATCATTGATCGGAAAGTTCCGATCAATCGGAGCTCCGCACCAGAGTCCAAATCGAAGCGCAGCCTTCCAGCCACTTTCCGGTCTTCCTGCCCAGGCAGCCACCATTCACCCTCAGCATCGAAGGCGCGGGGGGAGTTACTCACAGGTCATCCTTTCTCGGAGAGTGATCGGCTGGCTGGGACGTTAGCGCACTGAACATCATGATCGAGTACGGCTCGCGTCCGCCAATGGCGTCCGACACGACATCACGGGCTTTCAAAACCAGCTGGCCGGTATAGCGCTCACCATACTTGACCTCGTTCTTACTGCGGGACCATTTGGGCAGAATTTGCAGATTCTCCTAGTCCACGGGCATCCAATATCACCCGATTAGTTACTAATATCCAGCTTTAGCAAGATCAACATTCGCGCCCTTGACCGATTAAGCTACCCACCCCTCACTTGGAGGATCTCCATCGCTTGGAGCACGTCAGCGGCAACATGATCCGCCTTGTATTTGTGCTCCGGCCACGTCCCTCGGTCGATCCAGACCGTACGTAGACCGGCCGCCTGACCCCCTTCAATATCGGCAATCGGATGGTCGCCCACCATCCATCCCCCAACTGCAAGGGGCATGCCGCACCGTCGAGCGGCGATCTCGAATAGGCCGACCTCGGGCTTGCGGATGCCTTCGAGCCCTGAGAGCGCGTAGGCGTCGACGGCTTCGGCCAGCCCCGTCCGCTGGATCTTTCCGAGCTGGTTGTCCGCCGTCCCATTGGTGACGATGCCCACCTTCCACCCGGACGCACGAAGACGCGCCAGCCCTTCCAACACCTCGGGCCTGCAGCGAACGAGGTACGGCATGCGTCGGCGGTAGCGGCTCCACAGCTCTTCAATCGACTCCGAGAGAGCGAAGTGGTCCCGCACCTTGCCGAAGAAGGTCTCACGGTGCGGATAGCCGGCTCGGTTCAGGTCGAGTAGCCAACTGATCGCCTCGTTGCCAAGAGCGTGCTCCCCGGTTATCAAGGTCAAAAAGTGCGAGTCGCTGCATAACGGTGCATCCTACGTGGTCGCCATCTCGGGCAAGAAGAAGATCCACAGTTTCCTCTGATCCCTTCTCAAAGAATCTTGGACCGTGTGAAACTGACATATCGGATCAGGGGCGCCCTACCAACCGATCCGGTTCGACAACTCCGCAGCGAACGGACGTATATGGCCTCGACGACTCCCCCCAAGCCGCTGCTCGAAAAGGCCGTAGAGGCGGTGGCGCGTTTCGGCAAGTCCGCCGCCGTGAAGCTGAATGGCGGCGGCCAGCCCGAGGATCAGCTCCGCTCCCCGCTGGAAAAGCTCTTCGAAGATATGGCCGAAGGACTCGGCGTCTCCGTGACGATGATCGGTGAGACCTCGTTGGCCACTCTGGGGGTACGGCCTGACTACGCCGTCGAGGTGGCCGGTGCGCGGGTGGGCTACATCGAGCTCAAAGCCCCTGGCCGCGGTGTGCCGTCGACCTGGACACCCAACAAGCACGAAAAGCGCCAGTGGGAGAAGCTGCAACTGCTGCCCAACGTCCTCTACACCGACGGAGCGCTGTGGGCGCTGTACCGCAATGGGGAGTTGGTCGGGCAAGTCGCTCGGATGAACGGCGACGTCCGCAAGGCGGCCGGCAAGCTCACTCCCTTGGATAGCGAGTTCGCCCGCGTCATCTCCGACTTCCTGTTATGGAAGCCTGACCCTCCCCGCAGCATCCGCCAGCTCGTACGCGCAGTGGCCGGCCTGTGCAAGCTGCTGCGCACGGAGGTCATCGAAAGCATCGAGCGCGAGGAGCGCGGTGAAGAGGAACGCAAGAGCTTCACCGAGTTGAGCGAAGATTGGCGCAAGCTGCTGTTTCCTGGCCTGACACCCGATGAGTTCGCCGACGCCTACGCCCAGACGGTCACCTTCGCTCTGCTGCTCGCCCGGGTAGACGGCATCTCCTTCGAGGGCCGCACCCTCGGCCAGATTGCCGGCCAGCTCGGTAAGACCCATTCACTCATGGGCAAGGCGCTGGCCGTACTGACCCATGACGCGGTCGAAGGCCGCAGCGTTGTCGCAGAGACGCTCCGGCGGGTCGTCGGCGCGGTGGAATGGGACAAGATCAGCGACGGCTCGGCGGACTCCTATCTCCACCTCTATGAGCGTTTCCTGGACATCTACGACGCCGACCTTCGCCGAGAGAGCGGGTCGTACTACACCCCGAACGAGGTGGTCTTGTTCATGGTCCGCTTCGTTGATGACATCCTGCGAACCAAGTTCGGACGGGAAGGCGGCTTCGCCAATGACGACGTGATGGTCGTCGACCCCGCGATGGGAACGGGGACTTACCTACTCAACATCGTCAGCAACGTCGCCCGGACCGTGGAGGAGGAAGAGGGTAAGGGTGCTGTCCCAGGACAGCTCAAGAAGCTGTTCGGTCGCCTCATCGGGATGGAACGGCAGACCGGGCCGTACGCGGTGGCCGAACTTCGGTTGAACCAGGCGCTCAAGTCCGAGCACGGCGCGGAGATCGCCGAGAAGGACCAGAAGCTCTACGTCGCCGACACCCTGTCGAACCCCTTCGAGGACTCCGAGCTCTCCGGCGTGGTGTACCGGGAAATCGCCAAATCCCGGGAAGAGGCCAACCGGATCAAGCGTGACACTCCGGTTCAGGTGGTCATCGGCAACCCGCCCTACCGCGAGCGTGCCAAGGGCTTCGGTGGCTGGATCGAGCAGGGGGCGGAGAACTCCGGCCACGACGTTCCGCTGAAAGCCTTCAAAGCGGCAGGGCTCGGGAAGTACGAATACGTCCTGTCGAACCTGTATGTGTACTTCTGGCGGTGGGCAACGTGGAAGGTCTTCGACGCCCACCCCGAACAGCCCGCGGGCGTCGTCGCCTTCATCACCACCTCGGGATACACGACCGGCCCCGGCTTCGCCGGCATGCGGGAGTACCTGCGCCGAACCGCTGACGAGGGCTGGATCATCGACCTGTCGCCGGAAGGTCATCAGCCCGACGTCCCCACTCGGGTCTTTCCCGGCGTTCAGCAACCACTCTGCATCGGGGTCTTCGTGCGGTACGGCGAAGGCAACCGGACGACCCCCGCGCTGGTCCACCACGTCAGCCTGTCAGGCCACCGGTCCAAGAAGTTCGCGGCCTTGGAGCAACTGCGCCTCGACAGCTCGGAGTGGGTCAACTGCGCGACCGGCTGGACGGACCGGCTTCAACCACCCGGCGGGGACGACTGGCTCAGTTACCCGGCGCTCGGCGACTTGATGCCCTGGCAGGCACCGGGCATCAAGCCCAACCGGACATGGGTCTACGCCCCATCCCCTGAGGTGCTCCGTACACGATGGAACCGGCTGATCAAAGCCCCGCTCAGCGACAAAGCGATCTTGTTCAAAGAGAGCGACGCCCGGAAGATCGACACCATGTTGGTCCAGCCGGTCACCGGGTTCGCCGAACACAGCGGAAAGATCAAGGACGAGACGAAGCCTTGCCCAGAGCCGATCAGGGTGGGGTACCGGTCCTTCGACCGGCAGTGGGTGATCCCGGACGCGCGTGTCCACCACCGGCCTAGCCCGGACCTCTGGAAAGTGGCCAGTGAATTCCAGGTCTTCGCCACAGAGCAGCATGCCCACCCCATCGAAAGTGGCCCCGGCCTCGTGTTCACGGCGTACGTGCCTGACATGCACCACACCAATGGCCGGGGCGGGCGGGTACTTCCGCTGTACCGAGACCGAGCCGCTGGTGCGGTCAACTTCGCGCCCGGCCTGGTTCGTACTCTCGCTCAACGCCTCGGCCTGCCGGTCTCTGCTCCCGATGTGTTGGCCTACATCGCTGTGGTGACCGCGCACGGCGGCTATACCGCCCGCTTCACCGAGGAACTCCGTACCCCCGGCGTACGCATCCCGCTCACCGCCGACCCGGAACTGTGGGCGCACGCCGTACGGCTCGGCCGACGAGTTCTGTGGCTGCACACCTACGGTGAACGCTTCGCCGACGCCTCCGAGGGCCGCCCTGCTGGGCCTCCGCGTCCTCTGACCGGCTGGGCCAAATCTCAAAGAGTCATCCCAGGCGATGCCGACTCCATGCCGAACGAGATCACCTATGATCCGGACACTCTGACCCTGCACGTCGGCGCCGGAGAGATATCCCCGGTGCGCCCAGAGGTGTGGGCATACGAGGTCTCTGGCATGAAGATCGTCAAGAAGTGGTTCGGTTACCGGAAGCAGAAGCCGGCGGGCCGCAAATCGTCACCGCTCGACGACATCCACACCGAGGAATGGCCGGCTGAGTTCACCACCGAATTGCTCCGGCTCCTTCACGTACTCACCCTCTGCGTAGAACTGGAGCCCGAACAGGCCGACCTACTGGAGCGGATTTGTGCCGGTCCGCTCGTCACCGTGGCCGACCTGGAACAGGGGAACGTGTTCCCTGTCCCCGCCGCTGCCCGTAAGCCTCCGGCCGCTGAGTCCCCCGACACCCCGACCTTGTTGTAAGCGACGACTTCGAGCGGGCTCGGGTGTCTCGGCGGCATGCCGGGCCTGCTGTGACTTGCCGGGGCGCTCGCGCGGATCTCCTGCCCTGCGTGGCTTCTGGCGGTGGCTCGCCTCGTCATTCGATGGCAAGTGGACCCGTACCGCAAGGCCGCCAGGCCTGAGGAACGGAAGCCACGCGGCAGCCCTACGGACAGATCATTCAAGACTTCCGGAAGCTCTCTCACTCTGTGGCTGCCGCTTGGCGACCCTCAGCGCGTGGGCGGCGGCGGCCGCGACCGGCCGAAGAGCCGCAGCGCGGCCGACGACCATCCACGCGCGGCGGGCCGCGAAGCGGATCGCCTTTAAAGCCGTGGAGAAAGTCCTCATCCGGGGCTGCTGCCCTGTGTCTGTCCTACCCCGTGTCCGCCTGGTGATTGGTGCCCACGGGGCAAGGCCATGTAGGGACTTGGCCCTACGCCTCGTTGTTGACCTTGATGATCGTTCGGTCTGCGGGAAGCAGGCGGGTTTCGCCGTTCGGTTCGGTGATGACCAAGATGGGCACGCCTTCGGCTACGCCGAGTTGCTTGCGCTCGGGTTCGGTCGGCATGCGGGCCGCCACCTGGGCGCTTGGGGCTATCTCGACGATGACGGCCTCGCCGGCGTCGCGGACTCGTGAGCCTCGGAGCTCGGTCACGATCAGTCCCTCTCCCCTGAGTACGGCCATGGCTCGGCGGACCGAGTCGCGGGAGATGCCGTGCTCGGCGACGTAGTCATTCTCGGCGGGCAGTCGCTGCCCGGGGCGGAGCTTTCCGTCTTCGATGTCCGTCCGGATCAGGTCGGCGAGCTGCTTGTAGACCGGGCGGTCGGCGCTGGGGTCGATGGCCATGGCATCGAAGCTACGTAGCAGCATACGAGCTTCCGATTGCACGTACATGCGTATGTAACTACATTCGAAGAGACGTGACCCCCTCTTGATGGGCTGGGCCTATGACGCTTGAGGAACTGACGATCCGGTACCCCGATTGGGTGATCTGGCGCGGCGCGGCCGCGGCCGGCCCCGGAGGCTGGTACGCCACCCGGCGCGGCGTCTTCCTCGACAACGAACAGCTCCACGCCGGAATGGCGCTGACGGTCAGCGGCGATGACGCCGCCGGCCTCATCCGGGAACTCCAGGAGCAACAGGAGATCGCCTCTCGGCTGGCCGCAGTGGATCCCGGGGTGACAAGCGCGGCGGGAGATGGGACATGACCGCGCTCCTTCACGATGGTGCGACCGCTGTTGCCATGGCCAAGGAACTCCGTACGGTGCTGGCGGATCACGGGATAGCGTCCGATGTCCACGACGGGTACGGGCTGGCGCTCGTGTCGATCTGGGTCGGCTTCGTCGTCTGGTGCGACGGAGAACGCTTCTGGTGGCGCACCGGGTGGAATCCTCGTCAGTACCGCCCCGTCTACGCCTGGCATCCGGCGATGGAGCCCGCTCGGGCCGCTCATCGGATCGCCCTGCATTACGCGGATTTCCGTAGGAGGGACGCGCAAGCGGGCGGGAGTGTCTCGTGATCGCGCTGGACGGGTGCCTGAGTCCGCATGTGCCGTTGCCGCAGCGGGAGCATGTGCGGCTCGTGTGGCGGCTGCCGAATTCGGCGTTGGAGCGGGTGCGGCCGGTGACCTGGACCTGTTGAAGCCGGGCCACGGTGTACGAGCTGTACGCGGGCGGGGGACGTGCGTTCCTGCGGCGGACGGTCCAACTCGACGGCGGGCACGAGGTTCACTAGACCTCGTCCATGTCGATCGGTGAAGCTCGGGCGACCTGGACGGCGCTGCTGTCTGGTAGAGCCCGTTAGACGGGCGTGGCGGCGTGAAAGGCCCTGGGAGGGGTCATGCCGCCACGCCTGCCAGGAGCCACGGGCAGGCTCCTGGCATCCTCCTCCCCCGCCCCGGGGCCACCTGCCCGTGTCCCGGCTCAGCCCCAAGGGGTCGGCCCTCGCCGGCGGTGTCCGTCCGTCCCCGGCGGACGCCGTCGATGTCGCCTACCCCGAAGAGGTCGGCCTCCGGGAAGGGCTAGGACGTTGCGGCAGTCAGCGGGGCGGGGGAGGAACGGACCTTACGAAGGGAGAAGACGAGAGGTGACAGTCCCACCGATGGGCTATGGGCTCTCCCCTGTCGACTGCTCGCACGCCTCGGTGCGCTGGACGGTCGACCCGCAAGGGATCTGGACGGGTGCCCGGTGCGACGGGTGCGGGACCTGGTGGCGGCTGGACCTGATCCCGCCGGACGTGGCGGCACGGCTCACGGGGGGCATGCCTCCTCGCGAGGCTGCCCGGCCGTTCGCAGCCGGTCGTAGGCGGTCATGATCTCCCGGGCCGCGGCGTCGGCGCTGAGTCGGTCGGTGTGGATGCGCAGATACCGCCGGCGACAACCCCGACCGGCTACGAAGCGAGGCAACCTTCGCCGCCCTATGCGGCGTCAGCCCGATCGAGCACTCCAGCGGCAAATCCCAACGGCGCCGGCTCAACCGCGGCGGCGACCGCGCCGCCAACTCCGCCCTGTGGCTCATCGCGCATGTCCGGCGTCGGGCGACGTGACGCCGTAGCGCGAGGGTGAAGCGCCGCCACAGCTCCGGGGACATGGCGTTGAACAGCACGCTTCCCGCGTAGATGCCTCTATGTCAAGCGGCTGCTGGGGAGGCGGGGTGGGTGGTTGGGGTCAGTGCGTTGATGATGTCGCGGTAGACCTCTCTGACGATGTAGCGCTTGAGTCGGCGCATGATGTCTTTGCGGTCGTTGCCTTGGGCGGCGCGTTTGGCCGCATAAGCGCGGGTTCGGGGGTCGTGGATGAACCGCCGGGCTGACCCTGCGGAAACTACGCGAACAGGCCATGATCTCGTTTGCTAAGGTCGCCGAGTACCAGCGGCGCGGCGTCGTGCACTTCCACGCCGTCATCCGCCTCGAAGGCCCCGACGGACCCACCTCGCCTCCCCCCGCCTGGGCGACCGTCGATGTCCTGGCGGACGCCGTACGGCACGCCGCCTCCGCCGTGGCCGTCACCGTCCCCGCCGCGGGCGACGAACCCGCGAGGGTGCTCCGGTGGGGCGCGCAACTCGACGTCCGCCGGATCGCCATGGGCGGGGACCTCACCGAACAGGCCGTGGCCGGCTACATCGCCAAGTACGCCACCAAGGCCGCCGAATGCACCGGCACCCTGGACCGGCGGATCAATCCCCTCGACGACCTGGACGCGCTCCCCCTGCGGGAGCACGCCCGGCGACTCATCGCCGCGTGCCTGCGCCTGGGCGCTTTGGAGGAGTTGGCCGACCTCCGCCTTGTCCAGTGGGCGCACATGCTCGGCTTCCGCGGCCACTTCTCCACCAAGAGCCGCCGCTACTCCACCACCCTCGGCGACCTCCGCGCCGCACGCGCCGACCACATGCGCGACGAGCAGATCAGCACTGGACGCCTCCCCCTCTTCGAGGAAGACACCGTCCTCGTCATCGCCCATTGGGAGTACGCCGGACAGGGCTACTCCGCGGGAGACGCACTCCTTGCCGCCACTCTCACCGGAAACCCCGTGCCTGACCCGAGGGGCATCCATGAATAGCCCCAAGCTGCTGACCGTCCCGCAGGCCATGGCCGCTCTCCAGGTCAGCCGGTGGACCCTATACCAGCTCATACGCTCCGGCGAACTCGACTCGATCGTGGTCGGCATGCGCTGCCGCCGCATCCCCGAATCCGCCCTCAGCGACTACGTGACCCGACTGTGCGAGGAGGCCGCCTAATGGGCAAGCGCGCGAACGGTGAGGGCTCGGTCTTCCCCTACAAGGACGGCTGGGCGGGCTACGTCTGGGTCACCACGCCGGACGGCAAGAAGACCCGAATAATGGGCCTACGGCAAGACCCGCGAGGAGACACACGAGAAGTGGCTCAAGCTCCACGACCTCGCGAACAAGGGGCCGGTACCGACCAAACACCCCACGATGGCTGCATACCTGACGCGCTGGCTGGCTGAAGTGATCGAACCCAACCGGGAGCCGACCACCTACGCCGGTTACGAGCCTCTGGTCCGGCTCTACCTGATCCCCGGCCTGGGCAGGAAGCGCCTCGACAAGCTCACGGTCCGGGACGTCCAAACCTGGATCAACACGCTGCCGACTCTGTGCACCTGCTGTGACCAGAAGAAGGACCACCGGCGCCCGGAGGATAAGCGGCGGTGCTGCTCCAAGGGGAAGTGCTGCAAGGACTACCCTTCCCGGAGCACGATCGCGAGTATCCGGCGCGTCCTGCGCTCCGCACTCGGCAACGCCATCCGCGAGGAGTTGATCTCCAAGAACGTCGCCGGGCTGACGGTCCTGCCCAACGCGAGCAAGACCAAAAAGGCCAAGAGCCACAGCGTGTGGAACGTCGACGAGGCCCGGCGATTCCTCGAACACGTACAAGAAGCGAAAGAGCCGCTCTACGCCGCCTACGTCCTGATCCTGATTCTCGGCCTGCGGCGGGGCGAGGTGCTCGGACTGACCTGGGACTGTGTCGACCTTGACGGCGAACAGCTCTGGATCTCCCACCAGCTCAACCGCGTCCGCGGGCAGCTCCTTCACCGGGACACGACCAAGACGGAGGACTCGACGGCGTCCCTGCCGCTCCTTGGCCTCTGTGTCTCGGCGCTCCGGGACCGCAAACGAATCCAGCAGGAGGCCCGTCATGACGCCGGAGCGAGGTGGAAGGACTCCAACCTCGTGTTCACCACGAAGAACGGCACCCCGGTCGAGCCACGTAACTTCTACCGGTCCTTCGAACGCTACTGCGAGAAGGCCGGTGTCCCCCGCATCCGGGTTCACGACACCCGGCACACTTGCGCATCGCTCCTGGCCGCCCTCGACGTTCACCCCCGCGTCGCGATGCGCATCCTCCGGCACTCGCAAATCTCGGTGACCATGAACGTCTATACGCAGATCCCGGCACCCGAGACGCGGAAAGCGCTGGATCGGCTGAATCAGAGCATCGGCGAGAGAATGTCATAGCGTGTCCTGATTGCTACACAAAACTACTACCCAGTACGCAAAAGGCCCTTCCGGATTACTCGGGAGGGCCTTCGACGTAGGGGCCACCTAGCGGATCGTGCCCTGACTTCTTGCAGCTAGGGCGCCTCAGTGATGCCTGGTAGCACGCTGCTCGTAGAGGCGGAACCCGTGATCGATGACGGCCACTGCGCCCACGGTAGTCCAGTACAGGTTGGAGATAGAGCCGGTCACCCTTGCTAGGGCAATGCCCTTTTCTCGCTGAATAATCTCCCTGTCCAGCAGACCAAGAGTTCCTGAAAGATCGCCATGGGCAAGGGAGCTACAGCCGCTCCAGATCACATCCACCATGTCCGCTCCCAGCGCCGTGTGATCCCCCGCTGTCCGTACGATGTCGCTGTACTGCGGCATCCGTAGAGCGGCCTTCCCCTCCTTAGCAGGAACGCCAGCAGCAATGACGAGATCTGTCAGCTGCTTCATACGCTCATCCTTCGTGCGGGCCGCTGGCTGCTTCACGACCTCACGAAGCCGCTCCGAGCGCTTCAACTCGCCAGCTTGCAGAGACAGCCGCCGCTTCACCCGTTCCAGTCGGGACGTGGGGCCGATCATCCACACAGCCCGTGCTCCGTTCTCAATAGCACCCCGAATAAGCGACGACTGAGCGTGCGTGTGGATACTGACAGAGGCGCGGTCTTTCTCCATCTCAACGATGAGCGAAGATCGCAAACAGTTGAGATGATCCACTGCGACCGTAAGCGCGTGACGGACGCTGTGTGAGATTTGGTACGGGTCAGTCTTGGCGTCATCACCGGCAAGAGCGCTGCCCGACTGGACATCCCAGAGGGGAGAAGAAGCGCCGGTCAGCTCCTCCCAAGGCTTCGCTCGGTCTAAGAGCTTTAGTAGCTCTTGTAAATCTTGCGCCTCGTCCGCGTTCATGCCTCGCAGCGTACGCGGGGGACCTGGCGCCCAACGACTGAATTTTTCGCCAAATGCACGATCCCCACTGCCTTTCACCTTGTCCACCCCGTCGACCATGGGGAAGATCGGGTTGCTGTACAGCGCTGCTGTACGGACACGACAAAGGCCCTCCGGGATCATCCCGGAGGGCCTTCGACCTGGAGCCGCCTTCGGGATTCGAACCCGAGACCCCTTCATTACGAGTGAAGTGCTCTGGCCGACTGAGCTAAGGCGGCGTGGTCGCAAAGGTTTCCTACGACCGGCTTTAGGATACCAGCCCCCAGCCCCCAGTGGGGCAAGCCGGGAGATCACCGCCCTCAGGCCCCCGAGGTGGGAGAGGCCTGAGGGGGATGGTCAACGGCTGATCGTGAGCTGGCGGAGGGCGTGTTCGACCAGCATGACCAGGACCGACTTGGCCGAGGCGCGCTGGCGGACGTCGCAGAGGAGGACGGGGACCTCGGGGTCCAGGTCCAAGGCGATGCGGACGTCGTCGGCGTCGTACTGGTCGGCGCCTTCGAAGCAGTTGACGGCCACCACGAAGGGGGTGCCGCGCTGTTCGAAGTAGTCGATCGAGGGGAAGCAGTCGGTGAGGCGGCGGGTGTCGGCCAGGACGACCGCGCCCAGGGCACCGTAGCTGAGTTCGTCCCACATGAACCAGAAGCGTTCCTGGCCCGGGGTGCCGAACAGGTAGACGACCAGCCCATCGCGGATGGTGATGCGGCCGAAGTCCATGGCGACCGTGGTGGTGGTCTTGCCTTCGACGCCGTCGGTGTCGTCGACGCCGACGCCTCGGTCGGACAGCACCTCCTCGGTGCGTAGGGGCCGGATCTCACTGATCGCACCGACCAGTGTGGTCTTCCCGACGCCGAAACCCCCAGCGATGAGGATCTTGAGCGCTACGGGTTCGTCAGAGAGCCCGAAGTCCATTGATCACTTCCTTGAGAATGCGCTCGCTTGGTCGTGGCGCCGCTGACGCGGGCGGTGCCACTCTGATGAGACCGTGGTCTCGGAGGTCGCCGAGGAGGACGCGCACGACGCCGACCGGGAGGGTCAGGGAGGCGGCGAGGTCCGCGACCGTGGTCGTGGTTCGCGCCAGGCGCAGGATGCGTTCCTGCTCGGGGCCGAGGGTGGTCTCATCGTTTGGCTCGGCGCGGATGGTGGTCACCTGCGCAATGAGGTCCAGGTCGTCGGCGGAGGACCTGGTGCGCCCACGGGTGAGCGCGAATGGCCGGACCACCGGTCCGGCCGCCTCGTCGAGCCATTCGAATGTCACGGAGCCGTCCGCGGGTTGGTCGAGATGTGCTGGCCGACTCGTTTGACCAGCATGGCCATCTCGTAGGCGATGTGGCCCACATCGGCGTCGGCGTCGGCTAGGACGGCGAGGCAGGTGCCTTGGCCGGCCGCGGTGACGAACAGGAAGGCGGATTCCATTTCAACGATGGTCTGGCGTACTTCGCCACCGTTGAAATGCCGTCCGGCGCCCCTGGCGAGACTCTGAAATCCGGCGGCGACGGCCGACAGGTGTTCTGCGTCCTCACGGCTGAGACCTTTGGAGAACCCGACGGCCAACCCGTCCGTGGACAGGATCACCGCCTGCCGTACCGCCCCCACCCGGGCGGCGAGGTCGTCCAGCAGCCAGTTGAGTTCGCCGGAGTTTGTCGACGAGTGCCCGGTCATTCCTCCCCCTTCTCCCTTGTGGTGTTGTGTGCGTAGTCTGCGGCTTCACGTCCCCGCCGCGCTCCTTGCTGAAAGGCAGAGAATAGGGCGCGGACTTCATCAGGGGAACGCTCTGGGGTAGGTTCACCTGATTTTTCCGTCGGCCCGGCCGGTTGATTCTCTACCGGTTCAGCAGAATCAGCGGATTGGCGAAGTTGTGGGGCCAAGTTTGCCTGCCGTACTCGGCGTGGCAACCCGGCGTGGGTGCCGTGGGGGACGGCGCGGTCGCCGTTGACCACGGCGAGTGAGGCGCCGCCGCGCTTGGCGGTCTTGGGCGCGCCCTCTCGGGGCCGCTCCGAGGCGCCGGTGGCGAGACCGGCGGAGGTGCCGTTGCCGGCGCTCGTGAGGACCGGGCGGCGGCGCTGGGTCAGCTCGGGGATCTCCGGCCCGTCGTCGATCTTCGGGACCTCGGTGATGAGGGCGCGGGGGATGAGCACGATGGCGACGGTGCCACCGTACGGAGAGGACCGCAGCATGACCCGGATCCCATGGCGCGCGGCGAGCCTGCCGACGACGAACAGGCCGAGCCGGTCGCTGTCGGCGAGATCGAACTCGGGTGGAGTGGCGAGACGTTCGTTGATCTGCTCGTAGGCGCCGGGGGCCAGCCCGAGCCCGCGGTCCTCGACTTCTACGGCGAAGCCGTTGGCGACGCTGTCACCCCGGACGTCCACGGCGCTCTTCGGCGGAGAGTAGACCGTGGCGTTTTCCATGAGTTCGGCGATGAGGTGGATGAGGTCGGCCACCGCCGCGCCGTTGACGGCGATGTTGGGCATTTGGGCAATGTTGATCCGCGTGTAGTCCTCGACCTCGGTGGTCGCGGCGCGCAGCACGTCGATGACGGGCACGGGCTGCCGCCAGGCGCGGCCCGGGGCGGCGCCGGACAGGATGATCAGGCCTTCGGCGTTGCGCCGCATGCGGGTGGTCAGGTGGTCGAGCCGGAACAGCTCGTCGAGGCTGTCCGGGTCGTGTGTACGGCGCTGCATGCCGTCGAGCAGCGTGAGCTGCCGGTGGAGGAGTGCCTGTTTGCGGCGGGCGAGGTTGAGGAAGACCTGGCCGACGCCGCGGCGCAGGTTCGCCTGGCCGACGGCGGCCTCGACGGCGGTGCGCTGGACCGAGCTGAAGGCGTTGGCGACGTCGGCGATCTCGGTGGAGCCGCCCGCGGTGATCGCCGGCGCCTCGATCTCGATGTCGACCTCGTCGCCGTTGCGGAGACGTTCGACGAGGAGGGGCAGCCGGTGGTCGGCCAGTTCGACGGCGGCCTTCTGCAGCCCGGCGAGTTCGCGGGCGAGGCGCCTGCCGAAGCGCACCGAGATCAGGATGGAGGCGATCACAGCGACCAGGCCGAGGCCGCCGGCGACGGCGATGCGCGCGACGATGCCGCCCGCGACGCCGCCGGAGCGTTCGGTGAGGGTCTCGGTGGAGGTGACGGCGAGTTCGTCGAGGGTGCGCAGGACGTTCTCGATGGTGGTGGGCCACAGTTCGGAGTCGCCGGGCAGCGCGCCGGTGCCGCTGATCGACGCGATCTTCTGCTCCATCTCGACGAACTGCCGGAACGTCGGGGAGTTGAGCGCCTCCTGGTAGGGGCGTCCGAGCTCGGTGTCAAGCGCGGAAAGTCCGCGGGCGTGGAGGAAGCGGCGGGTTGAGACGTACTCGGTGAAGGCGTCGTGCTCGGCGGGCACCATCTTCTTGTCGACGAGGATGCCCGAAACCAGCGCCTTCTCCCGGGAAATGATCTCTCGCGCGTTGTTCATCGAGGCCAGGGCGTTGGCCTGCTGGAAGAGCGCGAGGTCGGGGATGGCGATGATCTGATCGGCGAGGCGGAAGAGCGCGTCGTGGATCCGGTTGTAGTCCGCCAGCATGTCGAGGCGGTCGCTCTTTCCGCCGTCCATGCTTTCGCGGATGGTGGGGAGTCGCTTGAGTTCGTCCCGCAGGTAGAACAGCGCGGCCCGGGTCTGCGGGTTGATGATCTCGATGCTCTCCGGGGTGAACGCGGTGTCGACGAAGCTCTTGATCGCGTCGTCGGTGCGTTGCCGCTGAGCGCCGAGGCCGGTGGTGAGCTGGCGTGAGCTGATCTCCACGGCGGACTGCATGCGTTCGGCCTGGAGCTCCGTGGTGAGGTTCGCGGAGGCCATGCCGATCGTGTTGTAGAGGGTGTCCGACCTGGAGAGGGCGGCTCCGTCTCCTACCGTCAGATTTAGGACGAACCCCCACAAAGCGCTCAGCGACAGGAGGGGCAGGAGCAGCAGTAAGAAGATCTTGAACCGAATCGACCGGTCTCGAGAACCCATGCCCACTCGTCCCAACCTATGAGTGCGTGGAGGATCACATCGCATCTCACATATCTGTGTAAATGCACCTCCGGAAGATCGCATAGGAGACTAGCATCAATTAAGGTTCTGGCGCATTGGGCCACGTGCAGCTTTAGAGGGATTGCGCCCGGCTTGTCGGGATTTTCGGTCGTGACTCCTGGGGGATTGAGGTCCGGCCACACACTCGGGATGCAGCGGGCTACGGCGGCCGGAAAGGCGTTTCTCCTGCTCCGGGGGCTCCAACCCGGTGAGATCTTGGCAAGGCGACTCCTGACAGACTCGGTCAGGATGGCCATAGGTCACATCTGGGGCTCAATGATGGTGGCTGCCGCACATGCCGGTCACGCCCTGGGCCGCACTGGGTCCCACCTGCCCGGCTGGCGGGGATTTCGGGCTGCTGTGCGCCTCCCTGCCTTGCCTGCTGGAGGCTTCCCAGCCCGGTGCCCGCACTAGGCGGCCAGGGGCCTGCCGAGGGTCATCTGGGGGCGCTTGAGCGGGTCGCCTATATCGGCTCTTCTCATGGTCCGGGCTCCATCGCGTCACATGCCCGGCATCTCCGCATTTCCGCCTGTCGCCGCATCCATCACAGGCGTCACGCCTCCCGTTGGGGCGGGAGAGGCGGGGCGGGTACGGCAAAGCCTGCCCCTCACGGGCCTCCCATTGGGGCGGGAGAGGCGGGGGAGGCGGGGGAGGCGGGGGAGGCGGGGGAGGCGGGGGAGGCGGGTACGGCAAAGCCTGCTCCTCACGGGGCCTCCCGTTCGGGCAGGAGAAGCGGGAGAGGTACGGCAAAGCCCGCCTCTTGGCCGGGCAGGTAGTCGGCCTGGTCTTCGGCGTCGCGGACGTCGGCCGGCGACGGCGCCGGACGCCGCGGGCGCACCCGCACCAGCGGCGGCGGGCGGGGTGACGTGGGCGGCAGCCGTAATCCGCTCTGCGAAGGGGTTTCTCCTCAGGTTTCTCCTCGCGATTCACAGACCTGCCTGGCGCATTCTCCTTCCCAACCTGCATCAGGCCCTTTCGTCGCATATGTCCAGCTAGAAGCCTCGCTAGGCGTCCCAGCGTCAAATATCGCGACACAGGGCCCAGCGGTGCGATAAGCCGCCAATATGGGCCCAGCAAATCAACCACCGCCGACCCGATTGTGCAACATTCCCCTCGGCCTGTTTCTCGATAACCACGAAACCGCATAACGTGCCTCTTGGCGCGCTTCCCGATGTCTCCCAGATGCTTTTCAGGCGTCCGGCCGATGGACAGCCGGTATTAAGGCCGACAGCAAGGTCGGAATCCGGCCCCAAAACCCCTACACGCCACCCAACCAACGAATAAAAAAGGAACCAAACCCGTGAAACTCACCTACAAGACAATCCCCGCACTATGCCTAGTCACCCTCACGGCCACCGCCTGCGCGGCGCATAACGCCGCCCCCGCGAAGCCCGCGAACAGCCCCACAACCTCCGCCGTCGCCCAACCCCCCGTGCCTCCGGCGGTCGCCAAGGCCGCGCGTGCTCTCGGCGCCGGCCTCCTGGCCTCGGTCGACGGGATGAAAAAGGTCTACGGCCCTGAGTCGGGCGCCTTCGGCGGCCTGACGGCCACCCGGCGCGGTCTGGAGGCGATGGCCAAGACCAAGGTGGACAAGCCGGGCTGCGCCACGACGGGGCAGTTGGACGCGCAGGCTCCCGCCGTACGCGACGCGCCGGCGGCGGTGGTCTCCTTCATGTCGAAGTCGCGCACGATCACCGAGGCGCTGATCGAACTCCCGGAGAAGGACGCGGTGAAACGTTTCCCGGGCCTGCAGCCCGGTTGTGAGAAATACACGTTGAGCAGCGGCGATGCGAAGATGACCTACACGACACGCCCGGTTGAGCTGCCCCGGCGCGGGGACCGGGTCAGCGCCTTCCTGACGTCGGTCGAGGGGACGGGGATCGATCTGAAGTTGGGATCGGTGGCGCTGCGCCGCGGGAACGTTGTGATGAGCCTGCTCGTTGTCGGGTCAAAGGTCGACAGAAAGGATTTGCTCGATCAAACAGACAAAGCCTATGCCGCCCTGATCAAGGTGGTGAAGTAGCATCTAAAGCGGTAATGTCGCCTTCGGTTGACGGGGCGACGGGGAGATTCTGTGGTCGGTAAGCAGGGCAGAGTCACGGGGAAGATTGGACCTGGCCTGGTCGGGGAAGTCATGGTCGCCGTCCGCGGGGGAGTCGAGGCGTTCTACGCGCACCCATCGCTCCCCGATGAGGAGATTTCCGTCGGCTCCATCGTGGTCGTCGTCGAATATTACCCGCCGCGCACCGTCTACGTCGCTCGCGCGATCCTCTGATCCCCCCTTATCTCCCCCCATCCGGAGGCTTCCATGTCCCTGGAAATCATTCTCACGATCGGCGCGGTGCTCGTCGCCCTTGTCGTGTTGCTCGTCCTGTTCAAGACGGTTTGGCGGGTAGCCGAGCCAAACGAGGCATTGATCATCTCCGGGCTCGGCGCGCGCGGGCGCAACGAACTGGCCGACAGCCTGGGATTCAAGATCGTCACAGGTAAGGGCACAGCGGTCATGCCCGGCTTTCAGACCGCGAGACGACTCAGACTCGACAGCCGCGCCGCGAACCTGAAGGTCCACTGTGTCACCCAGCAGGGCATCCCCGTGCAAGTGCGCGGCGTGGTGATCTACAAGGTGGGTGACGACCTCTCGTCCATCGCCAACGCCGCGCGCCGTTTCCTCGACCAGCAGGACTCCATGAACGGCGCCATCCACGAGCTCTTCACCGGCCACCTGCGCTCGATCATCGGCAACCTGACGGTCGAGGACCTCATATTGAACCGCGAACGTCTCACCGGTGAGACCCGCAGCAGCGCCGCGGACGAGATGAGCAAACTCGGACTGGTCGTCGACTCTCTACAGATCCAGGAGATCGACGACGAGACCGGCTACATCACCAACCTCGGCAAACCGCACGCCGCCCGAGTCGCCGCCTCCGCCCGCATCGCCGAGGCCCAGCGCGACCAGGAGGCCACCGAGGCCGAGCAGGTGGCCGTGGCCAACAAGGCGATGGCCACGCGCGACGCGCAGATCAAGCAGGCGTCCTACCAGGCCGAGATCGACGAGGCGCAGGCCAGGTCACGCCAGGCCGGCCCGCTGTCGGAGGCGACGGCCCGGCAGGAGGTCGTCGTGCAGGAGACCCGGGCGGCCGAGCTCGAAGCCGCCCTCGCCGAGCAGCGTCTCCAGGCGCAGGTGCGCAAGCCCGCCGACGCCAAGGCGTACGAAACCGTCACGCTCTCCCAGGCGGAACGTGACGCCCGCATCGCCCAGGCCGAGGCGGAGGCCAAGGAGACCGAGCTGCGCGCGGTAGCCCAGGCATCCCAGGTCAAGCAGGCCGCCGCCGCGGACGCCGAGTCCGTGCGGCTGCGCGGTGAGGCCAGCGCCGCCGCCACCAGGGCCACCGGTGAGGGTGAGGCGATGGCCGCCAAGGCGAAGGGACTCGCAGAAGCCGAGGCGGCGCGGGCGAAGGGCCTGGCCGAGGCCGAGGCCGCGAAGGCCAAGGGGCTGGCGGAGGCCGAGGCGATCCACGCCCGCGCCGAGGCTCTCGCGCAGAACCAGGAAGCCGTCATCGCCCAGCAGCTCGCCGAGAACTGGCCGCACATCGTGGCGGCGGGGGCCAAGTCGTTCGGCAACGTCGACCACATGGTCGTGCTGAACGGCGCCCAGGGCATCGAGGAGATGCTCGCCAAGGCCCTCACGCTCGGCGGCACCGGCTTCAACCTGGCCCGCAGCCTCCTGTCCAACGCCGCAGGCGGGCACCCGGAGCCGACGCAGAACGGCACAGCCGCCGACACCGTGACCCCGATCAAACCCGCCTGACGTCTTACGACATCTGCCGCATCCCCTGGCCGGCATCCCCGTTCATCGGGTGGCCGGCCCACTGCGCCTCTTCGGGGGACGTCGGGGCCTCCTCCTGGATCTCCGCGAGAGCACGGCTGAAGTCCCGGGACGACAACCACAGCTTGTACATGATCGCCCCCTCGAAAACGAGCAGGAGTACGGCGGCGCCGATCGTCACCGGGACGATCTGCCCGAGCAGCGGCCCCACGATGAACACCGCCATCTGGAACTCGATGCCGCTGACGAGGTGCGTGCGGACACGGTGGTCGCGCAGCCAGTCACGAACGCGAATGTAGGAGACGAACTTCGAGCGGAACTCCTGCTGCAGATCGACCCCGGCGGCCGTGCGGACGGGCGCCTCCTCGGCCTCGCCGCCGTCGAGCGCGCCGTCGAGCCCGCCGTCCTCGGCTGCGGCGTCCTCGTCGTTGACGTCGCCGGTTGCCGGCGCCCCGAGGGCCCGCTTCAGTTTGCGGCGCATCTGCCGCCGCACCTTCGCCACCTGAAGGGCGTCGACATAACGCAGCATGTCGAGAAAGACGACCGCGATGCCGAGAAGCAGATAGAGCTCCTGGCCGCTCTTTTGATATTGCCCCCACATCAGCGCGACGGTGCAGGTGAGCACCCTGATGCGGTCGAAGACATAATCGAGCCAGCCCCCGAGCACGGTGCCGGTGCCCTTGAGCCGGGCGATCTTCCCGTCGATGCAGTCCAGGACGAAACTCAAGTGGTAGAGCAGAGCCCCGGCGACGAGCCACCGCCAGTCGGCCGCGAGGAAACACGCCGCCGAGCCGAGGCCGAGAACAAATGCCCCCCAGGTGATCTGGTTGGGGGTGACCGAGGTGCGGTTCGCGAGGAAGACGACCAGCCGGCCGGCGAGCGGGTCCACTAAGAACACCGTCCACCAGGCGTCCCGCGCCTTGTAGGTCTCCGACCGCACATCGTGCAGCGTGAATCTCACACCGCTCCGGTCACCCTCAGAAGTCGTCGTCGTCATCTGGGTCATCCATGTCCTCCCCCGGCTCGAACGCGTGCGTATCGTCGCCGTCATGCGGGTCGTCGTAGGCTCCGAAAAGCTCGGCGATCGTTTGAAAAAATGAGTTCAATCGACTCGGCCCCCTTACCGACTCACTGAATGGTCAAATCGGGCTCCTCCGGCGCGGGTTCCTCCTGGCTTTCGGACGGCGACTCCTCTTGCGGCTTCTCCGCGGGTTCCTCCTGCGCGGATTCCGGGAGTTCGGGCTTGTCGTCCGTCCAGCCCATCTCGACGTATGCCTGATAGGAGCCGACCTCGACGGTGCGCCCGTTGGCGAGTTCCCTGATGCCGGTGGTCTCGCTGGAAAGGGGCATCCCGCTTTCCGGGTCGATGACGTAGCGCACGTCGCTGACCTTGCTCTGATCGGACCTCAGCACCTCGTATCTCAGCCCCTGGCCGGTGCGGCCGAGCGGATCGACCACCTCCCCGTCGGCCTTGATACCGGGAAGGGAGGCGAGAATCTGATAGGCGGACGCCCGCACCTCGGGCGACACCGGCAACCCGGAGAGGATCTCCATACAGCTCCGCTGGAGCCGGACCTCCATCTCCGCCGTCTGGTTCAGTCGGGGCCCCTTCGCCGCCTGACCGCGGATTCGCGCCTCAAGGAAGCTCCGCAATCGGGCGGGGTCTCCGGGAAGCGCTTTCACCTCGGCCCAGGTCGTGGGGGTCGCGAGCAGAATCCCGGCCGTGTCAAGCGCGGTCGCCTCCGGCTCCCGGGGACCGCTTTCCCATGTTCCGGCGGGTTCGACGATGCTGCCCTTATCGCCGTCCACCGCCGGATAGTGCCACCGCGTCGGCGAACCGGCGGCACGCCAGGCATACTCGTCGGGCGGCGTCGCCGGCTTGGCGCCGAGATAATGCTCGATCCACCAGCTCCGCTTACCGGTGGTGTCGGTCAGCCACGCCTGCTTTTCCATGCTGAACCGCAGCACATATCGGCGGCTCGGATCAGGGACAAGCGCTCCTGTCACCGTACGGCTGCGCCAATAGACACCCTCGCCCGGCGATTTGGCCACGGCCGTGGCGGCAGCGAGCAGAACCTGCCGGGCCGTCGGGCCCGCCGAGGCCGAAACGGTCGCCTGGGGGGTGAGCAAAAGCAGGCTGTCCGAGGACGTCACCGTGACGGTCAAGAGCAGCGCCGCCGCAGCCCCGGCCGTCAAGGCCCACACGCCTCTCCATCGCGATGTCCGCCGTCGCCGGGTGGCGATCCAACCCGGTGCGGCGGCCTCGGTTTCCCCGGCGAGTTCTCCGGCGATGGCCGACAACAGGCGGGCGCGCCCCGCCTCCGTCGCCTCCGGTAAAGGTCCGGAGGCTTCGAGAAGGCGGCGAATGACCGCCATCTCGTTCTCCGCGGAGGGATCCGCGTGCCTGTCCGCCTCATCCATCGGATCCTCCGATCACAGGGTTCACGCCGCCCAGAGCCCTGCGCAGTTTCCTCCGCACCCGGTTGAGCCGGGAACCGACGGTGCCGAAGGGAATGCCAAGCGTCTGCGCCACCTCCTCATAACTGAGATTCGCGAGCGCGACGAGAAGCAACACGTCGCGGTCGCCGTCTGAAAGACGCCGGAGTTCGGACGCGAGCCGCCCCTGTGCGCTCGCGGCCGTCACCCGCGCCGTAACCCTTTCCTCGTGCCCGTCCTCGGCGACATCGCCGGCCGGCGACCGTTGCAGCGCCTCCAGCCTGCGCGCCTCGCTTCTGCGGTGCTGGGCGAGCAGGTTGGTGGCGATGCCGTAAAGCCACGGCCGCACGTCTCCGCGCGAAGGGTCGAAACTCTGTCGTCTGCGAAACGCCACGAGAAACGTCTCCGCGGCGAGATCGTCGGCGATCTGCGTGCCGAGTCGTCCCGCGGCGTAGCGATGGATCTCACCGAAATAGCGGTCGTAGAGAACCGCGAAAAGGTCGGGGCGACGCCATGACTCTTGGATGAGCTCGGCGTCATCGAGGCTCGTGGGCACATCCGGTGGCGCGGCTTTCCACATGGCGTCCCTTCGTCGGGGTTATACCTGTAGTCCGCCGGAAGGCCGATTCCCCTTCACGCTTTTTTCACGAAATTTCCCCACCGGGCTCGTGCCGTACGGCGAAGCGGCCCCTTGGCCGCCTATGCGGAGAGGAAAGGGCCCTGGTCAACACGTCCGATCCGGACAAGACAGCGGCTTCCCTGGGAGAGCAGGATGGCCGTATGAACATCGACCTTCTCGCCGTGGACGCCTTCATGGCCGGGCACGCGCGAGTGCTGGACCGCCGCCGTTTCGGCCTGATGACGGGCAGGACGGGCTCCGCCGACGTGCTCGCCGCCCTCGACGGCTATCGCAACGCGGACGGCGGCTACGGCTGGGGATTGGAGCCCGACCTCCGTTCGCCGGAAAGTCAGCCGGGTGCAGCGCTGCACGCCTTCGAGGTCTTCGAAGAGGTCGCGCCCGCCACCGCCCCGCAGGCGGCGGCATTGTGCGACTGGCTGGAATCGGTATCCCTGCCCGATGGGGGATTGCCGTTCGCGCTGCCGTTGACGGTCGCCGAGGCGACGGCCCCCTGGTGGCGGGGGGCCGACTCCACGGTTTCCTCCTTGCAGATCACCTCGGTGACGTGCGCCGCCGCCTGGCAGGTGGCCGCACACGACGCCGCGGTCGCCGCGCACCCCTGGCTTGAGCGGGCCACCCGTTATTGCCTCGGCGCGATCGAGGCCATGGACGACAAGCCGCACGCCTATGTGCTGGCTTTCGCGGTGCGGTTCCTGGACGTCGTCCACGATCACATGCCTGAGGCCGCCGCCCCGCTTTTGCGACGGCTCGGCGAATACATTCCCGGCGATGGGCGACTGCCGGTGGAAGGGGGCACCGAGGAGGAGGCGCTCCATCCGCTCGACTTCGCCCCTCACCCCGATCGGCCGGCGCGGCGGTTGTTCACCCCGGAGGTGGTCGCCGCCGACCTCGACAGGCTGGCGGCGCTTCAGCGGGACGACGGCGGATGGGTTGTCGATTACGCGACGATCTCACCGGCGGGCTCGCTGGAGTGGCGCGGGCACACCACCGTCAAGGCGATCGACATTCTCCGCCGCAACGGCAGGCTCTGAATTCAGGCGTTGGCGCCGCCGTCGACGGTGATGGCGGTGCCGGTGATGTAAGCGCCGGCGGGCCCTGCGAGATGGGCGACGGTGGCGGCTATTTCGGCGGGCGCGGCGAAGCGCTTGAGCGGTGTGATGGCGCGTTGCGCGTCGGCGCCGGGGCTGTCGGCGGGATTCATGTCGGTGTCGGTGGAGCCGGGCTGCACAACGACGGCGGTGATTCCGCGAGGACCTAGATCGTGCGCGATGCCTCTGGCGAATCCGACGAGAGCCGCCTTGCTGAGCGCATAAAGGCTGATGCCCGGTTCGACCACCCGATCGGCGAGATTGCTGCCGATGGCGATGATCCTTCCGCCGTCCGGCATGTGGCGCACGGCGGCCTGCACGGCGAGGAACGCCGCGCGCACGTGAATCGCCATGGTGTGCTCATAGTCGTCGAGAGTGAGTTCGTCGATCGTGCCGTAGGTGTAGACACCGGCGTTGTGCACGAGGATGTCGAGGCGGCCGAATTCTGCGGCGGTCTCCTCCACGGCTGCCGTGACGGCGGCGGGATCGGTCAGATCGGCCTTGATCGCGACACCGCGCCGCCCTTCCTGTTTGATCAGCTCGGCCACCTGACCTGCCTGCTCAGGCGAACTGTTGTAGGTAAAGGCCACGTCCGCGCCGTCCTGTGCCAGGCGCTGGGCGATGGCGGCGCCGATTCCCTTGCTGCCGCCGGTGACGAAAGCGGTTTTGCCGTCGAGTGGCTTCACGGTGACCCCTCAGAGATTTATGTAGTGATCGCTACTTAATTGGTAGCATCGTCTCTGAGGGGATGTCAAAAGGATCGAGTGAGGCACATGGCAACTCGGGGTCGTCCGCGAAAGTTCGACCGGGCGGCGGCGCTGCGGACCGCGATGCAGCTCTTCTGGGAGCACGGTTATGAAGGCACGTCGCTCAATCAGCTCACACATGCCATGGGGATCACACCGACCAGCCTCTACGCGGCGTTCGGGTCGAAGGAGGAGCTGTTCCGCGAGGCCGTGGAGCTCTACAACGCCGGGGAGTCACCCATGGATCGTGCCCTGCGCGAGGCGCCGACGGCGAAGAAGGCCGTCGAGAGGATGCTCCGCGACAACGTCGACAACTATGTCGACCCGGCCACGCCCCGAGGCTGTCTCGTGGTGCTGGCGGGCATCAATCTGACCGCCGCCAACGAGGAGATCGGCCGCTATCTCACCACGTGCAGGGAAGACGACCAGGCGAAAATCGTCGCGAGACTCGAACGCGGCGTCGAGGACGGCGATGTGCCGCGGGGAGCGGATCTCCAGGCGATCGCCTTCTACTATCTGACCGTGCTTCAGGGGTTGTCGATCCAGGCCCGGGACGGTGTTTCCCGCGAGACTGGGCAGCGCATCGTGGACAGCGCCATGATGACATGGGACCTCCTTTTACCCGGCGGCTATCTGGCGACGCCGTAGGCCGCCAAGGCTCCGCCGTACGCCGCGACGAGCCCCGCGGCGACACTGCCGCAGGCATTGAGGAGGGCGGCGCGGGTCATGCCGTTCTCGACTAGGCGCAACGTTTCGAAGCCGAAGGTCGAATAGGTGGTGAGGGCGCCGCAGAATCCGCTGCCGGCCAATGCCATCACCCCCGGTGAGGCGGGAAAGGCGGCGAGAAATCCGAGTACGGCGGAGCCCGCCATGTTGGCCGTGAACGTGCCCCACGGGTGCGGCGAGGCGATGGCGCGGTCGATGAGATAACGCAGGGGAGCGCCGACGGCGGCCCCGAGGGCGATCAGCAGGAGTGTCACGGGGTTTCCTCCGCCTCGGCAGCCGGTGGGGGCACAAGTCCGAGGACCGCGGTCGTGACGGCGCCTCCAGCGTAGACGGCGGCGAGGGCCGAGACCAAGGTGATCGCAAGATAGGCGAAGGCGACGAAGGGGCGTCCTTCCCCCAAGGTCTGCTGGATGTCCACGATGTAGGCGGAGAAGGTGGTGAACCCACCAAGCACGCCGACCCCCAGGAAGGGCCGGAGCAATCGCGGCGCCCGGGGCACACCCGCCACGACCGCCATGAGGGCGCCGATCAGCAGGCAACCGGTGACGTTCACCACGAAGGTCGACCAGAGCTGAGGAAGGGCGATGGTCGCGGCGTGACGGGCGAGCGCGCCTATCACGCCTCCCACGGCGATGACCACCAGGGTTGCGGGTTCCAGGGGACGCATCTATAGAGGGGACCACATAGACGCGTAGAGTCAAAAAACTGTGGACGACTTTCAAGACCATCGCCCCCATCTGTGGGGTGTCGCCTACCGGATCGTCGGCACGGTCACCGATGCCGACGACGCCGTGCAGGAGACATGGTTGCGATGGCGGCAGGTCGACCACGCCGGGGTCGAGGATCCGCGCGCCTACCTGACGACGGTGGTGAGCAGGATCTGCTACGACCTGCTGACCTCCGCCAAAGCCAAACGTGAGGCCTATGTCGGGGAATGGCTGCCGGAACCCGTGGTGGATCAGCTCGGGCCGGACGAACAGGTCGCACTTGACGAATCCGTCGGCCTCGCCCTGCTCGCGGTCATGGAGCGGCTCACCCCGGCCGAACGCACATCGCTGGTGCTCCACGACGTCTTCGCTGTGCCGTACGACGAGATCGCCGACATTGTGGGCCGCACGCCCGACGCGGTGCGGCAGCTCGCCTCGCGGGCGCGGCGGCGGGTGCGGGAATACGCCCCGCAGGGCACGGTCGACCGCGCCGAACACCTCAGAGCGGTGGAGGCGTTCGCGGTCGCGGCGACCACGGGTGACCTGCCCGGGCTCGTGGCCGTGCTCGATCCCAAGGTGGTGTGGCGGTCCGACGGCGGCGGGCTGGTCGTCGCGGCGCGAGTGCCGGTCGTGGGGGCCGAGACCGTGGCCCGGCTCATCAGCAAGGCGATCCAGCGGTGGTCCGCGGAGTTCGACACCGAGATGCGCGAGATCAACGGTGCTCCGGGCTTCGTGTTGTGGAACAAGGGCGGAGGTGTGGACAGCGTGTTGTCGTTGGTGGTCGCGGACGGGCGGATCATCGAGATCGGTTTGGTGCGCAATCCCGAAAAACTCCGCCATCTGGCTGTGTGAGCTGACTCACTCTCACATTTCCCACCGTTCCCCAGTCTCTCCTGCATGGAGATGAAACAGCAGCACATCGTGGTCATCGGCGCGGGATACGCGGGGCTGACGGCGGCACTCCGACTGGACCGGCGGCACCGGATCACCCTGATCAACGCGGAGAAGGAGTTCACCCAGCGCATCCGGCTGCACGAATATGTGGCGGGCCGCCCCAGCGTGACCGTGCCCCTGACGGAGCTCACCCGAGGAACCGGCATCACCGTCGTGCAGGCTCGTGTCGGCGCCCTGGACCCAGCGGCGAAACTGGTCCACACCACCGACGGGCGACAATTCTCCTACGACACCCTCGTCTACGCCTTGGGCAGCCGCACCGACCTCAGCGTCCCCGGCACCGCCGATCACGCCTATACCGTGGAGCAGGCCGCAGCCCTCAGGACCCGCCTGACCACCCCCGGCGGCGGCACCCTCGCGGTGGTGGGCGGCGGCCTGACCGGCGTGGAGCTCACCACCGAACTCGCCGAGGCATATCCCGCCTGGCGCATCAGTCTCGTCACCGGCGAACTGTGCGCCGGCCTCTCCCCCAAAGGCCGCGCTCATGTCAGAAAGGCGCTCACCAGCCTCGGTGTCACCATCCACCCCGACACCCACATCACCGCCGTCAAACCCGGCACACTCATCACCGACCGGGGCGACATCGAGGCCGACGTCATCGCCTGGGCGGGCCCCTTCGCCGTGCCCACCCTGGCGGCGGAATCCGGCCTCGCCGTCGACGGCCGCGGCCGTGCGAAGGTAGACGAAACCATGCGCTCGATTTCGCACCCCGATGTCTACATCGTGGGCGACGCGGCAGCCGCACAACTCCCCAACGGCGACGAATCACGCATGTCATGCGCCGTGGGCATTCCCACCGCCGCCCACGCCGCCGACGCCATCAACGCCCGGACCGCCACCCGTACGGCGAAGCCCTTCAGATATGCCTATCTCCTCCAATGCGTCAGCCTGGGGCGCAACAACGGGCTAGTGCAGTTCGTCCACCCCGACGACTCCCCCCGCGACCTCGTCCTCACCGGCAGAACCGCCGCCTGGATCAAGGAGGGAATCTGCCGCTCCACCATGGTGGCCCTCCGCCTGGAACGCCGCCGCCCCGGCTCGACGATCTGGCGCCGGGGCAGAGCCCGCTGACACGGGACATCGCATCGGCAGTCGGCATCCCAGCCCGAACACCACATAATGCGGGCTTGGACTCGCTCGCGAGAGGGAGGCCGGATATCGCTCTCACCGGCGATTACCTCTGAGCCGGAGAAAACCACCATTGGGGACGTACGGCCAACGCGAGTGAGGAGCGTCCCCGCAATGAACCATCGTGTCGCCTTTATCGCGGCCCCACTGTTCACCCTGGCGTACGGAGTGATCCGGATTGTCGACGGGTTCGACGGCAGCCGGGGACCCGGTCTGGCGTGGACGGTCGGCCATCTGGCCTTCCTGGTGGCCTTGGTCATGTTCGCCGTGACCTTTAAGCACATGTGGCAGCTGGCCGGGCGGGACAAGGTGACCACAGTGCTCGCCGTTACGGGGATCACCGGGATCGTGGCGATCTGCCTGCAGTTCGTCATCGACATCGTCGTCGGGTTCATGTCGGTGGACCACGCGGCCATGGGGGTGTTGTTCACCCGGATCCAATCGGTCCCGGGGGTCTCCTTCGCCGTCTATGACGTGGGGCCGTTCCTCTTCTACCTCGGGCAACTCGCCGTCGTTGTACGGCTTGCCACGATGCGAAGGGTGAAGGGCTGGGTGCCGGCGCTTGTCCTGGTCAACATGGCGCTGCCGTTCGTCGACAAGGACCTCATCCCGGTCGGCGCGGTGTTCCTGTTCGTGGCTTTCGCCCACATCGCCGGGCAGGTGAACACGACAAGGCCTGTGCCTGCCCCCGCGCGGTGAGCACTTGCCGTGGGCTCACAGATTGATTTTCGGAAGAAGGCGGGGCTCAGCCCCCCTCGCCGAACACCGCCTTGATGCCGTCGAACATGATGTCCCAGCTCTTCCACTCCATATTGGTGTGAAGAGCAAAGGTGTGCTCACCGTCGGCTGTGCCGACCACGGAGATGTAGGAGCCCCACAGGCTGCCCCCCACGCCACGCAAGGTGATCCCGCCGGCCACCTCGTGGTCGAACTCGAACACACCGAGGCCGTAGCGCGTGTGAGGCATCCAGTGGCCCCCCTCCGTGGAGATCGTCGTCCACATCTTGCGATGCTGCTCCGGGGGCAGCAGGGCACCACTCGCCAAGGCACCGACAAAACGGATCATGTCGCCGGTCGTGGAGACGATGTTGCCGGCGGCCCAGCCACCCGAGGTGTTGAACTCCGTGACGTCCAGGGGCTCAAGACCGGGGTCCTCCATAGCCGACTGCCAGTTCTCCGCAGTGATCTGCGCCGGGTCGAAGCCCTCCTTGTAGAACAGCTTGGAGTAGGAACGCGGGTGCGGCTGGGGATAGTCGATCTCGTCCGGGCGGCGCACGTGAGTGTGAGTCAGGCCAAGCGGCTGGATCACCGTACGGTCGACCTCGTCGGCGTAGCTGTTGCCGGTGACCTCCTCAAGGATCGCGGCGGCGATGTAGAAGCCGCCGTTGGAGTAGGCGAAGGCCGTGCCGGGTTCGAAGATCGGCGGCTGGGACACGGCGAGCGTCAGCAGCTCTTCCTTGGTCGAGATGTCGAAGCGGTGTTTGGCGAAGCCGGAGCGGGTGGCGTAGCGATAGTAGATCTCCGGGGCGAGGCCGGTGACGAACAGGCCGCTGCTGTTGCTTAGCAGGTGCCGGATAGTGATCTTGCTTCCGTCATAGCCGTTGACGTCCAGAACACCTGGCAGCCATTTGTCTACGGTGTCGTCGATGCTCAGTCTGCCCTCGGCCTCCAACCGCAATATCGCGGCGGCGGTGAAGGCCTTGCCGGCGCTTCCGGTGTGCACGTGCTCACCACGCCGGCGTTCGTCTCCCGTCGTGATGTCGGCCACCCCGGACGTACCGAACCATGTCTCGTCCCCGCGGCGGATCTCGGCGACGACACCGGGCACGCCGTACTCATCCACCACACGGTCGAGTAGCTGCTGGACGGCGGAGTAGGTCATCTCGTTCACCCTTGTCTCGAGAACATTTACGGCACATCAAAAATTACGTTGCATACACCGAACGGTCAATCACACTTTCGTGACGCAACTGGCAAATACGCAGCTCACAGGCTGGAAATCATTGCGTCGACCTTGCTTGCTAACGCAATAGCGGCGTTGCGTTAAGCTGTTGCCGACGCACCACAGCTAAGGAAGCCGATGTCTGGACAAAGGCTGACCCAGCAGGACCGTCGGCAGATCGCCGCCGGACTGCGTGACGGGCTGACCTACGCCGCCATAGCCCGCCGTCTTGGGCGGCCGACCTCGACCGTCACCCGCGAGGTGATGCGCAACGGCGGCCCGGGCGGCTACCACGCCGACCGGGCTCATCTGGCAGGCAAACGCCCCGTGCGCCGGCACGGCACCACCCCGGCGACACGGCCGGGGAGCGGCGACCTAGACGGCCGCGACCCGCGCGTCGTGGACGAGGTGGCCGCCCAGAGCGCTGAGCTAATGGTCCGAGCGGGGCTCCCCCTGATGATGGCCAAGGTGATGGCCGCGCTGTTCACCACTGACAGCGGCAGCCTCACCTCGGCCGACCTCGTGCGACGCCTCCGCGTCAGCCCCGCCTCGATATCCAAGGCGGTCGGCTATCTGGAGAGCCAAGAGCTCATCAAACGCGAACGCGACCCCCGCCGCCGAGCCGAACGTTACGTCGTCGACGACACCATATGGCTCCAGGCCATCATGGCCAGCGTCCGCATCAACTATGAGATCGCCACCGCGTGCGAACACGGCGCCCAGAGACTGGGCCCCGGCACCCCCGCGGGCGTCCGCCTTGAGTCCATGGGCCGCTTCCTCTCCCACGTCAGCGACGACTTGGTCCGCTCCACCGAACACTGGCACCGGGTCTGCTTCCCCGATTCACCCTGAACGCCGTACGGCACAGCCCCCTTAAAGAAGCACCGCCAACGTGCCCCACGCCGCCACCCCACCGGCTGCGGTCCCGGCCACGACCTGGGCGGCAGTGTGGTCGCCGACCGACACCCTCGACCACCCGATCAGCCCCACCAGCACGGCCCCCACCAGCAGGACGGGCACTGTGGCCGCCACGTTGGCCACCGTCACCACGCTGCCCGCCGCGACCGCCGTGTGAAAGGAGATCTTCCACACGAGCGTGACCGGACCGATCACCGCCAACGTGGCCAGCATGACGGCCACACAGGCCACCATCACCCTGGGTGCGCCCAGCGCGCTGAGCAGGACAAGCGCGGCCACCACAAGAACAACGAGAACCACGACAAGCTTCGGGCGTTCCGCCCGCGTGGTGACATGCCGATTGCCAAACCAACCGGCCTTCACCCCAACGGCGATGATCCCCGCCGGAACCCCACCACACAACACAGCGGCCAAAACCCCCCACCCCAGACCACCCCACCCGGCGGCGAGCACCCCCACAAGAGGCGGGAGCCCGATAACAAGGTGAGCGGGCGCGAAGACCTCGGTCACATATCGCGCAACCCGACTCTCCCGCCGCTCGACATCCGGTGCGCCCCCAGTCTCCGCAAATGCCACCGCTATCCCCCATAACCAAATTTCCTGAAAAGCCGGGCGCGCAGATCGTCCCAGATCATGCATCGGTCCCGCATCTCACTCAGGTCAGATCACCGGGGAAGGGCTCCATCATCCAGGCCCGACGGCGGTCCGTCGTCAAGCAGGATTCGCAAACTGCGCTCGGAGCTCTTCAGGGGAAGAAGTTCCGGTCGATCTACAAGAAGGACTTTGATGGCATCCAACGCCGCATTTACCGCCAGCCTGCCCTTCTGCTGAATCTGCTGCGGAGTGTCATTGAAGTTATTCGCATGCACGATATTGCTTCGCAGGTGATAAATGTCGCGATAAACATCGCGAGCTTGATCCCGCTCTTCTCCGGCCGGGTGCAGCAGCTTCGCAAGAGAGCCCGAAACCCTGAGCACACTATCCTCGCGACGACCAATACTCGAGTGTGGGCAGCAGGAGTTCACCGTAGCTCTCGACGGCGAGTTGAACGACCGCGTCGAGCAGTTCGTCACCGGAGACGTCACAGCTCGGCAACTCCTTCTGCGTGGACCACATGCGGAGATGGTTGATCGAGGTCGTGCCGACCTCGAGGATATAAAACACGAGGTTCATGGCCGCGATCTCGACGGGTGAGCCCACAGAAGCGGTTCCACCGGCGAGGCTCCGTGCGAGCAAGGACGCGAGAACTCCCGCGACCTCGGCTTGATGATGACAGATTGTCAGCCGGATCTGCCAGAACCCAGTTGACGAAGGGGTCGCCAAGGTTGTGCCGCAGGAAAGCTACAGCCTTATCCACGTCCGATCCGGAGTGGGGACCGTTTCCCGACTCAGGAGTTGCCCCAAAAGAGGCATCACCCGGCTGGCCAGACGGAACCATGATCTCCAGCTCCAAACTATGACAAATATGGCCAACCAGCCCCACACCATGACCCACTCGACACGTCCGACAACTCGGTCGGACAAATGGGGCCCAGACTCGGATGTGGTGGCGGGTCTTTCCCCAGTAGGTTGCCCCGATAAGCACAACGTGACGGTGGAAAGGACATCTTCACCATGGCTCTGGCATGGCACCCCGTCAACACACCTCTGGCCGACCTCATGGGCACGCTCGCCCGTTCTCTCTGGGACGCCGCCTCCCTCTCCACCGTGTTGCCGGATGCCGGGCAACTCACTCCTGTCCACTCGGCCGGATGGGAGATCGACGTCTTCCACGACAAGGCCGACGCGGTGAGCGGCTTCTCCGCCCGCTTCGGTCTCTACTACGAGCCCGACGACGAGGACGACCCGGATCTCGACGACTTCCCCCAGCATCTCCCCTCCCCCCAGTGGCACGTCGACCACTCGGCCACCCGGCAGCAGTTCGACGTCCTCTTCGAGGCGGGCCGGGCGGCCATGGCGGCCCGCCTCGGGGAGCCCGAGGCTGCGGGAATGTTCGACGAAGACGATGACTGGCGTTATGCCGTGTGGCGCGTGGGTGACCGGCTGATCGCGGTCGCCCAGGCGGAGGACTTCGCCTCCCACAGCCTCTACACCGAGGCGTCGATCAGGGTCGTCGACTTCCCTGCCACGTCGAAGGTGCCCACGGCCGACGAGATGTACGACATCCTGGTGAATCAGGTGTCGTAGCTGCCGTCCCACGGCTCATAGAACCCGAGTTGATCGGGATATAACTCGGCGTGCTCCACACCCTCGAAACTCTCGACGACATGCCCAAAGACCACCCCTTCGTGCTCCATCCGGAAGGGCCGGACGGCGATGTCTCCGAACTCAAGACCGGCGAGGTCGTCCAGCCACCCCTTCAGCCGGTCTTGAGCGGCGTCGACGGCCGCGAGGTGTCGGTCGTCGGTCCCTGTGCACTCGATCAGAGACTTCTGATGGTGTCCGTCCGCGTCGAACGTGTGGAGCACGGCGAACCACCTGCTCCTCCACGGGGGCGAGGTAGTCCATCACCACCATGGACCCGCCCCCGTCGAGGGCGGTGGTGAAGGCGATGTCCGGCAGATAGGGGTTGCCGGGCAACCGCTGGCAGAGTGTGAGGAAGGCATCGTAGGCAGGGTCGAAGGGGCAGATCCGGGCGGTGAGGAGGCCGTCCGGGGAGCGTACGGCTATCGCCCAGTCGCCTATGCCGCACGGTGTCCAGCCGCGCGTGATCAGGTCGGCCAATGCCGCACGGTGGGAAAACTTTTTCCAGGGGCGCCCGTCCGCCGAGGTGAATTCCTTTCTCATGAACAGGCCCAGGTCACAACATAGTTCGGATGGAGCACCAACTGTCCCCTGCGATCATTTCATCGCGTGGACGTAAACTGTCCATTCGGCGGTCTGTGGCAAGATGCCCTCGGAATAAACACCGCTGTCTCGACGACTTGAGCCGGCACTTAACTGTAATGCCGCGATTGGGTGACACCTGTGGAGCCTATGAACCCATCCCGCTCTGCGCCAACAGATTCTCCCGCGACCTCGCGGTAGGAGTCCCCGGTGCACTCTTCCCGCGCCGCGCACTGGTGGATCTTCGCCGGGCTCATCAACCTCTGGCAGGTGGCGACGGTCTCGGTCCCCTGGATTCACACCGGCGGTCTTTCACCGGCCCACCGAGTGGTGGACGCCGTCCTCGACACTCTGATCTATGTTTCGCCGCTGCTCATTATGCTGCTGGCCTGGAGGGTCGCGCGGGGCATGAGCCCCAGGGGCCATCTATGGGCGGCGGGCTCTGTGGTGGGATTGTTCGCGGCGGAATGGATGCTGCATGAGGTGGCGCCCCGGCTTCCGATGGCAGTCGCAGGGGCGTCCGGGACCTCCGCGGGGTTGTCGTGGTTCGTCGTCCCGGGACTGGTCATCACCGCGGGGCGTGTGGGGATCGTCGCCGCCTACAGCTCGATAACCGCACGCTCACAACCACGGCAATGGCGACGGCACGTCCTGAGTGTGCCGAGCGCCGTCCTCGCGCTGCTGTTCGTCCCCATAGCGGACGGCCCGGTGAGAACGAAGGACGAGCCGTCTCCCGCCCTTGCCTCCGGATCGTTGATCAACCCCCACTTCGGAACCCAGAGCTGCGACGCCCCAAGACGCGAGCCCCTGCTGAGACTTCCCGACGTGGCGACCACCCGCCGCGTTGAGAAGGCCTGGCGGCGGCTGGAGAGGTGGCTGGCGGAGAACGCCCCGCAGTCCTACGCCGATCTCGCGCCACCGGCGACGCCGCGCGAGATCGCACGGGTGGAGAAGGCGATGATGCTGAGGTTCCCCGACGATCTGAAGGCGTCGCTGATGCGCCACAACGGTGTTCTCCGCGGCGCGGGATCGCTTCTCGGCATGTTGTACTCGCCGATGTCCCTCAGCGAAATCCACTCCAGCTGGCGTGCGCTCTGCGACAGCCTGGCGGTCGCCGAGGCCGAGCTGCTCATCATGAGCGGTGACGACCCCGATTCCGTGGCTCCCGAGGAGTTCTGGTGGCACTGGAGTGTCATCCCGTTCGCCATAGACCCGGCAGGCGACCACCTGGTCCTCAACGGCAAGGGCAGAGTCGGGGAGTTCTTCGAGGACGAGGGACTCGCCTTCACCGACGACGGGGGCCGGCCCTCCTATGCGGCCCTGCTGGAGGCGGTGGTGCGGTCCCTGGAGAAGGGGGAGCCGCTCGACATGTGGGTGCCGACGACGACGCGCCACGGCACCCTCGAATGGAGATACGAAACCGTCAACTGACCTTCGGGCACACCGTGCCCTCGGCCGGCGGCTTGAGCGAGACGAGATAGCGGTCGACGGCGTCGTCCACACAGGTCGAGCCGGTGAAATAGGCCGTGTGGCCGTCGCCGTCATAGCTGAGAAGCACGCCGGAGGTCAGCTGGCGGCTCAGCGCCTTGGCCCAGGCATATGGCGTCGCCGGGTCGCGGTAGGTGCCGATGACCACAATGGGCGGGGCGCCTTTCGCGGTGAGCGTGCCGGTGCGTTTGCCGGCCGGGACCGGCCAATAGGCGCACGGCAACGACCCCCACATGACCTGCCGCCCGAAGTTCGGCGCCTCTTTCGCGGCCTCCTTCGCCGCCTTGGTGAAGTCCGCCAGCGACGTGGGATATGGGCTGTCGACGCAGTTGACCGCCATATTGGACTCGGTCTGATTGGAATAGGTGCCGTCCCCGCGCCGGTCGATCAACACGTCCGCCATGCGCAGCAGCGTCGTGCCGTCGCCGTCGAGGGCCTCGTTGAGGGCCTGGCGGAGAGTGGGCCACGAGCGCCGATCGTAAAGGGGGGTGATGATGCCGAGCATCACCCACGATTCGGTGATGCGGCGTCCGTCGCCGCTGCGGTTGCGCAGGGGCTTGTTGTCGCTGCGGCGCAGCAATTCGGTGACCTCACGCATGGCGCCGTCGACGTCCCTCCCGCGAAACGGGCAGTCGGCGGCCTTGAAGCAGTCCTCGAGGAAGGCGCGATAAGCCGTCTCGAATCCCCTCGCCTGGGTGAGGTTGACTTCGATCGACGACAACGAGGGGTCGACCGCGCCGTCGAGCACCAGCGCCCGGACCCTGGCGGGAAACAGATCCGCGTAGACGGCCCCGATGAGCGTGCCGTACGACTTGCCGAGATAGGTCAGCCCCTTGTCCCCCAGAGCGCTCCGCAAGACATCGAGGTCACGCGCGACATTGACGGTGCCGACGTACGGCAGAAGCCGGGCCGACTCGCTCTCGCACCCGGCCGCGAACCGCCGCGATCCCCGTTCGAACTCACTGACCTCCTCGGGTCCGTCGGGGCTGTTGTCGAGTGACATATAGTCGTCGAGCTCGCGTGCCGACAGGCACCGCACCGGTGCCGACTCCCCCACCCCACGCGGGTCGAATCCGACGACGTCGAAACGTTCACGCACCTCGTCGCTGAGAATGGACCGCGCGGCCCTGGCATATTGCACTCCGGAGCCGCCCGGCCCCCCGGGATTGACGACGACCGACCCGATGCGGTCGGTGCCGGAGGCGGGCAGCCGGATGACGGAGATCTGCAGCTGTTGACCCTCCGGTTTGGCATAGTCGAGCGGCACCTGAAGCTTGGCGCACTCGAAGCCGGCGCCGCAGTCCCGCCATTTGAGTTTCTGCGCGGAGTACGGCGTGGCCACCGTCTTGGCCGGGGTCTTCGCGTCGAGTGCCCGCGTGCACGAGGCCGACGTGAGGACGAGCGCCGCCGCGATGAACGCGGCCGACAACGACCGCCCACGCCACCGCCCACTCCCGCCTGAGGTGAAAAAGGTCATGCCTGTTCTTCTGCCCCCGTGCCGCCCGCGACAGGCGATCCCGTGGGAGAGGCCGCCTTGGCTGTGCCGTACGCCGCGTCGTGTGCCTTGCGCGGCCCGCACACACTCGCCTTGGAGCAGGCGCAGCGCCTGCCGCCGTCGTTGAGCCGCACGATCACGGAGTCGGAGGGCACGTTGTGACCGACCACGGTGCCCGCCCCTTCGGGCGTGTCGACGGCCAGGCCGACGCGGGGGGCCGAGGCGCGGAACTCGACGTATAGGGGATGCTCATATTTGAGGCAGCACATGAGCCTGCCACAGGCGCCGGCGATGCGGAGGGGGTTGACCGGTAGGTCCTGGTCTTTGGCCATGCGGACGGAGACGGGCTCGAAGTCCTTGAGGAAGGTGGCGCAGCACAGGTCGCGGCCGCAGGGCCCGATGCCGCCTTGGAGGCGGGCCTCGTCGCGGGGGCCGATCTGGCGGAGCTCGACGCGGGCGCGGAGGTTGCGGGCGAGGTCGCGGACGAGGGCGCGGAAGTCGACGCGGTGGGGCGCGGAGAAGTAGACGGTGTAGACGTTGTCCTTGTCGAGGTAGTCCACCCCGACCACCTTCATGGGCAACGTGTGGCGTTTGATGAGGCGTTTAGCGACGCTTCGGGCTTCGGCTCTGCGGCGGCGATTGCTCTCGTCTCGGGTGAGGTGTTCGTCCTGTGCGATGCCTGCGCAAATGGGGAGGCCGTCGATCTCCTCACTCACCCATTGGGGGGCCCACACGCATTCGGCAACCTCAGGTCCGGAATCGGTGGGAACCAAAACTTTGTCCCCGACCTTAGGCGTGTGACCTCCCGGATCAAGGTAATAAAGCCGTCCATATCGGGTGAAGCTCACAGCCATGATCATGCCCATTGGCTCGTGCTCGCCTCCTTGGGGCTTTTGGACCCTACCCGCCTTGAGTCACCATACGCGGCCGAAGGCCAGGATCGGCAGAGGCACACGACCGTGCCGGGAATCGCCCCTGTAGAGTCCCGGCACGGGTGCGCCCCTCCACCCCATCCCCCGGCCGCCGCCCGATAGGACGACTGCGGCTCAGAAAGGAAAAAGCCCCATGCTCGGCTCGGTCACTCCGATGCCGGCAACGGCGTTGTGAGCGCCCCCGGATTCACTGCGGTGCACCGGGCGACGCTCACAAGGCGATGACTATTCGCAGCGAAGACCTACCACGCGTTGTCTCCCTCCGACGCGACCGCGCGGTAACCATCCGGGCTGACGACGCCGAATCCCTGCCTTATATGGCGGACAATCATCCAGCTCCCGTCGGCGTTGATGTCGACGACATGGACAGGGCCCTTGTCGGCCGAGTGGAGCACACGGAGCACACGCTGCTCCGCGATGCTGTAATCCAGGACCTCGCCGGGGGACTCAAGCACGCCGGCCCGCCCGTCCGACTTGCTCCCGCCGTAAATCAGCCGTTGCCCGTCCCCGGTGATGCGCACACCGTGCACACCGTTGCCGAGCCGCTCAAGCGAGGTGGGCAGGTCCACCGCCTTCGCCGCACCGGTGTCCTCGCCCTCGGCGGAGGTGTCCAGCACGAAGACCTTCTGGGTGCCGTAGACGATGCCGTGCTGCGTGTGCGGTGCCCCCGGGCTGGCCTCGACGGTGATCGAGGGAGGCTCGGGCCTGTCCTGCAGCGGCGCTTCCACCGTGCCCTCCGGGGGCGACACCGAGGTCCCTCCCGTGCTCTCCGAGGGAGAGTCCGCGGGCTCAGCGCCCTCCTTGGGCACGACTGGGACCGATTCCGCGTTTTGCCCGCTCGATCCCTCCGCCACACCGGACGAGGACTCCGGCACCGTGGAGGGGACAGGGACCGCTTCCGCGGGCGGAACGGTCACGCCCGGCGCGGACAGCGCCGGCTGAACCCGGGGCCCCTCTTGATAGGCGATGTATTTTCCGTCGTGGCTGGCGGAGAGATTGAGCACGGGGCCGTTCTTCACCCGCCACGTGCGCTCCGCTCCGCCGAACTCCCGCATCACAAGGCGCGTGTCCTTCTGGGGCCCGCGGCAGGGAGCAAGTCCGTAGACGACTTTGCCGCCGTCGCCGGTCACCGCGAGATTGGTGACCGCCGTGTCCGCGGGCGCGGTGAAAAGCCGGTCGACCCCCGCGACCTTGCCCGCCTCGTCGAGCGTGATTTTGAAAAACAGCTGGGCGCACTCCCCCGACCTGGCCACCACGACGAACGTGCGGTTGTCCCCCGCTCCCGCCACACGCTCAAACGCCTCCGCCCCCGAGGGAACGGGCACCGTGGCGGTCTCCTTCAGCCCCTCGACGGTGCGGACCCGGAAAGTGGTCTTAGTGAGGTCGGCCAGAAATCTCGGGGTGGTCGCCGTGCCCGCGCTGATCGGCATGGCCGCGTCGGGGCCGTCCCCCTCGACCAGGTTGACGCCGACGACGACCCCCGCCACCAGCACCGACATGACCGATGCCGCCGCGGCGACCGGCACCAGCCACGCCCTGGCACCCGCTTTACGGGTTTCCCGCTTGAGTTCGGGGACCGCGTCCACATATCCGGCCGCGGCCCGGGTCGCATCACGCAACCGATTGACGATTTCGTTTTCGTTCATGGGTGATCCCCCAACAGACGACCGAGCGCGGCTACAGCCCGGTGGGTGGTGGATTTGATGGTTCCGCGGCTGACCCCGAGGGTCTGCGCGGCCTCCTCCTCGGAGAGGTCGGCATAGAAACGGAGCACCAGAACCTCACGCTGCCTGCGCGGCAATCGGTGGAGGGCCGAAAGGACGGCCCTCCGCTCCTCACCGAGCATCGCCGCGGATTCCGCCGACCAGATCGGCGGCTCGTAGGTGCCCGCGAACCACGAGGGCAGTTTTCTGCGCCGCAACACGCTGCGGGCATTGTTGAGCACGGCACTGCGCAGATAGACGAGCGCCTTGTCAGGATCTCGAAGGCCGCCGAAGCGGCGGTGAAGGCCGAGGAACGCCTCCTGCACCACGTCCTCGGCACTTTCCCTGTCCCCGAGCATGACCAGTGCCATCCGCGTCAGCCCAAGCGCATGAGCCGCGTAAAGCGCACTCACCGTCTCGCCCGAGGAGGGCGTCGAGAGGTCCACGATGTCGGCCTGCATGTCCCAGAGACGCGGAAAACCGCTCCGGGTTGCTTTTCTACGGCCGGCGAAGTGACAACGTCATGGCTTCCACGGCCATCTGCGGGTTGACGTTGGCCGCGAGCCGCTCCCGGCACCGCATGATCGCGTCGACGCGTTTGAGCGTCTCCTCCGGGCGCGAGGCCCTGGCGAGCGTGGTGAGATCGTGATGAAGGTCGCCGTTGGCCAGCTCGACCTGGGCCCCCATTTGCACGGCCAGCACGTCGCGATAGAACGCCACAAGGTCGAGCAGGGCGTTGTCGATGACGTCGCGCTTAAGACGGGTCGCCCGGGACTTCTGGCGGTCCTCCAGCTCCTTGAGCGCCCCCGCGCCACCGCGCACCAGGCCCTTGTTGAGGCCCTTGCCCGACGAGCCCTCGCCGTAGATCTTGCGCAGCTCGGCCGTCTCCGCCTCGTTGAGCACGGCGGAGACCGCGGCGGCCTCCTCCTCGGCCGTCTTGACGAGCTTCTCCGCCGCCGCCACACACTCGCCCACGCCGACCAGCGAGCGTGGGATGGACAGCACGGCCTCCCGGCGGCGGCGCGAGTCCTCGTCGAGGGCGAGCCTGCGGGCCCGCTCAATGTGGCCCTGGGCGGCCCTGGCGGCGAACTCCGCCATCTCGGGTGCCACACCGTCCCTCGTCATCAGCACGTGGGCCACGGCGCCGGTGGGCGGCGTGCGCAGGGTGACGATGCGGCAGCGCGACCTGATGGTGATCATCATGTCGTCCGGGGAGGGGGAGCAGAGCAGCCACACGGTGCGGGCCGGCGGCTCCTCGATGGCCTTGAGCAGGGCGTTGGAGGCGCCCTCCGTGGCGCGGTCGGCGTCCTCGAACAGCACGACCCGCCAGCGGCCGAGCGTCGGCGCCCCCGCCGCGCGCAGGATGAGCTGCCGGGTGTCCTTGATGCCGTAGGAGAGGCCCTGGGGACGGACGATCTCCACGTCGGGGTGCGAGCCGATCAGCACCTGATGGCAGAGATCGCAGTGCCCGCACCCGCGGTCGGAGCAGAGCAGGGCTGCGGCGAACGCGCGGGCGGCCTCCTCACGGCCGGAGCCCGGCGGCCCCGTGAACAACCACGCGTGCGTCATGCCCGCCCCGCGGCCCCCGGCCAGCACCTCGGCCGCCGCGGCGGCGGCACGCGACAGCACGGCGGTCGCCCGCTCCTGACCCACCAAATCGTCGAAGAGGCCCACCCTCAGAAGGGTAGGCCCTCCCCCCGAGATCCTTTACCGCATCCGCGCCGACCGGCCGCGCAGCAGGCCGGAAGCCATATCCCGAGGCCGTGTCTTAGAGAGGTTCAGTCGCGGATGGCGGGAATGGTCCCTGTGGCGTCCTCCGACTCCTGAGGCACCGGGTCGGGCAGGATGTCGCGCACCCGGTCCTGAATGAGGCGCGACACCTCCTCCTGCGTCAGGGTGCCGTCGACGACCAGGTAACGCTCGGGGGCGGCCGCCGCCAGGTTGCGGAACTCACGGCGCACCCGCTCGTGGAACTCCAGCGGCTCGGCCTCGATGCGGTCGGCCGGCGAGGCGAACCTCCTGAGCCCGATCGAGGGCGGCACGTCGATGAGCACGGTCAGATCCGGCACCAGATCGCCTGTGGCCCACGAGTTGAGCCTGGCGACATGGGCGGGGTCAAGCTCGCGTCCGGCCCCCTGATAGGCGAGGGAGGAGTCGACGTAGCGATCGCACACGACCAGCGCCCCCCGCCCCAAAGCCGGGCGGATGACCTTCTCCACGTGCTCGGCCCGGTCGGCGGCGTAGAGCAGCGCCTCGGATCGTGCGGAGAGCCCCTGGTGGGCGGCGTCGAGCAGGATCGCCCGGAGCCGCATGCCGACCTTGGTGGAGCCCGGTTCGCGGGTCTGCACCACATCGAAGCCCTGATCACGCAGCCAGATGGCGAGAAGCCTCGACTGAGTGGTCTTGCCGGAGCCTTCGCCGCCCTCAAAGGCGATGAACAGCCCTTGCGGCTCCTCATCCCCGCTTTCCTCCACGAAGCGCTTGCCGCGAAGCGCCGCGAAGAGGTCGACGGCGACGGGCACCCCGGCCCGGTCGTCCGTGCGCCGGAGGGCCACGAAGCCGATCACCACGGTCAGCAGCGCCCCGCCCAGCATGATCAGGCTGGATCCGTCGAAACGGTAGCCGATCGTGGCGCTGATCCGGAGGTTGTGGCTGCCGAGCAGGCCCGCCAGCGGGCTCGCCACGATCACGACGACCAGCAGGACGACGCGCGCCACGGCCTGGATGTAGGAGAAGGTGCGACCCCGGACCGAGTCATCCATCTCCACAGCGATCATCGAATAGCCGGTGATCCACGCGATGCCCGCGCATATGCCGAGCGCGAGCGCGAGCACCACCACGACGGCGAGGTTGTGGATCAGCGCGACGGCCGCGAGCAGCACACCCGCCATGACGATCGACAGGCCGAACAACCTGCGCCGCGACAACTCCCGCAGAATCCTCGGCCCGAAGGACATGCCGAGCGCCACGCCGAGGAACACCGCCCCGAACACCATGCCGTATGCGGCGTCGCCGCCGCCGAGGACGGGCGACGAGGTGTAGATCTTCGCCACGCCGACGACCGTGCCGCCCGCGACGAACGCGCCCACCATGCCGAGGACGAGGGCCCCGACGAGGCGGTGCCCCGCGATGTGGCGGCGGCCGGCCAAGAGGTCGCGAAGAGTGGACGGCGCCGGGCCCGGCGGGCGGAGCTGCGAAATCTGCTTAAGAGTGAAGATCAGGGCGGCGGAGGCCAGGTAGAGGACGGCGTTGACGACGAGGGCGAAGTCGGTCGAGGACGTCGTGAACCCCGGCGACAGAGCGCGCCCGAGGTCGCTCGCGAGGGACAGTAGGGCGAAGAGGGCGGCGGCCACGGGGGCCGAGCCGTATGTCACGAGGAGGATGAGCCGCCCGGCTTCCTCCCGCTGCTCCTCCGGGACAAACCCGGACACTGCGGCCTCCTTGGCCGGCACCCGTAGCAGCGCGGCGCACTCGATCAGCACGGCCGCGACGATGAGCCACGTATAGGTGCCGATCAAGAAGATGGACACGACCAGGGCGGCTCGCAGCAGATCTCCTGCGAACATCGCCACTCGCCGGTCGAGCCGGCCGTCGAGCACCCCCGCCAGCGGGCCGAGCAGGACGGGAGGCAACATCTTGGCCGCGAAGACACCGCCGACGGCCAGGGCTTGGGTCTGGAAACCGGATCCGGCGGTCAGCGCGGCTGCCAGCGCCGTGAGCGCGATGATGTTGAGCCAGTCGCCGAGGCTGCAGAGCGATGTGGCCGTCCACAACCTGCGGAACGGGGCGTTTGCCAGCACGTGCGGGGGCTTGCGTCGCGCGGCGGGTCGGCCAGGGGAGGTCATAATGTCAGCGTATCCAGGTGCTAGCTGGGCTAGAGAGGGCGAGCCAAGGTCTGGTCGCCCGCACGAGGGTAGTGCCTCCGGGCACTGCTCCGCAGGGCACATAGGGGTAATTGCGCCCGCTTTGTGACGAGACGACTTCACAAACCTCGACGGCCGTGGTGGAACTTTTCCGCTGCGCCGACCATGCCCTTCACCCGCTACGCGTTCGGGGCGCGCAACTCCAGCAGACTGATCTCCGGCGGCGCTCCCACCCGGACCGGCGGCCCCCAGAAACCGGCACCGCGGGTGACATACACCTGCGTTCCGTCCACGTTCTCCAATCCCGCCACCACGGGCTGTTGCACAGGGACGATCAGGTTGAACGGCACCAACTGCCCACCATGCGTGTGCCCGGAAAGCTGAAGATCCACCCCACGTGTTGACGCCTGGGCGACCTGCACCGGCTGGTGGGCGAGAAGCACGACGTTGCGTGACGTGTCGCGCCCGCCGAGCGCCTTGTCGAAGTCCGGTCCCTGTCCGCTGGCCCCGCCCGCCAGGTCGTTGACTCCGGCGAGATCCAGGATCGCCCCCTGGTGGGCGATCTCCACGCGTTCGTTCTGCAGGGGCCGCACGTTGAGCTCCCGCAGCTCCTCGATCCACTCACCGGGGCCGTTCTCCAGGTAATACTCGTGGTTGCCGGTCACGAAAAACGTGCCGTAGCGGGATTCGAGCGAGCGCAGCGGCCGGGCCGCGGCCCCGAGTTCGGCCACCGTACCGTCCACCATGTCGCCGACGATCGCCACGACGTCGGCCTCCAGCGAATTGATCATCCGCACGAGCCGCTCCGAGTGGCTCACCCCCGTGATCGGCCCCAGGTGGATGTCGCTCACGACCGCGAGGCGCAAGCCGTTGAGGCGCGGATCGAGTTTGGGCAGGACGACCGGCACCCGTTCGATCACCGGCGGCCCGAGCGCCGACCGCACCCCGAACCCCACCGTCGTCAGCGCTCCCACGCCGGCCACACCGGCCAAGGTGCGCGACAGGAACAACCTGCGGTCCATCCCCTCGCCCCCGGCGGCGGGCGGCGCCGGGTCCGGCTCCGGCGCCACCGGCAGCGGACCGGGCACAAGCGCGGGTACGGCGGAAGCCGCCACCTCGACCGGCACCGGCGCGGCGACCGCCCGACCACGCTGTGCCGTACGGCGAAGCACCAATAGCCCGATAGCCCGTGGAATTTCCAGCAATATCAGGAAAACCACCAGGTAGAACATCACCGCGAGCCACATGAACCCGGGCCAGGCGAGCCAGTGGCCGAATTCAGAACGCGATCCGACCTGGGCGACCACCACAAGCAGGCCGAGCGCGACCGTCACCCACGTGAGCCGTCTTCGCATGCGCCCCGGCCGGGTGGTCGATCGCACCAAGCGGAACCAGAGGTAGAGATGGGTCACCACGACAACCACTACAGCCGTAAGCAAGAACCCAAGGATCAACCGGCACCCCTCTCCCCCGATACCCCATTATGGTAGGGCTCGGGGGATAAGAGGCTTGTGATGCGATCTACGGTTTAGCAGCAGCCTTGGCGGTTTTGGTGGTCTTGGCGCGGGTGGTGCGCTTGGGAGCAGGCCCCTTGGCCCGGCGCTCGGCCAGCAACTCGGCCGCACGCTCGATCGTGATGTCCTCGACCGTGTCACCCTTGCGAAGCGAGGCGTTCGTCTCCCCATCGGTCACGTAAGGACCGAAGCGCCCCTCCTTGACCAGCACCGGCTTCTTCGATTGGGGATCGTCGCCCAGCTCGCGCAGGGGCGCCGCCGCCGCGGCCCGGCCGCGGCCCCGCTGCTTCGGCTGCGCGAAAAGCTCCTTGGCCTGCTCCAGCGTGACCGTGAGCAGGTCTTCCTCGGCCGGCAGCGAACGCGAGTCCTTGCCCTTCTTCACATAGGGCCCGAACTTCCCGTTGAACGCCTGCACCTCCTCGCCCTCCAGCTCGCCGAGGCTCCGCGGCAGGGAAAGCAGCTGAAGCGCCTGCTCCAGCGTCACAGTGTCGATGTCCATCGACTTGAACAACGAACTGGTGCGCGGCTTGACCGTGTCCTTCTTCCTGGTGGACTTCTTCTCCGTGGCCTCCTCCGGAAGGATCTCGGTCACGTAGGGACCGTATCTCCCGGACTTCGCCACGATCTTGTGACCGGTGACCGGATCGGCGCCGAGCTCGCGGTCGCCGGTCGGCTGCTTGAACAGCTCCTCGGCCCGCTCCGCGGTCAGCTCGTCCGGCGCGAGATCCTCGGGCACGTTGACCCGGGCGCCGTCGCGATCCAGATAAGGGCCGTAGCGCCCCACCCGGATCATGATGTCGGTGCCCCTGATCGGGAAGGAGCTGATCTCCTTCGCGTCGATCTCGCCGAGGTCGGTGACCATGTCCTTCAGGCCCTCGTCCTCGTTCTCCCCGAAGTAGAACCGCCGCAGCCAGAGCACCCGGTCGGCCTCGCCCCTCGCGATCGAGTCGAGGCAGTCCTCCATGCGCGCGGTGAACTCGTAGTCGACCAGATTGCCGAAATGCTGCTCCAGCAGGTTGACCACGGCGAACGCGAGGAAGGACGGCACCAGCGCGGTGCCCTTCTTGAACACGTAACCCCGGTCGAGAATCGTGCCGAGAATCGCGGGATAGGTGGACGGGCGGCCGATCTCGCGGTCTTCCAGCTCCTTGGTGAGCGAGGGCTCGGTGTAACGCGCCGGCGGCTTGGTCGTGTGGGTGAGCGGGGTCAGCTCCCGCATCGTCAGCGGATCGCCCTCGGCGAGATTGGGCAGCCGCTTCTCCGCGTCGTCCCGATCGGTCGACGGGTCGTCGGCGCCCTCGACATAGGCCTTGAGGAAGCCGTAGAAGGTGATCGTGCGGCCGCTGGCGCTGAACTCGACCTTCTCCGCCGAGCTCGACGTGCCCGCCACCTTGACCGCGACCGACTCGCCGACCGCGTCCTTCATCTGGGAGGCGACCGTGCGCTGCCAGATGAGCTCGTAAAGCCGGAACATGTCGCCGCTCAGCCCGGTCTCGCCAGGCGTGCGGAACTCCTCGCCGGAGGGGCGGATGGCCTCGTGCGCCTCCTGGGCGTTCTTCACCTTGCTCGTGTAGACGCGGGGCTTGTCCGGCACATAGTCCTTGCCGTAGAGCTTGGTCGCCTGCGAGCGGGCGGCGGTCACCGCGGTCGACGACAGCGTGATGCTGTCGGTTCGCATATAGGTGATGTAGCCGTTCTCGTAGAGCCGCTGCGCCACCTGCATCGTGTATTTCGCGGAGAAACCCAGCTTGCGGCTGGCCTCCTGCAGCATCGTGGTGGTGCGGAAAGGCGCGTAAGGCTTTCTCGTATACGGCTTGCGCTCGACGGACCCGACCTTGAAGGCGGCGTCGGCGAGCCGCCCGGCGAGGGCACGGGCGGCCTGCTCGTCCAAATGGAGCACGTCGGCGTTCTTCAACCGGCCGGTCGAGGCGAAGTCGCGCCCCTGGGCGACCCTGCGCCCGTCCACACCGGTGAGCGTGGCGGTGAACTCGCGCGGAACCTCGTCGCCGCCCTTGTCGAAGAGCGCCGACAGGTCCCAGTAGGTCGCCGCGGTGAACTCCAGCCGCTCCCGCTCCCGCTCCACGACCATGCGCGTCGCCACGGACTGCACCCGGCCGGCCGACAGGCGCGGCTTGACCTTCTTCCACAACACCGGGCTGACCTCGTAGCCGTAAAGGCGGTCGAGGATGCGCCGGGTCTCCTGGGCGTCCACCAGGCGGAGGTTCAAATCGCGGGGATTGGCCACCGCGTCGCGGATGGCCTGCGGCGTGATCTCATGGAAGACCATGCGGTGCACCGGCACCGTGGGCTTCAGAACCTCCTGCAGGTGCCAGGCGATGGCCTCGCCCTCGCGGTCCTCGTCGGTGGCGAGGTAGAGCTCGGCGGCCTCTTTCAAAAGCTGCTTGAGCTTGGCGACCTGAGACTTCTTATCGGGATTCACGATGTAGAGCGGTTCGAACTCATGTTCGACGTTCACGCCAAGCCGCGCCCAGGACTCCCCTTTGAATCTGTCGGGGATGTCGTCGGCTCGTTCCGGAAGATCACGGATGTGACCGATGCTGGACTCCACCGTGAAGCCGCGCCCGAGGTACTCGGCGATCTTCTTCGCCTTCGCAGGCGACTCGACGATCACCAGGCGGGTTCCGCCGGCGTTGCCGTTCTTCGCTGGCACGCTGCTTCCTACCTCGCTCTTCGCTTACGTTCCCCCTGTCGGGCAAGCCCCACCGCACAAGGCCAGGGCCTTGGTGCCTGTGGGCCGACACTGATCCTGACGGTAACCCGTCGCCCGGCTTTCCCTTCCCCTCGGGTTACCCGGTCTCTTCCGGGTACACCCACAAGGACGCAGAATAAGGCCCAGCGACTCCCCACGTCCCCTAGCCCACCCTCGGAGACTAATAGCTGTGCTCAACTACTCCTACATGGATGTCCACATCCCGCGTGGCACCTCCCGCGAGGCGGCTCGGCAGATCCTCACCGAACACGCGGAATATGGAGACTGGGAACTCGACCGGCTTCGGCTGTATCCCGACGGCAGCCGACGGGTACGGCTCCGCCGGAAGATAATACGGGTCACCCGCACCCTCTGACTCCGACAGTCTGCCCGCCCCCGCGGCGTTCGACCCATGGGAGGCATCCACGCCGACACCGGCTTTCCCAATTCACGGTCGATCCTTCACCTGCCCGCACATCTGCGCACCGTCGCGGCGAGACGCGTGTCGCGACCCTGCTCAGCCCGGCACCTAAAGCTTCCCCCCAGGATCGCACGCATGGCTTTGCCCGCCCCGGGCCACGCCCCCGGAACGGGCAAAGCGTCTTTGGCTTTCCGCGAAATACATGCCGCTGAAACCCTCAGATGTCACGTCCAGTTATTTCCCTCACACCTGGCGCGTGGAGGTGGGACGACCGGCCGCCGCCCCACCCGGGGGAATCGTGGTCACCGCCCGGCCGCGTGAAACATGGTCCCCGGCCTGTCGGCCGGAATCACACGGCTTCGCCGTACACCCGCGCCCCTGTCGCCGTATGGGGACTAGCCGCGGGCGGAGCGGAAGCGGCGGGCGACCGAGAGCACCGTCGCCGAGGCGGCGAACATGGCGCCCATCAGCAGGGCCATCAGGGAAGACGAGTTCATGCCGGTCAGACCGGCGGGCTGCTCGGCGCTCATGAGGCCGATGTTGCCGACCGGGGAGGCCGAGGCGACCTGGCCGACGGCGGAGCCGACCGGGGTCGAACGCACGAGGTCGGCGACCGGGCCGGCGGCGGCCAGCGGGCCACCCGCCGTCACCGGCAGGGTCGAGTTGCCGGGCTTGCCAGGCCTGGCGGGCTTGGCGGGCTTGGCCACGACCTTGCCGCCCTTGCCGCTCTTGCCGCCCTTACGGTCCTTGTTGACCTGGGCGCGCACCGGCTCGGTGGACATGCCCGGCATGCTGGGGATCGACGGCATGCCGAGGGACTGCGCCGCACCCTCGGCGCTGGACACCCCCGGCAGCCCGGCGGCCTGCGCCTGCTGGGTCAGGTTGCCGGTGTTCGCCAGTCCGCCCACGACGGGCACCGAGGGAAGCCCCGGAAGCACACCGCCGGGCCGGTTCTGGCCACGCTTGCCCGGCTGCGCGCTCATCGCGCCGATCGAGCGGTGTCCGTGGCCGACCCGCGCACCTCCGAGGCAGCCGGCCGCGGCGTCACCCAGCACGGCGACCGCGTTGCCGCAGACGTTGACCGGCGTGGTGACCGGCGCCAGCACCTGGTTGCCGGCGAGCACGCCGGACTGCCCCGAAGTACGGTTGCCCCCGGCGCCCGCCCCGGCGTTCCTCGATACCGTGGCCCCGCCCACGCAGCGCGAGGCGGCGGCGCCGAGCACACCCGCCGAGACACCGCAGACGTTGACGGGCGCGTTGACCGGGGCCACCGCCTGGTTGCCCGCCAGCACGCCGGAGCGGCCCGAGGTCGTGTTGCCGCCCGCTCCCCTGGCTGTGCCGTTCTTGACCTTCACGACGCCCTCGCACTTGGCGAACGCCCCGCCAAGGATCGCGACCGCGTTGCCGCAGACGTTGACCGGCGCGGTGACCGGCGCCAGCACCTGGTTGCCCGAGCCCACCCCGGAGCGGCCCGAGGTCGTGTTGCCCCCGGCTCCGCCGCCCGCCTGACCGGCCACCGAGGCGCCGCCGACGCAGCCGGCCGGGCCGTTCCCCACCGAGTTGCCGCACACGTTGACCGGAGCGGTGACGGGGGCGATCACCTGGTTGCCGCTGCCCGCCCCGAACCTGCCGTCGGTGTCGTTGCCCGAGGAGCCGTGGGTCTGGTGTGTGCGGTGGTAGCCGTGGTGCGGCGGCTTGCGCGTGACCGTGCTGCTGCCCTTGCAGGACGAGAACGCGCCGCCCAGCAGCGCGGCCGAGTTGCCGCACACGTTGATCGGCGCGGTGACCGGCGCCAGCACCTGGTTGCCGCCGAGCACCGACGACCGGCCCGACGTCGTGTTGCCGCGGCCACGGCCCGTGGCCCCGCCGCCCTTGACCGACGCGCCGCCCGGGCATCCCGCGACCGCGTCACCGAAGATCGCGATGGCGTTGCCGCAGGCGTTGACGGGAGCGGTGATCGGGGCGGTGACCTGGTTGCCGCCGCCCACGCTGCTCGTGCCGTCGGTACGGTTGCCCGACGCGGCCCCGCCCCCCGGCGTGCCCTTCACCGACGCGCCGCCGCGGCAGCTCGCGTTGGAGTTGCCGACCAGCGACAACGCGTTGCCGCAGGCGTTGATCGGGGCGGTGATGGGCGCGTTGATCTGGTTGCCGCCCAGCACGCTGCTGTTGCCCGAGGTCCGGCCGGGGATGCCGCCGGGCTGCCCGTTCTCGACCGAGGCCCCGCCCTGCGAGCGGGCCGTCGAGTCGCCGGCCACACCCACGGCGTTGCCGCTGATGTCGACCGGGATGGATATCGGCAGGTTGACCTGGTTGCCGCCGCCGACTGAGCTGGTGCCGGAGGTGTCGGCGAACGCGACGCCGCCGCCGCTCATGGACATCACGACGACCGCGAGAAGAGCCGCGGGGGCCGATCCTTTAGTCCACGTACGCATAGTTGAAACTCCTTGGTGGATCTTGGGGGTACCTGACGGTTCGCGGTGGAGATCAGGGCATGCGGAAGCCGAGTCCGGCCCGCCGCACAGCGGAGCCCCGGAAAGTCACACGACGCGAGATGGAGATTGACGATCACCCGTGAGCCGGGCTCGATCGGAAACAGGCGCCTTTACGGCACAGCCGGGGAAGGGCGTCCCGGTCAGCGGACCACCACGCGCGCGTGAGGAGCCACGCGGGGCTTGCCGGGGCACGCTTGCCTGAGGCTTGGCTGTCTGGGGTTTGGCTGTCTGGATCACGGTCCTGGAGTGGAACGTGTCCCGCCTGAACAACCGCCGCCCGGACCGGGCAGGAACGGGATCAGTCAGGGGAGAAAGAGGGTTCGTCCGCCGCTGTGCGGACCACGGGCGAGCAGGCGCACACCGGTGGGCGGCGCTGTGCCGTGACACGCGGGTCGATGTCCGACCGCGCGAGATCCCCCGGCCCGAAGGGCCCATGCCCGCCGCCGGCCTGCGGCACGACCCCGTTGAGGCCGACGCCGAACTCGGCGGAGGAGGGTGCGGGGAAACCGGGGCGCGACTGGCCCGTGAGCCCGTCGACATGTCGCCCGGCCATGGCCTCGGCGTTGTCCGGCGCCTCGGCGTTGTCGTCGCTCACCGGCGGGAAACCATCACCAAGTGATCCGGTGAGACGATCCGACGTTTGTGTATGGAAAGAGGGGAGACCACCCGCGTCCGCCGCGGCGTGAGCGGCGCCCGACGCGCCGAACACCAGGGCGAGCAACCACCCGGCGACCAGCAACCCGCCGACCGCCAGCGCACGCTTGAGCCTGTGAGCACTGAGCTCGGGCATCAGGGCGGTCACGGGCACGCGCCGCGCGCCAAGGGACGGAACCGCCCCAAGTCGCCACACAGGCATGCGTGCCACGTGAACCTCCCGAACGGAGATCGGCCCCACCGCAGCGGGCCCGGCCTCACGACCTCACCTCTCAACGGAAAGTGACAGTATCACTACGGCAGGTGATCGTCATGGCAAATCCGCAAAGGATTCAGCACTGATCCAGGAACCGGTCAAGCACCCTGACCCCGAACTTCAGCGAATCCACCGGCACCCGCTCGTCCACCCCGTGGAACATGCCCGAGAAGTCCAGATCGGCCGGCAACTTCAGCGGCGCGAACCCGAACCCGCGGATCCCCAGCCGGCTGAACGCCTTCAGATCCGTGCCCCCCGACAGGGTGTACGGCACAGCCCGCCCACCCGGGTCCTCGGCCTCAAGCGACGCCGCCATGGCCCGCACCAGCGGCCCCTCGAACGACGTCTCCACCGCGATGTCGTGGTAGACGAACTCCCTGGCCACGTTGGGCCCGAGCAACTCGTCGACCGTCGCGAAGAATTCCTCCTCGTAACCCGGCAAGAACCGCCCGTCCACATGCGCCGTGGCCGTCTGCGGGATCACGTTGGCCTTGTAGCCCGCCGACAACATCGTCGGGTTGACCGTGTTGCGGAGCACCGCCCCGATCATCCGCGCCAGCGGCCCGAGCTTGGCCACCGTCGCCTCGGCGTCCTCCGGGTCGAACTCCACGCTAAGAGCCGCCGACGCCTCCTCCAGGAACGCCCTGACCGTGGGCGTCAGCCGTACCGGCCACTCGTGGCGCCCGAGCCGCCCCACCGCCTCGGCGAGCTCCGTGACGGCGTTGTCGTCGTTCAACATCGAGCCGTGGCCCGCCCGCCCCTTGGCGGTGAGCTTCATCCAGGCGATGCCCTTCTCGGCCGCCTCGATCAGATAGAGCCGCCGCGCCTCGTCGATCGAGACACTGAACCCCCCGACCTCCCCGATCGCCTCCGTGCAGCCCTCAAACAGCCCCGCGTATTCCTCGGTCAGCCAGTGCGCACCATAAGTGCCCCCGGCCTCCTCGTCCGCCGTGAACGCGAGCACGACGTCACGCGCCGGTCTCCGCCCCTCACTGAGGCGCTGCCGGACGACCGCGAGGATCATCGCGTCCATGTCCTTCATGTCGACCGCGCCGCGACCCCACACACACCCCTCGGCGACCTCACCCGAGAGCGGATGATGCCGCCAGTCCCCCGCGTTGAACGGCACCACATCCAGATGCCCGTGCACCAGCAGCGCGTCCCGCCCCGGATCCGTCCCCTCGATCCGCGCGACCACATTGGCCCGGCGGGAGTCCCTCTCGAGAATCCGCGGCGACAACCCCACCTCGGCCAGCTTCTCCGCGACGTATTCCGCCGCCGCCCGCTCCCCCGGCCCGGCGTTGTCGCCCGCGTTCGTCGAATCGATCCGGATCAGGTCGCTGCACAGCTCAACGACCTCGTCCTCACCCTTGAGTACGCCCATCCCCGGCTCCCTACCTCGTACGGCATGCGCCCCCATCCTCCCGCCGCCCCCCACCTCCGCGACACCTCCCCCACCCAAATCCCCTGCCGTCTTCCCCCACTGTCCCCACCCGTCCCACCACCCTCCCGGTGCCCACGGTGAATTCAGGTATGAAGCACCCCTCAGAGTTTGCTAACCTGGTTCCGCCGACGAGGGAAGACGTTCCAACGTGCAGGCACCAAAGTCCGGGTGGCGGAATAGGCAGACGCGCTAGCTTGAGGTGCTAGTGCCCTTTGCGGGGCATGGGGGTTCAAGTCCCCCCTCGGACACCAGTACAGCCCCGATTCAGTGCAGGTCACAGGGTCGGGGCTTCTTCATGTCTGGCCCCAAATCGGCCCCGTGATACTTCCCTGATACTTCCGGCCCGATGATCGTGGTTTTACGCCTCGGCGACGAGCGCCGCGAACTGATCCGCCGCCGCCCGCTGGTTGCCCGGCATCACGTGCGCGTAGACCGTGAGCGTCACCGTGGGCGAGGCGTGGCCAAGCCGCTCGGACACGACCTTGACCGGCACGCCGCCCGCCAGGAGCAGCGTGGCGTGCGTGTGCCGCAGGTCGTGCAACCGGATCTCCGGCGGCGGCTCGACCCCCGCCTTCTCCAGAGCCCGCCGGCACCGGTCGAGGTGCTGCTTGAAGGTACGCGAGAACCGCTCCGGGTGTAGCCACTCCCCCTCTGGGGTGCCGAACACGAGGGCATCGTCGCGAGCAAGCGCCAGGGCCAGGCTTCCGCGCTCCCGCTTCAGCGCCTTCAGCACGGCCGTGGTGGCGCCGTCGAGGTCGACCACACGCGGCTTGGCCGTCTTCGTGTTGCCCTCCTTCAGGTGCGTACCCTGCCCCTTCACGCGCACCACCCCGACCGACCGGCGGATGCTGGCCGTGCCCGCGTCCAAATCGAGGTCTCGCCAGCGCAGCGCCAGCAGCTCGCCGCGGCGCATCCCCGTCATCGCCAGCACGTACCACGCCGCATAGTGGCCGCTATGGTCGCGCGCCCAGCCGAGGAACGCGCGGAGCTGGCCGGCCGTCCACGGGTGCATCTCCGGAGGCTTGGCTTCCTTCGCCGTGGGTGGTTTCGTCTTGTCCGCCGGGTTCTTGCCGAGTAAGGGCGTCAACGGCGAGCATCTCCGCGATGTTGCGACCCCTCGGAGGGACGATGAGGACTGCAAGCTCAGCGGGACAGTCGGGTTTCGTCCATGTTGGGACCCCTCGGAGGGGCGATGAGGACCATGCAACCTCGGTCTTGACCTCGTTGTGGCCGGTGTGTTGGGACCCCTCGGAGGGCGATGAGGACCCGGGCGGCCGAGGCAGTTGGCGACGCTGTCCCAACCCGACCAGGGCGGCCGCCCCGACGCCACCGTGATCGTCTTCATCGCCCTACGAGGGGTTACGACTTGAGGCCCTTGCGGGTCACATCATGCGTTGCCCCGTCTTCATCGCCCCTACGAGGGGTTACGACTCGGCAAGTTAGGTCAATTCGGCATCGGCAGCCTTAGAGGGCGTCCGAAAAGCGAAGTTCACGATTAATTGCCGGTTATGCGTCTCGCCAGGTTGGAGTGGTTTCGTCGGTGATGCGCCGGGCAACGTTGTCGATCGACGTGATGCGAATCATGGCGGCAGCGTGGTTGGGCCGGGTTTCGTAGTCGCGGGCGAGCCGGCGGTGAAGCATCATCCAGCCCAGGGTGCGCTTAACAACCCAGTGCCTTTTCACAACATGGAAGCCGGGCCGGTCGGAGCGGCGCGGGACGACCTCGACATCGATGCCCAGGGCTGCGCCGTGCTCGACGGCGGCGTTCTTGAACCCGCTGTCCACCCACGCCTTGCTGATCGTCGGAAAGGTGGTGTGCGCCTGACTGAGCAGCGTCCCGCCGACGGCGTTGTCCGGCAGCTCGGCCGCGGCGACGGTGACCGCCAAGGGTAAGCCCAGAGTATCGGTGAGGATGCCGCGCTTACGTCCGGCGATCTTCTTTGCGGCGTCGAGCCCTGGGTATCGAGCGGGACGTTTGCGGAGGTCTTGACGCTCTGGCTGTCGATGACGCACGCGCTCGGCTCGGCCCTGCGGCGCTCGCGGGTGCGGGCGATACCGGTCAGTTCCATGCCGAGTTGCTCGAAGACGCCTCCCTTGGTCCAGGCGGAGAAGTAGTAGTAGACGGTGGTGCGAGGCGGGAAGTCGTGCGGGCGGTACTTCCAGGCGATGCCGCTGCGGTTGACGTACAGGATCGCGTCGAAGATGTCGCGAAGTCTCGTGGGGGATCGGGGACGTTCACGCCGGCTTGGGAGCGGGCTTGAAGGCGGGCGTCGCACCAGGCGGACAAGGTCGGCTCGATCAGTGCCCAGCGGGCGTCGGAGAGGTCGGACGGATAGGGGCGGCGGGGGGTCACGGCACTGTGGTAGCAGACTCTGGAGCCGCAGACTGATCGTTGGGGACTTGGGCGTTTCCGTCCCATCATGAGATCAGACGGAAAGCGGGTCATCCGTCGGACGAAGCGTTCGAGCCGCTGCTACCACCGCCCCGCCCCGGCGGGCGACCGGAGAAGCACCCCCGCCGGGACGTCGTCGACGCGATCTTGTACCTCGTGCGCACCGGATGCGCCCGGCGGCAGCCGCCCTTCGACTTCCCGCCCTGGCAGACGGTGTACCGGTCCTTCGCACGCTGGGAGGATGCCAAGGTCACCCAGAAGATCCTCGCGACCTTGCGCCGAAGAGTCCGCAAAGCGCAAAGCGCGCCGAGGAGCCATCGGCCGGCGTCATCGACTCCCAGAGCGTCAAAGGCGCCGATACCGTCCCGCGTCCCACACGGGGCTACGACGCGAACAAGAAGATCAATGGACGGAAGCGGTTCATCGTCACCGACACCCTCGGCCTCCTGCTGGCGGCGTGTGCGATGGCGGCCTCGGTGCAGGACCGCGACGGTGCCAAGACCACGCGGCTGAGCCTGTACCTGATGACACCGGTGCGGTTCGTGTTCGCCGACGCGGGGTTCGCGGGTGCCCTGGTCGGGTGGACCCGGCGGATTCTGTCCAGCACGCTGCACATCGTGCGCAAAGCACCTGGCCGGAGCGGGTTCGCGGTCATCGCGCGCCGTTGGGTGGCCGAGCGTACTCTGGTGTGGCTGACCGCGCACCGCCGCCTGGCCCGTGGCTACGAGCGCACCCCCGCGACCGCTGAGGCGATGATCCTCTGGGCTGCGATCAGCGGCATGGCCCGCCGCCTCACTCGCGGACACGCTGAGTCGACAGCAGGCGTGGAGCTTCGATTTGATCTAACCCTTCTCAAACACTCACGTGAGTGTTTGATCCTTATTTATTGAGCTATCGCCTGGCTCGCCTGTCCGACCACGCTCGCCCGTATACGTGATTTCGACCGATATCCGCGCAGCTGCGTCCGGCGAGCCGGTCAGTCCGTGCCCGTCTCGCGCTGAAGAATCCTGTCTCATCCCATGACCTGGGGATCTGTCCTTACCCGAGGGTGAGAACCCCCTCCACAGGGCTGGGCGGCCGACCCGGACGTGCGATACGCCCGGGACATGGCCGAGCGGCGCCCCTACCCCAGCGACCTGTCCGACGCCCGATGGGAGCTCATCGAACCCGTCCTCAGCGCCTGGCGCGCCGAACGCCGGAGGAAGGGCCTGGACATCGGCCGCCCATGCGAGCACGACCTGCGCGACGTGATGAACGCCGTCCTGTACGTCGACCGCACCGGCATCCCCTGGCGCTACCTGCCGCACGAGTACCCGCCCTGGCAGACCGTCTACGGCTACTTCGCCCACTGGCAGAAAGACGGCGTCCTCGCCCAGCTCAACGGCCTGCTGCGACGCCTGGCGCGCATCGCGGCGGGCCGCACGCCCGACCCCGGCGCCTGCGTCGTCGACGCCCAGAGGGTCTAGACCTCGGCCAACGCCCCCGCCGCCACCCAGGGCTACGACGCGGGCAAGAAGATCGCCGGACGCAAGCGCAGCATCGTCACCGATACCCTCGGTCTACTGGTCGCAGTCCTGGTCACCGCGGCCGGCGTCTCCGACGGCGCCGCCGGCCTGCCCTTGCTCACCCAGGTCGCCGCCACGCATCCGACCGTCACCAAGGCCTGGGCCGGCAGTGCCTACCGCACCAAGGTCATCGAAGGGGCCGCCAAGCTCGGCATCGATGGCGAGGCCGTCCGCCGAGACCCCGCCACCAGGGGATTCACCGCCCTGCCGCGACGCTGGGTCGTAGAACGCACCCTCGGATGGCTGATGTTCCACCGCCGCCTGGCCCGCGACTACGACGCGCTTCCCGCGCGCTCCGAGGCCATGATCCATTTAGCAATGATCGATCTCATGAGCAGGCGTCTCACCGGTGAGAACACCACGACCTGGCGCGGCGCCTGAACCTGGACCAGATGCACTTCCCAGGATCAAACACCCACTTAGAGGGCATCCAAGGGGGAATTAGCACGGTTTCGAGGCATGCGTCCACTGCCCGAAGTACGCCGATTGAGTAAAGCACGAGGAATGAACCCGGGGTGTCGAAGCCGGCAGGCCTGCACTTTGTCCGACCGATGTCCCGCTTCCCGTCCGATCTCAAGTTTGGGGCGGAAACGCCTGGATCCAAGGACGCGGGCGTGCGGCTCCCGGGTCTGCTAGTGTCCTGCGCCTGAAATTCGTCGGCAATATCGGGCGAGGGATTCGAGAATCTCCTCTGCGGTCTTCTTCCACACGAACGGGCGCGGGTTGGCGTTCCACTGATCGATCCAGTCGCGGATGTCCTTCTCCAGCGCCCGCACGCTTTTGTGGACTCCGCGCCTGATCAGCTGGTCGGTCAGGAATCCGAACCAGCGCTCGACCTGGTTGATCCAGGAGGAGCCGGTCGGGGTGAAGTGCATGTGGAACCGGGGGTGGCGCGACAGCCACGCCTTGACGGCCGGAGTCTTGTGGGTGCCGTAGTTGTCGCAGATCAGGTGGATGTCCAGCTCGGCGGGTACCGTCTTGTCGATCGTGATCAGGAACTTCTTGAACTCGGCGGCCCGGTGCTGGCGGTGCAGTTCGCCGATGACGGTCCCGTCGGCGACGTTGAACGCGGCGAACAGGCTGGTGATCCCGTTGCGGACGTAGTCGTGGGTCCGCCGCTCGGGCATGCCCGGCATCATCGGCAGCACCGGCTGCGAGCGGTCCAGCGCCTGGATCTGCGACTTCTCGTCCACGCACAGCACCACGGCACGCTCGGGCGGGTTGCAGTACAGGCCGACCACATCGACGACCTTCTCCACGAACAGCGGATCCGTCGACAGCTTGAAGGTGCCGGCCTGATGGGGTCTGAGGCCGAAATCGCGCCAGATCCGCCCGATCGTGGACCTGGACAGCCCGCTCCGCTCGGCCATCGAGGCCCGCGACCAGTGCGTGGCCCCCTTGGGTGTGTTCTCCAAGGTGGCCACCACGACCTGCTCGACCTGGTCCAGCGTGATCGAGGGCGGTCGGCCCGGGCGCTGCTCGTCCATCCGCCCGTCCAGTCGCAGCTTGACGAAACGGGTCCGCCACTTGGAGACCGTGTCGCGGTGTATCCGCAGCGCCGCTGCGATCTCGATGTTGTCCATGCCGTCCGCACACGCCAGCACGATCTTCGATCGCATCGCCAGCACCTGCGAGGACTTGCTCCTTCGTGCCCAGCGCTCCAGAGTGGCCCGCTCATCGGCAGAGAGTGTCACAGGAGTCTTCGGTCGTCCCGTCCGCGCCATGGAAGCCACTCTAGACTTAGCTGACGAATTTCAGGCGCAGGACACTAGCACAGTGCCATGGCCCCCCGCCGCCCCTACCCGTCCGACCTGTCCGACGCCCGCC
>NZ_BOOW01000031.1 GCF_016863435.1 Sinosporangium siamense
TGGTTTTGTAGCGGCTTGGGTTATTGGTTGTGAGGTTTGGGGTGTTTCTGGTTTGTGGTGAAGGGCCGCTCTGGTGAGTGGCCCTTTTTGTGTTTTCGGGGGTCTGTCGATGGTTGCGGCCTGGTGTTGTTGAAGAGGGTGTCTTCGCTTTGTTGGAGGGGCGCTGATGGATGAAGAGTCGCCGGTGGAGTGAGGGCTCCACTGGTGGCTCTTCTTGTGTTTCTGAGCGTTTGATGAGTTGCCGGCCGGTGTCTTTGTTGTCGAGGCTTGGCTTGGTAGGTGGTTCTTTTGCTGCTGGCGTGGGGGTTGGGGCTGGAGGCGTGAGACGGGCGGGTTGATGGGTTTTTGGTGCACGGGGTGCCGTTGCGGGAGCGGTTGGGGGGCAGTGGGTTGGGGGGCAGTGGGTTGGCGGTTGTCTCCAGCTGCAGCTGGGCGTCGGCGTCGGCATCGAGCTGGCGTGGGTGTGGTGACGGTCCGGCTGGCCCTTTTCTGTTTGGGGCTGCCCTCGTGGGGTCGGCATGTCTGTGTTGTGGGTTCATGGTGTGCTGTGTGCTCTGAGGGATTGGTGCTATAGCTCCTTAAGTGTGCTTGTGTTTGACCGTCCCTCCTTTTGTGCGTTCCAGTGTGTTCGCTTGGGTGGTCCGCATAGTGAGAGTGTGCGTTTGTTTATGTCCTGAGGGTGTGCCGCTGGTAACCGCCGGGGCTAATTTTGGGGGTTGCTGCAAACCAGGTCGTGCCCGCCTGGGATGATGGTGTGGGGCTGCGGGTGGGGGAGGCCCTTCGATTTCCCCTGGGGGGCTTTGATCTGGGGTTTTGAGTTGGATTTTTCTGTCGTTGTGGCGTCGTGTTCGCTTTCCTCTGCGAGGCGCTGCTCGGGGGTAAAGGCGGAAATCGCGATGTGCGACTGACTTGGCATGTTCTGTTCATCTTGATCGAGTCGATCTATATCGCGGACGTCGCTCTATAGGATGAATAGTGCTCGCGGCGCGAGAGAAGCGCCATCGGTTGTGACACGGTTGTGAGGCAGGCACGAAGCCGTGGTCGTCGCTCGGGCAGCCCGCCGTCGGCACGGTCCGGGCACGGTCCAGGCGTGGGGTGGTGACGAGCTGCTGCGACCGGCGCGCACGGCCCTCAGGGGCTTGATCAGGGTGAAGTTCAGGGCCGCGAGAGGTGAGGAGAGGCTCAAAGAGGGGAAGGGTCAAGAGGATCTGGCGAAGTACTGGATCGTTCTTGGGAGCACCTAACCCGGGGAGGGTGAGGTTAACCAGGTGAAACTAGGGCGCTAGCCGTACAAACTGGAAAGGGCACTGGGCGTGTCGCATGGCGAACTCCGAATCGTCGGTTACCGTCCAATGTGTCGGGACAAGCCGAATGCGGCGAGTTCCTGAGGAAAGGACAAGCCGATGGGGGCAGTGCGCAAGGTTGCCAGTTACCTTGGTCTGGGCGACGTTGATCATTACGACGATGCCTATGACTATGAGGGCGCTGACTATGAGGAGTGGGCGCCGGCCTCTGAGCGTGCCGCCAAGCGGTGGGGTGGCGAGAGTGCGCCGAACCGGATCATGGTGATCCAGCCACGGCAGTACAACAGTGATGCTCCGTTGATTGGGCGGCATTTTCGTGATGGGCAGGCGGTGATCATGGATGTCTCAGACATGTCGACGCCTGATGCGACCCGCATGGTGGACTTTGCGGCCGGGTTGGCGTTCGGTTGTGAGGGACGCATTGATCGCATCGCGGAGAAGGTGTTCCTGATCGCGCCGGCCAGCATCGAAGTCGACTCCGTTTGAGGCTGAGCGCCCCTTAGCCCATCCTGCTGCTCCGTGCCTCCGCCCGATCAGGTCGGGCGGGGTTCGCTTGTGGGGCTCCCCCAACCCTCAGGCGGCCCGCGGGCCTCGGCGCAGCAGGCGGTTCAGCTCCGTCAGCTCCTCGGCCGCCGTCGTCGCCCGCTGCTCAGACTCGCGGGCATATTCGTGCAACGCCCAGACCGCTCCTTGAGCCTGTTCGCGGAGTTCGGCCACTTGAGCATTGGCGTGTTCGGTGGCGGCGATCGTGTGTTTGCGCCTCATCCACAGCCTGTGGACGCCGAGGGCCAGGAAGAGCACCGCGGCGAGGGCGAGCGGCCAGGTGACGACGAGCCCGGCGACTATTGCGACGGCGGTGAGCGCCAGCAGGGCGTAGGCGAGCCAAGGGGGTCCCTGCCTAGGGATGTTCTCGGTCTTCACCTGTTGTTCCGCGGCGCGCAGGGAGTCCAGGTCCGGACCTTCCGGGCGAAGCAGCACCCGGAGCCCGAGCACAGGCAGCGTGACGGTCGAGGGCGGGGGCAGGCTGGATAGCCGTTGTTGTTCCTCGGCGACGGTACGGATGACCGGTGTCACGACATTGACGGCTATGGCGGTGAGGGTGGGGTCGGCGCCGGGGCGAAGATCGTCGAGCAGGTGGCCGACGAGGGGTGTCCCCGCGGCCTCCTTGTCTTCCCCGTTGATCAGGGCGCGGATCACCGCCAGGGGCTCGTCGTGAGCCCACGTGGCGGGAGACTGGGCGGTCCTCTCGGTGGCCCGGCGGGTTGAGGTGATTTCCACACACCTGGCCATGAGCCGGCTGAGGCGGGCGGATGCCTGGGCGGGGATCGCGAGATCCGGGATCTCTGCCAGCTCCGGATAGTCGGCCAGCGACGGCGGCACCACCGTGGCCGGTTCGTCTGGGATGAGGGCTTGGAGCCACTGCTCCGGGGTGGCCTGGTCGGCCACGGCGACGCCGTCCAGTTTGCGGAGCACGAAGATCTTGCCGGCTGGGCCGTACGCCCCCTTGGCCGCGGCGATCCACAGGGCGCGCTGCCCGAGTGTGACCGGAGTGTCGGCGGCGAGTGTGCCGAACGCCATGCCCAGCCAGGAGGCGTGGATGCGGTCGCCGTGGCCGGCGACGGCAAGCGCCAGGCAGAGGAAGAGGGCTGTGCGGCTTTCGTCGCTCTGAGCGGCCTTTGCGAGGTCGGGGAGTGCGTCTTCGCCGTGGAGGAGAGCGGCCAGCGCCGAGGCGGCCGGGAGGAACCAGGAGTCGGTGCTGTCACTGGCGCCGGGCGGTGGCGCGGTGACGATGCCGCCGGCGGCGAGGGTGGCCAGCAGCGCCTCAGCGTAGCGCTGTAGCTCCGTCGCGGCGTGGGGGCTCGCGGTTAGGTCCATGCTCAAGCGGAGAACTCCCCGAAGACGTGAGGAGTGCACACCCCTACTCAAAACCCTCGCCGGTCTACTCTTCGGCCGGCACCGGGGGCGCGCACTCCAATGACCGCGCAAAGCCTAACCCGAGGAGGCACCATGTGTGAGGTAGGCACGCCCAGAGGTGGACATGTCCGGAGCGCCTCCCAGATGGCCGCGCTGAGCCCAATCAACACCCGCGGCGTACGGCACGAGCCGGGCAGTCGTTTCCCGTGGTCAAGGGGTGAGGCATAGGTGCCGGCCTGGTTCCGCCGACCTGGTTCCCTCCAGGAAGATCGGGGTTCACCCGAGCAGCGTGTGCAAAGCTTCCAGGCAGGCCTGCCAGCCCTTCGTGACGCCGTCGGCGGTGGTGGGGTCGGTGAGGATGTGGATGAACACCATGCGGCATCCCCCACCCTCTCCGGGGTGAAGCTCGATCCTGAGGTGGTCGTCGTATTCCCGCTCCTTGCCCTCGATGTCGTGCTCGTCGAACGCGAACAAGCTCGGTGGGTCAAAGTCGGTGACCGTTCCCGTGAACGTGGTGCCCTCACCGTCGTCGAAGATCAGTTGGCCTCCCACCCAATGGTCCACGTGGGTGACCGTCATCGGATACCACTTGCTGAGCTGGGCGGGTTCGGTGATAGCCGTCCAGACTCTGGCCTGGTCGTGGGCGAGGTGGCGTTCGAAGCGCAGGGCGGGGCGGCCGTTGACGGTGACGAGGTTGCTCATGGGTTTTCCTCCAGGTGTTGTTCGAGCAGGTCGAGGTGGGTGTTCCACAGCTCGCGATAAGGCGTGAGCCAGGCGTCGACCTCGGCGAGTGGCTCCAGCCGCAGTTCGTACCACCGGCGTTGGGCCTCGGGGCGGACCGTGACGAGTCCGGCGGCCCGGAGCACTCGGAGGTGCTTGGAGACACCGGGTTGGCTCGTGCCGAGTTCGGTGACGAGCTCGCCGACGAGCCGGGGGCGGATCCGCAGCAGGTCGAGGATGCGACGCCGGGTGGGGTCGCTTAAGGCATCAAACGGCATGACCACGACACTAGTATGCGAGTCTGGTTATATAAACGCAAGGGCATCTAGCGTGGTGAGGGACATGAAGCGACCCCGCATTCAGGCGGGGTCACAAGGGGAGGCAGGCGCCAGAACGACAACGGAGCCCAAGGAATGCCCTGGGCTCCGAGCCGTCACGGAAGCCGGGGCCGCCAAAGCCCCGGAGGTGATGTCACATGCGCTCAGGCACCGGCACCCCAAGCAGGGTGAGGCCGGTTTCGAGCACGTTCAACGTGATCGCGCACAAGGCCAGCCGCGAGGCCAGCACGTCGGCCGGCGGCGGCGGCAAAATGATCGGGCACTGGTCGTAAAACGAAGTGAACGCCGTAGCCGTCTCAAACAGATAAGCGCACAGCCGATGCGGCTCCGCCGTAGCCGCCGTGTGCTCCACGGCCTGGCCGAAGCCGAGCAGCTGCAGGGCCAGGGCACGCTCCGCGGGCTCGCCGAGCTTGATCGGGCCCTTGGCCGTGGCGGGGTCGACGTCGGCCCGCCGGAAGACGGACTTGATCCGGGTCGTCGCATATTGCATGTAAGGCCCGGTGTTCCCCACGAAGTGGACCATGCGCTCGAGATCGAACACATACTCACTGTCGTGGCTGACCGACAAGTCGGCGTATTTGACCGCGGCCATGCCCACCGCCTGGGCGATCACCTGCTGCGTCTCCTCGTCGTAGCCGCGCTCGGCGATCGCGGTGGCGGCGCGGTCGACGGCCTCGGTGAGGAGGTCGTTGAGCTTGACCGACTCTCCGGACCTGGTGCGGAACCGGCGGCCGTCCTTGCCCAGCATCATGCCGATCTGCACATGCTCGGCCGACACCTTGTCCGTTAGCCAGCCGGCCTCGCGGGCGGCGGCGAAGACCATCTGGAAGTGCAGGGACTGGTCGGCGCCCACGACATAGAGGATGCGGTCGGCCCCGAGGTCGCGGACGCGGTAACGGATGGCGGCCATGTCCGTCGTGGCATAGCCGTATCCACCGTCGCTCTTGCGGATGATCAGCGGGAGGGGCTGGTCGTCGCTGCCGGTGAAGCCGGGCGGGAAGACGCAGAGGGCGCCGTCGCTGATGCGGGCGTGGCCGGACTTCTCAAGGTCTTCGCAGGTCTGGGCGAGCATCGGGTTATACATGCTCTCGCCCGCGATGTCCTTGTCGGTGAGCGTGACGCCGAGCATCGCGTAGATCTTGTTGAAGTAGCGGATCGTGGCGTCCATGAAGACGTGCCAGAGCCGCATGGTCTCGGCGTCCTCGGCCTGCAGGGTGACGACACGCAGCCGGGCCCGCTGCTGGAAGCCCGGATCGGTCTCGAACTTGGCGCGGGCGGCCTTGTAGAACTCGCTGCCCTCGCCGGCCTCCAGCTGGGCGATCGCGGCGGGCTCGCCGACGTCGAGCAGGTGCTCGATCAGCATGCCGAACGGTGTGCCCCAGTCGCCGAGATGGTTTTGCCGGATGACCTCGTTGCCGAGGTGCTCAAACGTGCGGGCCAGCGAGTCGCCCACGATCGTGGTGCGCAGGTGGCCGACGTGCATCTCCTTGGCGGCGTTTGGCGCCGAGTAGTCGATGACGATCCGCTGCGGCGGATTGCTGTGGCCGACTCCGGCGCGAGGGTCGGTGAGCAGCGTCTCGGCCTGCTCGGTGATCCACTCGTCGCTCAAGGTGAGGTTGATGAAGCCAGGCCCGCTCACCTCGACGGTGCCGGGGAAGTCGAGGTGGTCGACGATGGCCTGGGCGACGTCCCGCGGGGCTCGTCGCAGGCGCTTGGCCAGGCTCAGCGCGACGTTCGCCTGGAAGTCGGCGAACTGCGAGGACCGGATCAGCGGGTCTGCGTCGGCGTGCTCGGAACCCAGGGCGGAGGCCATCGCCCGCTGAAGGAGTTCGGTGAGCACAAGCTGCGGGTTGGTCATGCCGTCAAGGGTATCGGCTCTCCGCTCACCGCACCCGCGCGTGCCGGGCCGCCCGGAGCACCCGGTCGGCAGTATCGGCTCCCCGCTCAGCGCACCCGTTCAGGAGCCGCCGGCCGCGGCGGCGGAGGCGGCGGCTCGGCGGGCGGTTTCTTTCGGTGGGTGAAGGTGACGGCGAGGGTGAGCACGGCGGCGGCGAGCACCCCGAAGCCGACGGCGGTGAGATCGTTGATGGCGTTGCCCGGCTGGAGGGCGAACAGGGCGCGGGTCGGGGGCAGTGCCATCGCCAGCGCGAAGAGGCCGACCATGCTCGCGACGAGGATGACGCGCCACCAGGTCATCCGCCCGTCGGCGATGTAGGGACGGGCGACCAGCACCAAGACCCACCAGGTGGCGACGAACAGGGTGATGACCCCCGCCGTGCGCGCGAAGGTCAGATCCGATGAACTCGACTGCGCCAGGGCGAACGACGCGAATGTCGCGATCGCGCACGCCACTCCTGCGGGTACGGCGAGGCGCAGCACACGTGGCACAAAGCCTGTGCGTGCGCGCTCGTAGCTCGGGGCGAGGGCCAGGAAGAAGGCGGGGATGCCGATCGTCAGCGCGTTGACGAGCGTCGAGTGCCGGGGCGCGAAAGGGAAGGCGAGGCCGACGACGCCGGTCAGCAGGGACAAGACGATCGCGTAGAAGGTCTTGGTGAGGAAGAGCCCCGAGACCCGCTCGATGTTGGCGAGCACCCTGCGCCCTTCGCCGACGACGTGCGGGAGGGTGGCGAAGCTGTCGTCGAGGAGCACGACCTGGGCGACGGCCTTGGTCGCGCCGCTGCCGGAGCCCATGGCCACGCCGAGGTCGGCGTCCTTCAGGGCGAGTACGTCGTTGACGCCGTCGCCGGTCATCGCCACGGTGTGGCCGCGCGATTGCAGGGCGCCGACGAACAGGCGTTTCTGCTGCGGGGTGACACGTCCGAAGACGGTGTGCGTTTCAAGGATCTCGGCGAGCTTGTCCTGGTCGTCCTCGGGGAGGGTGCGGGCGTCGACGGCGCGGTCGCCGCCGGGCACGTTGAGTGAGGTGGCGATGGCCGAGACGGATTCGGGGTTGTCGCCGGAGATGATCTTGAGGGTGACGTTCTGCCTGGCGAAGTAGGCGAGGGTGTCGGGGGCGTCGGGACGGATGCGCTGGCTGAGGGTGATGAGGGCGGCCGCATTGAGGGGGCCGAGGTCGTCGGGGCGGGCGAGCGCGCCGTCCCCGACATGGCAGAGCGCCAGCACACGGAGGCCGGTGGCGGCCAGGTCGGCGGCTTTGCCGTACCCGGGAGTGCCGGGTTCGAGAAGGATGTCGGGGGCGCCGAGCACCCAGGAGCCGTGGGTCTCGAACTCGGTGCCGCTCCATTTGCGGGCGGAGGAGAAGGGCACGCTGGCCCGCGCGATCCAGCCGGGGGAGTCGGGGTAGCGCTGCCGCACCGCGAGGGCGGTCGCGTTGGGGCGGGGGTCGGCGTTGGCGAGGGCGCCGAGGGCGTCGGGCACGGGCAGGTCGTCGTCGAGGACGATGACCTCGGAGAGGTCCATGCCGCCCGCGGTGAGGGTGCCGGTTTTGTCGAGGCAGAGCACGTCGACGCGGGCCAGTCCCTCGATGGCGGGGAGCTCCTGGACGAGGCATTTGCGCTGGCCGAGGCGGACGACGCCGACGGCGAAGGCGATGCTGGTCATCAGCACGAGGCCCTCGGGGATCATCGTGACAATGCCGGCGACGGTACTGGTGAGGGCCTCGTCGAAGGTGGTGGCGCGGTTGAGCTGGCTGTAGATCAGCAGGAGACCGATGGGGATGACAAGCCAGGTGATGTACTTGATGAACTTGTTCACGCCGTCGCGCAGCTCGGAGTGCGCCAGGGCGAACTTGCTCGCCTCCTCCGCAAGCTTCGCGGCATATGCCTCTTTGCCGACCTTTGTCGCGACATAGATCCCGGTGCCTGCCACGACGAAACTGCCCGAAAGGACGGCGTCGCCGGGTTGCTTGTGCACCGAGTCGGCCTCGCCGGTCAGGAGCGACTCGTCGATCTCCAGCCCCGCCGACGAGGTGACCTCGCCGTCGACGAGCAGGCGGTCGCCCGGTCCCAGCACGACCAGGTCGTCCAGCACGACCGTGCGCGGGGGGATCTCCAGCTCCGCTCCGTCGCGGCGGACGCGGACGGGCGCCTCGCCGACGACGGCGAGCCGGTCGAGGGTGCGCTTGGCGCGCAGCTCCTGCACGATGCCGATGGCGGAGTTGGCCACGATGATCAGGCCGAACATGCCGTCCTGCCATTGGCCGAAGACGAGGATCAGCACCCACAACACGCCGATGACGGCGTTGAACAGTGTGAAGACGTTGGCACGGATGATCGCCGACAACGACCGGCTGGATCTGCGGGGCAGATCGTTGACCTGCCCTAGAGAGACGCGCCTCGCCACCTCACCGGCGGTGAGTCCCGCCGTCAGCTGCCCCTGGGTTGCCACACCTACTCCCCCTGCGACCGTCACCGACTATTCAGCGTACGGCCGGATGAGATCACCAGAGCCGGTGAGGCCGATGTGTGGCGGCGATCCGCTCGCTGATCCGGGTGACAATTCCCTGACGTACAAGGGTGGCGGCGACTTCGCACGCGGCGCTGACGCCCGCGGCCTTGGACGCGCCGTGCGCGATGACCACCGTGCCGTTGAGGCCGAGGAGTACGGCACCGCCGTATTGTTCGGGGTCGAGCCGCTTGTGGAGTTCGCGGATCCGGGAGCGCTGGAGGAAGGCGCCGAACCTGGCGGTCCTGCTGGTGGAGATCGTGTCGCGCAGCTCGCCGAAGGCGTAGCGTACGGTGCCCTCCATGGTCTTGAGCGCGATGTTGCCGGTGAAACCGTCGGCCACGATGACGTTCACCGCTCCGGTGAGCAGGTCGTGGCCTTCGATGTTGCCGGCGAAGTCGATGCCGGGGGCGGTGGAGAGCAGTTCGTTGGCGCGTTTGACGGTCTTGTTGCCCTTCTCGGCTTCGGCACCGATGTTGAGCAGGCCCACCTTCGGCCGCCGGATGTCCAGCGCGGTCTCGGCGTAGGCGACCCCGAGCTGGGCGAACTGCACCAGCATCTCGGGTTTGACCTCGGCGTTCGCGCCTGCGTCGAGCAGGACGGTCGGGTGGGGCAACGTCGGCAGCGTGACGGCGATGGCGGGCCGCGGCACGCCGGTCAGGCCGCGCAGACGCAGCCGTCCGGTGGCCACGACGCCCGCGGTCGAGCCGGCCGACACGACGGCGGAGGCGTCGCCCCGCCGCACCAGGTGGCAGGCGACCGCGATGCTGGAGCGGGGGCGGCGCAGGCTGGCGAGTGCGCCTTCGTGCATGGCCAGGGCCTCTTCCGCGCGCACGATGGGGATCTCGGCCGCGGCGTCGTGGCGGGTGAGGGCCTCGTGGAGAAGGCGGGGCGCGCCGACGAGCACGACGGAGAGGCCCCTTTCGCGCACGGCGTGCACGGCTCCGGCGACGATCTCGTCGGGGGCGTGATCGCCACCCATGGCGTCGAGTGCGATCGGCGCCTGGCGCGAGCCGGTGCCATCCTCGTTGTCAGGCAATCAGCCACCTCTGATGGGAAGCGAGCGTATCCATCCCGCTCCGCACCTGGGAGGGCGGTTCGGTGGACCCTGCGACCGTTGGTCGTGCGGTCCGGTCGGCGCCGGTCGCGCATCCCGGGGTGGTCAGGGTGATGGGAAATGCTCAGTCTCTCCGCATCGTAGGCAGGACGCTACCCCAGGTTGACCAGTGGGTAGCCGGAGACATGCTTCGATTCCCGCGCCGTGAGGTCAAAGGTGCGAGGGACATAGCCGGATGTCAGGTGTGAAGGCGGCTTCTGAGGGCAGGGAGCAAGGCGGCATGTGGGGGGTGACGTGAGGAAACCTCACTTAACCCGTTATTGACCAAGGTTTTGGACAAATGACCAAGGGCTGACCTGGTGCGGGAAGCGTCGGGGGAGCGGTACCGTCCGGGTATACGGGCTTTCTGCCTCACAACATCATCGAAGGGTCTATATCAGGCGAAAACCGCGAAGGGGACGTACCTAGTGATCCTTGATCAAAGGGGGGAGCGCCGATTTCGGGCGTACTCCACGAAGCATCTCGACGAGCTTCTTCAGCGTGCCGGCCTCGGCGATGAAGAGCGACTCCGGATCCGAGCGGTGGCGACCGTGTTGCCGTTCCGTACCAACTCCTATGTTGTGGAAGAGCTGATCGACTGGTCCCGGGTCCCCTCAGACCCGATCTACCGGCTCGTCTTCCCCCAATCCGACATGCTGCCCGAAAGCGACGTCATACGACTCGCCACCCTTTTGCGCGACGGAGCCGCCCCGGCCGAGTTGCGTACGGCGGTGCACGAGGTGCGCATGCGACTCAACCCCCAGCCCGCAGGTCAGCTTGACCTCAACCTGCCCTACCTTGACTCGCAGCCGATGCCCGGCATGCAGCACAAATATCCCGAGACGCTGCTCTACTTCCCCAGACAAGGGCAGACGTGTCACGCCTACTGCACCTACTGCTTCCGCTGGGCGCAGTTCGTGGACGAACCCGAGCTCAAGATGGCCTCGGGCGACGTCGAGAACCTCGTGGCCTACCTCCGTGCCCACCCTGAGGTGACCAGCGTCCTGCTGACCGGTGGCGACCCGATGATCATGAGTGGGTCGGTGCTGGCACGTTATATCGAACCCCTGCTGGCACTCGACCAGCTCGAATCCATCCGGATCGGCACCAAGTCCCTGGCCTACTGGCCACAGAGATTCCTCACCGACCCCGACGCCGACGAGACCCTGCGGTTGTTCGAACGTGTGGTGAAGAGCGGCAAGAACCTGGCGTTCATGGCGCACTTCTCGCACCCACGCGAGATGGAGACCGACCTGGTCGAACGGGCGGTGGCCGCCCTGCTCGGCACCGGCGCGGTCATCCGCACCCAGGCGCCACTGATCCGCACGATCAACGACCACCCGGACACGTGGTCGAACATGTGGCGGCACCAGGTCAGGCTGGGCATGGTGCCCTACTACATGTTCGTGGAACGTGACACCGGCCCGCAGGACTACTTCGCGGTGCCGCTCGCGCGAGCCTACGAGATCTTCCAGCGCGCCTACTCCGGCGTCTCCGGGCTGTGCCGTACGGTCCGGGGGCCCTCCATGTCCGCCACCCCCGGCAAGGTGTGCGTGGACGGCGTCGCGGAGATCGCCGGCCAGCGTGTGTTCGTCCTCCACCTCATTCAGGCCCGCGACCCCGAACTGGTGGGGCGTCCCTTCTTCGCCCGCTTCGATCCCCAGGCCACCTGGCTCACCGATCTCCGCCCGGCATTCGCGGACCGATTCCCCTTCGATCCCGCCGCCCCGGCGAGACGAATCTCCGCCTGATTTCACCGCGTACGGCGGAGGCCGCCGAGGCGCCTCCCGCCCCTGTGGCCGCCCTGTGCCTTCCGGCCGGGGCGGCCACGTTGCGGAAGATTGGCGGAGAGACGAGGAAAAGAGGGACCGGCATTTCTGTGCCGGTCTTTTTTCTATGCGGCCGAGGCGGTATCGCGCGGTCGGCCGGAGGTCGCGGGCGCGGGGGAGCAAGGGCCATTCTTTGCCGTGCTGTCGTTTATTTCGCGCTGGATTGGAAGGGGGTGTGCAAGTCATCACAAATCGCCGCTGAACTGGTCGTACGTCGGGCAGGAGGTCCTTGGGCGCCGCCTCTCGCGGTGATACAAATACCCGAGCAAGTGAGCCGGAGCGCACACCCTGTGGATGGTGCCCCACAGCGAGCGCTTTTCGTCCCTCACTGCGATTTCACCGGTCGTCCGGCGTCGGTCGGGTGGTTCACCCGGCCGCCGTCGGCATCCGGAGCGGACTCGCCGGTCGGGATGAAGAATGCTCAGTGTCGTCGCCGGTTTACGGGGGATTTGATTCACCTTTCAATGTGTCCTTCTCGCAGGCAGCCACGTCTTCCGGGATGGGTGCGGAGAAAGGGGATCACATAACAAGCCGGGAGGCATTGATGAATAGAGCGCTTCAGGTGGCGGTGGCCACGGCGGGCTTCGGTCTCGCCGCTGCCTTCGCCACGCCGGTCCAGGCGCAGGTCGCTCCGAACGAGCACGGCCCCCTTCCGGGCGAGGTAGTCGCTCCGTCGAAGGCCGTGAAGTTCCACCCCGGAAGCATGCGCGACCGGGGCATGGTCACTCACAAGCCGGGCTCTCCGTTGCCCAGCGCGGGCACGCCTGCCCAGATCGGTCACCATGGCGCGCTCCAGTCCAAGGAGTCCGTCGGCGCGGTCCAGGACCGTGGCTCGATGTGGGCTCATGAGATGTCGCAGCCGGGACGTGACGTCCTGGCTCCGGCACAGCAGCACGGAACCATGATCCGGGACATGGCTCACGCCGAGAGCGTGGTCCGGGACATGGCTCAGGCGCCCAAGGGTGAGATCCACAAGGGTGAGGCTCACCAGGGTGAGGCCTTCCGTCCGTTCGAGGCCCACCAGGGTGAGGCCAAGCCGGCGGAGGCCCATCGGGGCGAGGCTCAGCAGTGGCAGGCCCACCGGGGTGAGGCTCAGCAGCATGAGGCTCAGCAGGGCGAGGCTCAGCAGGGCGAGGCCAGGCCGTTCGAGGCTCACGCCAAGCCGGCCGGGGCTCACCAGGGCGAGGCTCAGCAGGGCGAGGCCAGGCCGTTCGAGGCTCACGCCAAGCCGGCCGAGGCTCACAAGGGTGAGGCTCAGCAGTGGCAGGCCCACGCCAAGCCGGCCGAGGCTCACCAGGCTCAGCCGTTCGCTCACCAGGCTCAGCCGTTCGAGGCTCACCAGGGTCACGCCAAGCCGTTCCAGGCTCACCAGGGTGAGGCCAAGCCGTTCGAGGCTCACGCCAAGCCGGCGGAGGCCCACAAGGGCGAGGCTCAGCACTGGCAGCAGGCTCAGCACTGGCAGCAGGCTCAGCAGGGTGAGGCCCACAAGGGTGAGGCCCAGCGTGTTCACGCCCAGCCGGCGCAGATTCAGCAGATCAAGCAGATCCGCGTCCACCGGGCCGAGCCTGTGCACGGCCGGTTCCAGCAGGGACCGATCCAGCAGGCCGCCGTCCGGGCGCCGCACCCGGCCAAGGACGTGCCGGCGTCGGCTCACGCCGTGGTCCGTCACCCGGGGCACCCCGGGACGATGGTCCAGGGCAAGGCCGCCGTCGAGCCCAGGCCGGCTCACGCGATGCCCATTGCGGGCATCCGTGACATGCCATCCGCGGCTCATGGCATGATCGAGGCCGCCCGTCCCGAGGTCCGCCACGCGGCCCCCGCCATGCCCCAGGGCATGCAGGAGGCCGTGAAGCCGGCGCAGCACATGGCGGGGCCCGTTCCCGCCCACGCGCCGGCCGTCAATGAGGCGTCGAAGGCGTGGGAGGCTCACGCCTCCCACGCCCGTCCCATGGCGCAGGAGCCTTCCCAGCAGGTCGCCGGGCAGCAGCCCGCGGCCGCGCAGGAGGCTTCCCGCCCGTGGGCAGCCCAGCCCGCCGCCGAGCACATTCGTCCCTGGGCTCAGGAATCGTCGAGTGTCGCTCCCAAGGCTCAGGAGGCCCACAAGAGCCTTCCTTGGGCCGAGCAGGGCAAGACCGAGCCGGTCGTCTGGGCGTGGTCGGTAGCCAAGCCGTCTGGAGTCACCGGAGCCGCGGCCGCGGCTGCGCTCCAGGACTGTATGTTCAAGGCGGTTCGGGGCATCGGTGTGGTGCTGGGCGAGATGCACCACGAGATGGACCGCATCATCCGCGCGATGGGCGCTCCGGCCGCCTCGCAGGCGACCTCGGTGAAGGCACCCGCCGCCGCTGAGGCCGCCACCGCCGCGGCCCCGGCCGTGGCGGAGGTCGCGTCCCAGGCGCAGCAGGCCGTTGAGGCGGCTCCTGCTGTGGCCGAGGCCGGTGCCAAGGCCGAGCAGGCCGCCGCCGTCGTGGCTCCGGCCGTGGCGGAGGGCGCGTCCAAGGCTCAGGAAGGCGCCGCGCCGACGGTCGAGGCCGCCAAGGGCACAGTGGCCGACAAGGCCAAGGCTGTGCAGCAGGCCGATAAGGCCAAGGCTGTGCAGGAGGCCGGCTCGATCGTCGAGTCCGCCTCGGCCAAGAAGATGGTCGAGACCGCCTCCGGCCGCTGACGGTCGCGTCTAGGGCAAGCGCCCCGGGCGTCGCTCGACGCCCGACATCATAAAAACGCCGACGGGTGGATTAAGCCGACCTCCTAGCCGAGGCTGACCGAGTCCATCCCCGGCAGCACCAAGCCGGTGGCCCAGGGGAATCCCCCCTGGGCCACCGGTCGTTTGGGTCCGGACTGAGTCTCTTGCAGCTGGTCCTCACCGGTGAGACGGGCCGCGCTCCGGGATCACCGGGGCGCTCCGTACGGTGCCCCCAGCCGATCGTGCGTGAATCCCGAACCGCGGATGGCGTGCCGGGTCGTGTGGGGGCCTTGCCTCTGCCGTCAACGGGCGGTCCGATGGGTGTCATGGGCTGCCGATTGTGATCCCCGTGGTGGCCGGGGGCCGTGCCTCCCGGGACCTGGGCCCCGCCACCCGCCCCCGGTCGCGGGGGCAGGGCCCGGTGCGTGGGGCGGTTACGCGCCCGGGACCCTCACCCATGTGCGCCTGGCGATCTGGACCTGCAGGCGGGCCATCTGGCGGTGCAGCTCGACGAGTTGTTCGACCAGTTGGGCGCGGGGAAGGTCGGCCGGATCCTCATCGGCCAGGTGATCGATCGCGGAAGACAGGCCTATCATCGTGCCCCCCTATGGCAGTGACCCAATGACATCGGATCGAATATACGTTCGAAATCCTATCCGAATCCGAGCCGCACTGTCAGGCGATTACCCCGTGCCTCCCCGCCGCTCCGCGCCCGCCGGGATTCAGAGTTCGTAAACCGGTGCGATGTAGCCCCTGGCCAGCGTGTTGGCCGTGATGTTGAAGCCCACGACCGCCGGTGGCGCGTCGCTGTCGACGCCGAGTGTGTCGGCCGCGAGGGCGTGCACCGTGAACAGGTAGCGGTGCGGGGAACCCGGCGGAGGGGCGGCTCCGCCGTACTCTTTCCTGCTGTAGTCGTTGCGCGCGTGGATCGCGCCCGGCGGCAGGCCCTTGAAGTCGCCGCCGCCCGCGCCGGCGGGCAGCTCGGTGATCTCCGGCGGCAGATCGAACAGGACCCAGTGCCAGAAACCGCTGCCCGTGGGAGCGTCGGGGTCGAAGCACGTGACGGCGTAGCTCCGGGTGCCGGCGGGGGCGCCGCTCCAGCGCAGGTGGGGGGAGATGTTCTGCCCCGTCATGCCCCAGTCGTTGAAGACGTGCTTGTCCGCGAGGCGCTCGCCGTCTCGGATGTCGTCGCTCTCGACGGTGAGGACGGGCACTTCGGGCAGGTAGTCGTAGGGGATAGGTGGTTGCTTGGGCACCGCTGGCCTCCCGGCGGACGTTGATCGATGGTCGTGAACCATCTTGGTCGTCCGCCGGTCGGCGTACAAACGTGTGTACGGCGGGGCGCGGGCGGCTCAGCCCTTGTTGTAGGCCGCGAGCACCGTCTCGGGATCGCCGTCCATCCGGATTTTGCCCTTGTGCAGCCAGATGACCCGGTTGCAGGTGTCCTCGATCACGTCGAGGTTGTGGGCGACGAGGAAGACCGTGCCGGCCTCGGCGCGCATCTGCTTGATGCGCTCCTGGCTCTTGCGCTTGAACTCACGGTCACCGGTGGCGAGTGCCTCGTCGATGAGGAGGACGTCGTGGGTCTTGGCGGAGGCGATGGCGAACCGCAACCGGGCTCCCATGCCCGACGAGTAGGTCGACATAGGGAACTGCACGAACTCCCCAATGCCGGAGAAGTCGACGATGTCGTCGAACTTGTCTTTGACCTGCGTGGGGTTCATGCCCATGGCGTAGCAGCCGAGCACGATGTTGCGCTCGCCGGTCAGTTCGCGCATGAGGGCGGCGTTGACGCCGAGCAGGGACGGCTGGCCGTCGGTGTAGACCGCGCCCTTGTGCGGGGGGAGCAGCCCGGCGATGGCCCGCAGGAGCGTCGACTTGCCGGAGCCGTTGCGCCCTACGATGCCGATCGCGTCGCCGTGGTAGGCGACGAAGGACACGCCCTTGACGGCGTGCACCTCCTTCATCTGCGGGCGCCCCTGTCTACGGACCAGACGCAGCAGGGCGCTGGCCGCGTTGCCCTTCTCGTGGTCGGTGGTGGCACCGTAGACGCGGTAGATGATGTGCAGGTCGTCGACGATGACGGTGGGGGTGCCTTTGGGCTCGGGCGCCGGTGCCGGTGCCGGTGCCGGTGCCGGAGGGGGCTTCGGGGCCTGCTGGGATTCCTCCACCGGGAACAGCTCCTTGGTCAACTCAGCCACGCCCGTACCTCTCTTCGGCCCGCCAGAAGTACCAGAAACCGAAGAACAGCGCGAACACCGCCCAGAATACGCAGACGATCCAGATTCCCGGACGGGGGGGATGCGACTGGATCAGGATGTCGCGCATGAACTCGATGTAGGCCGCCGCGGGGTTGAAGTACATGACGTCGGCGATCCACTGGGGGAAGTTGGCGCTCTCGACGACCTTGTCCTGAATGGAGAAGAACACGCCTGACGTATAGAGCCAGGTGCGCATGATGAACGGCAGGAGCTGATTGAGGTCTCGCGCCGTGGCGCCGACACGGGCGAGCACGAGGCTCGCGCCCACGTTGAAACAGCTTTGGAGGATCAGTGCGACCGGGATGAGCAGCCAGTAGACCGTGACCGGCTCCTGGGTGATCAACACCAGCCCGACCAGGATGCCCATGGAGATCAGGAGCTGCTGGAGCTCCTGGATTGTGTACGCCAAAGGCAAGGCGGCCCGGGGAAAGTGCAAAGCCCTGATCAGCGACAGGTTGCCCGAGATCGACTTCGCCCCACCCGTCACCGAGCGCTGGGTATAGGTGAAGACGAACATCCCCGTGATCAGGAAGGCCGCGTAGTTCGTGATGTCGTTGCTGGCGCCCAGGATGAGGCCGAACATCAACCAATAGATCAGGGCGTTGAGCAGCGGCGTGAGAATCTGCCAGAGCTGCCCAAGCATCGAGTTGCTGTATTTGGAGACGTTGCGCGAGGTGGCGTACGTCTTGATGAAGTGCCGTCGTTCCCACAGTTGGCGCAGGTAGACGGGCAGACTAGGGCGTGCGATGGCACGCCGAAGCCCGTAACGCTGGGCGAGCTTGGCCAGTGGCTCCTTGCCCCGCGGAGGGGTGCCGCCATTCCGGCCGCCCGCCTGGGCGTCCGCGATGGCGGATTCCGGCTGGCTCATGGCATGGACTCTATTGGATATGCGTAGGCGGGATAGCTGGACGGTGGTGCACGCGGCTGTCGCCGCACAGGGTTGGACGTGATCTCTAGGGGAAGAGGTTCCAGGGGATTTGTTACGAATTGCTCCTGGTCTGCGTGGCCCTGTGCGACCAGGCCCTCTTCACTTCCCGTGCTCCGCCCGCAGGTGGCGGTGGCGTGCCGGCCGGCCTGCTCGATCGGCCGCACGGCCCAGGGTGCTCGGGAGGACGAAGAAAGCTCGGCGGGTCAACGGTAGCCCAGGACATGGGCTGATGCGGGCATTGGCGCAAGCAGTCACCCCGGAGGTGAATTTTGCCTCGTCCGCTCTGGAGGGTTTGTCGCCCTGCGGGGACTTTGCGTTGTTATGGGCCTCTTTCACCGAGCGAGCTGTTATGGCGTGTGACGCCCGACACACGCACGTGTGACCGAACTGCAACGCGGCAGAGACTCGCTGGTGAGAAGTAGTGAGGGATGGTAGCGATCGACTGGCAGGGCGTCAGCCGGTTTGACCAGGTCAGCCAACCCGGGGAAGACACCTCCCCAGGAGTTCCGCGTCGCCCACGGCGCGGTTCAGCGCGGGCGCCCACCTGTAGAGGGAGGAACTACTAACAATGCGTGTTACTAAGGGCGTACAGCTAGTCGCCGGTACCGCGCTGCTCGCCCTCGCGGTTGCCGCGTGTGGTGGCAGTGCGGGAACACCCCAGCAAGGGGCCACCGGAAGCGGTGAACAGCCGGTCCGCATGGAGCTCGGTGAGCCGCAGAAGTTGTTCTACCCTGGGGACACCACTGAGACCGAGGGTTCTGAGGTCCTTAACGCGGTCTTCGCTCCACTCGTTAAATATGACGATGCCAAGAAGGCCGTTGAAGAGGTGGCCCAGTCGATCACCACCACCGACAACAAGGTGTGGACGATCAAGCTGAAGCCAGGGTACACCTGGCACAACGGTGAACCTCTCATCGCCCAGAACTACGTCGACGCCTGGAACTACGCCGCCAATCAGGAGAACAAGCAGAGCGCGAGCTACTTCTTCGGCCGCGTCGACGGCTACAAGGACGTCTCACCCGGCGAGGGCAAGACCCCGACCAGCAAGACCATGAAGGGTCTCAAGGTCGTGGACGACTCCACCTTCGAGGTCACCCTCGCCGCGCCGTTCTCGCAGTTCAAGACCATGCTCGGCTACACCTCGTTCTACCCGCTGCCGAAGGCCGCGTTCGACGCCTCGGGCAAGGTGACCGACGCATATGCCGCCAAGCCGATCGGCCAGGGGCAGTTCCAGTTCGACAAGCCGTACGCCAAGGGCACCGACCAGACGATCGACCTGACGCGCTACGACAAGTACATCGGAGCCAAGCCCTCCTTCAGCAAGCTCCAGTTCAAGCTCTACACCCAGTCCGAGGTGGCCTACAACGACCTGCGGGCCAACAACCTCGACATCCAGGACCAGCTCCCGGCCACCGCCATCGCGACCGCCAAGACCGACCTCGGCGACCGCTACATCGACCAGCCGGACGCGGGCATCGGGTACATCAGCTTCCCGCTGAAGTACAACAAGGACTACGAGAACGTCAAGATCCGCGAGGCCATCTCGATGGCGATCGACCGCAAGACGATCGCCGACACGGTCTTCTCGGGCACCCGTGTCCCCGCGGACGACTTCATCAACCCGGCCATCGCCGGCTACCGCCAGGGCGCCTGCGCCGTCTGCACCTACGACCCGACCAAGGCCAAGGAGCTTTACACCGCGGCCAACGGACCGAAGAAGCTGGAGATCGGCTACAACAACGACGGCGGCCACAAGGAGTGGATCGAGGCCGTCGCGATCAACCTGAGGTCCAGCCTCGGCATCGAGGTCACGGTGAAGCCGTTCGAGAAGTTCGCCGCCATTCTCGACGACCTCGCCGCGAAGAAGTACGGCGGCATGTTCCGCATGGGATGGGCGATCGACTATCCGTCGGCGGAGAACTATCTCGCCCCGATTTTCTCGACCGGCGCCATCGAGACGGGTTCGAACTACTCGGGTTACTCCAACCCCGAGTTCGACGAGCTCATCGCGAAGGGCGACAGCGCGAAGACCGAGGAGGAGAGCCTCAAGTTCTACCAGCAGGCAAGCGACATCCTGATCAAGGACCTCCCCTACATCCCCGTCTACTTCTACCGGGTCAACGCCGGCTACTCCACCAGCGTGAAGGGCGTCAAGATCGACCTGCAGAACCACGTGGTGTGGGAGTCGGTACAGAAGTCCTAACCGGTGCGCGGTGGGCAGCGATATGAGTATTTTTCATCTCTATGAGTGCCCCCGGTGGTAGGAAAGTGCCTGATCGGGCATATCCCTGTCACCGATTGAGGATGCGGAATGGGATGAAAATTAGCTGCCTGCCCTGATGGACCCGCATTTGGGGGCAGTCGCTCGGCACCGCACACATCTCTGGTGCGAGAGACTGCCCTCAAGGCATGTACGGGAGGCTTGAATGGGCCGTTATGTCATAAGGCGCCTGTTGCAGGCGATACCAGTCGCTCTGGGCGCCACCTTGTTGATCTTCGCATTAGTCTTCGCTCTCCCCGGCGACCCCATCACGGCGCTGGCGGGAGAGAAGAGGATGGACCCCGCGGTCGCTGACGCCTTGCGGGAGCAATATCACCTGAACGACCCGCTGCTCCTTCAGTATTGGTACTACATCACGGGTCTGCTCCAAGGCGACCTCGGCACCACCTTCTCCAGGGTGCCGGTGTCCCAGCTTCTGGTGGGCAAGTTCCAGGTCACCATCAACCTCGCCTTCACCGCTCTCATCCTCGAAGGCGTCATCGGCATCGGCCTCGGCCTGTGGGCCGCGCTGCGCAAGGGCAAGGCCACCGACACCGCGATCCTCGCCGTCACCCTGCTGCTCATCTCGGTGCCTGTGCTGGTGACCGGGTTCGTCCTCCAGCTTGTCCTCGGTGTCCAGCTCAAAAAGTCCCTGGGGATCGACTTCTTCCCCGTGGCAGGCGCCTTCGAAGGCTGGCGGAGCTACTTGCTGCCCGGTTTCGTGCTCGCCGGCACCTCGATCGCCTATCTCACCCGGCTGACACGGACCAGCCTGGTCGAGACGTTGCGCGCGGACTACATCCGCACCGCGACCGCCAAGGGCCTGACCCGGCGAAGGGTGATCGGCAGGCACGCGCTGCGCAACGCGCTGATCCCGCTGGTGACCTATCTCGGCGCCGACCTCGGCACCCTGATGGGAGGCGCCATCATCACCGAAAGCATCTTCAACCTAAACGGCATCGGCCAGCAGCTCGCCCAGTCGGTCTATCTACGCGAGGGGCCCGTTGTCGTCGGCATCGTGACGTTTCTCGTGATGGTCTACATCGTGGCCAACCTGATCGTCGACCTGTTGTACGCCGTCCTCGACCCGAGGATCCGCTATGAGTGAGAGCACACCGATGGCGCCGGGGACCTCCGACACCCTGCTGAACCCCGCCCCGCCGCTGCCCCCATCGCCGGGAAGCCGGCCGGGGAAAGCCGAAAAACCCGCGAGCCTGTGGAGCGACGCGTGGCACGACCTGCGCCGCCGCCCGCTGTTCATCGGGTCCAGCATCATGATCGTTATCCTGGTCGTGATGGCGATCTTCCCATCCCTGTTCTCGTCGGTCGACCCCACCCAGGCCACCACCTGCCAGCTGGCCACGGCGCGGCAACCGCCGAGCGCCATGCACTGGTTCGGCAAGGACAATCTCGGCTGCGACACCTTCGCCCGCACGATCTACGGTGCCCGCGTGTCGATCGTCGTCGGAATCACCGCCACGATCGTGACCGCGCTGGTCGGCGGCCTGCTCGGCCTGATCGCCGGCTTCGCCGGAGGGGGCACCGACACCCTGCTGTCCCGGGTGACGGAGATCTTCTTCGCCATCCCCGCCATCCTCGGCGCCCTGCTCATCCTCTCGGTGTTCGATACGGGCAACATGTGGACGGTCACCCTGGCGCTCTCCGTGCTCGCCTGGCCGATGATCTTCCGGATCATGCGGGCCGCGGTCATCACGACCAAGAGTCAGGACTACGTCGTGGCGGCCCGGGCACTGGGCGCGGGCAAATCGCGCATCATGTTCCGCCACATCCTGCCCAACGCGGTGACACCGGTGATCGTCATCTCGATGATCAACCTGGGGATGTTCATCTCGGCCGAGGCGGCGTTGTCCTTCCTCGGGGTGGGCATCCGGTCGCCCGAAATCTCCTGGGGTGTCATGATCGCCGACGCGCGCCCGAGGTTCCTTGAGGCGCCCAGCCCGCTGCTGTTCCCCGCCGCGTTCCTCAGCATCACCGTCCTGGCGTTCATCATGCTCGGCGACGCCGTACGCGACGCCCTCGACCCCAAACTGCGTTAGGAGGGATTCCCGTGAAGAAGACCGCGGCCGATGTATTGCCCACCGAGGGAGGGCTGGGCAATGAGCCGCTGCTCGCAGTCGACGATCTGCACGTGGAGTTCACCACGCGGCAGGGAGTGGTCAAGGCGGTCAACGGCGTCAGCTATGACCTGCGGGCGGGTGAGACGCTGGCGGTCCTCGGCGAGTCCGGGTCCGGCAAGTCGGTGACCGCCCAGGCCATCATGGGCATCCTGGACATGCCTCCGGCGCGCATCCCGAAGGGGGCTATCCGCTTCCGGGGCACCGATCTCCTCAAACTGTCGGAGGAGGCGCGGGCGCAGATCCGCGGCCAGCGCGTCGCCATGATCTTCCAGGACGCGCTGTCCGCGCTGAACCCCGTGTTCACCGTCGGATGGCAGATCGGCGAGATGTTCCGCGTCCACCGCGGCATGTCACGCAAGGACGCACAGAAACGCGCCGTCGAGCTCATGGACCGGGTGCGCATCCCCGCCGCCCGGCAGCGTGTGCACGACTTCCCCCACCAGTTTTCCGGGGGCATGCGCCAGCGCATCATGATCGCCATGTCGATCGCGCTGGACCCCGAGGTGCTGATCGCCGACGAGCCCACCACCGCGCTCGACGTGACCGTGCAGGCCCAGATCATGGAACTGCTCGCCGAGCTGCAGCGTGAAAGCAATATGGGCCTCATCCTGATCACGCACGACCTCGGCGTCGTGGCCGACGTGGCCGACAAGATCGCGGTCATGTACGGCGGGCGCATCGTGGAGAACGCCCAGGTCCACGATGTTTACCGGGCTCCCGCCCACCCCTACTCCAAGGGGCTGCTGGAGTCGATTCCCCGGGTGGACCTCAAGGGTCACGAGCTCTACGCCATCAAGGGCCTGCCGCCCAACCTCCTGGACATGCCGCCCGGCTGCGCGTTCAACCCGAGGTGCCCCTACCGGCAGGACAACTGCGTGTCCTCGGAGCCGCCGCTCTACGAGATCAACTCGACCCGCAGCAGCGCCTGCCACTACTGGAGGGAGGTCCTCGATGGCAGCCACGGATAACCCCCCGGTCCTCGAAGTGCGCGACCTCGTCAAGCACTTCCCGCTGACCCAGGGACTGCTGGTCAAACGCCAGATCGGATCCATCAAGGCCGTCGACGGCGTCTCCTTCGACCTGCGCCGCGGGGAGACGCTCGGCATCGTGGGCGAGTCGGGCTGCGGCAAGTCCACCCTGGCCAAGCTGCTCATGGCGCTGGAACGCCCCACCTCGGGCTCTGTCAAGATCAACGGCCGGGACATGGCGGCGGCCAAGGGGCGCGAGCTCAAGGCCATGCGGCGCAACGTCCAGATGGTGATGCAGGACCCCTACACCTCGCTCAACCCGAGGATGACGGTCGGCGACATCATCGGCGAACCATTCGAGATCCACTCGGACGTCGCCCCCAAGGGCATGCGCCGCCGCAAGGTGAAGGACCTGCTGGAGGTCGTGGGCCTCAACCCCGACCACATCAACCGCTATCCCCACCAGTTCTCCGGAGGCCAGCGCCAGCGCATCGGCATCGCCCGCGGCCTCGCGCTCAACCCGGAGATCATCATCTGTGACGAGCCGGTCTCGGCACTCGACGTGTCGATCCAGGCACAGGTGATCAACCTCTTGGAGCGGTTGCAGAACGAGTTCAACCTCGCCTACATCTTCATCGCCCACGACCTGTCGGTGGTGCGCCACATCTCCGACCGCGTCGCGGTGATGTATCTCGGGAAGATCGTGGAACTCGGCGGCGACGTCGAGATCTACGACCGCCCGGCCCACCCCTACACCCAGGCCCTGCTGTCGGCGGTGCCTGTGCCGAACCCCGACGGCAGGGAGGGACGCGAACGCATCATCCTGCAGGGTGACCCGCCTTCACCCGCCAACCCGCCATCGGGGTGCAGGTTCCGCACCCGGTGCTGGAAGGCGACACCCGTCTGCACCGACCGGGAGCCCCTGCTGGAGATCCGCTCGAAGACCGACCACCTGAGCGCCTGCCACCACGCCGAGAGCCACGACGTGGTCCACGCGCAATAACGCCCGGTACGGCATAAGCCACATCGTGGCCAAGCGAAGCCCCCAGCCGATTCCTGTGCGGCTGGGGGCTTCACCCTTGTCAGGCGGCCTGCTGTCAGGCGGCCTGCTGTCAGGCGGCCTGCGGATGATCGGCGGGCCGGCACCTGAGCTCGGCGGTTTCGTGGACGTGCGGTGACTTGTAGACCGCTGAGTTCGGCGGTTTGCCAACGACCTGCAGGTGTGTCTTCCTTGTCGGCTTCGTCCGGCCGTCCGGGTCAGCGCGCGGGGAGATGCGGCTGGGTGTAGAGCAGATCGGGCACGGTGCCCGGGAGCTCCTGGTTGGGCAGCAGGAGCAGGTCGTCGACGACCTTGCCCGCGGGGCCGCCGAGCCGTTCCGCGGGGCCCGCGGAGGTGTTCGTGGCGTTGGCGCCGAGTCCTTCCGAGACGGCGCCGACGGTGTTCCCCACCGGGTCGGGAGCCTTGGCGGCGGACACGGCGGCGGGACCGAGCAGGACGAGACCGGCGATGGCCGCGCCGGCGATGCTGCGTCGGATCATGGAGTTCTCCTGAGGCTGAGGGGTCGGAATCAGCACACATCCAGCGATGCACACCGTATCCGAATAACTACATTTAGTGATCTGACACCATGGTGAGGCCGGGAACCATAGAGGTTTCCCTGAAAAAGAGCTGTCGGCAAAAGGCCGAAGCCCTCCGCCGTCCGGATCGGCGAAGGGCTTCGTGACGTGTCGGCACACGTGGTTCGATGCAGTGGTCCGGCGCACGTGGCTCGGCGCACGCGATGGGCCAGATCGCGGACGCCCGCCCCGCCGGCACCCGATGGTGGGGCCGCCCCGGGCGCGGTGGTGGCGCGCGGACCAGTCAGAGGGGCGGTCGTCAGCCGGCGGACGGCACGACGCTGGTCACGCCGCTGACGGCGGCGGTGGAGCCCTGGGCCGCCTTGAGCTTCGCGATGAGGTCGTTCAGCGGGATGCTCTGGCCGCCCGTGAGCAGCGCGAGGACGGCCTTCTCGATGGCGAGAACCGGCTTGCAGAGGGCCTCGGTGACCTTGTGCGGGCCGAGGCACTGGGCCTCGCCGCTGCCCACCAGGCCGCCGAGGAGGTCGAGGCCCGAGACGGGAACGGGCGTGTGCTTGACGGCGGCCGAGGCGGTGGCGGCGGGGCCGAGAACGGCGAGGCCGACGATGGCGGTGCCCACGAGAATACGACGGATCATGGTGTTTCCCCCGATGGAATCTCGGCTCGATCGCGCACCCGTTGATGCGCTCCGTGGCCGAGTGGCTACGCATTGTCGTCAAGAAGTATGCCGTGGGATTCGCGCCTGACCACGCCGAGAAGGCGTCATCCAAAACATGTGGTGGCGATAATGGCTGACCCGTGACCAAAGGCTCTCCGGCTTGCCGTTCTCCCGACTGTCACGCGGCCGATCAGCCGTGTTCCATTGTGGTTTTCAAGGTCCCGCCCAGGCTCCGCTCGGCCCGTCGACGTGGCTTCGCCGTACGGCGGGGCCTGGTGCGTGGAGATATGAGCGGTTGGCGGTGATCGATGGCGTATGGGGAGGTAAGGCATTTTCCGGGAGTGTCTCTGCGGGGCGGTCATGCGGCCGGGCGGTTCGGCAGAGGTTGTTCGGCGAGGTGGGACGCCAGGCGGAGGGCGAGGCCGGCGTCGGCGATACCGGCAGGTGGGGACGGGCCCGGTGGTCGCCGGGTGGCCGATCCTTCGATGGCCTCGCGCACCTGGGCGGGGGAGAGCGCGGGGAACTCCGCCGTGATGAGCGCGGCGATGCCCGCGACGAGCGCCGCCGCCGAACTCGTGCCGTCGCCGACCGTGTAGGAGTCGCCGCCCGCCGCGGCCAGGATGCGGGTGCCGGGTGCCATCACCGACACGTAGTCCTGGCCGTTGGAGAACGGCGCCACGCGCAGTTGCTCGTCGACGGCGCCGACCGCGATCACACCGGGGTAGGCGGCCGGGTAGTGGCGCCGGTTGCCGTTCGCGCCGTCGTTGCCGGAGGAGGCCACGAGCACGGCGCCGCGCGCGATGGCGTAACGCACGGCTGCCGCCTCGCTGGGCGATCCCTCCGCCGAGCGGTGGCCCCCGCCGAGCGACATGCTGATGACCCTCGCGCCGAGGTCCGCGGCGTGGCGAATGCCGTCGGCGAGCGCGTTCCTGCCCTCCGCAGGGGGCGCCGCGGGGGTGCGGGGGGCCTCCCGGTGAGGTGCGCCGCTCTCCTCGGTCACCTTGATGGACAGGATCGTCGCCTCGGGGGCGACGCCCAGCACTCCCGGTAAGCGGCCTGTGCCCCGGCCGCGCCCGGCGATGAGGCTGGCCATGGCGCTGCCGTGTTTCCCCCAGCGGCCGGGTGCGAATGCCGCGCCGGTGAGATCGGGGCCGGTGAGGTAGGTGCCGGCGAGATCGCGGCCGGTGAGGTTCGGACCGGTGAGGTCGGGGCCGGGCACGACGGCTCCGGCGAGGTCGGGGTGGGCAGGGTCGGCTCCGGTGTCGAGCACGGCGACGGTGACGCCCGCCCCCCGGCTCCACTGCCACGCCTGCGACACGCGCAGGGCGGTGAGGGACCATTGGGCGGGGCGCGGGTTGCCGTCCCCGCGAAGGGGTTCCGTGCCGCCGATCGCGGCGACGGCCAGGCAGACCGGCAGGAGGACGACCGCCGCCCAGGGGAAACGGTTGTCGTGGCGGGTGGAACGGCGGGCACGATGCGTGCCGTGCCGCCTCATGCGTGGTGGACGCGGGTGGATCACAGGTGGCCTCGGTAGGTGGTTCGCCGCGGCCAGGCGGGCGAAGGGATGACAGGAGAGGGTCGGGGGGGCGAACCGTGCGCATGCGCCATGGGCACGAACCGCCTGTGCGAGGCGGTGTGCGAGGACCTATGGGCGACCTGGGGGCCACCTAAGGGCGAGCGATCTATGGGCATGGACGACCGGTGTGTGCACAACATCTGTCATCGGACGGTGTTCGGCCGTTTACACGGAGACACCCCCGACGTCCCACATTGTGACATGCACCTGTTCGACGATTCCGACCCTTCAGTAAACAAATAGATACGTACAGTAACGAGGCTTATGTCCGCCAAGGGAACTGTGAGGTTGTTTATCCCTGAGGGGGGCATGGAGTGAGAGGCGTGACGCAGGTCTCGACATCCGCCGTGAACACCCGCAATCCGCCTACTACGATGACCACGGGCCGTTCGCGCGCGTCGCACCTCGCCGCGCGCCGGACCGAGGAGGAGACCATGGACACCGCGCCGCCCCCCGAAGGCGACAAGTCCCGGGACGACGACCCCGCCGGCGAGGCGGAGACCACGGGTGCGGTGCCCACCGGTGACGAGCTGAGCGACCGGGACCGCGAGATCCTCGCCTTCGAGCGCCAATGGTGGCGTTACGCCGGGGCCAAGGAGCAGGCCATCAGGGAGGCGTTCGGCTTCTCCACCACGCGCTACTACCAGCTCCTCGGCGAACTCATCGAGCGCCCCGAAGCCATCGCACACGACCCGATGCTGGTCAAGCGGCTGCGCAGACTCCGCGCCACCCGGCAACGCGAACGCGCCGCCCGCCGCTTCGGCCCCCGCCCCTCCTGACGCCCCACGCGCGCCGCCTGCCGTTCCGGCTCGCGCTCCTCCTGACGCCTCCTGCTGCGGGCCCACATGGCGGACGGCGGACACCCCCCGCGGGCTGTGCTGCTTATGCCCACTTGTCTGGCATGTGGGATGAGGTGTCCGGAATCGGGGTACGGCTCGCCAACATGAGCATGCCGCTGCCCCAACCGACCACCGAGGCCGGAGCCGCCGGGCTCGCCGCGATCCTCACCGCCCCCGAGGCGGCGGTGATCGGGCTTGACTTCGACGGCACCCTGTCGCCCATCGTGGCCGATCCCGCCGCGGCCCGCATCCACCCCGACGCGCCCGCGGTGCTCGTCGCGCTGGGCCGCCTGGTCCGCGCCGTCGTGATCGTGACCGGCCGCCCCGTCGCCTCGGCCATCGAGTACGGCACAGCACCCGGCGGCCTCGGCCTGTCGGACGTGCCCGGCCTGGTGGTGCTCGGGCAGTACGGGGTGGAGCGCTGGGAGAACCACGCGGTGACCGCCCCTCCTCCGCCGCAGGGTGTCGCGCTCGTCAGGCAGGCGCTGCCGGCTCTCGTCGCCGCGTTCGGGGACCGGGCCTGGGTGAAGGGCGTGTGGATCGAGGACAAGGGGCGGGCTCTCGCCGTACACACGCGGAGGTCGGCCGATCCGCAGGAGGCGCTGGCGGCGCTGCGCGAGCCGCTGGCGGAGCTCGCGGAGGAACACGGGCTCGCGGTCGAGCCGGGGCGGATGGTGATCGAGCTGCGGTCGCCGGGGGTGGACAAGGGGGACGCGCTGCTGGGGTTCCTGGCGGAACGGTCGGCGAAGTCGGTGATGTTCGCCGGGGATGACCTGGGAGATCTGCCCGCGTTCGCGGCGGTGCGTGCAAGTGGGTTGCCGGGGCTTGCGGTGTGTAGTGGTTCGGCCGAGGTCGGGGTGCTGGCGGAGCGGGCCGATCTGGTCGTCGACGGGCCCGCCGGGGTGGTCAAGTTGCTCGCGGCGCTGGTGTCGACGATCAGCAGGCATCCCTAGGATGCGAAACACGCGAATCCTGGCGTTAGCCCTGCAATCGGGAGACTCCACTGCTCAGCTGGGGTGATTGATCATGATTTGCCCAGCGAACGCCAAGCAAACTGCAAGCCGATCTGGATAACGTCGGCGCTCATGTGGAAGAAGGCAATTGTTCTCGCGGCCGCCGCCTGCGCCGCACTGGTGACCGTCCCCGCTCCCGCCACGGCAACCGCCGCCCTCGGTGAGAGCACCAAACCCCTCCGTCTGCGCGCCGGCCTCACCCTGAAGGTGCCGGCTACCTGGAAGACCGTGACGAAGGGGGACTGGACACGGGTGATCACCGGGAAGTGCGCGCAGCCTCAAGGGGGATATTTCACCGCCGAGTGCAAGAGCTTCTGGGTGCTGGGTCCCAAGGTCATCAAGTTCGGCGACCTCGGGACCAAGCCGTACGACGCCGAGCAGCCGTTCTACCCCAGCAGCGATGTGAGCACCTGCCCGCAAAACCGGAAATATGTCCAGGTACACGGCAAGGCGACCGCGATCGGCTACCGCAAGGTCGGCGACCGCAAGGCGCACTACCGCTCGTGGCCCGGTCGCTGCGTGGTCGACGCGACCGGCGAGCACAAGTTCTTCTTCACCCAGCGTGAGTGGTTCCTCCCGCGGTCGGGGGTTTTGATCGTGGACCAGTGGCGGACCCCCGGCCTCGCCGCCGTCCTGGGTTCGGCGACCTGGGGATGAGCGGGGCCCCCGGTCAGCCGGACAGGGCGGTGAGCTGGTCGGCGAACCACTTTCTCGGCGGCAGCGCCGTCGCCGCCGCCGAGAGCCGGACGGCCCTGGCCATGCGCTCGGCCTCCGGCATCACCAGGGCCGCGTGCAGCGCGTCGGCGGTGCCCGACACGTCGTAAGGGTTGACGAGCAGTGCGTCGCCGCCGAGTTCGGCGGCGGCGCCCGCCTCCCGCGACAACACCAGCGCGGCGCGGGGCGACAGGATCGGCCCTTCCTTCGCGACGAGGTTCATCCCATCGCGGATGGGGTTGACCAGCAACACGTCAGCGATGCGGTAGGCCGCCAGTGAACGCGCGTAATCGTCGTCGACGTTGAGCACCAGCGGATCCCAGTCGTCGGTGCCGAACTCGTCCTCGATCTCCTTGGCGTAGCGTTGCACGGCGGCGGTGTATTCGCGGTATTCGGGTAGGTCGTGCCGGGACGGATAGGCGAAGGCGAGATGCACGACCCGCCCATGCCACTCCGGGTGCCCGGCCAGGAACTCCCGGTAGGCCATGAGGCCCCGCACGATGTTCTTGGACAGCTCCGTGCGGTCGATGCGCACGATCACCTGCCGGTCGCCCGTCTGCGCCCGCAGGGCGGCCACGTGGGACTCCACATCGGGTTCCGACGCCCGCACCCACAACTCGTGCCCGTCCACGCCGAGCGGGTGCACCCCGACGCGGGTGGTGCGGCCGTCGTGGGTCACCGTACGGCAGGCGCGGTCGACCTTGGCCCCGAGCTGGGACTCGCAGCAGTCCATGAACGCCGAGGCCCAGCGTTCGGCAAGGAAACCCGCATGGTCGGCGCCGAGTACACCCGACAGCACCTCGGCCCCGATGTCGCCCGGCAGCAGCGAGAAGTAGTCCGGCGGGGCCCACGGCGTGTGCGAGAAATGGGAGACGCGCAGGTCGGGGCGGGTGGCGCGCAACATCCCCGGGACCAGAGTGAGGTGGTAGTCCTGCACCATCACCCTCGCACCGGGGGCGGCCTCCTCGGCGAGCGCGGCGGCGAACGTCTCGTTGTAGGCCCGGTAGGACTCCCACTCGCGGCGGAAAAGCCCGTCGAACCGCGGTGAGTTGGGTGTGTTGTAGAGCAGGTGGTGGACGAACCAGAGGGTCGAGTTGGCGATCGCGTTGTAGGCCCGGTGGAAGGTCGCCGGCGGGATGTCCAGCATGCGGAGCGGGCCCGTCTCATATCCGCTGCGGTCGACCCGGCCGCCCGGCGACAGCCGTACGGCACGCCGGTCGCCGTCGGAGAGGGCCGAGCAGATCCACAACATGCCCGGCGGCGCGTCGGCCCCGGCGGCGACGTTGGACAGGCCCGAGACCAGCCCGCCGCCGCCCCTGCGGACGATGAGCTCGCCGTCCTCGGCCAGGGTGAAGGTGACCGGGCCGCGGTTGGAGGCCAGGAGCACGGTGTTCTGCTCGTGGGGCGTCATCTCGTACGACTGTATGTAACCGGAGGTCGCGCAGGTGTGCGGGGGGTCGGGAGGCGGTGGATCCGCCCCCTCGTGAGGCCCGTCGCAGGGGAGAAAGCCCTTACCTGAAGGGTTGTTCACGTAAACCCGCCTCTCCCGCAGGCTTGCCAATAGGTTAATCAGAGTTGACCCTCGACCTTAGGATGGCGAACAGTCCCGGCTGAGGCGACGGACTCGCGCGCCTCCGACGGACTGACACTGTTGATCCGACGGGACTGGCTATGGCGCTGGACGACACGACCGAGGAGCTGGCTCGCGCGGCGGCCACGGGCGATCATCGTGCCCTCGGCGAGCTGCTCAAGCAGATCGAGCCGCACGTGATGCGCCACTGCATGCGCATCCTGCCCTACCAGCAGGACGCCGAGGAGGCATGCCAGGACACCCTGTTCGCCGTGGCCCGCCACATCTCGCGGTTCGAGGGCAGGGCGAGGTTCAGCACATGGCTGCACATCGTCACCGCCAACTGCGCGCGCACGACCTATCGCACGCTCAAACGCCGCGCGGCCGAACAGGCGGACGAGGAGCTCCCGACCCAGCGGCCCGACCCGCGCCGGGTCAGCGTGATCGCGGGGTCCAGGCTCGACCTGCTCGACGCGATGGAGGCATTGGAGTCCGACAAGCCCGATCTGCTGCAGGCGCTGGTGTTGCGCGACATCTGCCAACTCGAATACGCGGAGGTCGCCGAGCAGCTCAACATCCCTTTGGGCACCGCTAAGTCGCGCATCCACCAGGCCCGCAAGTTCGTCCAGGCGGCGCTGGGATCGGACTACGGCATCTCGCGGTGAGGACGACTTCGTCTCACAGCGTGGGACATGTGTCCAGTCTCGCCCAAGAGCGTTGTAGAGTCGTATCGGCCTGCTTGCCGGGTTCACAATTCCATATTTGCTCATCCAGAGGGGTGGAGGGACCGGCCCTGCGAAGCCCCGGCAACCCTCCCGGTTAAGATCTCGCGCCGATCGCGGGGCCCACCGGGACAGGTGCCAAGTCCGGCCCGCGACCAAGGTGGTCGCCGGGCGAAGATGAGGGAAAGGCCTCGCTTCATGGCGCTCGCAACCACAAAGACCCCCGCCGCTCTCGACTTCGGTCCCGCCGCCGCGCTCTCCTGTCGCGAGTGCGGCGCTCGTTATGATCTCGGCCCGAACTTTGCCTGTCTGGAGTGTTTCGGCCCCCTGGAGATCGCCTACGAGTTCGGCAGGGTGACCCGCGAGCAGATCGCCGCCGGGCCCTCGAACATCTGGCGTTACCGCGCGCTCCTGCCCGTTCCCGTCGACGTCGGGAGCAAGCCCAACCTCGCGCCGGGGTGGACCAAGCTCGTCAAGGCCGGCAACCTCGCCCGCGAGCTCGGCCTGCGCTCCCTGCACGTCAAGGACGACTCGGGCAACCCCACCCACTCCTTCAAGGACCGCGTGGTGGCCATCGCCCTGGAGGCGGCGCGCAACTTCGGCTTCCACACCCTGTCGTGCTCCTCCACCGGCAACCTCGCCGGAGCCGTCACCGCCGCCGCCGCCCGCGCCGGGCTCGACGCCTGCGTGTTCATCCCCGCGGACCTCGAAGAGGCCAAGATCGTGATGGCCTCGATCTACGGCGGCAAGCTGGTCGGCATCGAGGGCACCTACGACGACGTCAACCGGTTCTGCTCGGAGCTCATCGGCGACCCGCTCGGCGACAAGTGGGGATTCACCAACGTCAACCTCCGGCCCTACTACGCCGAAGGCTCCAAGACCCTCGCCTACGAGATCGCCGAGCAGCTCGGCTGGCGCCTCCCCGAGCAGATCGTCATCCCGGTGGCCTCCGGCTCCCAGCTCACCAAGGTCGACAAGGGGTTCCGTGAGCTCGTGAAGCTCGGCCTGGTCGAGGACACCCCGGTTAGGATCTTCGGCGCCCAGGCGACCGGATGCTCGCCCGTCTCGGCGGCCTACAAGGCCGGCCACGACATCGTCCAGCCGGTCAAGCCCGACACCATCGCCAAATCCCTCGCCATCGGCAACCCCGCCGACGGGCCCTACGTGCTCGACATCGCCCGCCGCACCGGTGGAGCCGTGGCGGACGTCGACGACGCCCAGGTGGTCGATGCCATCCGCCTGCTCGCCCGCACCGAGGGCATCTTCGCCGAGACCGCGGGCGGCGTGACCGTCGGCGTGCTGCGCAAACTGATCGCGGAAGGCACGCTCGACCCCGAAGCCGAGACCGTCGTGATCAATACCGGCGACGGACTCAAGACACTCGACGCCGTGGCCGCCCACGCCCGCCCCACCGCGGTGATCCGGCCCTCCCTTGAGGCGTTCCGTACGGCTGTCGCCGACGCCTGACCCCCTCGGCCCCCCGTGACCATTCGAGCAACGAAAGCGAGCGCAAGATGAGCGTTTCCGTGCGCATCCCCACGATCCTTCGCACTTACACCGGCGGCGCGGCCGAAGTCGCGGGTGAGGGCGCCACCCTCCGTGACGTCCTCGCCAAGCTGGACGCCGACTACCCCGGCATCGGCGCGCGGATCCTCGACGAGTCCGGCAAGATCCGTCGTTTCGTCAACGTCTACGTCGGTGACGAGGACGTGCGTTTCGCCGACGGACTCGACACCGCCACGCCGGACGGCGTCCAGGTCTCCGTCATCCCCGCCGTCGCCGGCGGGTGCTAGCGCTTCGGCGTTCGACAGGAGTTCTCATACGACCGCGACCGCGGGCCGCCGGGTGCGTCCCGTGTTGTCGCGGTGCCATTGAGGCCGAGGGCTTGTATGCCCCTCGGCCTCTTGTGTTTTACCGGCACATGCGGCCCTTGAGGGGTGTTGGGCTGGTTCGTCCGGAGGCTTTGGAGTTCCGGGTGTTCTCCGGTGGGTGGAGGCCACTGCTCTCCACGGCTCTGGGGAAGGCGTGCCGTTGACCGGTCCAGGGGTGGGCACGTGTCGTGGCCGGGGGCCGTTCGCGGGTGCTTCTGCGGGCTCCCCGGAGGCCGCGTGGCGAGGCGTGCCCCGGGCCTGGGGATTCGCAGGGGGTTCGAGGGCGGGAGTCGCGATGCCGTGGCGCGCGGGCCTCGCGCGGCGGCTGGGGTGGCGGTGGGTTCTCGGAGGGGCGGCGCGGCCTGGCCGGGGCGCCGGATGGGGGCCGGGGGGCGGTGACGAGGTGCCTGGGAACCGTATGCGGCAAGAAGTGGCTGAAACACTCGCCTTTGGCAACTCGCGGGATCCGCGCTGTTCCTGTCCGAGCATGATGAGGATGCTGGGGAAGACCGCAATTTCTGCGCCCTTCTTCCCCATCCCGGCGCTTCTCTTTCTGCTTCTACCACTTCCAGGGAACTGTTCCCGGCGAATGATGAGTACTTTCTCATCTGTTCACCTGCTGGTCGGCAGCCGGTTGCTTGAGTCGTATCTGCTGTTGGCGTGTCATGACACCCGATGTTGGTTGGTAAGCAATAACGTTCGATCTCCAAAGTTCCTCGCCCGTGCCTTTGCAAGTGCTTATGCCCGTGCTTATGCCCATGCAACTGCGAGTGCGAATGCAGGTGCAGCTGCAGGTGCGAATGCAGGTGCAACACAACTTCCGAGGGCTCCTCACACTCATCTCCATGGCCGTAACCACCCTGTGGAGCAAGGCGCGGGGAGCGGTTCCCCCTCGTAGAGCCGCGCGTTCGGCCGCCGGGACGCCGGCCGAGCCGGCGTTTGCGCGCCCGGCCGCGCCGTGAGGCGCCGGGTGTGGGGCAGGGTCGAGTAGTCGCAGCTCAAGGGCCTTGGGTGGCTCCGCGGCATGGCGCACCGGGCTGTTCCGCCAATGTGAGGGAACGTTCCAAGAGGGGCCTATAAGCGTTCACGGAGCGGGTGTTTGTGCCGTCCTGGGGATGTCGCGGCCACGTCGTTTTCGGCGGCGGCAGTGGTTTACATCACATGCTACATAATGCAGTTTTTGACTAACTAATCTGCTCAGAACAATTCTTCGATCGTGCTATCGGCGAACGAGAAGAACTAGTTTGTCGATTGACTCTGTTGCCCCAAGGCTTCGCACAGGTATGGTCGAGGACGATCGACGTAGCGGGGCCCGCTTCAACGGGCTTAGGCAACGAAGGTCAAGGGCCATGCAAGAGGAATGGGTGTGGTCCACAGCCCAGTAAGAGGAGTCGGAAAGTGGCGCAGGGCACCGTCAAGTGGTTCAACGCGGACAAGGGCTACGGCTTCATCGCGGTCGACGGTGGTAAGGATGTGTTCGTCCATTACTCGGCGATCTTGATGGATGGCTACCGAGCTCTAGAGCAGGGTCAGCGGGTCGAGTTCGAGATCACCCAGGGCCAGAAAGGCCCGCAGGCTGAGTCCGTGCGAACAGTCTGACGTTGCACTAGTCCTGTCAGGTCGTCGGCAGGGTCCGGCGGATCACATGGCAACGCAGTCCATGAGGATCCGGTGGGCACCTCGTTGACTCGAACCCCACTGGGCCCGACTCCTCCAGAGTCGGGCCCTTTTAGTGTCTTGGGAACTCATCCCGTTGGTCGGCGGCCGATATGCGGACCCGTGCCTGACCAGGTCGGAGTCTGGTGCCGGACCGGGAGCTCCCCGCTCGGTGCTCCGGCGATCCAGGCGGGGAACGGCGGCGGCTCGCCCGGTTGAGGAAGACGGCTTGGTGCCTCGAGGGGCTGTGCCGTTGGACTGCGGCCGATCCGTGATCCCGCTCATCGGCCGCGTCCGACCAGGTCAGGGCCTGGCACCGGACCGGCGGCTCAAGGTGTTGCCGGGCTGCGACCTGCTCAACGTCGCCTTTCCCTTCGGACCGGGTGGGTAGGCGGCTCAAGGCGTTGCCGGTATGCCGGCCGGCATTTTCGGGTCCCTGGCCAGACGACACGGGCCCGGCATCTCGTGCTCAGCCGCTCCTCGCTCGGTGTCCCCCGGCGGCACTGGTAGGGAGGAACGGGCGGCGGTTAGGACCTTGGGGGGCCTCTGAGGGCCTCTGGGGGGTTGGGGAGGGTGATGGTGGGGTGCGGCTTTGCTGGGGATTCCGAACTTCTGGGAGGTAATCGGTGGTTATAGGGCTCTGACGTGGCCGTTGAGGGGGTCTCTCCGCTGGAGATGGGATTCCTTGCAGCGGTTTGAGCCTGGTCAGACGGGATGGCGCTTGCACTCGGGAGGTGAGAGTGCTAAACAGTTCGTTGGCACTCTCCTAGGGAGAGTGACAATCCGGGATCGGGGCCGATGGAGCCTGGCCGACCACGGCGACTGGTGTCGTGGGCAGGCGGGTTCGCAAGCCGTCGCGGGCGTCGACTCGATCCGCTGCAAGCCACCCTGTTATCTGGGAGGTCTAGCCGTATGGCAGCCAAGATGATCGCGTTCGACGAGGACGCCCGGCGCGGTCTTGAGCGCGGAATGAACCAGCTCGCCGACGCCGTCAAGGTGACCCTGGGTCCCAAGGGGCGCAACGTCGTTCTGGAGAAGAAGTGGGGCGCTCCCACGATCACCAACGACGGTGTCTCCATCGCCAAGGAGATCGAGCTCGAGGACCCGTGGGAGAAGATCGGCGCCGAGCTCGTCAAAGAGGTCGCCAAGAAGACCGATGACGTAGCCGGCGACGGCACCACGACCGCCACCGTGCTCGCCCAGGCGCTGGTGCGTGAGGGCCTGCGCAACGTCGCCGCGGGCGCCAACCCGATGTCCCTGAAGAAGGGCATCGAGGCGGCGGTCGAGCGCGTGAGCGAGGAGCTCTCCAAGATCGCCAAGGACGTGGAGACCAAGGAGCAGATCGCCTCCACCGCCTCCATCTCCGCCGGCGACGCCCAGATCGGCGAGATGATCGCCGAGGCGATGGACAAGGTCGGCAAGGAAGGCGTCATCACCGTCGAGGAGAGCAACACCTTCGGGCTCGAGCTTGAGCTCACCGAGGGCATGCGCTTCGACAAGGGTTACATCTCGCACTACTTCGCGACCGACCCCGAGCGCATGGAAGCGGTCCTCGAGGACCCCTACATCCTCATCGTCAACTCCAAGGTCTCCGCGAACAAGGACCTGCTGCCCCTGCTCGACAAGGTCGTGCAGTCCGGCAAGCCGCTCCTGATCATCGCTGAGGACGTCGAGGGCGAGGCCCTGGCCACCCTGGTCGTCAACAAGATCCGCGGCCTGTTCCGCTCCGTGGCCGTCAAGGCCCCCGGCTTCGGCGACCGCCGCAAGGCCATGCTCGGCGACATCGCCATCCTCGCCGGTGGCCAGGTCATCGCCGAGGAGGTCGGCCTCAAGCTGGAGACCGCCACCCTCGACCTGCTCGGCCGCGCCCGCAAGGTCGTGGTCACCAAGGACGAGACGACGATCGTCGACGGCGCCGGTGACGCCGAGCAGATCGCCGGCCGCGTCAACCAGATCCGCGCCGAGATCGACAACACCGACTCCGACTACGACCGCGAGAAGCTCCAGGAGCGCCTCGCCAAGCTCGCCGGCGGCGTCGCCGTCATCAAGGCGGGCGCGGCCACCGAGGTCGAGCTCAAGGAGCGCAAGCACCGCATCGAGGACGCCGTCCGCAACGCGAAGGCGGCCGTCGAGGAGGGCATCGTCCCCGGCGGTGGCGTGGCGCTGATCCAGGCCGGCGCCAAGGCGTTCGACAAGCTCGAGCTGGGCGGCGACGAGGCCACCGGTGCCTCCATCGTCAAGAAGGCGCTTGAGGAGCCGCTGAAGCAGATCGCCGTCAACGCCGGCCTTGAGGGTGGCGTCGTCGTCGAGCGCGTCCGCAACCTCACCCCCGGTGAGGGCCTCAACGCCGCCTCGGGCGACTACGTCAACATGTTCGAGGCGGGCATCATCGACCCGGCCAAGGTGACCCGTTCCGCTCTGCAGAACGCGGCCTCCATCGCGGCGCTGTTCCTCACCACCGAGGCAGTCATCGCCGAGAAGCCGGAGAAGGAGAAGGCCCCGGCCATGCCGGGCGGCGGCGGGGACATGGACTTCTGAGTCCGTCTTCTCAGCCTCTAGAAGGGGTGGCCCCAGGCACCGGGGTCACCCTTTCTCGCCTTTCCGGCCCCTCCCGGCGTGGGTATTCCCGGCCGTCCCCAGCGTGAGCTTTCCGGTCCTCCCCGGCGCGAGCATCCCCGGTCGTTCCTGGCGCGAGCATTTCCGGCCGTCTCCGGCGTGGGCGTCCAGGCCTTCCTCGGCGTGGGCTTTCCCGGCCGTCTCCGGCGTGGGCTTTCCCGGCACTCCCCGACTTGAGCCTTCCCGGCCGTCTCCGGCGTGGGCTTTCCCGGCACTCCCCGGCGTGAGCATCCCCCGGCCCTCCTCAGCGTGAGCTTTCCCGGCCGTCTCCGGAGTGGGCTGGGGCGCGGGCTTTCTGTTCTGGCATGGCTTATCGCCGGCTTCTGGAGGGGGCGCGGGGGCTGGGCCACCCCTTCTCGCGTTTGCGGCCCGTCCCGGTGTGGGGTTGGGGCGGGTCTTCTTCTGGTGCGGCTTTCCGTCTGCGCATCGGCCGTGGACCGACGGGTAGGACGGGCCGTTGCTGGCCGAGCGGCCGGTGGGCGGGCTTGCGCACCGGCCGCGGATCAACGGGTAGGACGGGCCCCTGCTTGCCGAGCGGGCGGGGAGTGGGCCGATGGTCTGAGGGACTGTCGCCGGCACGTTGCGTCCCCGGGCAGTTGGGTCGGCTCAGGCCGCGGGGAGGGGAAGGGTGCCAAAAATGTGGAGGCCGGCAGGGCGCTCCCCGGCCATTCGTGCGGCTAGTCGGTCAGGGCTTCGGGGAGTGGGGTGGTGTGGAGGACGGTGAGGGTGGTCACGGCGCGGGTGAGGGCGACGTAGAGGCGGGCCAGGCCGCGTTCCTCGGCGGTGGCGATGGCGGCGGGTTCGACGACGATGACGTGGTCGTATTCGAGGCCCTTGGCGAGGGTGGCGGGAACCAGGGCCAGGCGGTGGTCGGCGTCGCCGTCGGGGGTGAGGACCGCGTGGGCGTGGCCGGCGGCGGTGAGGGTGGCGGACAGGGCCGGGAGGGCGTCGTCGGCGGCGATGAGGCCGATGGAGCCCTCGCGGGCCAGGGCGGCGGCCACGGCCTCGGTGAGGGCCTCGTCCGTCGCGGCGGGGCGCAGGGTGAGGGAGCCGGCTCCGGGGCGCAGGGAGCGCGGAGGGGCGAGGCCTGGCGCGATCGAGGGGAGGAGCCGCGCGGCGTAGTCGAGGACCTCGCGGGGCACGCGGAAGCCGAGGGTCAGCTCCGTGACGGCGCCGCCGTCGATGCCGAGGTGGAGCAGCACGTCGTCCCAGGAGGTGGCGGACCACGGGGTGGTGCCCTGGGCGAGGTCGCCGAGCACGGTGGCCGAGCCGTTGCGGCAGCGGCGTCCGAGGGCGCGGAGCTGCATGGGGGAGAGGTCTTGGGCTTCGTCCACGATGAGGTGGCCGATGGAGGGGGAGCGGTCGATGAGGTCGGCGAGTTCGTCGAGCAGGGCCGCGTCGGCGGCGCTCCAGCGGGCCGACTTCCACGATCGCGGTGCTTTGCGCCAGAGGAGCAGCTCGTGCTCTTCGGGGGTGAAGGCACCCCGGTTGGCGGCGCTCAGGAAGTCGCCGTCGCTGAGAAGCCGGAAGAGCACCTGTTCTGGCACGAGCTTCGGCCACACCTGCTCGACGAGCTTCTTGACCGGCTGTGAGCGCGCGACGGACTCCTGCACCCGGTCGTCGGGGGACTCGCCGCGGCGTTCCATGCTGACGAGCACGGCGTGGGCCAGCCTCTGGGCCAGCGCCGTGCGCCCCGGGCCGTAACGGGTGGTGCCACGCAGCCCGGCCACGATCTCGCGGACCTCGTAGTCGGCCACGCGGTGCCGGTGCGACCCCTTGCTGATCAGCAGGCCCTCGTCGGGTTTGCTCACGTGCGCCCAGATGGCCCGCCGCAGAACGTCGATCATGCGGGGGTCGCCTTTGAGCGCGGCGACGGCGGGGTCCTCGGGGGTGGCGTGCCCGCCGAGCAGGCCGGTGACGGTGGTCTGGTCGACCTTGACCTCGCCGAGCGCGGGCAGCACGGAGGAGATGTAGGCGAGGAAGGCCCGGTTGGGGCCGACGATCGTCACACCGGCGCGGGTCAGCCGGTCGCGGTGGGTGAACAGGAGGTAGGCGGCGCGGTGGAGGCCGACCGCGGTCTTGCCGGTGCCGGGCGCACCCTGCACGCAGACGGTCTGCGCGAGGTCGGATCGCACGATGTCGTCCTGGTCGGGCTGGATCGTGGCGACGATGTCGCGCATGGGGCCGGTGCGGGGGCGCTCGATCTCTTCGGTCAGGATTCTGGACTGGCCGAGGGGACTGTCGCCGGTGAGAGGCTCGTCCTCGTAGGCGGTGAGTTCGCCGCCTTGATAGCCGAATCTCCGCCGCATCGCGACACCCATGGGGTTGGCCGGCCCGGCCTGGTAGAAGGCGCGGGACACTGGTGCCCGCCAGTCGACGACGAGCGGCTTGCTCGCCTGGTCGTGCACATGCCGGCGGCCCACGTGGAGGGTCGGGGGCAGGTCGTCGTCGGCGTCTCGGTTGAGGCGGCCGAAGAAGAGCGGCGTGTCGGGGTGGTCGGCGAGGGCGGCGATGCGCTGGTCGAGCAGGCCGCGCAGCGTCTGCTGCGACACCCAGTCGGCGGCGGCGTCCTCCGACAGCCCTTCGGCGTGCTCACGCATGGCGCGCAGCGCCACCCGGGAGGCTGTGAGGTGGGCGCGCTCGGCGGCGAGCACGGGGTCGGGGGAGTCCCGGGAGAGGGAATCGGTCTCGGATGGAGGTGGTGGGATTTCGGTTATGTCAGGGGCGAGTTGACTGTCGGGCACGCGACATCTCCTTGGCGCGGTGTTGGAGTGAGGGGAAACTCGCCAGACTACTCGTTCGAACGCGAAGACCTCCACCCATTTATGGTTCGCGCATGTCGACTGAGAATTGGCGCGATGGGGTAGGTGATCCACGTGACCCGCGCCCATATGGGGCTTTCCCCCGCTATACCGACAGTAGCCAGTCTGTTGCTCGCGGCTCTATGGGCCTTGTCAGTGTTTGCCGGTTGGGGGTTTGCCGCGTTCTGTGAGAGCGGGGATCTTGTGGCGGAGTGTGAGCGGCGACTGGGCTTTGCCGTGACCCTCTCGGGCGTGTTCGCCGTGGTAGCGGCGGTGTGTACGGCGGGAGCCTGGCTGGCCTTCGCCATACACCGAAACCTCTCGCGTTTCAATATCGGGATGGGAGTGGCGATTGCCGCATGGGTGGTCGCCGAGGGTGTGCTCTTCATAGGAGGAATGCTCGTTCGGTAGCCATTCCCACACTAAGCGTGATTGTGTTCCGCCTCTCGCCAAGATTCGCGGAAAAAGCCGGGCAAGTCTGGTGAATTCAGCAGATCATGGGGTATGCCGGAAGCTGGTCATCAGACCAGGCGAGGGGGTGGTTCTCTTGTCCAAGATCCGTGGTATTTCCTGGACCTAGGTCGTGAGTACTTTTCATCCTCTGTTACGAGCCGTTGTCGGCGAGGGCTCCCATGGGTTCACTGGCATGAGGGTTCAGCCGACCGTTCCAGCGGGTCGGGCAAGGGATGGAAAGTCTGCGTTCGCCCGGAGGTGTGCCCCGATGGCACACCGGCGGGCGGACACTGTTGTTGGCGGACATTGGGTTCGTGGCCATTGGTTTCATGGGCGCCGCGGTTTCATGGGCGCCGCGCCAGCGGACACCGTGTTCGCGAGGCGGTCCGCAGGCCGGGTCCGCGCCGACGAGGTCATGCCGCCATGCCCTCGGGTGCGACGCCCCGCCGGGAGGGAGCGCCGTGGCGCAGCGTGCGGTGCGCGCCGCCGTCGGCATGCCCGCGACGAGGCCGTAACGCCATCCCCCGCCATGTCCACGGCTTCCAGCGTCATGCGCCCGCTTCGCCGTACCGAACATCGCGCCCGCCTGAAGCCGCACCTCGAAGCCCGTAAAACCGCGCCGTGAAAACGACCCGGCGATTCCAGCCTACTCAAGCATCGTCGAGCACGTCGTCCGCGTCGACGATCTGATAGGCATATCCCTGTTCGGCGAGGAATCGTTGCCGGTGAGCGGCGAAATCCTGGTCGACCGTGTCCCTGCTGACCACCGAATAGAAGCGCGCCCCACCTCCGTCGGCCTTGGGACGGAGCACACGCCCGAGCCGCTGCGCCTCCTCCTGCCGTGACCCGAAGGTGCCGGACACCTGGATGGCCACCGACGCCTCCGGCAGGTCGATCGAGAAGTTCGCCACTTTGGAGACCACCAGGACCCGGATCTCCTTGTCGCGGAACGCCTGGAACAGCCGCTCACGCTCGCGCACCCGCGTCTCGCCCTTGATGACCGGGGCGGAGAGGTGCTCGGCGAGCTCGTCCAGCTGGTCGATGTATTGCCCGATGACCAGCACCTGGTCGTCGACGTGCCGCTTGACCAGGGCCTCGGTGATGCGCAGCTTCGACGGTGTCGTGGCGCAGAACCGGTAGCGCTCCTCGGCCTCGGCCATCGCGTAGGACAGCCGCTCGGCGTCGCTCAGCGTGACCCGGACCTCGACGCAGTCGGCGGGGGCGATCCACCCCTGGTTCTCCATCTCCTTCCACGGCGCGTCATAACGCTTGGGGCCGATCAGGGAGAACACGTCGCCCTCCCGCCCGTCCTCGCGGACGAGGGTCGCGGTCAGCCCGATGCGCCGCCGCGCCTGGAGGTCGGCGGTCATGCGGAAGATCGGCGCCGGCAGCAGGTGCACCTCGTCGTAGACGACGAGACCCCAGTCGCGCGCGTCGAACAGCTCAAGGTGGCGGTAGACGCCCTGCCTGCGCGTGGTCATCACCTGGTAGGTGGCGATGGTGACCGGGCGGATCTCCTTTTTGGTCCCGGTGTATTCGCCGATCTCGTCCTCGGTCAGCGTGGTGCGGCGCAGCAGCTCCTGCTTCCACTGGTGGGCCGAGACGGTGTTGGTGACCAGGATGAGCGTGGTGGCCGAGGCCCGCGCCATCGCGGCGGCGCCGACGATCGTCTTGCCCGCGCCGCAGGGGAGGACCACGACGCCCGAGCCGCCGTGCCAGAAGGAGTCGGCGGCGTCGCGCTGGTATGCCCGCAGCGCCCAGCCGTCCTCCACCAGGCCGATGTCGTGCCGCTCGCCGTCGACGTAGCCCGCGAGGTCCTCGGCGGGCCACCCCAGCTTGAGCAGCGCCTGCTTGAGGGTGCCCCGCTCGCTCGGGTGCACGCGGACGGTGTCGTCGCCGATGCGCTCGCCCAGCAACGGCTGGATCTTCTTGGACCGCAGCACCTCCTCAAGCACGGCCCGGTCGGTGCTGCTCAGCACAAGATCGTGCACGGGGTGCTTCTCCAGGCGCAGCCGCCCGAAGCGCGACATGGTCTCGGCCACGTCGACCAGGAGCGCGTGGGGCACCGGGTAGCGGCTGTGGGTGATCAGCGCGTCCACGACCTGCTCGGCGTCGTGACCGGCCGCCCTCGCGTTCCACAGGGCGAGGGGGGTCACCCGGTAGGTGTGGACGTGCTCGGGCGCGCGCTCCAGCTCGGCGAAGGGCGCGATCGCCTTGCGGCAGGCGTCGGCACCCGGGTGGCCGACCTCGAGGAGCAGGGTCTTGTCCGATTGGACGATGAGTGGGCCATCATTCACAGTGCGGACTCCAGACGTGGGCGGCTATCGCATATCAAACACCCGCGGTGCCCGAATGAGTCCCGGATCCGGAAAGCGCGCCCCCGCGGGCGTGGCCGCCCAGGATACCTGTGAGCTGTGCGAATCGCCGCCGTGCTACCGGACTGCCGCCGAGTACGGCTGTCGCGGGCGGCCGGCCGCCTCAGTCGAGATAGCCGCCCAGGCCGAAGAAGACGAGCATGCCGGCGCCGAGGACGAGGAGCCCGGCGTTCACGCCGAGGGCGATCCACGCGCCCCGCAGCAGCTTGCGGGCGCCCTGCGGGTCCTGGTCGGCCTTGGACAAGCCGATGATCGACAGGATCGTGCCGATGATCCCGCCGATGCTGACATAGCAGGTGGGCAGCGCCACGACGCTGAGCACCAGCGCCACGATGGCCTGGGTCTTGGGGCTGTCGGGGTGCGGGTTGCCGGGGCCGTAGTGCTGGTGGGGGGCGCCGTATCCCGCGCCGTATCCGGGTTGTCCGTAGTCGACCGGGCCGTATCCAGGCTGAGCGCCGTAATCGGGGCCGTAACCCGGCTGGGCGTAGTCCGTGGAGGCGTATCCCGGCTGGCCGTAGTCGGGGCCGTATCCCGGCTGGCCGTAGGACTGGCCGTAGTCCTGGGGAGGCGGGTAGCCCGGGTCCGATCCGTACGGGGCGCCGGAGGGGTAGGGGTTGGAGTCCGGTCCCTGTCCGTAATGGGGCGGCGGCGCGGAGTGCGGCCCCGAGCCGTATTGCCGGGTGGACGGCTGCTCGTAGGGGTTGCTGTGCGGGCCCACGTTGTAGGGGTCCTGCCAGGGATCCCCAGGCCCTTCAGGGGTGTAACCGCTGCTCACGTGGCTCGTCTCATTAGGTAAAGCGGGAATCGATTTGTTAAAACAATAGTCAACAGCAGCGGATCATGCGTCCTGTCAGTCACTTATGTCCGTGACGCCAGTGATGCGGTGAAGCTGGAATCGATGCACCGCCGCACGCGTCTCGTCGTAGGCGGTGAGATAGCCCGCCTCCATCCGCGCCGGCTCCAGGATGCGGCTCGTCGCGTTGCCCTGCGAGTCCAGATAGCCGATCCACACCCGGGTCCCCCGCTTGATCGCCTCCTGGAGCGCCGAGATCGTGGCCGTCGACGGGGTGCGCGGCACCTGCCCCATCGGCGCGGCGGTCGGCCGCCGCCTGGCCAGATGCGCCGCGTCCCCCGCCCGGATGGCGCGGATCGCCGCCGTGACCGCCTCGGCGGGCAGGCCGGCGAAGGAGGAGGTGACCTTGGCCGGCGGCGCGGCCTCCGCGCGGCGGGCCTCCAAGTGCGTGATCATCACATCGCCCTCGGCCGACTCGGCCACCGGCGCATATCCCATCGCCCGCAACGAGTCGACCAGCGCCGTGCTCCCGGTGCGGGAGGCGATCACCGTGGGGGCGAGCCGCCGCAGTCGCAGCGGAATGGACCGCCTGTCGGCCATCACCTGGTCGAGCAGCGCGGAGTCGTCACACCTGATGTAGGCCGAGGCGGTGCCGACCCTCATGCGCCCGTGCCGCCGCGCGGCGTCGGTGACGAGGTAGGACAGCGGCTGGGGGACCGGCGTGGCCGAGTGGCGCTCCAGCATGGACAGCAGGTCGTCGGCGCTCTGCCCCGCGTCGAGCGCCCGCCGGATCGACTGCTCGCCGAACCTGTAGACCGTCGCGCCCCCGGTCGACTCGACCTCCGCGGCGAGCGCCAGGAAGCGGTTCAGCTCCGCGGTGAGCGGGCCCGGCGCGACCGCCGTCAGGTCGGCCTGGAGCAGCACATGGTCGACCGGCTCCGGGAGCAGGGGGCCGAGCAGGTCGGCGGCCGATCTGTTGCCGATCGCGCCGTTGGGTCTGCTCTGAGGCCGCGCCTTGGACCCGGACGACAACGCCGCGCCGTGCGCGGACAGGGCGCCGAGCCCGGTGACGCCGAGTAGTTCGGCCTCCCGGAGGGTGAACTCCACAAGCTGATCGCGATAGGGCCCGCGTCTGCGGGGCTGCTCCCAGGCCAGGCGGTCGAGCACGGCGGCGAGATCGGGCGCGAGCCCCCGTTCCGCGCTCGCCAGCACGCCGAGCGTCGCCGCGCGCACCTCGGGGGCGGCCGACCGGCGGAGGTCCGGGTGGAGGGCGTTGAGGAGGCGGTCGCGTTCGTCACGATCGCCCACGATGCCGGGCACGCGGTCGGTCGAGAGCCATGCTCCGGCGAGGATGGCCCACCTGTCCTCAGTGCATTTCACCCGCCACACGTCATATCCCGACGTGGGCAGCCACTCGCCGTCCACCCCGCCGCTCGCCGCGATCAGTCCCGCCGCGAAGGCCACCTCGGTCACGAGCGCCGCCGCCTGCTCTGGCACGTCGAGCAGTTGCGCGGTGCGCTTCAGGTCGCGTACGGCGAGGCCACCCGTGCGCAGCACCCCCGGCGGGTCGAACCCCCAGCGCTCGCACAGCTCCTCCACCGCGCGCACGAAGGTGAACGCCTGTCCCGCCGCCGTCCTGTCGGACAGGCCGGAATCGCGGGAGGTGCCCCGCAGCGGCGGCGGCTCGGGGGACAGGTCGCGGTGCAGGCGTCCGCCGCGCAGGAAGAGCCCGACCTCCCTCGGCAGCGCCACACTCTCGTCACCCGTGGCCGCGAGCAGCCCGCGGGCGAGCAGTTCCTCGATGGGCGACTTCGCCGTGGAGGTACGGACTTCGCGTCTGGCGTTGGGCACCCGCCCGCTGGCCGGCCCCCAGGCGAGTTCGCCGAGCGCGGCCCGCGCCTGCGGCGACACCTCGGCGACCAGGCGCTCGACGACGGCGATGTCGTCGAGCAGATCGGCGAGTCTCTCCCTGGCCGCCGCCGAGTCGGCGAACGGCCCGGGGGCGGCGGGATCGAGGCCGATATCGGCGATGAGCAGCTCAAGCCGGTCCTGCGGGCTGTGGCGGAACGCATCGAACACGGGCGGCCCGAGCCCGGCGGGCCCCTCCAGCACCTCACGCACCCCGGGGGCCACGGAAAGGGCCTCGCACGGGCCATAGACGAGTGCGAGCATCCGCAGTCGCTCCACGGTCGCCGACACCGGGGCGGCCAGCATCGCGCGTGCGCTCTTGACCTTGCCGGCGGTGCGGCCGCCCTTGCCCGGGCCCTTGCCCGGGAGGGCCCCGGCGTCCTCGCCTGGGCCGGGCACGGCACGGGCGAGCAGCTCGACAAGGTCGGTGACCGACATGGCGGCGGGCTGCACGGCCAGCGTCTCCACCACCGCCAGGGAAAAGCGATCAAGCCGGTCGAGCACGCGGCCGACGGCCGAGGGACTCGTGGCCCGCGAGGCCAGCCCGGCCAGGTGGGCGGGGACGGGCGTCACCAGTTCGGGACGCGCTGAAGCCAGAGCGCACAACTGCTCGTCGTCGCGCTCTCGCAACCATTCAATGAACTCGCCGCTCATCGGTTCCATCGTAGGAGGTACGGCAGGCCGGGGAAGTGGGATCAAACACTTGAAGAGCGCTGGACCCGACCAACAGGACATCGGGGGCGTAGCAGGGCGTGTCCGGGGGTGTCGGGCGGGCGGGGTGCCTCACAGGGGTCATCTCTCGATCGTTGGGATCGCTATAGGGGGAAACTGGATCGCAAATACGTGTGTAGGCCACTTATTGTGGAGATGGCCGGTGCCGTTGGCCTCGATCCCCAATTTGCGGTCGATTCCACGGTCGCTTGACGCCTTGGGTGGGCATAACCTACATCCATTCACTTTCACGACAGTCTGAACGAGGTCACCCCTGTGCCGAGTGGCAAGGTCAAGTGGTACGACGCCGACAAGGGTTTCGGCTTCCTCACCCGCGACGACGGCGGTGAGGTCTTCGTGCATTCCTCCGCACTCCCCAGCGGGGTTGACTCCCTCAAGCCTGGCCAGAAGGTCGAATTCGGAGTAGCCGAGGGCCGTAGGGGACAACAGGCACTTTCCGTGCGAGTCCTCGAACAACCCCCAACTCTGGCTAAGTCTCCAAGGGCCAAGGGGAAGCGTAAGAAGCCCGACGAGATGGTCGTCATCGTTGAGGACCTGATCAAGCTGTTGGACGCCGTCTCCACGTCCTACCAAAAGGGCAAGCACCCCGACGCCACCCACGCCCGCAAGGTCGCCACGGTGCTGCGCGCGGTGGCCGACGACCTGGAAGGCTGACCCCGCGTCACCGCCGGTCCCGGCTTCGCCGTACGGCTAAGCCGGGACACGTGCCTTTGTCCCCCGAAACCGTCCTCCGGAGCCCGGCCGGCTCAGCCGAAGGGGTTGGTGAGCGGTTTGGTGCGCTCGACCGTGGCCTGGTTGTCGACGTCGTCGGCGTGGGCGGGCGGGTGGGCGGTGCGCGCCGGGGGCCGGAACGGCGCGAGGCGTTTGCGCCTGGCGATCAGCAGCCACCCGAGCATGACCCCCATGACGGCGCAGGTGAACATGAGCCCGGCCGGCCCCGTCGAGAACAGCGACATGAGCAGGCCGGCCACGCCGCCCAGCACCCAGGCGAGCTGGAGCAGCGCCTCCACGACGCCGAAGGTGGACGATCGCACCTCCTCGCCGATCTCCTGCTGGACGACCGCGTCGAGCGCCAGCTTGCCGAGCTCCTGGGCGAAGGCCGCGACGAGGGCGATCGCCACCGCCGCCCACAATCCGAAGAAATATGCCGTCACGGCGGCAGCCGCGGTGCTCAGACCCAGGGTGACGAGCACGGTGACCTGTGGCGAGCGACCGCGCACCAGGGAGGCCGCGGCGGCGCCCAGCAGGCCGCCGGCGCCCGCCGCGCCGGCGAGCAGCGCGATGACGGCCTCGGGCCGCATTCCCGGCAGATGCCTTTCCTGCACCAGGAAAAGCAGATAAAAAAGCATAAATCCCGAGAAAATGCGGATTGCGGCGTTGGCGCGCATTGCCTCGGTCACGGCGGGCCCGAGGGCGAGCAGGTCGCGCACCGCCCGCCTGCGGGGCACACGCTCGGCCGCCCGCGCCTCCTCCGCGTCGCCGAGGTCCTCGTCGTAGAGATCGGGCGAGTCGAGGTGCCGCGGCAGCCGTACGGCCTGCACCCCGAGGGCCAGGAACAGCACCATCGCGATCCGCAGCACCCACTCCGCGCCGAGCCAGGCGGTCAGCCCCGCCCCGACCGGCAGTGCGACGCCAGCCGAGACCAGCGAGAACAGCGCGACCCTGGCGTTGGCGGTGACCAGGGTGATGTCCGCGGGCAGCACACTCGGCATGATCGCGGCACGCGACACGTTGTACGCCTTGGACAGCACAAGCACACCGAGCGCCGCCGGGAACAACGTGATCAGGTCCCCCGCGGGCACCGCGGCCGCCATGGCGAAACAGAGCAGGCCCCGGGCGAACAGGGTGCCCGCCATCACATAGCGCCGTCCCGAACGAAACCGGTCGAGCACCGGCCCGACAAACGGCGCCACCACCGCGAACGGCACCATCGTGATCAACAGGTAGAGCGCGACCTGGCCGCGCGCCTCGTCCACCGGCAGCCCGAAGAACAGGGTGCCGGCCAGCGCCACGGTGATCAACGCGTCGCCGGCGCTGTGCGCGGCGGTCAGCTCGATCAGGCGGCCGAGCCCGGTGCGTCCCGCGCCGTTGGCGTGGGTGAGCCGCCGTGTCGCCCGGCCGACCTTCTTGGTCGCCCCCGCGGCCCCCTTGCCCACCGCGCGGGAGGTGTGGGCCGCACCACGCCCCGCGCGCACGCTCGCGTGCCCCGCCCGGGAAGCCCCCCGGCCGAGACCACGGGCGATCTTCCCGATCGTCTCCCCCGCCCTCCGCCACGCTGTCACTTCTTTATTCTCATACGTGTCGATCCGTGGCGTGTTCACACCCCGCTGTGCCCCTGTGACCGGCTGCTACTTTCGGGGCTGAAGTGGCCTGTGAGGCGCGCCACGACCCTCGTTGCGAAGGTCCGTCGCGGCTTTGGTGCGATGCGGGGTACTGGCCGCTGTGGGGATGGGTGAGAATGAAGTGTGAGCCGTACTCGATCCCGCACCCCAGCACTCGACAAGGCATGCGTCGACGCCGTTGAGTTGGCCCGCGCGGCGGCGGAGGAGATCGCGCGGCCCGGCGAGGTGGGCGACCACCTGGGCCACCAGAGCGAGGGCGACCGGGTCGTCACGCATTACTTCGCCTGCCTCGACCGCGCCTACCGCGGCTGGCGCTGGGCGGTGACGGTGGCGCGGGCGTCGCGGGCCCGCCACGTGACGGTCAGCGAGACGGTGCTGCTGCCGGGGGCCGGGGCGCTCATGCCGCCGGCGTGGGTGCCGTGGAGCGAGCGGCTCCGTCCCGGCGACCTCGGCGTGGGCGACCTGCTGCCGACCTCGGCCGACGACGACCGGCTCGTGCCGGGCTTCACCGAGACCGACGACGACACCGATCACCAGATGTTCTTCGAATACGGCTTGGGCCGGGCCAGGGTGTTGTCCGCCCTCGGCCGCGACCAGGCCGTCCGGCGGTGGCACTCGGGCGAGTCCGGCCCGCACTCGCCGCTGGCCCACGCCGCCCCGGCGCAGTGCTCGACCTGCGGCTTCTACTGGCCGCTCGCGGGTGCGCTGCGCATCGGGTTCGGGGTGTGCGCCAACGAATACGCCCCCGACGACGGCCGCGTGGTGGCGGCCGACCACGGGTGCGGCGCGCACTCGGAGGCCGCGGTCGTGCCCCCGGCGGTCGAGCAGCCTCCGCCGATTCTTGACGATCTCGGTTACGACCTGATGGAGGCCGACGAGGAGGCCGCCGATCTGGCCGGATCGGTCGAAGAGGATGTGTCCGAGCCTTTCGGCCACTCTTGATCGCGATCTGCCGACGCACCGCCTTCTTTTTTGGCATCCTTCCCCTCGTGAATGAGGGGATCCCGGAGCGGGATCCCCTCGCGATCGGTCGTGCCCGCGTGCGGTTCCGCGCGGCTGGGCAGGGATTCTTCAGAGGTCTCCGCCGCACGGCCGGCAAGGTACGATCGACCGAGCCCCGCACCGCACAAGTGTTCGAAGTGTGACTTGCGACGGTGTTGGCTCGGAACAGTGCTGGCTTGCAAACAGTGCTCGCTTGCAACAGTGCTCGCTGCAAACAGTGCTCGCTGCAAACAGTGCTTGCTGCAAACAGTGCTGGCTTGAAACAAACGTTTGGGTGCGGCCGCTTGCCGCGTTTCCTCCCCCGCCTAACCCGCGGGTCTTGACGCTTCGGGAGTCCGGATGACCGATATCTCTGGCGCTGATCCCGCTAGCAGTGCCGATTCGAACAGCGCCGCCTTGAGCAGTGCCGATTCGAACAGCGGCGCCGCGAGCGGTGCCACCACCGGCGACGACGCGTTCGGCACCGCGCGGATGCGCGCCGCGGTCCTCGACGCCTGGGTGGCGTCGCCGGCCAGGTTCCGCGAAGACGCCAACGCCGAGGAGGACTTCGCGCTCGGCGGTTACCGCGACCGGCTGATCGTGGAGCTCGCGCAAAACGCCGCCGACGCCGCCCTGCGGGCCGGGGTGCCAGGCCGCCTGCGCCTCGTGCTCAAGGACGGCGTGCTGACCGCTGCCAACACCGGCGCCCCCCTCGACGCCCCCGGCGTCGAAGGGCTCGCGACCCTCCGCGTCTCCGCCAAACGCGACGAGAAGGGCGCGGCCGGCCGCTTCGGCGTCGGCTTCGCCGCCGTGGTGTCGGTCTGCGACGCGCCGCTCATCGCCTCCCGTGCCACCGGCGCGGTGCGCTGGTCGCGCGAGGAGACCACCGCGCTCGTGTCCGGCCTGCCCGCGCTCGCCGCTGCCCTCCGCGAGCGCGCCGGCCACGTGCCCATGCTGCGCCTGCCGTTCGCCGCCCCGCCCGTGGAGATCCCCGAGGGCTTCGACACGATCGTCCGGCTGCCGCTGCGCGACAAGACCGCCGAGGAGAGCGTCCGGCGCATGCTGGACGAGACCGACGCCGCCCTGCCGCTCGGCATGCCGTCGCTCGGCGTGATCGAGATCGAGATCGACGGCGCCGTCCGCACGGTCACCGCCGACAACTGGAAGGTCGTGTCGGCCTCAGGCGAGTTCACCCCCGAGCAGGTGGCCGAGCTGTTCGCCGACCGGCCCACCGAGGAGCGGGCCCGCCCGCACTGGCTCGTGCGCTGGGCCGTGCCCGTCGCCGGCAACGGCGAGCCCCGGCCGCTGCCCGCGGGCGTGCCGCCCGTCGTGCACGCGCCCACCCCGAGCGACGAGCCGCTCGACCTGCCCGTGCTGCTGATCGCGACCCTCCCCATGGCGACCGACCGCAGGCACGCCGCGACCGGCCCCCTGCGGGCCTTCCTCGTCGAGCGCGCCGCCGAGGCCTACCTTGAGCTGCTCACCGAGCTGCCCCGCACCCCCGCCCTGCTGAGCCTCGTGCCCGGCCTCATGGGCAAGGCCGAGCTCGACGCCGAGATCCGCCGCGCCATCCTGCGCAGGTTGCCCGACACGCCGTTGCTGCCCGCCCTGTCGGCCCCCGCCGAGCCCACCGAGGCCGCCCCCGCGGGACCCGACGCCTTCGAGCTGCTCAACGCGCCGGAAAAGGCCGTGCGCCGCGAGGAGACCGACGGCTGGTGGCGGCCCTTCGACGGCGCGGTGGCCGGCCGCCGCGCCGCCTCCGTCGCCGGCTCCGCCGAGCTGCTCGACCTCGTCGCCCCCGTCGTGCCCGGCCTCCTGCCCGCCGACTGGCCGACCCGCCACCCCGCGCTCACCACCCTCGGCGTCAAGAGGGTCGAGCTCGCCGAGGTCATCGAGATGTTGTCCGGCGACGCGGTCGAAAGCCGCGACCCCGCCTGGTGGCGCTCCCTCTACGACGTGTTGCCGGCCGACGACCCCGAGGCCATCGGCGCGCTGCCCGTGCCGCTGGCCGACGGACGTCTCGTGCGCGGCCCCCGCGGCACCCTGGTGATGAAGGAGGGTTCCGCACTCGACCCGGCCGTGCTCGCCCCCCTCGGGCTGCGCGTCGTCCACCCAGGCGCCGCCCACCCGCTGCTGCTGCGCCTCGGCGCCGCCGAGGCCACCCCGCGCACCGTCCTCGACGACCCGCTCACCCGCGCCGCGGTGTCGGAGTCCCTTGAGAGCGGCGACGCCGATCCCGTCGCGCAGGCCGTGCTCGCCCTCGTCGACGCCGCCGGACTCACCGCCGGTGAGGCCCCCTGGCTCGGCGATCTCGCCCTGCGCAGCACCGCCGGCGACCTTTACCCCGCCGCCGAGCTACTCCTCGCCGGCGGCACCCTCGCCGGGCTCGTCGAGGAGGACACCCCGTTCGGCGTGGCCGCCCCCGACCTCGTCGAGCGTTACGGCCCGCGTGTGCTCGCCGCCGCCGGTGTGCTCGACGGCTTCGCCGTCGCCAACGACACCGACGTGCTGCTCGACCCCGACGAGTGCGACCACGGGCTCGACCGGGAGGAGGAGTGGCTCGAAGCAGTGCTCGACACGCTGCCCGACCTGTCCGTGCCGCCCGTCGCGCCCGAGTTCAGCGCCATCCGCGATCTCGAATACGTCGCCGACTGGCCCACCGCCCTCACCCTCCTCACCCGCCCCCCGCTGCGCGCCGCCCTCCACCCGCTGCGCCTCGTCGCCGGCGGCGAGACCGTCGAGGTGCCCTCCTACACCGCGTGGTGGCTCAGCACCCACCCCGTGCTCGGCGGGCGCACTCCCACCGGCCTGCGTGTCCCCGGCGGCGACCCCCTCCTCTTCGGGTTGTACGGCGAAGCCCCCGCAGGCCTCGACCCCGCCGCCCTGGCCCTGATCGGCGTGCGCACCACGCTGGCCGACCTGCTCGCCCAGCGCGGCGGCCCCGAAGAGCTGCTCGACCTCATGGGCGACCCCGACCTGGAGGTCGACCGCGCCCAGCTCCGCTCCCTGTGGATGGCGCTCGCCGGCGTCGACCCCTCCAGGGTCGAGCCCCCCGGCTCCGTGCGCGCCGTCCTGCACGGCGAGATCGTCGTCGCCGACGCCGAGACCGGCGACCCAGGCCCCGTCGTGGTGGAGGCCCCCGACCTGCTTCCCCACGTGGCGGACCGCCCCCTCATCCTGTCGCCCTTCGACCTCGCCGAAGCCCTGTCCGAGCTCCTCGACCTGCCCCTCGCCGGCGAGGTCGTCACCGGCGAGGTCACCTCTACCGGCACCCGCCGCGACGTGCCCCCCGCCGTCCGCTCCCTGCTCCCCACCGCCCCCGCGACCTACATGGCGCACGACCCCCTCCTCGTCGACGGCGCCCCCGCCACGTGGCGCTTCTACGACGGCACCGTGCACTGCTCCGACATCGACGGCCTGGCCCGCGGCCTGGCCTGGGCCTGCGGCCAGTGGGGCGACCGCCTGGCCGTGGCCGCCCTCCTCCGCGACCCCGACGCCGTCCCCCTCCTCCTGGCCGAAGCCGACCTCGACAGCCTGAACGCCTAACCCCGACCCAGCCGCACGAGCGGGGGTCGGCTTCGCTCCGCGCCCGGGGGCGCGGGCATTCCCACCGTCGGTGGGTTCCCCCGCCTCGGGATGGCCCGGGCTGTTCCGTGCCCCTGCCGTGGCGACTCTCCTGGCGGCAGCCGATCTTGGCAGCTCATGCCCCTGCCGCTCGCCTCAGGGCGGCCAGGCGCCGATCAAAGCCGGCCACCCTGGAGCGCGTCATGGCGCACGGCCCGCCGGCCGCTTCCGTCAGGGTGGTCACCGAGCCGGCGCGACGCGTGGCGGTGGTCACGGCGACGGCGGCGGACCCGTCAGACGTCGACGGGCCACCACGGCTGCCGTCGCCGGCCTGCGAGCCGCGCCGCCGGCCGCCGCTTCCGAGCTCATCGGCTTGTTCCCGCTCGGCCTCGGCGAGCCCGTCACCGTCACCGTGGCTCTTGTCAGCGAAGAGCCGGTGGCAGGGGCCACGCTCGACCTGCTGCCCGGCGGCCGGTTCGCCAGTGCCACCCACGTCGGCCCCTACGACCAGATCGGGCTGATCGCGTATGCACTGCTGTCCTGGTGCGCCGAGCGGCACTATCCCGCCTGCGGCCCGATCCGCGAGGTGTAGGTGTCCGACCCGGCGACCACCCCACCCGATCGCCTGATCACCCACCTGATGATTCCCCTGGAGAACAATGACGCCGCAGTTGATCCACTGCGACTCCGTCACCTGCCTCAACGTCACCGGTCTCGGCGAGCCAGGCGGCAGCGAGCACGTCTCGGCCATCGGCGCCCTATATGCCGTGGCCTCCGCCATGGGCGGGGCCGACGGAGGGCCGTTGGTGGGTGGAGGACTCTCGGCCTCCGCTGGAGAAGCCGCGCGATCAGTGGCGGTGGCATCTGCTGCTGCCTCTGCCCGGGTCCCGGCCGCCATATGAGCGGGAGGCCGGGCGTCCCGCTTCGGCTCGGCTAGCGCGGCCCGGCTTGGCGGCGGCGGTCTCGACGGTGGATGTACCACAGGCCGAAGAGGCCGCCGACGATGCCGGCGACGCAGGTCCACACCCACCAGTCCTGTTCCAGGTCGGGCTGGAACACCAGGAGAACCACGAGCGCGATCGCCCACAGGCCCATGCCCGCCAGGATGGCGGCCTTGTCGTTGGTCTTGAGCGGCTCGGGGTCGGGCCTGCGGGGCTGTCTCACGCCGTCCACACTACTTCGCGGGTTGACCTCGGCGGCGACGTCCGGGCAGGTCGCCGCGGATAGGGGGCGGGGGTGTCCAGTGGTGGTCGCAGGCGGTGGGGACGCCATGGCGGCCCCGGGTGGGCGTGCGCCCGGGGTGATCGCGAGGCTCCCGCCGTACGGGCGAGGCGCGGGCTGCCGTGCCGCCGGGCGTGGCCCGGGTGCGGAAGAGGCGGCGGGGAGCAGGTGCCTGGGTAGGTGCCCGGGGGAGACACCGGGGGTGCGGGTGCCTGGATAGGCTCTGGCATCTGCCGTGAAAAGGGGCGATTGGTGGGAATGCCATGGAGCCGTATATAGTTAGCAAAGGTAATGAGACATGCTAACGAACCCTCCCAAGATGAGCCCGGCCGCGAATCTGCGAAGCGACGCCGGGTTGGCTTCCGCGCTACGCGTGACGTTGGCGCGACTGAACAGAAGACTGCGAAGACAGGCGGCGAAGCACTCGCTGACAGCCACACAGCTCGCGACGCTCGCCGCAGTGGAACGGCATTCCGCGATAACCCCCGGCGAATTGGCCGAGCAAGAGAAGGTGCAGCCACCCTCGATCACAAGGGTGATCGCCGCACTGGACGAGCGCGGCCTGATCGCCCGATCCCCCCATCCGACCGACCGGCGGCAAGTGACCGTGAGCGTGACCGAGGCCGGGCTGGCGCTGTTGAAGGAGGAGCGCCGCCGCAAGGAAGCCTGGCTGGCACAACGGTTGAAGGAACTGACTCCCGAGGAGAAGACCGTGTTGCGGCAGGCGGCGCAGATCCTGGAGAAGCTCAGCAAGATCTAGCGGACCCAGAAGAACGCCGCGCGGCCGTGCCGAAGGCGCGGCCGCGGATTCGTCCTGCCGGCGAACGCCCCGATGTGGGGCGCGCCGGATGTGTCGAAGGTGTCGGACGTCGGCCTGGAACGGGAGCGCGGGCCGGATTCGACGGTGGCACGACTGTATTGAGAGATATGAGTGGGGCCACGGTGCTCGCCGGCGACCGCGTCATGCTGGAAGGGCCGGCGATGCCCACCACGGGCCTCGCCTTATGCGACGACCCCGCGCCGCCGCGCGGAGAAACCATCCCCGGCCCCCGTGTCCCGGACACCAAGGGCGATGCCGGCGCGCAAGCCGCGGTCAAGGTCGCGGAGCTGGAGGAGCAGGCCGATGCCGTACCCGTGAAGGGTGGCATGTTCCGCTCCCTCCGGAACCACAACTATCGCCTGTTCGCCAGTGGTGGCGTGGTCTCCAACGTCGGCACCTGGATGCAGCGCACCGCGCAGGACTGGCTGGTGCTGGACCTGACGAACGGCAGTGCCGTGGCGCTTGGGGTGGCGACGGCGTTGCAGTTCATGCCGCAGTTGTTCTTCGGCCTGTGGGGCGGTGTGCTGGCGGACCGCTATGCGAAGCGGCCGGTGATGATCATCGCTCAGACGATCATGGGGCTGCTCGCGCTGACGCTGGGCCTGCTCACAGTGACCGGCACGGCGGAGATCTGGCACGTATACGCGATGGCGTTCGCGCTCGGTGTGGTCGCCTGTGTGGAGGTGCCCACGCGGCAGTCCTTCATCGTGGAGATGGTCGGCAAGCCCGACCTGACCAACGCGATCGCCCTCAACAGTTCGATCTTCAACCTGGCCCGTGTGGTCGGGCCGGCCCTGGCCGGTCTGCTGATCTACGCGCTGGGCGGCACCGGGCCGATCTTCCTGCTCAACGCGGTGTCGTTCGCGGCGGTGATCTCGGGGCTGCTGCTGATGCGCAAGGCGGAGCTGAATCCGTCCGAGCGGGTGCCGAGGGCCAAGGGGCAGCTGCGGGAAGGCCTGCGCTATGTGCTGGACCGGCCCGAACTGCTGATGCCGGTGTTGCTGATCGCCTTCGTGTCGATGTACGCGCAGAGTTTCGGCATGACGATAGCGCTTATGGCCCGCGAGGTCTTCCAGGCCGGGGCGTCGTCGTTCGGTGTGGCCTCCAGCGCGTTCGCGGTCGGGGCGCTCGCGGGGGCGCTGCTGGCGGCGCGCCGGGTGAGACCCACCAAGAAGCTGATCATCGGCGGTGCGGTGATCTTCTCGGTGCTGCAAATGGCGTCGGCGCTCGCCCCCTGGTACCCGCTCTACCTGGCGATGCTGGTGCCGGCCGGCATGGCGCTGATCACCGTGAACACCGCGGCCAACGCCGCCGTGCAACTCGCCACGTCGGCGGAGATGCGCGGCCGGGTAATGGGCATCTACGTGCTCGTGTTCACCGGCGGTGTGCCGGTGGGGGCGGCCGTGCTGGGCTGGCTGGCGGAGTTCGGCGGGCCGCGCGCGGGTGTGATGATTGCGGGAGCGCTCTGCCTGGTCGGTGTCGGCCTTGCGACGACGCTCACCAAGGTGATCACACGCAGGAGGAAGTCACGTGCGGCTGTTCACGGCGTTGCTCCCGCCCCCGGCGGTGCTCGGTGAGGTCGAGCGCGCGCTAGAGCCGCATCGCGACGCCTGGCCGGGCCTGCGCTGGGTGGACCCGGCGACCTGGCACCTCACCCTGACGTTCATGGGTGAGGTGCCGGCCGATGTGCAGCACGATCTGGAGGTACGGCTGGCGCGGGCGGCTTCGCGCCGTCCGCCGATGACGTTGTCCTTCGCCGGGGCGGGGGCCTTCCCGTCCCGGAAGCGGGCGCGGGTGCTCTGGATAGGGGTGTGCGGGCCGAAGCCGGTGCTCAGCCGTCTGGCCGACTCCTCGCAGGCCGCCGCGCGGCGGGCGGGGGCGGCCCACGGCGAGGCCAGGCCGTTCCACCCGCATCTCACGGTGGCCCGGACCCGGACACGAACCGGGGGAGACGACGTGAGGGAGCTGGTCGAGGCGCTGGCGGAGTTCGAGGGGACCGAGTGGCGGGCTGAGGAGATCCACCTCATGCGCAGCCATCTCGGGCCCCGCGTGCGATATGAGTCACTGAGGTCGTGGCCGCTACATGGCCGAAACACCCTCTAATCGGGGCTAGGCTCCAGAACGTGGAACGTCCTCGTCGCTGGATTGTGCCCCTTGTCCTCGGGCTGCTGGTGCTGATCGTGGTGGTCGGTGCCGCTCTGAGCTGATCTCGGGCACCTACCAGGCGTAAGACTCAGGAGCGGTCTGGTAGCCGGGGAAGATCTCGTTGATGCGCATCAACGCCTTGTCGTCCAGCTTGATCTCCAGCGCCTTGAGCGCGCCGTCCAGCTGTGCCATGGTGCGGGGGCCGATGATCGGCGCGGTGACGGCCGGCTGGTGGAGCAGCCAGGCGAGGCTGACGTCGGCGGTGTCCTGCCCGAACTCATCGCAGAACTTCTCATACCGCTCGATCTTGTCGCGGTGCTTCTCCAGCTGCTCCAGGGCGAACCCCGACGCCGAGCGACCCTTGTCGATCTTGCGGAGGATGCCGCCGAGCACGCCGCCCGCGAGCGGGCTCCACGGAATCAGGCCCAGGCCGTAGTGCTCGCAGGCGGGCACGACCTCTAGCTCGGCGGCGCGAACGATCAGGTTGTAGTGGGATTGTTCGGACACCAGGCCGAACGAGCCCCGCCTGCGTGCCGCCTCCTGGGCCTGCGCGATGTGCCAGCCGGCGAAGTTGGACGACCCGACGTAGACGATCTTGCCCTGCTGGCGCAGGACATCCATGGCCTCCCAGAACTCCTCGAAAGGGGTGTTCCTATCGATGTGGTGCGCCTGGTAGATGTCGATGTAGTCGGTCTGCAGCCGCTTCAGCGAGGCATCGCAGGCACGCCGGATGTTGAGCGCGGACAGCAGGTTGTCGTTGGGCCAGTCGCCCATGGATCCGTAGAGTTTGGTGGCGATGACCGTCTTCTCACGCCGGCCGCCGCCTTTGGCGAACCAGCGGCCGATGATCTGCTCGGTGATCCCCTCTCCCTTTTGCCGCCCATAGACGTTGGCGGTGTCAAAGAAGTTGATGCCCACCTCAAGGGCCCGATCCATGATGGCGTGGGAGTCCTCCTCGGAGGTCTCCGGGCCGAAGTTCATGGTCCCGAGGCAGAGTCGGCTGACCGATAGTCCGCTGCGTCCCAGGTTCGCGTAATCCATGGGTTTCAGGGTAGATACCTGGAGTGCGCTCCTGTCGAGCCCCACGCCGTTGCGGAGTGGCAAGATCAAATGCTGGAATGGTCGTCCGCTCTCCAGCGAAGTGATCCTTCCCCTGACGTCACGTTAGCGGTCCACAGGGCATGATGGCCACATGGGGACTCGATCGCGCATCCGAAAACCGCTGGTCACCGGGGCCGCGCTGGCCGCGGTGCTCGCCACTTGGGCGGCGCCGGCCTGGGGTGCGGCGGCCCTTGAGCCGGAGGACGAGGAGGGGCTCGCCTTCAAGATCGCCGACTCGCGGATCGGCGAATCGAGCGGCCTCGCGGTGTCCCTCACCCACGACAACGTGATCTACACCCACAACGACAGCGACGACGGCCCCGTGTTCTACGCCCTCGGCGCCGACGGCCGCACCCGGGCGAGGTTCACCCTCAGCGGCGCGGCGGCCCGCGACTGGGAGGGCATGGCCGCCTCGGTCGACAAGAGCACCGGGCGGGGGGTGCTCTGGTTCGGCGACGTGGGCGACAACTTCAACGGCGCCTGGCCCGACATCTCCATCTACAAGGTCAACGAGCCCACGTCGATGCGCGGGGGCGCTCTGCCCGCCGTGCGCTACCGGTTCCGCTACGAGGACGGGGGGCGCAACGCCGAGGGCATCATGGTCAACCCGCGCACCGGCAGGCTATACGTCGTCAGCAAGGAGTTCGGCGGCTCCATCTACGAGGCGCCGCGCCGCCTGCGCACCGACCGCGTCAACGTGCTCCGCCGCGTCGGCTCGGCGCCCGTCATGGCGACGGACGCGGCCTACGCGCCTGACGGGTCGAGCTTTGTCATCCGCACCTATCTGTCCGCCTCGCTCTATCGGGCGCCCGACGAGCTGATCTCCCGCTTGGACATGCCCGCGGTCAAACAGGCCGAGAGCATCACCTACACCCGCGACGGCACCGCCGTACTCACCGGCACCGAGGGGGCCAAGAGCCCCGTCTACCGCGTGCCCCTGCCGCGGGAGGCCCTGCCCACCCCGACGCCCACACCTAAGCCAGCCGCAGAAGGCGAGAAGAAGCCCGCCAAGGGGCCCGCCGACGTGTCGGCGGCGGGGGCTGAGGACAAGGACGCGGAGGCGGGCGGTGTTCCTGTGGGCACGATCGCCCTGTGGCTGGTCGTCGCGGTCGGAGCCACGGCGGTCATCGCCTTCATCGCCCGCCGCGCGCACTAGACGCGGGCACCGGAGCCGGGTGCTGGAGGCGGGTGCTAAAGGCGGGCACTGGAGTCGGGTGCTAGAGGTGGGCGCTGTGGACGCTGCCGTGAGGTGATCGGGATTCCACCAACAGTTGATCTTTAGATGACCTTTCGTCCCGACGTACTGGACGGCCATATCGAGGGGATTTCCGGTTGTGGCGGCCCTTTGCGTGGAACACACCGGGGTAAGAAGATCGGTAAGTTGGCAGGCGACCCTTCCTAGATGCGGTTAGTAGCGCTAATTTTCCGGCATGCGGCTGTTGGTGCATGGAGCGTCTGTTTTCGTGGGCCCACATGCCGTGGCCAAGTTCTCCACCGACGGCAACGGACCAGCGCAACTCCCTCATGATCACGATAAAGATCGCCCAGCTCCGACATCCATAGAACCCGCCGGTGAAGTGCATGTTCGCACCTGCGGGCCGCCGGGGAATGCGGTGGTGATTGTCCACCCGGGGGGCGTGCTCGGTCCCGGACAGCCTACGCTCAATGCACCGAACGAGGGGTTCAAGGCCGGAGTAAGCCAAGCCTGGCCTATGGTGAAAGGCGGTGTTGGATTGGTTGATATGCGTGATCTGGCGACCGCTCCGTCAAGGTGCGTGGAGCAGGAGAGAGGACCCCGCGGGTTCATGCCGGGCGGACGTTTTCTCCCGTTCCCCGGCTTCCCCGACGACGAGGTCACCGGGCTCACCCGCCGCCGGCGTCGGCCCCCTGGCGTGCTCCCGCACGCTGTCGTCTCCCCGCTCCATCTGCTTAAACGGATCACCGCCATCGAAACCCCACTGACAACGGACGCGGCCGGCCTCACGGTCACGCCGACCTCCGTCCACATCCGTACGCCGCGCGCCGAGCGCCAGGCCGCCCGCCGGAGAGGTGCCGCCACCGTGACCACGCCGCGCCGCCACACGCAGGGAAGACGCCTATACGCGCCGGGAGCGGCGCGATGACCGGGGAGCGGATCGGCGTCGTCGGCGCGGGCATCCTCGGCCTCGCGATCGCCAGGGAGTTCGCCCGTGTCCACGGCGCCGAGGTGACGGTGCTGGACAAGGAGGACCGCGTCGCGGCCCACCAGACCGGCCGCAACAGCGGTGTCGTGCACGCCGGGATCTACTACACCCCGGGTTCGCTCAAGGCCAGGTTGTGCCGTGAGGGCATGGCGATGTTGAAGGCCTACTGCGCCGAGCACGCTCTGCCGTACGACGAGGTGGGCAAACTGGTCGTCGCCGTTGACTCGACCGAGCGCGCGGGGCTGCGGCGGGTCGCGGAGCGGGCGCGGGCCAACGGCGTGCCGGGCATCGCGGTGCTCGACGGGCTCGGGCTGCGGGAGATCGAGCCGCACGCGATCGGGGTGGGAGCGGTGCATTCGCCGCACACCGCGATCACCGATTTCGCGGCGGTCGCCCGCCGCGTCGCCGCCGACGTCGAGGACAACGGGGGTTCGGTACGGCTGTCGCATCCGGTGCGCGCGATCCGGGAGGGTTCGCGTGGTGTGCGGGTGCGGGCGGGTGACGCGGAGTTCACTTTCGACAGGCTTGTCGTGTGCGCGGGGCTGGGCACGGACTCGGTGGCGCGCATGACCGGACGCGCGGGTGACGTGCGTATTGTGCCCTTCAGGGGGGAATTTCATAGACTGCTGGGATCTGCGCGTGATCTCGTAAATGGGTTGATCTACCCGGTTCCAGATCCCCGTTACCCATTCCTCGGAGTGCATCTCACCCGTAGGGTGGACGGCGAGGTGCTGGTCGGGCCCAACGCGGTCATGGCGCTCGCCTACGAAGGCTACTCCTGGGGGCGCGTCGTCCCCTCGGAGTTGCGGGACATCCTGGCCTGGGAGGGCACCCGGCGCATGGCGGTCAAACATTGGCGTACCGGGCTATCCGAGGTTTACGGCTCCCTGGCTAAAAGGGCGTTCCTCGCCGGCGCGCAGCGGTTTGTGCCCGCGCTCTCCAAAGACGACCTCGCCCCGGCAGACGGCGGCGTGCGTGCCCAGGCCGTCGCCAGAGACGGCGGGCTTCTCGATGACTTCTCCATTGATGTGCACGGTGACGTGGTTCTCGTGCGCAACGCGCCGTCCCCTGCGGCGACGTCCAGTCTGGCGATCGCCCGGCATGTGGCGTCCGTCGTCTTGTCGAAGGGCCACGGCACCAATTGACCACCGGAATTCTCCCAGTAGGGGGTGAAGATAGGGACGTGACCGACTCTCCGGAGGCACGACTCCTCATCGTCGAGGATGAGCCCAACATCCTCGAGTTATTGGCCGCGAGCCTCAGATTCGCGGGATTTGACGTTAAAACTGCCGGCACCGGGTTGGAAGCCGTCTCTGCCGTACAACGTCACCGGCCCGACCTTGTTGTGCTGGACGTGATGTTGCCGGACATGGATGGGTTCGATGTTGTTCGCAGATTGAGGGGTGGCGGGACACACACGCCCGTGGTCTTCCTGACCGCGAGAGACGGCACCGAAGACAAGATCCGCGGCCTGACACTGGGCGGCGACGACTATGTGACCAAGCCTTTCAGCCTCGAAGAGGTGATCGCCCGCATCCGGGCGGTGTTGCGGCGCACCGCGGGTGGCCCCTTCACCCCGCCGCCCCGGCTGACGTTCGCCGACATCGAACTCGACGAGGAGAGTCACGAGGCGTGGAGAGGAGGAAGGGCCGTCTCGCTCTCGCCAACCGAGTTCAAGCTATTGCGTTATTTCATGGCCAACGCGGGACGTGTGTTGTCGAAGGCTCAGATCCTCGACCACGTATGGGATTACGACTTCCGAGGTGATGCGGGGATCGTGGAGTCCTACGTCTCCGTGCTCCGCCGCAAGATCGACAACCGTGAGCCCCGGCTTATCCACACCCTGCGCGGTGTCGGCTACGTACTGCGGTTGCCGCCGGGGTCGTGATGCCCACCCGGCTCAGGCGGCTCTCGGTCCGCACACCCCTCAGGATCAAGCTGATCGCCGCCGTGCTGGCCCTGATGGTGACCGGCCTCGCCGCCGTCGGCCTGGGCAGTGTGTCGCTGCTGGACGAGCACCTGATCGACCGGGTGGACACCCGCATCGACGAGGTGGAGAACCGGGTCCTCTGGCGTGTGATCCGCTATCCCAAGAACGACCCCAGCCGTGTCTGGATGCCGCACGACGCGATCGTGCGCGTCACCGACGCCGACGGCAGGACCACGTTCTCCTCGAAGGGCGGGGACGTCTCGGGGCTGCCCGAGCCCAACCTTCAGGGCGTGCCGTACCACGAACCCCAGACGGTCGACTCCATCACAGGCGAGGACCAGTGGCGGGTGAAACTGCAACCGTCCGACGGCGGGGCGGTCATCATGGTGGCCCTGACGATGGCGGATGTCAGCCAGACCACCGGCACCCTCGCGGGTTTCGTCCTGCTCGGCGGCGTCGCGGTGCTGGTGACGCTCGCCTCCGTCGGCATCGTGATCGTACGGCGGAGCCTGCGCCCGCTGTCCGAGATCGAGCGCACGGCGGAGGCCATCGCGGCCGGCGATCTCAGCCGCCGGGTGCCGTTGGGGGAGGGCGACACCGAGGTGGGCCGCCTCGCCCGCGCCATCAACGGCATGTTGTCGCAGATCGAGGCGGCCTTCCTGGCACGCTCGAACTCCGAGTCCGCGGCCAAGCGCTCCGAGGAGCGGATGCGTCAGTTCGTGGCCGACGCCTCCCACGAACTGCGCACCCCGCTCACCTCGATCAGAGGATTCGCGGAGTACTACCGGCAGAACTCCAGCGCCGACGTGGGCGAGCTGATGTATCGCGTCGAGACGCAGGCCGCGCGTATGGGCCTGCTCGTCGACGACCTGCTTCTGCTCGCCCGCCTCGACCAGCAGCGCCCGCTGGAGACCCACCCGGTGGACCTGCTCGCCATCGCGGCCGACTCCATGCACGACGCCCGCCTGCTCGCGCCGGAGCGCGAGGTGTCCCTGGAGGTCATCGGCGAACACGCCATGATCGTCTCAGCGGACGAGACGCGGCTGCGCCAGGTCGTGGGCAACCTCATGGCCAACGCCCTCACCTACACGCCGGGGACGACGCCCATCACCATCCGGGTGGGCGCCGACGAGGAGACTGCCTTCATCGAGGTCGCCGACCAGGGCCCCGGCCTGTCGGCTCAGCAGGCCGAGCGGGTCTTCGAACGTTTCTACCGGGCCGACTCCTCCCGCGCCCGCCGCAACGGCGAGGACGGCGGCAGCGGCCTCGGCCTCGCGATCGTGGCGGCGATCGTCGAGGCCCACGGCGGCTCGGTCGCGCTCAAGACCGCGCCCGGCTCCGGCGCCACGTTCCGGGTCACCTTGCCCCTAGCCATGGAGTAGCCGAAATGGCGCTGAGGCAAAAGAACCTCTCGCCGAGGGTGAAGCCTCGACATTGAGGGGCGGCAAGCCTCCGCGGCTTCGAGATGATCACCGGCATGAACTGCTCGATCTCGATCTGCGAGACAGATGTGTCCGCATTCGGGCCGGACCTTGAGGAGCGCGCGGAGCGTCCCCTGGTGCGGGCCGTGGCGCACGCGCTGGCCCGGCTGCGCTCACCTGCGGGCCGCCACGACCCTTACTCGGTCTACACCCGTTTACGGGAGCTCGGCCCGCTGCTGCCGACCCTGTGGGGCGGGCTGCTCGCGACCGACCACGAAACCTGCGCGCGTGTGCTCAAGGAGCCCGGCTGGCTGGTGACGAGCACGCAATGGAAGGACGGCAACCTGCCGGGCTGGCGGCGCCGGGTCTCCCTCGGTGAGGTGGCCCGCACCATGATGCACCTCGACGGCTCCCCGCACGCCGTGCAGCGCGCCGCGCTCGCCGGGCGCATGACCGCCCGCGCCCTCGCCGACCTGCTGCCAAGGATCCGGCGCGTCGTCGACGAGCGGCTCGACGCGCTCGACGACGAGCTCCGCCGCGAGGGACACGCCGACTTCGCCCGCGTCGTGGCCGACCCGCTGCCGATGGCCGTGGTGTGCATCCTGCTGGGCCTGCCCGTCGCCGACACGGCCCGGCTGGTGGACGCCGCGCGGAGCTACTCCTATGTCCTTGAGCTGTCGCCCACCGCCGGCGAGCTCGACGCGGCCGACTACGCCGCCATCGAGATCTACGACTACATGGTGGACGAGATCGAGCGCCGCCGTGCCGCGCCCAGGGGCGACCTGCTGAGCGAGCTGGTCCGCATGGAGGACGGGCGGGGGCCGGAGGAGCTCGCCTACCTCATCGGCAGCACCCTGCTCGTGTCGGGCTGGAGGACCACCGCCGGAATGCTCAACAGCATGATGCTGGGGCTCGCCCGCCACCCCGAGCAGGCCGAGTGGATCCGTGCCCGGCCCGAGTCGGCCGCCCAGGCCTGCCGCGAGATCCTGCGGTGGGATTCGCCCGTGCAGGTCACCAGCAGGGTGGCCGAGCACGACACGGTCCTCGCCGGACAACCGGTCGCGGCGGGGCAGATGGTCCACACGCTGCTCGGGGCCGCGCAACACGACACACGTGTGGTGCCGAGGCCGGAGCGGCTGGAGTTCGGCCGCCCCTCCGTGCCGCTGCTGGCCTTCGGGCTCGGCCCGCATTACTGCGTGGGTTCGCAGCTCGCTCAGCTTGAGGGGTCGCTGGTGCTGCCCGCGCTGGCCGGACGTTTCCCCGGCCTCAGGGTGGCGGGCACTCCGGTGCGGCCCCGGGGCGTCACCTTCCGGGACGTCACCTCGTTGACGGTGGCGCGCGGATGACCGCCGGCCATCCCCCCGTGATCGGCGTGTGCCGGGAAGGGCCGGTCGCCTATCTCACCCTCAACCAGCCAGAGTCCGGCAACGCGCTCAACTTCCTCCTCCTACACGCTCTGGCGGGGGCTCTGCGCGAGCTGAACGGCGAGGCCGATGTCCGTGTGATCGTGTTGTCCGGCGCGGGGGAGTGCTTCAGCGTGGGCGCCGACGTGCATGAGTTGCACCGCCTGGCCGCCGCGGATCCAAGCGGGCGCGCCGTGCGCGAGGCCGTCGACCTCGGCCGGGAGGTCTGCCAGGCGCTGGCGGCGGCCAAACCCATCACCCTGGCACGTCTGCACGGCAAGGTCGTCGGGGCCGGGCTGGCCCTCGCGGTCCACTGCGATCTGCGTGTGGCGTCCGCAGACACCCACTTCAGGCTGCCCGAGCTCTCCCTCGGCGTCCCGCCCCTCTGGGGCGGCGCCGGGCCCCGGCTCGTCGCCGAGATCGGTGCCTCACGCACCCGTGAGCTGGTCTTCCTCGGCGACGCGATCGACGCTCGCACGGCTTACACCTACGGCCTGCTCAACGGCGTCACCTCGCCGCACACCCTGGAGCAGACGGTCGACCGGTGGGCCCAGCGGCTCAGCCGCAGAAAGGAGGCCGCGGTGCGTCTCACCAAGACCGCGCTGCGCGCCGCGGAGGCGGCCACTCGCCAAGGCGACCTCACTCTTACGGAGAGTGATCTTTTCTACTATGGTCTAAGTGTCAAGTGACGAATGTGAGCTTTACCCCTCCACTCGTAACTGCCGGCAAGTGCCCCAGAGCTCCATGAATCCACAGCAAATAGTCAGCAAGAGCTGAGCTTGGCTCAAGCGCGTTCGGGGATCGTTAACCAACGTGAACCTGACGACCACTTCTGGAGCGACCCCCCTCCGTCGTCCGTCGCGGGTCCGGTGGGTGGCTGCCGACCACCTGGCTGTCGACCACAACGCCGATCGGCACATCGATCGCCGTGGTGCACGCCGGTGAAGGCGGCCGAGGCGCGCCTGCTCGTCGTGGACGACGAGCCCAACATCAGGGAACTGCTCTCCGCCAGCCTGCGCTATAGCGGGTTCGACGTGGTGACCGCGTGTGACGGCCGCGAGGCCGTGCGGCTCGTCGAGAGGATGCAGCCGGACCTGATCGTGCTCGACGTGATGCTCCCGGACCTCGACGGCTTCGCCGTCACCTCCCGATTGCGCTCGGCCGGGCACAGAATGCCGGTTCTCTACCTCACCGCGAGAGACGCCACCGAGGACAAGGTGGCCGGGCTGGCGCTGGGCGACGACTACGTGACCAAGCCCTTCAGCCTGGAGGAGGTGCTGGCGCGCATCCGGGCCGTGCTCCGGCGCACACGCGGGGACCTGGAGCTTCCCGCGAGGCTCCAGATCGCCGATCTGGAGATGGACGAGGAGTCGCACCAGGTGTGGAAGGCCGGGCGGGCTGTACGGCTTTCGCCGACCGAGTTCAAACTCCTCCACTACTTTATGGTTAATTCCGGACGTGTCCTGTCGAAAGCGCAGATACTCGACCACGTGTGGAACTACGACTTCGGCGGCGATGGAGGCGTGGTGGAATCCTACGTTTCCTACCTGCGCCGCAAAATCGATAAAACCGAACCCAGACTTATCCACACATTGCGCGGAGTCGGCTACGTGCTGAGGCCCCCGCGCCAGTGATGGTCGACCCGTGGCCTTTGGATGGAGCGCGACGGTGGATCCAGCGCGCCCCACTCTGGCTGCGGCTCGTCCTCGGCACTTCACTGCTGGTCACGCTGGCCCTCGTCCTGATGGGTGTATCCGCGGTGCAACTGCTCCGCGGATACATGCAAGACCGCATCGACGAGCAGCTCACCAGCATCACCCGGGCGCCGCCCCAACTGGCCGAGGGCTCCCAGCCGCACAGCGACGAGGCGGCGGGAGTCGTCGCCGCGCTCCAAGGGGACGGGGACCTCGGGGCGAGAATGCGCCTGCGGCCCTTTCGCGTCTTCGGCATGGTCTACGCGATCACCGTCCGGCCCGACGGACGGCATCTCCGCGTCATCGTCGCCCCGCCCGACGCCGTCCGCCCGAAACTCCCCCCGCTCACCGCGACCGACGTCGTCAAACGGGGCCCCCAGCCGTTCACCGTGGGCTCCACCACCCCCAACGGCCCCGATTGGCGTGTCGTCGTCGCCCTCGCCAGGAACGGCAACGCCCGCGTGGTCGCGATCAGCATGGGGGAGCAGATCGAGACGGTCCGCCAGCTCGTGCACTTCATCGGGCTCACCGGCCTGGCCGTGGTGATCGTCATGGCGACCGCCTGCTACATGCTGGTACGGCGAAGCCTGCGACCCTTGATCGCGATCAAGCGCAGCACCATGGCCATCGCCGCGGGCGATCTGTCGCGCCGGGTGCCCGTGCCGCCGGGCGGCAGCGAGATCGGCCGCCTCGGAGAGGCCATCAACGACATGCTGGCCCAGCTCGAACGGGCCTTCCTCGACCGGCAGGCGTCGGAGGCCGCCGCGCAGGAGGCGGCCAGGGCCGCCGAGAAGTCGGCCAAGGCGGCGAGCGAGTCGGCCGACTCCGCCAAGGACTCCGAGGATCGCATGCGGAGATTCGTCGCCGACGCCTCTCACGAGCTGCGCACCCCGCTGACCTCGATCCGCGGCTTCGCCGAGCTTTACCGGCATCAGGACGCCGGCCGGGACGTCGAGGCGGCACGCCTGCTGCGCCGCATCGAAGACGAGGCCACCCGCATGGGGCTGCTCGTGGACGATCTACTGCTGCTGGCCCGGCTGGACCGGCAGCGGCCGCTCACCACCGCCCCGGTGGACATGCTCAGCCTGGCGGCGGGAGCCGTACTCGACGCGCGGATCCTCGCCCCCGAGCGCGACGTCGACCTGGTGCGCCTGGACGCCGCCGAGGTGCCGGTGATGGTGTCGGGGGATGAGACACGGCTGAGACAGGTGGTGGGCAACCTGGTGGACAACGCCCTGCGGCACACCCCCAAGGGCACCCCGTTCCAGGTGGGGGTCGGGGTGGAGGGCGACGAGGTCGTGCTTGAAGTGGTCGATCAGGGGCCGGGTTTCGGGGCGCTGGACCCGGAGTGGGTGTTTGAGAGGTTCTATCGAGCGGATCCGTCGCGAACGAGAGGTATGGGGGGTGGGAGCGGTCTCGGTCTGTCCATTGTGGCCGCGTTGGTCAAGGCGCACGGCGGCACGGTGACGGCTGAGAGGGCGCCGGGGGGTGGCGCGTTGTTTCGGGTGCGGCTGCCAGGTGAGCGCTCTCTATGAGGAAATATCGGCGCTTGTGGATTCGTAGGGGACCGATCCACGCCACAGAAGTAAACACGCGTTTCACCAGCTAGGTCGCATGGACCGATCTAGCCACGCTGGGATACGGGAATCACCGTAGTGTTCTCAGGTTTCATTCAGCTTGACCGGACCTGGCATTGAGCTTTATGAGCTGGAATGGCTCTTGAGATGCTCCCCTTGAGGTGGAGATCCTGACATTGACTCCCGCTGCGGGGGAGCCGTCGGGAGACTCCATCCGTTCCCCGTGGGAGATGTCGTCCGGCCGGGCATGCCCCCGTGGCCCGGCCGGACGACCCTCGTTCGCCGTTAATCCACGCGCTTGGCGTTCTTCTGCTGCAGATCCGCCAGCGGATCGGCTGCGGTGCCGCCTGCCGAGATCTGGCGCGGTCCTTCACCCTCAGAGGCGTCGGCGACGGCTTCCGCCGCGGCCTCGGCGGCCTGCGCGGCCTCCTCCTTCGCCGCTCGCGCCACACTCTCCTCCGAGTCGCTCGCGTCGCGGGTCGCCGCCGATCTCGGCAGCGCCTCGGTGAAGGCCCGCGATACACCCTGCAGGGCCGAGGTGACCTCGCTCGGGATCACCCAGAAGGTGTTGCCCTCGCCCTGGGCGAGCTGCGGTAGCACCTGGAGATATTGGTAGGCGAGCAGCTTGGGGTCGGGGTCGTTGCGGTGCACGGCCTGGAAGACCTGGTCGATGGCCCGCGACTGGCCTTCGGCCTTCAAGATGGCCGCGGTGCGCTCGCCCTCCGCACGCAGGATGTTGCTCTGCTTCTCGCCCTCGGCGGTCAGGATCTGCGATTGCCGCTGACCTTCGGCGGTGAGGATGGCCGCGCGCTTGTCACGCTCGGCGCGCATCTGCTTCTCCATCGCCTCTTTGATGGTCTTGGGCGGGTCGATGGCCTTGATCTCCACCCGGTTGACGCGGATGCCCCACTTGCCGGTGGCCTCGTCGAGGACCCCGCGTAGCTGGCTGTTGATGGTGTCACGGGAGGTGAGCGTGCGCTCAAGGTCCATGCCGCCGATGACGTTGCGCAGCGTGGTGACCGTCAGTTGCTCGATCGCCTGGATGTAGTTCGCGATCTCGTAGGCCGCCGCCCTCGGGTCGGTGACCTGGAAGTAGAGCACGGTGTCGATCTCGACGACCAGGTTGTCCTCGGTGATCACCGGCTGGGGGCGGAAGGAGACGACCTGTTCGCGCAGGTCGATCATGGGGTGGACACGGTCGATGTACGGAATGACGAAGTTCAGCCCGGGCTGCAATGTGCGGTGGTACCGCCCGAGCCGTTCCACATTGCGGGCTCGGGCCTGGGGCACGATACGGACGGCCCGCAGGACGGTGAACACGGCGAACAACGCTATAAGCAGGCCGGCTACCAGCACCGCTTCCATGGTGACTCCTCTTCGTCGGCTACCGGGGGGCCTCGGCGGATCTATTCCCGCGGGTAGACCAGAGCGGTGGCCCCCTCGATCTGCATGACGTCCACCGTGGCACCCTCAGGTATCACGAGCGTCTCGTCGAAGGAACGGGCCGACCACTCCTCGCCGCCGATGCGCACCCGTCCGCTGCGGGCGGTGACCTCCTGCGTGACATAGGCGGACTGGCCGATGAGCGCCTGCACACCGAAACGCTGGGAGGGCAGGGCGGCCTGGCGGAGGTGGCGGGTGGCGATGGGTCTGATCACCAGCATCCCGGACGCCGCGGCCAGCACGAAGACGCCGAGTTGGAGGGGCAAAGGCAGGCCCACGGCGGCCACCCCCGCGGTGAGAAGGGCGGCTCCACCCAGTAGCCCCAGCGCGGTGGTCAGCGTGAAGATCTCCGCCACCCCGAGGGCAACCGCGAGAATCAGCCAGATGATCCACGCTTCCATGCCCGTCCTCCCGTCGGCCCGGGACGGCCTCCGGTCTGTAGGCGCGCCTCGTGCCCTATTCCTACGTTAGCTCGCACCATAGGTATAAAGCGGACGTCAGTCCAATAGGAATCGGCTTGTGGCCGCCGGGAGGGTTGCTTACCGGAATTACCCGACCTATCGGGCGGGTTTGACGGTCCCGGTCACCTCCCCGAGGGCCAGACCGCCCGCCGTCGCCGAGATCGTGACGGTGTCGCCGTCCTCCAGGAAGGTCCGCGTCTCGCCGTTCGCCAGCTTGATCGGCTCTGTGCCGTTCCAGGTCATCTCGATGAACGAGCCCCGCTCGCCGGACTCCGCGCCCGACACCGTGCCGCTGGCGAAAAGGTCACCCGTGCGGAGGGACGCGCCGTTCACCGTCATGTGGGCGAGCATTTGATCCGGCGTCCAGTACATCCCCCGGTAGGGCGGCCGTGAGACCACCTCGCCGTTGAGCCGCACCTCCATCGCCAGATCGAGCCCCCAGTTCTCCGCCCGGCGCAGATAGTCCATCGGCTCGGGCTCCTGCGCCCGGCCCGGCACCCGCACGTGCTCCAGCGCCGCCAGCGGGGTGATCCACGGGGAGACGGAGGTGGCGAACGACTTCCCGAGGAACGGTCCGAGCGGCACATATTCCCACGCCTGGATGTCTCGCGCGCTCCAGTCGTTCACCAGGGTCACGCCGAACACGTGGTCGGCGAAGCTCCCCGCCCGCTCCCCGAGAGCCGTCGGCACTCCCACGACGAATCCCAGCTCGACCTCGATGTCCAGCTTCGCCGACGGGCCGAACACCGGCCCGGGCGCCCGCTGGCCCGACGGCCGCACGACGGACGTGCCCGACGCCACCACCGTGCCCGCCCGCCCGTGGTAGCCCACGGGCAGATGACGCCAGTTCGGCTTCAGCGGCTCCTCGTCCGGGCGGAACATCCGCCCCAGGTTCGAGGCGTGCTCCAGCGAACAGTAGAAGTCCACATAATCCGCCACCTCGAAGGGCATGTGCATCCGCACCTCGGCCAGCGGCACAAGGTGCGTCTCCGCCGTGCCCCGCGATTCCTCCTGCGTCAGCAGCGCCTGCACCCGCCGCCGCGTCTCGTCCCACGCCGCACGTCCGCGCGCCAGGAAGGGGTTCAGCGACCCCGAGGCGAACACCTCGTCCGCCAGCGCGGGCGCGAGATCGAGGACGTAATCACCGATGCGCACACCCACCGCGCGCCGATCCTCGCCTGACCTGGAGAAAGCCCCATAAGGCAGGTTGTCCACATCGAAGGCCGACCCCGCGGCACCCGGCACCCAAGTCGGCATCAGCCGTTCCCCTCCTCGATCAGGCCCAATGCCCGAAGCTCCGCGATCGGCGTGCTCGTGCTGCACGACCCATAACTCACCATCAGTTCCCGCGCCCGCCGCGCCGTCTCCACCGGTACGGCATGAGCCGCCTTGACCAGATCCTCGCTCTCGGCCGAGGCGAGGATCTCGAAGGGGCTCTCCCGCTGGACCGCGGCGCACGTGGCGAGCAGGATGTTGAGGAAGCCGTGGCGATAGACGTCGAGCTCGGGATCGTAGTGGCGGACCGCGTGATGCAGCCCCGCCGTGGCCTTGAACGGAAGGCCGAGATCGACGCAGATCTCGATGAACGACCCCAGCTCCTCCGGCGTCGGAAACATCTCCGGCGTGACCCCGCCGCAGCGCACCTTCGCCGCGAGCCCCGGTGTGTGCTTCAGCGCCGCCACCGCGGCGAGCCAGCCGGGTGCGCATCTGTCGGGCTCGACGTAGACGGGCAGGCCGGTCGCCAGGCACTCGTTCACGAGGGGTTCGGTGCCCTGGGCCGGCAGGTCGATCGACACGATGTTCAAGCTGTTCGTGCCTGGCAGCTCGCCCTTGTCCAGGATCAGCCCGATATGCGGCGGCGGGCGGTCGGCGAGCTGACCCAGCCGGGTCGCCGGACACAGGAAGAGATGCGTCAGCACCGGGCTGCGCCCGGAGAGGTCACGGGCGTGCCGGGCGAGCGCCTCGTCCATCGGCAGGGAAGTGGGCGGGAACAACCCCGCGTCGTCCACCAGCCGCTCGAACAGCGGTGACGCCGTCACCGCGCCCACGTCCAGGCGTAAGCCGGGTCCTCGCAGGCCAGCGCCGCCTCACCCAGGTCAAGCGGGCGGAAGGTGTCCACCATCACGGCCAGCTCGCTCGTGATCACGTGCCCCTTCCTGACCGCGTCGATCGACGCCTCCACCGCGCCGGGCTGCGGGCCGTGCGTGAAACCGGCCGGGTGCAGCGAGATCGAGCCGACGTCGATGCCGGACCCCTTGCGCGCGGTGTAGTCGCCGCCCACGTAGAACATGAACTCGTCGGAGTCGACGTTGTGGTGGTTGTAGGGGATCGGGATGGCTTCTGGGTGGAAGTCGAGGGGGCGGGGGCAGAAGGAGCAGATCACGAAGTTCGGCCCCTCGAAGGTCTGGTGCACCGGCGGCGGCGCGTGGGTGCGCTTCACGATCGGCTCGAAGTCGGCGATGTTGAACGCGTAGGGGTAGAGGTAGCCGTCCCAGCCGACCACGTCGAACGGGTGATTGCGGTAGACAAGCCGCGTCAGCCCGCCGCGCGTGCGCACAAGCACCGGCACCTCCTCGCCCTCCACCAGCAGGGGCTCGCCAGGGGCGCGGAGATCACGCTCGCAGTAGGGCGCGTGCTCAAGGAACTGGCCGTATTTCGACAGATAGCGCTTCGGCGGCCTAATGTGCCCCGACGCCTCGATCGCCAGCGCCGTCACCCGGGCCGACAGCGGCACCCAGCGGTGGATGGTGCCGGTGGGGATCACGACATAATCCCCTTCGCCCACCTCCAGCGCACCGTAGGTCGACTCGAACCTCGCGGTGCCCTCCTGGATGTAGACGCACTCGTCGCCCATGGAGTTGCGGTAGAGCTCACTCGGGTCGCCGACCGAGGCGTACGAAATGCGGACGTCGCCGTTGCCCGTGAGCAGCCGCCTGCCCGTGACGAGGTCGCCGCCCGACGGCAGATCCTGGGTGCGGAAGTGCCTCGGCGACAGCGGCAGGTTCGGCGACAGCACCGACCCGGCCGGCGGCTCGACCGCCTCCGCCTTGATGATCGCCGTCGGAAGATACCGGTGGTAGAGGAGCGACGAGTCCGACGAGAACCCTTCCTCTCCCATCAGCTCCTCGGCGTACAACCCGCCATCGGGCCGCCGGAACTGCACATGACGCTTCCGCGGAACCTCTCCCACGACCCGGTAGTACGGCATGGCCCCACTCCACCCTCTGTCCGTTTATCGGACGCTACTGTCCTCTATACGTACGACAATCGGCCATGGGGGAGCGTATGTCAAACATCTCGCGGTGGATCGACGGCGCCACGTCAGGACCTGAGCGCCTCCGAGAGCTCGGTGGCCGCCTGGAGAACGTGGTGGCCGGTGCTCTCGGTGGCGAGCGGGCCGAAGCTCACCACGCCCACCGACGCCTCCAGGCCGGGGAGGCCCGCGATGGGGGCGGCGATGCCGCGGGCGCCCTCCTGGAGTTGGCCCTCGGTCGCGCGATAGCCCGTGTCGCCATGGCGGGCGGCGAGGATGGCGAGACCGGCGGCGCCGCGGTTGAGCGGGTGGCGGGAGCCTTCGCGGTAGGCGACGTGGAGGTCGGTCCAGGAGGGTTCGACCACGGCCACGGCCAGACCGTCGTCCCCCTCGGCGACGGTGAGGTGGGCCGTCGCGCCCACCCGTTCGGCCAGGCGGCGCAACGTGGGGAGCGCGGCGGCCCGCAACAGGGGTTGTACGGCTTGCGCCAGGGCGAGCACCCCGAAACCCAGGTGGACACGGCCCTCGCGGTCACGGCGCACGAAACCCTCGTTCTGGAGCGCGGTGACCAGCCGGTAGACGACGGGACGGCTGAGCGACAGGTCGGCGGCGAGCTCGGTGGGAGTGCGGGGACCGTGGCCACCGGCGAGCAGCCGGAGGAGGCGCAGGCCCCGCTCCAACGTCTGAGAGGACTCCGCCGCCATCACACGCACCACCACAGATCACGCATGTATTCGATTATCCGGCGCGACTCGGCCGGGAAAGGTGCGCGTATCGCTGGAAGATCGTCACGCTCTGTGATCGCATGGGCATTCGTTGAACGTGCGTCGGGTAGAACCGCCACGTTCTCACACCTGGCGGCCCGGCTTTCGCCGTACACCCGGCCGGTTGGACCGCCGCCGCTTCGACAGCAACGGGGGATCGATGTCCAACCACCACACAGGGGAGCGAACGTCGCCACGAAGGCCCTGGTCCGGGGCACTGCTCGTGGCGAGCATCGCCGGCGCCGCCGGTTTCGCCGCTCTCCCCGCCCACGCGGAGCAGCGCAGTGTCCCGGGGGCCGCGCCGCGTGGAGTGAAGCTGCACACGCTTTTCGCGGGCTCAGCCAGTGAGCAGCTCGCCTGTGCGCACTCGCTGGGCAAGAGCATGGTCGTGACCCGCTGGTCGGGGGCCGCCATCGGGGCCGACGGTCGTGCCTACGACGTCGACGTGTCGAGCGCCCGGCCGCAGCAGGCACCGGGGGCGGATCTGGCGCCGCAGTGGGATCTGGAGCAGTCGGAGAGCGGCGAGCGTGCCGATCGGGTCGAGGGTGCCGATCGGGGCGAGCGTGCCGATCGGGTCGAGCGTGCTGAGAAGGCCGAAGGCGTCGATCGAGGCGAACGCGGTGAGAAGGCCGAAGGCGCCGATCGGATCGAACGTGCGGAGAAGCCGGAACGCACGGAGGAAGCCGGGCGAGTCGAGCGGGCTCACGTGCCGCCACCGCTGTTCAACGACCGGGCGGCGCAGGTGCGGCTCGACGAGCACCGGTGGACGTTGGACGACACGTTGGACTCCGCCAAGGACGATGACCGTGACGTGGCCGCACAGGCGGGAGCCGACCCGCTGCCCTCGGCGGCCGAGGAGTTGCAGGCGGAGGCCGACGACAGGAAGCCGTCCCTCACCTCGGACGTGGCGGACCTCACCAGCGGAAAGCCCCTCACCGCCGGCAAACCGCCGACCTCGGGAAAGCCGTCGACGGCGGGCAAGCCGCTGACCTCCGGCAAACCCCTGACGGCGGGCAAGCCGTCGGCGAAGAAGCCGCCGGCGAAGAAGCCGAGGTCCGCGAGCACCGCGCTCCTTGGGCAGGGCGACCGCGCGCAGGGGCAGGTGTTCGCCCCGCAGGCCGATGAGTTCGCGGGCGACGTCAAGCCGGAGACACCCGCCGAGGGCGCCGTGAAGTCGCCGGAGATCGCCGTCGCCGACGGAGTGGAGTCCGCCGCGGAGAAGCCGGCTAAAGGGCGTTTCGCGGTGGCCCCGCTGGAATATGCCGGTGAGACCGGGACCCCGCTCAAGGGGCTGATCGGCGTCACCGGCGGACGGGACGACGCTCTCGTCACCGTCACTGTCAGCGATCTCGCCGCGCTGCCCGACGGTGTGGTCGTGGGGCCCGACGGCAGGCTGAGCGGCACGCCGACGCAGGCAGGCACCTTTGAGGTGCCCGTCAAGGTCTGCGCGGCGGGGGCCTGCCGCTATGCCATCGTCACGTTCACCATCGCCGAAGGCGCCGGCCCCATGGTGGCCGGAGCCGCGCCGGAGGCCGATCCGCTGGGACCGGTCGAGATCGCCGAGCCCGTGCCCGCGGCTCCCGCGGTCAGCCCGCAGCGGCCCGAGGAGGCCGCCGGCACTGCGCGCCCGGGGGAGTCCGGCGTCGTCATCGGATCGCTTCTCGATCTCGCCTTGAGCCTCTCCAGCAGCGGGCCCTCCATCGCGCAGGCCCATTTGAAGGGTCTGGAGCAGGTCTTCAAGAAGTGGCTCGCTCAAGGAAAACCGAAGATGCTCTGGTTCGGGCCGGGGCAACTTCTCGTGAGTTCCACCAAGGGAGACGGCACCTACACCATCAAGGTTACCGACGGCAAAGGCGGCCTGGCCGTGCTCAACGTGAGTGTCAATCCCCGTGTCCCCGAGGGCGGCCGATTCTTCACATGGCCTCGGCACTTCCCGCTTAAGTAACCCTGGTTTATCCGGCGATCCCGCACTGGGGCGGCTCATCGGACCGCCCCAGTGTTCCCTTTTGCTGCTGGTGAATTCTTGGGGTATTCGGGCGTGGCTCTTGAGGTTTCGGGGCAGTCCTCTACGTTGGTGGGGGAAGAGGAGGTCTCCCGGGAACTGCGTCTCTCCGTGGGGAGAGATGGGAAAGAGGGGTGTGCCCGTGTCGTCGGAACCTGGGGCCAGAGCGAAGATGGTCGAGGCGGTTTCGGACCAGGCGCGCATCGCCGCGATGAGGTCGATGCTCTTTCATATGGGGCTGGCCGCGAAGGCGGGGATCAATGCGAGCGACTTCAATTGTGTCGCGCTGCTGGACAAGGAAGGGCCCATGCCGCCGCAGCAGCTCGCCGAAAGGATCGGGCTGGGCCGCGGCGGGGCGATCACGGTGATGGTTGACCGGTTGGAAATGGCGGGATATGTGCGGCGCCGTAGGCATGCGGACGACCGCGGCAGGGTCTTCGTGGAGCTGGTGCGCGGGGGACCCTATAACCGGCTGCAGAAGATAATCGCCGACGTCAGCCTGGCCTTCACCGAATTGGCGGAGAGTTATAGCGATGCCGAGCTGGCGGTCATCCAGGATTTCGCCAGCCGGGCCAACGACGTCGTGCTGGGGCAGACGCTGAGGCTCGGGGGCGCCTGAGCCCGCCGGCCCCGCGCACCACACCGACATGCTGATATCCGGCCAATGGGATGATTCGGGCAAATGTCTTCAGGGCAGGATGATCAGCATGAAATCTGCGGTCGTGGTCGGGGCGGGCATCTGGGGTGTGTCGCTCGCGTGGAAGCTGGCTGAGCTGGGATGGCGGGTCACGGTGGTGGAGCAGCACCACCCAGGACATGTACGGCAGGCCAGCGCGGGCGAGACGAGGTTGATCAGGGCGGCCCACGGTACGGACGAGTGGTACACCCGCATGGCCTGGACGGCGCGGACCGGCTGGCGGGAGATCGAGCGGCGGGCCGGAGAGGAACTCTTCATCGAGGCGGGGCTTGTGTGGTTCGCACGGGACGCGGACGGCTGGGAACGTGCCAGTGCCCGCACGCTGGCGGAGGCCGGCATCCCGCACGAAATGTGGGAGCCCGAGCGGGCGGGCCGGATGTTCCCGGACTTCTCGGCGGACGGTGTGGAGTTCGCCCTGTGGGAGCCGGGGGCCGGCGTGGTGCGGGCACGGCGGTCGGTGCAGGTGCTGGCCGGCCTGGCCAGGGCCGCCGGGGTCGAGTTCGTGCGCGCGCGGGCTCTGCCGTACCCGAAGCCGGGGATGAGGGGGGTCGTGCTCGACGGCGGTGAGGTGCTCGCGGCCGATCGGGTGGTCTGGGCCAGTGGGGCGTGGATGCCGGAGGTCTTCCCGGAGATCGGCAAGCTTGAGGTGACAAAGCAGGACACGTTTCACTTCGGCGTGCCGGCCGCCTGGACGGCACCGCGGGTGCCCGCGTGGGTGGATTACGACCTCTCGGCCTACGGCCACGGCGACATCGACGGAACCGGCATGAAGGCCACCTCGGACGCCGAGGGCGAACCTTACGACCCGGAGAACGGCAGCCGCGCCGTCTCGGCGTCGAGTGAGCGGATGTCCCGCGCCTACCTGGCCCGCCGCTTCCCCTCCCTGGCCGCCGCTCCGGTGGTGTTCACCCAGGTCTGTCAGTACATCTCCACGCCGGACGGCAACTGGATCATCGCGGAGGTGGACGACGGGGTGTGGCTGCTCGGCGGTGACTCGGGGCACGGGTTCAAGCACGCCCCCGCCCTGGCGGACTACATGGCCGCGATCCTTTCGGACAAGGAGGAACCGGAGGCCAGGTTCGGTCTGCACGACCGCACATGGGCCCGCGGGTTGCGCACCAGCGGCCAGACGGAGTGATCTGTTCACCCCTGCTTTCGGTGAGGGCCCTGGTCCTGGGTAGATCGTCCGGTTACAGTGCTATTTGATCGTTTCCAGGATCGGTGACGGGGGTTGAGGCGCAATGCGAATGGCTCTCCGGAGGGTCTTCGCCGTGGTCGCGGGTATGGCGGTGCTCGGCATGGGAGTGCCCGCCGCCAGTGCGCTCTCCCCGGACGATCCGCGGGACTGCACCGGCGACCTCGGCGCCGACACCCCCTCCTACGTGGTGTGCCGCTGGCTGAACACCCCGGAGGAGGCCCGCGAGGCCGCGATGTACTGGCTCACCTCCGGCGCCCTTGAGGCGGCCAAGCCGTCCGAGGGCGCCTACTGCCCCGAGGGCCAGGAGTGCCTGACGGAGGTCACCGGTGAGCCGGTCGAGGGCGGCGAGGGCGACCCCGCGCCCGAGGACCACGTCGAGGACGACGCCAAGCCCGAGTGCGACCCACCCGGTTCGGCGTGTTACGTCGACGCGGAAGAGGTCCGGGCCGACGAGGCCGCCGTGGCCGCGGCGGGGGAGAGCGACACGGGCAAGGCGCTGACGGCTGCCGCGGACGCGCGCCTGCGCACCTGGGTGAGCACGGAGCTGGCCGACGACTGGAAGGCCGGCGACGAGGCGTACACCGACGCGCTCAAGCGGGTCGTGGCGCAGGCTTCCCGGCCCGGTGTGGTGGGGGTGCGGTTCACCTCGCAACTCGGCTACAACGACACGTTCACCGACACCGAGGAGATCAACCGCTTTGTCGCGGCGACGTCCAAGGTGCTGCGCGAAGCCGTACCCGGCAAGAAGCTGGCGCTCCACACGGTCGTGCCCGAGCTCGCGTGCGGCACGTCGGAGGAGTGCCGGGCGGAGATGCGGCAGAAGTATCCCCGCGTGACCCCCGAGCAGGTCGAGACGTATCTGACCTCCGGGGCCGTCGACCAGCTCGCGATCGACGACGGGCTGCTCGGGCAGTATTCCCGCTGGAAGATCGACGCCGAGAAGGCCCAGCGCAACCAGTGGCTCCAGGTCCAGGCGCGCGCCTGGGACGCCTACGGGCAGATCGCGGCCGAGGACGCCGGTCTCATCAAACCGGGTGGTTCCCCCCTGAACGCCGCGCAGGCCGACAAGACGGTGGCCGAGCGCGTCGCGATGCCGCTGCTGGCCAATGCCGCCGAGGTCGTGAACGTGTGGACCCGATGGCAGGACGCCGAAGGCGTCGCCCACACCGTGTACGGCAAAGCCTTCGCGGCCAATCCCACCTGGGACAGGCTGGCCAAGCTCGACGAGGTGAAGCCGCGGCTGGCGACGTTCTACGACCCGGCGAGCCCGGAGGTGGACACGGCGACCGATGTGGCAAAGCTCGCCGAGGTGTTCGGCCAGGTCTACGTTAATCTAAGCTGACCTGCCTAAATTCCCCCATAAGTTCGGGTCCTGATCAGGGCGTGCACGCCCGGTCGTAGCCTGGACTTTCTAAGGAGGGGAGTTCCATGGCACGCGGGCGGTTGCGCGTCTACCTGGGCGCGGCCCCCGGCGTCGGCAAGACATACTCGATGCTGAGCGAGGGCCTCCGGCGTCAGGGACGAGGCACCGATGTGGCGGTCGGCCTGGTGGAGACGCACGGGCGCAAAGTCACGGCGGCGCTCTTGGACGGGCTTGAGGTCATTCCCCGCCGGGAGATGACACACCGGAACGTGACATTCACCGAGATGGATGTCGACGCCGTGATCGAGCGCAAACCCAAGGTCGCGCTCGTCGACGAGCTGGCCCACACCAACGTGCCGGGCTCCCGCAACGACAAACGCTGGCAGGACATCGAGGAGATCCTCGACGCCGGCATCGATGTGATCTCCACGGTGAACATCCAGCACCTGGAGTCGGTCAACGACGTCGTCCAGCGCATCACGGGTGTGCCGCAGCGGGAGACCGTGCCCGACGAGGTCGTCCGCCGCGCCGACCAGGTCGAACTCGTCGACATCGACCCCGAGGCGCTGCGCCGCCGCATGGCGCACGGCAACGTCTACCCGCCGGAGAAGATCGACGCCTCCCTGTCCAACTACTTCCGCGAGGGCAACCTGACCGCCCTGCGCGAGCTGGCGCTGCTGTGGGTGGCGGGCAAGGTCGACGAGCAGCTCGACCGCTACCGCGCGGGCCACCACATCGACGACGTGTGGGAGACCCGCGAGCGGGTCGTGGTGGCGTTGACCGGCGGCCCCGAGGGCGACACCCTGGTACGGCGGGCCGCCCGCATCGCCGCCCGCACCAAGGGGGCCGATCTGCTCGCGGTGCACATCACCCGCGCCGACGGCCTGATCGGGGCCGACCCCGCCAACCTGGCCCGGCAGCGCACCCTCGTGGAGAGCCTCGGCGGCACCTACCACCAGGTCGTGGGCGACGACGTGCCGAGAGCGCTGATCGACTTCGCCGAGGGTGTCAACGCCACCCAGCTCGTGCTGGGCGCGTCCCGCCGCGGCAGGTGGGCCCAGCTCCTCGCCAGGGGCGTGGGGGTGACGACCACGGCGTTGTCCGGCCCCATCGACGTGCACCTCGTGACCCACGCCGAGGTCGCGGGCGGCGGCAGGCGGTCCGGCAGGCCGCCGCGGGAAGTCCTGTCGCGCGGGCGCCGGGCCGCCGGGTGGGCGATGGCGCTGGTCGGCATGCCCGGCGTGGCATGGTTGCTTGAGCCCTACCGCGGCTGGCTGACGTTGTCGACCGAGATCGTGCTGTTCCTGCTGATGGTGATCTGCGTGGCCCTGGTCGGCGGCATGAAACCGGCGATCACCGCGGCCTTCGTGGGGTTCGCCCTGCTCAACTGGTTCTTCACTCCGCCCTTCCACTCCTTCGGGGTGACCGGGCTGGAAAACCTCCTCGCCCTGTCGATCTACGTGCTGGTCGCCGCGATGGTGAGCGCCGTGGTCGACCTGGCGGCCCGCCGCACCCGGGAGGCCGCCCGTGCGAGGGCCGACGCCGAGGTGTTGTCGACGCTCGCCGGCAGCGTGCTGCGCGGCGAACACGCGCTGAACGCCCTGCTGGCGCGGCTGCGGGAGACCTTCGGGCTGTCGTCGGTGACGCTGCTGGAGCGTGCCGAGGAGCCGAGCCCCGGCGACACCTCCGATCCGACGGCGTGGCGCATCGTGGCGACGGCGGGCGGCGCGCCCTGTACGGCGCCGGCCCTGTCGGACACCGACGTGACCATCGACGACGAACTCGTGCTGACGGCCAACGGCAGGCTGCTGGACGCCTCCGACCGCCGGGTGCTTGAGGCGTTCGCCGCCGAGGCGGCGGTCGCGCTGCGGCAGGAGCGGCTGCGCCGGGAGGCCGAGCGGGCCAGGCCGCTCGCCGAGGCCGACAAGATGCGCACGGCGCTGCTCGCGGCGGTCAGCCACGATCTGCGCACGCCGCTGGCGTCGGCGAAGGCGGCGGTGGAGAGCCTGCGCACGACCGACGTGCAGTGGAGCGAGCAGGACGAGGAGGAACTGCTCGCGACGGCGGAGGAGTCGCTGGACAAGCTGGACCGGCTGGTGGCCAACCTGCTCGACATGAGCCGGCTGCAGGCGGGGGTGCTGGGCCTGTCGCCGCAGCCGGTGGTGCTGGAGGAGGTCTTTCCCCGGGCGCTGGACGATCTGGGAACGGACGCGGAGCGTGTTCACCGCACATGGCCGGATTTTTTGCCACCTGTAGCGGCTGATCCGGCTCTTCTGGAACGGGTGTTGGTGAACTTGATGTCCAATGCCGTCCGGTACAGTCCACCGGAGGAACGGGTGCTGGTCACGGCCGGCGTCCTTGGGCAGATCATGGAGATCAGGGTGATCGATCGAGGTCCCGGGGTGCCGGACACCGATCGCGAACGCATTTTCCTGCCCTTCCAGCGTCTCGGCGACCGCGACAACCACAGCGGAGTCGGCCTCGGTCTCGCACTCGCCCGCGGCCTCGCCGAGGCGATGAGCGGGTCGCTCACTCCCGAGGAGACGCCCGGAGGGGGACTCACCATGGTTCTCACCCTGCCCTTGGACCTCCCTCCGGACCAGCTTGAGCACAACCCAGTGGAGGGGCCGGCATGACCCGCATCCTGGTCGTCGACGACGAACCCCAGCTCTTGCGTGCCCTCCGGGTCAACCTGGTGGCCCGGCAATACGAGGTGGCGGTCGCCGCCGACGGCGGCACCGCCCTCAGGCAGGCCGCCGACTGGCACCCCGACCTCGTCGTGCTCGACCTCGGCCTGCCCGACATGGACGGCGTCGAGGTCATCCACGGGCTGCGCGGCTGGACCCGCATCCCGATCATCGTGCTGTCCGGCCGCGCCGACAGCCACGACAAGGTCGACGCCCTCGACGCCGGCGCCGACGACTACGTCACCAAGCCCTTCGGCATCGACGAGCTCCTGGCCCGCATCCGCGCCGTGACCCGCCGCGCCACCGTCTCCGAGGGCGGCTCCCCCCGAGTCCAGGTGGGGTCCTTCGAGGTCGACTTGGCCGCCAAGACCATCTCCGGCGGCATCCGGCTCACCCCCACCGAATGGCACCTCCTCGAACTGCTGGTCCGCAACCCGGGCAAACTCATCAGCCAGCGCCAGCTCCTCACCGAGGTCTGGGGCCCCGCCTACGTGAAGGAAAGCCACTACCTCCGGCAGTACATGGCCCAGCTCCGCCGCAAACTGGAAGCCGATCCCGGCCGCCCGGCCCACCTCCTGACCGAACCCGGCATGGGCTACCGCTTCCAACCTTGACCGTTGCTTTTCGCACGTCCGGTGGCCGACGCGGTTCGCCCGGTCGTCGAGTGGATCGATCACCCGCCGGCCGCCTCGCTCACCGCGATCGACCGGGGTAAGCCGGTCGGCATGTCCCTGAAGACCCTCAAGCCCGACGACGCCACTCGCCTGGGCGCCTATACCGAGGAACGGCTTCGCCGTCTCCGCACCCCGGGGGGCGCCCAGGCGGGGTGATAGGGGGAGCCTCGGTGTCTCGCCTGTGCCCATCCTCATGACCCACCCACGGGCGGAGGCCAAGTGCCGGTGAGCGGCGGGTGCGCACGGCGGCGGTAAGGGCCTCCGGCGGCGCGTGGTGGGAGCGGGCCTTGGGTCCACGTGGGCTGTGCCGTGAAGATCCCTGCCGTGAAGATCCCTACCGTAATGAACCCTACCGTAATGAACCCTGCGGTAAGAGAGCCCTGCGGTAAGAGAGCCCTGCCGTTACAAGCTCTGCAGTAACAAGCCCTGCAGTAACAAGCCCTGCAGTAACAAGCCCTGCAGTAACAAGCCCTGCCGTGACGGGCCCTGAGGTCCGGGGATCCCCGCGTGCTGGGACGAAGGGATCCCCGGAGGGCGCCTACACCACGGCGCCGCTGCCCTCACGTGGCCGTCCGGTGCGTTTGGCCTTGGGGCGGGGTGGTGGGGTGGTGCTGAAGCGTTCGAGGCCGATGGCGAGGGGGGCGGCGACGAACGCGGAGGAGAAGGTGCCCGTGATGATGCCGATGAGCAGCGCGACCGCGAAGTCGGTGAGCGAGTCACCGCCGAGGGCGGCCAGGGCGGCGAGGATGAACAGCGCCCCGAGCCCGGTGCTGATCGTGCGTGGCACGGTTTGCAGGATGGCCGAGTTGGCGATCCCCGCGAGCGGTGCCTTGGGTTGCCCGGCCCACAGTTCGCGGACGCGGTCGAAGACGACGACCTTGTCGTTCACCGAGTAGCCGATGACGGTCAGCATCGCGGCGAGGAACACCCCGTCGATGGGCTTGCCGAGCCAGGCGAACACCCCGACGACGGCGGCCACGTCGACGGAGAGGGCGAGGACGGCGGCGGTCCCGAAGGACCAGCGGAACCGGAAGGCGAGGTAGAGCAGCTGGGCGGCCAGGGCGACGCCGAGGGCGATGAGGGCGTTGCGCCGGAGTTCCTCGCCGAGGCTGGGCCCGATGAGCTCGTCGCGCTGTTTGACGGCGTCTCCGGCGCCGAGACCGGAGAGCGCCTCACCGATCTTGACGACCTCGTCGTTGCCGATCTGCCCGGTGCGGACGGAGATGCCGTCGCCGCTGCTCTGTACGACGGCGCTGGGGAAGCCGGCGTCGGCGACGGCCTGCCTGGCGACGTCGGCGCCGACGGTCTTGGTGGTGGCGAACTCCATGACACGCCCGCCGGTGAACTCGACGCCGAAGTTGAGTCCCCGGACGAACAGCCCGGACAGGGCGACCACGGCGAGGAGGGCGGCGGTGCCGAGCCAGAGGTTGCGGCGTTTCATCAGGTCGGGTGCGCGCCTGGTGAGCCACGCCCGCACTCTGCCGATGCTCGAGATGCCGGTGATGCGGGGCCGGTTGGAGATGAGGCGCCGGTCGAGGGCCCAGGTGGCCAGCACCCGCGTGATCAGCATGGCGGACACGAGGGAGGCGATGACGCCGATCGACAGTGTCACGCCGAAGCCGCGCACGGGGCCGGAGGCGAGGACGAACAGCAGTCCGGCGGCGAGGAGTGTGGTCACGTTGGAGTCGGCCACGGCGCTCCACGCGTTGCGGAACCCCTTCTCCAAAGATCCGCGCAGCCCCTTGGCGGGGGCGGCGCCGTATTCCTCGCGGGCGCGTTCGAAGACCAGCACGTTGGCGTCGACCGCCATGCCGATGGCGAGCACGAACCCGGCGAGTCCCGGCAGAGTGAGGGTCGCGCCGAAGGCGACGAGGGCGGCGTAGGAGATCAGCGCGTAGCAGGCCAGCGCCACGGTGGCGAGCAGGCCGAGCAGGCGGTACATCACGATGATGAACACCGCGGTGAGCAGGGCGCCGATGACGGCGGCCTGGGCGCTCGCGGTGATCGCGGCGGCGCCGAGCGTGGGGCCGACGGTCCGCTGCTCGATGATCTCCACGGGCACGGGGAGGGCGCCGCCCTTGATGAGGACGGCGAGGTCCTCGGCCTCTTCCGGGGTGAAGTTGCCGATGATCTGCCGCGGGCCGCCGGTGCCGGCGTTGCAGCCGACGCTCTCGTTGATCTGCGGCGAGGAAATGATCTTGTTGTCGAGCACGATGGCGACGCGCCGCTGCGGGTCGCCGTAGGGGGCGCAGGCGGCGGTCCCCTCCAGCTTGGCCCAGTCGCGGTCGCCTTCGGTGCGGAAGTTCATGTCGACGAACCATCCGCCGCCGCTCTGCGGATCGACCCCGGCGGAGGCGTCGGCCACGCCGTCGCCGGTCAGCCCGGCGGCCCCGAGCCGCAGGCGTTGCCCGGACTCGTCGGGCAGGATGAGTTCGCCCTTCTTAGGGGTGGCCTGGGCATCGGCGATGCCGAGCACCTGGTGGAAGGTGAGTTGCGCGGTCTGGCCGATCACCTCGGCGGCCTTGCGGGGGTCGAGCACGCCGGGCAGTTCGACGATGATCCGCTGTTCGCCCGAGCGCACCATGACGGGGTCGACGACGCCGAGCCCGTCGGCGCGGCGGCGGAGCACCTCGGCGGTGCGGTCGGTGGCTTCGGAGTTGGCTTTGACGGTGGGGGAGTCGCGGGTCTCGAAGACGAGCTGGGTGCCGCCGCGCAGGTCGAGGCCGAGGCGGGGCGACATGGAGAACACGATGGCGATCGAGGCCACGATGATGGCGAGCGCGGGTAGCGCACGCCACAGATAGGGACGTGGACGTGACACGGTAAAGCCTCCACAGGCAGGGCAGAGGGGAAAAGTTCGCTCAGACCTGTGGAGAGGGCGGCGCGCGGCCGGACGCGACCCCGAGGGTGGTGAGCGGGCGTGCCCGCACGTCCCCGGGGACGGCTGTGATCTGTGAGACGGGCCGGACGCCTGCTGTGCCGTACGGCAGAGCCGCCGTGGCCCAGGACCCGCCGGTGGGCGCCGGAGCCGCGGTGCCGCCCGCCGCCGCCATGCGCGGCCATTCGGGCGCGACGGGCTGGGACTTGGGCGCGGTGGGCTCACGGTCCTCGGCCGCGGAGACCGCGACCGAGACGGGCGCCGCGCCGCCGCCGAAGCCGAAGGCGTGCAGCGCCGCCGTGGTGAGGGCACCGTGGCCGGTGGTCAGCAGCACGCTGACGAGCAGCACGAGCAGAGCGTGTGGCGCTGTGCGCCCACGCGCCGGCTCTGCCCGCCCGACGGCCACCATGACCTCGCTGAAGGTAAATGTATGGGTTTGATCTTTTAAACGTGATCTGCCGCCCACGCTACCCGCTGGGCGCGCCGTACCGGACATCGAATGCGGAACGCCGCCGGACCGGATGATCTCGGCGGCGCCGCATCTACTGCCACAGAAGGGCTTAGTCCCAGCTGACGTACAGGCGCCGGAGGCCGATCGTGGATCTTGTCTTGGCGATCGTCACGGCGATGGTGATGTTCGCGCACAACGTCCCGGCACACACCTTGATCGGCACCTTGTAGGTCCCGGCGGTGGTGGGGGTGCCGGTGATCTTCCCGTCGGGGGTGACGGTGATGCCAGGCGGTAGTTTGGCGGGGTCGGTGATGGTGTAGGTGACCTTGACCCCTGCGGGGGTGCCGGTCGTGGTGATGGAGCCCGATACAGGTTGACCGGGGACGCTGGTGTAGCTCGCCGACACCACCCAGTGAGCGGTGCTCGCCGGGGCGACGGCGAGCGACAGTGTGAAGGGGACACACTCCGCGGCGGCGCACATCTTGACCGGCACCTTGAACGTGCCACTGGCGGTGGGCGTACCGATGATCTTGCCGCGACGGGTGACGGTAATGCCGGGCGGCAACGCGGTGGCGTCGGTGACCACGTATTTGATCCTCACGCCCGCAGGGAGCCCGATGGCGGAGACGTAGCCGGTCGCGGGTTCGCCGACCGTGCCGGCGAAGCGGACCGACACCTGCCAGTGCGCGAAGGTGAGAGGGGGCACCACCACGATCGGGATGGTCGTCGTCTGGCAGATGCCCGCCGCGCACATGCGCACGGGCACCTGATAGGTGCCGATCTTGGTGGGGGTGCCGGAGATCGTGCCGGAGGCGGAGAAGGTGAGGCCTGGCGGCAACGTGGCGGGATCGGCGGTGACGGTCACGGATTCCCCGCTTGAGACCGTGAACACATAGCGCCCGGTGTATGCCTCGCCCAGGACGGCCGGACCGCTCTTGCTGGTGACGTGAAAGTCGGCAGGTTCGGCGAAGGGGTTCGGCGAGACGTCGGGGTCGGGCACGGGCGGAGTGACCGGCACGCCGGTCTCCGCAACGCCGGCCACCGCAACGCCGGCCACCGCAACGCCGGCCACCGCAACGCCGGCCACCGCAACGCCGGCCACCGCAACGCCGGTCTCCGCAACGCCGGTCTCCGCGGCGCCGAGCGCCATATGCGCGCTGTCAGGCGATGCCGGCGAGGCGTGGGCGGCGGGAAGGCCGGAAAGAGCCGTGTTCCCCCACACGGCGGCGAGGACCGTGCATATCAGGACCCGGCGGCCCCCGGGTACGCCGAAGCGGACTGTGGACATGTGACTCCCCCGAGTGCAGGTGTTGATCACTGCCTACATACCCGCGCGGCGAAGCCCGCTCCGCTCGTGGTGATCTCTTGGGCCAACGCGGAGATCCGTGTAAGAAAGGCCCGGGGACCGGTCAGAGTCCCCAGGCCGTGTGCGTTGTGTGCGGTTGGAAGGTGTGCGGTTAGGAGGTGACGTTCTCGGGGCGAGGGCGCTTGCCCCGGGTGAGCATGGCGTGCTGGACGAGGTTGATGAGCACCTCTTTCCCGGAGTCGCGCTTACGCGCGTCGCACAGGATGACCGGGATGCTGGGAGCGATCCCGAGTGCCATCCGCACCTCGTCGAGTGCGTACTGACGCGCTCCCTCGAAGCAGTTCACCGCGACGACGAAGGGGGTGCCGCGGCGTTCGAAGAAGTCCACGGACGGGAAGCAGTCGGCGAGTTTGCGGGTGTCGGCGAGCACGACGGCGCCGAGGGCGCCGAGGGCCAGCTCGTCCCAGACAAACCAGAACCGCTCCTGCCCGGGGGTGCCGAACAGGTAGAGGACGTACTGGTCTTTGATGGTGATGCGTCCGAAGTCCATCGCGACCGTCGTCGTCGCCTTGGCCTCCACCCCCGAGATGTCGTCGACGCCGACGCTCCGGTTGGTGAGGGTTTCCTCCGTACGGAGGGGCGTGGTTTCCGACACCGCGCCGACCAGCGTGGTCTTGCCGGCTCCGAACCCTCCCGCGATCAGGATTTTGATCGCCGAGGGGATACGCTTGCGCCCTCCGCCTCGCTCAGAGCGACCGAAGTCCATCGATCACCGCCTGGTAGAAGCAGTCGTCGTCCAATTCGGTCTCCGGGTGGGGTTCCTGCACGTCGATGAAGCCCCGGTCGAGCAGATCGCCGAGCAGCACCCGGATGGTGCCCGCAGGCAGGTCCATGCGGGCGGCGATCTCCGCGACGGACAGGAAGTCGTCGCAGAGCCTGAGGATGGTGAGGTGTTCCGGACCCAGCCCGATCTCGACGGGCGACGGTGTGCGGGTGGCCACCACCAGGGAGATGAGGTCGAACTTCCCGCGGGTCGGCTCGGTGCGCCCGCGTGTCATGACATAGGGACGGACGATCGGGCCCGCTTCTTCGTCGAGCCAGCGATCCTCGTTGAATTCCTCGGGCGATCTCATCGGGCCGCTTCGCTCCCTGCGCGGCTCTCAGGCGTGCGCGCCGGCGAGGTGAGATATTGCCCGACCCTGGCGACCAGCATCGCCATTTCGTAGGCCACGAGTCCGATGTCGGCCTCCTCACGGCAGAGCACCGCCAGGCACGCGCCCTCCCCCGCCACGGTCACGAGCAGGAAAACCGACCGCATCTCGATGATGGTCTGGCGTACGGCACCGCCGCCGAAACGCTCACTCACTCCTCTGGCCAGGCTCTGCACCCCGGCCGCCACGGCCGAAAGGTGCTCGGCGTCGTCGGCTTTGAGTCCGTGCGACGAGGCCATCAACAGGCCGTCCGTGGAGAGCAGGATGCCGTGCTCGGCTTCCTGCACACGCCCGACAAGGTCGTCTAGCAACCAGGTGAGGTCGGCGGAAGAGCTCTTCTGCGCCACTCGTTGTCCTCCTTCTGCCGGCCGAATCTGCCGTTGCCGACCTCCGGTGCTCCGGCACTCATGCGGGTCGTGATCGACGTGGGGTTCAAGTCGTCGACCCGTCTTCTGATGGAGGCGGTACCGGGCCGCCTGAATGAGGAGTTCCCGACCCGTTCGGCTCGGATGCCGGGTGAGTGTCCGGCTTGAGCAGTGCCGCCGCGTCGGACCTGCCGCGTAGCGTGCCGGTCTGGAACGACCCCATGAGTCTGCGGATCTCATCAGGCGAGCGCTCGCTGTCCCCGTCGTCGGCGCTCGAGTCGTCTGTGAGAGGTCCGTCGGTGCGCAGGCGAGGGGCGAGGCTCGCCTGAGGCACCCTGAAGGGCAATCCGGAGGGGGTGAACTCTGTCACCGGTGGAGGGCTTTCCCGCTGGGCGGGCGGTGGTGCCTTTCTACGGCCGTGCGACTCCGTCCGGTCGCTCGGCGGGCCCGCGTGGCGCCCGCCGCCGAACGGTCCGCTGTCGCGCGGCTCCGGCACCGCCGTCAAGGTGGGCCGGCGAACGGGTTCCTGCGGGGGCACCGCGCTGTTCACCGAGGCGATCCTGACGAGCGGGCCGTCGTATCCGGTGTCGCCGGAGGGGAGGGCGTCCGGGCCATCGGAGGTGTCCTCCTCCACGCTCTCGTCGTCTTCGAGCACGATCTCGTGGGGGAGCAGGATGACGGCGGTGGTGCCGCCGTAAGGCGAGTCTTTGAGCGATACACGCACGTGGTGGCGTTCGGCGAGCCGGCTCACCACATAGAGGCCGAGGCGGGCGGTGCTCGACAGGTTGAACTCCGGCGGGTCGGCGATGCGCTCGTTGGCTTCGGCCAGGTCCTCGGGGCTCATCCCAAGGCCTCTGTCCTCGACCTCGATCGCGTAGCCGTTGGACACGCGCTGCCCGCTGACCTGCACCATCGTGTAGGGCGGCGAGAAGGCGGCGGCGTTCTCCACCAGCTCGGCCAGCAGGTGGATGACGTCGCCGACGGCCCGTCCGACGAGGCGCGCGTCTCCCATGGGGAGTACGGTGACCCGCGTGTAGTCCTCGACCTCAGCCAGCGCGCCGCGCACGACGTCGACCATCGGCACGGGCCGGCGCCAGGCGCGGCCCGGTGACGAGCCGGACAACACGATGAGGTTCTCCGCGTTGCGCCGCATGCGTGTGGCCAGGTGGTCGACCCTGAAGAGGTCTTTCAGCTCGGTCGCGTTGGTCTCCCGCCGCTCCATCGCGTCCAGCAGCGTCAGCTGGCGGTGGACGAGCGACTGGGTGCGGCGGGCCAGGCTGAGCAGGATGTCGCGGATGCTGCGGCGCAGCTCGGCCTGTTCGACGGCGACCTCGATGGCGGTGCGCTGCACCGCGTTGAACGCCTCACCCACCTGGCCGATCTCGTCGGTGCCGAAGGCCAGCGGCGGCGCCTCGGTCTCGACGTCCACCTCCTCGCCGTGGCCGAGTCTGCTGACGACGCCGGGCAGGCGCTCGTTGGCGAGCTCCCAGGCCGAGGTGCGCAGTTTGGAGAGCTGGGCGACCAGAGCGCGGGTCGTGGTGATGGAGAGCACGACGGAAGCGATGACGGCGAAGAGGCCTAGTCCGCCGGCGAGCGCGAGCCGGACGAAGATTCCGACGACCACGGGCTGGGTGCGGTCAAGGAGGCGGTTGCCTCCGGTGTCGACGAGTTTCTCCAGCTCGTTGAGCACTGCGGGGGCTGCCGTGTTCCACTGTTCGGCGGTGATGGGAGGCGTTGTGCTGTGCACATCACTTTGCAGGAGATTGTTCTGCAAAGCCCGAAAACGGGTAAATAGGGCGCCCTTAACTAGGGTTGTGTACTCATTCCTATCGAAATCTGGCAGGTCAGCGGCAGCTCGGCTCACGTGGAATTGCTGCGCGCCCACGAGCTGGGCATAGAGCGTTCGCTCGGCGTTGCCGAAACGGCCGGCGGCCAGGAACCCCGCGACGAGCGCGTCCTCCTGGGCGAGGAGCTCCTTGGCCCGGCTCATCTCGATGAGGGTGGCCGCGTCCCTGGCGATGTCGTCGTCGTCCAGGGCGCCGACGGACTCGTAGACGCGGAAGAAGGCGTCGATGATGTCGGTGTAGCTCTTCAGCAGCCGCTCGCTGCTGCCCGCACCACCGCCCTTGGCGATGGAACGCATCGAGGCCAGCCCGTCCAAGTGCTTCAGGCTTTCCTGCATACGCTCCGTGAGCTGGGCGGACGCCGCGAGTTCGACGCTGCTCGTATCTATCGAGGTGCGATACTCGGTGGCCAGCGTGTCGGTGCGGGCCTGCTGGAGCTCCAGCGCTGAGCGGTTCTGCGCGCTGGGTGCGCCCACCTGGATCAAGGCGAGCCGCCGTTCGCGCTGGAGCTCGACCACGAGCGCCGAGCCCGGATCGGCGACGGAGGAGTTGAGGGTCGCGATCCACAGGATGTTCATGCCATCGCGCAAGGTCACCCATGCGGCGAACACCCACAGCGCGGCCAGCGACACCAGCATGGCTGTGACCTTGGTTCGCACACGCGAGTTGCGAAGGCGCATTACACCCGTCCCGGCGAAATGATTTCGAGTGGGCCCGCCATCTTGGCCGGCTGCTTAACAGCTCTTCACAGCCAGATGTCACGGAGCGTGGAACGCCGCAGCGCCCCACGCCTCGGGAACTTTAGCAATAAGCGGAAATTGGCTCAAGGCGGCATTGTCTACATGTGACAATGTGTCCGTCTTTAGCGGGTGTGCCTGGTTTATGGTTATATTGCCCGATGTTGAGCGGTAAAGGGTGAGCTGACCTGGGCCAGATGAGCTGCTGTGACGACCGAGGATCGCACGATGGCGGCCGGGAGGTACAGATCCTTGTCCACCCAGAGTGGCGGTTCGTTCTCCAGCCAGTCCGCCGCCTCGGTGCGGGCGAGCAGGAACTCCGTCCCCTGGGCCACCGCGACGTCCACCGCTCCTCGCCAGCGGTGGTCGGTGACCGGACGGGTCATCAGCAGCGTGTGCAGGGCGTAGGCGGTCTCCTCGGCTGTGCCGTACCACCTGCCCCACGAACCGTCGGGGCGCTGCGTGTCGAGGGTCCACCGCACAGCCGCCCCCACGGCGGCGCGTACGGCGGGAGCCTCGATGCCGTAGTGATCGAGGGCGAGCGCGCACGAGGCCGTCGCGTAATAGGGAGAGGTATGCCAGCGGTCGGTCCAGCTGCCGTCGGGCTCCTGCCGTTCCAGCAGCCACCACGACAACTTCCGCCGGGTCATGTGGTGATCGGATCTGGATTGGCGGCGGGCGTGGGCGCCGAATACGTCGAGCACGTGGGCGTTGACCGACACCGATTCCCCCTCCTCACCAGGCCAGGTGCAAAAGTGGGTGGGAAGCTCATAGCGCCGCAGCACTTCGGGGTCGACCTGGGCGTTCAGCAGCTCGAGAGTGTAGAGCGCGACCGCGGTCGTGTCGGCGTCCATCGGTAGCCCGCTGCTCGTGCACGCCCCCAGGGGCTTCAGCGCGGCGCTCATCTCCGTCACCATCGACGCCGGGGCCGCGTAGGTGAGCCCCGCCCGCGACAGGCCGCTGAGCACCCACGATCTTTCGAATGTGGTGATCGGATAGGTGCACGGTGCGAGCCAGGAGTGATCGGCGGCGGTGCTCTCCAGATAACGCAGCGGCGACTCGGGTACGGCGACGCCGTCCTTGCCGAGCCATGCCGCCGTGGCCGCGGGCGACGCTCCGACGCTGCCCGTCGCCGCAGGGCGGACCGCCGGCGCCCGGCGCGCACTGGGGCCTGCGACCTCCAACAGGTGCACGAATTTATCCGGCAAATCCGCACCTGAGGAGACTCGTGCGCGCACTGCGTCGAGTGTCTCCGGAGCCACCCCGGCGGGCAGGGGCAGCCTCGCCTCACCCTTCCATTGGTCCAGGCCGGGCACCTCGCGCTCGCCGAGCGCGGCCAGATGCTCGTTCACCTGGGTGACCAGGGACAGGAGGATCAATTCCACACCCGGGGTGTCGGGCAGGGGGGAGGGACGGTCGCTCAGGCGGCGGAAGGCCGACGCCAGCCCCCTGTCGATCGCGGGTGTCAGGGAGTCGCTGTCCTCGGAGCGGTCCAGGAGGCCGAGCAGCGCCTCCGTGGCGCTCAGCGTGGGCACCAGACTGTAGTCCCCGGGGCCGCCCCAGCCCCCGTCGGCCCGCTGGCTGTCGATCACATGGCGGACGCGCCGGTCGTGGCCGGTCAGCCAGGGAGCAAAGGAGACCAGGCGGGCCGTCTCATAGATCGAGGCGGAGACCTCCCCGTGGGGACGGTCGGCCAGTCTCGTGATCACATCGCTTAGCACACCGGTTCTTCTCACGCTTCACCCCAGAAGTCGGTGAGCTGGTAGAAGCCAGTGGTGAATTCCATTTGCCGCTCCATGTAGTTCGCCAGGTCGGCGTGATCCTGGTGGTCCTGCCGCAGTGCGGTCAGCAGGTCTCGGGCCTTGTCCGTGTGGTGTGCGAGCGCCTCGGCCACCGCGTCGCGGGAGTCGAGGATCAGCGCGTTGAGGTCTCCGGAGAGCAGTTCACGCTCGTAGGTTCCCTGATCGTTCAATAGACGTATGACCCGCTGGACTGCGTCGGCCACGTCGAGCACGCGAGGGATGAGAGCGGGGGAGGGTGGCTCGCAGGTGGAGATCCAATGGGAGACGATGACGAAGACAAAGCCGGTGTTGTCGGAGTTGTCAAGGTATTGGGGGAGGGAGGGTAAGCGTGTCCCGTTCTGTGTGTGGGCCGTCCTCCACATCCACTCGGTGCGCATAGCCGAGAGCAGCCTGTCGAGTGCTTCGAGCCACGCCTCGCGCAGCAACTCAAAAGTGGGGGAGGCGGCCAGTTCATCGCGAATATCGGCGAGAAATCGGGTCAGGTCGTCGCCCTCGGCCCGGGTGGAACCGGCCGCAGTTCTGCGGCATCGCCGTACGATATCGGTGACCTCGTCGGCCGAGCCGGCTTGCTGATCGACCCGCCAGTCAAGGCCGAAAAGCCAGACCGCCGCCTTGTTCGCCAGCATAAGCCGGTCGGCGTCGAGTGAGGGGGCGCCCAACGCCGATGCGCTCGCGAGAATGCTGTGCAGTCCGGCGTCGAACATGGGCTGCTCGTAAAGCCGTGGATATGCGGCCGTGCATTTAAGCAGGGAACGCTGGATCTTTCCCGCTGTCGCGCAGATCCTTCCTACTTCCCTTGACGACCACTCGGTCTGCAGGCCGGTGGTATTGCGCATTCAATCCTGTCCTTTCGATAGGTCTCGAAGGGGAAGCAGGGTGAGGGCGACGGATTCGCGCATGCGCAGGGAGGCTCCGGCCGCGGGAGTGAAGGTCGCGCCTTCCCGGATTTCAGTGCGATATTTGCTCAGAATGGTCGCCACGGTGAGCATGCCCGAGGTCATGAAGAGGTGTTCGCCTATGCAGCTGCGCGGACCGACGCCGAAGGGCACGTAGGAGTAGGGGGCGCGGCGCGGTGCGTTCTCGGCGAAGCGTCCTGGGTCGAAGGCGAGCGGGTCATCCCAGAACTCCTCAAGCCGGTGCGTGAGATAGGGGCTGAGCAGCATGGTGGCCCCGCCCTGGATGCGCACCCCGTCGATCGTGTCGTCCATGACCGCCGTGCGGGAGAACAGCCAGCCCGACGGATAGAGCCGCAGCACCTCACGCAGGAACGCCCGAAGGTAGGTCAGCTGCTCCACGTGCTCCGGGGTGACCGGCCCGTCGCCCACCACTCGGGCGATCTCGTCGTACACCCGGCCGGCCAAGGCGGGGTGTTTGTGCAGCATGGGCCACACCCAGGTGAGATTGCGGGCGGAGGTCTCCAGGGAGGCGCCGATCAGGTTGATGAGGTTGTCGCGGACCTTCCGCCTGGCCGCCTCGTCGGTCTTGACCTCCGGTTCGTGGCAGAGCGCCGAGATCACGTCGTCGCCCGGCCGGTGCTCGGTCTCCGCCATGAGCGGATAGATGATGTCGTCGATCTCACGTGTGGCACGCTGGAAGGCACGATCGCCGGGCAGAGGGATCGTGTTCGGCATGAAGGGGAACAGAAGGCGCGCCTTGATCGATTCGGTGGCGGCGTCGCATGACTGGGCGAGCCGGGCGGCGGCGTCGAAGGAGATGCGGTCCCCGCACAGGATCCGCATGAAGACCACGCGTAAGATTCTGGAGATCTCGGTCAGGGTGTCGACCGGTTTTCCGGCTTGGGCGTCGTCGTGCAGGAGGTCGACCTGTTCGGCGATCGTCCGCGTCACCGAGCCGCCGATGGCGGTGACATGTCTGCGAGTGAAGAAGGGCTGCATCGATTTGCGGCTGCGCTCCCATGAGGCGCCGTTGGCGGTGACGATGCCGTCGCCCAGCAGCCGGCGCATCGGCTGCCATAGCAGGCCCTCGCGGACATAGTTTGGACTATTGCCCTTAAGAATGTGCTTGAGGTGCTCGGGGTGGGTCGCCAAATAGGCCGTGAACGGCCCCAGCTTAAGCTCGACAATCCTGCCGCGCGCCTCTGCGCTAAGCGTTTCCAGCACTTCGATCGGATCGCGGAGGAGTCCGGAGATCAGTCGGCGGCCCGCGCAGCGCATGGGTTTCACACTGCTCACTGAGATCGACATCAGCTTGCCTTTGTCTCGGTATCTGGGACGGTGGGAATCCCCCGTGTCGAAAGAGTGAGCTTCCGCTACGCGTGGTTATGTCGTGCTGTCGCAGTATCACATGATCATCCATTGATCATCAAGGGAAGTTGGGTGTGAATTTTGGTACGCATTGGAGGGTTCACGAACCGGGTGTAGTTGAGTAAAGTGGTTCCTCTTCTGCGGGAGCGCTATGTTGAATGGATATTTCGGCCTTTCTTAAGGTTGAGGGACGGATTCCGGTTTAGGGTGCCGCCGAAAACCCTTTTCGGTCGTACGGCACAGCCGGCGATGCCCCGCCCCGGCCTCTCGCGTGTGCCTCCATCCCCCCGTATGGAGCGGTCCATGCAGTGGTCCGCGTCCCCGCGTGGAGCGGTCCGCGCCCCCGTGCGGAGCGGCAGGTCCGCGTCTGCGAGGGTGGAGTGGTGAACGTACGCATGTGGGAGTTGTCGACGGTCGAGGTGGCGGAGCGCATCGCCGCCGGGTGCACGACCGCGGTCGTGGTCGCCGGCTCGACCGAGCAACACGGGCCACACCTGCCCACCTTCACCGACTCCTACCAGGCGCACGCCATCGGTGAACGTTTCGCGGAACGTATCGGCGCCCTCCTGGCCGCGCCGATCCCCGTGGGGTGCGCCGACCACCACTTGGCCTTCCCCGGCACGATCTCGCTGCCGGAACCCGTGCTGATCGACATAGTCGAGGCATATGCCGCGAGCCTGTTCCTGGGCGGATTCACGAGGGTCGTCGTGTTCTCCACGCACGGGGGGAACTTCGGCCCGCTTGAGCGGGGAACCGATCGCCTGCGCGAACGTTTGGAGAGCCCCGGCCGCCGGGTGGTGGTGTTGTCGGACCTCAACGCCTACGTCGCCGGTTATACGGCGGCCCTGACCCAGGCCGGCCTGCCGATCAGCGCGCTCCCGCACGCGGAGGCGGCCGAGACCTCGATCATCTTGGCCGTCCACCCGGAGCTGGTGAAGATGGAGCTGGCCGAGCCCGGATTCACGGGAGAGGTGCCCTTGGAGAAGCTCGTCTCCGACGGCCTCGCCGCCGTGACGCCCAACGGGGTGCTCGGAGATCCCCGGGGGGCGACCGCCGAGATCGGCGAGGAGTGCCTCGCGAACGTCGTGGATGCTCTAGAGGACATGTTGCGAGCTGCCGAATAGGACCGAAAATCCCTATTGCCCGCTTTTCGGTCATCGTCCCTATCTCCCGGCGAACCCCGATTCTCCCGGCGGACCCGATGAATCGGGTCCGCCGGGAAGCTCAGCCGATCGGGACAGGGCGGTCGTTCCGGTGATAACGGTCGGAGAGCGCCTGGTTCGCCAGCGGATCTCCCCGCACCGCCGCCTTGCGCAACACCTCCTCGGCCTCCCGATACCGCCCCTGCTCGCTCAGCAGATCGGCGAGGCCGAGTACGGCGAGGCTGTCGCCGGCCTCGGCCGCACGGTAAAGCACCGACTCCGTACGGAGAATCGAGATCGGCTTGCCCTCCAGCCTCGCCAGGGCCTGCTGGGCGATGTCGACCCCCGCGTCGGCGGCCCGGTGCCAGGTCTCGATGGCCTCGTCGATAAAGCCGGCCTGCTCAAGCAGCACCGCCAGCTCCCGCAGCGCCGCCGCGCCCCCGGCCTCCGCCGCCCCCCGCCACGCCTCGATGGCCTCCTCGACCCGGCCCGCACGCTCCAGCAGGGTCGCGAGCTCCCGCTTGGCCGAGATGTCACCCGCGGCGGCGGCCGACCGCAGATGCACACACGCCTCGTCGATCCGCCCGATGGCCGCCAGCCGCCTCGCCAGCGTCTTGAGCGCGCTGAGGTTGCCCGCCGCGGCCGCCTGCCGCCACATGCCGATCGCCTCCTCGACCCGGCCCGCACGGTCGAGGAGCGCGGCGAGCTCCATGGTGGCGTGGATGCCACCGGCCGCCGCGGCCTGCCGCCACATCTGGATGGCCTCGTGCACCCTGCCGGTCTTCTCCAGCAGCCGGGTGAGTTCCCGTTTGGCCTCGGTGCCCCGCGTCTGCCGCCAGATGCGGATCGCCTCGGGCACCCGGTCGGTCTTCTCCAGCAGCCGGGTGAGCTCCCGCTTGGCCTCGGCGTCGCCCGACTGCGCGGCCCGGCGCAGCCACAACTCGGCCTCGCCGGTGTCGCCGCGGCGTTCGAGCAGCTCCGCCATGACCGACATGGCGTAGGTGTTGCCGTGGGCGGCAGCCGTACGCCACAGTCCGGCGGCCTGGTCGGGGCGGCCGGCGCGTTCAAGCTGGTCGGTCAGGTTCCACAAGGTGAGGGTTTCGTCGGTCGTGACCGCGACGTCCCGGGGGGTGTCGGGCTCGGCCTTGGTGAGGCGCCTCGCGCCGAGCCACAACGACCGGGCGATTTCGAGTTCCTGCCCGATTTCAAGCTCATGGCCGGTGTCGGGCTGATGGCCGCTGTCGAGCGGGGGGAGCGGGTCGCCGGTCTTTCTGGGCGGCGTCAGCACCCGGACGAGTTGCGCGGTGAACTCCCAGGTGGGCAGGGGAGCCTGGCCGCCCAGCACGGTCGCGATGTGGGTGTGGCTGCACCCCATGTGCTGGGCGATCTCCCGCAGGGGCGGGTTGTTCGCCTTGTCGCGGAGCCGCACGAGATATTGCACGAACTCCGCATATTCCGAGCTGACCGGGCGGATCAAGGTTCCCCGGAGTTCACGGCGGGCACGACTCAGCCGTCCGTACACCGCCATGGGTGACATGCCGAGCATGTCGGCGGTGTCCTGCACCGAGAAACCGGCCGCCCGCCGATAGACGATCTCCCTGGTGGTCGCGTCGAGCTCTTGCAGCAGATCGCCGATCGAGAACCGCTCGACCACGTCCTCGGCGATGTCGGGCAGGGTGAGCACGGCAGCCGCCCGCGGTTCCCCGGCCACGTCCTCCAGCGGGTCGCCTGCGGGGGCGGGCAGGTGGTGGGCCCGCCGCACCGCCTGCTGGCACACCCATCGCCGCAGGTCGGGGGTGGTGCTGAGCACGTCGTGCCACCGTTGGTGCGCGGTCAGCAGGGTCTCCTGCGCGATGTCCTCGGCGTCGGGCGAGCCGACCCCGGCGGCCGCGAGCGCCGACAGCGCCCACCGCATGCCGAGCGGATAGAAGTCGGAGAACTCCAAGGGGATGCGTTCGCCGTATCTGATGCTCTGTTCGGCGAGGTTGCGGCGCATCGTCCACTCGGACATGTCGCCGCCGCAGGCCCAGACAACGGTTTCCAGCAGACGTTCGGAGGGGAGCGCGCGTCCGGAGAACGCCTCGGACAACGCCGCCCGGCTGTAGAACGTGCGCTCGGCGAGTTGCCGTAAGGACGGACTGCCGGCGCCGGCGCGCAGGTGCCGCAGGTCGAGGACGAACTCCGCGACGATCTGGTCGGCGCTCACCGGCGCGCCCGGCTCACGGGTGTCGCTCGGCGGCGGTGCGGGGGGCGGTGCGGGCGGGGGATCGGTGCGCTTGCGCAGCGCGGTCGTGACCTGTTCCCGTCCTTGGTGCGTCAGCCGGTAGTAACGCCGCCGGGGGCCTTTGCCGCGGCCTGAGGATTCCCAGCTCGCTTCGAGCCAGCCGACTTTTTCCAGTCGCGTGAGCAGGGGATAAACAGTGCCGGTGGGACGTTGAGTGAGTGTGGCGACCTGAAGTCCGTAGACGGGTTGGCCGTCGGCGGAGGCAAAGACATCGAGCACGTCGAGGGTCGCATTTGTAAGACGAACAGCGCTTGGCATCGTCGAAACCATCTACCTATATAGAGATAGAGCCAGGTGTTCAGTCCTCACGATGTAATAGCGCGAGGAGCTGAATGAAGGTGAGGGCCCCGAGCGCGCGATTACTGCTCACGGGACCCCCGCCTCTTGCGGTGCCGTTGGCGGGCCCGAACTCTCTACAGTTCGGGCCAGCCTGCACGGATGGCCAGATAGAGCTGGATCAACGCGGTGGTTCCCGTGCTGATCCGCACCAGCCATCCGTGCCAGCGGCGATAGCGACGTTCCTCTCCGGGTCTTGAGGAGGAGCACTCATCGCACTCCTCCTCTCCGCCCTTCGACTCATCGCCGCCGCGCGGATTCTCCATGACGTAGCCCTCTCCTTCGGTGCCAGGGGGAACCAGACAGGTCCCGCGGGAACCGGCCGGGTGCGTTCCGCGGGCACCTCAAGAGAGGGTTAAGGCATAGCGTAGCGGGATATGTCGCCATTGAGGGGCAAGTGAAGGCGTAACCGTTTCGTTATCTTACGGCGTGTGTCCGATAACGTTATTTGTCTGGATTATTGGCCTTATTCTCTGGGCGAACGTGACATGGCTTAAGTGTCCTTACGGCGGACCCGGCCGAGGATCACATCCAAGGCGAGAAACGCCACCAGGGAGACGCCGAGCAGCGGCAACGCATAGCCGACACCCGCCGTGACCACCACGAGCACACCCAGCGCCGGCCACGGCACCGCGCGCCACCCGCCACGCGGATATGGGCGGCCGAACGACCATCCGCGTTCCCGCGTCGGACGCCGCTGCCACCACATGCGATATCCCAGGACGATAAGAACGACCAATCCGATCGCCAGCACCCCGAGCAGGATCTGGTTGACAAGCCCGAACATCACCCCCATGTGGGTGTTGATCCCCCAGGTGCTGAGCTTCGCGATCAGCGGGAAGTCGTCGAACCGCAGGGTGCCGGCCACCGTGCCGTTCTCCGCCACGGCCATCTGGTCCATGCGTGTCGGCCATACCTTGTCGATCTCCTTGACGAGGTACGGTGAGCCGTGCTCACGGGGCGCCCCGATCTCCAGCGGCCCCGACAGGCCGCCCGACCTGGCCGTCTCGGTCACCCGGTCGAACACGGCGACGTCCGCCGGCCCGCCGTGCGCCGCGTGGTCGCCGCCACCCCCGCCGTGATCGCTGTGGCCACCGGCCACCGCCAGCGAAGGAGTCGTCCAGCCGAGCGCCTGCCGTACCTGGTCGAAGTGGTCACCGGCGTACTTCGACCAGGTCAGGCCGGTCGCCGAAAGGAACAGCAGGCCGAGCACGGCCCACACGCCCACCGAGCCGTGCCACGACAACACCCGCCGCCGGCCGGCGACGCCGCGCTCCGGCAGCAGCAGGGCCCGCACCTTGCGCTTGGCGCGGCGGCGGCTCAGCCACAACACCACGCCGCCCGCCGCGACCACCCACAACCAGCTCGCGGCCAGCTCGCTGTAGATGCGGCCGACCTCGCCGAGGTGCAGATGGCGGTGGAGCACCGAGATCCACGTGCGCACCGGCAGGGCTCCTGAGCTGCCGTAACTCTCCAGGGTGCCGCGCACCTCGGCAGTATGGGGGTTGACGAAGACCGCGAGACGGGTGCTGGAGTCCCCGTCGGGGGTGTCGAACAGCACCTGGGTCGTGGCGCCGGGTTCGGCGGCCGGGCGCACCAGCACGACCGGTTCGCCGGGGCGGGTCGCCTGTGCCGCCGCGACCTGCTGCGACAGCGGCACGGTCGTGTCCGAGGCGGGCACGGACAACTCGTGGCGGTGGATGATCTTCTCGAGTTCGAAGGACGCCGCGTACAGCAGGCCGGTGACCGCGGCGACCAGGAGGAAGGGCGCCACGAGCACACCGGCGTAGAAGTGCAGCCGGAGCAGCAGCGGGCGCAACGCCGCCCAGGTGGACGGGCGGGGTGGGGGAGTCTCGTCGGACAGGGGTTCTGTCGTGACAGGGGAAGACATGGGGAGTCTCTCCGTTCTCGGGGCGTGGAGGCGTGCGTCGCCAGGGACGTGTCACCTCGCACCGGGATGTGGTCCGTGGTCCGGTGGGATGGCGGACGCCACGGATCGGCCGCTCACCCGCAGAAGTGGCGGGCATAGGCGGAAAAGTCGGGTGCCCTCCGGCTACTGCGCAGCCGGCGAGGACATGCCGATCAGAGGACGGAGAAAGACAACGGCGGACCGCGCCGCGTCACCGTCGCCGCGAGCAGCGCGGTGACGGGGCGCGGAGTCGAGTCCGCCGGGGCAGGGGCCGTGACCGGCTCGTACGGCAGGAGCAGGATCAGCAGCCGGGGCCACAACCGCGCCAGATAGGCCGTGGCGAGAAGGGTCGCGAGGTCGAGGAAGGAGGCGAGTGCGGATTCGCCCCGCTCCAGCCACCACCCGGAGGCGAGCGCCGCGACCACGTGGACGAAGAACATCCCGAAACCCGAGGTGTGCCCGTCGTGTATGACCTGCGGGGCGATCTCGTCGGCCGGGGTGCCGGCCACGAAAAGGAGGTGCAAACCGTACTGCACAGCGAAACTGGCGCCGAGAAGCACGCCGAGGCCGCGGGGCTGGCCGGCCAGCGCATAAGCGCCGACGGCGACCAGCGCCGCCGCGACCACTAACGTGGACAGGCGCATGACGGGACCACCCGCCAGCACATGCAGCCCCGCCGACACCGTCACGCAGACCGCCGCGAAAACCGCGGCGCGCGCTGCGCGAAAGTGGGCTTGGCCGCTATGCACACCGTCATAGTGCCAGAAAATGCATTGTTGTCCGGTACTTCGGAAAGATGATCACGAAGTGGGTGGGGGTTCCATGGGAATGCTCACCGTCACCTGACCCGGTGCAAACCTTGCGAACGACTGCTCCCAGCGGCGTTCCGGCCATATGTAGGAGACACGCCCCTCGGCGGGAAAGTAGGCGGCGGTGTAGAGAGTGCCCATCCACTGGGCGTATTTCACGCCATAGAGGGGCGGGCGGAGCAACGCCTGTACCGTGGCCTCCACCGGATCACCGGTCCCCAACGCGTCACGCGCCGCGTTCCGCAATGTCGCGAACCGCCGCATGGTGCCCGTGGTGGCCTCCTCCTCGTCGCTCACCCGGCCGGTCTGGTGGTTCGTGACGCACACCTCCCGGGCGCGCACCGCCTCGATATCGGGGCCGACGTGCACGGTGAGCGCCTGCTCGGCGTCCACCAGCGTGAGATTCTGAGCCGTCGCGACAGGCAACCGGCGCAGCTTCTCCCACGCCTGCTCCGCCGTCTCGCACGTCTCCAGCAGATAGCGGACCACCAGCATCACGTGGAATCCCGGGCCATACACGAACCGTCCGCCGAAGGTCAGGGAGACGGCCAGCCCCGCGTCGTTCATGCCGTCGAGCAGCCCCCACATCAGGTCGGACATGCCTATCACCGGGCGTAGGAAACGGGATAACGCCACCGTTGGATCGAACTGGTCGGGATGGAAGTCGTAGTTGCGGAGCAACGCCCCCGCGACGGAGGTCTGCGAGCAAGAGGAGAAGAACGGCTTGAACGCCGTGTGCGTCAGCAGCGCCGCCCCTCCCTCCCGGTCCAGCAGGGTGGCGAGCCGGTGGAGCACCGGCTCCAGCTCCGGCATGTGGCGGCCGAACAGATCGAGCGCCTCCCGCTCGGCCTGAGGAGTGCGGCTTGCCTCGGGGATCAACGGGGTCATGTGCGGCCACGCCGCCTGGGCGGCGCTCGCCCACCGCTCGCCGCCGTCGGCGACATCAACCGCTTGGAAGGTAAGAGATCTGCTCAACGGGCCCTCCAGAGGATGGGATGGAGGGTCCATCTCTAAAGCCTCACACGGCGAGAAGGTCAACCTTTGACGGCGGAGTGTTGCTTGACCAGCCCGCCCGGCACGACGCGCCGCTCGTCGTCTTGCGGCGTGATCCGCTCCTGCAACTCGGTCACCCACTGGTCGGGGCAGTCGGGCGGGGAGTGCAGATAGACCTCCCGGGCGAATCCCGTCGAACGGTGGTTGTGCTCCTCCATCCACGCGGCCAGCGACTGGAAGGCCAGCCCGATCTCGCGAACCGGGCCGCGGTGCACGGTCGTCGCCGCGGCGAAGCCGGGGAGGTCCACCACCGCGAACGGGTATTCCGCCTTGGTGGTCGCCGCGACGGGGAAGGCGGCGTGGACGACGACTCCGTCCACCGAGTTCTCGTAGTAGGCGAAAAGCGGTCCCACCGGTGCTAGCCCCACCTCCTCCGTCTGCTGGATCAGCGTGTCGAAGCAGGACCCCACGACCGGGCCGATGTGCTCATGGGAGTAACTCGCGGCGAGCCCGGTGACCTCGGCGGCCCGCACCGAGTCGACCGTCTTGAGCAGGACGTCGGCGTTGTTCATATTGCCCTCCCGCTCGATCATCCGCAGCCGCCCCTCGACCCGTGACAACCGCTCGGTGTCGGCCGTGATGCGTTCGCGAAGCTCTGTGCGGCGGGTGTTCAGCATCCCGGAGAGCCCGTCGCCCGTGACCCGGCCCTCGAGCATCGCGCGCACCTGCTCCAGCGTGAACCCGAGCTCCTTGAGGGCGATGATCCGGTTGAGCTGGGGAAGCTGGACCGCGGTATAGAACCGGTAACCGGTGCCCGGGTCGACGTAAGCGGGCTGCAGCAGGCCGATGGCGTCGTAGTGGCGCAGCATTCGCACTGATACGAGCCCGAGCCTGGCAAAATCTCCGATTGTGATCATTCTAAGTCCCAACGGGAGGTATCAATAATTTAGGCCGTATGTAGGTTATTGCAGATCGAGAAAGAGTAAACCCATAAATTCATGTGCCGGTGTGGAGAGAGCCTTGTTACACCGCGTGCGGCTTTTCCGCACCAGGTGCACCCTCTTACACCGAGCCGGGGGCTTTAGTGGCGCGCGAGGGCTGGTTCGGTTGCATGGGCCGGGTGCGTGGCGGCTGCCACCCGTGAGTGCGGGCAGGCAGATCGTCGGCTCCGGCACATGTGATGTGCAGGTGCGTTGTCCGAAGGCAGATGTTACCGAGATCACGGCTCAGGTCCACGGCGACCTCGCCGCTAACCGCCACGGGTGCTGTGCCGTACGGCTCCGCCTCCATGATGTGGCGTGACAAGTGAGCAATTGTCGGTATTAGCTGGGTGTGGCCCGTGCGGGGTCGGCTTGGCGGTGGCTTGTGCCGTACGACCCGCGTGTGGAGAGGCCGCGGGTGGGTTTCGGGTGGCGGGTCGGGCCGGGTTTCGGGCGGGTGGGAATGAGTGGCCGGCCGGTCGGGGTGGCTCGCGGCGGGAATTTCCCGACTGAGGGGATTTTCGGGAGCCCGGCTATAAGGCATCTCGCCGGAATTTCCCGGTGCTGCCCACGTCCTGGTGCTGTTGTTCGGGGTGTTCGCCGTGTCGATGGTGCCGGCCAACGTCGGCACCCCATTAGCGCGGGAGCCATAGCGGAGCTCTCCGGCGGCGTGCAGATCCTCGACCTCCAACCCCGGAGCGACCCCCACGGCGCGCTGACCGCCTATGGCCCGGCGGGCCGTGAGCGATACGGCCTTCTGCTCGTCACCTTCGACATCCTGCTGCCCGCCGCGCTGGCCCTCACGGTCGTCTCGGCACTCCTCGTCAACGGCGGCCGATGGGCTCGGCGCGCGACCGCCGTACCGCTCCTCGGATGGGTATGCGACTACACGGAGAACATCATGATCTTCGTGCTCCTCCGCGCCTACCCCGGCCGCGCCGACGGCGCCGCGGCGGTCCTCCCCACTCTCACCCAGACCAAGACCGCCCTCATCGCGGCCGGCGCCCTGCTGGCCGTCGCCGCACTCGCCCAGACCGCCGTCCGGCGCCTGAGGCGCGCCGGTCCCGCACGCTGACCTCCGGAAACCGTCGGTGCCGGATGGGAGGATCCAAGGGTCGAGGAAACGAGAGAAAGGGCTGGTCACATGCCTGCGCTGGTGCCACCGATCGCCGGCGAGCGCGAAGGTCTGCTCGCCTACCTCGCCCAGCAGCGCCATGTCGTGCGGGTGGCCGCGCACGGCCTCACCGACGAGCAGGCGCGGGCCACACCGACCGCCGGCGCGTTGAGCGTCGGGGGATTGATCAAACACCTCGTCCACATGGAGCGGGGCTGGGTCGACCTGATCGTCCAGCGGGTGCGTGAGGACGAAGCCGGTTATGAGGAGCAGTTCACGCTCGGCCCCGGCGAGACCCTCGCGAGTGTGCTCGACCTCTACGCCGAGGTGGCGGCGGAGACCGAGGAGATCGTGGCGGGGGTGGCCGACCTGGCCCAGGAGGTGCCGGTGCCGCCGGAGCCGTGGTATCCCTCGGATGTGAAGGCGTGGTCGGTGCGCTGGGTGCTTTTCCACCTCATCGAGGAGACGGCCCGGCACGCCGGCCACGCCGACATCGTGCGCGAGGCGATCGACGGGGCGACCGCCTTTCCTCTGATGGCCGCCGCCGAGGGCTGGCCGGCCACCGAGTGGCTCACGCCGTGGGAGCCGCCTTCGGCGTGAGCGTTCCGGGGGATGCCGAGGGCCGTCTTGAACGGTCCAGCGGTTGCGGGGGGCCGGTCGGCCCTTAGCGGTCCGGTGGTTGCCGGGGAGACGCTTTAAGAGCTAATCCAGGGCTTATCTACACCTTATGGCCACCTTAACGGGGAAAATGCGGATCCAGCATGGCTGAGGATTCAACCATGACAATTGGACACGCATAGTGAGAAAGCTCACCGGGTTATCCCTGGCCGCGATAGGGGGCCTCGTCGCCTCCCTCCTCCAGCTCCCGCCCGCCGTCGCGCAGGCCCCCGAGGCTGAAGCGCGATCCATCACCTGGGCTCCTTGTGCGGAAGACCCCGCGGTCGACTGCGGCACCCTCACCCTGCCGATCGACTGGGAGAATCCCACCGGCCCCACATTCGAGCTCGCCGTCGCACGTCGCAAGGCCACCAACCCCTCCACCAGGATCGGTTCCCTGGTGTTCCAGCTGGGTGGCCCAGGTGAACCAGGCGTGGTCGGCACAATCTACAATTGGTATTCGTTCTCCGGCGACCTCACCAGCCGTTTCGACATCGTGGGCTTCGATCCGCGTGGCGTCGGCCGCAGCAGTCCGATCGTCTGCTCGACCGACGTGTTGTTCCGCGATCCCGGATTCCTGATGGAAAGCCAGGCCGACTTCGACGCGGCCCTCGCCTACAACAAGGAGCGCAGGGACGATTGCCGGGCCAAAACCGGCCCGATCTACGACCACGTCGACACACTGAGTGTGGCCCGTGATCTGGAGGCACTGCGCGCGGCCCTCGGTGACGACAAACTCACCTACTACGGCGCGTCCTACGGCACCCTCATCGCGCAGATGTACGCCGAGCGTTATCCGCGGAAAGTCCGGGCCCTGATGCTCGACGCCAACATCGACCACAGCCTCGACACCCGCAGGATGACCGGCGAGTCCGCGTGGGCGGTCGAGGATTCCTTCAACGCGTTCGTCGCCTGGTGCGACAAGTCCGCGGAATGCGCGTTGAACGGCAAGGACGTGCGGGCCGTCTGGCGGGACCTGCTGGCCAAGGCCGAGCGCGGCGAGCTCACCCGCCCCGGTGACCCCACGTCGCGCATCTCCAAGCTGGAGCTCATCTACGAGGTCTGGGGCGCGGGCTACGGCCCCACCTGGGCGCGGCTCGCCACCACCCTCGCCGCCTACGCGGACGGCACCGGCACCCCGGCCTCCGCGCTCATGTCCCTGAAGACCTCGGCGGACACGCTCCCGTATCCGATGGAGATCTTCTGCCAGGACTACCGCCTGCCCATTCGCGACTATCGCCACTACGCAGGGCTCATGCGGCGGTCCGAGTCGATCGCGCCGAACGTGAAGTTCAACCCCCTCGGTTTCGGCACCACCGTGAGCTGCCTCGGGTATCCGCCGGTGAAATATCCCCAGCGGCCCGTGCGGGTGAACGGCACACCTCCGCTGCTGCTCACCAGCACTCTGCACGACCCCGCCACACCGCTCATCTGGTCGGAGAGCGTCGCCCGGCAGATCGGCTCCGAGGCCAGGCTGGTCACCTACGAGGGCGCCGGTCACGGCGGGTACACCAGAGGCCCGTGCATGCGGGACGCCGCGGATCGGTACTTCATCTCCTTGACGGCACCGCGGAACGGCACCCGGTGTGCCGACACGGCGGCGGACACCGCGCGGGTGGCCAAGACACAGGTGGCCAGTCCCCGCAGGATGCCCGCCGGCCCGCTGCCAGGGCTTCCGGGGGTGACCTTCCGCTCCTGACAACTCGTTCAATTCGTCGGTGGTGATGCGCGGGCCGTCCTCAAGGGCGGCCCGCGCATCAGTGTTTTCCACAAGATTCACGCCAACCGCAGGGAGATAGATCCCCTCAAGTGCCGTTCCCTACCTCTCAGGCCACTGCCGTACTACAAAGGCCCATTGATCGTCGACTGACTGACTTTGGGCCCCCGGCCTCACCGTCAAGGTTTGCCCTCTTCGACCTGCGGAAACAGGATGCTATCCCGGCGTCGTCTCGACATAGTAGGACGTCCTACTATATTTTTGCCGCGCTATCCCAACCGGATACGGGCTATCCCAACCTGGATGAAGGCAGGTTCAACGATGATCCCTGAGCTCACACATTTCATCCATGGCAGACGCGTCCCCGGCACCTCGGGTGACTTCGGCGACGTCTTCGACCCCAACACCGGCGCCGTGCAGGCCCGCGTGCCGCTCGCCGGGCGGGCCGAGACCGAGGCGGCCATCGCCGACGCCGAGGAAGCCCAGCTCGAGTGGGCCGCCTGGAACCCCCAGCGGCGCGCCCGGGTGCTCCTGCGTTTCCTCGATCTCGCCCAGCGCGAGATGGACTCCCTGGCCCGCCTGCTCGCCTCGGAGCACGGCAAGACCATCCCGGACGCCAAGGGCGACATCCAGCGCGGCCTTGAGGTCGTGGAGTTCGCCGCCGGTGTGCCGCACCTGCTCAAGGGCGAGTTCACCGACGCGGCCGGCACCGGCATCGACGTGCACTCGCTGCGTCAGCCGCTCGGCGTCGTGGCCGGCATCACGCCGTTCAACTTCCCGGCCATGATCCCGCTGTGGAAGGCGGCGCCCGCGCTGGCCTGCGGCAACGCGTTCGTGCTCAAGCCGTCCGAGCGTGACCCTTCGGTGCCGCTGCGCCTGGCCGAGCTGTTCATTGAGGCGGGGCTGCCGGCGGGTGTGCTCAACGTGGTCAACGGCGGCAAGGAGGCGGTCGACACCCTGCTGACCGACCCGCGCATCGCCGCCGTCGGGTTTGTCGGCTCCACCCCGATCGCCGAATACATCTACTCGACGGCCGCCGCCCACGGGAAGCGCGCCCAGTGCTTCGGCGGCGCCAAGAACCACATGGTGATCATGCCGGACGCCGACCTCGACCAGGTCGCCGACGCGCTCATCGGCGCGGGGTACGGCTCGGCCGGCGAGCGTTGCATGGCCATCTCGGTCGCGGTCCCGGTGGGCGAGGAGACGGCCGAGGCCCTGGTGGAGAAGCTCATGCCGCGTGTCGCGGCGCTGCGCATCGGGCCCTCCCACGACGAGACCGCCGACTTCGGCCCGCTCGTCACCCGCGACGCGCTCAACCGCGTGCGCGACTACATCCAGATCGGCGTCGACGAGGGCGCGAAGCTCCTGGTCGACGGGCGTGACTTCACCCTGCCGGGCTACGAGGACGGCTTCTTCATCGGCGGCTCCCTCTTCGACCACGTGAAGCCGGGGTCGCGCATCCACCGGGAGGAGATCTTCGGCCCGGTGCTCTCGATCGTGCGCGCCGCGAACTACGAGGAGGCGCTGCGCCTGCCCAGCGAGCACGAGTTCGGCAACGGCGTGGCGATCTTCACCCGCGACGGCGACACCGCGCGTGACTTCTCCCGCCGCGTCAACACCGGCATGGTCGGCGTCAACGTGCCGATTCCGGTGCCGATCGCCTATCACACCTTCGGCGGGTGGAAGCGCTCAGGTTTCGGTGACCTCAACCAGCACGGTCCCGACTCGATCCGGTTCTACACCAAGACCAAGACCGTCACCTCCCGCTGGCCCTCGGGGGTCAAGGAGGGCGCGAGCTTCGTCATTCCCACGATGAGCTGACGCCGATGTTCACCTTGACCGATGACCAGCGCGCCATCATGGAGGCGGCCCGCTCGTTCGCCGACGAGCACCTCGCTCCGCACGCGGTTGCCTGGGACCACGACAAACACTTCCCGGTCGACGTGCTGCGCAAGGCGGCCGAGCTCGGCATGGGCGGCATCTACGTCCGGGAGGACGTCGGCGGGTCCGACCTGTCGCGCCTCGACGCGGCGTTGATCTTCGAGTCGCTCGCCACGGGCTGCCCGTCGATCGCGGCGTACATCTCCATCCACAACATGACGGCGTGGATGATCGACCGCTACGGCGACGAGGAGCAGCGCTCCCGCTGGTTGCCCGGCATGTGTGCGATGGACGACCTGGGCAGCTACTGCCTGACCGAGCCCGAGGCCGGGTCGGACGCGGCGGCGCTGCGCACCCGGGCCGACCGCGACGGCGACGACTATGTCCTCAACGGGGTCAAACAGTTCATCTCCGGTGCCGGTGCCGCACAGAACTACATCGTGATGGCCCGCACCGGCGGCTCCGGCGCACGCGGCATCACCGCCTTCGTCGTGGAGAACGGCGCAGCCGGCATGACGTTCGGCCCCAACGAGGTGAAGATGGGCTGGAACGCCCAGCCGACCCGGCAGGTCATTTTCGACGGGGTGCGTGTCCCGGCCGCCAACCGGCTTGGGGCCGAGGGCGAGGGGTTCCGCATCGCGATGAGCGGCCTCAACGGAGGGCGGCTCAACATCGGGGCCTGCTCACTCGGCGGTGCCCAGTTCGCCCTGGATCGCACGGTGGCATATCTCGGCGAGCGTCAGGCGTTCGGCGCGAAACTCCTCACGTTGCAGGCTTTGCAGTTCAAGGTGGCCGACATGGGCACCGAACTCGAAGCCGCGCGCACCCTCCTGTGGCGCGCCGCCGCGGCTCTGGACAGTGGCGACCCGCGGGCCGTCGAACTGTGCGCGATGGCCAAACGCCTCGCCACCGACGTCGGTTTCGAGGTGGCCAATGGCGCGCTCCAACTTCACGGTGGATACGGTTACCTGGCGGAATACGGCATTGAGAAGGTTGTGCGAGATCTGCGTGTGCACCAGATTCTGGAGGGCACGAACGAGATCATGCGCCTGATCGTCTCACGAGCATTGACGGGAGCCGCCTGATGAGCACCGCGGACGTGCTGCTCAGCAAAGAGGATGGTCTCGGCAGGATCATCCTCAACCGCCCGAAGGCCCTCAATGCCCTCACCCACGGCATGGTCCTGGAGATCGCCGCGGCCCTGACCGCCTGGGAGGACGACGACGATGTGCGGGCCGTCGTCATCACCGGCGCGGGGGAGCGCGGCCTGTGCGCCGGCGGCGACATCCGGGCCATCTACCACGACGCCCGGGCGGGCGGTCGCGGCGCCGTGGACTTCTGGCGCGACGAATACCGGATGAACGCCCACATCAGCCGCTATCGGAAGCCCTATGTGGCGATCATGGACGGCATCGTGATGGGCGGCGGCGTCGGGGTCTCGGCCCACGGCAACGTCCGTATCGTCACGGAACGCTCCGTCGTCGGCATGCCCGAGGTCGGCATCGGGTTCATCCCCGACGTCGGCGGCACCTACCTGCTGTCCCGCGCTCCGGGCGAACTCGGCACCCATGCCGCCCTCACCAGTGCCCGCCTCGGCCCCGGCGACGCCCTCGCTCTCGGCCTCGCCGACCACTTCGTGCCCGCCGAGCGGCTCGGCGACCTCATCGAGGCTCTCGCCGTACACGGTCCGCAGGCTGCCGTAGCCGCGCACGCCGCGACACCGCCCCCCTCCGAAGTCGCCGCCCAGCGCGCCTGGATCGACGCGTGCTACTCGGCCGCGACGGTGGAGGAGATCGTCGTACGGCTGCGCGACGCCGGTGACCAGTCCGCGAAGGAGGCGGCCGAGCAGATCACCGGCAAATCGCCGACCTCGCTCAAGGTGACCCTCCGCGCGCTGCGCGAGGCCCGCGACCTGTCGACCCTGGAGGAGGCGCTCGAGCGCGAGCTGCGCATCGCGACCGTCCTGCTCGGCGCCCACGACCTGGCCGAGGGCATCAGGGCACAGGTGATCGACAAAGACCGCAACCCCCAATGGTCCCCGGCCACGCTCGAACAGGTGACACCCGAGCTGGTCGACAGCTACTTCGCCCCGGAGGAGACCAGGTGAGCACGTCGGTAGCATTCATCGGCCTCGGCAACATGGGCGGCCCGATGGCGGCCAACCTGGTCAAGGCAGGACACAAGGTCACCGGGTTCGACCTGGTGCCGGCCCTTCTCACCCACGCCGCCGAGCAGGGTGTGCATGTGGCGCAGAGCGCGGCCGAAGCCGTCAAAGAGGCCGACGTCGTCATCACGATGTTGCCGAGCGGGCGGCACGTGCTCAACAGCTACGCCGAACTGCTGCCCGCGGCGGCGCCCGGCACGCTGTTCGCCGACTGCTCGACCATCGACGTCGCCGACGCCCGCGCCGCACACGACAAGGCGGTTGAAGCCGGGCACCGCTCGGTGGACGCCCCGGTGTCCGGCGGCGTCGTGGGCGCGACCGCCGCGACCCTGACCTTCATGGTCGGCGGCTCGGACGACGACTTCGCCCAGGTCGAGCCGCTGCTCGGCGCCATGGGGCGGCGCATCGTGCACTGCGGGCAACCCGGCGCCGGGCAGGCCGCCAAGATCTGCAACAACATGATCCTCGGCATCTCGATGATCGCGGTCAGCGAGGCGTTCGTGCTCGGGGAACGGCTCGGCCTTACCAACCAGGCGCTGTTCGACGTGGCCTCCGCCGCCTCCGGCCAGTGCTGGGCACTCACCACCAACTGCCCGGTGCCCGGCCCGGTGCCGACCAGCCCCGCCAACAACGACTACCGCCCCGGCTTCGCCGCCGCCCTCATGTCGAAGGACCTCACCCTGGCTGCCAACGCCGTGGAGGCCAACGGGGTCGCCGCCGACCTGGGGTTGCGCGCCGCCGAGTTGTACGCGCGGTTCGCCGCTGAGGGCGGGGCGGACAAGGACTTCTCCGCCATCGTCAACGCCATCAGGGCCGAGTCCGCCGCACCTGCCGAAAGAAGCGAGCAATGACCTCATACGAGACGATCCTCATCGACCGGAAGGACCGGGTGGGGGTGATCACCCTCAACCGTCCCGAGGCGCTCAACGCACTCAACCTCCAGGTCATGCACGAGGTGATCGCCGCCGCGACCGAGTTCGACCGCGACCCGGGGATCGGCTGCATCGTGCTCACCGGCTCCGCGAAAGCCTTCGCCGCCGGGGCCGACATCAAAGAGATGCAGCCCAACTCGTACATGGATGTGTATCTCGCGGACTGGTTCACCGCCTGGGACCGGCTCGCCGAGATCCGCACCCCGACGATCGCCGCGGTCTCCGGCTACGCCCTCGGCGGCGGCTGCGAACTCGCCATGATCTGCGACATCATCCTCGCCGCCGACACCGCCAAATTCGGCCAGCCGGAGATCAAACTCGGCGTCATCCCCGGCATCGGCGGCTCCCAGCGCCTCACCCGCGCCGTCGGGAAGGCCAAGGCCATGGAACTCTGCCTCACCGGCCGCATGATGGACGCCGCCGAAGCCGAACGCGCAGGCCTCGTCTCCCGCATCGTGCCCGCCGCCGACCTGGCCGACGAGGCCATCTCGGTCGCCACCACCATCGCGGGGATGTCCCTCCCCATCGCGATGATGGCCAAGGAGAGCGTCAACCGCGCCTTCGAGACAACCCTCGCCGAAGGCGTACGTTTCGAGCGCCGCGTCTTCCACGCGACCTTCGCCACCGCCGACCAGAAGGAAGGCATGGCGGCCTTCGTCGAGAAGCGCAAGCCGACCTTCGAACACCGCTGACATCCCGGGGCCACGCGCTTCGGACGGCCAATTGTCTGGCCAAACCGAAGCACGTGGCCTCCCGCATGCTCGGCCTACGGGGCTGTGCCGTACATACCTATTTGCAGGGATTTTTGGGCAGGTGGGCTTGGTGGGGTGCTCTGCTGCGAGCCGCTTGACCTCAAGTTCCCTTCAGGTTGCACCATGGTCCACATGAGCACGAAACACATGGACAAGCAGACCCGTGACGCCGAAGTTGAAGCCATCACACAGGTGGTCGCGACCCTTGAGCACTCCCAGCGCAACGAACTTCCCGAAGAGTTCCTCGGCCTGTTCCGGGAGGACGCGATATGGACGACGGCCCACGGTAAGTTCCTGGCGAACCGCGATGAGATCTCGGCGTTCACCCGCCAGGTGCTTCCCGGGGCCATGAAGGACTCCACGGTCACATATGAAGTCGCGCAGGTGGTCTTCATCCGCCCGGATGTGGCGGCGGTCAAGGTGCGCGGGCAATATACGACCCTTGACGGCGCGCCGCTGGGCAACCCTACTTCCCCGCTTTACGTCATGGCCAAGGAAGACGGGCAGTGGAAACTGGTGGCCAATCAGAACACCGAGGTATTGCCTGGTTGACGGACGAGAGGCACGGCGGAGGGCGGTCCCCGACTGGGAACCGCCCTCCCATCTTGTGACCTCGGGTAGCCCCGGGCACATATGGCCTCAGGAGACTTGCGACCTACAGCGGCCCTTGCCCTTATGCCCTTGCGCCTGACCTAGGCCGCCCGCTCGACGAGTTCTGCGTCCAGACGCAGGTGGGCTGGGGCCTTGCGCCTGACCTACGACCGCCCGCTCGTGAGCCGGTCGGCGACAAGCTCCGCGAATCGCACGAAGGCCGGCCCGGCTTCGCCGTTCCCACCCCCCTGGGCGAGCGCCGCGTTGCCGCCGCCCCTGCCGCCGAGCGTCTCGCGCAGCAGCTCGGCCGCCGACAGCCCAAGCCCGCGCCCGGCCCCGCTCACTGCGGCGACCAGCACGAACTTCCCGTCGCCGGGTACGGCGACGGCCACGACCCCGGGCCGATCGAACCGTTCGCCCACGGACTCCGCCAACGCCCGGCCCGAGGCGGTGTCGGGCGCAGTCGCCGTCACGAGCCCCACCCCGGCGACGTCGGACGCCCGCGCCGCGAGCTCCGCGGCCTGCGCGATCAGCAGCCGCGCACGCAGCCGCTCCGACTCGCGCTCCGCCTCCTTCACCCGCGCGACCAGCGCGGACACGCGGTCCGGCAGCTCCTCCCTGGGCGTCTTCAGCTCTTCGGCCAGCCTTGACACGAGATCGCGTTCCCGGGCGAGGTAACGGAACGCCTCCACGCCCACCACGGCCTCGACCCGCCGGCTACCGGAACCGACGGAGGACTCCGAGGTGAGCGCCACCGGTCCGATCTGCGCGGCGTGCTCCACATGCGTGCCACCGCACAACTCGCGTGACCAGGCACCGCCGATGTCGACGACACGCACCAGTTCGTCGTATGTCTCCCCGAACAACGCCAGCGCCCCGATGGCCCGCGCCTCCGGCAACGTCATGAAACGCACCTCGACTGGAAGGTCTCGGCGTATCGCCAGATTGGCCGCTTCCTCCACCTCGCTCCGGGTCTCCGGGGAGAGCCGGGAGCGCCAGGAGAAGTCCAGCCGCAGATAACCGGGCCGGTTGTACGACCCGCTCTGCAAAGCCGTGGGCCCGAGCACCTGGCGGAGCGCCGCGTGCACCACATGCGTCCCCGAATGCGCCTGCCGCGCTCCCAGCCGCCACTCGGCGTCGACCTGCGCGGTCACCGCGGCCCCGGCGGCGAGCGTGCCGCCCACCACCCGCACCTGGTGGGTTACCAGACCCTTCACCGGGCGGCGCACGGCCAGCACCTCGGCCCGGACGTCGCCGCCGATCAGCAGCCCGGCGTCGCTCTCCTGCCCGCCGGACTCGGCGTAGAAGGGCGTGCGGTCAAGCACGACCTCGACGATCGAACCCTCATCGGCCTCCCGAACCTGCACGTCGCCCTCGACGATCGCCAGAACGGTGGACTCGGTGGTCAACGTCTCATAGGCCAGCCATTCGGTCGGTCCGTGCGCATCCACCGTCGCCCGGTAGGCCGACATGTCACCATGCCCCGTCTTGCGGGACTGCGCGTCGGCTTTGGCCCGCCGCCGCTGCTCGGTCATGAGTTGCCGGAAACCCTCCCGATCCACCTCAAGCCCCTGCTCGGCGGCCATCTCCAAGGTGAGATCAATCGGGAAGCCATAGGTGTCGTGCAGTTTGAACGCGCTCTGCCCGGACAACCGCGTGCGCCCTTCGGCCTTGGCCTCGGCGACCGCGAGGTCAAGGATGCTTGTGCCCTGCTTGAGGGTGTTGGCGAAGGTGTCTTCCTCGGCCGCCGCCACCTCCTGGATGCGCGCAAAATCAGTGGATATTTCGGGATATGAGGGGCTCATGCAGTCGCGCGCCACGGTGAACAACTCCGGCAACGCGGCTCCGCCGTACCCAAGCAGGCGCATCGCCCGCACCGACCGCCGCAAGATGCGGCGCAGCACATAAGCACGCCCCTCGTTGCCCGGCGTGACCCCGTCGCCGATGATCATCAGCGCCGTGCGCACGTGATCGGCCACCACACGCAGGCGCACATCGGATTCCCGGCTTTTGCCGTACGGCACAGCCGTCAACTCCGCCGCCCGATCCAAAATGGGGCGCACCTCGTCGATCTCGAAGAGGTTGTCGACACCTTGGAGGGTGAAGGCCATACGCTCCAGGCCCATTCCGGTGTCGATGTTCTTGCTGGGGAGCGGACCGAGGATCGGATAGTTGTCCTTCGCCCCGCCGGCTCCCCGCTCGAACTGCATGAAGACGAGGTTGCACAGCTCCATGAAGCGTTCCTCGTCGACCTCCGGGCCGCCGTCCGGGCCGTAGGCCGGCCCCCGATCGATGAAAATCTCCGAGCTGGGCCCGCACGGCCCCGGCACACCCATCGACCAATAGTTGTCCACGACGCCCCGCCGTACGATGCGGTCCGGGGACACCCCGATGCGTGTGCGCCACAACTCGGCGGCCTCGTCGTCATCGTGGAAGACCGACACCCACAACCGCGACTCTGGCAGCCCGTAACCGCCGTCCGCGACCGGTCTGGTGATGAGATCCCAGGCGAACTCGATGGTCTCCGGCTTGAAATAGTCGCCGAAGGAGAAGTTGCCGTTCATCTGAAAGAACGACCCGTGCCTGGCCGTGCGCCCGACGTCGTCGATATCGAGGGTGCGCAGACACTTCTGCACACTCACTGCCCGCGGATAAGGCGCGGGGGCCTGCCCCAGAAGATAGGGCTTGAACGGCACCATGCCCGCGTTGACGAACAACAACGTCGGATCGTCGACGGGCAGTGGCGCGCTGTCCACCAGGGTGTGACCGCGCTGGAGGAAGTAGTCGAGAAAGCGACGGCGGATCTCCGCAGTGCGCATGGAAATCAGTCCTTGTCTGGGGTGGCTTAGACGATGGCCGCCCGGACCAGAGGCGCGGAAGGATCGACCGAGAGGCCAAACGTGCTCGCCGGCTCGCCCGCCGCGTGCAGCAGGCCCCCGACGGCCGCGATCATCGCGCCGTTGTCCGTGCAGAGGCGAGGTGCGGGCACCCGCAACTCGACACCGGCGCGTGCGCAGCGCTCGGCGGCAAGCTCGCGTAGGCGCCCGTTGGCTGCGACGCCGCCGACGATCACCAGCGTCGGAACACCGTGATCGCGGCAGGCTCTCACCGCCTTCGCCGTCAGCACATCCACCACAGCCTCTTGGAACGACGCGGCCACATCGGCCACGTGCACGTCACCCGGGCTCCGCTCCACCCAGCGGGCCACAGCCGCCTTGAGCCCGGAGAAGGAAAAACTGTAACTCCCCGGCATGGCACGAGGGAAACCAATTTTATCCGGGTCGCCGCCGAGCGCCGCCTTCGCGACCGCCGGGCCACCCGGATAACCCAACCCCAGCAGCCGCGCCACCTTGTCGAAAGCCTCTCCCGCCGCGTCGTCCCGCGTGTCGCCGAGATGCCTGATCGGCGCACGCGCCAGATCGTCGAGAAGCAGCAACGACGTGTGCCCGCCCGACACGATCAGCGCCACACAACGGGCCGGCAGCGGCCCGTGCTCAAGCGTGTCGGCCGCGACGTGCCCGGCCAAGTGATGCACGCCGTACAACGGCACATCCCACGCCAACGCCAGCGACTTGGCGGCGGCCACTCCTGTCTGCAGCGCCGTCGCGAGGCCCGGCCCCGCGGTCACGGCGACGGCGTCCACCTCGCGCGGGGAGACGCCGGCCTCGGCGAACGCCTTGCCCACACAGGGCATCAGCGACTCAAGGTGTGCCCTGGCCGCGATCTCCGGAACCACGCCACCGAAACGGGCGTGCTCTTCCATGCTGGATGCGAGCGCCTCGCCGATCAGACGGCCGTCGGCGACGATGCCTACCCCCGTCTCGTCGCACGACGTCTCGATGCCGAGCACCACGGCCATGGGCACATCCCTTGTTGCATAGAGTTTGCAACTGCGAGTTTATCGCGGACTGGTTTGGGGGCGGCGGACGGCGTGGGCGTGATCGCCTGCCTGCCCGGCCCGCGGGAGGCTTGCCGCACGCGTGATCTGGCTCCATCGTGACCGCCGACCTTGGCCCTCGTTGGCCTGTGGCCTTGGCCCCGTTCTGTCCGTGGCCTCGGTTCCGGTCCGTCTGTGGCCTCGGTTCCGGTTGACCGTTTGGGCCGCCCGCTTCGCCCTATGCCCCGCTGTGGCCACGGACTGCGGTCGGAAAAATGCTTAATCGCAGCATAAATCCGTTCTATCCACGGACGTGCTTTATGGATTAACTCAAGAAGTTTGGGCCTTGTCGGGGCCTGTGGTCAGGTTTACGATCCGGTCAACTGTTAGGAAACTTTCTTTAAAGAAAGGGTCCACCACATGCGCCGATTCGCCGTCGTGGCGTTGGTACTTGCAGTGGTGACCGCACTCGCGGCTCTCCCAGCCAACGCCGCCGCCCGCCTGACCGCTGCCTTCACCCTCAACGGGACACAAGGCAAGTTCGTGGTCACCAACCCCAATCCCACCGCCGTCACCGGCTGGTCGATCGTCTTCGACCTCCCCGCCGGCGTTACCGCCAGCAACCCCCAGAACGCCACCATCGCCCAGAACGGCACGAGGGTACGGCTGACGCCGGCCTTCTACATCAACACCATCCGGGCCAACGGCACCACCGAGCCCTGGAGCCCAACCGTCACGCTCAGCGCCGCAGCCCAGCTCACGAGCTGCACCATCAATGGCGCCAACTGCGACGGCACCGGCCCCGAACCACCACCGCCCGCACCGGTCGCCGCGGAGTATCACGGATCCGGCACGCAAGGGAAATACGTGGTGAAGAACAACACCACCGCCGCCCTCAACGGCTGGTCGATCACCTTCACCCTGCCCTCCGGCGTCACCGCGAGCAACGCCCAGAACGCCACCCTCAGCCAGACCGGCCGCCAAGTCACCTTGAGTCCGATCTACTACAACACCACCATCGCCGCGGGCGGCTCCACCGAGCCCTACAGCCCGAGCTTCACCCTCAGCGCGGCCGGCGAACCCACCGACTGCCGCGTCAACGACGTCAAGTGCGACGGCTCCCCCGACGCCCCGCCCGGAGCCCCCACCAACGTCCGCTCGACCATCGTCACCACCAAGACCGTGACCCTGGCCTGGAACGCCTCCGTCCCCGGCGACCTGCCGATCGCGGGCTACGACGTCTACCGGGGCACCACCGTGGCCGCCTCGGTCACCTCCACCACGGCCACCATCACCGGCCTGACCCCCAACACCGCCTACACCTTCACCGTCAAGGCCAAAGACCGTAAGGGCAACCAATCGCCCGCAAGTCAGGCCGTGACCGCCTCCACCAAGAACCCGGCGGACGATCCCACACCCCCCACCGCGCCCACCAACCTCCGCACCACCGGAGCGACCTCCACCACGGTCTCCCTCGCGTGGAACGCCTCCACCGACAACACCGGCATCGCCGGATACGACGTCTACATCGGCGCGAACCTCAAGATGACCGTCGAAGGCACCACAGCCGTCGTGACGGGCCTGTCACCCTCGACCGACTATGTCTTCACCGTCAAGGCTCGAGATCTGTACGACAACACCTCAGCCGCCAGCAACACCGTGACAGGTAGCACAAGCGACATCATCGGCAACGGCTACGCACGTGTCGCCTACTTCGTGCAGTGGGGCATCTACGGCCGGCAGTACTTCGTCCGCAACATCGACACCACCGGCTCGGCCGCCAAACTCACCCACATCAACTACGCCTTCGGCAACATCGACCCCGTCAACCTGACCTGCCTCCACGGCGTGACCAAGGGCACCACACCCAACCCGCAAGACCCCAACCAGGGTGACGGCGCCGGCGACGCCGAAGCCGACTACGGCAGGCCCATGAGCGCCTCCCAGTCCGTCGACGGAGTCGCGGACACCGGCTGGGAAAGGCTTCGCGGCAACTACAACCAGATTCTCAAACTCAAGGCGAAGCACCCGCACCTCAAGGTGCTCATCTCCCTCGGCGGCTGGACCTTCTCCAAGTACTTCGCCGACGTGGCCGCGACTCAGGCCGCCCGCGAGAAGTTCGTGAAATCCTGCATCGACATCTACATCAAGGGCAACCTCCCCGTCGTCAACGCCTCCGGCGGCCCCGGCTCCGCGGCCGGCGTCTTCGACGGCATCGACCTCGACTGGGAATGGCCCGGCGCCGAAGGCCACCCCGGCAACCACATCAACCCCAACGACAAGGCCAACAACACCGCGCTCGTCGCCGAATTCCGCAAGCAGCTCGACGAGCTGACCCTGACAACCGGCAAGCGCTACGACCTCACGGCCTTCACCCCCGCCGACCCCGCCAAGATCACCGCCGGCTGGGACCTCCCCGAAGTCGCCAAGAACCTCGACATCTTCAACATCCAGGGCTACGACTTCCACGGCTCCGGCAGCGACAACTCCTGGGAGCCCAACCGCACCGGCCACCAGGGCAACCTCTACAACGACCCGGACGACCCCTACAACTTCAAGTTCAGCGTGGAAAGCGCCGTCAACGTCTACCTCCAAGCCGGCGTCAACCCACGCAAACTCACCATAGGCCTGGCCTTCTACGGCCGAGGCTGGCAAGGCGTGGCCGCCGGCGGCAAGAACGGCGAATGGCAAACCGCCAACGGCGCCGCCCCCGGCCAATTCCAAGAAGAAGCCGGCAACCGCGGCTACACCAACCTCCTGGCCAGCGTCCCCGGCTGCACCGTCCACCACGACGAAGTAGCCGTGGCCACCTATTGCTACACCGGCAACGGCGGTCAATGGTGGACCTTCGACGACGCCTGGTCCATCGGCAAGAAGACAGCCTGGCTCCGCAGTAAGAACCTCCTGGGCGCCATGATCTGGGAACTGAGCGGCGACAACGGCACCCTGATGTCCGCCGTAGACGCCGGCCTCCGCTGACCCACACCCCCAAGGCTCTGAGAAACCCGAAAGTCTGACCAGAGCCGAGGAAGGGGCCGCTCGAAAGAGCGGCCCCTTCCGAACGCCAGAAGCCCCTCAGACACACCCTCTACCGGAAAGCCTCAAGTCTGAAACAGACCCAAGCAGGCATAAGAAGAGGCCACGCACAACAAGAGCACGCAGAAGCCAGACCCACCTCTGCCGTACAGGCCGCCACCGGAGAACCCCGACCGAGCCCGCCAAAAAGACCCAACAGGAGTCGGAGGTCCGCCTACAGTCAACGGACCCACCCGACCGAAATAACCCAAGCCCCCGACCGGTTACCACCAGACATGAGCGAAAACCCCGAGGTCGACCTGCCGGCCAAGCCCCTCCTGCTCCTGGGAACCCCAGTCGCGGAAGCCTGCGCGGACGGCGTCTGCACCGTCCCGACCTCGGAAGGAGCCTCCTCATGAAACTCGAAATCTGGTCCGACGTCGTCTGCCCCTGGTGCTACATCGGCAAGCGCCGCGTCGAGCAAGCCCTAGAACAGTTCGACCACGCCGACGAGGTGGAAGTCGAATGGCGCAGCTTCCAACTCGACCCCACCTACCCGGTGGGCATCTCCGAACCGGTCCACGAAGCCCTGGGCCGCAAGTACGGAGGCGAAGCCGCCATCCAGCCCATGCTCGACCGCGTCACCGCCATAGGCGCGGAAGAGGGCCTCAAAATCGACTACACCCGCGCCCGCAACGTCAACACCTTTGACACCCACCGCCTGATCCACCTGGCCAAGTCCCTAGGCGCCGAAGCCCCAACCTGGGAACGCCTACTCAAGGCCTACTTCATCGACGGCGAAGACCTCTCCAACCACTCAACCCTGATCCGCCTCCTGGCCGAAGCCGGCGTCCCCGAACCCGAAACCACCCGAGTCCTCAACACCGACGCCTACCGAGCCGACGTAGAAGCCGACATCGAAGCCGCCCGCAACCTGGGCGCCACAGGCGTCCCCTTCTTCGTAGTGGACCGAACCTACGGCATCTCCGGCGCCCAACCAGTAGAAGTCTTCCTGGAAGCCTTCCGCCGCGCCTACGAAGACGCGAGCAATGGCTAACGCAGATCTTTAGCCCCTGTCGGCTGCCCAACCCAGGCCTTATGTTCCTGACCGGCGTGACGGGGGCTGAATCCATCGCAACCCGGCGGAACCCGGGTCTCGCATGCATAGGGTCAGTAGACTCTCAAGGCGATGAGCAAGCAGAAATCTAAGCCGGAGGCGTGGTCGCCACCTGAGGGTTCGTGGGCTTCATCTGCCGCGAACAGGCGCAGCATGCTGGGGAATCGTAATCGTGACACCTCGCCAGAGCTCCTGCTCCGGTCACTCCTACATGCCAGTGGGCTGCGCTACCGTGTCGCGGCCAAGCCACTCCCCTCCATGAGGCGTACCGCAGACATTGTGTTCCGCCCAATCCGCTTGGCCATTTTCATTGATGGTTGCTTTTGGCACGGCTGCCCTTCCCACTTTGTTCCTCCGAAGACAAATCCGGAGTACTGGCGCGACAAAATTGGTCGCAATATGCAAAGGGACCTGGATACCGATGCCCGCCTAGTTGAGGCTGGCTGGAAAGTGATCAGGTTTTGGGAGCACCAGCCAGCCGAGGAGTGCGCGCAAGTAGTCAGAGACGAAGTTGCACTACGCCGACACGAACTCCTTTTCAACCTCAAGCAGTGACATCTGCTCGTCGGGCTTGACGTTGGCCGGATCGGCAGAAACAGGCGGCTCTTCCTTGGCATCAGAGCGACGTAGTGCTTCGATGATCGCCCGTCCCATAGCCTCCGCTACTGGAGGGGGGAAGGCATTTCCGACTTGGCGGTAGGCTGCAGTCTTCCTGCCGGAGAACTCCCAATCGGGCGGGAAGCCTTGGATGATAGCCGCTTGGCTCACAGTGAGCTTGATTCCACGCTCTCCGAGCAGGTCGCGCGCCTTGTCCTTGAGCTCTTCGTCAGCTACGCCATGGCCGTCGATACCTAGTGCTTCCCAAGCCTTCTTAGCCCTGCTCGGGCCGAGGTCTGCGCCGCCGTGCTTCTTTGAGCCGCCTACAAGAGTAGGTGCGATAGACCCACTCTCAGCCTTCTCAAGCCACTGCTTATAGAGTCTCTTGCCCTCAGATCCGAGGGCTTTAAGTCGTTGATGCATCGACTCTTTGAGCGCCTCGGCGACCGTTACAACGTTTTTAGGGTCACCCTTGGGAAGTTCTTTCGAAAAGTACGGGGAGTCTTCCTCGCGGATAGCAATAAGGATAGCCCGTGGCCTGAGTTGTGGAACTCCGAAGTTACGAGCCTCTACCAGAGCCCACTCGCTTGATACGTATCCCATCATGCTGAGTGTTCTGATTATCTCGGCGCGGTACCCAGCGAACCTGTGGCTGGGTTCGAGAAGGCCGCGGACGTTTTCGATCATGATGGCGCGCGGCTGAAGCGCCTCGGCCATATCAAGCATTACGGGGAATAGATCACGCTCATCGTCGCGCCCTAGTTGTTTACCAGCGAGTGAGAATGGAGGGCATGGCACACCCCCCGCCAGCAAGGTGATCTCTCCAGGCTCGAAGCCTAGGTCCTCAATATCGAACTGCTCTTGCCGGGTCTTGGGTCGCCTGGTGAAGTTCTTCAGATCCAGCTCATGGACCTTGCACACCTCCGCCCCGCCGAGCTTGTCCAGGTTGCTCTCCAAGGTCCTGCAGGCGTGAGGGTCGAACTCGATGAGAGCCCGGTGGCGGAACCCAGCGTTGTGCAGACCTAGAGCTTGGCCGCCCGCGCCGGCGCAGATCTCGACCGACGTGTACACCCGGCCCTGCTCCGGCATGCAAACCTCCTCCAGCCGGGTGCGCCGATACCGCCCACAAGCACCATAGCTGTACTGGCAGCACCCTAGAAACAACCTTCGAACAAATGAACGGCCACTATATCGGTGTCGAGGCAGTCCGATAGCTAGGGTTGCCGAAAGCTGCCGACGTAGCTGCCTGGACTGCGACATCGCAGCCCAGGGAGCGTTCATGCCGTATCGGTGCACCGCTATGGCATGCTGAGGCCCTCCTTCAGTTGTCTAGGGGGCGTGGTCAAATGGCTGAGCAAGGCCTGGACGTCATTCATATCCATCCCGCTTGCCACCGAGGGCTCCTCGTCCAAGTCAGCAAGCTGCTGTACGTCCGGATCGTCCAGGATCTGTCCCATGAACTGAAGCTTCGCTTCGAGCCGCTCGGCGACAGTCTCGTCGATGGTTTCCCTGGTCGCGAGGATCGTCACCCGCGTCTCGGCATCGCTCGGCAATCCGAGCCGATGGATACGGTCCAAGCTCTGCAGGAACCGGCCCGCCATGAAGTCTCGATCCACATACACAGCGTCATGGCAGACTTGGTGCAGGCTGATACCTTCACCAAGAGTCGCGGGGTTTGACAACAGGACCATGCAATCGGGATCTTCCCGGAAACGCCTGATCTCCTCCTCACGGTCCGGTACCCCGCCATGCACCAGAGCTGGCTTGTAGGGGGAGAGGAGGGCTTGGAGCGAGGTCAGGCTTCGTACGAAGGTCGACCACACCAAAGTCTTGCGACCGAGAGATGCGTTCTTCTCTACGATGGCAAGTGTCTCTTGATACTTCGGAGCTACCTCGTAGCTCGTCAGGTTCTGGAGCAAGTTGTAGAGCGAATCCTGTTCTGAGACCTGCAGCGGGGGCACTTGGTACGCAAGCGGTTCGTAGCGACTTGTGCCCTCGATCAGAAGCGCTGGCGTGATCGCTGCCATGAGAAGCCGGAGTACAGTCCGGCCCAGAGTGTCGAGCTGGTCTCGAGAGGCTATGGCGCGCGCTGAGTAGCGACTTCTCAAAGCGTCGTAGATCTCCCGATGGAGCGGCGGGAGGCTGACGTAGCGGATCTTTGGCTCGTAGGGGGGAAGCCCGAGCTCGCTCTTGGTAGTTCTCACGAAGAGTGGGCGGAGCGCCGCGCTGGCGTAGGCGAGATCTCCGCCCCTGACCGCATCGTTCACAACTCGGCGGCCGTGGCCAGGCCAGACGAAGGACAGCAGGCTCTCGAGGTCACGCGCTCCGTTGGGAGCCGGAGTTCCGGTCAGAATGAGCCGCCGCGGTGCCAGAGGACCGAGAGAAAGGCACGCTGAACCGTAAGTGCCCTTGGCGCCAAGCTTCATACGATGAGCCTCATCTAAGATCATCATAGAAGGTGCTGCGCGCAGCCAGGAAGCTAGACTGCCCAAGGACCTGCCCAAACGCTCGTAATTGACGATCAGAAGTTCGGCGCCAGGTTCCGGAGCCTTGTCCATGACGTGGCTCCGGAGGGGCTCATCGAAACAGAACGCACTCTCGAAATGCCACGACTCGTAAGCCGATTTGGGGCTTACTACGAGAGCGCGCCGCGCTAGGTTCTGTTTGCGCATCGCCGAAAACACAGCTAGGGCCACACGAGTCTTCCCAGCACCTGGGACGCTGAAGTTGGCACCATGTCTAAGGGTTAGTAGACGAGCGACATCCCGCATCTGGAAGGGAGTCAAGTCCGCTACCCACCCGGAACCAAGCAGAGAAAGAATCTCGCCCGGCTGAACCTCGTCAGCTGCTGGACTGCTGCCGTTGTTCAGAAGATGGCGCTCGGCGATCTCGGCATCGTCGAGCACGCCTTGGACAAGTTGCACTAACTCGTCTTCCCATTGCACGCTCTCATGCGCCGGCCACGTTGCGAGCGCGTCGATGCCGGCGAGGAAGCCGTCAAGCTCCATCTCCACCACAAGTGGACCCCGGCGTGTGCTGTGTGGGAAGTGCGCAGCCAACTGGGTGAGATCGTTCATATGCTGGGGGAGCACACGGAGAACAGCTTTGGTCCGTGTTACATCGAACGCGATCGCCAGCGAGGCCTGGCTGAGAGGCATTAGCTTTCCTTACCTACCGCATCCAACAGCCAGGTCACACCTTCGCCACGGACCTTGATGCTGCGGGCAGACTCGGTGGCGAGCTTGCTCATAACAGCACGGAGCTTCATGACAGCCTCGTCGAATGCGTCCTCGTCAAGGCTTCTCGATGCTCGAGCAAGCGAGAGATCGGTGATGCATTGCTCGAGGTCAGCGCATGCGTCGTTGATACGATCAGGGGCCGCTTGCCGCTTCTTTTGAATCCGTGCATCGCGACCCGCCGGAGTGAGAGCTTCATCCATAGCGGACTTAGCATCTGCGAGCACACGTTTCGCTTCATCCCCCTTGCCTGCTAGCTCCTGGCTGCTGGATTTAGCTACCGCCTTGGCCTTTAGGAGGGTATCGGTGAATAGCTTGGCCTCGGTTACTACCGCTCCCGAAGACCGGACTGTCCTGTTTAGCCCGGGGATGACGGTAGTGGTTGCCGCTCCGGAGGTCTTCAATGACTCGGGAAGCAGTTTGTCGAGGTAGCGTATCCGGAAGTCGGCCTCGATGTAACGGATATCTGTCTTGGAGAACTCCATCACAATCGCCGCGAGCCGGTTCTCCTTGAGGAGATCAGCTTTATCCCTATTTTTTTCGAGTTCTATCATATAGTGGCGGTGAAGTTCAGCTAGCTTCTCTTTGCTGTCTTCAAAGTCCATGAATCGCAACTGGGCGCCATCCGCCTTGCTGCGCACCACCAGGTCGCGCAGGGTGGCAAGAACCCACATGTCGCGTTCTACCGTCCGCTTCTGCATCCTGAACTCGCGGGCGATATCCTCGATAGGGCGTCCAGACGCGACCTGTCCATCTATGGCCAGGAGGTGGTTGATATAGGAGTAATCTCGTTTGTGTTCCTTGCGCAGCTGCAACGACAACTCAACAGTGCTGATGTCCGCCCAGGTGCACGACTCTGGCAGGACACCGACGCGTATACTCCTGACACCCAACTCCCGGAGAGCTGCGCATCGTGTGTTGCCATTGACAAGGATGCCGTCGCGTGTGACCAGACCCGGCTCGTTCTGTCTGAACTCCTTGAGGCTCTCCTTCAGCTCTATGAAAGTCGGGTCTTCCTTTGCCGGATCCGCTGGCAGCGACTTGAGAAGGTGTGCTAGATAATCCTGGCTTACATCAGACCAAGGGTCGGAGAGAAGCTCTGCTTCTCTTTCTGAATCGAAGCTGCGCTGGGCGCGAATCCTGTGGGTGGCGGGGTTGTAGTAGAGAGATTCCACCGGGATGTCGATCACCTCAACGTGTCGCGGCTGGCCGCGCCATTCGATCGTCAGTGACTCCTGAAGCCCGCCCAGATTGAGGACCTCGCGAATGCGCTGCTCAATCAAGGATCGGGTTTCGCTCGCCCCCGGCGGAGATCCGAAATCCATCACTATGTCTCCTTAAAATTCCTCCGCCCGCAACTGGTGCAGGACTCCGTTTCTAGTGCGCTCCATGACATTGCCCGACCGAAGACTTCAAGTCTCGGCTTCGTTGCCGGATTGCCGGATTGCCGGATTGCCGGATTGCCGGATTGCCGGTATGCCGACCACGCGCCATGCCCCGGACTGCCCGGCCTCCTAGTGGCAGACAAGAAGAGGGAAACAGGGGACCCACAGGCGATAAGGCATGCGACTATCCGAGGGCGTCTCGGAACTTCTCTCGAGCCTCCGCCGGCAAGGTGATGTAGCTGGCCCAGAGTTCCTCCACCTCGCTGAAGTCCCGATAACCCGCATCTACCCATGCCCGGAGGAAGCGCCGATCGAGCTCGGGCAGTCGCTCGAGAGCCTTCAAGACCGTTCGGAGGTCCATTGTCAACTCGCGCCCCCCAACTCGGCATCGGTTGCACTCAATGACAAGTTGAGTGCTCTCGGTGCCGTCACGGAGGACAACGGTACGGCGGGCAACGTCGAGCTGCGCGGTTTCGTACGTCCCGCTGTACGGATGGCCGGCAGGTACCCCGCATGAGCGGCAGAGGTGTCCGTCCCGAGTGAGCAGGTCACGCCTCTGAGCTGCGGTGAGGGAGTGGGCCTCTCTCTTCTTGGTCGCCTTGCCCGGCTCCCAGACGGGGTCTCCCTCAGTGACGAAGCGTTGCTCATTTGCCAGCAGAGTCGCGTCGTCGCGGTTGGTGTCGATTCTCCACCCGAAGTCTCGGAGATCACGCATACGCCGGTCGACCTGTGCGACGCCGGGGAAGGCGTCACGCAGCTGCTCCTTCGTGAAGGAGTTGCCGATGCCGACCTCATGGAGCAGCCACAGTGCGGCCCGCTTCATCGTGCCTAGCTTCGCGTCTTGCCAGTCGGGCAGGGTGGTCATTGGCATCAAGTCCTTTCACGGAGGTTGGAAGGATCGCCCTAGCGCTGTGTAGTCAAGGGAGGTCCCGACCACGCAGGCGCCTAGTGCAGTTGATGGCCTGTCTGACCACCCTACTTTGCATCGTTGTGCCTTTTGTCTGCAAGTGCGGATGCTGTTCGCGGCCAAAAGTCAACAGTGGGAGGTATTTCCGCAGGTCGGTGACGGTGGAGGCGGTCGCGTGCAGGACCAGAGGCATAGCAGCAGTCAAGTGCGGCAGGGGCGCTTCCCCTAGTTGCGGCGCATTGGAGCCTGTATAGCGGTGGTGGTGCCGTGGTTGTATGGCAGGATGATCCCGGGCAAAATCGTGAGAGAGCCCAAAACTGTACGGTGTCATCTGGTGGCAGGAGCCGGAGTCGACTCTGGTGGAGGGCTCGACCTCGCGATACATAGGAGAAGAGGGAGGGGTCTCTTGCCCAAACGACATGAGCTGACGAGTGCGCTGGATCCGCAACAGTCTCCCGAGCGCCATCGATTAGCCGAAATGCTGCGTGCGCTCTGTGCGCTCATGCCCGACTACACGTTCACAGAAATCGCGCGATGCCTGCACATGCATCGTTCAACACTCTCTGGTCACCTCAGCGCTCGCCGTATTCCCGAACTGGCCCTGTGTCTGAAATTGTACGACTTGGCTATCTCTGCAGGTCAGCCCAATATTCCCTTCAGCGAAGAAGAGTTGCGCAGAGCTCACTCTGAAGCCGCAATCACATTCCCGCTCTGTGCGAACTGCAGGATGAGCCAAGGAGAGTACGACGGGCAAGCGTCATTTAAACAGGTCGGCCAGCTGAGTCGTTCGTCGGGCAACGGACACGGTGGGCGGCTCCTGATCGGCGAGGCAGAGTTTGTGGGGGGAGCGGCACGCGGCAAGGCGCCGGTCCCCCATAAATATGGGGACCGGCGCCGCAATGTGGAGGCGGTGATGGAGGTGGGAGGCCAGGTAGTTCAACGGCTGCTGAGCGAGGACTTGGCCAGGGTCCGCGTGCTGCTGCACTCGGTCGGAAGCCGGTGCTCCCCATCGGAGGTCATGGATGCGGTAGACGCCTGCAGGTCAGGGGGCTTGGTGGACGCCGCTGACGCGATCTTGCACTATGCGGGCGGGCGACCCGCAAAGGAGGTACTCCAGGTGGCAAGGGTCCTAGTCGCCGCAGGGCGACATGCCGACGCAGCTTTGCTCCTCCAAGCCGCTGATCCTTCGTAGCGGTCACAGCGGTGCCTGGTCCGGTCGCGAGGGCCGACCGGAACTTCTCCCGGGCGACATCAAACAGAAAGGTTGTGATATGGCCATCGATCCTGATGAGCCTGACCCCGAGGCCAAACGGCACGTGATGATGATCGGCGTGCAGTTCCTGCTCTTGGCGGTGCAGCTATGGAGCGACTGGGTGAGGGACGTGGCCGGGCTGGGCTGACCCCGAGCCGGCCACGTCCTGATCACTTGATGGGTCGGCAGGCGGTGTGGCAACTCAACCGCCGGCTCCATCGCGGTGACATTTCAGAGTAGATGACGGAGGCAAGCTGTTTCGTGAGGCGGGTACTCCCTGTTTGCGGGATGGCCGCAAACAGGGAGTACCCGCTTGTGTTGATGGGCCTTCGTGCATAGGTGCCGTCGTGGGACGGGCACGCCCGTCACCCACTGGGGGCTGCGGCAAAGTCGAGCGGCTACGTGGTTCCGGCGTGGGACGCGTGCCCTTCAAGCGCCGAGTGCTTCCATGTATGCCCCTAGCCCCCGTTTAGTAGGTGGATACGGAAGGTGGTTTCTGTCGAGCCGCGCAAGACGGAGACATAGGGATGATGATCAGTCCGTCCACCTTCGGGCTTCTCCAGTCCGATGTGTCGGCGGTGGGACAAGCCCGATCACGGCATTGTCTGAGGTCAGGCCGGTGATGGTCCCGGGTACTACTTGTCCGGGGAGACGGTGCCTACGGGCCTTTCGTCTCGGGGGGTGTTCGGATAGAGGCGTGTCCGTGTGATCGGCGTTGGGGTCGAGAAGCCGGCGGGCTCCTCGGTGCTGTCCAAGGCCAGCAGCACGTAGCTCGGGCTCGGGTGTCTGACGGAGTTGATTCGGAGACCCAGGGGGCTCAGCACGTGGAGGTACTCCGCGAGCGACCACTCCTGGCCTGGCTGGGTAGGCGGATGCGGTCGGGAGACGAGGCAGAAGCAGAGCTCCTCGCAGTCACACGAAGCGGGGCGGCCTGGGGCGGGGTCGTCTCGCATGGTGTCGAGAATGACCAGCCAGGAGCCCTTCGGCATCACCGCTGAGACGGTGTCGACGAAATCGATGACGTCGCCACTGGTGCAGTGGTCGGATTGCGAGACATCAGCGACGATGTAGAGGTGGGCGGTGGGTGGTGCCGCGTACATTCGCGCGGTTTGGAGTTCGCAGCGCTCGGCGACACCGCAGGCGGTCAAGAGTGCCCAGGCGTCGGCGATCTCCTCGTCGAACTCGAGGTGGACCCCTTTGCACGTGGGGTGCGACAGAAGGAGCGCAGCGAGTATCTCGGCCCCTCCTCCCATGGTCACCACCGTGGCCTGGTCGGGCAGGTCGCAGAGTTCGGCGATGAGTTCCGCATGGTCCTTTGTGTCCTCTTCGAGGTGTGGGCAGATCGAGGTGGATTCTGGTGCGGTGGTGGACGGCGCGTGCGTTGTCGACATGAGCTCTTTGCTCCCGTGCTTCTGGTTTCGCGGACAGTTCCAGAGAACCCGTGGAGCAGCGTGGCGGGGAGGCCGGGATGCTAGGCGTTGGGGGACTCCGCCCGTCTGCTGCGGGGGAGAGACGAGACGCGACAACTTCGTGGTCGCGACTGGACGCTGTGGTCGTTTGCCAGTCGTTTTCCGCCGTGTCGCTACGTTCCTCTAGTCACTCCTCACACTCTGTGTTCGGCTGAAGACCAAGGAGGGAGAGCGGGTCGATGACCGACGTACCACGGATGCACCTCGTCAATAGGCGGCGCCATCAGGGCTTCACTCAACAGTCGGCTGCGGAAGCTGTGGGCGTCACCACCACGACCTGGGCTCGCTGGGAGCGGGGCCAGCAGGGGATACGTGTCTTCTACTGGCCCAAGATCGCGGCTGTTCTGGGTGTCGAGTTGGGGGAGCTGGGCCTGCTGCTCGAAGTGGCCGTGCCCACTCGCGGCCAGATCCGTTCAACTGGCATGGAGTCGGTCATTGAGGAAGCGATCAGTCTGTGGAGGAGTGAGATGGAACCCAACCGTCGAGCGTTGCTTGCCGCCATGCCGTTCATGCCGTCGGCACTGGGCGAATGGCTGCTGTCCTACGTTCACGACGCGCCCCCGAGCACGACATCGCAGAGTGGCGGCGGGGCCAAGGTCGGATTCAGCGATGCCGTTCGTATCGACGAAGCCGTGATCGCGTTCAAACGAATGGACTCGCAGTTCGGCGCCGGCCTGGTTCGACCCGCGGTTGTGGAGTATCTCCAGGGGACCGTCGCGCCACTGCTCAAGGGGAGTTTCAACGACGAGGTGGGACGTCGGCTTCTCTCGGCCGCCGCGCGTATGACCAGCCTGGCGGGATGGACAGCGTTCGACATGGAACGGCATGGCCAAGCGCAGCAGCACTTCGGGCAGGCTCTCAGTCTGGCCAAGGCTAGTGGGGACAGTGTGACCTCGGTACGAGTGCTTGAACGCATGGCCATGCAGGCATTCCGTCTGGACGAACGCCGCTGGGCGCAGCGCTTGACCCACGCCGGCTTGGAAAGTGCGCGGAGGCCGGGGGTTCCACCTGCAGTGACCGCCAGGGGGCTCGTTCTGCATGCTCAGGCACTTGCCATGGCCGGTCAACCGGGCACGGGGTTCAGCGCGGTGAGGAGCGACAGTGAGGTTGAGCGTCTGCTCGGTGAGGCTGAGCGAATTCTCGAACGAGATGACCGTGACTTGGGGTGGGGCGTGTCTTTCGACACGGCATGGTATCTCTCCGAGGCGGCTAGCGTCTGGGGGCGGCTCGGACACTACCGGCGGGCCCTCGAGTGCGCTGGCGAATCTGTCGCCTCGTTCGAGAACACACGCACGCGGGCTGTGCAGTTCACCCGGTTGCAGCTCGCCAGTGCCCGTCTGGGGGCGGGAGATGTTGAGCAGGCTCTCACCGATGTGGAGCCAGTCGTTCTGGGAGCCAGGTCTCTCACGTCGGCTCGCCTTACAGCGTCACTCCGCCGTTTCGTCACCGCGTTGGAGCCTTACAGTTCCACTGTCCAGGTCCGTGAGTTCCGCGACCGACTGAAAGCAGAACTCTCGGCGTGACCTGCTCTGCTCCTGTCGGGGGCTCGCTTGGCCATTGTGGGTTATCTCCTCAAGGACATTCCGCCGGAGGAGTTGGTGGCGGCCATCGGGAAGGCGGCACGGGGGGAGACCGTACTTGGTGATGCAGCTGCTGGGCGGTTGGTGGCGGAGCTGGTCGGGGCTCCCACAGCGCGGCTGACCGAGCGGGAGCTGGAGGTCGCACGGCTGGTCGGGGCGGGGGCCTCGAACCGGGAGATCGCGGCTCGGCTGTTCATCACCGAGGACGGTGAAGAACCATATCTCCAGCATTCTGCGGAAGCTTGGGCTGCGTGACCGCACCCAGCTCGCCCTTCAAATCGCCGGGTCGTCGTGAGGTACTTTCTTTGGTGCCCACGCGAGGGCTCGTGCCGTAGCACTGGGAGCGCGGTAGACCACGCCGGGGCTCGGGTGCCCGCGTACGGGGTTGGTGGGGGAACGGGAGGAGGACACTTCCCGTCGTCCTAGGCGTTCGTTGGGAGTTTGTCGGCTCGGTTGACAACGCTTTGGCTCGTCGATGGCATCTAGTCGGGGGCAGGTTGGCCGAGAGAGACGGATGTCTTACGACGAGGAGTACACCGCGTATGTGAGTGCGCGGCTGGAGTGGTTACGGCGGGTCGCCTATCCGAAACGCAAAGGTTCGGTGAGTGCGGCGCCTGCTGTGCTCGCCGAACGGGGGACCGGACGGCCGATATGGGCGGCGGCGAACAGCGCTGCCAACGGAGCCGGGAGCCGGACGGGAGGTCGACGCGCCCGCCTTGATTCGGTTGCCTATGAGCCGGGGGAAGCGGGCCAGGACTTCTAGAGTTCGGTGAGTGCGGCGCCTGCCGTACTCACTGAACGGGAGGCCGGCGCACGTGGTTGTTCAGGTGGCGGTTTGCGGGCCGCGGGATTGTTCGGAGAGAGAATGGCGAACTGCCTTTGAGGTGGGGCGGTTGCTGGCCGAGCGGGGTGCCGTGGTGTTGTGCGGGGGATATTCGGGGGTGATGGCGGCGGTGGCGGCCGGGGCCAAGGGGGCGGGGGGCACGGTGGTCGGCGTTCTGTCGCGGGACGATCGAGAAGGGGCCAATCCCGATCTCACCGTGGTCATTCCCACGGGGATGGGTGAGGCGCGCAACAGCGTCCTCGTGGATTCGGGGGACGCCGTGATTGTGGTGGGGGGGTCCTGGGGGACGTTGTCGGAGGTGGCGTTGGCCATGCGTAAGGGGCGGGTGCCTGTGGTGCAGCTCGGGGGATGGCGGGTGTCCGACGGCCGGGGGCAGGCTGTCGAGGGTGTTTTTTATGCCGCCGATCCCGCAGAGGCGCTGGAGCTCACGGGGTTGTGGAGGTGATCGGGGGCGTGGTTTCGGAGGTCGGGAATGCCATTAGAAGGAAGGCAAAGTCGAGCCACCGGACCTGAGTCTCGCGCGCCCCAGGGCCGGTAGCGGTTATCGCCTAGCTGAACACGTCTGCCACATATCGGCCGCGGGCTTCGACGTCGGCGGCGAAGGCGGCGGCCTCAGATTCGGTGCACTTGGTGGCCTCGCGATAGATGCGCACCAGGGTTTCGCGTACGGCGGGAGCCATGTTCTTGCCGTCGCCGCAGACGTAGACCACGGCGCCTTGGCGGAAGAGGCCGGCGATTCTGTCGCGTTCGGCCCAGACACGGTCTTGGACGAAGGTGTGGTCGTTCTCGTATTCACTGAAGGCGGGCAGGACGGTGACAATGCCGTCCTGCTCCCAGGCGCTCAGTTCGTCGCGGTAAAGGTAGTCCACATCGGGGTGGTCGCAGCCGAAGAAGAGCAGGGCGGGACCGGCTTTGTCACCTGCGGTCTCGCGGGCGGCGCGTTCCTGGAGGAAACCTCGGAACGGGGCGAGGCCGCTGCCGGCGGCGATCATGATCACGGGGGTGGCGTTGTCGGCCGGCGGGTTGAAGGGCACGTTGGGGGAGCGCACGTCGACGGGGACCTGGGCGCCGACGGTGAGCCCGGACAGATAGTTGGAGGCGATGCCGTGGAATTGCCCGATGCCCGACAACGCTGGGGCGTTGACGATGGCGACGGTCAGGCCGGCCCGGGTGGGGTTTTGGAGAGGTGAGGAAGAGATGGAATAGCGGCGGGTGCGCATGGCGGGAAGGAGATCGAGGAATTCGCCGAAGGTGATGTCGATGGACGGATAGAGCTCAAGCAGGTCGAGCACACTCACCCGGCGGTTGTAGATCTCCTCCTCGTAGCGGTCGGCGAGCGCCGCCGCTTCGCCGCCAAGGACGGTGAGGTCTTTGCGGGTGGCGGGGGCGGAGAGTTCGACGTGGTGGCCGAGGAGGTCGCCCACGAGAATGGGGGCGCCGGTAGGAAGGGAGGCCCCCATGTGGCCGCGGTTGGAACGCAGGACCACCGACATGCCGGTGGTGAGGCCGAACCGTCTGGCGGCCCGCTCGATCAGGGCCGGGTGGTTCTGCGGGAGCACGGCCAGGTAATCGCCGGTGGCGTATTTCAAGCCGTCCGGCAAGGCGAATTCCAGGTGGCGTTTGGAACGCCCCAGGGGCGAGCTCATGTCGACGAGTTCGCGGTTCTCCACGACCGTGGCGAGGGTCATGTTGTTCTGCTCGATGAGGTCGACGGCCGGGCTGGGCACCACGTCGATGTCGTAGGCGGGGCCGATCGGCGCCGCTTCCGGCGTCACGTCGAGCGCCGCGTCGACGGTCTCCCAGAAAGGCTCGTACCAGCGGTCGAAGTCGCCGTAGAAGTCGCCGGAGGCGTCCACTTCGCCACGGGGGAGGAGACGGCGGGCACCCGCCGTGGCCAGCTTGGTGTCGATGAGGGTGGGAATGGCCTGATAAGTGGAGAGCCAGTCACGGCTGCCGCATCCCAGGACGGCATACGGCATGTCCGGCAGGGAGGGGCCGCTTTCGAGCCACTCGACGAACACGCGGGCGTTCTCTGGGGGTTTGCCGTTGTAAGAGGCGCTCACCACGATGAGAGCGCTGTCCCCCAGCTTGCCGACGTAGTCGTCCAGTGGGGCGACTTGAGCGGTATATCCCCGCAGAGCACCGTCACCGGCGACGCGGCGGGCGAACGACTCTGAGGCCCCCGAATCCGACCCATACAGCACGAGAAGCGGTGTGCCGTGGGAGGCGCCCGCCGCCACCAGGCTCTGCGTGACCGGCTCGGCGGGCTGTGCCGTACGGCGCACCTGTTGCCGGACACGGGCGCGGATGAGCAGTCCGTCCGGCTTGAGGGTGAGGGTCTCTTTGACGTCAAGCGTGTACGGCGTGGGCCGGGAAATGGTGAAACGCTGCAACATCATGGCCAGGACCAGCGTGGCCTCCTGGAGGGCGAAGGCGCGGCCGATGCAGGAGCGTTCGCCGTTGCCGAAGGGCAGCCAGGCCTTCTCGGGGAGGTTCTCGCGGGCTTCGCGGGAGAAGCGGCCGGGATCGAAACGTTCGGGGTCGTCCCAGACGTCGGGGTCGCGGTGGAGGGAGGGGATGAGGATGAGCAGGCTCTGACCTTTGTGTAACGGATAGCGGTTCGCCAGAACCGTGTCCTCCTTGGGGTAAACGCCGAATGCGGGGGCGGTGGGGTAGAGACGGAGGGTTTCGCGGAGTATCTGGTCGAGGTAGCCGAGTTTGGGGAGGTCCTCGAAGCGAGGCTGGTCGGCACCGAGGACCTCGTCCACCACGGCTTGCGCCTTGGCCAGGATGTCCGGGTTGTCGAGAAGAAGGTGAGTGGCGAAGGACAGGAGCCCGCTGGTGGTCTCGTGGCCGGCGATGAGGAAGGTGACCATCTGATATCTGATGTTCTGATCGTCGAGCCGTTCGCCGGTTTTCGGATCGGCCGCGTTGAGCATCAGGTTGAGGAGGTCGTTGGGGGTCTCCTCTGGGGTCAGCTTACGCCGGGCGTTGATGAGCTGTTCGCAGATCTGGTGGAGATAGTCGATGTCCGCGGTGTATTGCCGGTTGCGGAGGAACATCAGCTTGTTCTGGATCGGCAGACGTGTATCGCGGTTGCCGGCTTCCACGAGGGAACGCACCATCGCGTCGACAAACGGGTGCATTTCCCGCTGGTAGAAGGAGTTGAAGCGATAGCCGAAGCCGCTTAAGGCGATGGTGTCGAGGGTGAGGCGAGTCATGTTGTCGGCCACGTCGATGTCGACGTCGGGGCCGAGGCGCTCCCACTTGGTCATCATCTGATCGGCGATGTCGTACATGTCGTCGAAGTAGCCGCGCATGGCGGCGGGGCCGAACGACGGCATAAGGATGCGGTGGGCTTTGCCCCAGTTGGGTTCGTCGCTGTAGGCGGTGAAAAGGCCGTCACCCGCTAGATTGCGGATCTCCTCCAGCGGGGCGTGCACCTTCTTGGTGAAGCGCTTCTCGTCGCAGGCGTCGGCGACCAGTTCGCGGGACGTGATGATCAGAAGGTCCCGGCCCGGCAAGGCCAGCTTGAAGATCGGCCCATACTGCTCTGCGATCTTCGACATTTTCTGGATGGGTTTGTCGCCGATCAGGTCCGGGATGTTACCCAGCAGCGGGGTGGTGGGCGGCTGCGGGATCTGGTCCTTGGTCGTCATCGTTGCCCCTTCACCGAAATTGCACACCTATGTGCAAAATACCCCCGTTGCACAAGGGTGTGCAAAAATCGAAGGGAAGCGTGAGGAGGGTCACATGGTCGGGAGCCGGGCGAGTTCCAACCGGAGACGCATTCTCGCGGTGGCGACAGAGGTCCTGATACAGGATCCGGCCGCGAGCATGGACGACATCGCGCGTGCCGCCGATGTCGTGCGCCGGACCGTCTACGGGCACTTTCCCACGAGAGATGCGCTGATCGCGGGGATCGAGCAGGAAGCCGACCGTGAGCTGAAAGAGGCTTTTGTCGCCTCAGGGGACGGCCAAGGGCCACCCCTGTCGGCGCTGGCCCACTTCATCATCGCGCTCTGGCCCGTCGGTGATCGCTACCGGCTCCTGCTCGATCTCGCGACACGCCGTCTGGCCGCGCACCCCGAGGACGATTTGCTGGTCCCGGTCCGGCGGCGGCTGGCGGAGATCCTTGAGCGAGGGCAGGAATCAGGGGACTTCTCCACCCATCTCCCGGCTGTGGCGCTCTCCTACGCATTGGAGGCGCTGGCGCTCGGCCTGCTCCAAGCAGTGAACGACGACGTCTGGAAGAGCACCACCGGCGCCCAGGATGCGGCACTGGCCTGCCTGGTCGCGGTGGGCGTGCCGGCGGAGCGAGCGCAGGAGGTGGTCACGCGGGAGGAGCAGGCGAGGGTCGAGCGGGCCCGCGTCCAGGCGGCTGACCAGGACGGTGCGGCGGAGCGCGGTTGACACCGTCCGTGTTCAGGCGGCTCACCGGGACGGCGAGGGGGGACGGTCGACACCGCACACGGCCATACGTACGGCACAAGCCCGCGACTGCTCATGCCGTACGTTTGGCGATTCCCCAGATTCTGCAGCTTCCCAGCTTCTCCAGATTCTCCAGGAGAAAGCGAGGTCACCGAATGTGCCGCACCTCCGGATACTTCCGGCTGGGGCCGTCGAACAGGCGGGTGGGCTTGTTTTTCAAGTGCAGGTCGAAGAACGCGCCCACATAGGTGCCCTGCGCGGCGATGGAACGTTTCGGGTCGACCGTGCCGACCGCGTCTGGCACGTTGAGGCCGAGTTTGCGGGCGATCTGGGGGAACAGCGCCTGGAAGTCGCTGAACGACCCGTGGGTGGCGCCGGTGAGGCGAAGTTCGCGGTTCCAGCCACGGTGGTTCTTCCGGAACTCCTTCCACGTGGCGTCGGACTCGGTGTCCGCTCCCATGATGAGGAAGGGCTTGGCGAGGCCTTTCTTCGCGACGGTGCCGAAGAACATGCCGTCGAGGTCAACCCCCGCGTCCACACGTTTATCGTCGAGGGCGACTTGGCCGGCTGCGGCCCCTCCCAGAGAGAAGCCGAGCATGCCGATGCGTGACGTGTCGAGGGCCCCGCTCAACCCTTCGGGTATGGCACGGCCTCCGCGGTCGGGGTTTTTCCCTTCACCGAGGTCGGTGATTGTGTCGAGCACGAACTTCATGTCCGCGACCCGGGTGTCGAAGGACTTGACGATGTCCTCCATGTCGTCCTGCTTGGCTTTGGTGCGTTCCACCCGCCCGTCGGGGAATTCCACCTGGCCCGCCTCGTAAGTGTGGTCCACGCTGACCACGACGTAGCCCCGGCTGGCGAGTTCCTCGACAAGGACCGTGCCGAAGGCGCGGGGCAGCGCGAAGCCGGAGGAGAAGACGAGGACGGGCCGTTTTCCACTCCCCTTCACCGGTGCGCCTTGCCAGGAGTGGGCACGTGTGCCGGCCCAGTCGATGATGCCGGGATTGATGCCGAGGGAGTCCGGGGCACTGTGTTTGTCGAAGTCGGCGGCTGCGCCGGGGAGCATGTGCGGGGCGCGGGTGAGGCCGCCGGTCTTCCTGGCGGGATAGGTGACGCTCACCATGAGCTCGCGTGGGCCTTCCGAGGTCCACGGGTCGGTGCGGGATTCGTCCACGAGGTGCATGGAGTGTGTGCCGATGGCCTGGTCGCCGCTGGGGTGAGGCAATGTCAGGCGGAGCGGGGCGGGTGAGTCCGCGACCGCGGGTGCGGCGGTGGCGACACCGGCCAGGACGGCGACGGCGACGGCGGCGAGTCCGGTCCGCCGGTGCGGAGAAAACCTAAAGGACACTGTCCTCCTTAAACGCTGATCTGTGGCGGGGCGGCGTGCGCGCAGGTCACGGGGGTGGTGCGCGGCGGGCCTGTTCGCCATGCTTCCAAGCGGCAGACGGGAAAAGCTCGTCTGCGAGGATGAAGTTGAATTCGCCATCGGCCGATGCGCCGAGTGCCTGTCAAGAGTCATGCGTATCGATTAAGTCATCCGAGAAGGCAACGGGCCCGGACCGACGTTCCTCCACGAGGCCGGAACCAAAGCCGTCCGAGAAGCAAGCAGGCCCGGACCGACTGGGCCGTCAGAGAACGCGACGTTCCTCCACGAGGCCGGAACCAGGGCCGTCCGAGAAGCAAACGGGCCCGGACCGACTGGGCCGTCAGAGTGGCCACTGCGAGGCCGGAAATCCCCGAGGAAACCGCAGGTCGGAACGGTTTTCCAAACCCAGCCAATCCCGCCCCCAGGACCTGCGGCGATAGCGGGTTTTCGTCGTCTCCCCCCACCCGGGGAACGCCCCCCGAAGGTCGTGACCCGGGTGCGAGGGACGGCTCCGGCATCCGCCATACTCGGTCTCCGGCGGTGTCCGGGGCTCCTACCGGCGCATGAACCGGCCCCACGGCGACGAGGGGCCCGGGAGGCGGCGGCGCGGAGTCGAGGACAAGGTTAGGAAGCCAGATGTGCTGGAAATCGTCATTTGGCCTCTGACCTGCGAATATGTAGAACCCCTTGGAAAGTGCTCGTCGAATTCTGGTCAGCAGATGTGACTACCTGGGTTGCCGCGGATTTCCCGTGGGGTGTGATCTGTGTTCATGCGGCGATGGGATGCACTAAACGAACGTCAGCTAGCGGTTCTCGACCGGATCGGCACCTCCTCCGAGTCTGTGACCGCGAAGAACTCCGACCTTGCGAACACGGTCTACGCCCTGCGTAACCGTGGGCTCGTGAAGACGCCCCGGCGCGACGGGATCTGGCAGGCCGAGATCACCGAAGCGGGACAGTTCTATCTGGAGAACGGGTATCACCCCGACCATCCGGATCGAGCGGTCGAGATGGTCGACAGTTCCCTGCCGAGGGCCACCCGTGCCCTGTCGGCCGACCACGGCACCAGCCCTGCTGTGCTGGTGAAGGATCTCATGGAGAGGCTGAAGCGCGAAGGCGGCACGCTGCGGCTGAACAACCCCGACGAGACGACCCGCGCGTCATATCGGCGGCTGATCCATGCGGCGAAGCGGCGAGGACTGGTGCCGGCGGGGTTCCATCTCCGTCACACCGGCCGCGACCGCGGCGACATGGTCATCCTCCTGACGAACGACTCGCAGCCGGAGACCAACTGGAACCGCGTGCGGCTCGGCACGCGTAAGGAGACCTCCGACCCGCGCCTCATGGCGACGCTGATCGAAGAGGACCGCAGCCGGCTGCGCGTCACACCTGCGCTGATTCCGCGGGTGAAGGCGCTGCTTGAGGGCCTCGCCCTGCAGGCCGAGCGGCGCGGCTACAAACTGATCATGTCGATGAAGCGCACCCCGGTGACGTTCTACCTGCAAAAGCAGGAGCAGCGGTGGACGCTGAACGTCTCCGAGGAGATGGAGTCCGTCCCGCAGGAGCCGACCGCGGAGGAGCGGCGGCGCCGGGCGAGCGGCTGGTCGAGGGTCACGGAATACGACTCGGTGCCTTCCGGGCGGCTGAAGCTGGAGCTTCAGCAGTCGGCATTCGCCGAGCGCACCCAGTGGGTCGACAGCGGCCGCACCCAGGTGGAGTCCAAGGTCCGAGAGGTCATCAAGGAGCTTGAGCACCGGGTGAACGCGGCCGATCAGGCCAGGCTGAAGCGCGAACGCGAGCTGCAGGAGATGCGGGCCGCGGAGGAGCGCAAGGAGGCCGAGCGGCACGCGATGTGGGAAACCGCGATGACCGCGGCCCGCGAGTGCGCGCTGGAGGACCGCCGGCGGGACACGCTCGGCAACGCGATGCAGGACTGGTTCGCCGCGGCCGAGTTGCTGGAGTTCTCCGAGGCGCTGGAGAAGGCCGCCGCCTCGGTGGACACGGCGGACGAGGCCGCCAATCTGCGCCAGTGGATCGCGTGGGCGCAGTCGATGGCGCGCCAGCTCGACCCGACGACGGCGCCGGGTGGTCTGGCCGCCCTGCGGTTCGACGCCGAGCCCGAGGCGGACGACCTGCGCCCCTACCTGGGGGATTGGAGCCCGCACGGCCCCTACCAGGAATACCGCTACCAGCGTGTCGATCCGCCGGCTTCGGTGGCCGGCAGGCGTGAGAACTGGAGGTACGGTCGCCCGGCTCGTGGGCAGTGGTGGCGGCGATAAAGCTTCCTCGGCATATAGCCGCCCCTGACGGTAAAGGCCGATGGAAGGCGGTACGGCAGGCGCGCGCCTGCCGTACCGTTCTCGCCGTTTGCGGTTATCCGGTCCCGTAGAGCAGTTCGATCGTGTCGGAGTACTTGGTGTGGATGACGCGGCGGCGCAGGGAGAACTTCGGCGTCAGCTCCTCGGTGTCGGTGGACCACTCGACCGGGAGCAGTTTCCACCGTTTGATCTGCTGCACCCGAGCCAGGCGCTCGTTGGCCCGGTTTACGACCCCGGTGACCTCGGCGAGGACGTCGGGGTGCTGGGTGAGGTCGGCGAGTCCGGTGAAGGTGATGCCGCGGTTGGTGGCCCAGGCCGGTGCTGCCTCGGCGTCGAGCGTGATGAGCGCGACGGGATACGGGCGGCGGTCACCGTACGCGAGGGCCTGGCCGATCAGCGGGTGCTCTTTCAGATAGTTCTCGATGTTGGCGGGGGAGATGTTCTCTCCGCCGCTGGTGATGAATATTTCCTTCTTACGATCGAGGATGCGGACGAATCCATCGTTGTCGAGGGAGCCGACGTCACCGGTGTGGAGCCAGCCGTCCTCGTCGATCAGGTCACTGGTGGCCTCCGGCAGGTTGAGGTAGCCGGCGGTGGCGATGGGGCCGCGCATCAGGATCTCGCCGTCGTCGGCGATCCTGATTTCGATACCGGGCATTCCAGCGCCCACGGAGCCGAGTTTGTAGCGGTGCGGGCTGTTCACGGTGAAGGCGCCGGTGGTCTCGGTCATGCCGTACACCTCCATGACGTTCATCCCGAGGCCGGCGAAGAACCGCTGCACCTCGGACGACAGTGGCGCGGCGGACGAAGCGAGCCAGCGTGCCCGGTCGAATCCGATCAGCGAGCGCACGATGGAGAGCAGTCCGGCGTCGGCGCGTTCGTATGCGGCGACGACCTCAGCGCTCGGGGTGCCGCCGTTCTGACCGGCCTCGATGAAGCGCACACCGGCCGCCATGGCGGCCCTGGCCTGGGTCTGCTGCTCTTCGGGCTGGGTCTCCATGACGGCGAGCAGGCCCGCCATGAGCTTCTCCCAGACTCTTGGCACACCGAAGAACAACACGGGGCGCACCTCGCGCAGCACCGTGCTGAGTTGCGTCACATCGGGGCAGAAGTGCACGTGGGAGCCCTTGAACAGGGGCAGGTAGAGGCTGAGCACACGTTCGGCGATGTGAGCATAGGTGAGGTAGGAAATCTGTGTGCCGAAGGTGGGCAGGTCGGAGACGAGATCGAGGCCCGCGGCGTTGTAGCAGACACTATGGTGGGAGAGCGGCACACCTTTGGGGTTGCCTGTGGTGCCGGAGGTATAAAGCACGGTCAGGGTGTCGTGCGGCTTGACGGCGCGCCAGCGTTCGTCGACGGACTGGGCGTCGGTGTCGTAACGCTCCTTCCCTAAAGCGACAAATTCCTCCCATGTCATAAAACGCTCGTCATCGGGACAGGCCGCGGGGTCGAGCACGATCACCTTGGTGAGGCCGGGCAGCTCGGCGAGGGCCTGCCCCCAGCGCTTCAGTTCGTACTCACCCCCCAGGACCGCGATCTTCGCCTCGGAGTCCCTCGCGATATAGGTCACCTGCTCGGGGGCGAGGGTGGCATAGACCGAGATGGGCCTGCCGCCCGCGTGCACCGCGCCGAGGTCGGCTAACACGTGCTCGGGGCGGTTGACCATCATCAACGTCACGGTGTCGCCGGGCGCCAGCCCGAGCGCGACGAAGCCCGCGGCGATGGCCAGCACTTCACGCCGAGCCTCGCCGAACGTCAGGGTCTCCCAGCCGTGCTCAGCGCGTATCGAATAGGCGGGGGCATCGGGGTGCTCTTCCGCGATGTCGCGGAACCGAAGGCATATCGTGCTTCCCGCGACCTGCTCCTCAAGTGAGGAACGCTGCAGGAGTGTGTCCTGCCGCCTGGGGTTCGGTCGCTCGCTCATCAGGTCACCTCTTAAGCATTGGAGTGTGGCGTCGGAGCACGTCGATGTACTCCTGTCGGTCGACGATCAGGCGGTACTGGTCGGAGTTGTAGACGGGTATTCCGGCCTGGAGGTCCGGCTGCGGCCCGTGTTTCGCCGTGTCGAAGGCCGTGGTGTCACCCGCCGTGAGGTAGTCGGCTATGAAGTGGGCCTGCTTGTCGTAGATGGCCCAGTGCGAGGACATCGGGCGCACCATTCCCACCACAAAGAGATTCCGCGTTTCCGGCGGAACAATGTGCAGATAGAGGGATGGTTTGAGTGCGTCTTTTGGCCAGTTGACCAGTTTCCTGTCGATAGAGGGATAAGAAGGCAGGAATCCGGTGGCCATGACGACGAGGTCCACCTGCTCCTCCGCCCCCTCGGCGAAGGTGACACGATCGCCGTCGACGTGCACGACGTCGCCCCGATGCTCGATGTGCCCGTGCGAGTAGTGGTAGTGGAGCTGCCCTCCCACGATCGGGACGACCCATCCGTCGCGGAAGTGGGGCACCGGCAGCCCTACTGCCCGCGAACGAGACCGCACGAACTCACAGAAGAGCCGGAAAATCGGCCGGCGCAGCACATGCGGGACTCTGCCGGTCGGGCGGTTGACCAGGAACTTCGGCATGCATCAGAAACCACACCGAGTGCTGTGCAGCGTGCTTGTGGCGTACATCGCGCTGTCGGTCAGCACGTCGGCCGCCGACTGCCCGCCCCTCACCACCGGCACACGCCGGCCGGCCAGCTGCGCCGGGTCGCGATAGGCACTGGAGTGGATCGTCTCCACCTTCGGATCGCCGGGCAGGACGGCCCGGCGCAGTATCCGGTCGTGGCCGGTGGCCGGTACGACGCCGGCGTAGCGGCGTGTCTCCCCGCCGTCGAGGGTGATCGTCCACTCCGGCTCGATCCGCGTGACGTTCGCCGCGAACCTTGTATGCGTGCGTAGTTCGAAGTGATCGGTATAAGAACGCAAGTATTCGAGCACAAGTTCATGGCTGGGATAGCGGGGATAGGACTCCGGCATAGGAAACCCTGGAAAATCCTGAAAGGCCCTTGAGGCAATGGTGTGAGTATGGGGATCCATGGGGGAGTCGAGGCGGCTCGCGTCCCAGATTGCCGCCGACGTCGCCAGCCGCCTCCAGCACCTCGGACGACAGGCCGCGCTCCTTGAACACCCGCGCCACCGCCAGGCCGGCCCCGACCCGTCCCCTCCTCGAACACCACATTCGCCTGCGTGTCCAAGGACTGCCCGACGTGCGATTCCGCGAAGGCCACGGCATCCTCGGCCTGCTCGCCACCCCCGACGGCACCCGCATCACCGGCACCCGCCTGCGCCGCGACACCAACCGCCTTCAGGAGGCACTCGAAGCCGCCCTCGTCGTCGACACCATGGGCCGCGGCTCCCGCACCTCCTTCTGGCTGCACGACCTCGGTTACCAGCCCGACCAGGTCAAAGTCGACCTCGCATACACGACGCGCCACTTCCGCCTGAACGGCGACCCTTTCGGCCGCGACCTCGCCGTCAACTCCGTCAGCACTCCGCAACACCCACGCGGCGCCTTCTTCTTCAAACTCCCCGGCGACGGCCACGACGCCGCCCTCACCCTGACCTGGTCGACTCGTCGCAGGCACTCATGCGACCCGGCACGATGCTGCGGGTGATGCGCCACTTCCCACGCCACCCGAGAAACACCCCTGTCTCGCGTGAGGCACACGCATTGGGGTCATGCGCCTAACCACTTGTTGCGGGCACCGGCCTTGTTGTGGGTACGGCTTGTTGTGCGTACGGCGAAGCCGGGTTCATGACCGGTGTGGCACGTACGCATGGAACCCTGCGCTCGTTTGCGGCGCAGGGTTTCACCGGCTTTTCTTGGCCGTACTCGTCCCCGCCCTGACCGGCCTCTACGTCGCCAAGGCCGAAACCTCCACGTCGTTTTTGCCTCCCAGCCCAACGATGTCGCCGCCGTCGAACCCGCCCTGACCGGTCTCTACGTCGCCAAGGCCGAAACCTTCGCGTCGTTTCGGAGCCTTCCAGCCCAACGGTCCTGACACCACCGCCACCGCGTTCGAGGTCAAGCGGCACGTCCCGGCGGCCAGGAACCTCACATAAGAGCAAGTTCACCGCCGGATGTTTTCTTGCGGTCTGGAAAGTCGCCTTGGAGGGCGCCGGGATCGCCGAGCGGCACGGCTCACGACGCTTGGCGGAGGGCCGGCTCATCCCATGTGATGCGGTAGTCGTGAATCCATGACATGGCGTTCTTCTTGACCGCCTGGCGCATGATCACCGGGAGGATGAGATCGCGGATGAAAGCCCCCGCGACGCCCGGAGCCTTACCGTCCCCATTGCGTTTGCCCTGCGCCACGATGCGCTCCACCCTGTCCCGGCGCAGACTTTCGTAGGCGGCGAAGGACGACCGGATATTTCGCCCGTCGCGCAGACTTCTGGCGAGCACGACCGCGTCCTCGATGGCCATCGAAGCGCCCTGCCCGGAGGCGGGCGAGGTCGCGTGGGCGGCGTCGCCCACGATGACCATGCGGTCGTTGTACCACGTGGGCACGGTCGGGAAATCGTAGGTGTTCCAGCCCGTCATGATCTCGTCGGTGGCCCTGATGACATCGAGCATCGGCCCGGTGTCGCCCCGGAACAACTCCATCAGCCGCTCCCGCCACTGCTGCGGCGAAACCGCGGCGAGTTCTTCTTTGGTCGGCTCCTTCCGGCTAGGTGGATTGGCGAACCACCACACCTGCCCGTCCGGATGGATGTTGTAACCGAAGAAGCATTTCCTGCCGAAGATGAAGTAGGACGTGCCCGGTTCACCTGGCACGGTGACACCGTCGGTGAATCCACCGGTGTTGAGCAGGCCGACATGGCGCGCACGCGGTGCACCCGGATCGATGACGGTGCGGGTGCGTGAACGCAGGCCGTCCGCACCGACCAGCAGATCTCCCTCCGCCGTGCTCCCGTCGGAGAAGACCACCCGCACGCCGTCACCGGTAAGCGTGGCGTCTTCGAGGCGCTTGCCGTACTCCATGTGGATGCCCCGCCGTACGGCTTCATCGCGCAGCACGCGATAGAGGTCGGCGCGCTTGAGAGTGCGGCCGGGCTGTTTGAACTCGGCCAGCAGTTTTCCGCGGGCGTTGCTGATTCGCATGGTCGGCGTGTCCATGCCGAGGTCGCAGACGAGGTCGTGCAGGTCGAGGTGGCGCAGCGCGGCGAGTCCGTTGACGGCGAGGGTCAGGAACGCCCCCACACCCTCGGATCCGCGGTCGTACGCCTCATAGATGTGCGCTTCGATGCCCACGCGCTGGAGGGCCATGGCGGTAACGGGGCCGGCGATGCCGCCACCGGCGATCAAGGCGATAGTCATATTTTAACTATACATGATATGACTATGCATGAGTATGGCCATTTGCGCCCGGGATACGATGCGAGCCATGTCCACAAGGCGATCTCCGCTGGCCGTCGCGCTGCTCTCCCTGGTCGTCGAGGCGCCGACGCACGCCTATCGCATGCAGCAGTTGATCAAGGAGCGCCGCAAGGACGACGTGGTCAACGTCGCGCAGCGCAACAGCATCTACCAGACGATCAACCGCCTGCTTCGCGACGGACTCATCGCCGTACGGGAGACCTCACGCGAGGAAAAACGCCCCGAACGCACGATCTACGAGGCGACAGAGGAGGGCCGGGAAACCCTTAGCAGGTGGATGCTGGCCATGCTGTCCACCCCCGCCCGCGAATTCCCCGAGTTTCCCGCCGCCCTCGCCTTCCTCCCGGTCGTGACGGGTGACGAGGCGCGCGCCGCACTGGAACAACGCGCCGCCTCCCTAAAAGCCCGCCTGGCGGAAGTCGAACACGAACTGGCCGAGGGGAGGCGGTTCCTCGCTCCCGTGTTCCTGGTCGAAAGCGAGTATCAGCAGGCGTTGATCCAGGCCGAACTCGACTACATCCGCACTCTCATCGCCGACCTGCGGAGCGGACGCGTCACCTGGAATCCGCTGCCGGATCAACCGCACCAGTAGGCACGCCTATTCGGCCAACCCGGTAGGCCGTGTGGAACCTGGCGTCGCGTGAAACCCGGCGTGGGTTTGATGGAACCGCCGTGCCGTTTGGAACCCGCCGATGGTTCACCCCCGGACGCCTCACTGTTCGCGTCTTGGGGGCTCACGGTGCCCTGCTCCGCCGGCAGCCCGGCGCGGGATTGACGAAACCGCCGTGCCGTCTGGAACCCGCCGATGGTTCACCTCCGAACGCCTCACTGTTCGCGTCTTGGGGGCTCACGGTGTCCAGCGCCGCCGGCAACCCGGGAGCCACCGCCGGGTACGGGACGGGTGAGACGCCCTCGGCGAGCGACACGAGCACAGCCCCGCCGACACGGCCCACGCCGGCACGAGCGCCCTCGCGGCAACGGGCGGTCGTCATTGGTCGCGGAATCGGGCCTCGACCGTCTCCACCAGACCGGCGATCACACCGTCTGGAGAGGGACTGTAATGCGGGATGGCCCACCGCGTGATGGCCGCGTCGATGACCGTGGGATGCCCCGAGGCCAGAGCCCTGCGAAACGCGTCCTCGAACTCCTCAAGCGTCTGCACCCGATAACCGTCGGCGCCGCACGCCCGAGCGTAGGACGCGAAATCCGGATTCTGAAACTCGACCAGCGCGGTCTCACCGTACGTCGCGATCTGATAGAGCTTGATCAACTTAAACTCGTTGTCGTTAAAGATGACCCAGATGACGGGGATCTTGTGCTCGACAGCCGTCATCAACTCAAACCCCGACAGTGAATAGCACCCGTCGCCGCACCCGACGACCACTGTGCGATCCGGCTGCGCGACCTTCAACCCGATCGCGCCGTTCACATGCCCTGCCATGGGCCCGAACGACCCGGCCTTACGGTAACTCTGCCCCTCCTCAAGCTCCACGTAATAGCCGAGCCATGCGAGATGCGCCCCGGCGTCCGCCAGAATCACCCCGCGCGGAGGCAACATCCGGCCGATGGCCTGCGCCAGCACGCCGGGATGAATCTTGCCGGTCAGATGAAGAATGTGCCTGGCCTCGTAATCCCTGCCGTCCACCTCCACCGCCGGCACGTCGCCGACCTTCGCCTCAAGCGCCTCGGCAAGAGCCGCCACTCCCGCACGGGCATCGGACAGGAGCGGGTAGTCAGGCGTGTATGCCTTGTGGAACTCGCCCTCGGAGAGGTTCACGTGAATGAGCAGCTTCCCGTCGAACAGGTCCTTCCGATAGTTGAACGTGGCGTGCTGATTGAGCGAGTTGCCGACACACAACACCACATCGGCCTCCCGGAACGCTTTCCAGGCACTCGCGTGCCCGCTGTCGGCGAAGACACCCACCGCCAGCGGATGCCCCTCCGCCACGATGCCCTTGCCGTCGAGCGTGGTCAGCAGCGGAAACTGGAAACGCTCGATCAACTGCCTGAGCTCGGCCCCCGCCCCACTCAAGACGGCGCCGAAACCCGCCAGCACCACCACGCGTTTCCGCCGCGCGACGGCATCCGCCAGCACCGACGCGATCTCCTCCACCCGCGCCGGATCCGGCAACACCGGCGCTACCTTGAGGCGGATGGGACGCACGTTCTCCACCTCGACCCCACGTTCCGTCAGATCCTCGGGAACATGGATGTGCACCGGCCCCGGCCGTCCCTCGAACGCGACGTTGACCGCCTCCTCAAGCACGTCACACGTGTCCGCTGCGCTCTTCAACAGGAAAGACCTCTTGGTGGTGGCCGCGAACATCGCCTGCGAATCCGGCGTACGGCTCAGCCCGGAAGTCTCGTTGAGCGAGCCCCAGCCCTGCCACTTTCTGGAGGCATACCCCGAGACGGCGAGCACCGGATAGGAGTCGGACATCGCGACGGCCAGCCCGGAGAACAGATTGAACGCCCCGGGCCCCGCCGTGGCGAAACAGAACCCCAGCTCGCCGGTGTACATCGCATAGCCGCACGCCATGAACGACGCCGCCTGCTCGTGCCGGGCGATGATCGGCCGGATCCGCCGCGAGTGCTTCAACGCCACCATCAAGCCCGCGGCGTTCTCCCCGGCCCCGCCGAACGCGGCCCGCACTCCGACGTCTTCCAGCCCGTTGACGATGGCCTCGTAAACCTTCATCCCTCCTCCTTCCCACCTTCAGCGACGCAGCCGCAGAAACCATTTACGAGCCAGTGCCTCTCAACCAGGCTGCGGACAGATATCCGATGGCGTGACGCAACGTGACCCGCGGCATGGTGGCGGCGTGCCGATAGAGAACCTGGAGCTCGCGGTCGGGCACATCGCCTTGGCGGAGCCGCCGTAGGACTGGCTGACCAGGTGCACCCGGGGGTGCCGAGCCGGGCCGGACGAGCGCACGCACATCAGGAACGTTTCGTGAGCGCGTCACTGATCGCCCGCGCGACCTCGACGTGCGCGAGATACTCCTCGATGTCGTGCACCCGAGCAGGCGAATTCTCGACCCGGACCTCGGTGAACTCGCCTCCCTGCCACGTGTCCGCCAGCGGGCATCCGACCGAGACAGGGTCGATGGCGCACCAGGTGTTGAACCACAGCGGAACCCGATCGGGCAACTTAGGCCCCCCGGTGGACAACCGCCGATAAACGCTGTCCATCCCCAGCGGACTGCCGGCGGTGACAAGCAGGCCGACATTCACGTGGCGATCGAGCTGCATGAGCAGATCCATGGCGACGACCGTCCCCAGACTGTGACTGACCAGCACCATGTCGCCCGACGTCGGCATCGTCTCGAACACCGACTGCAAAACCGCCTCGCGCACCCGCGAATCATCGAGATACCGGGCGACGTCCCGGAAAATCAGCGCGATGGCCAGCCGATCCAGCCCGGTGGTCGCCGCCAGGAAACTCAGCCCCTGATGGACGGTCCCCACCACGTCGAGCGTCTCCTCGGGCGTTCCGTGAACGGCGTGCGACATGGCCGCCGCCTCACTCAGCAGCTCCTCGTACACCTGCCGAGTGGACGGACGCTCCGGCGCCGCCGCCTCCTCCGGAGCCGCGGCGATCTCCTCCACGGAACGACGCATGGCCTCCCGAGCGCTTATCGCCTCGATCAGCCGATCCCCATAGAAGGGGAACCAGATGTCAGCCGGTTCGATCATGCTCTGCCCGGCGAGGGCAAGCCCGTCGTTCAGCCCCACGGTCCAGGACTCCCGCAACCGCCGGGGATCCCGCCCTTCCTGAGCACGACCGTGCAGGAAAACCAGATGCCGGGTCCCACCGAAAGCACTAGCCCTGGCCGGCAACCCCGAAACCCGAGTGGTGGACGGTGCCCTTTCGGAGACGCCGTCGACATGATCGCCAACCTGCACCGACTCACCCGGCGCCGCCACAGGAGAAGCCGAGAGGGACACCGCGCTCACACCCTCCTGGAACCCCGATTCCGGCCCCATCTCGCTGAGAAGAGCCCGCTGCCCCAGGTTGAGGGAAAGCTCGGCCAGGTGCCCGAGAATGACACTGACGCGCACCCCCTCATTCGAAAGCCAGTCGATGGCGTCGTCCCCGTCCCCGGGCCGCCACACTTGCCCGTCCCGCCGCAGAGTGCGCCCCTGCGCGTCGGTCCGCGGAACACCGCTGTGGTGCAGCGCCGTAACCTCCCACTGGTCGTTGTAGACCGGCGACCCGGAGTTCCCCGGCTCGGTGTCGGTCTGATAGTGAAGAAACTCCTCCAGCCGCACCTCAAGCCTGTTCTCCCGGATCGAGATCTCCTTGAGGCGCCCCATCGGGTGCCCGATGATGTTGACCGGCTCCCCGACGACCAGCTTGCCCGTCTGAGCACTGAGTTTGTTCCACCCGAACTGCTCGCCGGGCGACCGCCCATCGGCCCCGTCGCTCACCCGCACCAGAGCGAAATCGAGATGCTCGTCGGTCGCGAAGAACACCCCCGGATCCAGATCGAAGCGCTTGGCCATGTCAGGCACGTTGTCCACCGTGACCTGGGCGTCGAACTCGACGAAGGCATCACGCGCCGACTCCGTGTCGGGCAGCACGTGATGATTGGTGAGCAACAGCCGCGGCGAGACCAGAAAACCCGTCCCGAGCGGAAGCTCCCGCCCGTTCTCCCGAATCGAGATCCGCGCCACGGTCCTGGCCGCCCGCGCCCCCCGAGGCAGGAAACTCCACGCCTGCAGATCCTTGGAGACCCCGAGAACACGCTCGAACATCGCCGGCCGATCGAGAGCCTCGGCCCGAGTGGCCTCCACCACCGCCTCCGTCGGCACCCCATGGCGCTGAATAAGGCGCGTGGCCCGGGCCGACAGCGCCTCCGGCGAGTCGGGAAAGGCCTCACCCCGCTCCTGCCTGCGCCGTATCTCGTCCCGGTCGGCACTGGCCTCGCCGTACCGCTCGGCGGCGAGCTGCGCCTGCTCAAGGCTCTTCTCCCGGATCTTGTCAAAGACGCCGGTCGGCGCCGGTGCACCCATAATGATCCACCTCACAGAATCGCGAACCGCGCCCTCGCGCCGATCCTTTCCTGATCCATGTCCTGTGCGGTCGAAATCCCGGTCCTTGCCGCATGGGAAATGCGAGCGAAACCTCAGGGATGCCACTGCTCGGCATGCCGAGCATGCGCATCGGTGACCCCGTTACGGAAGAACCGCTCGTAGTATTCGTTCTCCACGTGGTGTGTCTGAAGCCATATGCCAGGCACGTGAACGGCATCGGTGTGCGCGGGAAACCGCCCGTGCGTCGCGTGAATGTACACACATATATCACGCACGCAGTCGATCACCTTGCGGTCGTACTCCTGCGCCTCGGCGAGATAGCGCCGCCCAAAATCACCCTTGTATATCCGATTGAAGAGCTGCGCGTCCCCGTAGATGCCTGAAGGCCCGAACTTCTCCCGCCCCACGGCCTCGACCGCCTCCTCCATAGAGGCATAGTTGGGCGGACAAGCAGCCTTGATGAGATGCTCCCCGTCCACCCGCAGCCCGACCGGATGCGATCGAACGCCGGCGAACCGAGGCAACGGCACCTGCCACCGCACGACATCCGGCAGCCTGAACCGCGGAGTGACAAAATCGAAGCCCAGCATCCGCCCATAGGTGGGCGAGAACTTCGGATCACCCAGCATGATCTGCGGATGAATGGTCGCGTGAATCCAGGCGCCAAGCCCCATGGCGTCGGCCACGAGCATCATGTTCTGCAAGAGCAGATCGGCCTCGATCTGAGTGCGCATCGGCCCCAGAACCCCAAGGGGCAACTTCAGGTCGCCGTTCAGAAATCCGCTCTTCACCCACCTCCGCACCCCCGCCGGCCGATAAAAATTGCGATCGTCGACGACAGTGGGCCGAGCCCCGTCCGGCTGAGTGAGCAGATACATCAACGCGTTGATGTATTGATGTGAAAGATCGACCACCGGCAGAAAGACCGTGGTCCCCGGCAGATTGGAAAGAAAACGATTGGAGTCCAGATAAGCAGGGAAGTCCCGCATCCCCTCGCCCACGTCGAGCCGCCGCCCGAGCACCCTGACCTTCGCCTCACGCGCCCGCGCGACGAGCGCATCGGCGTCGTCGAACGACAGCCCGGGAGCCGCCGGCGGCAACTTCCGCAGGTAGTAGGTCCCGCTGTCATTGATCATAAAGAAATGCGTGCTCTGCGCGTTGTCCGGGCTCCCCGCCGTCCGCCCCACCATGTTGAGATTCGGCTTGGCCATGATGGGCTTCCCATCCCGGGGATCCTCGAACGGCCGATCCGGCATCGTCAGCCCGGAACACCCGGTGAGCGCGATGAGCACCGCCTCCTCCAACTCAGAAAGCGGCGACCGCTCGTTCGGCGAGCGATAACTCATCGACCCCGCCGCCACCGACGACCCGCGGCTCACCCGATGTGTCCGCCTCTTCCAAATCGTCTCGACCAGCGGCCGCACAAGCAGAGCCTCAAGCCCCCTCTGCCGAACCTCCGATTTCACGGTCATGACAGAGCCCCCATCCCTCAGCCCGCCGGCCGCTGCCCGTCAGGCATCATCGGAACCCACGGCGCGAACGCACTGGCCTTCCTAGGCAGCGATGCCGCCAGCTCCGGGCAATGACGCAGGATGACGCTCTTCATCCCACTGCGATCGATCCAGTCGAGCCCCAACGGCGTATAGACCTCAGGCCGGAAGTCCACCGTCAGGAACCGGTCGCTCTGCAACCGCCGGCTGGCCATGAGAATGAATATCCGGAAAGCCGTGTCACTGAACCCGAACCCCGCAGGCGGGTTCTCCGCGAACAGCCCCACCATCGTGTCGATCTCGTCGACCGTGCGGTAAACATCCTTGAGCTGCGCCACGACGTCCGGATCAGACGACACGTCCTCGAACCGCCGGACCCGCGGCTTGTGCAACCCGGCCCGGAAATCGTTGTACCTCGGCACACCCCGCCGACGCGTGCGCACGAGGTCGACGACCGACAGGTCGATCAACTCCCCGTCCCGCTCGAACTCGAGCAGCGCCTGCGGATAGTTGTGCAACGTGATGGCCCCCGGATGCGCGATCCCCAGCGAGTAGAGCGCATTCGCCAGCCCCACCCGCCGCGCGACCTCCTCGGTGGCCATTCCCTGCACCTCACGGAACCCGTAGGACCCGAGCAGATGCCCCGTCCGGTGATCCGCGATCTCATAGTCATCGGGAATCAGCGGGTGCATCCGATAGACCGTCACGAAATCCTCGGTCAACGAGTACGGCGCCCCATGGTGATCCGGCACCGTCTCCGTAATCCCGGTGAGCGCGTGTTCGTCCACCAGCCACAACCCCAGCTGCGTCAGCCAGTTCTGCGGAGGCCCCTCCCAGTTGGCCCGCAACGAAAGGTCGATGAGCTCGGTACGGAGAATCGCCGGTGTCCACTCAACCGTGTGAATCTTGGCGATCAGCGCGGACACCACGAGCCGGGCCGTGTGATAGACAGCCTCCTCGTCCATATGCCGATACTCACTCCGCAGCGCCTCACACACCGCGTTGTGCTCACGCGCGAAGAGCGTGTGCATCACACTCAGCCCCAGCCACCAGTTGTCCCGGAACCCCGTGAGCGGCACCCCGTCCGCCCCCGCAGGCAGATGCCCGCCGGGCAAGCGCAACTGTGCCCCGTCCCGCAAAGACAACGCGACCGAAGCGTCCCCGCCGTAGACCTCGGACCCGTCCCACCAGTGCGACGCCGTATTCGCGAACAGGACCGGCGGCTCCGCACCCTCGGCCGGCCACATTCCTTCGTTGTCGGCGAACCGCATAACCCGCTCAGGCGCCCCTCCAGGCGTGTTCCGCCAGGTCATCCCCCGAGGCAGAGGCACTTCGACGTCCTGCAGCCCGGCCGGGAAGCGCCGGTGGTTCACCCAGTCGTGCACCTGGAACTGAATCCACCCCGCCGCCAGCACGTTAAGCGAGGTAGCGGGAATGAAGGCGTCCCGATGCAACAACCGCCGGCTGACCAGCACCGGATTGGGCACATCAAACAGATCGGGCCGATAGTCAGGCGCGAGATTCCGCCCGAACGCCGCCCCGACGGCCCCCATACGCGGCGCCGACAGGTCGTTCCACGTCCCGTCATAACTCCGCCGCGTCCGCAGATCCGCATCGACCACCGGCGACACCCGATGCGCCTGAGGCGGAGCCTCATGCACCTCGGTGTCGATCAGATTCCGCCGCCGCAGCACCTGCCGAAAAGCCTCGAGATTGAGCAGCCCAAGCCCCCGCGGCAGCCGATGCCACGGAACAACCCGATCGACCACCCGGAAGAGGCCGTCCAGGAACCGGCCGACCACCGCGTTGCGCCGAGGCACAGGAGTGACGAACCGATACCCCCGCCGATGCGCGCTCCCCGCCTCATAGGCGGCCCTCCGCGCCCGATTCAGATTGCCCAGCGGCCGGAACTCCTCGGTGGTGTTCCACGGATCGAAGGCCATCTCATCGACCAGGAGCTCGACGGCACGCGCGTCCGCCGTATCCAGGTCCTGCCGGGGAATGGTCAGAGTCGCCACCACAACCGGAGGAGAATCCGACTCCCGCCAAACAGCGGCCCCGTTCTCAATAGCAGTGCGCGCCCCGTCCACATACCGCTGCACACACAGCTCGAACACGACATCCGTCCGAACCAGCCGAGTGGCCAGCTCATGCCGTAGATAATCCGCGTCGGTCCGAGAAGGCGCCGGAGCCCCCAGAACCCCAGGCGCAGGCCGAAGCCGATAACGCACCGGCCCCGCGTCCCCCCAGAGAATCGCCCCCCGGCTCCAGTAACGCTCAAGCGCGAGACTGCCGACCCTCCGCCGAGTCCCCGCACGCACGTTACGCCGCATCCGCCGAGCCTGCCGCGCCCCCACCACCAGGGGCAGCCGCACAAACAAGGCGAACGCCTTACGCAACCGAGTATTCGCCCCCGCCATAACCTTGGCGAACTGCACAAACTCCCAAGCGTTGCGCGCATGAGAGACCGGATAATTAGTCATGAGCAGGTCATGAGCCTCGGTAGGCCCCACCCGCACCCGAAGAGCCGCCCCCCGCAGATCAGGCTCAAAGTCCGCCTGCCGAACCCCACTGGCATTGGACAACCGCACAGTCACCGGATAAGCAGCCCCAGGCCGCGCGAACCCCACCTGCAGATCCTCAGGAAGATCCCGCCGAAATCTCAACGTGGCATTCTCCACCCCAAGAATCCCCTTGGCATGGAAAGCCCGCTCCACATCGGCGGCCTTGGCCCGCTTCTTAACCTTGAGCTGCACCAACATCAGCTCGCGGGCAAGCCTCTCAAAGATCACCCGCTCAACCTGGGGCGACCCCCCAACAAACCGCTCGTACGGCCCACCCGCCGCAACCTCCCTCTCCCCAACAGGAGGAGCCACAGCGGAACGCGACTGCTTGGTCTCGTACATTCGGAGTCTCCTAACCGGAATCCACCCCAAAGCTCAGCAGACCAGGGGCCCGGCGACAGGAATCCCTTCCCGCAATTCCACAGAACAAGAATTGCTCTCTGTGGGAGCACTGAAAACAACAGCGAAGCAGAGAAGAAGGAATAGCGTGCTAATCCCGCAAGCACCGTTATCCCACCATCACATCTTCCACGAAAGGACAACCTAATCCGACAATAACCAGCCAAGCCCCCGAAAGATTATCCTTGACCCCCCATAAACCTCAACCAACCTCTTTACCAACCCCGGGTAGCACCCCCACCCAAACAGCCCTATGCACCCCGAATCTCACCCACCCCCAACCACACCCACAAACGAAACCACCCGCAACACACACTGCAAACCATCAACCCCCGCCACACCCACCCCACCTCCCGAGAACGCCCAAGCACCACCCCCCAGAACCCGTAAAGCCACAACCCACCCCCCCAGTTGAAGCCGCACACACGAACCCCACGCGACGCCGTACCCCCACCCCACGCACCGACGTACCATGATCTGATGGCTCTCTCCGATCTCCACCGAGACATGGTGCTGTCCGCCATCGAGGAGTTCGACCACCTGGGCCGAGAAGCCTTCTTAGACCTGTACGGCTACCAGAGAGCACGCGACTACTTCATCGAGCACGACGGCCGCAGATACGACTCCAAAGCGATCGCCGGCGTCGCCCACCGCCACGTCGACGGCTCCCCACTCCGCGCCTCGGACTTCTCCGGCGGCGCCGCCACGGTGGCCCGCCACCTACGCAACCTGGGCTTCACCGTAACCGGCCCCGGAAACACCCCACCCGAAAGCCCAGTGGAGTCCCTCCTCAGCAAAATCACGACGCTGAGAACCGCGACATCTCCCAAAACCAAACACCCCAAACGACACCAGCCGTTGACGTTACTCTGGGCACTGGGCCGCGCCGCGAATGGCGAACCCAGGCTGGCACCCTGGGATTTCACCCGCACAGAGATCGGCCGCCTCATCACGGACTTCGGCCTTGTCGACGACCGCCCCAACCCCGAATTCCCCATCCTGAGGCTCACCCACGTCGGCCTTTGGGAGTTGCCCGGCCACCCCAACCCTCCCTCAGCCGGCGGCAGCGATCCCCAGATATGGATGCGCCGCCATCAACCGAAATCCGGGCCCCAAGCCTGGTTCTACAACCTGGTAGCCCACGACGAGCCAACCCGCTCCCACGCCACCGCGATCCTGCTCAGCAAGTACTTCCACGACACCGACCAGGAAGCCCTTCTATCTCGCGTCGGCCTCATCCGCGCAGAACCAACTCCAACCCCACCCCCCAGCACAACCCCAGCCCGATACCCGACAACAACAAATCGCATCATCCGCGACACCGCACTCGCACAGTGGATCAAATCCCTGCACGGCCATCACTGCCAGATCTGCGGCCTCCAATTAACCCTCCCAACCGGCCCCTACGCCGAGGGCGCCCACATCCGCCCGCTAGGCCACCCCCACAACGGCCCCGACGAAATCGCCAACCTCCTCTGCCTCTGCCCCAACCACCACACCCTCTTCGAAGCACGGCGCAATCGTCATCGAGGACGACCTGACCCTCTTCGACCGAGTAGCAGGGGAGACACGCGGACACCTTCGCACCCTCCCCGGACACGTGATCGACCAACGCCACCTCGCCTACCACCGAGCCATCTCGGAAATCGGCTGAGCGCGTCTAGGGCCAGTCGGTACAGCAAGTCGGGGAACTGAACTCAGGATGGGGCGATTGAGGATCAGGGAAGAAGGCTTTCGCCACATCGGTGCCGGTGCCGGTGCCGGTGCCGGTGGCGACGACAAGGTTTCACCCAGCCGTTGCCCTCGGCAGCGCCGGCCCCTTGGTGTATGCAGGGCCGGCACCCGCAGGAGCTCACAGGTCCAGCACCTTCTGGTGCCGGAGCATGGCGCGCGTCCTGTAGGGCCGCGCCGCATCAAGTAGCGGGCTTCGGTCGACGTTCGGCTGACCGTGATCCCCGCTGCCAGTGCCTTGGCAATCCTCGGGTTCCTTACGGCCAGGAGCGATCGCAGGTACCGCCGGGACGCGTCGGTGGTGAGAGCACTGGTCTTAGGCGGGTTCAACGGGCATCTCTATCGAAGGGGGAGCGGCCGTTGACGTCGGCTCGTCGTGGCCGGAGAGGCGTCCTCGGCCTGCTCACCCCTCCGATCTACCTGCACACGGCAGTCGTCAGGCGACGGCCCTACAGCGGCCACGCAGAAGGTAGGTACGGCAAGCGGGTGGAGCGGGCGATGGCGTCGGCCGATGACGGAGCCGGGCAGAAGCGGTCTCGCCTGGGCAGTGCCCCGGTGGCCAGGAAGGAGTTCATCGTCTCGTCGGCGCAGCTGCCCAGGCCGAAGACGCCGTGGCCTCCCTGGTCGACTGTGACCATGACGGCCCGCTGTCCTAGCGCGGCACGCAGGCCGCGTGCGCCCGCCAGGGGCGTGATCGGGTCGCGGGTGTTCTGCAGGATCAGCACGTTGCGCGGGCCCTGATCGGTAACCTTCACCGGCGGCTCCACGGGCCGGGTGGGCCACGCCGCGCACGGCCAGATGTTCGACGGCATGCCCGCTGTGACCGGCCACGCCCGCCGGTCGGCCGCGACCTGCCGGGCGTGCAACGCGACGCTGCGTGGCCAGGCGACGTCGCCGCAGATCACCGCGTAGAGCGCGGCGACGTGGTTGTCCGCCGGTGTCTGCGCCGTTCCGGCGCCCCTGTGACCGCCGGCCCTACCGGCAGGGCCCAGCCGGTCCAGCCGCGCCAGGATGGCGGTGTCCACGGTGGATCCTGAGATGGCGGCAGTGAGCTCCCGCCACAACTCGGCCATGAGGGGGAAGCGGGCGTCGAAGCTCAGCCCTCTTCGGGTGGTCTCGCGCAGCGTGTTGCCGTCGAACATGAGGCCGCCGGGGATCGGCAAGGGCTGCCGGTCAAGGGCCGCGACCAGGCGGTCGTAGCTGCGCCGTACCTCGTCCGGTGTCGTACCGAGGTGGTAGACGGCGTCCCGTTCGGCCGCGAAGGCGAGGAGGTCGGGCAGACGCACCGCGACCGCCTTGCTCGCGGACCGCAAATGACCCCGCCACACCAGACCAGGGTCGACGGCGCTGTCCAGCACGATCCGATCGGTGCGTCCCGGGAACATCGAGACGTAGACGGCTCCCAGATAGGTGCCGTAGGAGCCGCCGATGTAGGACAGTCTCGGTTCACCGAGTGCGGCTCGGATGCGGTCCATGTCCCGGGCCGTGTTGGCCGTGGTGACGAACGGGAGCAGATCGCCAGAGTGCTTGGCGCATGCGGCTGCGGTGTTCCGTGCGAAGGCGACATTGCGCTCGATGCCGCCGTCCGGCGCCGGATAGGGCAGCACCAGTGAATTGTCCCGCGCGAGGTCGAGCCCGCAGGTGACCGGGGTGCTGCGGCCGACCCCTCGCGGGTCGAAGCCGATCAGGTCATACCGATCCAGGACCTCGCGCGGCAGCCCGACCGCCAGCACGCTGGGCAGGTCCAGGCCGCTAACGCCTGGGCCGCCCGGGTTGGACAGCAGGATCCCGCGACGCGACCCCGGCTGTGCCGTACCGATCCGGGAGATCGCGATCTCGATGCTCCGCCCACGCGGGGCGCGGTAGTCCAGCGGCACCTGCAAAGTCGCGCACTGCTGGCGCGGGTCGCGCGGGATGCCGGATTCCACTGGCGGGCACTCGCCCCAGATCGGAGCCGCTCCCGTGGCTTCGGCCACCGACGGCTCCGGGGTGCCGATCCTGGCCTCGGCCTGTGTGGTCGGACCTGCCGCCACGGTGGCCACTGTCGCCGCGGCGATGAACAATGTCAGGCTTGATCGGAGACTTAATCGCATTGAAACCTCATTTCGAAAGAAACAGATGACTGTGAAATTGGCGCTGCCGGGTACGCGAGGCCCATTGATTAATCACGCAGAGAGACAGGAGCCGTAGTTCGCGGTGGGAGTCGACCAGGGGGACGCCGCCCGTGATGCTTTTCATCGAACGATCCGGAGCCCCGCCTTAATGGGAGTTTCGATCGGTCCCAGGGGAATTCCCGTGCGCCTGGCGGCTGGTGGGGAAGAGGTCCAATACCGTTCAATCGACCCTCGCCACCTGTGATTCGACCGCTCTGAGCAGGTCACGGGGCTTGATCGACAACGGAACGGTGGCGTCAGCAGGGCGACGCGGGCGGAGGTGCCGCCTTCCACCGTTCCGGCCCCGAACTCCTATGGCTACGTCGAGCCACCGCCCGGGTGAATCGATTCGGTCCAGGCGCCCGCGCCTTTCACGAGCCGGTTCCCTCTCCGGCAACCGGAATGGGCGGCCGCCAACCGGCTGCTGATGATTTCCTTGACCCACACCGAGATCGAGACCACCGCGGAGCTGGTGCGGGATTTCCGGAGCAGCCGATGCGGCGGCTCGGACGCCGCCTGACCGGCCGCTACGCCGGCGTCGTGCGCCCGGCGGCGGGACGACCCCGCGGCCGGGTCGCGGTCATGACGAGGCCGGTGCCGCCGCGCCGGGCGTTAGAGCCGCCTGGACGATGCGGATCGCCTCGGCGGCGTCGATGCCGACGCTCGCGATCACGGCCGCGTAGTCGGCGGCGGCCCGGCGGGCGCGCTCCCGGCCCTCCTCGCCTGCGGCCGACACGAACGAGCCCGCCCGCCCGCGCGTCTCGATCAGCCCCGCCTCCTCCAGCTCCCGGTAGGCCCGGCCGACCGTGTTGACGGCCAGGCCGAGGTCGGCCGCGAGGTGGCGGATGGTCGGCAGCCGGGCGCCCACGGCCAGCGTGTGATCCTGGATCTGCCGGGCGAGCTGGGCCCGCAGCTGCTCGAACGGTGGCACCGGCGAGGCGGCGTCGATGACGATCATCGGACGCTCATGACCCGCCGCGCCACCGTCGCGCTCGACGGCGCCTTGACCTGGAGCGCGACGTACGCGACCGTGCCCAGGATCACGTAGGTGACCGCGGCGGCGCTCCACCAGCCGGGCGCGGTGCCGAACAGCAGCACCATGGGCAGCGACCACTGCACATACGGCGCGTTGATCTCGCGGGCGTCCTCGACGCGCATGATGACGTCGGCGGTCAACGACTCCTCGTCCTCCGCCACGACCGGGCGCCTGAGCAGGTGGCGCATCTGCACGGCGCTGATGGCTGTCGCGCCGAGCAGTCCGATCAGCAGGACGACGGCCAATTGCCGCACGGTGGGGTCGGGAACGGCCAGGGCGCTTCCGGCCAGCATCATCGCACCGGCGAACGTGGCGACCGCGTAGACGGCATGTGGCCGGCCAAGCACAGCCAGCCAGCCGGGGTGGACCAGATGGGCGGCCCTGCGGGACAGCGTCGCGCCCGCCCGCTGGTCGACGCGTCGCACCCACCGGTCGAGCAGCGCCTGTGCCAGCAGCAGCCCGGCCACGAACACGGCCAGTGCCAGCAGCGGCAGCGGGCGATGCGGCTGGAAACCGCCGGAGGCGGGCCGGTCGTAGGCCGCGGCGAGCCCACTCGCGACGATCAGCACGCCCATGCTGACCTGAACGGCGAGGCGGGCGGCCATCCGAACCCCCAGCCGGCTTGCCAGCAACGGGGTCGAGCGGACGCCGGTCAGGTCGTGCCGGGCCAGCCAGTCGTCCGCCAGTCGCAGATTGGCCGCACGCGCCGGCGGGCCGGCGTCCGGTAGCGATTCGCGGGTCACAGCTCCTCCTTTGTCGCAAGCTTTGTAGCAATATATTGCGTCATAGCTTGCGACAAAGTCAACGCTTTGTGAGCTCTCATCGTTTTGGTGGTGCGAGCCCGGCCTCAGCGGCGCTCGTTGCCGTAGACCATCAAGTGGACGGCGGCCGGCTCCGTCACTGCCTCGGGTGTCTCCTCCTCGCCGGCGGTGACTCCGAAGCTGTGCTGCAGCACCGTGCGCCACCACCCGACCATGGCGCCGGCGGCCTCTTGATTGGACCTGGCCGGCGCCGCACCGCCGTACGCGCCGATCGCCGCTATGACGTACGGCGACACCTCGCGGGCCGGACCCACCAGATCCTCGCTCCTACCTGTTCGGCCTCCCCAGGCGAAACGGCGCCCCCTGGCGGCGTGCTCGCAGCACTGCTCGCCGTGACCGGGTCTAACCGGCACACCCCGGCAATGCACGCTTGGAGGGGCGCGGCCGCAGTGCACCAAGCGGGTGGACCGACTCCGGCGCTACCTCTGAGTCACGGCATCTGAAGCACCGGGTGGCCAAGGGCCCGCGAACTTCCGATTCCGCCGGTGCTGGCGTCCATGTTCGACGCGTACGGCGAAGCCAGGGATGGCCGGGTCTTCCCCAGGAGGACGGGTGGCCCCTATTCCGACTCCGCCTACTCTCGCGTCTGGCGGGAAGCTCGAGGGTTTGCGCCAACGCCTCGGCAGGTCGCCTCGTCGCCGGCCGCTCTGCCGTACGTTTTGCGCCAGGTGGCTGTGTCGCTATGGCTAAATGCGGGCGTTCCAGCCTTGGAGGTGGCTAAGCGCATCGGCCACAGTGTTGACGTCCTCCTTCGCATCTACGCCAAGTGTCCGGATAGTCGGCGAGATCGATGAGGTGCTGGCTGCATGACCGGCTTCGGCCTTCTCGGTCCTGACTCCTGCAGGGGTCGTCCTAGGTGCCCATGGCTATGGCGTGCACGCGTAACACGATTGATGCCCTGTCCGGTGAGCTTTGGCAAATCAGGGCTCCCGAGACAACTTCCATCGCCGTTCTTACGTGGTGACTTGAGAGCATCCAGTCATGATCGTGATTCTGTGGCTGCATTTGGGGGCTGCGATGGCCTGCCAAGATCTGGACGGCGAAAGGGCCCCGCGGCTAGAAACCGCAGGTCAGCGCAGAAAGCCATGGTGTTGATAAGTGCCCCCGGCATGATTCGAACATGCGACACCCGCTTTAGGAGAGCGTGGACCAGGCTGTATGTTTACCTAGGCTGAACTGCAGAGATGCCGTGGGAGGCTCTTCCAGCTCGCCTGATCATCCCGCGCATGCCCCGCTCATGTTGAGCCATTACCTTGGCTGAGCAGGGTTTGCTGCAGGTAACGGGCTCGCTGGCCTGAGTCATCTCTTGGCGGTTAAGTCGATGACCCATAGACCTCCAGCCGAATTGTCGCCCTCGACTCCGATACCTCCGCCGCGATCACCGCGAGCTCCGCGCTTCCGGTGATTCCCCGTTTATCCAGTTGCTGGCTCGGTTTCCGACGTCCGAGCCCCCACTGAGCGCCACTGCAATGGGACTTCCGCTCCAGCGGTTGGGGATGGTGCCGTCTTCTTCGATGCATTCGAAATCGTCGTCTGCGAGTGTGACGCGAGTACTTCAGGCGGCGCCCCATGCTCAGAACTCATCCGAAGCGGTGACGAGGGCATGGACGTTCTCCATGATCTCCTTTATGAGGACATCGTCGGTGAGCACTGCGCCGAGTTTGCGATGCGCTTCCAGCTCGACATCATCCAGGAGACTGGAGGGCTCTCCTAGGGCCCGTACGCGGATATGCTTCCAGAGTGTCTTATCCAGCTCATGAAGCCTGCGCTCCGTCGGTCTCTTTCTTGTACTGCCCGAAGCTGTTCTGTAGCCGCTTCTCTGCAATGTCACGCTCGTCTCGCAGGCGCCGTTCGGCGTCCGCTCGGTCCTCCGCCTGCTGCTTCGCTGTGTTCCTCTGGTCATCGGCCCTGTACGTCGACTCACGCCGCCATCCAATGACGGCAACCGCTAGAGCAACTACAACGGCGAAGACAGTTCCCCAGCCTTGAAGGTGATCTGTGATTGGCACGTTTTCCCAGGACGGGGTTGCCAGCACACGAGCGGAAATCGAGTGGGAACTAAGCAGTAAGCAGTCGATTTTTATGCAGAATCTTCTCTCTCGTCTACGCGATTCGACAAAGAAGTGGCCATGGACAACAACTTCCCAACCATTATTTGAAGTGTTGCCGCACGCTGTCCCACAACTTCTCGACTCGGACGCGGTACCGTACCGTGTACGAGTTGGCTTCGGAGCGTGTAGCACTTCTTGAAGAAGTCGGCCGGCGTCTCGTCCGCGAACTGCTGGTCGCCGAGCATGGAAGCGAGAGCTTGGCCCGCCTGCCCAATCGACTGCTTCCGGAGATCTCTTAAGGCGCCTAGTAGGGCGTCCCTCTCACGTACAGGGAGATCGGCCTGCTTGGTCTGTTTAAATAGATCGTTTACGTGAGCGACCACCGTCAGCGACCGGTCATCACGCTTGATGATGGTCTCGACCGCCATCATCAACATCAAGAACCGAGCGTCGGCCGAAGTTTCTGAGAAAGACGATGCGAAGAGACTGTGAGCAACCAGCTGTGCATCGTCGAGTTGGAGGTCAGCTTGATCGGCCAGAGTTGACGCGCAGGAGACAATGTCCTCGATGGGGCGGCTCAGCACCGCCGTCAGCGGCATTGCAGTTTCGAATGCCGCTGCAGGCTCGCTGGGGAAGACCAGAATTCCGTGAACATTGTCCAGGACTTGTCGGGGCTGGTCAGCGTCCTCTTCCTCGAAGAGACGGCGTCCAGCATTGGTTAGCTCGCCCTGGGGTGCTCGGGTACCGAAATCTGCGCCGATGTTGAGCTGGGCGAAGGCCACCATGAGCGCAGCACGCCACTTTTCGGCACTGGCTTGAGCCGCCGCAGCTGACGTGTAGTTCCTGCCGCGGATTACCATGAACCTGTCGTCGGCCCCCCATGTCTCCAGAGTGACCTGACCCGCGGAATCTATGCAGATCTGTGAGTTGACGTCGACGCCCGTCACCTGAGACGTGTTTCCAATACGGAAGCGTATCCGGAAGTCATGTGGCGGTCCGGGCGCCACGGTCTCGTCCGATATATGAGTCAGCAACGGGGCTCCTTAATGCCGACTATTCGACGCTGCTGACGGGGAAGGCGATGAGTTCGCCGATCCAGGGGGCCTCTTCCAGATTAGGGAGCTGGGAGAGGGGCAGAGCTTGGTCTTGTTCGTGAGCCATCATGTCGCGCCAGGCCTCGATGGTGCCCGACACAAGGTAAGGACCGACAGCGATCTTCACGGTGTCGCCCTCCACCTGGACCGGAGTGGTCTGGCCCGCGACTTCGAGGTCACTGTCGAGGCCGTTGCTCGCGGCGTCGATCGCAGCCACCAGGCCGTCGAAGCTAAAGGAACCGGTCCATGTCACGTCGTCGACCCTGGCGGTCGCCACGATCTTGCTGATGTCCCAACGGCTCTGATAGAGAACGAACTCCAGAGTGGAGCCCGGCTGTACCTCGGCCGGAGCGGCGGCCTGGGTGAGCCAGGTTGGCCGGAAACTGTCGAGGAGTTCGGTCATGGCCGCAGCGAGAAGACGGCGGCGTTCGGCCAGGAACTCACGGTAGCTGGCGGCGTCGCGGAGCGGCTCGTCGTACGGGACGAAGTGGGCGGCCAGCTCCTCCTTGGTCAGGGGCGGCCCGTCGTCGACGAAGTAGACGCTCGGCGAACGGTCGCTGATCTTCCGGTTTGCCTTGCCTGAGATGAAAGCCAGGTTGGCGAGATCGTTGATCTCCGCCTTGCTGTACCTCTTCGGGTGGTTCTTCAGCGTGGCCTGCGGGTGGATGTGGTGGTGCTCCAGCTTGATATGATCTTCAGCAATCGCTGAGATCTCAGTGCCGAACCACCAGTCCAGAGCGCCTGCCTTCTTTGCCACCAGGTAGCTCAACGGGAAATAGGCGCTTTCCCGCGTCTTGCCAGTCAGGTCCTGTGGGGTGATCTCGATCCGAGTGCCAATGACGCCAAGGTTTGCAAGCAGCTTCCTGATCGGCTCCGGCTCGCGCACTGTTGGGATGTCGCGGCCGAGCATGGTGTCGGTTGAACTGCTGTAGCGGTTGCGCAAGTTGGCCAGGAGGAACCAGTAGAGGATGCCGTCGCGGGTCTCCGTGTCGAGCGGCATGTCTGGCCGTTCGCCCAGGAAGATGACCAGCGGTAGCAGCGCCATGTGGGACGGGATGAGCGCGCTACTGGTGATCTTCAGGTTCTCCTTGAGCAGTGGCACCAGATGACGCAGGCCACGCTGGACCGTCTTCCACCCAGCGTTCAGTGCATCGTCGGTCGCGGCGACCAAGCGGCTGTGTGACCAGGTGGAGAGCCCACGGCCGAGAACGGCCCCGGCTAGGGCACGGGTGAGGAATGTGACGTCGAGGTCCGGGTAGTGGCGCTGCGTCCAGTACGCCGCCTCGTCCTCAAGTTTCTGCAAGATACCCGGCCAGCGGGCAGAAAGCATGGCGAGCGTCAGATCGGTAGTCTTGAGCGCCCGGCCGCTGTTGACGCGGACGAAAATCTGCGCGATCTCGTCGTAGCCGAATCCAACGAGCAGTTCCATGTAGTAGATGCGATTCTTGATCGCTGCCAGCTTGCTCAGCCGCCGCCCGATCTCCTTGGACGATGCCCGGACGTCGGCGTCAAGCAGGTTCCCCTGCATCTCGAACAGGTCGGCGTCGTCACGGAGCACGTCGTAGACCTTGATCCAGCGGGAGTCGTTCTTGGTCGAGCTGCTCTGGTTCTGGAACGTCTCGTTCTCAATATCGAAGACGATCTGGGCGTCATCGTGGTTGTTGAAGATTCGGTGAAGAGAGGTGAGCCGCTGCTGGCCGTCCAGTAGGTAGAGCGGAGGCACCGTCGATTCCTGCGGGGTGGCCCCGATTGCCGCATCGCGCGTCAGCGGCGTCTCCCCCGTCTTCCACAGCAGAAGGGAGCCCGACGGATACTCGCGGTAGAGCGAGTCAATCAGCTTCGCGACCTGCGTGGGCTGCCAGACATAGCCGCGCTGGATCTCCGGGAGCTTGATCTCACCGGCGGAGATCTGGTCGATCAGCATCTTGATGGAGCGCTCGGTCTTCTCCACGGGCATGGGGGTGTTGCCTCGTTCCTGGTCTGCGAGGAGCGATGTGGATGAATCACCCTAGGTGCGGCTGCCGCCACGCGGGCGCCAGCCGTACCGGGTCAGCGGTCTTCGAACTTGCCCTCGACCTTAAGGTGGCCGAGGTTCTCGAGCACCTTCATGACGGTGTCGTCAGAGAATCCTTCGGTGCGTCGAGCGGTGATCTGAACTTCCACATCGAGCTCCACACCGTCGGGAGCGGTGAGCAGGGCGAGGAGATCCTTCGCGAGGCTGTTGAGGTCGCGGGAGTAGCGCTCCGGGTTGACATGGAGCGACCCCCAGAACCTGGTGTTGCGTACGGCGGGCAGGGGCGGGGGCTTTGGGCCTGGGCCGGAGGAGCCACCGGGCGTCGGCTGCCCGGAAGGAGCGGTTCCCGTCGTTTCGGTGAGATCCGCCCCGTCCCCGCCCGGCGTCGGGACGGACTGCCGCTCCTGTTCCTCGCGAGCGCGCTGTGCCTTGGCCCGGCCCAGTTCCACCAAGACGCTGCGGTCGGTCAGCTGGCTGAAGTACTCACCGGTGCCGGGGATGACGAGCTCGATGTAGCGGCGGTCCTCCTCGTCGTACCCGGCGGCGACCGCGAAGCCCTCGACATCGCCGGTGAGCTCTTCGAGGACCCGGAAGATGCCCTCCTCGAGGACCTTCCGGTTGCGCAGACGGCTGAGGTAGGGGAAACGACAGTAGTACTGCCACAGGTCCCCGAGCGAGATGTGCCCCTTCTCCCAGACCTTGGAGAGCTTCTTCTCCAGGTCGTGGCGGATCAGCCGGGCCCCCTGGACCGCGCGAAGCTGGTCGAGGTTGCGCAGCTTGGTTTCCACTCGAGCGGGGATGACATCGCCCTCGTCGTCAATTGTGACCGAGCGCAAGCCGATGCGGCCGGTCTTGTCGTCCCAGATCGGATAGATCACCGTGTTGTACGCCTGGGTGAGTCGTAGCCAAACGGTGTCGTCGGCGGTCTTGCGGCGCTTCTTCGCCATTGCGGCCTGATCGGGGACGAGGGGCAGGTCCTGGTCGTTGACGATGGAATCCCATGCAAGGTAGTCGCGGGTGGCGTCCATCAGATAGCCGAGTAGCTCACGGTCCGCGGCAGCGAAGACCAACATGTTTTGATTAACCCGCGGCGTGTCGCCACGGGCCTCCAACGCCTGAGTGGCGAAGTCCCGAGCCGGACTGACCTGGTTTTGCGTAGAGAAATGATGGCGCGGGTGAATGATGGAGAGCGCGACCTCGTTGGTCTCGGAGATGTCGCCCCGCTCCAGGCCGGGGAAGACCCTCCCGAAGAGCCCTTTGTGCTTGCTCGCGGCGTCGCGCTCCTTCAGCCGACGGACGATGTCCACGTACACGTCTTCAGGGTGGCTGCGGTACTCCTCGGCACGGTCGCGGGCAAGTCGGTTGACCGACTGCTGGGTGTCGAACCAGTAGGAGCTGCCATCCACGTAGAAGTAGAGTGCCTGCTCGCTGAGCAGATGGATCGCCGAGGCGAAGTTACCCACGATGTCGCCGGGCAGGGCGGTGCCGAGCCAGATCCGCTTCCGCTCGACGCCTTTCTGCTGGGCGCCGGTGCGGGCGGCTGAGGCCAGAAACGCGGCTCGCGCCAGGCGACGGGTGATGTGCCGCTGGGCGAAGACGGCGCGGCTCTTGTCAATCCGCTCTGGCGTGGAATTCGGGGCGTCGACATCCGCCTCGATGACCGCTTTCCACGAGTCGGACAGGTAGTGGGTGACCTCGCCGAGCACCCACTCGTCGCCGAGCGGCAGCGACCCCGGCATGATTAGCGGGGCGGGGTCCTCTGCCTGCCAGAGTCGGTAGATCACTGCGCTCATCAGGCGGAGAACACCGCGGGTCTTCTGGAACCGCTCCAGCGTCGACCAGTCCTCGTAGAGCCGGTGAAATAGCTCGGGGTGGATCGGGTACGCCGCTTTGATCTCGTCCTCGTACTTGGGGTCGAGGACCACATTCGGGAACTCGGCTCCGTGCTCGCGGTAGAACTTCACCAGCGCCTTGGCGATGAAGTCGCGCTCCTTTTTCGCGGCGGAGGTCGGCTCCTCGAACAACCGCCGCCGGACGATTTCGAACGACTCGTCCGGCGTGGCTGGTCGCCAGTGCTTCCCGAGCCGGCCGACGACGTTCTGCAACCGCTCCAGGGCCTCCTGTCCACGAACACCGCCCACCTCGGCCTCGTTGCCCCTCGTGTTGCGGTCCTTCGGGTCATGCGAGGCGGGCACGGAGACAATAAGCATGACGCCCGGGATGGCCTTGGCCAGCTCGGTGAGGGTCTGGGCGAAGGTAAACTGCCCCTCGAAGTTGCCGCCGGGCAGGTCCTCCCGGCCGTGAAGCAGGCGTGCGTACGCCACCCACTCGTCGATGAGGATCACGCACGGCGCGTACGCCTCCAGCAACTGACGGAGCGATGCCCCCGACGGGACCCGATTCTGGTCGGACTCGGCGACGATGTCGTAGGCGTCCTGCCCGCCGAGCTGCCAGGCCAGCTCACCCCAGAGCGTGTTGATCCCAGGGCGGCCGCCCTCGTGGGTGGGCTTGGCCGTCTCGATGTGGTTGCCGACAATCGCGACACGACGCACGCCGGAGACGATCGGGGTTTCCCCCAGCATGTCCTGCACCGGCTGCGGGAAGTCGGTGGCCTCGTAGCCGGGGGCGTAGAGGTGCCAGACTGCGAGCATCGAGTGGGTCTTGCCGCCGCCGAAGTTCGTCTGCAGATTAAAGACCGGCTCTGCGTTGCCGTCGCCGGCGATCCGGCGGGCGGTGTTGGACAGCAGTTCCTTTAGGCCGTCGGTGAGGTAGGTGCGCTGGAAGAAGTGGATGGGGTCGGCGTACTCGGGGCTGTTCGCCTTGCCGTTTGCTACGTGGTAAAGGTCGGCGGCGAACTCCGCCTGGGCGTACTTGCCGGTGCGGACGTCCTCATGCGGGATCATGACGTCGCGCCAGCTACCGAGCTTCTCTGCCGAGACAGTGATGGAAGCGGAGGCGCTCTTGCGGGCGCGGTCGAGCGCCCGCTTGTTGTCGATCTGGGTGCGGTGCTCGTCGCGCTGCTCGCGGACCTGGTCGGCGGCGGTGGCTGCGCCAACGGCGCGGAGCAGCCGCTCCATCGTGTCCAGGATCCGGTAAGCGTCGTCGTAGGTGAGCTTCTCGTTGTGCGCCCAGGCGTTTCGGGCGTCGCGCAGCTCGCTCGCGTAGCGCTGGCCGGAGTGGCCGATCAGGTCGTGGAAGACCTTCCGATAGTCGGTGATGACCTTCAGCTGGAGCTGCGGGTCGTGCTTGGCCAGCTTCATCCCACCGCCGTGCTTGCTGGCTTCATTAGCCGCGATCAGGCCCAGCCAGTCCTTGCCTGGGGGCGCGGCGTCCTGCATGAGCCGGTCAATGACCGGCTCCAGCCCTTCGGCAAGGATCTCGAACCCTTTGCCCACCCGCTGGGCATGCGACAGCGCCATTTCTTCCTTGCCTATCCCCTCGCCACCCATGTTCGCCCGCCCGGCCGCTCGTCAGTCGTCATCGTCTTCGGCCTCCTCCTCGAAGGAAGAGAAGAGATCATCGATCTCAGGTGTAACGTACCGCTCAGGCGAGACATTTTGGGCGGCTGTCATGATGTCCGGCCAAGCGGTACCGAGCTCGTTGAACATGGTGGCCGTTTTCTGGTATTTCCGGTCGGAGATTTTGAAGAGCCGGTGGACGAGCCGGTTAACTCGGTCGAGGCTGATTGCAGCGTCCGTACGGCCCCGCACTCCGGCGACCAAACGGGCCGCGCCGTCAATGCCCTGCTCTTTGAAGCATTTGGCCAGGTGCATTGCGACCTCCCAGTGAGAGATCCGATTGTCCTTGACCGGGTCATAGTTCGCTGGCAGCTCGTCGAAGTCGAGCAGGCAGACCGTGGACCGGGGGGTATTACTGACGATCCCCGCCTCGACGAGATCGCGGATGGCAGTGCCGGTCTGGCGGAGCACAACGTCAGCATCACCGTACGCACCGCGATCGAAAGCGAACTGGCGGAACCATTTCAGCGCGAACCTGGTGGGCGCATCGAACTCGGCCTCTTCACCATCGATGATGGCGGTCGCAGCCTTGTCGATCTCGATAAGTGCCTCGCGTACGGTCATCGGCTTACCGTCCGGCTGGAGAACCTCCTTATAGCCTGAAAAGATCCGCATCCCCGGCCCGATCGCTGCCTGACCCATGTCCAGCGGAGACACGCCACCCTTGCGAAGCGCCTCGATAGCATCGGGGAGCTCCTCCTGAAGCTGTGTTAGGAAACTCGACTTGTCGGCAACGTCGTCGGCCTGCCGCGGACGACAAATCAGAATGATGTAGGAGGCAAGGGCGTTAGCTCCCTGGCTGACCTGTCGGGTGCTCATCGTGGAGTCAATCGGCATGGTGCCTACTACGCTGAGCTCGGAGGTTAGGACGGCCTGAAGCAGAGAAACCCAGGCGGACGAGACTGCCCCTGCGCCTTCCGAGTCATCCTGCTTGGCCGCGTATGCGACAACAATCGGGAGATCCGAGCGGGAAGCTTTCTGCAACGAGGTGAAGACTTCGGTGAAGCCGTCAATGAAGTACTGCTGCGCCTTCTCCTTGCTGCCCTCATGACGAGCTGGGTTCGCCACGAGTTCGACAGATTTCGGCGTGGCGATCGTCCCGAACAGATCCGGATGGATATCGTGCAGCGCACGGCGGAGCCAGAGGTAGAAGTAATCACTCAGGTCTGCATAATTGATCTGCCCGAAGTACGGAGGGTCCGTCACGATCAGAGCTGTCCCAGGCCGGACGAGGTCTCCTGCTCGGCGCGCATCGACCTGCACGACCCGTCCCGACTCCACTCCGATGGGCAGGGACTTCAACACGCCGATGACGGATGTGATCTGCGCAGACCAGCTTCCCACAGACTCGCCGAACGGATATGCCTCGGCGAAATCCCAGAGCATGGGCATCGCCTGCGTGCCGAATCCCGGTTCAGGCTTAGAGGGGCCGAGCCGCGTACGCCAGCGGACCAGACTGGAATTGGCTTGGGCCATCTTGCTGACGCAGATGCCAAGAAGCGTAGTGATAGCGCGTGCCTGTTCAACACTCCCGCCGTCAATAAGGATTTGGTCATAGACCTCCGCCACATCGTCGGCGAACGCGGCGAGCACCGCCAACTGCCTAGGTGTGTATAGGTCGATGTGGCGCCGCAACCCGTAGAGGCCCGTGCGGAAGTCTCTGGTGTTGCTCCCAATCTCGATCTCATCGAGATCATCCGGCACCTCAACATCAAAGCTGCGTTCAAGTTCGGCTGAGGGACTTACAAAGGTGCGGCCGCTCTTCGTATCCATGCAGTAGGCCATGAGCTGAAGGCCCAGATCGCCAGACTGTCCGGCTGCACGCAATTCCTTCTCGCCCAATGGTGATGAGCATTTTGGGCAGGCGAACTGAGCTCGTCCGGCACCCTTGGTCGCTTTGGCCGGACCTTCCTTTCCTTGGTGGACGACGAACTGAATCTTGTCACCGTTAACGACTGCCTCGACAGTGGCTTCGCGCCCCCTCTGCTTGCTCAGCCACGGTGACCCGAACAATGGCACGCGGACCTCGCACATGGGGTTGGTGCAGGGCGCGGTCCTGGCCCAGAGCCACGCCACCGGCTCGCCGCCTTCCAGCACAGGGTAGTAGGGACCGACCCTCTCCTTGACCTTCTCCTGCACGATGGCAGCGTAGTGACGGAGGTCGTCAGCGAATCCGTCGTACGGGAGATCGCGCATCCGGGCTGCGTCGTTACTCTTGGAGATCGCCGGGGTGAGGGCGACCGGGGGTAGCAGTTCCCCGAGCGCGCGGGTCACAAGCGCCGCCACTGGGTTTAGATCAGAACTCACCGCCGGAAGCCCCAGGCGCAGCGCTTCCACGATCGTGGAGCCACCGCCTGCGAAGGGATCCATGACGGTAGGCAGCTCCGGGTTGGACGCGGCGATCAACCTGCGAGCCCTGCGAAGTATGTCGTCCGACGGTGCGGTGCCGTCGAAGGGCACCAGCTCCTTGACGAACTCGATTAGGTCGTCTCGTTCCTTGCCCGGCCCGGGGTCGTCCACCAGTGAGGCGAAGATGAGCGCGCGGAGAGCCGGGGTCGGCATGGGGGCGAACCACTTGTGCAGGTTCTTGATCGTGCCGACCTTGCGTTCCTTGTATGCGATGCTCGCGTAGCTGATCTGCGTAAGCGGCAGTGTCACGTCGATGAGCTTGCGCCGGTACTCACCATTGGTTCCCTGGCTCATACCGGGGCTCCTCCTCGCTTCCACGTCTTCTTCCAGTCACCACCGAGCTCGGTGGCGTCGAACTTCCCGAAATCTACGTCCTTGAAGGGGTCAACGACATATCGGACATCGTCCTTGTCGGGCCCATCCGGATGAACGCTGACCAGCGCCAGCCGGAAGTTCTGCCCTGAATTCTTGCCGGTTAGGACCTCGGTCCGGGTGACGTGGAAGCCGTCTGCTCCGGTGATCCGGCCCTTGACCTCGATGAACACCCAGTGGTCATCCACGGTACGGGACCGGATGTCGTACCCGGGATTGTTATGGGCCATCTCCTCCGGGATCCGGCCGAGCTTCCGCTCCTCTTGCAGCACTCGGTCGACCGCGCGGCGTTCCACGGCCTCGGTCTCCCGCGCGTACGCCTCCGGCGGCTGGTCTCGGAGCCCGGCCAATCGGTCGAGCAATCCCTGCGGGATTACCAGGGCGGCCCCGCCGACCCGGGGTGGACGAACCTGGAGACGGGCGTCGCGGTCGAGCTCGCCCATGCGCCGTTCCATCCGCTGTTCCAGGTTCCGAGCCTGGCGGTCGGCGAACTCGGACTTCATCTTGACCGACTTGCCGGCCTGCTCGGCGTCGAGGAGGTCGGCGTGGCGCGAGTCCCAGTAGTTGATCTCCTGGAGGAGGCGCTGCCGTACTAAGCGCCGGGTCCGTTCGGTCTCACGGGTGACGCGCTCTTGCAGATCGGCGATGTGTGTACTCAGGCCGTTCTGCACAGCCCAGCCGATGGCGATATCTTCGACGCCACTGGCCAACCAGGGCTCTTCGAGGATGGGCTGGACCAGGGTGCGCTCCTCCTCGGTCGTCGGCGCGTAGTCGAGATAGGGCGCGGCTCCAGCCGTGCGGGCTTCGGAACGGCCGATCTCGACGAAGTTGAAGCGCTTGCTGATGATCCGCGGCTTTTCGTGCCCGTCGGCGATCTCCTGAGCGACCGCGACGAGCAACCGCGGTTCCTCGTCGACGTCGCGCCGATTGACCAAGATGACGCCCTGCTTCAGCTGCGAGCCGTACCGGTCGACGATCAGCGAGACCACGGCGTCGAGTAACGGGTGCCCCGGAGCGAGCAGCGCTGCCTGGGGCGCGCCCGCCTGACGGATGAGGGATCGGTCGAAGGTGACCCGCTCATAGCGGTGGACCACTGGCGCACCGATCTTGATGAGGTGCTCGAAGTGACGGACGTCGGCCGGGACGTGGGTGATCTCGTACCGGCCCGGCTCACGTTCGGAGATCCGGCCCCCGAGCAGCTTGAAGGCGGTGAGGAAGAATGCCTTGATGTAGTGCGGTTGGAGGCGGCGGGCCTTGGCCTCCTCCATCCGCAGCCGCCAATCGGCGACGTCGGCCTCAGCAAGCTTTTGGTGTGCGAGGGCCCGCTCGGCCAGCAACTTCTCCAGGCCGTCGCCGACCGAGGAGTCGATAACCTCATTGAGCCGGTTGCGTACCTCGGGCTGGTCGCCGTACTGGATGGCCTCCATGAGCAGTGCGCGGAGCGGCCGATCCTGGAATGCCTCGCCGAGGACGTCGAAGACCTTGCCCTTGTATGCCTTCCGCTGCTCCTCGATCTTGCCCAAGAGCCGCAGGAACACCGCGCCCTCGCGCGTGTCCCCGGCGACCAGATTCCACAGGTGGCAGACCTCAGTCTGGCCGATACGGTGGATGCGGCCGAAACGCTGCTCGATTCGGTTGGGATTCCATGGAAGGTCGTAGTTGACCATGAGGTTGGCGCGCTGAAGGTTGAGACCTTCGCCGGCCGCATCAGTGGCGATCAGGATGCGGCAGTCTTTGTCCTGGGTGAACAGCTCCTTAATCTTCCGGCGGTTGTCACGGGAAACACCACCGTGGATGGTGACGACCGCCTCTTTGCTGCCGAGAAGGCCGCTGATCCGATCGCGAAGGTACTCCAGGGTGTCCCTGTGCTCTGTGAAGATGATCAGCTTGCGGGGGCTGCCGTCTGCGTCGCGGACCATAGGGTGGCTGAGCAGCAGTTCACGGAGCTCGATCCACTTCTTGTCGGTGCCGCTACGCCGTACCCGACGGGCGACCTCGACGAGGTCGGCGAGGATTAGAATTTCCTTATCGAGCTCGGCGAGGGTCTGCGCGGCAGTTGCGGCGTCGACGACGTCGTTCTCGAGCTCTTCGAGTTCTGCACTGGGCAGGTCATCCAAGGTCGTGTCGTATTCGGATGGGTCTTTGCCGAGCATTGCGGCGAGCCGGTCTCGGAGCGTGGTCTCTATCGGACTGCGGCCGGTGAGCATCTCCTGGCGCAGGAGTTGCAGACGCTTATGGCGGCGGATGAGCGACTGCAGGATCGCCTCCGGGCTGGAGGCCAGGCGCCGTTGGAGGACAGTGAGGGCGAAGCCGACGGTGTTGCCGCGTTTGCCGTCCGCCATGGCTTGAGCCTTGCCCATTTGGTCGCGGACATACTCGGTCACAACCTCGTACAGCTCGCGCTCGGCGTCAGAGAGCAAGTAGGGGACGGTGTATGCGCGCCGCTCGGGGAAGAGCGGCTTGCCCTCGAAGGTGAGCAGGTCTTCCTTGACCATGCGGCGCATGAGACCGTCGGTGTCGGTGGAGCTGACGCCCTCGCGGTACTTGCCCTCGAACCGGTCGGAGTCGAGCAGGCCCATGAAGAGCTGGAAGTTGGCCTCATTGCCTGCGTGCGGGGTCGCGGTCATCAGCAACAGGTGCCGGGTGTGCTTGCCGAGGATCTCCCCGAGCTGGTAGCGCTTGGTCTTCTTCAGTTCATCGCCGAAGTAGCTGGCGGACATGCGGTGGGCCTCGTCGACTACGACCAGGTCATAGTCAGACTGCTTGAGCTGCTCCTGGAGATCCTCGGAGCGGGAGAGCTGGTCCATCCGTGCGATGAGTAGCGGGTATTTCTCGAAGGCAGTCTGGTCGAGCTGGGCGTTGATCAAGTCACGGGTGAGCACGTCGAAACGGAGGCCGAACTTGTCGAGGAGCTCTTCCTGCCACTGGTCGACGAGGCCGCCTGGGGCGACGATCAGGCAGCGCTCCAGGTCACCGCGGAGCATGAGCTCCTTGATATAGAGGCCGGCCATGATGGTCTTTCCTGCGCCTGGGTCGTCGGCCAGGACGAAGCGCAGCGGGCTGCGGTCAAGGAGCTCGCCGTAGACCGCCTGGATCTGGTGCGGTAGCGGCTCCAGGTCACTGGTCGTGACCGCGAGCATGGGGTCGAAGCGGGCGGCCATGCGGATACGGAGGGCCTCGGCGGCGAGTTTGAAAAGCGTGCCATCGCCGTCGAAGCTGTAGGCCGCCGATGCAGTCCGAATGGTGAGGCGGGCTTCCGAGTCACGATAGAGGAGCTGGTCAGCGACGCCGCCGTCCTCAGCACGGTAGGTGAGCATGACGGCGTTGTCGCCGTACCACTTGGCCGCTACCACGGTGACGTTGCCGTTCGTTGTCACTCCGTCCACAACGGTGCCGGGCGTCAGGTCCTCTAGCCTTACCCCCGCCACGTACGCCTCCCCTTAGCGTCGGCCTCGTGCTTCACGTTATTTCGCAATCCTTCCGGTTGAGTCACGCAGAACATAGCGGGCGGCCCTGACAGATCCGGTTGGAAGCCCCCGAAGTTCTTGCATGCAACTCTCCGCAACCTTCTCACAGCGTATGGTGGCGGAGAAGGTGAGAACTCCAGCTCAGCCAGCACAGCATGGTGCCGAGCAAGGCATACCGCGAGGCGTCTGCGCCGCGTTACAGCAGACGAGATCGCCAAGACCTCGACGGCACTGCTGCGAGTGGCGCAGCTCGGACGTGCCTTTGGCATCTACCTGTCCTGCTGCGGCCAGCGCATCGGCTCCGACCTCGGCCCCGGCGTCACCGCGCTGCGCGCCCAGTGCTCAGGACGGATCTGCCACCGCGTCAACGATTCCGAGACCGCGACCATGACCCTCGGCGACCTCGACCCGGCTGCCCTGGTCTCCGCCCGCGCCATCGCTGCCGAGACACCCGGCGTCGCGATCGTCGCCTCCCAGGACGGCCAGTGGTACCGCGCCCGTTCCTTCCACGTCTCCGAGCGAGCCGCCGAACACGCGGCCCGGATGTACGCCGACCTGGCCCCCTCCTGGGACGAGATTACCGAGGGCGCCCACACGACCGAGATGAACACCTGCGACCTAGACGAACTCCTCAACGCCTGAAAGGGGGACACGATGCGACGCCTTGCCTGCTGGCTGATCGACTCTGGGCCGGTCCTGGTCCTGGCCGTCATCGCGGGTGCCGGATCGTTCACCCACATCCGGGACACGGCCACCGAGCACTGACAGTCCGGCTGGATGGCCTGGGCCATCGCCGTATGCGTCGATCTCACCTGTGTCATGGCCGCTCGCGAACGCCAGCGCGACAAGAAGGCCGGCCGCGTCCCGGACGGCTGGATCTCCTGGCCGACCCTCGTCCTGATCGCTGGGGTCGTCCTGTCCCTGGCCGCCAACCTTAACCAAGCCGACCCCACCGCCTGGGGCTGGCTCACCGCCGCGACCCCGGCTGGCGCCTTCCTCGTCGCAATCTCCATGCTGGAGCGCCGCGCCTCAGCTCCATCCTTCATCCCGTGAGTCGTCCCCGAACCGGTCCTCACGCCTGTCCCGATCGTCGAGATCGAACAGGACGGCCCGTCCTCAGAGCTTCTCGACTACGCCCGCCGTGTGGCCGAGGAATACCAGACCGCGCAGGGCAAGCCGATCAGTCGCGACACCCTGCGCGCCCGTCTGGGCGTATCCCACCAACTGGCCTCCGACCTGCTGCGCACCCTGCGCACCGCCCCGGAAGCCCCGTGAAAGGAGAACCATCCATGTCCACCGACTCCGAGCGCCGTACCGCCTTCATCTGCGGCCTGCGGGACCTGGCCGCCTTCATGGAGACCAACCCCGCCGTCCCCGTCCCAACCGACCCGACGATCATCACCTACTACCCCGAGCAGAGCACCGACACTGGCCTCCGCGCCGAGGTCGACCGGATCGCAGCACTGTGCGGCACGAAGGTCGATCCACGCCTGCTGCCACACGGCCTCTACACAGTCGCCCACTGCTTCGGACCGATCCATTTCGAGGTGACGGCGATCCTCGAAGCCGCCCGGGACGGTGCCGCCACCGAACCTCCCCATGGGTTCTGAACTGCACGATGACCAGGTGACCTCAGCTGAGATCCCGCCCAAGCGGTGGCGCTGCTGCCACTGCGGCGGCACCGGACTCGACAGCCTCGGCATCACCTGCGAATCCTGCGACGGCCTCGGCTTCTGCTGAGTCGTCGGCGCCCCCGGCCTGATCGTACATCCGCTTCAGGGAAGAACTCCCAAATCAGACGGCAAACTATAAGGTCAACTAGGTGCCCCCGGCATGATTCGAACATGCGACACCCGCTTTAGGAGAGCGGTGCTCTATCCCCTGAGCTACGGAGGCAAGGGTTCCCGCCTAAGCGTAGCGAATGTTGAGGGTGTGTGTGACGTGAGGCGAAGTGGAGTGGTGGCTTCGTCATGGGTCTGCGAAGCGGGGTCAAGGGATCGCAAGGGGCAATGGGGGGTGGGCGGTGCGTGGCTACTGTCGCGGTCTGTGTTGAGAGGACGAGAGTGGTGGACGAAGCGGACGCTGAGGTTGGTCGGGGTGATGTTGGTGCCTGGGCTGTTGGCGGCTGCTGTGTTTGTGGGGGAGATGGTTGGGGTGGGGGTCAGGCCGGACGTTGGCGGTTTTGGGATTGGGGGGGAGGGCAGGCGAGGGGGGCCGTTGTTGGAGGGGCAGGTTAGGTGGGGGCCGGTTTTGGTGCGTCGGGTTGAGGTGGGCCGGCGTTCGAGGGCTGAGGGGTCGGCTGAGGTGGCTGGTCGTCGGCGGGGGGAGCCAGCGGAGCGTGCGGGGGCTCGGAAGAGGGAGCGGTCTGAGGGGAGAGGGGGGTCTGTGGTTGCGGAGCGGGGCGACGCGGGTGGTGTGGGTGCGGGAGTGGTTGGTGCTGATGCCCGTGTTGAGGGAGAGGAGTTGGTGGAGGGGGTAGATCGGCGCTGGTTGGGTGATGGGGAGCGACCGCCGGCGGTGGGTGGGCCTCGGGTTGGTGAGGGGGCTCAAGGATGTGTTGTTGAGTGGCGGGCTAAGCGGTTGTGGGAGCGGTGTGATGGGTGGGGTGAGGAGGGGGCTTATGCGGGTTGGTGATCTAGGGAAGTGGTGTAGTGAGCGCGAGGTGGCGGGGGGTTCGTGTCCGACGCTCCACACGAGGGTGCGGGTGGGGTTGAGGTGGGCTCGGGTTCGGGATTGTTGGATGGGTGATGTGGGGGGTCTTGAGGGATTCTTGTGGCAGGGTGGAGATGGTGGGGGCTGGGGTTCTTGAGTGACAAAGTGGATGCTTTTTGAACATAACGGCTCTGGATACTCGGGTCCGGGCACTTACGTGGCTTTGGTAACGTGCGTGCCTGTGCCGGGTCACGAGTGCGTAAATGGAGGAGTCGAAGGTGCCATCTCCTCGATCAGCGGCTCTGATCGCGGTCGTGACGGCGGTGGCTTCGCTGTTCTACGTGCCTTCGGGGTCTGCTCGGGCTGAGGTCGCGGTTGAGGAGGCCGGGGCCTCTGGGTGGGATCCGAAGAAGTTGACGGAGCTCAGGCGGCAGGCTGAGAAGGCGGCCAAGGAGCTGGAAGAGGCTACTAAGGCGCTGGAGCAGCGGCGGAGCAAGATTCGGAACTCCCAGAAGGTGCTGGAAGGTAAGCTCCGGGCACTTGATGTGGCTGAGGATGCCCTGGCGAAGGTTAGGCAGCCACTGTCTGAAGTGGTGGCGTTCATCTATCAGCAGCCGGGCGCCAATGACTTCGGGGCGTTCCTGTCGGGGGATTCCACGGCTGACACGATGCGGGGGATGGGGCTCGTCACGCATCTGGTGGAGCAGCGCCAACAGGTGATCGACGAGAGTAGCCGGGTTTACGCGGAGCGGGAGAAGCTCGCGGGGGAGGCGCAGGAGCTGCGGGCGGACAACCTGTTGACCGAGGCGCAGTTGGCGGCGGAGATCGATACGTTGCGGAAGCGGTCGGACAAGATTGTGAAGTCGCTGACGCAGGCGTTGGTGAAGATGGGGATCAAGGTCGACAAATTGGGGAAGGCGGCCTTCTCCTGTGACCCTACGAAGGCTGTTGCCGCCAACGGCTTTCCCAACGGGCTGATTCCGGGCAACTATCTGTGTCCGCTGCAGCAGCCTGGGCATACGTTGCGGGCGGATGCGGCGATCGCCTTCATCAGTATGAACGAGGCGTACAAGAAGAACTTTGGGCAGCAGATCTGTGTGACGGATGCCTATCGCAACCTGGCTGAGCAGCAGTCGGTCTACTATCGCCGGCCGGGGTTCGCGGCGGTGCCGGGGCGGAGCAACCACGGGTGGGGGCTTGCCGTCGACTTGTGTGGGGGGATTCAGAACTCCGGATCGCCGCAGTTCAGGTGGATGGAGGCCAACAGTAAGCGGTGGGGGTGGTTCCACCCTGATTGGGCTTACTCCAACCCGTTTGAGCCGTGGCACTGGGAATATGACCCGAAGCTGACGGCGGCTCGTTGATCGACGGGACGCCGTTTGCCCCCGGCTGTCGCGGGGGCAAACGGGTCTGCCGGGGTCACTTGATCCTGGTCATCACGGAGTCGTAGCCTCCACCGCCGGGGTAGGTCCAGCTGCCGGTCAAGGTGTCGCCGTCGGGGTTGAAGGTGCCCCTGTAGTAGGCGGGGGAGCCCTTTTCGCCGGCCCAGATGGTCAGGGTGTCGCCTTCGGGGTCGTAGACGTAGTCGAAGGTGTTGCCCAGGCTGTCGTAATAGCGGGACTTGAGGTCGTCGCCGGGCTTTTCAGCGCCGAAGGGCTTCTCGCGGCCGATGACTTCGAACCCCACGACCGGCTGGCCGTATTGCTGCAGGTCGATGTCCTGGACGAGGAAGAACTTCCCTTCGGCCCAGCGGTAGGTCACGGTGCCTTCGGCGCCGCCGGACACCTGCCACTGGCCGATCAGGCGGTCCAGCCATGTGAGCTGCTCGTTGGGCTGGGCTGCCTGCGGGGTGGTGGTGTTGTCGGCCATGGCCGGTTCCTTTCTCTCACGGAGCGCCTTGGGTGCGCGTCGTGCCTCTCGGCTCACGCACTGTCAGGCGTCGCGTTTTGCTGTGTTGCCCGTATGACCGGGGTGGGGAGAGAAAGGAATCGGTTCATCTGAGTGACCTGCATCACATATCGGGTGCTGCTTACGGGGTGGCTCTGACGATCTCGCTGGTGCAGAAGGCGCAGCGGGTGGCGGCCTTGGGGATCTCGGACAGGCACTCGGGGCAGTTGTGCTTGGTGCTCTCCTCGACCTTGCCGAAACGGTCGGTGAGGCGCTGATAGGGGGCGAGCACGAAGAAGTAGACCACCGTGGCGACGATCAGGAACGAGACCAGGGCGTTGACGAACGAGCCGTAGGCGAACTGGGCGTTGCCGACGGTCAGGACCAGGTGCTTGAAGTCGGGCAGGCCGCCGAAGACCGAGATCAGGGGGGTGAGCAGGTCTTTGACGAAGGAATTGACGATCGTGGTGAAGGCGGCACCGATGACCACTGCTATGGCGAGTTCGAGCACGTTTCCACGCAGCAGGAACTTCTTGAATCCGCTCATGTGAGCTCCTTGTGTTACTGGGACGGCGAGGAAATTGTATTGCCGAACGTTGGGTGCTCATTGCTCTCCGTAACTAGGGTTGCGGCTCGATCATGACCGACAGGCGGGTGCCCTGCTGGGCACCGGCGAGGCGGGATGCCTGATCGGCGGTGGTGGCGAGGACGACCAGGGCGCCTGAGCCGGAGCGGTGGTCGTGACGGGTGGTGATGACGCGGGCGTTGTCGGCGACGGTCTGAGCGGGGGCGGGGGTGGCGTCGTCCCACTGGGAGGGGGCCGCGAGCACGTCGACCAGGTCGCCCGGTGACAGGAGGCGCACGGCCTCGGGGTCGGATATGCGCACGGGCATGGCCACAGTGCCTGCGCCGTATCCGGACAGCATGCCGGGGCTCAGGAGGCGGGCGTCGGTGAGTGGTTCGCCTCGGCGCATCGGGGCGACGAGGGGGCGGTGGGTCGCGGCGGAGCCGGGGCGGAGGGTGCCGTCGGGGATGAGGGGGGTGGGGAGGTGGAGGGTGGTCAGGTCTCCTGGGCGTAGAGGGCCGGCGCGGAGGTCGCGGGCCGCGGCCAGCACGGCTTCCGTGGGGGCGGGCGGGGGGCGCAGAGCGGCGTAGGAGGTGATGGCGGCCAACCCGGTCAGGCCGATCGCCAGCAGGCGGCGGTGGCGGCTGAGGCGACGTTTCCAGGTGTCGGCGAATCTGCGCATGCTGAGCTCCATCGGTTGTCGGGCATGGCGATGCCCATTGGTGGGCTGGAGGTGCCCTCGTGCCCATTGGTGGGCTGGAGGTGCCCTTTGGCGAGGTGGGGGGATGGGGGGAGATGGGCTATGCCTTTCGGGGGCATCGTGGGTTTGCGGACATGTCGGGATATCCGCACTGGGGTCGGCTTGGTTTACGTGTCGGACTACCGGACTCGGGACTGGTTCCGGGCTCGCGGGTGTGTCGACCCGATCTCGGTTTCGGGCTTCAGGGCTCGCGTGTGCGTTGCCGGACTGTCGGCGTCGAGGTCGGCGGGAGGCGGGGGCTGTGCTGTCGGGGGCACGGCTTTGCGTGCGCGGCGAACCAGCCGCGTCGGGGCCAGGGAGGCGGGGGCCGGGGTTAAGGGAGGGTGATCGGGAGTTTGAGGCCGTCCAGGGCAGTTGGGCAGGGGCACGTGCGGGTCTCGGGGAGGGACTCGATCGCCTGAGTGACCAGGGAGCGCATGCGGGTGATGTTGCTCGCGAAGAAGGCCAGGACCTCCTCGTGGGTGACGCCGTCGCCGGCTTCGACGCCGGCGTCGTGGTCGGTGACCAGGCAGAGTGAGGTGTAGCAGAGGGCCAGCTCCCGGGCGAGCACGGCCTCGGGGTGGCCGGTCATGCCGACGATGGTCCAGCCGTTCGCGGTGAACCACCTCGACTCGGCCCTGGTGGAGAATCGGGGGCCTTCGATGACGACCAGGGTGCCGCCGTCGACGGTCTGCCAGCCGGCCTCGCGGGCTGTGTGCACGGCGGTCTCGCGGCCGGACGGGCAGTAGGGGTCGGAGAAGGACACGTGGACGGCGCCGCCCGTGTCGTAATAGGTCTGGACGCGGCTGGTGGTGCGGTCGACGAGCTGGTCGGGCACCACCAGGGTGCCGGGTCCGAGCTCGGGGCGTAGGGAGCCCACGGCGTTGGGGGCGATGATCTGGCGCACGCCCAGAGCGCGGAGAGCCCATAGGTTCGCGCGGTAGGGGATGCGGTGTGGAGGAAGGCGGTGGTCGCGTCCGTGGCGGGGGAGGAAGGCGACGCGGCGTGAGCCGAGGCGGCCGACGGAGATGACGTCGCTGGGTGGGCCGTAGGGGGTGGGTTGCTCGATCTCCTCGACTTCGTCGAGCAGCGAGTAGAACCCCGAGCCGCCGATGACGGCGATGTCTGCGCGAGTGACCATGGCGGAGACCTTAGCGGGCGGCTGTGCCCCGGCTGGGCTTCAATCTCGGCTCTGTGGACAGAGGGGACAGCGGCCCTCTGCCTGTGGATAACCCTGCCGCTCAGCATGCGAGTCGGTCTCTGCCGGATTGCTTTGCTGCATGTGCCCTACTGAGCGATGGTTCCCTGCCAGATTGCTTTGCTGCATGCGCCCTACCGAGCGGCGGTTCCCCGCCGGATCATCCTGCCGCCCGGTATCTGCGTGTGTTTCCGGTGGCTTCCTACAGGATCACCCTGCCGCCCGGGGTCTGCGTGCGTTTCCGGTGGCTCTCTGCTGGATCATCCTGGTTCCCGGCATGCGCGACCAACGGGGATCACCCTGCTGCGGGAGCTGGTGGTTTCAGCGCTGTCTAGCATGGAACCGGAGAGAGCGATTGATTGATCGCAAAGGGTGACAAACTTCGCGCCCGGTGGTGTCGGCGATATCCGCCGGGGAAATCTGTGGAAGATGCCATGACCACCATGGATGTGCGGCCTCAGGAAAGCAAGCGCGGCTTGCCGGTCATCATCGGGACGCTCCTGCTCGCGATGTTGCTTGCGGCACTCGATCAGACGATCGTGTCCACAGCCTTGCCGACCATCGTGGGCGATCTGGGAGGTCTGCAGCACCTTTCGTGGATCGTCACCGCCTATCTGCTCGCTTCCACAGTCTCCACGCCCCTGTGGGGCAAGCTCGGTGATCAATATGGGCGAAAGCGGCTCTTCCAAGCGGCCATCGCCATCTTCCTTGTCGGGTCCGCTCTGTGCGGGCTGGCGGGCAGCATGGCGCAACTCATCGGGTTCCGGTTCTTCCAGGGCATCGGTGGTGGCGGGATCATGGTGCTCGCCCAGGCGATCGTCGGCGATGTGGTCTCGCCTCGGGAGCGCGGGAAGTATCAGGGGTTCTTCGGCGGCGTGTTCGGCACCGCCAGCGTCTGCGGGCCGTTGCTCGGCGGCCTGTTTGTGGACCATCTGTCCTGGCATTGGGTCTTCTACATCAACCTGCCCCTCGGAGTGGTCGCCCTGTTCGTGGTGGCGACGGTGCTCCCGGCCACCCCGGTGCGTATGCGGCACACGATTGACTATGCGGGCATCGTCCTGCTGGGTACGGCGGCGTCCTGCTTGGTCTTGTTGAGCACGTGGGGCGGCACCCAATATCCGTGGGGCGACCCGGTGATCATCGGGTTGGGGCTGGCGGCTCTGGGGCTCCTGGTGGCCTGGGTGAGGGTGGAACGCCGGGCGGCCGAGCCGGTGCTGCCGTGCCGGCTGTTCGAGTCCCGGGTGTTCAACGCCACCGCGGCGGTGGCGTTTGTGGTGGGCTTCGGGATGTTCGGGGCGTTGACCTATCTGCCGGTCTACACGCAGGTCGTGCATGGCGTATCCGCGACCATGTCGGGGGTCTATCTGCTGCCGATGGTCCTTGGGATGCTCAGCAGCTCTGTGCTGAGTGGCCAGCTCATCAGCCGCTTCGGAAGATATAGGCGCTTTCCCATCGTCGGCACGGGACTGGCCACGGTCGGCATGTTCCTGCTGTCCCGGCTGGATGAGCACACTCCCACGGCGCTCATGTCGCTCTTCCTGCTGACCCTCGGGCTCGGGCTGGGCCTGGTCATGCAGGTGCTCGTGCTTGTGGTTCAGAATGCTGTGCCGTACGAGGACTTGGGGGTTGCCACCTCGGGTGTGACGTTCTTCCGCTCGATGGGTGGGTCGTTCGGCGTGGCGGTGCTGGGGTCGGTTTTCGCGGCGCGGCTGGAGGAGGAGGTGGCGGGGGCGGTAAGCCGTATGCCGCTTCCGCAGGGGTTCGACCTGGCGACCGTGCGTGGGGATCCCATGGTGATCAAGACGCTGCCACCGCTGATACGCGCGGAGTTCCTGCATGTCTACGCGGACGCGATCTCCGGCGTGTTTCTGTGGGCGGCGCCGGTGATGCTCTTGGCGTTCGGCTTGTCGTGGTTGATCCCCGAGGTGCGCCTGCGGGAGACGACAAAGGCCATGCCGGTGGGCGAAGGGTACGGCGGAGCATCCGCGCAGCGTTCGTCCCTGGACGAGGTGGAGCGCGGGCTGGTGCACTTGGCGGACGCGGATCTACGTCGCGACTACTACCGCAGGCTGGGCGCCTTGGTGGGGCTTGACGGCATGCCGCCGGGATGCGTCTGGTTGCTGGCACGGCTGGCCGTGGTGGGGACGGCCTCGACCGAGCAGCTGGCCCGGCAGGCGAACGTTCCCCCCGAGCGGAAACAACCCTATGTGGATCGCCTCATCGCCGACGGGCTCGTCGGCAGGTCGCCGGACGGGGAGCTGCGGTTGACCGAGCAGGGGCGTCAGGTGGCGGGCAGGCTGGTCGCGCAGTGCCGTGAGGGGCTGCGCCGCATGGTCGCGGATTGGCATCCCGACCGCCACCCGGAGCTTGACGTGCTTCTCACGCGCCTGTCGTCGCATCTGCTGGGGGCGGAGTGCGACCGGCCTCGATGAGTCAGGACGACGCTGCCGCTGAAGCCGGAGCCGAGCTCGTCGACGAGGAGGACTCGCTTTTGGAGCTGTCGGACTTGGTGGCCGTGTCGCTCTTGCCGGAGTCGCTCTTGTCGCTCTTGGACGGCGAGGACGCCGTGCTCGACGAGCTGGACGAACGGCTGTCGGTGCGGTAAAAACCCGAGCCCTTAAAGACGATGCCGACGGCGGAGAACACCTTGCGCAGGGCTCCCTTGCAGGCAGGGCACTCGGTGAGGGCCTCGTCGGAGAACCTCTGCACGACCTCGAGCTGCTCGCCGCAAGCGGTGCAAGCGTACTGGTAGGTGGGCACGCGCTACTCCTCTTCGATCCGAACCGGTTGGCACTCTACCGGTACGACTGCTAATGGTAAGCAGCCGATAAGCATAAACGCGACTCCGGATACCCTCATTCCGCCCCTCCTTCGCCGAACCAGCCCGCGAGTTTGCCCTGTCTGCTGACGGCACGCAGCCGGTTTTCCACGGTTTTCCTGATGGATGCGGTGGTGACGACGAGGAGCTGATCGTCGGCTCTGATGCGGGTGCTGTTGGAGGGCACGAAGGTGCGTCCCTCCCGCACGATCAGTGTGACCTGGGCGTCGGCGGGCAACCGGAGCTCGAAGATCTCGACGCCGTGGAGACGGGAGCCCTGGGGGACGCGCATTTGCAGGAGTTCCGCGTTGAGTTCATCCAGAGGGGCGGATTCCACATCGAGGTCCTGCGTCTGACCTGCGACCGACACCTTCAGCATGCGTGCGACAAAGGGCAAGGTGGGCCCCTGAACCAGGGTGAAGACCACCACGATGACGAAGACCTCGTTGAACAGAAGCTTCGCACCCGGCACATCCGCCGCCCACGGAATGGTGGCCAGGATGATCGGGACGGCGCCCCGCAGACCGGCCCACGCGAGAAACGCCTGCTCACGCCAGTGGAGGTGGTCAATTCTGGTGAACCGTGCAACCGCCGCCGAAACCACGATCGACAGTGGCCGGGCGATGAATACAAGCACCGCGCCGGCGATCAGGCCGGGCAGGATGGCGGAGGGCAGCTCGGACGGGCTGGCCAGGAGCCCGAGCATGACAAACAGCCCGATCTGGGCGAGCCACGCCGCGCCCTCGGCGAAGCCGCGGGTGGTCGAGCGGTGCGGAAGTGTCGCGTTGCCCAGGATCAGGGCACAGACGTAGACCGCCAGGAATCCGCTGCCGTGCAATAGAGCGGCGCCGCTGTAGGCGACGAAGGTCAGGGCGAGGACGGCGAGCGGATAGAGGCCGGAGGCAGGGAGCGCGACTCTGCGCAGCGCGTATGAGCCGAGGGGACCGACGACGAGGCCGACGATCGCGCCAATGACGAGTTCGTAGCCGATCTCCACGAGGGCGTTGCCCAGATGGGGCAATTGGGTGCCCGAGGTGCTGAGCAGGACCACCGCGATCACGGTCGGGGCGTCGTTGAAACCGGACTCGGCTTCCAATATGCCCGCGAGCTTGGGGGGCAGCGGCAGGCGGCGCAATACGGAGAAGACCGCCGCGGCGTCGGTCGAGGCCAGGATCGCGCCCAGCAGCATCGCCGTGTGCCAGCTGAACCCGAGCACAAGGTGCACCGCTACGCCTACCGCCAAAATGCTGACCGCCACCCCCACCGTGGCCAGCACAAGTGCGCTGGGTACGGCGCGGCGTACGTGGCTCCACTTCGTGGTGAGACCACCTTCGGCCAGGATCAGCGCGAGCGCGGACAGGCCGATTTGCTGGGCCAGTTCGGCGTTTTCGAACTGGATCCCGAAGCCGCCCTCACCGAGCAGCAGTCCTAGGCCGAGAAAGATCAGGAGTGAGGGAAATCCGCTGCGATGTGCCATTCGTACCGCCGCGATCGCCGCAATAACGACACCAGCACCCAGAAGCAGCCAGACATCCAGCTCCACCTGACCCCCTCTCTATATCCGACAGGCAATAGTGTCCTATATAACCGGCTACTCCGGGTATCCGAATGGTCTACCTTGGGCGACCACGTCCGCTCTTTGGGTGGTTGATCTGCTACTCAACGTGAGAAGAGATGTCGATCAAGTCGGCAAAGGTCTGATTCCCGTAATCCGGGAAGACGTGTCACCTGAGCGTGGGAAATGGGCACAGTGCCCGGCGATGGCTGTGCGAGTGGAGCGCCGGAAGGAGTATCCGGAGTGGCGATAGATGCAGGTCATGCGGGTTTGAACCGCCCGCGCGACGCAATAGGGGCACGGGTGGATCGGCCGCCGCTGCGGCGTGGGGGCGCGTTGGGCGCTGCCCTGGTTACGGCATTCGGCCCTGCATCATGAAAAACAGGTAAATGTCCACATGTATGACATTCGTCACACTCCGCAGCGCAAGCCGTACAGGGCGTTTGTCAGGCTTGTGCCGCCGTGGCTCCGACCGCGTGCACGCCCGATGGGCGTGCTACGTATCGCACGGCCTGATCGTGTGCCTCTGTGGGGATCGTGTCGACCAGTTCATCCTCATAAAGCAGGGCGACGGTCGGCACATTCGGCCCCACCCTGGCCAGGGCGCGATCGTAGGATCCGCCGCCTCGGCCCAGCCGTACGCCGTTTGTGCGGCCCACCGCTAGTGCGGGCACGATCACGAGTGCGGCGGTGCGTATGGCGTCGACGCCGCGCCTGACGTCCACAGGCTCCATGAGGCCGAAGGGGCCGGGGGTGAGGGTGTCCGGACCGTCGTAGACCGCCCAGTCAAGGTCGTTGTCCTCGCAAAGCACGGGAAGCATCACCGTGGCCCCATGTTTCCACAAGGCGAAGACCAAACCATGGGTGTCCGGCTCTGTGCTGATTGACCAATAACAGGCGACAAGCCCGGCCATTTGCACCCACGGCTGGTCAAGCAGGAGTTCTCTGGTCGAAGTAGCACTAATCCGCCGTAGATCCTCGGACATGTCGGCCCGCGCGGCCAGGATGGAGCGACGGCGGTTCCGCTTGTCCAAAGGGTCCTCCACTAGGGTTCCTACATGGCTGACTTCGACTCGGTGACGAAAGCTGTCATCCCTGCCGCAGGGCTGGGCACCCGGTTCCTGCCTGCGACCAAGGCGACCCCCAAGGAGATGCTGCCGATCGTTGACAAGCCCGCCATCCAGTATGTCGTTGAAGAGGCGGTTTCCGCTGGACTCCTCGATGTCCTCATGGTGACGGGCAAGAATAAGCGCTCGATCGAAGACCACTTCGACCGGGCGATCGAGCTTGAGGATCTTCTTACGGCCAAGGGGGACGACGAACGGCTTTCCCAGGTCAGAGAGCCCGCTGACCTGGCCACGCTCCACTATGTGCGTCAGGGCGAGCCGCGCGGTCTCGGCCACGCGGTCCTGTGCGCCAAGCAGCATGTCGGAAATCATCCTTTCGCCTGCCTGCTCGGCGACGACATGATCGACCACCGAGACCCGCTGCTCCAGCGCATGATCGAGGTGCGCAAAACGTATGGCGGCAGTGTCATCGCGCTGATGGAGATGCCGAAGGAGCAGGTGTCGCTGTACGGCTGCGCCGCGATCCTGCCCACCGACGCCGACGACGTCGTGCGGGTCACCGATCTTGTCGAGAAGCCGCGTCTGGAGGACGCCCCCTCGAACTGGGCGGTCATCGGGCGTTATGTCATAGACCCCGCCGTGTTCGAGGTGCTGGAGAACACCCCGCCCGGCCGCGGGGGCGAGATCCAGCTCACCGACGCCCTCCGCGAACTCGCCGGACGCGGCTCCGCCGACGGCGGCCCCGTGCACGGTGTGTTGTTCCGCGGACGCCGCTACGACACCGGTAACAAGCTCGACTATCTCCGCACGGTGGTGCAGTTCGCCGCCGAGCGTGAGGACCTGGCCGGCGAGTTTGTACCCTGGCTGAAGGACTACCTTTCAACACGATGAAATCCGTCGACGACCACCTCGGTGAGATCCTCGCCACCGTCCGCACGCTGGCGCCGCTGGAGCTTGAGCTCGAGCGGGCGCTCGGCACGACGCTGGCCGAGGAGATCACCTCGCCTGTGCCGATTCCACCGTTCGACAATTCGGCCATGGATGGCTATGCCGTACGCGCCGCCGATCTTGTGGACGCCTCGGAGACCAACCCGGTGACACTGCCGGTGGTCGACGACGTGGCCGCGGGGGACGGGCAGATCCACGCCGTCGGGCCGGGCCACGCCGTTCGCATCATGACCGGGGCGCCCATGCCCGCGGGGGCCGACGCGGTCGTGCCGGTGGAGTGGACCGACGGCGGCAGCGTCGCCGTGGTCGTCAATCGATCGGTCACCGCGGGCAACGCGATCCGGCGCGTAGGCGAGGACGTGAGCGCGGGCGACGTGGTGCTCACACCCGGCACGATCATCGGGCCCACCCAACTCGGCATTGCCGCGGGGGTGGGCCGGCGCCGGGTTCTGGTACGGCCGAGGCCCCGAGTTGTGATCTTGTCCACGGGGGCGGAGCTCGCCGAGCCCGGCACGCCGCTGGGTGACGGTCAGATCTGGGAGTCCAATAGTTTCACCCTGTCTGCGGCGGTTCGTGAGGCCGGCGGAGAGGGTTTCCGCGTGGGCATCGTGCCCGACGATGCGGCGGTGCTGCTCGATCAGCTCGACGCTCAACTGCTGCGGGCCGATGTGGTGATCACCAGCGGCGGTGTGTCAATGGGCGCCTACGAACCGGTCAAGGAGGCGCTTGGGCCGCTCGGCACCGTGCGCTTCGAGCGGGTCGCGATGCAGCCGGGCATGCCCCAGGGGTTTGGGGTGGTCGGTGAGGATCAGATCCCGATCTTCACGCTTCCCGGCAATCCGGTGTCCTCGTTTGTGTCGTTCATGCTCTTCGTGGAGCCGGCGCTGCGAAAGATGCGCGGATTGCCCGCCGGACCGCCGGAAACCATCACTGCCGTGACGACTGCGGCATTGCGCTCTCCCGCCGGCAAACGCTCTTATCTGCGTGGACGGCTCGGCATCGGTCCCGACGGCGCCAAAACCGTCGCCCCTGTGGTCAAACAGGGCTCTCACCAACTCGCGGCGCTCGCGATGGCAGACGCGCTTGTGGTCGTGCCCGAGCAGGTGACCGAACTACCGGAAGGATCCGAGGTCGAGGTGATTCCCCTGTGAGTGATGGTTTCACCCATCTCGATGAGACCGGTGCGGCTCGCATGGTGGATGTCTCGGCCAAGGAGGTCAGTGCTCGTACGGCACGAGCCTCCGGGCGTGTCCTGCTTGCTCCGCAAGCGGTGGCGTTGTTGCGCTCCGGCGACATCCCCAAGGGGGACGCTCTGGGCGTGGCCCGCATCGCCGGGATCATGGGGGCGAAACGCACCCCGGACCTGGTGCCGCTGTGCCATCCGATCGCGATCCACGGCGTCAAGGTGGAGCTGACCGTCGTCGACGCCGGGGTGGAGATCGTCGCCTCGGTCAAAACGGCCGACCGCACCGGGGTGGAGATGGAGGCGCTCACCGCCGTCACCGTCGCGGCGCTGGCGTTGATCGACATGGTCAAGGCGGTCGATCCGGCGGCGGTGATCACCGATGTCCGGGTGGAGGAGAAGACGGGCGGCAAGACCGGCGTTTGGCGTCCTGAGGTCGGCCGATGAAGGCGCTTGTGATCACGGTGTCGAACCGAGCCTCAGCCGGGGTTTACGCCGATATTTCCGGACCACTGTTGGTCTCATTGCTCGTGGACGCGGGCTGTGAGGTGGTGGACGGCCCGGTGGTGGTGCCCGACGGCGATCCCGTGGAGGTCGCGCTGCGTTCGGGGGTTTCCGGGGGTTACGACGTGATCGTCACAACGGGCGGCACGGGGTTGACCCCGCTCGACCTCACCCCCGAAATAACCCGGCGGGTGATTGATCGCGAAATTCCCGGCATTGCGGAGGCTATCCGGGGGATCAACCGGGAGAAGGTTCCCACCTCGATTCTTTCGCGAGGATTGGCCGGGCAGGCCGGCCGTACCCTGATCGTCAACCTTCCCGGCTCGTCTGGAGGGGTTCGCGATGGCATGGCCGTTCTCGCTCCGGTACTGCGCCATGCGGTGGACCAGATTGGCGGGGGAGACCATCCTCGTTGACCCCATGGCGAGTTCGTGTGCCTTCGGGGGATGATGAGAGATGTGGAGCGATTTCGTGGCTGGCCCGCGACGCTGAGCGAGGGGCCGGTGGGCCTGCGCCCGCTGCGCCTGCGTGATGTGCGGGTCTGGCGGGAGACCCGGCTGCGCAATGCCGATTGGCTACGTCCTTGGGAGCCCAGTAATCCCGAGACACCCCTGTTTCGTACCGGGCTTGGGCCCTACACCTCGATGGTGGGCACCCTGCGGAAAGAGGCGCGGCAAGGGTTGGCGATGCCGTGGGTTGTGACCTTTGGTGGGACTTTTGTGGGTCAACTCACCATTGGGGCGATCGTCTGGGGCTCTGCCCGGTCTGCCCAAGTGGGCTATTGGATCGATGGACGTGTCGCCGGGCGGGGCATCATTCCCACCGCACTCGCCATGGCCATCGATCACTGCTTCTTTACCGCAGGGCTGCACCGGGTCGAAGCCAGCATCCGGCCCGAAAATCATGCGAGCCGCAGAGTGGTTGAAAAGCTTGGGTTCAGGGAAGAAGGCATTAGACGCCGTCAGCTACACATTGACGGCGCTTGGCGTGACCATATCTGCTATGCGCTGACCGTCGAAGACGTGCCTCGCGGACTTCTGGTTCAGTGGCGGAGGGCCCGTGAAGCGGCAGCTCACGGTGGCTCTCCCCACGAAGAGGTTTGACGATCTCGCGACACACCGCACTTAATGCTCGTCAATTAGTGACACGCGGTCTTACGGTGCGTGACGTGAGCACATTCAGAACGCCGAGCGACCCTAGGCGTTTTTGTGCTGCCCGGAGGTCCTCGTGAGCGGTGCTCTCCTCTACATCGCCATCGTTGTCATGTGGCTGTGCGTCCTCGTCCCCATGTGGATCGGCAGGGACCGCACGGACCTGACAGAGCATGAGCCGGTCGCCGACAGCACCACGGTCCCCGAGGCCGACGAGCAACCCGCTCCTGCGGAGGAGACGGACTCATCACCCTCCGTGACATCCGGTACGGAGGACGTGCCCGACCCAGTGCCCGTCGAGACGCCGCCCGTCACCCGCCCCAACTCGAGGCGCGCCAGGGCCCGCCGCCGCGCCGTCATCCTCGCCCGTCGGCGCCGCCGCACCTTCGTGTGCACCCTCCTCGTCCTCGCCTCCGTGATCACGGCTGCTGTCCGAGTGATCCCGTGGTGGGGCATCGCCCCCTCACTCGTCCTCATTACCGGGCACCTGACCGTCCTGCGCGCCGCCGTACGCGTCGACGCCGAACGCCGCCGCCAAGCCGCCGAAGCCCGCGCCCGCCACCACCGCCGCGAACGCGCCCGCCGTCACGCCGCACACCTCGCCGCCCAGCAGGCCGCCCAACAGGTCCCCGACGCCGAGGTGATCGAACTCTCGGCTCACCAGCACGACCCGTTCTTCGACCAGTACGCCGAGCCGCCTCGGCGGGCGGTGGGGGATTGATCTACCCGCGTGGCGCGGGGAGGTCGGGAAGTTTGCTAACCTAGTCGAAGTCTTCGGGGCTATAGCGCAGTCCGGTAGCGCACCTCGTTCGCATCGAGGGGGTCTGGGGTTCAAATCCCCATAGCTCCACCGAAGGTCGAAGGCCGTTTCCCATGATCGGGAAGCGGCCTTTTTGACGTCGTACAGCAGCAAAGTACAGCTACAGCAACTTCTCACCCAGCTTCTTGAGCGCCTTCCGGGTGTCCTCGGAGGAGACCTCGCTGTAGATGTTCATGGTCACTGCGATCTGGCTGTGGCGGAGGATCTGCATTGCGATCCTCGGGTGGACGTCGAGCGCTACGAGCAGCGAGGCGCAGGTCTTTCTGGTGGCGTGCACGGGGATCTGGCGGACTTCGGCTCTCTTGATCGCTTTGGCGAAGCTGCGGTTGAAGTTCCGTGGCTCGATGGGGTGGCCGGTGCGGGTGGTGAAAACGAGTCCGTTCTTGGGCCAGGGCGACTTTGCTGCGATTCGTGCCGTGTCTTGAGCGGCTTTGCGTTCCCGGAGGGCGGTGATGCACATGTCGATCAAGGGCAGAGGTGCGTCTGAGGATTCGGTCTTTGTCTGGCGGTGGAGCAGCTTGCCGCCGATGCGTTGAAGCTGCCAGCCGATGGTGAGTTCTTCGGCGTCGAGGTCGACGTCCTTCCAGCGGAGGCGGAGTAGTTCGCCGTGTCGCAGGCCGAGGCAGAGGATCAGGACGTAGGCCGGATACAGCGGGTCGCCGTTGGTGCGGGCCGACTCAAGGAGCTGTCGGGCTTCATCGACGGACCACGGTTTGACCCTTTTTCGCCGTGGTTTGTTCACGCGCCTGAGTGCCGCGACGTTGCGGGGGAGGAGTTCTTCCCTGACGGCATTGTTCAGAGCGGCCCGGAGCACGGTCCAGGCGTCGCGCACGGTGCGCTCAGAGGCAAGCTGAGAGCAGCAGTTGCCCACGGCACAGCATCGCTGCCTGACCTTCGGGTTTCGGTGGCTCTTGGGGCGTTTGGCGTCTTTGCCCTGTGCGCAGCAGTGGCAGGTGAGCTTGAGTTGGTTGTGCCAGGTCTGAACGTCTCGCAGGGTGAGCTTGTCGAGGCGCTTCGAGCCGAGCTTTGGAGCGATGTAGAGCCTGACGAACATGTCGTAGTTGCTGGCTGTGGCCGGGGCGAGGTTGGGGCGGACGACCTCGTTCAGCCACCGGTTCAGGTAGGCGCTCAGGGACTGTGACTTGGTCACCACCGGCCCTTTACGTGCTGCCTCGTGGAGTTTCAGCCACCGCTTGTGAGTCTCATCGCGGGTCTTGCCGTACGCCCATTTGCGTTTCTTCGCCCCGTCGGGAGTGGTGACCCACACGTAGGCCGCGTAACCGTTTCGGTAGGGGAAGATGGAGCCCTCACTGTTGGCTCGTGTACGGCGGGATTTAGGGGCGCCGCTCCGATTGCCCGGATCTTCGTCGGGGGTGGTGAGTGCAGCTTTCGGGGGCATCAGGCAGCGTCCTCGCAGAGTCGGGCGATGTAGCCGTTCAGGGCATTGCGGGGGATGCGGCGGCAGCGCTTGCTCACCAGGACCGAGGGCAACTCACCTGAGCGGATCAGGCAGTAGAGCGTCCATCGGCTGACTTTGAGAACTGCCATGGCGTCGGGCACGGTCAGGAGTTCCTCATTCACGGGCGGCTCCATGTGCCGCAGTGGTGGCGGTTCGAGGGGGAGGGGCGAGCGATGCCGCGATGACCTGCTCACCGAGCGAAAGGCCCTGTCCGGCGTACTCCCAGTGGGCGACCACCAAGACGGTGTCCTCCTCGAAGAGCGGGAGGCGGCCGGTGGTGATGTCGGGTCCACGCATGTGGTCGGCTCGCACTGCGCGCAGTTCGCCGAGGGTGGTCGAGTAGCGGCGGGACTTGGTGGAGAAGTGCCCCCGGAAGCCGAGCATGTGGGCCCACTGGGTGAGCCGGAGTTCTCCCAGTTCTTCCGTCGCGCCCAGGCGCAGGCATTCGGCGATCAGCCGCCGGGGGTGGTCGCGCAGGTCGAGTGCGGACAGGTCGTCGGTCGGTTTGATCCGGCGGTCGAGTGTGCCGGTGCACTCGGCGGCCTTGGTGGCGTACTTGGCGATGTAGCCGGCCACGGCCTGATCGGTCAGTTCCCCGTGCAAGGTGATCGGGCGGACGTCGAGTTGGGCGCCCCAACGGAAGACCACCGCGGACCTGTCACCGGCAGCGGGGACGGAAACGGTAACCGCGTGCGCAGCATGCCGTACGGCGTCGGCCAGTAGGTCGGCCGTCGCCCAGGACGGGGGCGTGCCCGCTGGGCCGTCGGGACCGTCGAGCCTGACAACCGCGTGGAAGTGCACGACGCCCCGACGCTGATACTCGGCGACCTTCGCGAAGGAGACCACCAGGTGGTCGCCGAGCGCTTTCACGGTGAGTCCGGCGGCCTTGGCCAGGTATCGGCGCAGGGCGAGGGTGAAGCGCCGCCACAGCTCGGGCGCCACCGCGTTGAACAGGACCGAGCCGGTGTAGTCGTAGCAGTCGGGGCACAGGGGCTCACCGAGGCGCTTGTCTTCGTCGCTGTGGCGCACTGTGCAAGACATCACGCGTTCGTGCGGGCAGGTCTCCGCGTCCCGTCGGGCGTGGCACGGTTGCACCTTGCCGTTCTTCACGTGCCGTGTGTGGACAAGCCCGAAGGACGGGGCGGTCAGCGTGACGAACGTGGCAGGGTGGGCGGAGACGGACCAGGGGACACCCTTGCCGCCGACCAGACCCGCGCGGACCAGGTGGTAAGTGTCGGCCCTGTAGATCTCTGCGCACGCGGGGCAGCGGGAGGCGCGCCGGGTCTTGCAGGGCACTCGGAGAAGCCCGTCAGGTTCATTGGCCGTGGTGTAGGTGTGCAGGGTCTGGCCGGTGGCCTGGTCGAGGTGGCGGACACGGCCGCGTAGGTGGATGGGTTGCCGGCAGCCGCCGGTGCGCCTGATCTGTGCGGCCCACCGGTCGAAGTCGGGGGAGTTGAGTCGTTTCACGATTCCGGCGATGGCATGCGAGTTGGCCGAGGCAGGGGGCACTATGGGGGTGGTCCCTTCAGTCTGATGAGGTCTGTTGGGGTTGGCCCCCGACGTGGCATACGTCTTGGCGGATGTGCGGCCACGCCGGGGGCGCCGGACGGTCAGCAGAAGCCGGTGCCGTCGCAGGTGTCGCAGGTCTGCGCAAGGCCGTCGAGCCCGGTCCCTGCGCAGTCGTCGCACCGGTACCTGGTCGGCTGCAAGGTGCTGGGGGTGAGGAGCATCGCGCTTGCCTTGAAGCGGACCGGCCCGAGGTGGATCTGAGTGTGGTAGCTGCTGTTCTCAAGTGCCGTCTCCGTGCCCAGCTCACCGGCGATGCGGTCGATCTCGGCCGCGGCCTCTTCATCGGTCGACCTGTAGACGCAGCGCACGGCGAAGACGCCCCGTGGTGCGGGGATGCGGGGATTGCTGTCGAGGAGGTCGGCCAGCGCTCGAAGTCCTTCAATCACGGGACGTCGGTCGACGTGGGGAATCATCGGCGTTCCTTTCATGTGGTGGAGGGATCGGCCTGCACATCGCGGAGCAGGACCGAGGCGAGATGGGAAGAGATGCCGAGCCGTGCCCGCAGGAGGTCACGGGTGATCGGCTTGCCGTACTGGGCCAGGTGTTCGGCCGCGACCTTGCGAGCATGAGCCTGAAGAGCTGCCGGAGCTTCGGCGGACGGCGGGGGAGCTGGGACAGGTCCGGTGTCTGACAGCTGATGCGGTGTGTTCCCGTCACCAGGAAGGGCGGGAGCCGATGAGGGCAGTGGGGTATTGGTGGTCGTGAACAGGCCTGGCATGTCTGGGGATGCCACGCCAGCAGTGTCGGCCGGAGGAGACGGGGCTGACAGGGGGGCCGAGGTCGGGGCGGCAGCCCGACGTTCCAGCAACGAGACGGCGACGAGGAAGGCGACGGCGGGAGTAGCAGCCATGATCCACCCCCACGGCGAGGGATCGGCTTGAGCGAGGTTGGCCGCCAAAGAGAGCAGGATTCCACCGCACAGGACGAGCGTCGGCCAGGACACCACGCCGCGCCGGCCACGACCGGACCGCTTGTCGCGTTGCCGTTCTCGTGCGGCCATGACGCACGTCAGGTCCACGCAGACCGCGATCGCCCATGCCATCGGCGCGGTCTGGCCGTACTCGGCGGCGGTGTCGCGGATGTGGGTGAACGAGCCCGCCCCCGCGATCAGCGCGACCAAGACCACCGGTCCGGAGTCGAGCAGCCATCCCTCAGCGCGACGAAGAACCTTCACGCGGACTCCCTGAAGCCTTAGGAGGTGGTCAGTTCGGCGCGGTTCGCACTGGGCAGGTCGGCCAGGTCGTGACCGAGCCCCGAGGCGAGGAGCTGCTGCCAGGACGGAGTGATGTGGGCGTAGGTCTCGGCCGCATATTCGGCCGACCGCTCAGTGACGTAGTGGGACCGAGCCCGGTACCACCGGCCGTCGGCACCGGTCACGATCGCCACGCCAGGAGAGTCGGCCGCGATGGACCTGGCGGCGGTCAGCGCCCCAGGGTCCAGGTCGCCGAGTGTCATGGTCGCCGTCTCCGGGTCGTTGACCCGGTGGCAGATGCGCCCCGACATCTGAGCCCGCAGCGCAGTCACCCCCGCGCCCAGGTCGGAGCCGATGCGCTGCCCCGATAAGAACAGGTAGATGCCGAAGGCGCGGCCCAGTTGGGCCAGGCGCAGCAGTGCCGTAGAGGTCTGCGCCACCTCCTCTTTCTCGGACTTGTCCGCCATGAGGAAGAGTTCGGCCAGCTCATCCACGATGACCACGGCCGGGATCGGCCGAAGGTGGGCGGGGAGCTGCCAGACGTTGCGGGCGCCGTGTTCACGGCAGGCCATCACCCGCAGCAGGTCCGACAGCAGCGCCACGCATTCGCCCCTCGCTGTGGCCAAGGCCGGCAGCCGCGGCCGGTAAGGGGAGAGTTCGACCCCGCCTTTCAGGTCGAACCCGATCAGCGCCACCATCTGCGGAGCGAGCCCGCAAATCAGGGCGTTGACAAGGTTGGACTTGCCGGACTGGGTGGCCCCGGCGTTGATCCAGTGGGGGATGCTCCGGAAGTCGATCGCCCAGATCTCCCCGGTCTCCAGTCGCCCTACCACGACCTTGAGCAGGTCGCCCTCCCCCTCCTCACCAGGTTCGGGAGCGGGAAGGAAGGCCAGCGGATCGTGCAGGCTCGCGGCCAGCGTCACCCATCCAGGCCGTTCGCCGACCACGCGAACCGCGTACACACCCCAGGCATGCGCCAGCCGTTCGCACACCGCCGCGTAGTCGGCCGGGATCTGCCCGTCCAGCAGACGGAAGGTGACCCGCCATCCCGAGGGGGTGGGCCGGGGGAGTCCCATCCAGGGCTTGCGGTCGACCTCGACCCGCTGGAACTTCCTCTTGACCCGCACGACGCCGGTCGAGGCGATCAGGTTGGGCACCACGGTGAACCACCACACGTGCCGCTTCTTGGTGAGCCCGCACCCGGAGGCCACATGCCGCCAGGACCAGCGCAGCCGCAGAACCCGCCGAGGGAAGACGACCGCATACCACCAGGAAGCGGGGTGGAGTGTGCGCCAGACCCACAGCGCCACGAGTACGGCAGCGCCGATAAGGACCGGGCGTGGGATGTCGGTCAGCCACTCCATCACACGGTCCCCTCAGCACCAGCGCCGTAGCCGGGCGCGGTGTAAGGGGTGATGGTGGCCGCGCGGTACCAGACGTCCCACCGCTGCTGACCGCCGATGACCTGTTCCCAGACTCCCGCCTGGAGACCCACCGGCGTCACCGGCATGCCACGCCGGACGGGCGGTTCCCCGGCGACGGAGACCTTGATCAGCTCCATCCGGCCGTCGTGGTCGGCCACGGCAAGCCCGACCTCGTAGACCACGTTGCCGTCGGCATCGGTCTTGACCTCGCCGGTCTGGCGGTTCTTCAACTTGGGACGGGGTCGCTCACACAGGTGATGTCGAGGTTGGCGACGTCGATGGGCATCGGAAGGCTACGCATTGGACAGCTCCTTGATCTGCTCTACCTAGATATCAGCATATCTACTTATCTAGGTTTCTCAAACGATCTGTCTGCTAAGGCTTGAGATTTGTTGCGGGTTGCCTAGAGACCTAGATAGCTAAGAGGTCTACCCTGGGGGTATGAGTACGCCCAAGGACCGGCGACGTCCCTACCTGCGCATTGCCGACGAGATCCGTCAGGCCATAGCCGCCGGCCAGTACGCCCAGGGCGAGCAACTGCCGTCGGCCCGCGAACTCTCGGAGCGGCACGGCGTGGCCATGATGACCATAGGCAACGCTCTCGGAGTACTCCGCGAAGAAGGGCTGATCGAGACCCGCCACGGCACAGGCAGCTTTGTTATCGGCCAACCGGAGAGCGCCCCCGAACGCCCTACCGGTGCCGACGAGCCCAGCCCGGAGTTCCAAGTACTCTCTCAGCAGCTTGACGCGATCAGCGAGAACATCCGTCGACTGTCGTCACGGATGGACGAGCTTGAGGCTCTTGTCCTGCCCGATCAATCCGAGCGTTGAGCCGTACCGCCCGCTCTTGAAGCTCATCCAAGGCGGACGTGATCTGTAACAGGTCCCGCAAGAGCGCTTGACGTTCAGTCTCGCTCAGCCCCACCGGGCAGCTCCCTTGATGAGGGCAGGGCAGTGAGGCCCTACCGGTTCGCGTACTGGCGAGCCCACGCGCCCAACCGAGATCAGCAGTCAGGCAAGCCGCATGACGTGGGCCAGATGCGAGACCTCACGCTGCCGGGTGTGCTTGCCGCTACTGCGCAGGTCACGCACCATGTTGCGCACCAGGGGACGGTTCCTCACATGCTGGGGCGCGATCCGATCGGCCCGCACTAGCGCCTCAACCGCCTCGTTCTCCTTGCCGTTCATGTGGAAGCCGGCGGCGGTGCACGTCCAGTAGTGCGCCTGCCTCTCATGCGAACCGATCAGCGCGATCTCCACCTGCTCGGCCCGACTCACCACATCCCGCGGACGCCCCAGCTCCATGCTGACCTCCACCGCGTGGATGTTCACGTTCACTCGGTTGAACTGCGTCTGGAACACGTTGCCGTCGGTGGGAAGCCCTTCGGCCACCCGGCGCGCTTCGGCAAGGTGGGTCTCGGCATCGGCCTGCGACCACAACCGCGAGTAGGCGACAGCCGCCCGCAGGTGCAGAGCACCCCACAGCGCCTGAACAGTCGCATCCCCCGATCCCACGAACGGCTCAATCCGATCCAGCGCCGCAAGCGCCGCACCCTTGGCCGCGTCCAGCGACGCCTCATGAAGCCACACCCCGCACAGATCCCACGAGGCCGCCCCACCAGATCGGGCGCCCCGACCTGCTGAGCCGCGACAAGTTCCCGCTGCACAGCCGTCCACCCCAGGTCGTGATGACCCAGCAGGTTGGAGGTGACCCGCGCCATGTGGCACGCACGCAGCATCAGCGCCTCAGCCCGGTCCCGGTCGGCCGACGAGTCCGAGGTGATCAGAAGCAGATCGGTGATGATCTGGGGGAGCACCTCACCAAGAGCCGTGAACTTGGCGTCCTGCCGCAGCCGTTCGGCCAGCCTCACATTCGCCTCAAGCTCGTCCAGGTGCCGGGGCACCCGGTTGCCGAGCAGTATCGCCCCGCCCGGCATGGTCGCCTGCTGAAGCGCCAGGCGAAGACCGGGGATCGCCGCATGTCCAGAGTCCAGGTCATCGGTCTCATGCCGGTACGGTTGACCGGTCAACTCGGCGATCTCCACCCCGAGCGCTTCGGCGACCTGCCCCAGCACACTCATCCGGTCCAGAGGAAGACGCCCGTTCTCCACTTTCGACATCCACGACACGGACCGGCCGATCATCTCGGCCAGCGTCACCTGATCCCAACCCTTCCGCCGGCGGGCCCGCGCGATCCTCTGGCCCGTGGTCATCTGCTCGGAGGCCACCTTGGCTACCCCTTCCGTCGCCCACCCAGACGATACGAGGAGCAAAGATCACCAACTGGCAGAAAAACTGACAGTAGCTCGACACGCCGAACCGGTCGACGCCGACAAGCTGGGCAAACTACTCGGCGAGAACCTTCAGATTCTTTGCGTGCATGACCTGACATACCGTACATGGACGGCGAATAGCGCAGGATGAGGACTTTCTCTACGTCATTAAAGGCGGGCCGCTTCGCAGCCCGCCGCGCGTCGGGTGGGCACGGGCCGTGCTGCGGCTCTCCGGCCGGTCGCGGCCCGCACCACTCACGCGTTGACCATCATGTCTAAGGGCACTCGCAACTTGTCGGCCGCGCACTCTACAGTGGGATCGTGACCTCTCCCACCCGTGGTTCGCAATCCCAGGCTGAAGAACTGCCTACAACAGAGCTAATCCTGGCCCAGACAGCTTTCTACCTTGACGAGCAAGGCGACGTCGAAGCGGCTGCAGTACTCATAGACGCCGAAGGGATTGACTTACTTTTCTCTGAGGAGAATTTCGGTCGCACTTACCACCGTGCAGTCTTGAATGTCCCCGGATGGGTAGTTAGTCGACTGACAGATGATTTAATCGAGAGGATTCAGGCCGTTGTTGAGCTGATTGCTGCACGTCAGAATATCTACCTGCACGATCTGAAGATTGGTGCAGCGATTCCTTCTGTTGGTCAAGGGTGGCGGCAATCTCTATACTCACGTCTGTCTGGGGAGAGAGTTACGAATCATGCTGTACGAACGGATCCCGATCCGAGGCTACGACGCGATCAATTTAACTTTGAATCTCTCGAAGAGATTAGAGTTTATGACTCTCTCAAGCGCGCTCAAGTCGAACTCTCTAAGCGCGATCAAGCAAACACGATCTCCATCTTCCCTTTGCCGCTAGGGCGAGTCGGAACTGGCTCGGCTTGGACTCCTGATTTTTTAATAGTTAGAGAGGGGCGAGTGGGTCTGATTGAAGTTGACGGACCTTACCATCGTGGGCGCGCGGGTGCCGATGCAACACGGGATCGCCACTGGAAAAATAGCGGGATCGTCCATATTGAGCGGATTCTGGTAGAGGAAACCGTTCAAAACGGTGACCTGGACCAAGTGGTGCGTGCATTCCTAAAGAGGATGCTTAGATGACAAGCATTTCCTCCGCCAGGTGAACGAGGAAGGTGTAGTGACCGTAGATCCACCCGTGAGTGCAAGTCGAACTAGCCTCATCGAAATGCAGCGGAAGCATTTTCGGGAGGCTCTAAGTAAATGGGATCTCGACGTAGTTGGCCGGGAAAGATCAAGACAGGCATGGCACTGGTTCGGTAAGGGGAAACACGGCGTAATCGCCGGTCTGTGCGAACTCCTAGATCGACATCTGGAGCGGCCACGAGGCCGATTTGAACCGGCTGCGATTGGGTGTGTCCCATGGTTTAGTCATGTAGGGATCGCTCGACGCTTGGCAGCCATGCCAAGCTGTATCCTTGATCAATAAGCCAGCTAGGGGAGAAATTGCTCACGCGGCATTTAATATATACCATCAAAACGGCCTGCCAGTGGAATCGGAATGGTTCTCAAAGCTGTATGATCTAGCCCCTGTTTGTCCTGACGGCCATCCACGCGTAATTGGGCCAGGCGAGCGTACAGGAAGCACTCTCGGTCCTTTGCGAGTCTTCGGATACCAGCAGAGTGGCAACAATATAGTTCCGTTGCTCCATTCCAAGATGCTTGTGTTGGGCGGCACATATGAGGACGACGAAGATTTCACGGGTGTCCACTTCGTTCCTGACATTGTATGGATTGGGAGCGCGAACTGGACTGATCTAGCAGCGAACCTGCATGAAGAGTCGGCCACGGCTGTCGCGGATCGATCTTTTGTTAAAGACGCCACGAATTTTGTAATCAGAATAATTAGCGAAAGTGAACCTCTTGAGCAGTGCGCAGTCACGCCAAGACCAGATCTGGCGCCTGTCGACTTTGATATGGAAGCATTCGCTGAGTTTGGATCAAATGGTGTAGAATATTTTAGCGAGGATGACGATGGGTAGGATTCTCCGGGAATTGTTGCCCTAGCTATTGCTGGGAAATCCCTAATCCGTAATTGAGATACCACCTGCAGAGCTGCGGGCGCGTCACCAATATCGGCCCGCTCCAGCTGCATACGGAAATTCCATTAAAGTCGTCCTTGGTTGTGTACTCACGATTCGCTCACTTCGCAACTCAGCGTTCGTGGTTGGGGCGAATCGCTGCCGCCCAGCTTCCGGTGCTTGGGCCTGGAGGCCCTGCGCTCCGGGTCGGGTTGCCACTTGCAGGAGGCTGGTCAAGGATGACGGCTTGTGATGGGACGCTTGCTGTGCAGCAGGCGCGTACAGCAACAGCGACTTATACGGTCGCATTCCGCCAGTCCGTATCCAACGCCTGACTAGGCGGGGACGTCGTTGACGAGGTATGCGTCCTTCCCTACGGATCAGATGGTGAGCGTCGCGCCCGCCCCTTGCCGTGTGCCGGGAGATTTGTGCTCCCTGGGCAATAGGCAGCGCGTGTTCGTGACCGCACTTCCGCCCCGGTCGGTCAGCGGGCTGGGCATGCGGCCTTCGGCCGGTCCCAGCCCGCACCGCCCAGGACGGGCGGCGAACACGAACACGCGCCGAAACATGGCCCGTCTGGCCAGAACGGCCCTTCGGCAACGAGGACAAGCCGCGACGACGTGGCGAAGGGCTAGACGCGAGGGCGTCTTGTTCTCGGAGCCGCTTCGCACGTGGCAAGCAGTGTTCCGAGCCGTCTTTGGCTGTGTGCGTATGCGGCACGACGATCGCCACAGGGGGCCGGCCACCGCGGATGGCTGGGGGCGATCGGCAAGCCGTGATTCGTTCCTCACCACGGCTTAACGGGCGAAGTAGTTGCTCGCCAGTGCCGGGATCTCAGGCCCAATGACCGCGTTTGACCTGTTCCAGTAGTCGCTGGGGAGCGAAATCACCTCGCCCTGGACCAGGTCACGCGAGTGCTGCCACAGCTGGTAGAAACGCGAGAGGCCCGGCCAGCCGGTGGCTCGCCGGGCGTGCTGCTCGCTCGGTTCCTACGGCGCGTCCAACCGGGCGTGGATGTCGGCGGCCTCCTGGTCATCGTGGGGGAGCAGTCCAAGCGCGGCCAAAAGCTGCTCCCGTACGGCGGAGGCATCGTTGGCCGAAGCCGAAAGGACATCGGCCAGGGCAACCCTCGCACGGGCTTCGGCACGTGTGGAGCCGAGTTCACCATGGGCGATGATCGCTCTGTTCAGGGCAGTCTCGGCAGCACCGTGACTGCCGCACGCCAGGTGGAGCCGCCCCAGCGAGACCAGGCACTGGGCCGCGTTGCGCTCATCACCCATCCCGGCGAACGCCTCATGGGCGGCGGCCAGCCGCTCGCACGCCTGCTCATGCCGACCCAGAGCGCCCCATGCCTCACCCAGGCGCCTGCTCATCAGCGCCGTCCCGCGTGGGCGGCCGAGCCGCTCGTGGATGGCCGAGGCCGCCTGGAACAGCTCGACAGCCCGTTCGGCGCGCTGAGTGCGCATGCAGATCACGCCGAGTCCGGAGTGGACGGCGGCCTCTCCCAGTTCGTGCCTCTCCTGGTGCCAGAGGGGGAGCGCCTCGTGGAAATGCCGACTGGCGCCTACGTAATCGGCCACGCCGCTCTCGGCCAGAGCCAACCCTGTGAGCATCTGGGGCAGTGCCAACGGGTGGGCCGACTCCCGCGCGCTGTCCAGCCCGGACGTGTACACCTCCACCCTCTCGCTGTTCGGACCCCGGTTCAGGTACCAGGAGTGCAGCGCCTCAGCCAGCTGCCATCCGTCCTCGGTTCCGTGTGCGGCGCTGAACCGGACGGCGTCCCGCAGGCCGGCGAGGTTGCGCCCGATCCAGTTCAGGGCCTCAGCGGGGCCGGCGAACACGGCCGATTCCGAACGGGCACGCTCGAAGGCCGGTCCCACCGTCCACCGGCCGGGGGTCACGGCGATGTCGGCGTGCACCGCCGTACCGAGCAGGTCGACCACGGTGCTTTCGTCGGGCATGTCGATTCCTCTCGCACGCACATCAGGGGAGTAGGAGCCCCGGCGGGGCAGAAGCCCGCCGGGGGATTGCCGGGCCGGCGCGGACAGCCCTCCTTCCGTCCGCGCCGGCCCTCCCACCGGGTACGGCGTGATCGGCGCCGGACCCGCCGCACGGTTCCCGGCCTCTCAGCGGGGCGTGCAGGGGTGTTGCGGCGCGGGGAAAGGACGGAGTCCGTTGTGCGGACGTCCCCGCGCCTGGTTCTTGGGGCCGGTATGGCGAAGCTCCTCGCCAGGGCTCACGCCGTACCGGCCGTCCCCGCTCGGTCTCAACATCTAGCGGGGGAGGACCGCACGGACCTGCTCACTCAGGCCCGTGCGGTCCAGACGCCGCACCTCCGGGAGCCTCCACACTCCACAGCGGCGCGGTCTAACGCGGCGCGGCCAAGGACCGTGCCATGGGACACCAGTCCCACGCGGGCGGGAGTGGTGCCGACGCACGGCCCTGCGGGTGACCGTGTGCGTCAGGTGATGCCGCGAAGACGGAATGGCCCTGCCTTCGCGGCGCCGGTTTCAGGGGAGCGCTCCCGCAGCTGCGGAAGCTCGGTGGCTCTGCTGACCGGTACGGGACCAGATCTGGCGTGCGACCGTATCCGGCACGGCCCACGGGCATACGGCGTAGACGTGGCGGCCGGTCGTGTCGATCTGCCCGTTCCACCAGCGGTAGACACCCATGTCGTCCACCCACACGTTGATGCCGTTCTCCAAGACCAGGACCGCCAAGCTGCCACGCTGGTGGACCTTGCCGACAATGCCCAGGCCAGCGAACTTTTCGGCGAGGTGACGCGCGGCGCGGCCTGTGGGCGATGTTGTGGAGGAGCGAGGTGCGGTTGTTGCCGGCGGTGAGATCAATGTGACGGAAGGGGGATGCGCATGGGGCGCCGTGGTTCTAAGGTTCGGCATTGGGTCGGACCTCCGATGTCCGATCAAGGACCCGTCAACCGTTCGCGCGGTTTGGCGGGTCCATCCCGCCCCACGGGTCGCTGCAGATCAATCTCACCGTGACGGGGCAGGGGATAGAAGTGGAGACTTGAGGAGTAGCGAGGTTGGCTCGACTCCTATTCATCCTCCCGGCGTCAGGTGGACTCGCATGAACGATGACACGCCTCCATGGGCTGCACGCTTGCGCCGTGAGAGGGAGGATCGGCTGCTCAGCCTGCGCGGGCTGGCGACCCTGCTGCGGGAGGTGGCGGGGGCCGAGGCGCAGCTGGCGGAGCCGCAGAGCCTCTGCAGGATGATCCGTTTTTGGGAGGCGGGCGCCAACCAGCCGAGCGCGCTCTACCGCAAGCTACTGTGCAGGGCGTTCGATCTGAGCGAGGCCGACCTGTTCGGCCGTCACCAGGTCGGGCCGCCCGTTCCCTGGGAGATCGCACCGCATGGAAGAACCGCGATGACAGACCATGTCGCCCCTGAACTCGTCGACTACTTCGCCACCCAGTTGGAAGGCCACTACAAGGCCGACATGTACTTGGGTCCTCACCACCTCATCCCCACAGTGATCGCTCAGTACCAGCTGATTCGCGACCTTTCAGGACAGGCTCCGGACGTGTTGCGGCGTGAGCTGCTGCGTGTCGGTACGGCATATGCCGCGTTAGTCGGGTGGCTGTACCAGGACGCCGGAGAGCTGCGGCAGTCCGCCGGTTGGCGGGCGGAGACCCTGGATGCCGCCCACCGTGCCCACGACCCTCAGCTTGTGGCCTACGCGTTGGTGAACAAGGCCATGCTACGGACCGACACGCAGGACGGGCCGGGAGTCGTCGACCTGGCGACGGCGGTCATGGCCGACAAACGCCAACTGTGCGCCAAGGTCCAGGT
>NZ_BOOW01000032.1 GCF_016863435.1 Sinosporangium siamense
AAGGCGAAGACCGCTCCAAGGGTCTTGATCATTTCGCAGCGGTTGCCGAAGATCTTCTCGTAGGACACCGGCCTGCCGCGCCATTGGCCCGTCAGACGCGCGGTGTTGGGGATGTATTCGGTGGTGCACATAGCGTTGGGATCGACGTTGAGGGCCGCCGCGTTGCCGTTCACGCTGCGGAGCAGATCGCAGGCGGATTTGGCGGTCGGATGGGTGCCCGCGTCGGGGTCGCAGGTGAGCGTGACGCCTCTCGGCGCGGGTCCGGGGATGCTGGGGGCGTTCAAGGTCTGCACGGTGATGGACAGTTGGAGCACCGTCCCCGCCCCCTTGCCCGGCGGGGTCTCGTCCGACGCCGAGACCGGGGATGCCGCGGTCAGTGCGGCGCAGGCCAGCAGGGTGATCGTAAACATCCTCATGGACATGGGATTCCCCATGTCGGTCCGGTGGGAGGTCAAGGACGGGTCAGGTTTGGGGGTTCCCCTCGTTGTCGCCGGAATTCTCTCTCCCGCACCCATTCCTGGAATGTCTATAGCTCGAAAAATCAGCCGTGAACTCGCCGATCGAGCGAATTTTAAGCACAAGATCTACCTCAGCTGGGACCGTGTGTTGCGCGTAATGTCGTGAGCGTCATGTGCTCCGACGACGGCACTGGAAGGACCCACATGGGCGACGCGACTCCGGCAAGTCCTGAAGAGCCGGTTCTGGTGAGAGTCGAGCGGTCGGTCGCGGTGATCACGCTCAACCGCCCACGTGTGCTCAACGCCGTCAACAGACCCATGGCGCACGGATACGCGAAAGCCCTGCGCGCCGCCGACGCAGATCCCCGGGTGCGCGGCATCGTGGTGACCGGTGCCGGCCGGGGGTTCTGCTCGGGTGCGGACATGGCTGTGTTCAACGGGACACCCGATGAGATGCGGTCGTTCATGGTGCCGAGGGAGGAGATGCCACACCACGCGCTGCGGTTGAGCAAACCGGTCGTCGCCGCGGTGAACGGACCGGTCGCGGGCATCGGATTCGCCTACATGATGGGAAGCGACATTCGCTTCGCCGCCAAAGGCGCGACCATGTCGACCGTCTTTCCCCGGCTCGGGCTCGTCGCGGAATATGGCCTCTCGTGGCTCCTGCCCCGCCTGATCGGAGGGGCACGCGCCATGGAGCTGTTGCTCTCCGGCCGCACGATCGAGGCGGAGGAGGCGTTGCGCATCGGCCTTGTGCACCGCGTCTCCGAACCTGGCGAGGTGTTGTCCGACGCCCTCGATTACACCGCCGACCTCGTCGCGAACTGCGCACCCTCGTCGCTCGCCGTCATCAAAGAGCAGGTCTACGCCGACCTGGAAAGGCCCTTCGAGGCGGCGTTGGACGACGCGATCAGCCGCATGAACGCCTCCTTCGGCAACCCCGACCTGGCCGAGGCCATCGCGGCCCGGAAGGAGAAGCGCCCCCCGGCCTTCGCCGACCCGAAACCCACCTCGCAGGCATAGGGTGAAGCACACACGCGGGGTCCGCCGTTGTACGGCTCTGCCGTACAGCCAGGCCACGGTGTCGTCACCGTGCATTACACGGCTGTGCCGTACAGCCAGGCCACCGTGCATACACGGCTCTGCCGTACAGCTGCGCATTTGCCAGGCGGCCTGTCTGCCGAACAGCCGATCGGGTCAAACTCCGAATGCCGGTCACAGGGCCTGGGGGCCGGTGGGGCCGACCTGCCAATGCATGTGGGAATGGTGGGCCTCGCGGCCGTTGGGGCTGCCGGGCTGGGAGTCGGGGTGGTCCGGCGTCATGATGCGGCTGCTTTCGCCGATGGCGCTGGACAGACCCACCTGGCCGGGGCCATCGGTGATGTCCTGATATTCGCCGGCCACCCAGGCGTAGAGGTCGGCGAAGAAATCGCGGGCCAGCGGATCGACGCCGGGAAGGTCCGCCAGGCGATATCTGATTTTCCCCGACCCGGGTGGCCAGTCGGGGCGGCGTGCCGTGCTGGGATCGTGCAAGTCGGGGACGCTGCGGTTCTTCCAGTCGTTGAACACCGTGAGATGGAACGGCAGGCCGTCAGCCGGATTCCGGCCGACGGCGCCGACGAAATCGGTGGCGCGGCCGTTGCCGTGGCAATCGGCCCTCCGCCTGTCACCGCTGATCCCCGCATGGTGCACCTCGGTCACCCCCCACTTCGTCGAGAGGTGTACGGCGAAGCGCACCAGACCGACGACATGTCGAATGTCCAGGTGTTCAAGCGGCGTGGCGACCGGGCGATAGGAGGGCAGCCGCTTGTCGCCGAACGCCGTGGCCTTGAACGTCACCCCCGCCACGGTGGCCGGAACGGCGAACATGCCCTTCGGATCGGGGATGCGTGCCATGGGAGAGGGGGTCAACGTGATGCGCCCGGAAAGCGCGTGGTCGGCCGCCTCCGCCAGCGCCGATGTCTTGCTCAAATCGCGCACCGACGTGGAGGCACTGGGCGCCACCTCGGTCAACGCCCTGGTCAGCAGGTGGGCCAGCGCCGTGCCGGGGTGAATCGCCGACGGCCACAAGGCACCGTCGGCCAAGGCGTGGGCGAGTTCCGTCTGGCCGGCGTCGGCGTGGATGACAGCCAGTTCGCCGAGTGCCGCGGCCAGGCGCGGAGTGGACCGCACGCCGCGGCCGTGAAGCAGATGGGTGGCGGCGTCGACCAGGTTGCGGGCCAGCGTTTCCGGAATCGGCACGCCCGAGGTGATGAGCCGTGTGCCGCCGGAGCCGTCGGCGCCGACGACGGTCGCCGCCATCGTGTGCGCGAGCACCATGTTGACCAGGCGTTCGTCGGTGCCGCGCAAATCGACGCTCGGGCCGTTGGCGGCGGGTGGACACGGTCCGGGAATCTGGTCCCTGGCCGTGCATTCCTCGTCGAGAGCAGCCATAGTGCGGGAGCCGACGACACCGTCCACGGAACCGTCCGGCCCTTTGATGTCGCGCCGGGTTTTGTAGCCGAGGACCGCCGCCGTCGTCTCCCGCCCGTATCGGCCGTCTGCGCCGCCGGCCGACAGCGGCTCACCGAGGTCGATCAGCGCCTGCTGCACCAGGGCCACGAATTCACCGGCGACGCCCGGCGTCAGCCGCGCGTCCGCGTCGCCCGCCAGGCAGCGTTCCAACCGGTCGACACCCGCGAACCTCGCACTCGTCAATGGGCATGGCACGGTCAATCGACCCGGTATTTGATGTAGTAGTAGGAGCTCTCGTCATCCGACTTGGCGAGTTTGACCAGCTCACCCCCGCCTCTTTCGGCTTCGAAAATGGTGATGGAGCCGAGGTGGTCGTCGCCGGAGCCGATGTCGTGGTCCCACAGCGAGAGGTTTTGCGTGTGGGAGACGGGGATGCACAGTCCCGGTGCGACGGACTGGTCGGCCCGCATGTCCACGGTGGTATACCCGGGGGGCCAGATCGAGTGGTCGAGCTTCCCGGAGGTGTCGGCGGTGAGATAGAGATCGTCGGGATCGTCGTGGGCGCTGTCCATCGCTCTGGCGACACCGGGCAACCCCTTCACGAAGTCCGCCAGGGACCGCTCGCCGATCTCCTCGAGAAAGAACGCGGGGATGATGTCGCAGAGGGCCTGATTGACATCCGAGTCGGCACCGGTGCCCTGGCGGAGACACCAGATGGTTTCGATCGTCGCGGTCGCGGTCATCGCTCCTCCCCGAAGACTCGCCGAACCAGTGCTCGCCGAACCAGTGCTCGCCGAAGACAGTGCTCGCCCAAAACAGTGCTCGCCCAAAACAGTGCTCGCCGAAAGCGGCGCTCGCCGAAAACAGCGGCGAACAGGCCGGAGAACTTAAAATTCGACGCTACGCCGCTGCTGCGGGAAAACGATGAGCACCCCTCCAAGCCCGGCTACATCTTCTTTTGCCTCAGGAGGTGTGGGGCCGGTGTTCCCCCGGTGTCACCAGGCCCACCTCATAAGCGGTGATCACGGCCTGGGCGCGGTCACGCACCCCCAGTTTGGCGAAGATGTCGCTCACCCGGTTCTTCACCGTCGACAGGGAAAGTCCGACCTCGTCGGCGATCTGCTGATTGGACAGGCCACGGGCGATCAAGGTGAGCACCGTCCGCTCGCGGTCGCTGAGCGCCGGCAGCGTGCCGGGCAGCTTAATGGGCGGCTCCGGGCGTGCGGGCCGCACAAACGTGCCGATGAGCCCGACCAGCAGCCGAGGGGCTACTACCGCCTCCCCCCGGTGGACGATCTTGATGCCTTCGACCAGTTCCTCGGGTGAGGCGTCCTTCGGCAGGAAGCCCGAGGCTCCGGCCCGGAGCGCGGACACCACATATTCCTCCAGGTCGAAGGTGCTCAACACCAGCACTTTCGTGTCCGGCAGTTCGGCGGTGATCCGTTTGGTGGCCTCGACGCCGTCCACGCCGGGCATGTGCAGGTCCATCAGCACGACGTGGGGGCGCAATGCGTGGCTCTGCCGTACGGCGTCCTCACCGTCTGCCGCCTCCCCGACGGCGGTCAGGCCCGGCTCGGTGTCGAGCAGCATGCGCAGGCCCGCGCGGACCAGCACGTGGTCGTCCACCAGTAGAACTTCGATCACGTCTTCTCCAGCAGCGGAATATGGGCGTGTACGGCAAAGCCTTCGTCGGCGATCTGCTGCTCACGCCGGGTCGTCAGCTCCCGCCGCAGACTGATGATGTGCCCGGTGGCCACCGCCAGTGCCAGATTGAGCGCGGTGATCACCATCGCAGCCTGCCCGGGGTCACCGAACGTGGCCGCATGCGTGCTCAGGCCTATCACGATCGAGAGCACGGTCATCACGACCGAGGTAAGGGTCGACGTATAGCGGCCGACGCTGTAGAGGGCGACGAACAACGGGCCCACGGCGGTGTCCGAGTGCTCCATGGCCATGCCTGCCGTGTCGAACACGCCGATCACCACAAGCACCACGACCGGATGCCGCCGCCGCAGCGGCAGCATCGCCGACGAGAGCAGCGCGACCAGCGCGACGGACGCCGGCACGTTGACAGCCTGGAGGCCCCCCAATTCGGTCCAGAGCATCACCAACGCCAGCGCGGTGTCCTGCACGAGAGGCCGCTTCGCCGTCGTCAGCAGTCTCTTGAACATCCGGATGCCCCCAGCAACACGGCTCCCCCAGCGAGCGCCCAGCAGTATGTCCCCCAAAGGACCATATGAGCGCACCCGGATCCTCGCTAGTGCAAGAGCCCCGACCTGCGGGCGACGGCGGCGGCCTCGCCTCGGGACGAGGCATGAAGTTTGGCAAGGATGTTGGAGACGTGCACGCTCACCGTCTTCGCGGAGATGAAGAGTTCCGCGGCGATGGCACGGTTGCTCATGCCGTTCGCCACGAGGCGGAGAACCTCCCTTTCGCGGCCGGTCAGGGCGTGGGCGTGCGTGCTCAACTCGTCGATCGTGGTGTGCAGCGGGCCGGCACGCAGGGTGGCCGCGATGTCGGCGGCACGGCGCAGACACGCGGCGGCTCGGACGCGGTCGCCCGTTGCGAGGAGATGAGTGGCGAAACGGGTGAGGGTATCGGCCAAGTGGTGAGGTTCGCGGGCCTCTTCCCAGGCGGTGACGGCCCGCTCCCAGACCGGGAGGTCCGCAGGGCCGGCGAGAGCGGTGACGGTGGCGCTCCTGGCCAGTTGGAAGGGGCCGGCGGCGGGCAGGTTCCCGGCGGTCGCCATGAGGTCGGCGTGCAGGGCGAGGACCTGCGGGGCGGGGGCACTCGCCACCGCGGCGTGTGCGCACGCCCGCATTCCCGAATAGAGGAGAGGCCACAGGTGCAGAGGATTGGCCAGTGGGCGGAAGGCGTTGAGCGCGTCATGCGCGGCGGTGAGAGCGGCGGAATGATCGCCCGCAGCGAGATGCCGGTCGACCGTCACGCGGGCGAGGCTGATCCGGCCGAACCGGTCCAGCCGTACGGTGGCCAGCAGATCGGTGACCTCGTCCATAAGCGCAGTGGCCCGGTCGTGTTCACCGCGCCGCACGGCGATGTCGGCGAGGATGAGCAGCATTTCGCCGCGGTAAGGGGAGCGGTGGCCAGGGTGGAAATACCGTTCGGCGATCGCCGGGACCTCGTCCCACCGCCCCAGCGCGAGATGGGCCTCGGCCAGGTTGACGGCGATGACCAGAGCGGAGGTGTGCAGATGGCCGAGCCGGACGGCGAGGGCGAGCCCCTCACGGGAGTGTTCCATCGACTCCTCATACCTCGCCTGCAAAGAGAGATCGCCGGCGTGGTTGATATACGTCCGCAGAATCCGCTCTGCCGAACGGCCTCGCTCGGCCATCAAGCGCGATTCCCGGTTGGCGCGTAGAGCGGCCACGTGGTTTCCCCGCAGGGTTTCCCGGATGGCGATGGCGGTGAAGACGTCGGATTCCGCGGACCGGTCGCCATATTCCCTGGCCAGCCCGGCGGCCTCCCCGATCATCCGCTGGGCGGCTTCTTTGTCGCCCGTCATCAGGAGTTCGCCGCCGAGCCGCGCGAGAATCGACGCGCGCACGGGGCCGGGTGACGGCACGAGTTTCTCCGCCGCCACGATGTCGTCGAGCATGCCGGGCACACCTCGCATCGTGCGCAGGCGGGCGCGGCTTATCAGCGCGAGCGCTCGCCGCTCCGGCTCGGACTCCCCGTCGAGTATGGCGAGAGCCTCCTCGATGTGCGCCAGCCCGGTGTCCAGCTCCCCGCAGGCGAACGCGCTCTCCACGGCGAGTTCGAGCACCGCCGTGCGGTCGACACCGGTCCGCTCGGCGGCGTCCGGCACACGGTGCCACAGGTCAAGCACCATTTCCAGCATGTGCAGGCTCTCGCCGTACGCCGCGGCGGCAGCCGCCTCGCTCGCCGCCGCCCAGGCGGCGGGCAGGGCGCGCTCGTCGCCGTGGGCGCGTGACCAGTGGGTGGCGAGTTCGGCCATGGGCCGGGGGCCGGTGCTGAGGCGGGAGTCGCTTTCCAGGTGTTCGGCGTAGGTTCGGTGGAGGGCGCGGAGTTCCGCCGGGAGCAGGTCGTGGCGGACGGCTTCGCGGATGAGGGCGTGGCGGAACGCGTAGCCGTCGCCGTCGGGCACGAGGACATGGGTGGCCACGGCCTGCCGTACGACCTCCGACAGCTCCGGGTCGCGGAGTCCCGTGACCGCCGCGAGCAGGGTGTGGCCGACGCGGTCGCCGGCGACCGCCGCCGTGCGGAGGGTTCGCCGGGTGACCTCGGGCAACCGGTCGAGGTTGGCGAGCAGCAGGTCGCGCAGGGAGGCCGGCAGGTCGGGCGGCGGGGTGCCGTCGGGGCCGACCATGGCCTCCACGAACAGCGGGATGCCGGCGCTGCGGCTGTGCACGAGCGCGGTGACCGCCGGGTCCGGGGAACGGCCGAGTATGCCGGAGAGTTGCGTGTGCACCTCGGCGGGCGTGAGCCGGGACAACTCGATGCGGCCCGCCGTCGCGATCCGGGTGAGCGCGGCGAGGATGCGGCGCATGGGATGGGTGCGGTGGAGTTCGTCCGAGCGGTAGGTCACCACGAGCATCACGGGCACCCGCCGCAGGTTGCGGGTGAGGAAGCTCAGCAGGTCGCGGGTGGAGTGGTCGGCCCAGTGGGCGTCCTCGATGACCAGGACGAGGGGTTGCCGGGCCGCGATGCGCTCCAGCAGGGCCAGCAGGTGCTCGAACAGCCGGGCGCGGGCGGTGTCCGAATCACGCGTCTCCGGCTCTTCTCCGAGTTCGGGGAGGATCCTGGCGAGATCGTGTGTGGCGTGCGGCGGGAGGAGATCGGTGAGGTGCTCGCGGGGGTAGTCGCGGAAATGTTCCCGCAGCGCGGCCGTGAAAGGCGCGTACGGCAGACCGGTCGAGCCGAGCTCCAGACAGGCGCCTTTCAGGATGAGTACGGCGCCGCCGGGATTGTCGTCGTGTATCCGGGTGGCGAACTCCTCGATGAGGCGGGACTTGCCCACCCCGGCCTCTCCTCCGAGAAGCACCAGCTCAGGGCTGTTGTCGTGGATGCGGGCGAAAGCGGCGAGGAGTGCGGTGAGCTCGGCGTCGCGGCCGGCGAAGACGGGGCTGACCGTGCTCGGCCTCATGGGTACATCATCACATTTGTCGGTCTGATGGTGCCTACCGCCACTCCGGGGCGGGAGGGCCGGATGCGGAAGGGTATCCGTGAGGTGGGTGAATATTCGTAAGCTCGCGGTTTTTTCGTCACGCATCAGGTGGTCTTAATAGGCCTGGCTCTATTGAACACTGGTTCGATCGAGGCGGGCTCCGAATGTGAAGGTGTCGAGAAGTTGAATGTTGTACGACATATGCCGCCCGATATGCATGCCGGCTTTCAGGAAAGTCCGAGCCCTCCCCGATCCGCGCTCGCCGTGCCAGGTCAGAGGGGAGGCTCCCCATCCTGCGGACACAAGTTTCAAAACCTCACCCAAGGTGACCGCGCAAATGTGATGCGATTCCAAGCTCGCAAGAACGCCGGGAATTCTTCCCCAACCGACTGCTAAGTCCGATTTTTAGAATCAGCATAGATCACACAACCCTATTGCCACCTGTAACCTGTCGGTTACCCACTCGGCAGCCCCGGCCCACAAAGTCCTCACTGCTTCACGCCACCCCATGTGAAAGCGCCGCCGATGACCTCCCACCGCCCCCAGAACGGAGGCCCCCATGACCGGCACCCCTCCCACTCCTCCCTCAGGTAGCGAGTTCGATCCCACCAAACCAGACATAGCCCGCACATATCGGGCGCTCCAGCAGTGGGGAAAAAGGGATGCGTTGCCGGCGGATCGACATGCGGCGGCTGAGTTGATGCGGAAGATCCCCGGCGCCGACCAGGTGATGCAGGAGAACAAAGCGGTTCTCGTACGGATGACCCGCTTCGCCGTCCGCCGGGGCCACACGCAGTTCGTGGACATCGGGGCGGGCACCCCGGCCACCTACGACGCTCGCTTGCCGGAGTTGCCCAATCTGATGGAGGTCGCCGCGGACATCCGCCCGGAGCGGCGCTGGGTCTCGGTGGATGTGAATCCGGTGGTCCTTGCCCACTTACGGGTGCTGGACCGGGACGGGGTGTCGACCCTGGAGGGCGACGTCCGCGATCTGGAAGGCATCTTCAACGACATCGAAGGCCAGAACCTGCTCGACCTGGGCAAGCCGGTGGTGGTCGTGCTCGGCGCGGTGATCCACTTTATCGACGATCATGAGGCCGCCAAGGTCGTGCCATACCTCATGCGGCGTCTCAGCCCAGGAAGCATGGTGTTGTTCACCCACGTCACCAGCACCGGGAGAGATCCCCAAATGGTCGCCGCGGGCAAAGCCGCATACGAAGCCCTGGTCGCACCCATCTGGGTCCGCAGCCAGGAGGAGATCGCCGTGCTGCTCGACGGGTTGACGCTGCATCCGCCGGGTCTGGTGCGCACAATCGCCTGGGATCCGGACGAGACCACCGATCTCGCCAGCACCGAGGCGCCTCATTTCCTGGCCGCCGCCGGAGACTTCTGAAGACCTGTCGTACGGCAGGCCGTGTTGTACGCGGCCTGCCGTACCCCAAACGTGTCAGGCATGAAGACCAGCCTGCCGACACTGTCGTCGGCGGCCACACGCACGACGGCCTTGGCGACGTCGTCGAAGCAGAGGCGTTCGCTGACCAGCGGCTTGAGGCTGCCGCAGGGGGCCATGGCGCTCAGTTCCCGGTGGTCCGCGAGGACCGGCCGCCCATCACGATCAGTCTGTGTCCGTTCGCAAAGGAACTCAGCTTCAAATGTTCACCGAGTTTCCCGGTTCTTCTCCCCGATAGGACGCCGCGCGGAACATTGCCGTGAAAGCCCCTGTTCCGTGCCGCTGATCGAGCCAGCCGGAAAGGCTCGCGAGCGAACCGCTGACCATGGCTCGGACGATAAGGGTATGCAGGTCTTCAGCCGCACCTCTTCCGATCTCGCGGAGAAACGCGGTGTACCGGCTGCCTACGTCGCGTGCGTATGACCCCATGCTTGCCAAGTACGCGTCCGCCACAGTGCCCTGCGCGAGTCTGGACCGGACTTTGGGGTCGTGCAGGGTTGTGAGGTCAGAAAAGGACAGACGGTCGGTCGCATCCCGGAAGGCGTACAAATCCGGCCCATCTTTCGGTGCGACGATGCCACCCCGCTTAGCTGCTTGACGGGTTATGCGCTTGGCCTCCCGATCTGTTGCACCTTCCATGACAATCCCAAGGTTGCGGGTAGAACGTGTGCCATCCGCATCGGGAGCCGAGTAGGTGCGGCCGTCCAGGGTACGAGCGTTGATTCCGTATCGGCTCCGAACGATCTTCGTACCCCACAACCGATATTGCCGGTAAGTGCCGTAGTGCAGGCAGTCATGCGCGTAGGAGCGAAAAAGATCGAGTGCGACCAGATCCGGCGAGGTCGCCGAATCGGCGCTGAGGTCACCATATCGAGTGATGATCGCGCCCATTTGCAGGTGACGGTCACCCTGATTGGGATAGTGGAAGCCGCCCCACCCCTCCGACGACGACCGCACCCCGACCCAGACGCGATCGGTGGGCAGCACATCGCCGAGTCCAAGAGCCGCGTAGCGGCCCGCTAAGAGATCGACGCCGCAGGCGACGATCTCGGGCAGTCGCTCCGAAGCATCCAAGCTCAGCACCCACGGCAGGAGTGACACGGTGAGTTCGGGATGGGTTCTGTCTAGAGCCGCTGTGGCACGCAGACTCGCGAGCCGCTCATAAACGGCTGCCTGTTCTGTCGCGCTGCCCCTCACATGCTCGTTTGGGGCGAGCAGTGCCAGGGCACCCGGCAGGGTGACTAATCGCTCTTGCCGAGGATCAAAAGTCGATGCGACTCCTGTACACCTTCGGGAAGGTCGCTTGGTGCGAACCACCTAGCCTCCAGGATTTCAAAAGAATCCGTTTTGACCGTGCCGCCGATGAACGTGGCCTCATAGGCCACCTCCAAGCGCAGCTTGTAGCCGCTTTTGAGATTTGCAAGGTCGCCTACCTTGACGTTCAGGCCGGTCTCTTCATGCACTTCGCGAACGATAGTGTCCTCGAACCTCTCGCCCTTTATCGCGTATCCAGTCGGGAGCCCCCACGGCCGGTCCTCCGGCCACAGACGATGCCGAAGGAGGAGCACTCGCCCTTCCTCATCCCGCACGATCCCGGTAACCCCCACCATGAACTTCGCGTGCGAGATCCACAGCACCCGCCACTGAATCGGCCCTCGAATGAGCCGCCACATCATTGCAATGAGCTTTTTCACGGTGGTCCCCTTGCGATCCGATTGCCTCTGTCACGCCGACTTCCAGGTCTGAAGCCGGGCAACGGCGTAGATACGGCAATCATGGTCCGCGCCTGTGCGCATGTCCCGCATCACCGTGCCCTACATCACGTGCTCCCGCAATCGGAACGGCACAGATGACTACCTCGGCGTCATCGATGCAGCCACTGGGAAGGAGATAATCCGGGCTGTGATTAAACAAGCTCGCTGACCAGCAGGTCAACCTCATCCACATTCGGATACGCGGTTCTCGGCAGCACACGCGCACATGCGCCCGGGCCGCCGAAGCCGAGATGTCGCTATCCGGTAGAACGAGAGTGCTTAAAAGTAATAAATAGTGGCAGCCCGGCGGCGTCGCGAGCGGCTCTAGGCTGAACTGAGATAGTTGTGCCGGATCGCGGGGGTGTTTCGCAAGGAGATTACCGCCTATGCCGGAGTGGCTCGCTCAGGATGACCTAGGTGGGGAACGCCTCCGCTGCCGCCCATACGGCAGATGTCGCAATGACGCTGACTATCGCGGAGCCCGGTGACCTAGCGTCCTGCGGCGCCTCAAGCGTGGGCCGACCACCGCCCGTTCCGGCGGGCGATACGCACCGGGTGGTCGAAACACTCACTCACCCGGTCCGTCGTCAGCACGTCGTCCACCGGCCCGGAATAGAGGTTGTGCCCGTCGCGGAGAAGGAGGGCGTGCGTGGTGCTGGCCGGCAGCTCCTCCAGGTGGTGGGTCACCAGCACAGTCGCGAGCGACGGGTGTTCGCCGCGCAGGGTGTCGAGGCTGGTGAGGAGGATTTCACGGGCGGCCAGGTCGAGTCCTGTGGCCGGTTCGTCGAGAAGCAGGAGCCGGGGCTCAGGCATGAGAGCCCGCGCGATAAGGGCGCGGCCGCGTTCCCCCTGGGAGAGGGTGGGCCAGCGTGCCTCCCGCCTGGCCTTCATGCCGAGCAGGTCGATGAGGCGATCCGCCCGTTCCTCCTGCTCGGGGGTGGGGGCCCAGCGGGGAACCATTTCGGTGGTGTTGGTCAGCCCGGTGAGCACGACATCGCGCACCTGCAGAGGCGATTCGAGGGGATGGCGGGGGTTGATGTGGCCAAGGTAGCTGCGCAGTTCGCGCACGTCGACGCGGCCCAGCCGCCGCCCCAGCACCTCGACGGTGCCCCGGGTGGGGTGGGTGACGGCCCCGAGCAGGCTGAGCAGCGTGGTCTTGCCCGCGCCGTTGGGGCCGATCAACGCCCAGTGTTCGCCCCGCTCGACGATCAGGGAGATCGATTGAAGCAGATGCCGGCCGTCACGAACGATCGCTGCGTCCGCGACGTTGAGCACCGGACCACTGTCCGAGGGCCGCGAGATAACCATCTCGTGATTCTGCCGCATATGGGGGAGTGCACTTAACGAGAGCCAGGGGAGAGTCCGTACGGCGGAACCGCTGTGATCGGCGATTGTGCCGGAGGACTAGGCAGGGACCTCGGGTTTTGGCTGCGAGGTCAGTGAACGCGGGCCGTACGGCTTCTAGCGTCCGACTATTCCCGCTCCCTCCCCGAGGTGGTCTTGTGACTTCGTCCACCCTCAGGGCCGCCTTGGCCGCCCTGCTCCTCCTGCCCGTAGCGGCCTGCGCCGGATCCACAACGCAGAAGGGCTCGGCCGGCGGCACCGCCCGCGACACGCTGCGCTGGGCATCGGAGGGCTCAGCCAACAACCTCGACATCGCCCACGGGTTCAACGGTGCCTCCACGCTGATCCAGGCCGCGGTGCTCGACACCATGGTGGCCTTGGACAAACAGGGTGCGCCGGCGCCTCGCCTGGCCGAGTCGTGGACGCGGCCCGACCCCAAGACCTACCTGTTCAAGCTGCGCCAGGGGGTGAAGTTCAGCGACGGCACCCCGCTGACCGCCGACGACGCGGCCTTCTCGCTGGCCAGGCACCTCGACCCGGTCGTGGCCTCGCAGGCGGCGGCCTACTTCACCTCGGTGAAGTCCGTCGAGCCGGTCGGCGCCGACCAGGTCAAGGTCACGATGAAGAAGCCGAACTCGGCGTTCCTCGCGCTGGCCGCCATCGCCTGGCAGGTCACACCGCGCAAACTCGCCGAAGCCCACCCCAAGGACCTCGGCAGTCCCGAGGTCGGCACGATCGGCACCGGCGCCTTCAAGGTGGACAAGTTCTCCATCACCTCCGGCATCGAACTCTCCCGGAACCCCCACCACTGGGGTGAGAAGCCCGCACTGAGCAAGGTCGAGATCAAGAACATCAGCGACCCGGAGACGCTGCGCCTCGCCCTCCAGTCCGGCGAGATGGACGCCACGCGCGATGTCAGCCCGCGCGAGGCCCGCAAGTGGAAGGGCATGGCGGGGGTGAAGCCGACGTTCTTCCCCGGCAACAACATCGCCTACCTGTCCCTGGCCGTCGGCAACGGCCCGCTGAAGGACGTGCACGTGCGGCGGGCCATCGCCCACGCCGTCAACCGCAAGGCCATCGCGGACCTGATGACCCAGGGCAACGGGCAGCCCGCCGCCGTGGTGATGCCGCCACCGCAGGTCAGCGCGGTGTACGGCACCGCCGTACCGGCCTTCAAGGAATATCCGTACGACATCGCCGCGGCCAAGGCCGAGCTGGCCAAGTCCGCGCACGCAGGCGGCTTCGAGATGAAGGTCGCCTACGGGTCGACCGGCGACAGCGGCACCGTGATGCAGGCCGTCGCCGCCGACCTGGCGAAGATCGGCATCAAGCTCACGCTGGAGCCCATGCCCGCCGACAAGTACATGAACAAGATGATGGAACACGACGGGCTCACCGTGCAGTTCCACGAACTCGCCTACGGCACCCCGGACCCGGGTGAGCTCCTGCCGGACATGGTGGGCAGCGTCGCCGCCAAGCCGCAGGGCTTCAACTTCTCCGGCTACAGCTCCCCCGAGCTCGACGCCAAGTTGGAGGATCTCGCCGCCTCGGCCACCGACGAGGAGAAGAGGAAGCACGTCACCGACATGCTCAACGACCTCGCCGAGCAGGTGCCCTACATCCCGCTTTATGCGACCAACAATGGCTTCGCGCTGAACGAGAAGTTCACCGCCGAAGTCCACACCTGGACGGAGAACATCTTCGCCGCCGTCCGGCCCGCCGGGAGTTGACGGTGGCGATCCTCGCCTTCCTCGGCCGGCGCCTGCTGGCCGCGGTGCTGTTGCTCGGCGTGCTCTCGGTGCTCACCTTCGGCCTGCTCGCCGCCTCGCCGGGCGGGCCGGAGCAGGTGCTGCTCGGCGGACGCCCCTCCACTCCGGAGACCAGGGCCGCCATCCGCGCCGAGTATCACCTGGACGATCCGTTCCCGGTGAGATATGCCAGGTGGCTGGGCGACGTGCTGAGCGGTGACTTCGGCACGTCGATCGCCTATCGCGAGCCCGTCGTCAACATCATCGCCGAACGACTGCCGATCACCGCCGGCCTCGCGGCTTATGCCGTGGTCATCACCGTGGTGGTGGGGGTGCCGCTCGGACTGATCGCCGCGATCCGGCGGGGCGGCACGCTCGACCAGGGCATCACGGCCACGTCCCTGATCGCGCTCGCGATCCCGTCGTTCGCGCTGAGCATCCTGCTGTTGTACGGCTTCGCCGTCGCCCTCGGCTGGTTCCCCGTCTTCGGCGTCGGCGAGACGCCGATGGAACGCATCGTGCATCTGACGCTGCCCGCCGTCGCGCTCGCGAGCGCGCAGACGGCGATCGTGGTGCGGCAGATGCGGGCCGCCGCGCTCGACCTCGACCAGCAGGACTTCATGACGTTCGCCAAGGCCAGGGGGCTGGCCCGGCCGACCGTCTGGATCGCTTACGCGCTGCGCAACGCCGCGCTGCCCGTGCTGACCGTGGGCGGGCTCATCCTCGCCGCGAACCTCACCGGGGCGCTCTTCGTCGAGCAGGCGTTCGGGCTGCACGGCCTCGGCTCGCTGCTCGTCGGCGCCGTCGGGCAGAAGGACATCCCCATCGTGCAGATGCTCGTCCTGCTCAGCGGCGCGATCGTGGTCGTGGTGAACCTGCTGATCGACCTGGCCTACCTGGCGGTCGACCCGCGGGTGAGATACGGCGCGATGGAGGCCGCATGAGAGCCGTACTGATCACCGTCCTGGCGCTCGCCGGCCTCGCCGCACTGGTCGGCGACGCCGTCGCGCCCCACGATCCCGCCGCACAGAACCTCGTGCTCGGTGCCGTCGGACCGAGCGCCGACCACTGGCTCGGCACCGACGAACTCGGCCGGGACGTGTTGTCCCGGCTGCTGGCCGGCGCCGGAAGCGCGCTGTTCTGGCCGGTTCTGGTCGCCGTCGGCACCACTCTGCTCAGCACCGCTCTCGGGCTTTACGCGGGATATCGCGGCGGCTGGGTCGACTCGCTCATGATGCGCGTCGCCGACCTCGCCATCGCGATGCCCGGCATGCTCGTGCTGATCGTGCTCGTCGGCGTGATCGGCGGGGGGTACGGCTGGGCCGTGCTGGCCATGGCCGTGTTGTTCACGCCCGGCGACATCCGCGTCGTGCGCAGCCTCACCCTGGCGCAGCGCCAGATGGCTTACGCCGAGGCGGCTTACACGCTGGGACTGCGCCCCTCGCGCATCATGTTCCGCCACCTGCTGCCGAACCTCGCCCCGACCGTCGTCGCGAGCGCCCTGCTCAGCTTCGTGGCCGCCCTGGTCTCCCTGGCCGGGTTGTCCTTCCTCGGCATCGGCCTGCCCGCCGGCACCCCCGACTGGGGGCTGATGATCGAGGAGAACCGCGGGCTGCTCGACCTCAACCCGCTGGCCTCCATCGCGCCCGCGGCCCTCATCACCGTGGTCGCCTCGGCGGCGACGCTGCTGGGCGACCGGCTGTTCGAAACCATGTCCGAGGGAGGCGCGAGGTGACCCTCCTCACCGTGACCGGCCTGACCATCACCGGCCGGCACCTGCTCGTCGACGACGTCGACCTGACCGTCGCGGCGGGGGAGACCCTGGGGCTCGTCGGCGAGTCCGGCAGCGGCAAGTCGCTCACCGCCCGTGCCGTCGCCGGACTCCTCCCCAAAGGGCTGACGGCCACCGGCTCCGTCCTCCTGGGCGACGGTGCCGGCATGCAGTTGATCGGTGCGCGGGAGCGTGTGCTGCGCTCGGTGCGCGGCAACCGGATCTCGCTGCTCATGCAGGACCCCTTCACGATGCTCAACCCCCTGCGCACCGCGGGCCTGCACATCGCCGAGTCCCTGCCGAAGCGCCCCCGCGGCGGCACCCTGCGGGAGGAGGTCGTGCGCCGCCTCGCCGAAGTCGGCATCGACGACCCCGCCGTAGCCGACCGCTACCCGTTCCAGCTCTCCGGCGGCATGCGGCAGCGCGTCGCCATGGCGGCGGCCCTGGCCGGCGACCCCGAACTGCTGATCGCCGACGAACCCACCACCGCCCTCGACGCCACCACGCAGCACGAGATCCTCATGCTGCTGCGCAAACTCCAGGAGGCACGCGGCATGGGGGTCGTGCTGATCACGCACGACCTGCGAGTGGCGTTCGAACTCTGCGACCGCGTCTCGGTCATGTACGCCGGCCGCATCGTCGAACGCGGCCCCGGCGCGCACGTGGCCAAGGAACCCGCCCACCCCTACACCTCGGGGTTGCTCGCCGCGCTGCCGTCGGTGACGCGGACCCTGCCCGTGCTCACCGGCATCCCCGGCAACGTGCCGCCGGCGGCGGAGGTGACCGAGGTGTGCGCCTTCGCCGCTCGCTGCGGCCAGGCCACCGCCGAGTGCACCAAGGCCAGGCCGGTCCTGCGCGAGCTCGGCGCGGGCCGGCACACCGCCTGCCTGCACGAGGTGCGGCCAAGGAACGATCACGCCCCCGAGCCGGCTCCCGCCGTACAGACCTCAAGGCCGTTTTTTACGGCAGAGCCCGGTGAGCCTCTCCTCCGGATCGAGGACCTGCGCAAGGCGTATGGCACGCACGTCGCGCTCGGCGGTGTCGCCCTTGAGGTGCGGGCGGGGGAGAGCGTGGGCGTCGTCGGGGAGTCCGGGTCCGGCAAGACCACCCTGTCCCGCTGCGTCCTCGGCCTGGTCACTCCCGACGGCGGCCGTATCGAGCTCGCCGGGGAGGACATCACCCCGCGCGGGAGGCGCACCCGCGCCGCCCGGGCGCACCGCCTGGTGCAGTGCGTCTTCCAGGACCCCTCGACCTCGCTCAACCCCGCGCTGACCGTCGGTTCCACCCTGGCCGAGGCGGCGGCGCAGGGCCCGGCCGAGGGGCGGTTGTCCGTCGCCGACCTGCTTGACCTGGTAGGTCTGCCCGCGGCGTATGCCGTCCGGAAGCCCCGTGCGCTCTCGGGCGGCGAACGGCAGCGGGTGGCCATCGCGCGGGCTCTCGCCGTACGCCCCGCGTTGCTGATCTGCGACGAGCCGGTGGCGTCGCTGGACGTGTCGGTGCAGGCGCACGTGCTGGAACTGCTGCGCGGGGTGAGCCGGGATCTCGGCACGAGCCTGCTGTTCATCACCCACGATCTCGCGGTGGTCAGGCAGATCGCCGAACGCATGGTGGTGCTCTTCAAGGGGGCGGTGGTGGAGTCGGGGGAGACGGCGGGACTGCTCGACCGGCCGCGGCACGACTACACGAGGAGACTGGTGGCCTCTGTGCCCCCGACCCCCTGATCAAGCGAGCGCTACAGCATTTCGTACTGGTTTGTAATACTTCAGTGTCTAGTGGGCGAAGTGCCAGAGTAGAGAGCCTTACCGATATGGACGACCAGCCGCGCCGCTCAGCCGCGCACCCTGTGAGGGTGTCATGACCGTGCGCGGGCGTGTCACCCTCGGCGTGCTGATCGACAGCCTCGGGCCCGACGTGGTGCGGGTGCTCTCCCTGCCGCGCGGCAGGGAGACACCGGTGGGCGCGCCCGTGATCTACGACCCCGAGGACACCGCCAAGAACCTCGGCGACGCGGTGCTGCTGGTCGCCGGCCGTCCGTCGGCCGAGCTGCTGGCCCGGGCCGGTGAGGCCGGTGTCGCGGTGGTCGTGGTCAAACCCGGCGCCTGCGACACCGACGCCCTGGCGGAGGCCGCCCGCGCCGCGGGCACCGCGCTGCTGGCCGCCACCCCCGACATGTCGTGGGGCCAGCTCTACACCCTCGTCGACGCCCTGCTGGCCCTCGTCGCCCCCGCCGAGGACCTCAGCGCCTCCCCGGCCGCCGACCTGTTCGCGCTGGCCAACCAGGTGGCGATCCGCGTCGGCGGGGCCGTCGCCATCGAGGATCTCGCGATGCGGGTGCTGGCCTACTCGACCGTCGAGGGCCAGCAGATCGACGAACTGCGCCGCGAGGGCATCCTCGGCCGCCGGGTGCCCGAGCATCCCACCAACACCGAGGAGTACACCGCGGTGCTCCGCGCCGACGGCGCGGTGTGGAGTTATCAGCCGATCGAGTTCTTCCCCCGCCTCGCCATCGCCGTCCGCGCGCACAACGAGGCCCTCGGCACCATCTGGGCCGTGCAGGCGGAGACCCCGCTCGCCCCGGACGCCGCGGAGATCCTCGCCGAGGCCGCCCGCGCCGCCGCGCCGCACCTCGCGAAGATCAACCTTGCCGCCGACGAGGCCCGCCGCCACCGCGACGAATGCGTCGGCAGGCTGCTGCGCGGCATCGGCCCGATCAGGGAGCTCGCCACCTCCTTCGGGCTGCTGCCCGACGAACCGCTGTCGGTCGTCACCGTGGGGTCCCACAGGCGCCCGGCGGACACCTTCGCCGCCACCCACACCGGCGACCTGCTGCGCACGGCGTACACCTCCTACCGCATCCGCGCGGCGGCGGGCGCGGTCGACGGGCACGCTTATGCGATCGTGGCCGCCGACGCCGCCCTCCCGCTGCTGCGCCGAGTCACGGCCGACACGCTCGACCGGGCCGCCGACCGGCTGGGCGGGCATTGGCGGGCCGGCGTCAGCCGTACCGTCTCCTCGGTCGCGCTGCTCCCTACGGCGGCGCGGCAGGCGGAGGAGGCGCTGCGCACCCTCTGCGGCCCCTTCGCCACAGCACGGGTCGCCGGGCACGAGGAATTGTCGGCCACGATGTTCCTCATGGACGTCGACGCCGCCGTGCGCGGCAAACAGTCGATGTACGGCGAGCCGCTGCGCCTTATCGCCGAGCACGACCTGAAGCACGGCACCGACTACATCCGCAGCCTGCGGGTCTGGATCGCGCTCCACTTCGACGTGCCGAGGGCGGCAGAAAGCCTGTCGCTGCACCCCAATACGCTGCGCTACCGGCTGCGGCGGATCGGCGAGATGATCGACCTCGACGACCCGGACACGCGTCTGGTGCTCGCGCTCCAGTTGCGGCTCAACGACGCCGCGGGCATCGATTAGCAGCGGCGCCACAAAAGGCGGCGGCCGAAGTTCGGCGTTTTCGCCAAGGCGGCGCCTCGTCGTCGGCGACATGCTGTGGGCATGGTCGAACTCCTCGCCTCGGCTGCCGCCGGGGTCAGCATCCGATCCCTCCGCGGAACGCCCGGCCTCCAGGCCGCCGACCGGCTTCTGCGGCGCGTCTGGAACATCCAGCCGGGGGAGGATCCGCCGATGGCCCTGGACGTCATGTGCGCGCTGGCCCACACCGGCGGCTACATCGGCGGCGCCTACCTCGGGGACCGGTTGGCCGGGGTGTCCGCCGGGTGGCTCGCGGCGGGCGGGACCCTGCACTCGCACGTGGCCGGCGTGGCGCCCGAGGCACAGGGGAGGGGGGTCGGCAACCTGCTGAAGGCGCACCAGCGGGAGTGGGCCGCCGAACGCGGGCTCACCGCCATCTCGTGGACCTTCGACCCGCTGGTACGGCGCAACGCCTACTTCAACCTGGTCAAGTTGCGGGCCTTCGCCGTGGACTATCTCCCCGACTTCTACGGGCCGATGAGCGACGGCATCAACGACGGCGACGTCTCCGACCGGCTCCTCGTGCGCTGGCCGGTGGTTCCCGCCAGTGGCGGCGTCTCAGGCGGCGCCTCGGGCGGCGCCTCGGGTGGCGTCTCGGGTGGCGACGAGCTGCTCGCCGGCTCCGAGGTGATCGTGGACGAGGCGGGAGCCGTACTCAGTGCCGGGAACGCGCCGCTGCTGCGCTGCGCCACCCCCGCCGATGTGGAGGGGCTGCGCCGGGACGACCCCGCGGCGGCCAGGCGATGGCGGGCGGCGCTCGGCACCGCGCTGAGCGGGGCGCTCACCGGCGGCTATCGGATCACTGGCTTCACCCGCTCGGGGTGGTATTTGCTTGCACGTGGAGATGTGTCATGAAACTTCAGGGTGTGGAACTCCGCACGGTCGCCCTTCCGCTCGTCACCCCCTTCCGCACCTCGCTCGGCACCCAGACCACACGTAACGCGCTGCTCGTGCGTGTGGCCACCGACGAGGGCGAGGGATACGGCGAGTGCGTCGCCGAGGACGAGCCGACCTACTGCCCGGAATACCTGGAGGGCGCGGCCGACGTGATCCGCCGCTTCTTCCTGCCCGCGCTGTTCGCCCGGGGCGACCTCGACCCCGCGGCGGTCGCCCCCGCGCTGCGCCACCTGCGCGGCCACGTGATGGCCAAGTCCGCCGTCGAGATGGCGGTCCTCGACGCCTGGCTCACCGCCCGCGGCGTCTCCCTCGCCACCCACCTCGGCGCGGTACGGCGAAGCCTCGCGGTCGGCGTCTCCGTGGGAATCGCCGAGACCCTCGACGACCTATTGGACACGGTCGACAAGCACCTCACCACGGGATACGCCCGGATCAAGCTCAAGATCGAGCCGGGCTGGGACCTCGCGCCTGTGCGGGCCGTGCGGGAGACCTTCGGCGCCGACATCATGCTGACGGTCGACGCCAACACGGCCTACGAGGCGGGCGACATCCCGCACCTGGCCAAACTCGACGCCTACGGGCTCACCCTCATCGAGCAGCCCTTCGATCCCGACGACCTGGAGGCCCACGAGCGGTTCGCCGCCCGGATCGGCACCCCCGTGTGCCTGGACGAGAGCATCACCTCGGTGCGTGACGCCGCCGAGGCCATCCGGCGCAAGGCGTGCTCCATCATCAACATCAAGCCCGGTCGGGTCGGCGGATATCTGGAGGCACGCCGCATCCACGACCTCGCTCAGGCGAACGGGGTGCCGGTGTGGTGCGGGGGGATGCTGGAGACGGGGCTCGGGCGCGCGGCCAACCTGGCCCTGGCCGCTCTGCCGGGGTTCACGCTCCCAGGGGACATCTCGGCGACGGCACGTTATTACGAGAAGGACATCACCGCACCGTTCGTCCTGGTGGACGGTCGGCTGGACGTGCCGGCCGGGCCGGGGCTGGGGATCACCCCGTTGCCCGACAACCTTCAGGAACTCACCACAAATGTGGAGTGGATTCCCGGCCGCTGACAGCGTTTGCGTCTGGAACTGCCGTGCAGCAGGGCATCGCCCGTGGCGGAGCGGTCTTCAACCGGCTCGAAGGCGCGTGGTGTCACGACGCGGCAGGATTCCCTTTAGTCTTCCGCCCCCCGGTGATCCTGCTGCACTGAAAGTCCTTTTGGTCGTCTGCCCCCGGTGATCCTCCCGCGCTGATCTCCGGGGGCAGGGCTTCGGTCTCCGCCACCCCGGCGGTCCCTCTCCGTGGGCCCCGAGTGGCGAAGGCGGGCTCCGGCCCGCGGCGGGTGGTTCGGCGAGGTCGCACAATCCGTGCCTCCGGGCCACCCGCCGCCGGACCGCGAACCGGGACCGGCTCGTCACCTGTGCACCGGTGACGAGCCGGATCACCCGGGCGACCCGCGTCCGATCGGCCACTCCCCAGTGCCGACACTCCGCCGTGGCACCGCGGCGGTTCTTGTGCGGCGATGGGGCCGGCAAGAAGGGCCGAGGCTATTCGGCGGTGGCGGTCCGGGTCGCCCGGGTGAGCTTTTCCACCCTCTATGACCAGGCGCCGACCCCCTGCCTCGGCACCGTGACGAAGTCGTAGGGCGCCAAGGGGCCGAGCAAGCGCAAGTGAATGCGTCCCGACCACTTCGCGGCGAACTCGTCCACCACCTGCTTCACCTCGGGCAGCCTGTGGTTCTCCACCAGCAGGGCCGCGTGGACGGCGTCCTGCTCATGCGTGGCCTCCCGCTCGACGAGCGAGACGCACAGCGGAGCGAGGATGCCCAGCAGCGCCTGCGTGTGCGTGGCACGCTTGGTCATCAGCGCGTGATAGACGATCTCGCCGAGCCTGATGCGTTCCGCCCGGGTCGTGGCATCCGGGGTGCCGTGGATCTGCTCACGCAGCTGAACCGCCTCGGGGGTCTCGTCGAGAACCTCCTGCAGCACGGCGTGTTCCACGAAGCGGCCCTTGACCACAAACTCCGTGCGCCCCCGCAGCTCCGTGAGCGCGGTGAAGAACTCGTCGTGGTGAGGCGCCAGCAGTTCGTCGACGATGTCCAGCGGGCTGCGCATCACCGCGCCGAACCGCAGCGGCAGCACCGGAACCTGGATCGAGGTCTCGTCCAGCAGGCGCTCGTGGGCCAGCAGGTCGTCCGGCGTGCCGATCGGGCGTTCGAGCTCGATCTCACTCACCAGGGCGCCGATCTGGCTGTGCCGTACGATGCCCACCCGGCCGCGGGCGGCGGGGGCGATCTGCACCTGTGAGGGCACGATCCCGTAGACGTAGCACGCCGTGCCCGGGTTGATCAGTGAGCCTTCCTCGGCGGTGCGCGGCGTCTCCTCCGGCCGGTCGAAGGTCCGGTCGGTCAGGCCGGGATCGGGCAGGGTGGGGTCGGGGACGGGGGATCCGCCCGTCTGGCCGGAGGGACGGGGCTGGTTGGGCACGTCGAAGGATCCGAGGTCGTGCCTGTGGGTCGAACCGCTGACGTTCGGGTCGTATTGGGGCGAACCGCTGACGTTCGGCTCCTGTGCCGGACCGGTCATCGCAATCCCCCCTCACGCCTTTGCGCCGCGTCCCTCTCGCGGTCGGACTCGTCGGTGTCGATGTTGAAGAACTCGCGCACCTTCTGCCCGACGGTTTCGAACATGCTTTGGTCGTCGTTCCCGGTCTCGTTCATGTCGTGGGCGTCGCCCAGCCGGTCCACGGCGTCGGCGAGGCGCAGGTAGGTGGCCTCGCCGCCTTCGGAACCGGTGACGGGGACCAGCAGGTCGACACCGATGAGCGACCGCCTGACGTACGTGTCGATGGTGAGTCCCTTGACGAGAACCGTGTCGATCACGTCGGCCGGTCCCGGCAGGGACGGTCGCTCGGCCACTGTGCTGATGGTGGGCCGTTCGGTCATTCTTTCCCTCCTCGTCATCCTCCTCGTTGTCACGCGAGCCGATAAATGACGTCATCTTCACGGCCGCCGCCCGACCGCCCCGGGCCGGGTCGTGCGACCTGGGACGCACGATCCGGCCGGCGCGGCGTCTCGGCCGTCCTCCGGAGGAAGACCGAGGCCCGAACGGCTCCGCGCAGCCCTACCCGCACCTAAGGGGAGGAAACGCATCTCGTGCCTTGCCGGGGTGTCCCCTGTCCCGGCTCGGTCTGCTCGATCGAGGGGAACGGGACAGGTCGGCCGGGGGAGGCCGCCTGTGGAAGGGGCGGCCTTCTTGGGAGACGACGCAGTTCCGCAACTGGGGGTTACGGGTACTTGTGGTGTGGTTTGACCAATTTTGTAGGCCTGAGGGGTGGGTTTCGCAACCAGAAAGTCATCCGAAAGGAGGTATTTCCGCAACTTGTGCTCGACTTATGATCACGAGCAGTGCTCGGAACGGCTGGAGGGGGCCCTCGTGGTTGATAAAGCGGATATGTCCGGCAAAGCGGACAGATGGGCGAACAGTATCGACACAACCCGGCCGAGCATCGCCCGCGCATATGACGTCGTACTCCGAGGCAAGGACAACTTCGAGGTCGACCGCGCCTTCGTCGCCGAGATCGCGAAAGTGGTTCCGGAGATCTTCGACGTCGCGACCTACAACCGCCAGATCCTGGGCCGCGGCGTACGCTTCATGAGCAGCGCGGGAATCGACCAGTTCCTCGACCTCGGCTCGGGCCTGCCGACCATCGAGAACACCCACCAGGTCGCCCAGCGAGCGAGACCCGGCTCACGCGTCGTCTACGTCGACAACGACCCGATGGTGCTCGCTCACGGACGCGTCTTCCTGGAGGAGAACGACGACACCGCCGTCGTCACCTCCGACCTTCGTGAGCCCGCCGCCATCCTGAACGACGAGGCGGTGCGGCGCCTCATCGACTTCGACCGCCCCGTGGGCGTCATGCTCGTCGGCATCCTGCACCACCTCCACGACAGCGAGGACCCGAAGGGCATCGTCGAGGCATACATGGCCGCCGTGCCACCGGGCAGCCACCTGTTCATCACCCACTTCTGCGCGTCCAGCCAGGACTCCCGCGACGCGGAGGAGAAATACCTCGCCCTGCTCGGCACCGGCCGCTTCCGCACCCCGGAGGAGATCACGGCCTACTTCGACGGCTTCGACCTCCTCGACCCCGGCGTCGTGCCCCTCCCCCTCTGGCGCCCGGACACCCCGGTGCAGGGTGAACTGACCGTCGGCCACCGCCTGATGTACGGCGGCATCGCCAAAAAGCCCTGAGAGTACGGCAAAGCCACACGTCGTGCCGTGACTCGCGAGATGGCCGGCATCCTCATGGAGAGGTGGCGGAAAGAGCGGCACCGCCGCCACCTTCGGTTCCCTGATGCGCATCTCCCGCGAACCGGCGACCAAGAGGACACAGGCAATGGCCGCCGAAGCGGTCTCTAGAGCCAGTCGCTCTCCGGAGTCGCGGCCCGCAGCACGGCCGATGCGTCCGAGGTGATCGGATCGCCGTGCGGCACGCAGACGATTTCGGGGTCAAGATCCACGAGACGGCGGAAGGAGGCGACGGCGTGGTCCCGGTCGATGTTGAAGGGCCCCAGTATCGCCCGCCCCTCCGCGGTGGCGATGATGTCGCCCGGGAACAACAGGGCGCTGCCGGGCAGGTGCAACGCGATGCTGCCCAGCGTGTGCCCGGGAACATGGACCACATGAACGGGTTCGCCCCATCCGTCGAGCGAGTCACCGTCGTGGAGCTCGACATCCACCGGGACATACTTGAGCGGCGGCGAGTCGGCCTTCGCCCACCCCTCGGTGATCCGCCGGTGCAGCTCATCCTCCGCCGGTGTGTAGGCGGGCGTCGGCTCAGGCACGTCCCCCCTGATCACCGGCGCGTCCAGCACCCCGGCGAAAACCCGCGCCCCCGTGACCGCCACCAGATCCGCGGCGGCCCCGGCATGATCGATGTGCGAGTGCGTCAACACGATCTGCCGCAAGTCCTCCGGCCCCGCGTCGAGTTGCGTGAGCGCGTCGAGCACGGCGATGGCCGACCCGGGCACCCCCGTGTCCACGACCGCATATCCATCGGCCAGCCGCTTGAAATAGACATGCCCCACAGGCATCGGCAACTGCCAGACAGTGGACGTGATCTGCGTTAGAGCCATATGCCGACGCTAACCAACACGGCCCCCGGAGCCCGACAGCCCGGGTTAAGCGTTCGGTGAAATGTGTAAGCGCCCGATCAACCCCGCTGCTTCGCTCGCGCGATGTGCAGCAGCGCCTCACGCGCCCGCCGCGCGTCCGTCGTTCCGGCTTCGCCGTACTCCGGAGAAGCACGCGATCATCATGGCGGACCGCATGCCGGAGATCCGGGGGTGGGGTGGGCTATTCGGCTTCGAGTGCCATGGCGTGGTGCCTCGGTAGCACGACGACGACGCTGAGGCCGCCGTCGGGGCGGGGGTAGGCGTCGACCTTGCCGCCGTGGGCCGCGGCGACCGAGCGCACGATGGAAAGGCCGAGGCCGACGCCTTTGGCGGTGTAGAGGCGGTCGGTGTTGAGGCGGCGGAAAGGCTCGAAGAGGCCGGGCACGTCGTAGGGCGCGATGAGGGGGCCGCTGTTGTCGACCCGCACCTCGACCTGGTCCTCCGAGAGCACCCGGCTCACGACGCGGACGAAGCCCTGATCGCGCACATTGTGGCGGATGCCGTTCTCCACGAGGTTTTGCACGAGGCGTTCGAGGAGGACGGGGTCGCCCAGTGTGAGGGCCTCGCCGGGCGACTCGTAAAGCGTCACGCTCACTTTGCCCGCCTCGGCGGCGGCGTGCGCGATCACGTGTGTGGTGACGTCGGCCAGGTCGACGGGCGCACGTTCGCCGAGTTCGTTCTCGGAGCGGGCGAGCAGCAAAAGCCCGTCGATCAGCCGCTCGTGCCGGGCGTTGATCTCCATGAGGGTCTCGCCGAGCTGCACCAGGTCAGGTGAGGCGGTCCTGCGGTGCATGGCGACCTCGACCAGGGCGCGGCTGAGGGTGAGCGGGGTGCGCAGCTCGTGGGAGGCGTTGGCGACGAACCGGCGCTGACCGTCGAAGGCGTGGCTGAGCCGCTGGATCATGGTGTCGAAGGTGTCGGCGAGCTCCTTCACCTCGTCGTTGACGCCGGTCAGGGCGATGCGTTCGTGGAGGCTGCGGTCGGCCGCCATCGCGATGCGGCGGGCGGTGTCGGTGACCCGGTGCAGGGGTGCGAGCACCCGCCCGGCGATCAGCCAGCCGAGACCCACGGCGACCGCGCTGACGATCACAAGGGCGATGCCGCCCTGGGTGAGGACCGCGTTCGCGGTGTCGGTGCGTGCCGTCTCCTGCTTGCGGGCGAGAACCCTGGTGCTCTCGGGGCCAGAGAGCAGGCCCTTGTCGATGTTGAGATGAGGGTCGGAGATGCGCATCGGACCGGACGGACCGGCGGTCTGCACGAAACTGATCAGGTCGGGAATGCGCGCCCCGACCATGAGATAGGTGGCCCCGATCATCACCAGTCCCGAGGCGACGAACAACGTGCCGTAGACCAAGGTGAGCCGCAGCCGCAGGGTGGGCCGCAGGAGGCGGCGGCGGGGGCGGGCTCTGCTCATGGGATACGGTAGCCGACGCCGATGAGCGTTTCGATGAGCGGCGGATCCCCGAGCTTGCGGCGCAGCTTCAGCACGGTGATGCGCACGGCGGCGGTGAAGGGGTCGGCGTTCTCGTCCCACACCTTCTCCAGGAGGTGCTCGCTGGAGACGGCGGCGCCGTCGGCACGCATCAGCTCGGCCAGCACGCCGAACTCCTTCTTCGACAGGTGGATATAGCGCCCGGCCCGGAAGACCTCCCGCCGGGCGAGATCCACGATCAGGTCGCCCCGGCGCACGACGGGGGGTACGGCGGGGCGGGATCGCCGGCCGAGCGCCTGCACGCGGGCCGCGAGCTCGGGGAAGGCGAACGGCTTGGTCAGATAGTCGTCGGCGCCGATCGACAACCCGGTCACCCGGTCGTCGACCTCGCCGGAGGCGGTGAGCATGAGCACCCTGGCGGGCGCCTCGGAGGCGATGAGCGAACGGCACACGTCGTCGCCGTGGACCCCGGGCAGGTCGCGGTCGAGCACCACCACGTCGTAGTCGTTGATGCCGAGGCGGCTGAGCGCCTCGTCGCCGTCGAGCGCCACGTCGACCGCGTGGGCCTCCTCGCGCAGCCACTCGGCGATGGCGGCGGCCAGCAAGGGCTCGTCCTCGACTACCAGCACCCTCATTGTCGCCCCTTTTCCCCGTTTGCCCCACGCGATCTTGCGGACCTGCGGCAGCCACCCCGTGTACCGCCCCGCATATGGTGCCTCACCTCGCGTTTCGCCGCTGTTAAGCCCGGCCCTGGCCGAGATTCAGGCCAGGCTCCCGGCGCGGAAACACTGGGGAAACCTCCCGCCTAGTTGACTCCCGGCTAGTGGTGCGGCGTCCGCCGTACCACTTTCTGCGAGGAGGACGAACGATGCAACGGCGATTCCTCAAGTGGGCCGCCGCGATGCCGGTGGCCGCGGTGGTGTTGCTGGCCTCGGGGTGCGGCTCGGAACCGACGAACACCGGGGTGGCCTCGGCGGGCGGCGGCACCACCGCCACGTCGGGCGCGGCGCCCGCCGCCGCCGCGAGCCTGAGCCCGCATGAGCGGGGGCTCAAGTTCGCCCAATGTATGCGGGAGAACGGCGTGCCGATGGACGATCCGGAGCCCGGCGGCGGCATCAGGCTGAACGTCCAGGGCATCGAAAGGTCCACCGTGGAGGCCGCGCAGCAGAAGTGCCAGGAGTTCGCGCCGCAGGGCGGCCAGGGCGGTGGCCCCGGCGGCAACCCCCAGATGGCGGAGAACCTGGCGAAGATGGCCAAGTGCATGCGTGACAACGGCGTCGAGGCGTTCCCCGACCCCGAGGGCGGGATGATGCGCATCACCCCCGAGATCGGAGAGGACCCCGACTTCCCCGCGGCGCAGAAGAAGTGCGAGGCGAACCTGCCGCAGCGCGCTCCCGGCTCCTGATGGGAACGCCCGTGACGAACAAGGAGATCGGCGGGGCACCCGCCGAGCCGCACGGAAGGCGGGCCCGCCCCAAGGGCCGGCGGGGATGGCTCGCCGCCGCAGCGGCGGCGGTCGTGGTGGCGGTCGCCGCGGGCACCGTCTACGCCCTCGGCCTGGGCGGGAGCGAGGAGGCCGCCGGCAACGCGACCCCGCTGCCGCCGGCGACCGCCCAGATCACCAAGGAGACCCTGCGCGACACCCAGACCCTGGACGGCGAGCTCGGGTACGGCCCCACCACCGCGGCGATCAGCCGCATCAACGGCACCGTGACCTGGCTGCCCGACAGCGGCGACGTGATCAGACGGGGGCGTTCGCTCTACCGGATCGACGACAAGCCGATCGTGTTGATGTACGGCACGCTGACGGCCTACCGGGACCTCGCGCCCGGGGTCGAGGGGCGTGACGTCAAGCAGCTGGAGAGCAACCTCAAGGCGCTCGGCTACAGCGGATTCACGGTGGACGACGAGTACGACTGGGAGACCGCCGAGGCGGTCCAGGAGTGGCAGGAGGATCGCGGCCTGGAAGAGACGGGCCGGGTGGAACTCGGCCGGGTCGTCTTCCGGCCCGGCGCGGTGCGGGCCGAAGGCGTGGAGGCCGTGGTGGGCCAGCCCGCCCAGCAGGGGCGGACGCTGTTCACCTACACCGGCACCAAGCGGGTCATCACCGTCGTGATGGACGTCGACGACCAGCGGATGGCCAAGAAGAACGCGAAGGTCCAGATCGAGTTGCCAGACGGCAAGGAGGTCAAGGGCAAGATCGACGAGGTCTACACCGTGATCGAGGCGGCCGACGGCAGCCCCGACTCCGAGGACGAGACGAAGATCGAAGCCATCGTCTCGATGACGAACGGAAAGGCGGCGGCGGGGCTCGACGCGGCGGCGGTGGACGTCGTCTTCACGGCCTCCACGAAGAAGAACGTACTGACTGTGCCGATCTCGGCGCTGGTCGCCCTGTCCGAGGGGGGATACGGCGTCGAGGTGGTAGCCGGGGGAACCAGTCGTTTCGTTCCGGTGAAGACGGGGTTGTTCGCCGACGGCAAGGTCGAGGTCACCGGCGAGGGTCTCGCCGAGGGCATGACCGTGGGAATGCCGCAATGATCAGGTTGTCGGAGGCCACCAAGGTCTACGCCGGAGGTGTGCGTGCCCTCTCCGAGGTATCGCTGGCCATCGAGCCGGGGGAGCTCGTGGCGATCGTGGGGCCCTCGGGGTCGGGCAAGTCCACCATGCTCAACATCCTCGGCACCCTCGACCGGCCCACCTCGGGCAGCGTCGTCATCGACGGCTACGACGTGTCCACGTTGTCCGACCGGGAGTTGTCCGCGCTGCGGGGCAGCCGCATCGGCTTCGTGTTCCAGCAGTTCCACCTGTCGGCCGGCCTGTCGGCCCTGGACAACGTGGCCGACGGGCTGCTCTACGGCGGGATCTCCATGGCGGAGCGCAGGCGGCGGGCGGAGGCGTCGCTGCGGAGAGTAGGCCTGGGCCACCGCATCCACCACCGGCCGCACGAGTTGTCCGGCGGGGAGCGGCAACGTGTGGCCATCGCCCGGGCGGTGATGGGGGATCCACCGCTGCTGCTGGCCGACGAACCCACCGGCAACCTTGACTCCACCTCGGGGGCGGGGGTGATGACGCTGCTGCGAGAGCTCCACGCGTCCGGCACCACCGTGGTGATCATTACGCACGACAGGGAACTGGCCGACGGGCTGCCCCGGCAGGTACGGATGCGCGACGGGCGCCTCATCGAGGACTCCGGCACACCCGGCTCCGCCGTACCCCTCTCCGATCCGGTGGTGAGGTGATGGCCGCACTTCCACGCCCCCGGCTGTCCCCGCCCCGCATGCGGATGCGCGACATCGTGCGGGTGGGCGGCATCGGGTTGCGCACCCGGCCGATGCGGGCGTTTCTGTCGGGGCTCGGCATCGCCATCGGCATCGCGGCGATGATCTCCGTGGTGGGCATCTCGTCCTCGTCGCAGGCCCAGCTCGACCGGCAACTCGCCGCGCTCGGCACCAACGTGCTCAGCGTCACCCCCGGCACGACGATGTTCGGGGAACAGGCCAAGCTGCCCGTCGAGTCCGAGGCGATGATCGACCGGATCGGCCCCGTCACCGACGTGACGGCGGTCGGCAAGCTGTCCGACGACAAGGTCTATCGCTCCGACAGGATCCCGGTCGCCGAGACCGGCGGCATGGCGCCCTTCGCGGCCCGGGTCAACCTGCCCGACGTCATCGGCGCCACCGTGCGCAGCGGCACCTGGCTCAACGGGGCGACCGCCAAATATCCCGCGGTCGTACTCGGCGCGACCGCCGCGAAGCGGCTCGGCATCACCGGGGCGCACCCGGACCAGAGCATCCTCATCGGGAAGACGTTCTTCACCGTCGTCGGTGTGCTCGACGAGGTCGCCCTGGCCCCCGAGCTCGACTCGGCGGCGCTGATCGGGTGGGAGGCGGCGGCGACCTACCTGGGCTTCGACGGCCACTCGACGAAGGTCTACACGCGGTCGCAGGAACAGCACGTGGAGAGCGTCAGGGACGTCCTGGCCGCCACCGCCAACCCGCAGGCGCCCAACGAGGTCGACGTGTCCCGCCCCTCCGACGCGCTGACCGCCAAACGCGCCGCCGGCGAGGCCTTCACCGGCCTCCTGCTGGGGCTCGGCGCGGTCGCGCTCCTCGTGGGCGGGGTGGGCGTCGCCAACACCATGGTCATCTCGGTGCTGGAACGCCGTGCCGAGATCGGTCTGCGCCGCGCCCTCGGGGCCACGCGGGGGCAGGTCCGCACGCAGTTCCTGGCCGAGTCGCTGCTGCTGTCGGCCATGGGCGGGCTCGGCGGGGTGCTCCTCGGGGCCGTGGTCACGGTCGGGTACTCCGTCTACCAGGGCTGGCCGTTCTCCGTGCCGACCTGGGCGATCGCGGGGGGCCTCGCCGCCACGCTCTTCATCGGCGGCCTCGCCGGGCTCTACCCGGCGGTGCGCGCGTCCCGGCTGTCTCCTACCGAGGCGCTGACAGCCCCTTGACGGGCCGACCTGGGAGAGGATGTCTGGGGGGACGTCCTTTCTCAGGTCGGTCCAGGCTTTTATCCGCTTCCGGTACGGCGGAAGCCGGGAAGGCGGTACGGCGGAAGCCAGGCTGGACGTGGCCCTCCCCTTGTCCGTAGGCGACCATCGGAAGAGAGCCACCTTGTGGGAGGTGAGGCTCTACGATGAGGAAATCGAACGTGGCATCGAATGGGAGGGCTCATGGCCGAACGCCTGCACGGAGTGCCGAGGCCCGAGACCGTGACGACCGTCTCCCATGAGGACTGGGACGTCGAGGACCTGTCGGGGCAGCGCCACGAGCACGTGGCCTTCGACGACGTCAGCATGATCGAGGCGGTGAGCACGGGGGCGGTCTTCTACGAGTGCACGTTCAGAAACGTGCGGTTCAACGCCTCCGAGCACAACGACACGGCTTTCCTCAACTGCACGTTCAAGCGGTGCAGCTTCTTCGACGCCGCCTTCACCGGGTGCAAGGTCGTCGGCAGCATGTTCGACGGGTGCACGTTCGACCTGCTCAAGGTGACCGGGGGCGACTGGTCGCTCGTGTCCCTGCGGGGCGCGCCGCTAGGCAGTGCGACGTTCACCGGGGTGCGCATGCGCGAGGCCGACCTCAGCGGAGTGCGCGGCGAAGGGGCGACGTTCCGCGACGTGGACCTCGGCGGCGCCCTGCTGCACGGCGCCGACCTCACCGGCGCCGACCTGCGCGGAAGCGACCTGTCCTCCCTCGACCCCCTAGCCGCGCGCCTCAAGGGCGCCAAGATCGACACCCTCCAGGCCACCGTGATCGCGAGCGCGCTGGGGTTTGAGGTTCTGCCTTCCTGAGGTCACGCGCTCCCGCCTCCAGGCCACTCAGGCCGGCCTGGACTTCCAACCCCCGTAACCCCGCCGATCAAGTCTCTCTGCCGGGCACGAATAGCGGGAAGCCGGCGGCCTCGGCCTTGTGGAAGACTCCCGTGCGTGGACCGTTGCAGCGGTGGCGGCCGTCGCGTGACCACCGACCGGATCGAGGCAGCGTTGGGGACGGCGATCCTGCTGGCCGAACATCTCGGCTACAAGGAGCTGGTCCGCGACGTCGAGCTCCAGCTCCACCGGCACAACCTGACGATCCCCGGCGATCAGTCCGCTGCCGACACCGAGTGACCCGCTTCTTAACCGGGGAGCCAGGGACAATTATCGATGCTGTTAGCCAAACGTCCTTATCGGCGGATCAAGGTGGCTTTGCCGTAAAAAATAGTAAATATGAGTTGTGTGTGATCAGCGGTGTGACCTGCGGGGATTTCTTTATTACGGCAAGGGCCTGAAAAATGGCCAGTCATCCGGCAGACTTCACGGGCGCGGGCACTGAGTGCATTTCCCCACTCGCCAATCCTTCCTTTATGCCCGTTATTCGTAGATGCTGGAGGCATTCAACCGTGAACGCTGCCAAGGTGCTGCTCGTGACACCTGCCCTGGTCCTCGGGCTTCTCGCCCCGGCGGCATCCGCCACCGCCGATTCCCGGCTCACGGGCAAGCCCGCCGCCCCCCGTTGCGTGCCGCCGAAGGTCGCGCCGCAGTCCGAGGAGGACCGTCCGCCGCTGGGGCACGACGCGGTCAAGGGTTTCCGGGTCGGCCACCTGCCGAAGGGCTTCAGCCTCGGCATGCCGACGTCCGGGGGTAAGGGTGCGGTCAAGGAGTACGGCTACGCCTGGACGGACGGGCGTCCCGACGCCGACCCGCTGCGCAGGGCGATGTGGTTGCGGGTGGTGTGCTGGTCCAAGGCCGCGACGTTGGGCCATCTCAAGAGGCTTCCGGTCACGCTCGGGCCGCTGGCGAAGGGGGTGCGGGGTGTGACCGTCGGCGGGCGGAAGGTGTGGACGAAGGTGGGCGGCGGTGCTCTCGGGCCGGGGCGGTATGTCGGGTGGCTGGACCGTCCCGGGCGGGTGGTGACGTTGATGGTGAGTCCGGCGCTGGAGCGTGAACTGCCCGCCATCGTCAAGGGGATCGTGGCGAAGTAGCCGCAGGAGCCGACGCCGCCGCCGTCCTGGGGACGGGGGCGGCGTTGTGGTGTTACGGGCCTGATGAGGTTCCCATAAGCCTTCCCGCTCGCCGATATCGTGCATCACCTGCAATATCGTGAAAGGGGTTGATAAGAAGAGCAGAGCGATTTGAGCATGCCTTAAGATTCCCGCCGGATGGGACATTTCCTGATTTTCTGTGAAACACTCGATAGGGCTGAAAAATGCTGTCTAATGGTGCACACTTCACGATTACCGGTGGTGGGCAGCGGGCGTCGTATGTCCACCACCGCTCATAATCGATCATGGAGGAAACACCGTGAAGGCTGCCAAATCCCTGCTTGTGGCTCCCGGCCTCCTGCTGGGGCTGGTCGTCGCCCCGCAGGCATCCGCGACCGGCGCCGGCAGCACGGCCGAGTCGGCAGAGGCCGCCGTCGCGGCCTGCTCGGCGAAGGCGTTCCCCCGAGGCGCCGCGGCCAAGCTGGACAAGCCGGCTAAGGGCGCGGCCGCAGCCGTGCCGGGTGTCACGCTCCGCTACATGCCGAAGGGCTTCACCCACGGCAAGGCCTCATGGACGAAGGCGGCGGGCGTGAAGACCTACGGCTACACGTGGAAGGGCGGCGACAAGAACACCCACAGCCGCCGCGACGCCGACACCGACCGGGACCTGTGGGTGCGCGTGATCTGCTGGCCAGGTGGCAAGAAGCTGACCGACCTCAGGAGGCTTCCCGTCACCGCGGGCAAGTTCACCAAGAACTCCGGCTACATCACGATCGGCAAGCAGAAGGTGGCTGTCACGGAGACCAGCGGAGCCCTCGGTGTGGGCCGCATGGTCGGCTGGGTGGCGCGTCCCGGCGTGATCGTCACTGTGAAGGCGAGTGGTTCCCTGGCCCGCGAGCTCCCGCACATCGTGCAGAGCGTCCGCGTGAGCTAGCGCAGGACCACTCGCCCCGCTCCGCCGCCGCCCGCGCCACCCCCCAGCCGTCCACCTCGCTCCGCAGCCCCCCGCGCGTGCGAACCGGACGAGCCCCGCGCGGGCGGCGGCGAGCCACTCCTCCAGCTCGGCTGGAGAACGCCGCCAGGCCCCGACCGGCAGCCTGGTCAGCCCAGGTCCGCCGCCGCCACGTAGCCCGCGAGCATCGCGAGGGCGACGTCCCGCACCGCCTCGTCGCCGGGCAGGAAACGCCCGCTGTGGAGCCTGGCCTGCGGGCCGCCGTCCACCCCGACGAACATCATCAACCCCGGCAAAGCCTCCGCCAGATAGGAGAAGTCGTCCGCCCCGAACGACGTCAGCGGCCGGGATACCGTCAACCCCAAAGCCGTAAGAAACGTGCCCGCACGGGTGGCGAGTGCATGGTCGTTGTCGAGGACCGGTTCGCCGCGGGTGATCTCCACCGTGGCGCGGCAGTTGTGGGCGCGGGCGACCAGATCGGCCACCTCACCGAGCCGGGTGTGCACCTGGTCGCGGATGGAGGGGCGCATCGACCGCAGGGTGCCGCTCGCGCGGGCCTCGTCGGGCACCACGTTGGGGGCGCTGCCCGCCGACAGCGTGGACACGCCGAGCACCGCCGAGCTGGTCGGGTCGACGTCACGGCTGACCACGTGTTGCAGCGCCACCACCACATGGGCGAGCGCGAGCACGGGGTCGCTCGTCAGATGCGGATAGGCGGCGTGACCACCCCGCCCCCTCACCACCAGGTGGAACTCGTCGGCGGCGGCGTTGACCGTGCCGGGGGTGGCGGCCACCTGCCCCCGCGCCAGGGTCGGCTGCACGTGGGCGCCGACGATCGAGGTGATCTCGTGGTCGCGCAGCAGCGGCGACTCGGCGATGTCACGCGCCCCCGACGGATAGGTCTCCTCCCGCGGCTGCAACATCGCGACCAGCGGCACGGTCCCGGGGGTCGCGTGTACGGCACGGCACAGCGCGACCAGTGCCGCGAGATGCACGTCATGCCCGCAGGCGTGCATGCGGCCTGGCCGGTTCGACGCCCACGGCACGCCGGTCTCCTCGGTGACGGCGAGCGCGTCGAGTTCGCCCCGCACGCCCACGGCCGGGCCCGGGCCGCCGACGCGAGCGAGCGCGCCGGTGCCGCCGACGGGGTCGACCGTGCCGGCGACGCCGGCGAGCTCGGCGAGGAGCAGGTCACGTGTGGGCCCCTCCGCACCGGACAGGTCGGGCGCGGCGTGCAGCCTGTGCCGGAGCCCGACCGCCGCGGGCAGCTCACGCTCCAGAGCCGAACGCAGGGACGCCAGCAGGGTCGTTCCCCCCTCCACGGACGCGGCGGTCGCGGTCATGCCGCGCCCTCCAGCCGGTAGACGCGCGACGCGTTCTCCACGCCGATCACGACGGCTACACGCACCGCGTCGGCCTCGGTCCACTCACCGGCGTCGACCCAGCCCCGCAGCACCCTGGCCAGCCCGCGCCGGAACAGGTGCGCCCCCAGCATGTGCAGCTCGGCCGGCCCCCACGCATCGGACGAGAAAAGCACCTTGGCGAACGGCGCGAGCTCCAGCGACTCGGCGATCAGCGCGTCTGACCGGCTCCCGGTGTAGTTGATCCCGAGTCCGACGTCGAAGTAGACGTGCGGGAACACCTGCGCCAGATATCCGGCGTTGCGCTGATAGGGATAGCAGTGCAACAGCATGACGTCGACGCCGTGCGGCTCGACCAGCTTGAGCCACCGGGTCAGCAGCAGCGGGTCACAGTGGTGCAGCTCGACGTCCGGGTCACCGTACCCGGTGTGCAGTTGCAGCGGCAGGCCACGCTCGACCCCCGCCCACAGGCCGAACCGGAGCAGCGTGGGGTCGTCCACGCGGGTGCTCCCGCTGGCGAGCCACCGGCCCGCCGCCTCGACGACCTCCCGCTCGGCAGGCGGCGCGGGGTCGAAGGCGAAACCGTGCCTGTAGGCCACGATGCTCTTGAGCCCGATGGCCCCGGCGCTCTGTACGGCGAGAGCCTCCCGGAACCGGTCGGGAAAGCCGGCCGCCGAGACACCGGAGGCGGCGACGTCCTCCATGACCTTCTCGATGCGCACCACCTCGTGCGCGGGCCGCGCCGAGACCTCCGCCATGCCGGCCGGGCCGAGCACATCGTCCCCGCGGTAGCCGGTCTCGATCAGCCACCTGCCGGTGCCGGAGGCCGCGAGCAGCCGCCGGTTGACCTCGGCCGGGCCGAGGTCGGCGCGGCGGGCGAGGTAGTCCTCGGGGGAGGCGTGCGCGGGAAGGCCGAGCACGGGGGAGCACCAGCGGCGGATGGCGAAGCCGATCTGCGAGTCGAACTGGGTCATGAATTCCGGGATGGGCCGGTCGGACTCGGTCACCAGGGTCTCGAAATCGACGCGGCCGAGCGGGCCGGTCCAGGCGCCGTGCACGTGGTGGTCGACCAGGGGGAGGCCGGCGATGGTGCTTTCCAGCACGTCAGTAGACACCGGCCACCTTCTCGCAGAGCTCGGCCGCGGTGAGGCCGGAGACGGCGGCCAGCTCGGCCTGCCGTACCACCGTGAACGTGTCGATCAGCTCGCCGGGGAACCAGCTTCGCGCGACGTCGTCGGCCTTGAGGGCGTCGAGAGCCTCGGTGAGGCTGCCCGGGATGGAGGGTTCGCCGGCGAGGTCGGCCTCCGTGGCCGCTTCCGGCCACACGTGGGCCGGTTCGCCCGCGGCCAGGCCCGCGAGACCGGCCTTGACCAGCACCCCGAGCACCAGCCACGGGTTGGCCGTCGCGTCGGCCGCGCGGTATTCGAGGTGGAGCTGCCCCGCAGGGTCGGCGCCGCCGATGCCCACGGTGGGCGCGATGCGCAGGAGCGCCTCGCGGTTGCGGTCCGCCAGGAACGCGCCCCCGACGCTCCACCGGTGCGGGGTGAGCCGCAGGTAGGAGACCGGGCTGGGCGCGGTGAGGGCGACGACGGCGCCCGCGTGGCGCAGGATGCCGGCGGCGAACTTCGCGGCGAGGGGGGACAGGCGGCCGGGAGCGCCGGCGTCGTACATCACGGGCTCGCCCTCGGCGTCGTATAGCGAGAAGTGCACGTGCACGCCGTTGCCAACCCCCGCCGGGTCGGCGATCGGCGTGAAACTCACCGGCAGGCCGCGGCGTGCGGCGAGGTCGCGCACAAGCTCGCGCAGCAGGATGGCGCGGTCTGCGGCGACCAGGGCGGGCGCGGGGCACAGGGTGACCTCGAACTGCCCCGGGCCGTATTCCGGCAGCCAGCACTCGGGCTCGAACCCGGCGGCGGTGAGCGCGTCGACGAGGTCGCGGCCGAAGGGCTCGGCGGCACGCAGCCGCTGAAACGAGAACGGGGGATGCCCACTTTGACCGCCGAGGAGAAACTCGTGCTCGAACGAGGCGCGCACGTGGAGCCCGGTGGCGGCGCGGAGCTCCTCGAGCGCGCCGATGAGGAAGGCGCGGGGGCAGCCGGGCCACGGGGTGCCGTCGAGGCCGGTCTGCCCGGCGAGGTAGACGCGGGTGCCGGGCGTGTCGCCGTCGGCGGGGATGTCGAGGGAGGCCGCCGGGTCGGGCAGCAGCCGCAGGTCGCCCACCGAGCCGAAGCCGTGGCCGTCGGCGATGGCGCCGAAGCCGGTCATCGCGAGGTTGGCGGGCACCCATCCGACGCCGGTGCGCAGCACCTGGTCGTGCCGTGCCGCCGGGACGCTCCGGCCGCGCACCTGCGCCGCGAGGTCGCACGTCGCGACGAAGACGGTGTCGCTCGTCATCGGGGTCCTTTCCGGATGCAGTGCCGCTCAGGATGAAACATCTGATTCAGGTGTCTCATTGCTGAGTCGCGCCGAAACATATCATGCACCCGATCGGCCGACGGGCCGCTACGGGGAGTGGTCGGTGCGGCAGGGCGGGGATGTGCCGTCGGAAGCGGGGCGGAACGCGTCTTCCGAGATCACAGCCGTGCCGCTCGGCTAGCGTAAGCAACAAACCTTTAATAGGTCTAGCCCTTGCGCTTATCTGCAACGTACATTTCAATCGTTCCAGTGACAGACCGTGGTGAGCTCCCGCGGTTGCCTGCGCGTGCCCCCCGCCGCGCCGGATCGACATCCCCCGACGCAGAGAGATCTTCACCATGGCCCCATCGCCGTCGGCGTCCGGAAGGACGCGACCACCCGCACGCACCCTCACCGCCCTTGTCCTCGCCGCCGTCGGGGCCTTGAGCGCCTGCTCCTCGTCCTCCTCCACCACCTCCACGGCGGGCGCGGAAGGCGGGGGCAAGGTCCTGGAGATCGGCCTGCTCGCCCCGCTGACCGGCCCATCCGCCTCCGACGGGCTCGGCATGAAGCAGGGCGCCGAGCTGGCCATCAAGCAGATCAACGATGCGGGCGGCGTCGCGGGCCACACGTTCAAGCTGAACACGGTCGACGTGCAGGGCCAGTCGAACGACGCGGTCACCAAGGGCGTGCAGACCCTCACCGACAACGAGAACGTGAAGGCCGTGGTCACGGGCTACGCCTCGACCTCCAACTTCGAGATCGACGAGTTCGCGGCGGCCGAGAAGCTCTACCTCATCGGCGGCAACACCGCCCAGACCCAGGGCATCATCCAGAAGAACCCCGCGAAATACCCCACCGTCTGGTCGATCACCCCCAACTACGACGCGTACGGCACGGAGCCCGTCGACCTGGCCGACAAATGGGCGGCCGAGGGCCTCTGGAAGCCGCGGAACAAGACCGCTTTCATCGTGCGCTCCGACAACCCCTACAGCGAGAGCATCGCCGACGGGCTCGTCAAGCAGTTCACGGCCAAGGGCTGGAAGATCGCCGGCCAGGAGAAGGTGCCGTTCGGCCCGGTGAACGACTGGGGCACGGTCATGGCGAAGATCCGCTCCGCCGACCCCGACTTCATCGTGAACACCGACTACCAGGTGGCCAACGAGGCCAGCTTCATGCAGCAGTTCCTGCAGAACCCCACCAAGTCCCTGGTCTTCCTGCAATACGGACCCAACCAGCCGCAGTTCTTCGAGCTCATGAAGAAGCAGGCCGACGGCGTGCTCTTCAACAACCTCGCCGGTCTCGTGCCCGCCGAGAACTACGAGCCCGCGATGAAGCTGCAGCAGGACTGGAAGGCCGCCTACGGCACCGACGCCGTCGACCCGCAGGGTGCGGTGACCTACGCCGAGGTCAAGCTCTACGCCGAGGCACTCGCCAAGGTGGGCGACCCCGACGACGTCGCCGGCATCGGCGCCTACATCGGCAAGAGCGACACCCAGCAGGCCACCGGCCGCGTCGTCTTCGACCAGGCCACCCACCTGGCCAAGCAGGGCGACGACTTCGTGCCGCTCCAGTCCTTCCAGTTCCAGGACCAGAAGAAGGTGCTGATCGCTCCGGACAAGTACAAGTCCGGCACCTTCCGGCTGCCCCCATGGATGAAATGACGTCCTCCGTGATCCTCGCGACCGACGAGGTCAGCAAGTCCTTCGGCAGCCTCAAGGCGGTCGACGGCGTCTCCATCGACGTGCGCCACGGCGAGGTCTTCGGCCTCGCCGGGCCCAACGGCGCCGGCAAGAGCACGCTGTTCAACCTCCTCACCGGCCTGCCGATCCGCCCCGACTCCGGCCGGGTGCTATTCAACGGCGTCGAGATCCAGCGCCGCTCACCACGCTGGATCGCCAAAGCCGGACTGAAACGCACCTTTCAGACCGAGGCCGTCTTCGAGTCCCTGACCGTGCGGGACAACCTGCGCGTCGGCTCCGCCTACGGCAGCCCCGGCCGCCCCGCACGCTGGAACAACGCCCGCTGCGAGGCGGCCCTGGCCGCGGTCGAACTCGGCTGCGACCCTGACCGCCCCGCCGCCGGCCTCTCCCTGCTCGACCGCAAACGGCTCATGATCGCCTGCGCCATGGTCAGCGAGCCCGCCGTACTCCTGCTTGACGAGCCCGCCGCCGGCCTCGACCCCGCCGACCAGGAGGCCCTCATCCGCCTGCTCACCACGATCCACGCCGGCGGCACCACCATGGTGATCATCGAGCACGTGTTGTCGGTGTTGTCGGCCCTCGCCTCCCGCATGGCCGTGCTCGACAGCGGCCGCGTCATCGTGACCGGCCGCCCGCAGGACGTGCTCGCCGACCCCCGCGTGGTCGAGGCCTACCTCGGACCGGGAGCCGCCCGATGAACGCCCTGCTCACCGTGGACAAGGTGGTCGCCGGCTACGGCCGCTCGGGCGTGCTGCGCGGCATCTCGCTGACCGTCGGCCCGGCCGAGTCCCTCGGCCTGCTCGGGCCCAACGGCCACGGCAAGACCACCCTGCTTCGGTGCGTGTCCGGCCTGCACCGCCCCACCTCCGGCACCATCGCCTTCGCCGGCCGCGACGCCCGCGGCGACACCCCAGGCGACCTGGTACGGCGGGGCCTCGTGCACGTGCCGCAGGGATCACGCCTGTTCCCCCAGTTGTCCGTGGAGGAGGCACTGCGGCTGGCCGGCACCGCGAGCGGGCACGGCAAAACCTGGCGCGACGGCATCGCCCAGGTCTTCGACGTCTTCCCCCGGCTCAAGGAACGCCGCCGCCAGCTCACCGGCACACTCAGCGGCGGCGAACGCCAGATGGCCGGCCTCGGCATGGGCCTCATGGCCCGCCCGAAACTGCTGATCCTCGACGAACCTACCCTCGGCCTCTCGCCCAAGGTCAAGCACGAGCTGAGCGAGTGCCTGGTCCGGGTGCGCGGCGAGGTCCCAGCGATGATCCTGGTCGACGGCGACATGGACCTCGTGCTCGACCTGACCGACCGCTACCACGTCGTCCTCCACGGCGATGTGGTGCACAGCGGCGACTCCGACACGAGCCGCACCCGCGACGAGATGATGTCGCTCTTCCTTGGAGGCACCGCCGATGAGCGGAATTAGCGTGATCCTGATGAGCACGCTCGTCCTCGGCGGGCTCTACCTGCTCATGGCGGCGGGACTGACACTGATCTGGTCGACGTTGCGCGTCTTCAACTTCGGCCACGGCGCCCTGCTGATGTTCGGCTCCTACCTCACCTGGAGCCTGCTCAACCAGGCCGGGCTGCCGCTCGTCGTCTCCATCCTGGGCGCCGTGCTCGCCATGGCGCTGATCGGCGCGGCATATGAGTTCCTGCTGGTCAGCCCGTTCATCAAACGGCCAGGCGGCGACATGACGGTGATGGTCGCCACCCTCGCCGCCACGATGCTGCTGCAAAGCGGCGCCCAGCTCATCTGGGGGCCCGAGATCAAGCAGCTGCCGCAGCTCGGCTCGGCCCGCATCGAGATCGCGGGCGCGGTGGCGCAGGGCACGCAGCTCGTCACCATCGTCCTGGCGCCGCTGCTCGTGGGAGTGCTCGCCTACGTGCTCAAACGGTCAAGCGTCGGCCTCGCCGTACGCGCCCTGGAGCAGAACCGGGACCACGCGCAGCTGCTCGGCATCGCGCCGCGCCGCGTCTACCTGGCGGTCGTCATGATCGCGGTGGGGCTCGCGACGGTGGCGGGGGCGCTGCTCGGCAGCATGCAGTTCATCTCACCCGCGATGGGCGCCGATCCGCTGCTGCGGGCCTTCGTCGTGCTGGCGTTCGGCGGGGCGGGCAGCCTGCCCGGCACCATCGCCGGGGCATATGCCATCGGCCTCCTCGAAGCCGTCACCACCTATCACTTCGGGCTCTCGTGGAGTCCGGTGCTCGTCTTCCTGGCGATGATCGTGATCATGCTGGTGCGGCCCGAGGGCCTGCTGCGCAGCCGGGTGAGGGCCGCATGAGAGCGCTCACCTGGGCCTCCTGGCCCGCCTTCGCCGTCGTCCTCGTGGTCCTGCCGCTGGTCTTCACCGATCCGGCGGCCAGGCTGCTGCTGATCCTGATGGCGATGTACGGCATGCTCGCGATGAGCTGGAACCTCACCTTGGGGTTCGCCGGCATCTTCAACTTCGCGCAGATCGGCTTCTTCGGCATCGGGGCCTACACCACGGGCATCCTGGTCACCAAGACCGGCGTCGAGCCCTGGCTCGCCATACCGATCTCCGGCGTCTCGGCGGTGCTGGCGTCCCTGGTGGCCTTCCTCCCCGTGCTCCGCCTCCGCGGCATCTACGTGGGCCTGGCCACCTATGTCTTCTCCCAGCTCTGCATCTATCTCGTGCTCGGCCAGGCCGGGCTCACCGGCGGCTCCAACGGCATCGTCGGTATCCCGCGGCTCACCCTCGGCGACACCAGCCTGCGGGCCGACGGGCGCATCGGCTATTACTACCTCGCCGCGGCGCTGCTGTTCGCGACCGTCGTGCTCGTCCGGCTGATCGTCAACTCCACCCTCGGCAAGTCGCTGCTGGCAATCCGCGACAACGAGACCCTCGCCGTCAGCCGCGGCGTCTCCCGCGTGCGCCAGCACCTGATCGTCTTCATGGCCGGCGCGGCGGTCGCGGGTGTCGCGGGCAGCTTCAACGCCTTCCTCAACGGAGTCGTCAGCACCGACATCTTCGGCTTCGGCTACCTCACCCTGCTTCTCAGCATGATCTTTCTCGGTGGCAGCGGCAGCGTCTACGGCCCCCTCATCGGAGCCGTCGTCGTCACCCTCGTGTCCGACTACCTCAGGGACGCCGGAGCCTGGCGCGACATCGTCATCGCCGCGCTCATCCTCGTCGTGCTCTGGATCGCCCCCAAGGGCCTGGCCGGCCTGAGCCGCCAGGCACTCGACCGGTGGGGCCGCCCCACCTCAGCAAGGGAGACATCGTGACAACGGACCCCAATGTCGTCGCCCGCGTCCTCGACGAAGTCGACCGCCTCACCGACCGGCTCGTCACCTCCCTCACGGACGCCATCGCCGTGCCGAGCATCAACCCGAAATATCCCGGTCAGGAATACGACAAGGTCGTCGGCGCAGAAGCCGATGCCAGCGCCCTCATGGCCGACCTTTACCGCGAAGCCGGCGCGGACGTCTCCCACGTGGTGGTCGAGAAGGGCCGCGACAACGCCTGCGGCATCGTGCGCGGCGCGGGCGGCGGCCGGTCGCTGCTGCTCAACGGCCACGTCGACGTCGTGCCGCCCGGCAAGCGGCACCTGTGGCAGAGCGACCCCTTCGCGGCCCGCGTCACCGACACCGCCGTGGTCGGCCGCGGTGCCACCGACATGAAAGGCGGTCTCGTCGCCGCCGCCTACGGCGCGCTCGCCCTCCGCCGCGCCGGCGTCACCCTCGCCGGCGACCTCGTGCTCCAGGCCGTCGTCGGCGAGGAGGTCGGCGACCACGAAGCGGGCACCACCGCCGTGCTGGAAGCCGGCTACACCGCCGACGCCGCCATCGTCTGCGAACCCACCGGCGCCGCCGGCACCCTGCCCGCCGCCGTGCCCGTCACCCCCGGGCTGCTGTGGTTCAGCATCAGCCTCGAAGGCAAAACCGCCCACTCCGGCCTGCGCGGCCTGACGGTGCACCCCACCCTCGAAGGCGACAGCCTCGGCGTCAACACCGTCGACAAATTCTGGATCGTCTATCAGGCGCTGCGCGGCCTCGAAGACGAATGGGCACGCCACAACCGGCATCCGCTTTTCCCGCCCGGCTATTTCAACCTGCTGCCAGGTGTGCTGCGGGCCAATCCTTCGGGCATCTTCGTGCCGTTCTTCCTGGCCGACGAGCTAACGGTCGAATATTGCGTCTACCACCACCCGGGGCGCTCCAACGAGGAGGTCATCGCGGAGATCGAGGAGCGCGTGCGCATCGCCTGCCAGGGCGACCCGTGGTTGCGGGAGCACCCTCCGGTGTTCGAGTGGAAACTGCTCTGGCCGCCGTATTCCCTTCCCGAGGGCGCGCCGCTTGAGGCGCACCTGCTCGACGCCCACACCACCGCCACCAGGGGAGAGGCGCCGCTGCGCAGCGGCTTCCTCGGCGTGTGCGACCTCACGTGGATGGACCGCAAGGGCATCGGCGGTCTCGCGTATGGCCCCGGCGTCGGCTACACCGCTCATGCGGAGAATGAATATGTGGAGATCGCCCAGCTTGTCCAGGCGGCCAAGACATATGCGCTGACCGCGATCAACTGGTGCGGGCTCTCCGGTGACTCCTGACACCGCGAAGTCCGGGCGCGGGCCATGGGGTCCGCGCCCAGTGGATCATGTCTCCGGACCTGCGGTGAGATGGCAGGATCGGGGCGAGAGCAAACGCCGCCGCCGCGGCCTGCGGTCGCGAAGGAGGCACCGTGGTCACCACGCCTGAGCCGAGTGGCGCCGTGCCTTCGCCGGCGGACGGGGCGCCTTCCCCCGCGAACGCGGCCGGGACATCGCCCGAGCCGCGGACCGTCGCCGCCCAATTGCGCGACATCCTTCCCAAACTTCCCAAGGCCGAGCAGCGCGTCGCCCGCGCCCTCCTCGCCGGATATCCCACCGCCGGCCTCGAACCCCTCGCCACCGTCGCCGGCCTCGCCCAGACCAGCCCCGCCACCGTGCTCCGCCTCGCCTACCGCCTCGGCTTCGAGGGCTACCCGGAGCTCCAGCAGACCCTCAAACGCGAGACCCAGCAGCGCTACTCTTCCCCGATAGCGCAATACGGCGAAGCCCCGGCCTTGGACGGCGGCGTCATCGCCCGCTCCCGCGCCGTCCTCCTCAACGCCACCGCCCAGACCTTCGACCAACTCCCCGAAGGGGAGCTCCTCAAGGCCGCCGCGCTCATCGCCGACCCCACCCGCCGCATCTCGGCCGCCGGGGGCCGCTTCAGCGGCATGCTCGCCCAATATCTCGTCGCCCACCTGCACCAACTGCGCCCCGGCACAGCCCACATCCCCGGCTCCAGCGCCGACCACGCCGCCTATCTGCTCGACGCGGGCCGCCGCGACGTGCTCGTCGTCTTCGACTACCGCCGCTACCAGCGGGAAACCATCACCTTCGCCCGCGAGGCGAGCGCACGCAACGCCAAGATCATCCTTTTCACCGACCCCTGGCTCTCCCCGGCCGCCGCCGTCGCGGACGTCGTGCTGCCCGCCCAGGTGACCTCACCCTCACCCTTCGACTCCCTCACCCCGGCCTTGGCGGTGATCGAGGCCCTGATCGCGGCCGTGGTCGAGGAGCTCGGCGAGGCGGGCCGGGAGCGGGTCGCCGAATACGACCAGCTGGCAGACGACGTGCTCCGTGAGGACGGCGACCTGTTCCCTTCGGCGGTGGGCAAGCAGGTCAAGTGAATCCCGGCCGGCAATGTTAACGCGGTGAGACCGTTCCATCACCGGCCGGCGCGGAGGCGGCCTGAATCCCGGATCGGGGGTGGAACGCCGCCGCGGGGATGTGGCATCGCCGCGTCCTGCCGGGCCAGTGGATTCGTTGATTAATCGAGGCGACCGGCTTCGCCCGGCGCCGGGAATCGATATTCGGAATTTATTGTCGAAGGCCTTTTTAAACGGTCCACGACTTGAAACGGTGATACGTTTAATCCACGATTCTGCGCATGACTTGTGAAGATCATTGTGCAGTGTCGTCGAGGGCGGTCCGATCCCGCTCGCGCTGAAGGAGTTCGTGTGCCGCACACCCCCCGGCGGTGGCGAACGATCCTGACGGGATCCGCTGTCGCTTTTACAATTCTGCTTCCCCCGGGGACGGCGAACGCCGTGCCGCCGCCCGGCCCGCAAAAGATCGACCAGGCTCTCCTGGCCGACTTGAGCAAAGGTGGTAAGACCCGCTTCCTGGTGCGCATGAAAGGCGGCGCGGACCTTGGCGCCGCGCGAAACACCGCCACCAAGGCCGGCAAAGGCGCGCGGGTTTATCAGGCCAAGACCGCGGCTGCCGCCTCGTCTCAGGCGAAGCTGCGCAGCCTTCTCAGCGGGCGCAAGGCGGACTTCACGCCCCTGTGGATCGTCAATGCGGTGCGGGTGGCGGGCGACGCCGGCCTGGCCGGCGAGATCGCCAAGCTTCCCGAGGTCGAGCGGATCGAGCCCGATTCGGTGCTGGAGAAGCCCCGGGGGAGGACCGCCGGACGGCCCGCCACGACACAGGCACAGGTCAACGGGGTCGAGTGGAACATCGACCGCATAGGCGCCCCCCAGGTGTGGAGCGAGTTCGGCACGCGGGGGGAGGGCGTCGTCGTCGGGAGCATCAGCTCCCTCGTGCAGTTCGACCATCCGGCGGTCGCGGCGCAATATCGCGGCAAGAAGGCCGACGGAAGTGTGGACCACAACTACAACAGGGTCGACTTCGGGGAATGCGGCAACACGAACTCCCCGGTGCCGTCCCGGTGCACCAACGTCACGTCCCTGGGCACCCCGCATATGGGGGTGATGGTCGGCGGCACGGCCACCGATCAGATCGGTGTCGCCCCCGGCGCGAAATGGATCAACGCCGCGGGGTGCGAGGGCACATACTGCTACACGAGCACCCTGCTGGAGGCGGGGCAGTGGATGCTCGCCCCCACCGACCTGCAGGGCCGCAACCCCCGCCCCGATCTGGCCCCCGACATCGTCAGCAACTCCTGGGGGCTGCCCGCGGGCCATCGACCCGGCGGCGGGCCCGGCTACAACCGGTTCTACAAGGAGATCGTCGACGCGTGGGTGGCGGCGGGCATCTTCCCCGCACTCGACATCGGCCTCAACTCGCGTGACTACGAGTGCGGCTCCAGTTACTCCCCCGGGCAATACACGGGCGGCTACGCCGCGGGAGCGTTCGGCCCCGACAATGTGGTTCCTCCCGCGGTCGGCCGCGGTCCCGGGGAGGACGGCGCGGCCAAGCCCGACATCGCGGCACCCGGGGTCGGCGTACGGTCGGCCCAACTCGGCGGTGGTTATCGCACATGGGCGGACACCTCCCTGGCCGCCGCACACGTGGCGGGCACCGTGGCGCTGATGTGGTCGGCCGCTCCCAGCCTCTACCGGGACATCCCCGCCACCCGCGCCCTGCTCGACCGCACCGCGATCGACGCCGAGGACACCAGCTGCGGCGGCACGGCGGCCAAGAACAACGTCTACGGCGAAGGCCGCCTCTCCGCCTACGCCGCCGTGCGCGACGCCCCACGCAGCGCCGTCGGCGCCCTCGGCGGCACGGTCGCCTCGGGCGGCGCGAAGGTCGCCGAAGCCCTGGTCACAGTGGGGAACCGTACGACTGTCACCGCGGCGGACGGCACCTATCGGTTCCCCCGGCTCGCGGTGGGCACACATCGGGTCATCGTGAAGAAGGCCGGATACGCGGAGGCGGGCGCGGGCGTCACCGTCACCGCGGGCGCGACGGTCACGCACGATGTGGAACTGCCGCCCGCGGCGGCCCGCACCGTCTCGGGAGTGGTCGGCCTGGAAGGCGTGCCCCAGGCGGGTGCGACGGTGCACCTGGCGGACACCCCGGTGAGCGCCGTCACCGACGCGGCCGGGGCATATCGGCTCTCCGTGGCCGACGGCGAGCACCGGCTGAAGGTCACCGTGCCCGGCGCGACATGTGCCGGCTCGGCGACGGTGCCGATCACGGTGGCCGGGGACCTGACGAAGGACATCGCCCTGCCACGCCGTACCGACGACTTCGGCTATGTCTGTGTGAGCGGCACGGAGCCGTATGTCGCCGGCACCGAGCGGCAGGCGGGTGCACCTAACGCGGCGCCGGTGGTGACGTTGCCGTTCGAATTCCCCTTCTACACAGGCTCCTACCGTAAGGCGACGCTTTCCTCCTCCGGTTTCTTGATCTTCGGGGAGCAGCCGGCGTTCTATTCGGTGGGAGGAAACGATCGTATTCCCACCAAACTCATTAGCTATCCCGCGATCTATCCCTTCTGGGATGACCTCGTGGTGGACGGTCAAGGCGGGATTTATACCGCCAGGGTGGGAACTGCCCCTGAGCGTAGTTACATCGTGGAGTGGCGCAATGTCGCCATCAGGGCCGATCTCACGAAACGTATCTCGTTTTCGCTGATCCTCGGAGAGAACGGCTCGATCGGTTTCCGCTACCGGGGCACCGCGGGCGGTCTCGCCGGTGGAGGCAGTGCGACGGTCGGCATGGAGGGGATGAGCACCATCCACTCCAACGGCTTCAAGGCCGGAGACAACAAGTCGTTCCTTTACTCCTACAACAAGCCGGTGCTCGCCGACGGCCGGAGCCTGACGTTCACCTCGGCAGGGCACGGGCTGATCGGCGGCACCGTCTCCAACGCCAACGACGGCCGCCCGCTGGCCGGGGCCACCGTCAAGATCGGTGACACCGTCACGGTCACCACCTCGGAGGACGGCGCCTACGCCGCCTACGCACCACCCGGCGAACAGCAGGTCACCGTATCCATGGAGCAATACGGCACGGTGACCCGGCGGGCCACCGTCGCCGTCGGCGAGCGCACGCCCCTGCACGTCCCCCTGGTGACCGGCAGGGTGAGCGCCGACAGGAGTTCGGTGGAGGTCGTCGTCCCCGGTGGGCAGACCCGCGCCGGCACGTTCACCCTCAGCAACCTGGGCACGGCGGCGAGCGCCTTCACCGTGGAGCACGACCGGACTCTGGGGTGGCTGAGCGTCTCCCCGGCGAGCGGCGAACTCGCCCCGGGCGCGTCCGCCACGATCACGGTCACGGGCAGCGCCGCGGGCCTGCAACCTGGCTCCTTCCGTACAGGCGAACTGGTGGTGACCTCCGCCAGCGCACGGAACCCGAAGATCCGCATCCCGGTGACCGCCGTCGTGCCGGGGCAGCGGATCGCCGTCGACGCGGGCGGCACCCGTGAGGTCACGGACGCGCTGGGGGACAGGTGGAGCGCCGACCGCGCCTACACCCCGGGCGGCTACGGATATATGGGAGCCCAGAGCGGCACACACACCGCCACCGGCACGATCCGCGGCACAGGCGAGCAGGAGCTGTTCAAAACCGCACGCGAATCGCTGCTGGAGTATCGCTTCGACAACCTGCCCAACGGCATCTACACGGTCGAGCTCGGCTTCGCCGAGACACGCGACAGGCGTCCGGGCGAGCGGATCTTCAGCGTCACCGCCGAAGGAGAACTCGCCGTCCCCATCCTCGACCTGGCCCAGGACGTCGGTGCCGGCACCGCCACCACCAGGACTTACACCGTGAAGGTCGCCGACGGCCAGCTCAACGTGCGTTTCGCCGCGCAACGCGGCGGCCCCGTCGTCAACGCCGTTCGTGTCACCGAGCGGCCCGACAAGACCACCCCTTAGACGAGCCCGCGGCCTCGCCCATGCTGTGAGCGAGGCCGTGGCGGGACACCCTCCCCCTTTTTAAAGGAGACCACGACGTGCCACGCTTTCCCAGGCGTTGGCGAACGGCCGTGATCGGCACCGCCGCTGTCTTAGCGCTGTCGCTTCAGTACGGTGTCGCCCAGGCCGCACCCCAACCGGGCAAGATCGACAGCGCCCTGTCGGCGGCTCTCGGCCAAGGGCCTGCGACGTTCCTCGTCCATCTGAAAGGCGGCGCCGATCTCAGCACGGCGGCCAAAGCCGCCACCAAGGACGACAAGGCCACACAGGTCTTCAAGGCGAAGACCACCCACGCCACACGTTCCCAGGCGGGTCTTCGCGACCTGCTCCGCAGTACGAAAGCGACGTTCACCCCGTTCTGGATCGTCAACGCGGTCAAGGTGACGGGCGACGCCGGCCTGGCCGCCTCGATCGCCAAGCTGCCGGAGGTCGAGCGGATCGAGCCCGACCGGGTCATCCCCCTGTGGCAACCGCTGAAAGGCAGGCAGCAGCCGAAGGTCGCCGGGGTCGAATGGAACCTCGACCGCATCGGCGCCCCGCGCGTCTGGAGTGAGTACGGCACACGCGGCGAAGGCGTGGTCGTCGCGAACATCGACAGCGGCGTGGAGTTCGACCACCCCGCGCTGGCCGCGCAATACCGGGGGAGGAAGACCGGCGGCGCCGTCGACCACACCTACAACTGGTTCGACGCGACCGCCGAATGCGCGGGCGGGACACCATGTGACGCCAACGGCCACGGCACCCACACGATGGGCACGATGGTCGGCGCGTCGGGTGCCGACACCGTCGGCGTCGCTCCCGGCGCCAAGTGGATGGCGGCCAAAGCATGCGGTCTGAGGAGCTGTGAGATGACCGCCCTGCTCGCCGCGGGGCAGTGGCTGATCGCGCCCACGGACCGGGACGGGCTCAATCCGCGCCCCGATCTGGCACCCGACATCGTGAACAACTCGTGGTCGGGCCCCACCGGTGACCCCTGGTATAGGTCCGTGGTCGACGCCTGGGTCGCCGCCGGGATCTTCCCCGCGTTCGCCAACGGCAACTCGGGCCCGGGGTGCTACAGCACCGGCTCTCCGGGACACGAGGCCGGCGCCTACAGCACGGGTGCATTTGACCTCAACAACCAGATCGCGGGCTTCTCCAGCCGGGGTCCCGGGGCCGACGGTCAGGTCAAGCCCGACATCGCCGCGCCAGGGGTGGATGTGCGTTCGTCCACACCTGGAGGTGGTTATGGACTCATGTCCGGCACCTCCATGGCCTCGCCCCACGTAGCCGGCACCGTGGCGCTGATGTGGTCGGCCTCTCCGGGGCTGAAAGGTGATGTCGGCACCACCAAGGGGCTGCTGGACCGGACCGCCGTGGACGTCGGCGACACCACATGCGGTGGCACCGCGACCAAGAACGGGGTCTGGGGAGAGGGCCGCCTCGACGCCTACGCCGCGGTGCGCGGCGCGCCCGGCGGAGAGGTCGGCGGCATCTCGGGCACGATCACCTCGGGTGGTGCACCGCTTGAGCTGGTGACCGTCACATTCGCCGGTCCCCTGGACCGGACCGTCGTCACCGGCAAGGACGGCACCTACACCCTGCCGCGCCTGCTCGCCGGCGACTATCGGGTCGGTGTGCGCCGAGCCGGATATAGCCAGGCCACCGCGACCGTCACCGTCACGGCCGGCCGTACCTCCGTGCACGACGTGGCGCTCACCGCCCAGCCTGTGCACACGGTGTCGGGGGTGGTCGCCACCGACATGGGACCCGAGGCGGGGGTCACGGTCAACGTGGCCGGCACCACGACAAGTGCCGTCACCGACGCCGCGGGGCGCTACAGCCTCTCGGTGGAGGGAGGCGAGCACAAACTTCGCGTCACTCCGCGCGTCGCCCGCTGTGCGGCGTCCATCACGGTGCCCATCTCGGTGCCGGTCACGGTGAACGGGGAGGTGAGCAAGGACATCACCGTGCCTCGCCGTACCGACTCCTTTGGATATGGGTGTGCCGTCGGCACCGACAGGTCCTTCCCTTCGGGGACTAACCGGCTTCCGGTCACTGTGCATGGGCAGCCCTCGGCGCCGTTCTCGCTGCCCTTCCGGTTCCCCTTCTACGACCAGGCCTACAGCGGGGGTCAGATCGGCTTCAACGGCTGGATGAGCTTCGCCGGCAACGGAGGATGGCGTGATTCCGCGCTTCCTTCACCCGGCGCGCCCAATGCTGCGATCTATCCACTGTGGGATGAGTTCCAAATGGACGAACGATCCGGGGTGTACACCGCGCTCCAGGGGAGCGCGCCCAGCCGGACGTTCATCGTGGAATGGCGCGACCTCTACTTCCACGCGGATCCGAGCAAGCGCGTGTCGTTCTCGGCGCTGCTCGGGGAGAACGGCTCGATCCGCTTCCACTATCGCGGCATCACCACCGGCGTCTCCACCGGAATCACCGGGACCGTGGGCATCGAGAACGCCGACGGCACCGGCGCCTTCCAGTTCTCCCACAACCAGGTGGCGCTCGCCGACGGCCAGACCCTGACCATCACCCCTGGCCGGCACGGGCTGCTCACCGGCACCGTCACCGACGCGGGCGACGGCAAACCCGTGGCGGGAGCCACCGTGAAGGCCGGCGACGCCATACTCACGACCGGGGAGGACGGGACCTACCTCGGCTACGCCCCCGTGGGCGACCAGCGAGTCGAGATCTCACGTGAGCACTACGGCACGACCACGCAGAACGCCACGGTGAGCCTCGGAGCCTGGACCCGCCTCGACGCGTCCCTGGTCACCGGCAGTGTGAGCGCCTCTGTGCGCGAGATCGACCTGACGCCGCCGACCGGCACCGCGGCGAGCCGCACCGTCACCCTCACCAACGTCGGCACGTCCGCTGCCGCCTTCACGGTCACCACCGCACCGGCCCGGGGCTGGCTCACCGCGACACCAGCGAACGGGCAGGTCGCCCCCGGCGCGTCGGTGGACGTGACGGTCGGCGTCAGCAGCGCCGGAGTGCAGCCCGGCACCTATCGCACCGGGAAAGTGGTGGTGCGATCGGCCAGCGGCCGGGCTCCGCAGGTGGAGATTCCGGTGACCATGGCGGTGCCCAAGTGGCAGACGGCGGTCGACGCGGGTGGCACACGCGAGATCGCCGACTCCTACGGTGACCGCTGGGTGGCCGACCGCGCCTATAGCCCGGGTGGTTACGGCTACATGGGAACACGAACCAAGGCCCTCACCACCACCAGGACGATTCGCGGCACCCGGGACGAGGCGCTGTTCAAGACCGCCCGCGAGGCGATGACCGAATATCGCTTCGACAACGTGCCTGTGGGCGTCTACACGGTCGAACTCGGCTTCGCCGAGACACGTACGGCACCGCCGGGCCGCCACGTCTTCGACGTCCTGGCCGAGGGACGGCTGGCCATGCCCATGCTCGACATCGCGCAGGAGGCCGGCGCCGACACCGCGACGGTGCGGCGCTACACCGTGAAGGTCGCCGACGGTCAGCTCAACCTGCGCTTCACCGCCCGCACCGGCACACCCATCGTGAACACCATCCGGATCACCGAGCGGCCCGACAAGACCGCCCCGTAGACCGGTGGGTCCGGGGGCTTGCCCCGGACCCACCTGCGGTCCGTCGCGCGCCAAGGAGATTGTCCATGTCACGCTTTCTTCGACGGTGGCGAGCGGTGCTCGTGGTCGCACTCGCCGCCGTCACCTTCCTCACCCCCCACGCGGTGGCCCAGGCCGCGCCCGACCCGGCCACGGGCAAGATCGATACGGCACTGGCCGCCAAACTGGCCAAAGGCTCCGTCTCCTTCCTCGTGCACCTGAAAGGCGAGGCCGATCTCCGTGCGGCGACCGCCGGCGCCACGACGAAGGCCGACAAGGCGACGCGGGTCTTCACCGCCAAGACGGCACACGCCGAGACCACCCAGCGCACCTTGCGGACCCTGCTCACCACGCGCAAGGCGGAGTTCACCCCCTTCTGGATCGTCAACACGGTCAAAGTCACTGGTGACGCCGACCTGGCGGCCGACATCGCGGCCCTGCCCGAGGTGCGGCGTGTCGAACTCGATCGCACCATCCCCGCGCCGAAGGCGGCACCGGGCGAGCGGATGCCCAAGGTCAACGCCGTCGAGTGGAACATCGACCGCGTCGGCGCCCCGCGCGTGTGGAGTGAGTACGGCACACGCGGCGAAGGCATCGTCGTCGCCAACATCGACAGCGGCGTGCAGGTCGACCATCCCGCCCTCGCCGCGCAATATCGGGGCCGGAAGGCCGACGGCACCGTCGACGACAACTACAACTGGTTCGACGTCCGCCGGCATTGCCGGACGAGCTCTCCCTGCGACCTCAACGGCCACGGCACCCACACGATGGGCATCATGGTGGGCGACTCCATCGGCGTGGCGCCGGGAGCGAAATGGATCGCGGCCAACGCCTGCTCGTGGGGGTGCGACTGGAGCGCGCTGCTAGAGGCCGGACAGTGGATGGTCGCCCCGACCGACCTCAACGGGCGAAATCCCCGCCCCGACCTCGCGCCCCACATCGTCAACAACTCGTGGAGCTCTCTGGAGTTCCACACCTTCTACACCCAGGTGGTCGCCACCTGGGTGTCCGCCGGAATCTTCCCCGTGTTCAGCCAGGGCAACGCCGGGCCGAAGTGCAACACCGGCGGATCCCCGTCGGCCGACCCCAACGTCTACAGCGTCGGCGCGTTCGACGCCGGCAACCGGATCGCGGAGTCCTCCAGCCGCGGAGTGGGGGACCGCGGCGAGATCAAGCCCGATGGCGCCGCACCGGGCGTCAATGTGCGCTCGTCCGTGCCGGGGAGCGAATATCACGTATTGTCCGGCACCTCGATGGCGGCGCCCCACGCCGCGGGCATCGTCGCGCTGCTGTGGTCCGCCGCACCGGGCCTGAGCAGGGATATCCCCGGCACCCGAGACATGCTCGCCCGCAACGCGATCGACGTCGACGACACCTCATGCGGCGGCACCGCGGCCAGGAACAACGTATGGGGCGAGGGGCGCCTCGACGCCAACCGCCTGCTGTCGGACGCCCCCACCGGCCCGACCGGCGGCCTCGCCGGCACCGTCACCTCGGGCGGCACCCCAGTCGCCCAAGCGGAGATCACTGTCACCGGGCCCCTGAACCGCACGCTGGTGACGGGGGCGAACGGCGCCTTCGCTCTGCCGTACCTCAAGACCGGCACCTATCAGGTCGCGGTCCGGGCCCTCGGGTACGGCGAAGCCACCGCATCCATCACCGTGGCGGCCGATCAGACGCACAGGCACGAGGTGTCGCTCCAGGCGCTGGCCACACATCCTGTGACGGGAACCGCCACGGCCGAGGGGGGAGGACCGGAGGCAGGGGCGGTGGTGAGCGTGACCGGAACCTCGGCGAGCACGGTCACCGATGCGGCGGGACGCTATCGGCTGGCGATGCCGGTGGGGGACTTCGAACTGCGGGTCACCCCGCGGCGCCAGAGTTGTGCGGGACCGGTGTCGGTGCCGGTCGCGGTGCGGGCGGCGACGGTGCAGGACATCACGGTGCCCCGTCGTCTCGACGCGTTCGGCTACAGCTGTGTGAGCGGGCGTGAGCCCTATGTCGCGGGGACCAGCAAGGTCACGTTCGCGAGCGAATTTCTGGGCGCACCGGTGGAGCTGCCGTTTCCGATCGTGCACTATGGCGAGACCTATTACGGGAAAGCCTGGGTCCACGGCGGCGGCTGGTTGAGCTTCGTCGGCCATGGCGGTGGCGATGAGAATCGTCCACTGCCCTACCCGGGAGAGCCCAACGGGTCGATCATGCCCTTCTGGGACGCGCTGAAGGTAGACGACAGCGCCGGTGTCTACACCGCTACCGTCGGCACGGCTCCCAAACGGTTCTTCGTGGTGGAATGGCGCAACGTCGCCTTCGCGGCGGACCGTAGCAAGCGGGTCTCGTTCTCCGCGCTCATCGGTGAGGACAGCTCGATCAGCTTCCGCTATCGCGGTGTCACCCACGACATGGCCACCGCCGGCGGCGCCACCATCGGCATCGAGAACGGCAAAGGCGACGGGGCCTTTCAATACTCGTTCGACACGGGTTCCCTTACCGACGGGCAGAGCCTGACCTTCTCCACCGACCGCCATGGCTTTCTCAGCGGCACGGTCACCGACGCCAACGACGGCAGCCCCCTCGCGGGAGCCACGGTGAAGGTGGGTGAGGTGACGACCAGGACAATCGACGACGGCACTTACATCGCACAGGTGCCCGTCGGAGATCAGCAGGTCACGATGTCGAAGGAGAACTACGGTTCCCTCACCCAGCCCGCGACCGTCAGCGCCCGGGCTCACGCATATCTCGACGCGGCTCTGATCACCGGGAAAATCAGTGCCTCCGCCCCGGAACTCGACCTGGTGATGCCGGCGGACGCCACCCGGACGGGCACACTCGTGCTCACCAACACGGGCACGTCCCGCGCCGCCTACAGCCTTCAGGTCCCGCAGAGCCAGGAGTGGCTGAGCGTGTCACCGGCGGCCGGCGAACTCGCCCCCGGCGCCTCGGCCACGGTGACCGTCACCGCGCGAAGCACCGGCCTGCCCGCCGGGGCGGTGCGCACCGAGCGTGTGCTGCTGCGCTCGGCCAGTGGCCGCGTGCCGGAGATGAGCATTCCCGTGACCATGGTGATTCCCAGGGTGCGCATCGCCCTGGACGCCGGAAGCCCCCGAGAGACGGTCGACTCTCTTGGGGAGCGGTGGAGCGCCGACCGTGCCCACACGGCGGGCGGCAGCGGCTACCTCGCTCCGCGGAACAGGACCCGGACCACCTCCCGGGCCATCAAGGACACCGCCGACCAGGAGCTGTTCAGGACCGCTCGCGAGTCGATGTCGGAGTATCGCTTCGACAATCTGCCGGTCGGGTTCTACACGGTCGAACTCGGCTTCGCCGAAACCGGCTGGGCGCGTCCGGAACAGCGGGTCGTCGACGTTTATGCCGAGGGGGAGATCGCTGTACCGGCCCTGGATCTCGCTCAGGAGGTGGGGATCCGTACCGCTACCGTTCGTAGCTATACGGTGAAGGTTTTGGACGGTCAACTCAATATGCGGTTCACCGCTCGTAAGGGAAGGCCGATTCTCAGTTCCATCCGGGTCTCGGAGCGGCCTGACAAGCTTACTCCGTAGCCTCTCCGCCGGCCTGCGACCGAGCACGGAAACCGTCCCTCCGGCAGCCGATATGCCGGAGGGACGGTTTGTTAAGTGGACTTTGATGCGACTATGGAGTTTCGGAGAAGGTGGGGGTCGCGGCGGTGAGGGGCTTGGCGTTGAATTGGGGGCCGGACCATCTGCTTCTGAGCATGGTCAGAGTGGTGGGGGTGATTGTCTGCCGCTGCTTGAAGATGACGAACTGCACCGGATACCAATAGTCGGAGCCGCCATGAGTCTCAGGTGTCGTCTTCGATCCGACATAGCGCCACGAACCCGCCTGTGCAGGGGACGCCGGCTGTGTGGGAATCAGTCCGCGCAGGTTGACGTTCCTGTTGATTGCGGGGTCGCATTCGTTGGGCGGCGTGACCAGCAGGTCGTCATGTGCGGAGTTGGTGGGGCTCGGGGAGTTGTTGACGTCGAGGAGCACCACGAGGACGAGAAGGTCGTGTGCTCCGCCGGGGCCCTGGTGCAAGAGGTGTGCTTCGACAGCCGGGTAATCGGGCTGGTTGTCCTGCTTGTGTTCGCCCTTGGCGTGATAGTGGATGTTCTTGAGCTCGTAAGTGTTTCCGTTCCAGCTGACCTGGCGCTCGGAAACGGGGAAGCTCACTGGAACGCCCCGGATATCCTCTTCAAAGTGAGTGGAGAGGCACGTCCCCTTGTTCTCGTGGGTGACGTCGAAGGTCCTGTTGCCGGTGGCATAATTGACATAGAGCGTGTCCGTGCTGGTGCCGCCGGCCGGGGTCGTGTCAATTTCCACGGGGCTGACGTTGAGATATGCGAAAGAGGAAGCAGTGGTGGTGGTTGGCGCGACCGTTAAGGCTGCGGTGAGGGCGAGGAGAGCACCTATCGCCATGGGGACGCGTTTGGGAGCCATTGCAGCCCTTTCCTGATGAAGGCGCTTTCTTGGAAAGCGCCGACGAAAGTGCGGAATCGGAGTGGGATCAGGGAGATGACGGCTGCGGTCGACCGACGATATGCACGTTAATTCTCGGATGTCCCAATGTCTATTGGTGGTAGATGTCCTATTTAGGACATGTCCTATAGAGGACGTGGTAAAGTGACGGATACATCACGCTGGGTGATGTTGGAAGCCTGAATTTCCGGATAGGGGAAATTTGGTCGGACATAAAGGGTTTTAGTTCACCCTGGGCGGCGGTCCGTATTCACTCGCCGAGTGTGATCGGCTCTCACGCACTGTCACGATTTATGGAAGCGTGTGGGAGCGAGTCCACAAGTGCATCTCCTCGCTCCGCCGATCGGCACTGCCGGCTCGGCTGAACCGTTCGCGAAGGAGCTCGGCGTGCCGATCCGCCGAGGCGAGAGCGCTCGTCCGGTCCTTGGCCACGGCGGAGATCAGGCCGTGGACAGCGGAGTCGAACGGCTCCTCGGTCGTTGGGGCGGCAGCCGGCACGAGAAGGCCCGCCGGAACGGTCGGCCAGGCGTTCGCGCGGGTGAGAGGCAACGAGGCCTGGGGGCGCTGTTCGCGTAGGCGGAGGCCGCCGGCCACTCCCCGGATCAGGCAGTCGATCGCGACGTGGCCGCGCGCGGCGGCCCAGCTGATCTCCGGGAGGCTTACCGGGGTGGTCTAACTCGCTCTGACCGGTGGTGGGTCACGGGCGGTGGATCTGTGCGGGGGCGCGGTATGAAGGGGCCATTCCCAGGGCCACACACCACAGGTCGCCGCAGCGGGCCACTACGAGGATCTCCGAGTAGGCACCCTTGGTGCCCTTGCCGCGCAGGCGGGCGGAGACCCCGTCGGGGGTCGCGTCGCTGGTGAGGTCAGCGGAGGTGATGGCGATGTTCTGGCCTCCGTGGGTGGCGAGCCTGCGGGCTATGTCTGACTCCGCGTCGTTGCCGGGGGGAGCCAGTTGCCGGAGGGCATGCGGGTCGCGAGCGTTGAGGCCGGCGACGTATGCGTCCACGGCGGCCTTGGCGGTGGGGCGTCCCGACGGGTCGGACTGTGTGCATCCGCCGAGCAAGGCCAGGGTGAGCAGGCCTAGGGCCATCCATCGCAGATCTATATGGTTCATGAGGGTAGCCCCATTCGCGCAAGTATGTAACAACGGGTGGAATTGTTTCCACCGGGTTACATCGCCTGTTGCGAGCAACCCTCATACTATGCCGTGTTGAGCCGGACTCAGAATCCTGCGGGTGCTGACCGGTCGCCGAATGGAGCCTTGTGTGCGCTGAGCGTGAATTTCGGCACGGTTGGTGATCGCGAGAATACGGCTAAGGGCTTGTTGTGAGTGGCGGCCGGGGTGATGCTTGAAATGCAGACTGCCAGTGTATCTGCAGGTGGCTGCGTGTATGCTGATCGATTGGGCCCATGGTGCCGTCTTGGTCGATGTCGAATTGCAACATATCGAACGAGCACTCCCTTTGAAGGGGCTGTCGGCACCTGGGGAGTGGAAAACATGCCAAACTTGTGGGCTCGATGCCGTAGTTGAAAACGGAGCAACGTTCCCATGATGGGAGGGTGATTGTGGACGGCCTCCGCGATAAAGGCCCCCGTCTTGTGTGTGGCCGGTCGCTTTACCGCATCCCCCGCCGAAATTCGGGCCGTTCGCAGTGGGAGGCTCGTTAAACCACGGCTGCCATGCCGCGTGCCTTGATCGGGACGCAGACCGCGACCACCGTCCCCTCACCAGGTGCGCTGTCCACGGTCGCCGTGCCGCCCATGGCCTTGGCGCGTTCGTGAATCGCGCGCAAGCCGTACCCCCTGTTGCGTCCGGGGCGAGGGCGGGTGGGGTCGAAGCCGATGCCGTTGTCGCAGATGTCGAGGGTGACGGTGTCGGGGAGGTAGGTGAGGGTGATGACGACGGTGGTGGCGTGGGCGTGTTCGACGGTGTTGGCGAGGGCGCCTTGGGCGATGCGGAGGAGTTCGGTTTCGGTGGCCGGGTCGAGGGGGTTCGGGGTGCCTTCGATTCTCAGTTTGGCCTGCGGGTGGATTTTGCGGATCGCGTCGGGGAGGGAGCGGCCGTCGAGGGCGGGCGGGGTGAGGTCGTGCACGAAACGGCGGGCCTCGGCGAGGTTCTCCCGGGCCGCCGCCGCGGCCTGGCGCACGTGGGCACGGGCCTTTTCTGGGGAGTCCGCCCATTCCTGATCGGCGGCGCTGAGCAGCATGTGCATGCTGGACAGGCCCTGGGCGAGCGTGTCGTGGATTTCACGGGACAGGCGCACACGCTCCTGGAGCATGCCCGCGGCGCGTTCGGATTCGGCCAGGGCGTCCTGGGCGCGGATCAGGTCGTCGATGAGCTGTTGCCGGCGGGCGTTCTCACGGTCGAGACGGCGATAGTTGAACATGCTCATGACGGCTATCGCCACAGGCGCCAAAGCGGGACTGGGATCCCAGTTGCTTCTCGCGTTGATCTCGCTGACCACCGCGGCGACCAGCGTGAGATAGGCCACCACGGGGATGGCATATTTCATGGGAAGCACGTTCCACGCCACGAAGAACAGCGGCACGGCGCACCAGCTGAAACACGCGGTGTCGGTGCTGAGCGCGGTGAAGTTGGCCACCAGCGCGCCCAGCCAGACCCACCGCTGCCATCCGGGCTTCGCCCACAACATCCCCATCAGGTAGACCACGGCGAACAGCACGACCAGCGCAGCCTTGTACGCCGGGATGGCGCCGTTCATCGCCGTCACCCGCGCGATCGACGCCGCCAAGGTGGCGAAGAATCCCAGGTGCACCAGGCGTTCGAAGTTCATTTCGAAGATCGCTGGCCGTCGCAGAGAAATGACGCTCATGCTGCTCCTGGCTTTCCGTGGGTTTCCTCAAGTATTGCCTAGCGGCATCGGCGGGAAAGCGGGTCATCCTTTCGGATGATTGCCGGTCATCCGTCCTTGCGAACCGCCGGGCGCGCCCGCCGGAGAGGCTGGAGCCGACACACCAGAACAACTCCCGGGCCGTGCCCCCCGCCGGCCCGGGGGAGCAACCGGGCCCACTCCGGCGTGCGGCTGGGCGGACCGACCTCCTGCCCAGCCGCACAGCTCCTCCCGGGATCCAAAGACCCGGAAGGCGAGCACAGATGAGGAGAGAACAGATGCTCGACCAGGCGCGCCCTTACGCATTGCTCATCGGCCGAGTGACGGTGGGAGTGGTCTTCCTCGTCCACGGTCTGCAGAAGTTCCTCGACAACGGCATCTCCGGGGTCACCGCGTTCTTCACCCAGATGGGCGTGCCCCTCCCGAGCCTGGCGGCCCCCGCCGTCGCCACCCTTGAGGTCGTCGGCGGCATCGCTCTCATCGTGGGCGCCGGGCTTCCCTTCGTGGGGGTGCTGCTCGCGCTGCAAATGCTCGGCGCGATTTTCTTCGTGCACGGCGGCAACGGGTTCATCGTGGCGGACGGCGGTTACGAGTTCGTCCTCACCCTCGCCGCGGCCAGCCTCATGATCGCTTTCAGCGGCGGCGGGGCGTTCGCCGTCGACAACATCTGGCAGCGCAAGCGCACCAGCGCACACGTGACGGCCTAGGCCCCACGGGAGCGGCGCCCCACGACCCGGCTTCGCCGTACATAGGGGTCTCGTGGGTGGAGACGAATGCCACGCGAGACCTTCGCGCCAAGCCCCCGCGCAATTACGAGCGCGAGGGCTTGGAGTGTTCAGAGGGTGTTGTTCACACGGTCGGGAAGCTGGGCGAGAAACTCGGTGAGCGCGTCCGCCGATCCCATTTCCACAGGCTGTGGATAAACCTGTCGGTTCAGCATGGGGTCGCTGACATGCAGATCGGATATGTGGAGGAAACGGTAGGGGAACGGATCGGGTGCCGGAGTCAGGGTGAACGTCACGATGTCCTCGGTCGCGCGGACATACCCCGCATCCACCACCCGCGACGCATCGCTGAGCGCGCCCGCCATTCCGGAGAACACCTTGCGCAACACTTCCGGCGGGCCGTCGTCGGGGGAGACCTCGTCGAGCAATTGCCGTTCGGCGGGGAGGGACTGGCGGGCGAGGCGCACTTTCAAATCCGAAAACCGCGCATCCCCGGGAACTGGCAGAACCGGATCACCGATCCCACCGAACTCCCCGACCGGTCCGCCGGCTCCGTGTCCGCCGGTTGTCAGCTGAGGCGGATCAGCCGGCGGTCCACCGCGCAGCGCACGGCCGCCGTACGGCTGTCGACCCCGAGCTTGTCGTAGACATGCGCGAGGTGGGTTTTGACCGTCGCCTCACTGATGAACATCGCCTTGCTGATCTCGCGATTGGATTTCCCCGCCGCGAGCAGCTCCAGAATCTCGATCTCCCGCCCACTGAGCGCGAGTTGCGGACTGCGGTAGCGCTGCACCAGCCGGGAGGCGACCGGCGGGGAAAGCGCGGTCTCCCCGGTGGCGGCGGTGCGGAGAGCGGCGAACAGTTCCTCGGGCGGCGACTCCTTGAGAAGATAACCGCTCACCCCCGCCTCCATCGCCCGCAGGATGTCGGCGTCGGAGTCATAGGTGGTCAGCACAACCACCTTGGGGGCGTCCGGGAGAGCCATGATGCGCCGGGTGGCCTCCAGGCCGTCGATTCCGCCGCCCATTTGAATGTCCATCAGGACGAGGTCCGGCGTTAGCCATGCGGCCTGCCGTACGGCTTCCTCCCCGTCCGCCGCCTCCCCGATCACGGTGAACTCGCCCTGCGCCGACAACATCGCCGCGAGGCCGGCGCGGACAACCGGGTGGTCGTCGACCAGGAGGATTCTCATACAGCCTTCGTAACATCGCCTGCTGCCATCGGCGTCATCCATTCGGATGAGCGAGCCCGCGGGGGCGCCCAGACGGCAGGTCGTCGGGCATCCTCCGTCTTCGCAAAGACGACCCCTCCGAACCCTGCCCCTGAACCCGTTCCCGCTCGCGCGCATGTGCGCGCCGAGCCTTCACCGGCGGAAAACAGCAGGCCAGAGCGGCTGCGGAGAGGTGGCCCGAGCTGCCGGTCCGAGTCTTGGGAGCGATTTCCCCACCGGAAATCACAGGTGCTAATAGCGTGACCCACGGAAATCGTTCCTTCCCGTGAGAGGACACACGCATGGACGAGCGCGTTCTCCGCGCCGCCGCGGAAGGCGGGGACATCGCGTCGATGCTCGCCCTGGCCGCGCTTCTTGAGGAGCGCACCTCCGGCGATTACGACGAGGAGGAGGAGCTCTACGCGGAAATCGAGATGTGGCTCCGGCGGGCTGCGGCCGAGGGGGATCTCCGCGCGAAGGCCGAGCTCGGCTCCTGCACCCCGGGGTGGGAAAAATGCAGATTGCCGTCGCAGGCACGGTGAGTTTTCCCACCCCGAATGTACGGGCTTATGAAAGCAAGCTGGGATCAGCCGGGGCGGCGCCCGCTTTTCCGCGGTGGCACGGGCCGGATGCTGCGGAGATGCTCACGGCGCTTCTCCCCGCGCTCCTCCAGATGGGTGATGATGCGGCGCAGCGTGTCGGCGAGCCGTAGCGACTCCTCAGCCTCGAGTTGTTCGACGACGAACGCCTCCTCCTCGTTGAATTCAGGAAAGAGACGCTCCATAAGCGCGACCCCCTCGGGGGTGAGTCTGAGCAGCGCCAGCCTGCCGTCCTCGGGGTGTTGTGAACGGACGGCCAGGCCGCGGGACTCCAAAGTCTTGATGATGCCGGTGAGCGTGCCTTTGGAGATGCCCACCTCCGCCGCCACGTGCCGAGTCTCGATTTCCTCCCAGATCCATATCACCCATAGCACGACAAACGCCGTCCACGTGAGGTCGGCGGAGCGTAGTGCGGAGTTCTCCAAGTGTTGTCTGACCGCCGCAGCCGCTCTGTGCAGGTTCGAAACGGCCACAAGCGCCTCACGCTTGATCGGGATCGGGCCGAGGCGGCGATCAACCGCGGCCTCGGTCTCCGTCAGAGAGTAGTGCGAGGGCACATCTGCTCCTCGGTCCGAGTGTTGTGCACTGCTCATCAGTATTCCTTAAGCGGGAAATCTTCCGCCTTCACTCGGAGGATGAAACACGCCCAACGGGCATTCGTGTGATGCCAATCGCGTTCTTGATCCACCTTGCACATCTCAAACCCGGAACGTGAGGGAACGGCGGGTACGGCACAGCCAGGCGGGCCGCCCCTTCGAAACGCCTAAAGCCCCTGCGCGGTACGGCTATCGCCCGGCCAAGGCCGCCATGCTCCCCATGTCGCTTCCCGCCGCGCTCGACGCCTTCGAGGCGGACGGCGACCTGCTGGAGATTCTCGGCAAGCAGTTCACGACGGCTCATCTCATGTACAAGCGCAATGAGCTTGCGCGCTTCCCCACGTTCGTCACCGACTGGGAGTTCCGCGAGTACGCCTATCACCTTTGACGCCCCCGAGGGAGGTGCGAAGCGGCGGGATTCCGCACCTCGTCACGAGAAGAACTCGATGAGCGCGGGCGCGAGCTTCTTGGGTGCCATCATCACGGCGCCGTGGTTGAGACCGTCGAGGACACGGTGGTCGGTCTCGGGCATCAGCTCGGCGATCGCGTGCGCGGCGTCGTGGAACCCGGCGGGGCTCTTGCCGCCGGTCAGCACCAGAGCGGGCGCGGCCACCGACGTCCACGGGTCGGCCGCGAGCGGCCTGCCCTGCTGGGTGTCGCCCATGACGGCGATGTCGTGGGGCAACGACTCCGCCAGTTTCTTGAGTTTGGACCACACGCCGGGCATCAAGCGCATCATGGCGATCATGAACTTCGGCATGCCCTGGGTGTCGGACATGAAGGACGCGACGGCGTCGCCACGCCGTCCCTGCGCCAGCAGAGTGGCGATGCGCTCGCCGAACCCCGCGGGCGGGCCGAAACCGTCGCCGCCGGTCTCGCGCGGCCCGTGGCCTTCGACCGCGAACGGCGGCTCGTAGACGGCCAGTTTCCTGACGGCGAGCCCCGCCGCCGTGGCGCGCAAAGACAACACCGCGCCCGACGAGCTGCCGAACACCGAGGCCGACCCGCCCGCGTGGTCGATCAGGGCGGCGATGTCCTCGATCTCGCGCTCCACCGCGTAGGGCTTGGTGTTGCCGCTCGCGCCTCTGCCGCGGCGGTCGTAGTTGATCACGGTGAAGTGCTCGGAGAGCAGGGCGGCGAGTTTCCTGGCGTCGGATCGGTCCGCGAGCGCCGACGACACCAGGATCAGCGCCGGGCCGCTGCCGGCCTGCTCGAACGCGATCTCGGTGCCGTCGCGTGAGATGACCTTTGACTCTGTCACTGACGTCCTTCCAACGGGGGTGTGCTCTCGCCTGTGGCTGCCGGCGGCTGGCTTGGTGGGTGCCATGATGGGGGCCTTTCCTTTGGAACTAGACTGTACAGTACCCAATTGGGTACTGGTCCGTCTAGTACTATCTGTTCAAGCAGAGGGAGATAGGAGGACAGTGCAGGAGGCAAGGGTGGAGACCCGGTCAGCCCGCAAGAACCGCGAGATCCTGGAGGCGGCGACCACGGTGTTCCTGCGCAGCGGCTATGTGGGCTGCAGCATGGACGAGGTGGCGGCCCTGGCCAAGGTGTCCAAACAGACCGTCTACAAGCACTACACCGACAAAGAGCACTTGTTCACGACCGTGGTGGCGGCCCTCATGGGGCCGATCGCCGAGGGCAACCGATCGGCTGCGGCGGCGTTGGAGGATGCCGACGATCTCGGCGACGGCCTGCGGCAACTCGCCCGCAGCCTGCTGGTCATGCTGCGCGACCCACAGGTCCTTCAGCTGCGCCGGCTCGTGATGGCCGAGGCCGAGCGTTTCCCCGCTCTAGGCCGCACCTATTGGGAGCAGGCGTTCCACCTCGGCCTTGAGACCGTGGCGACGGCCCTGCGCAAGGCATCGGCACAGGGCCCGCTCAAAGTGGACGATCCGGAAGCCGCCGCGGGCCACTTCGCCGGATTGGTTCTGTGGATCCCCATGAACAGAGCCATGTTCTGCGGACTGCCAGAGGAGTTCACCGACGCCGAGATCGACCAGCGGGCCGATCAAGCCGTGCGGGCCTTCCTGGCGGCTTACGGATAAGCATCGGGGCATTTCTGGCGGCGTACGGATAAGTCCGCACACGTGTCCGGTCGGCGGGCTCGCCTGGCCCGCCGGCCGGTCAGCGCAGGCAGCCGACGTAGGCGAGGGCCTGCTTCAGCAGCGTGCCCTGGCCACCCGCCATCTCCTGCTGCACAAGCGGGGAGGACGCCTCCTCAGGGGAGAACCACACCAAATCGAGCGCGTCCTGCCGCGGCCGGCAGTCACCCGTCACCGGCACCACGTACGCCAGCGACACCGCATGCTGGCGGGGGTCGTGGTAGGGCGTCACGTCCTGCGTGGGGAAGTACTCGGCGATGGTGAAAGGTTGCGGCGAAGTCGGCACCTGCGGCAACGCGAGAGGTCCGAGGTCCTTCTCCAGATGCCTCAAGAGCGCGTCACGCACCCGCTCTTGATGGAGCACACGACCGGAGACCAGCGCCCGGGTGACCGTGCCATCCGATCCGATGCGCAGCAGAAGACCGACATGCGTGACCACACCCGTGGCATCTACGCGAACGGGCACGGCGTCGACGTAGAGAATCGGCATTCGTGCACGAGTCAGCTCCAACTCATCACGAGAGAGCCAACCGGGCGTGGTTTCGGTCATTTCGGCCATGCGGTCGATCGTACGTCGTAGCTCACCAGGAGGGGCGTCCCCGACGCGCCTCTCTTGGCGGAACCGCACGATTTCCCATGATGGGAACGAGATCCGGCGGTCAGATCCCCCATCCGACCGCGGAACCTCGCCGGCCGCCGACCGCTGAGGAGCTGTGATGCCCTGAAAGAGGACGCACCACCCTTCCGGCAGGTACGGCACAGCCGGCGAGACGCAGTCCCGCTCAGCCGAGGTACGGCGCAGCAGGCGAGTGTGAGGCCGTGATCAGGAGGCGCACGGCGGGGCCGCCGGGTATGGCAGCGACACACTCAGCGTTGTGCCCGCCTGCGGCACACTGTTGATCGTGAGCGTGCCGCCCAACTCGCTCAGGCCGGCCATCGTCACCGTATCCGCGATCATGTCCTTCTGGGCAGGCTCTTGGTCGCCGTCGTCGCTGATCGTAAGGTATGCGGCACGCTGGTTCGCTGTGAGCGCGATCGACACCGTGCTCGCGCCGCTGTGATTCTCCACATGGTCCAACGCCTCGTGGATCATCGTCAGGACGACTTCGCCGACGCCGTTGGGCAGGGCGCGCTGCGGGGTGGCCCATACCTCGACGGTGATCCCTGTGCGCTGCGACCAGAGAGAGAAGTAGTCCTCCAGCTCTTCGGCGAACCCCCGTGGTTTCTCCCCGTGTATCAGTCTAAAACTCATGTGTTCCCCGTGTTTCCCGTAATTGTGGGTGATGGTGTTCTACCCACTCGCGCATAATAAGGGGATCTTGGGGATTTTCGACCGAAAGCCGGGGAAGATTGCCGATATCTCGGGCTTCGGCAACGTTATGTGTGACCCAAGTGACGGCTCACGCAGGGCCTATGTGTGGCTCATGTGCGCACCGTGAGGGCCGATGCGTGGGATCGCCAGTCACAGCTCGCGGCGCATGCAGGCGCGCGGCCACTCGTCCAGGCCGTGGGCCGCCTCAGCGGCCCGAATGCGCCGCAGGCCAGGGGTGAGCTCCTCGTCGCCGAGGTAACGGAACCCGCACCGCTCGTAGTAAGGACCGTTCCACGCGACCTCGACGAAGGTGGTCAGGGTGGCCGCCGGGCACCCCTGGGCACGACCCCAGTCCATCATGTGCTCCATCAGCGCGAGGCCGATCCGGCGGCGGGCGTGATCGGGGCGCACCGACACTTGGTCGATGTGCGCGTCGCCGTCGACGACGGCGGCTATCAGGTAGGCAACAGGCCGGTCGTCGGCGTCGACATAGACCCAGGCCCGCCCGTCGGCCTGGTATTCCCGCAGCACGTCGATGGGCAGCGGCTCGTCCTCGGCCACGCGGACCATGCCGATCGCACGGAAGGCGTCACCAAGCGACCGCTCGATGTCCTGCATGATCGGCAGGTCGCTCTCCTTGGCCTCCCGGATCGCGGACGCGTGCACGCGGTGGTCGAGACAGTGGTTCTCCATGCCGGCGGTGGCTCCTCGTCGGGCGTGTGACGATCCGTGAGTCTAGAGGGCCGTCTACTGGAGCGCCTCCCTATTTCGTCGCGGTGCACGCCCTGTCGCGGGATCGCTCCCGTGCAAAAGGGGCGCCCAACCAGATAGTCGGTCTATTCAGCGACGGATGTGGCGTAGCGCCAGGTGTAGACGGGGGCTAGTTGCCCCTTGAGCTCCTCGAAAGAACCGGTGAATTCGAAACGATGGTTGCGGCCCTGGTAGTGGATGATTAGCCGGTCGTGCCCTTCGGGGCAAGGCGCGCTGCTGACGATTCCGGCCGGCCCGCCGTAAAGGATTGCTGTTTCCTCCGGGGCGGTCATTAACGGCTCCGACATGTGCCACCATCTCCCCTAAAACGGACGCGACGTGATCGTTCGACGTGCGCTCTATCTTGCACGACACAATGCTACTGATCAACTAACCCTTTGGGGACATGTCGGGTGGCCCTGGGGAGTAGAAATTACTCTGAGCCGCCGTGGGTCGAAAGGAGGGAACTATTTCCGTCAGATGACATGTCAGACTTTCGGCCTGTTGTCGGAAATATACTTCTGATCCGCTGATGTAATCGCCTGGATGCGTTTCGCGAGCGTGGAAAAAGTATTCTAAAGGCGTAACAATGCCAATAAGCCGTAGGAAATCACAGCTCTCCGTAAAGGGGAACGTCGCTGACCCGACGACTCACATGCGGTCGCGGCGGCGGGCGGCGAGGCGGTCGGGATCCGGCCAATGCACGTCGTATGCCCAGTTCGCTTGCTCGAACCAGTGGATCAGCCGGGCACTCGGGTCAAGCTGACCCTTCAGCACACCGTGCCGGGCACATGTGGGCTCGACATGATGCCAGTTGTGCCACCCCTCGCCGAGCGTCAGCAATGCCACCCACCGCACGTTTGACGATCGGTCTCGTGTACGAAACGGGCGGTCGCCGAGCGTGTGCGCGATGGAGTTCACCGACCACGTCACATGGTGCACGACGGCATAACGCACCAGGCCACCCCAGAACAGAGCCGTCCAGGCGCCCGCCCATGACATCGACCACAGCCCACCCGCCAACGTGGGCAGGGCGAACGACAACACCACCACAAACGGGTATGCGGCGTCGAACCGCCGCACATCCGGATCGGCCATCAGATCAGGCACCCAATGCCGCAGATTGGAGCGGCGGCGCGCGGTGTAGAACCAGCTTACATGTGCATGGGCCATGCCGCGGAGCAACGCCGGACCGCTCTCGCCGTACCTCCACGGCGAATGGGGATCACCCTCACGGTCGGCATATTTGTGATGGCGGCGATGCTCAGCCGTCCACAACGTGACCGGGCCTTCCACCGCCATGCCCCCGGCCAGCATGAGCACGATCCGCAGGGGACGACGGCACTTGAAAGCCCGATGGGTGAAAAGCCGGTGATAGCCGATCGCGATGCCGAAAATGCTGATCAGATACATGACCGCGGCGATCACCACATCGCGCGGGCCAATGCCCCACCCCCACGCGGCCGGTACGGCGAGAGCCAGCAAAAGCCCGGGAAGCAGCACAAGCACCACCAGATAGACGGCACGCCTTCCGCTGGTGATCGCCACCGTCTCCGCCGTCGGCTCCGGCGCCTCCGGTCGGCGTGGCACAGTCACAGGGCCTCCTCGGTCGGGGCGGATGTGGCTCCTCATTCAAAGTCCGCGCCCTCGGCCGGAGGCTATGGCTGGAGAGTGACTGAAGGGTGACGGAGGGGAGTCAAAACGCTGAACGCCTCAGCCATCATGCATTGATCGTCACACCCTCCATTATGGCTACACAGCGTCACAATCCATATTCACTGTGTCCTTGTGTGGAAGGTGTGGCATGAGCACCGACGAACATACGACCAGCGAGAGTTTCCTGGAACGCTACGACAAGACCCTTACCCGCGACCCCATGGCCGCCTTCGACCTGGTGCGCGGGTGGATGCGCGCCGACTGGCGCGCCCTGTTCGCCGAGCTCCGCCTGCGGCGGCCGGTCTTCGTCACGCCCGCCTTCACCGTGGTCACCCGCTTCGCCGACGTCACCGAGGTCCTGGCCCGCGAGGACGTCTTCACGGTCCGGCCGTTCGGCCCGCGGCTGGAAGCCGCCCTCGGCGGGCCGTTCATGCTCTCCCGCGACGCCACGCCGATGAACTGGCGGGAAAAGGCGCTCATGCAGGTCATGCTCGACCGTGACGACATCGAGGCCGTCAGAGAACTCGCCGGCCGGCTCACGGAGGAGGCGCTCGACGCGGCTGTGCCGTACAAGCGGCTCGAAGCGGTGCATGAGCTGTTCCGGCCGGTGACGCTCGGTGTTTCGGCACGCTACTTCGGGGTGCCGGGGCCCGATCCGCAGACGTTGTCGCGGTGGATCCGTGCCGTCATCACCGACGGCTTCGCCAACTTCACCGGCGATCTGAAGGTCCAGTCGGCGTCGGTGCTGGCCGGCGCCGAGCTGATGGCCTATCTGCGCGACCTGCTCGCGCGGCGCCGCGCCGATCTGCGTGAGGGACGGGACGTTCCAGACGATGTCGTCACGCGGCTCGCCGGCATCTCGTTGCCTGCCGGGCTGAGTCCCGACGACGAGCGGGTCGCGATCAACATGGCGGGGCTGCCCCTCGGGTTCGTGGAGAGCGGCACGGGGGCCATGGCGGCGGCGGTCGAACAACTCCTGCTCCGCCCTGCGGTGTTCGCGGAAGCCGTCGCGGTGAGTGGCGACCCCAAGGCGTTCGATCCCTATGTGTGGGAGGCGGTGCGCTTCGACCCGTTCTTCAAGCTGCTACCTCGTTTGTGTGAGCGTGACTATGTCCTGGCGGCCGGCACGCCGCGCCGTACAGTCATCCGGGCCGGCACACTGGTCTTCGCCTCGCCCGCTGCCGCCATGTTCGACGAGGAGGTGGTGGAGGAGCCGGAGGAGTTCCGGGTGGGACGGCCGGACCATCACTATCTCTTCTTCGGGCACGGTCACCACGCGTGCCTTGGGACGCATCCCGCCAAGGCCGTCATTTGTGAGGTCGTGCGGCGTCTGTTGTCACGTCCGGGCCTGCGGTTGGAGAGTCCTGTTGTGCATTCCGCAGGTGTGTTCCCGGAGGAGTGTGTGCTCGGATTCGAGGCGTTCGCCGCGGACGGGCGGGGAGCGTGACCATGGCGACGGCGCGCAGCGTGGCGACGGACGGTGTCGTCAACCGGCTCAGATATCTCGCTCTGATCAACGGAAAGCCGCTCTGGGACCTGGCGCAGAGTGTGCCTGTGGTGCGGCGCCGGCTCAACGCCTACCTGATCGACAGCGCCGTCCGCGAGATGCCGTCGCGTCCCGAGCCGCTCAGCACCATGGCGGACTACACCTCGTGGGCCTCGCTGACCGACCGCACCTATAGCGGGCGCCACCTGCCCTCGGTGCCCGAGGTGCCGGGCCGGCCGACCCCCGCTCAGGCGGCCGACCTGTTCACCCGGGGCGACTACATGACCCTCTGCCCTCGGTCGACCGTGCTGTTCGCCTACTTCGCCCAGTGGTTCACCGACGGCTTCTTACGCGGCGACACCGGCATCCCTCGCGACCCCCGCAAGAACAGCTCGAACCACCACATCGACCTCAACCAGCTCTACGGACTGACCCCCGAGGCCACCGCCGCCCTGCGAACGTTCGACGGTGGCCGGTTGAAGAGCCAGATCCTCCACGACGGCGAGTTCCCGCCGTATCTATGTGAGAACGGGGAGATCAAAGCGGAGTTCGCCCCGCTCAGCGTCGTCCGCTTCGCCCAGCTCACTCCAGAACAGCGCGACACGTTGTTCGCGACCGGCAGCGACCGGGGCAACATCCAGATCGGCTTCACGATGCTCACGACGTTGTTCCTGCGTGAGCACAACCGGGTGGCCGCGCTGCTCGCCGGGCACCATCCGGGCTGGGACGACGAACGGCTCTTCCAGACGACCCGCAACATTCTCATCGTGTTGCTCATCAAGCTGGTGGTCGAGGAATACATCAACCACATCACGCCGTATCACTTTAACTTCACCCTGGATCGCCGGCTTTCCGCGATGCTGGCCCACGCGCCCTGGCACCGCGAGAACTGGGCGTCGGTCGAGTTCAACCTCGTGTATCGCTGGCACAGCCTCATCCCCTCGCACCTCGCGGTGGGGGACCGCGATCTGCCGATGGCGCAGACCTTCACCGCGGCGGGGCTGATCCCCGAGCCCGGCCTGCGCCGGCTCTTCTCTGACGCGTCCCGTCAGCGGGCCGGACGCATCGGGCTGTTCAACACCGATCCGGTGTTGCGCCAGGTCGACGTGGACAGCATCGCCGACTCGCGCGCCCTCGGCCTGGCGTCGTACAACAGCTATCGGCGGCACTGCAGTTTCCCGGCGGTACGTGACTTCGAGCAGGTCAGTGGGAACATGAAGGTGAGCGGGGCGCTGCGCGAGCTGTATAAGAGCGTTGACGACCTCGACCTCTATGTCGGCCTGTTCGCGGAGGAGCCGGGGTCACCCGACGCCATCCTGCCGCCACTGCTTACGAAGATCATCGCCATCGACGCCTTCTCCCAGGCGCTGACCAACCCGCTGCTGGCCTCCCGGGTGTTCACTCCGGCCACTTTCACGCCTCAGGGCTTCGAGATCATCGCCGCGACCCGGACCCTGTCCGACATCCTTCACCGCAACGTTCCGGAGGACCCCCGTCCCAGCGTCATCGGCATGTCCTGGCGCACCGAAGAGTGAGGCACTCTTCGCGTTTGACGGGGTCGCGCACCTGCGCGGCTGTGTGTCCGCTCCAACGCCTTGGTGAGTTGCCCGTGCACATGGCTTGATGGGGTGCCTGAGCACCGTCGAACTCACTCTCCTCGAACGCGGCCTCGCGTAAAGACGTCTATAACACGTACCCATGCGAGTTGTAGACGTATATCTTGATCTCCATGTCAGAAGAGCGTGAAGAGCGCCGCAGCACGCCGATATATCAGCAGATCGCCGCCCAGGTCAGAGCCGACATCGCCGAAGGCAGGCTCGTCCCCGGGCAGCTTGTCCCTTCCGAGGCTGAGCTCGTGCGGTTGTACGGAGTGTCACGGGCAACCGTGCGTTGGGCTGTTGCCCAGCTGCGTCAGGAGGGAGTCGTCTACACCATTCGCGCGGAAGGCACATATGTCGGACCGGCGGAGGTGCCCAGGATCCGGCTTCCGCAGAAACGAGAGGAGATAGCCAGGCACCTCGTCGAGCGCATCACCGGGGGAGAGTTCATGGAGGGGGACCGCTTCCCGTCCGAAACCCAGCTCTCCATCGACTATCAGGCGGCCCGCAACACCATCAGGGCCGCCGTCGAACTACTCCGGCGAGAGGGATGGGTGAGCACATGGCCGGTCAAGGGCACATTCGTCAACGACCGTGACTGCTGGCCGGATGAGCCGGGGTGAGCGGCTCAAAGGGAACCGCTTCATATTCCTTGCGCAACACCTCGACGATCGGATGGTCGACGGGGAAGCGGATGTTGTCGATCTTGCTGATGACGCGGATCCCGATGGCGGTGTTGGTGGCGAACGCGGCCCGCATGGCGGGCAACTCGTGGAGGCTGACCGACCTCGTCACGGTCTGGTGGTGCACGTGCTGCAACAAGCCCATGGTCACACCGGGCAGCATGTCGCCACTGGGCCAGACGACCCGGTCTCCGTCGAAGAACCCGACATTCCATGTCGCGCCCTCGGTCACGAATGACGCGTTGTCCGTGAAAAGCGCATCGTCGTAGCCGTTCACCTGGGCCTGCCTGCGGATGCGCAGAGTGCTGAAAAGCCCCACATGCTTCACCGCAGGCAGATCACGCTGAAACCTCATGGTCTGCACGGTCATGGGCTGAGCGGGCAACGCCGCCGCCGGCCGTGTGGTCACCAATACCTGCGGCTGCGCCGCCCCACCCGGCCGACCGAGATCCAGCGTGGGGTCGAACACGGTGACACGCAGCACAAGCGGCCCCGGGCGCCCATCCACGGCATGCCGCATATAACCGCAGACCTCATCGCGGTCCAGCTCCACCCCGAAAACTGTCCGGCAGTCCCTCGCCAACCTGTCCAAGTGACGGGAGAGCCCCTTCACACGCTGCTCCTCCACCCGCATCGTGGTGAAATGCCCGTAATTGATCAGGGCGAGGCTCTGCAGCGCGTCCAACGTGACAGGAACACCGTTGAGTTCCGACATAACGGTGAGTCTGACAGGTCGGAGAGTAGGTGAAAGGCTGAAAGTCCTTACAACGCGCGACTCAGGATGGCCTCCACCACTTCGGTCTTGGCGTCGGCGTAGTTTTGCAGGTATTTCCACTGCTGCCCGGCCAGCGCGAGCTTCGTACGCTCGTAGAGCGCCCGATCCTCCTCGTTCACCCGCAATCGGTCACGGAACGCGAGCATACGCCGGATCTCCGGGCACCCCTCCGACAACACGTGCAACGTCACCGGCATGGCTTCGCCGTACTTTTTCAGCACCCGGTGCTCAAACCAGTCCGGCTCCCGGATCGTCAACTCGTAACCCTCGCGCTTCAAAGCCGGCACATATGAGCTCTCGTCCGCGGAATCGGGAACTATCAGCAGGACATCCAAAATAGGCTTCGCCGCCAACCCCGGCACCGAGGTCGACCCCACATGCTCAACCACATGCCGGACCCCCTCAAGCGCCCCGCCGATCCGCCCCGCCTCCACGGAGTAGGCCACCGGCCAGCCGTCGCTGTAGGGCATCAGCACAACCTGCGCGTTGAGCAGCGGAGCCTCTCCGACATGGGCAGACTCGATCTCCTCGGAGGACATAGGCAGCCGCTGATCGTCACCCATGACTGAGACCTCGTCCCTCACTGTCCGGCGTAGAGGCGATCCAGGTCCACCAACTGCACCCGCCCCCCGGCGCCCGCGGCGACCTCACGCAGCGCCGGCATGAACCCCGCCCCGCTGAACAGAGTGAGCACACGCGGCCGCATGTCTCTCATCTCCAGAATATCCGCGATCTCCTCAAGCCGCCGAAGATGCCCCAGCCCCATCACCTCACCCCACTTCACCTCGCCGATGGACAACAGAGCACCGTCGGGATCGAATACCGCGACGTCCACCCCATGCCCCGTGCGGTTGACCTTGTCGTGAACGACGCCCGAGCGAACCCGGGCTATGGTTCCCTGAAAGGTGTCGTCGTCCGCCATGTCCTCCGCCCACAGACGGCACATACGCTCGAATACCGGACCTGCCACATTGCCGTCGAAGCGACTACGTGACGATCTCCAGATTCGCTCGCTACGGCCAGGCCGCACCCTTTCCAGCTGGGTCCAATATGGACGCATTATCACGTGGTAAAAGCGTACGAGAGGCTCGGTTATCCGAAATTCCGATCGATTAGACCGGAAGGCATCATGTTCCGTCACAAGGAGACCGGCGTCCTCCAGGACGGTGAGGTGATGAGATATATCGGTCGCCTTGCGTTCGATGCGGTTCGCGATGCCGCCTCGCGTGGCGTTGCCCTCGGCCACCGCCGCCAGCACGGTGTGATAGAGCCCGATGTCCCGCAGGGCCGGGTCTTCCGCGAGCAGTGCGCGGACCTCGCGGAAGAGCGGGCTCGCGGGGTTGAGGATATGTTCGACGACCCATTCGTCGAAGTTGTCGATGCTAGTCGGGCCGACGCCCTGGAGGTATTCGGTCTGATAGGCCGGGGTCCCGCCAAGGATGAAGTAAACAAGTGCCGCCAGGCGGGGGTCTTTGATTTTCCAGAAGTCCTTGGCCAGCCTGAAGTTGAACGTGGGCACAACGAGCTCCAGCGCGGCTCTGCCGCGCAGGGGCGCCGCCCCGGCGAGGAGCCCGCCCATGAAGGAGATGGAGGATCCGCACAGGAGCAGACGCGCCTTGGAGGCTCGCCGCTCGGGGCGGCGGGGTGCCAATGCCTTCTGAATGACCGAAGGCAACTCCTTCGCGTCGCGGACCAAGTAGGGGAACTCATCCAGGACGACGGGGACCGGACGTTCGGTCGCCAACGCGAGAAGCGCATCGATGGCCTCCCCCCAGTTATGGAACCGGATGTCACCGGGTGAACCCTGATATCGGGCCAACGCGATCCCGAGTTGACGAAGGGCTTCCTGGCGAGGCACGGCTTCGGTGGGGGCGTAGATGAAACCCCCGGTGGCCTCGCAGAGTGACTCCAGCAGGAAGGTCTTGCCCTGACGGCGGCGCCCGGACACGACGCCGAGGGTGGCGGTGGGCTGATCGGACTGGGCGAAGGCACACAGTTGACGCCACTCCCAGTCGCGGTCGAACATGTCGGCTGGCTTTGGCAGGATCATCTGACCTCTTTTAGGAGTGCAGTTATTAGAAGTGCACTCCTAAAAACGTCGTCACTCAGCGTGATGGTAGTCCTTCGTGGAGGCGGTGGGCTTGCGGTGGAGTGCACTCCAGGGTTCAGAGTGTGGGGCATGAGATTCGCACTGGGCACCATCCCCTTTGGCACGTCGGTTCCGGAGAAGGAGGCGTTCGCCATCCTCGATCGGTTCGTCGAGGCCGGGGGGAAGATCCTCGACACCGCCAACAACTACCCGTTCTGGGTGGAAGGCTGCACCGGAGACGAGAGTGAGCTGGCCATCGGCGCCTGGATGGCGGCGCGCGGGAACCGGGAGCAGCTCACGTTGAGCACCAAGGCCGGGGCCAGACCGGTGGAGGCCGGGGCGGTGTCGACGGTCGAGGTCGGGGGCACGCCGGCCGAGGGGCTGGCGGCGCCGGTGATCCGGCGGGCGGCCGAAGGCAGCCTGCGGAGGTTGCGGACCGACCACATCGACGTGTACTGGGCGCACATCGAGGACAGGGTCATCCCGCTCGACGAGACGCTGGGCGCGTTTCACGAACTGGTGGACAACGGGCTGGTGGCCCAGGTGGGCGCGAGCAACATCGCCACATGGCAGCTGGAGCGAGCCCGGAATCTGGCACGATCGCGGGATCTCACCCCCTACACCCATCTCCAGCTCAGGCACACCTACCTGCGGCCCCGGCCGGGTGCACGTCCGCCGGAGTCGGCCCACGTCATCGTGCACGACGAGACTCTCGACTACGTGAAGCAGGAAAACGACCTGACCCTCTGGGGGTACAACTCCCTTTTGTCCGGTGCCTACACCAGGCCCGACCGCCCGGTCCCCGACATCTATCACCACCCTGGGACAACCGCCCGCCTCGCCGTACTCCAGGAGGTCGCCGGCGAAACCGGGGCGACGGTGCATCAGGTGGTGCTGGCATGGCTGATGGAGCAGGGCATTGTGCCGATTGTCGGGGTGACGACGATGGCGCAGCTTGAGGAGGCCATCGGGGCGGAGAAGGTGGAACTCGGCGCCGAACTGCGGGCGAGGCTCGACGCTCCGGCGTGAGGTGGGGGGCTAGGGCGATGATGTACGGGCGGCGGCTCGGGCGACATTTCGTGGCATGCGGCCGAAGATGAGGCCGTGGAAGGGGGAAATGCCCCACCAATACAGGTGGCCGAGCAGTCCACGGGGATGGAAGATCGCCCGCTGCCCGTAGACCGTCTGGTCACCGTCCTTGTGCACGGTGAGCTCCAGCCAGGCCAGGCCGGGCAGCCGCATTTCCGCCCTTAGCCGTAGAAGCCTGCCGGGCTCCAACTCCTCCACCCGCCAGAAGTCGACGGCGTCACCGATCCGCAACCGCGTCGGATCACGCCGTCCCCGGCGCAGTCCGACACCGCCCATCATTCGATCGAGAAAGCCGCGAAGCCGCCAGGCGACCGGTAGGGAATACCACCCGTTGTCGCCGCCTACCCCTTCGATCACCTTCCACAGCGCCTCGGGGGAGGCGGGCACGACCCGGCTGCGGCGGTCGATGTAGAGGCTGCCGCCGGCCCAGTCGGGGTCGGTGGGCAAGGGGTCGCTCGGGGCTCCAGGTAGGGCGGCCGAACTCCACCGGGTGGCGACATCGGCCTCCTTGATGCGCTTGAGTGCCAGTTCCACCGAACGCCGGAACCCGATGAGGCCCTCCGGTGGCTCCGGGATGTAGCGGGTGATGTCGTGTTCGCGGCAGATGGTCTCGGTGCTGAGTGACTCCACCAATGGCCGGGCGACGTTCGCCGGCACCGGGGACACCAGACCCACCCACAGGCTCGACAACCAGGGCGTAAGAAACGGCACCGGGATGATGACCCGTTTTGGCAACTCCGCCACCGCCGCGTACCCATGCATCATGTCGCCATAAGTCAGCACATCGGGCCCGCCGATGTCGAAGGTGCGGTTCACTTCGTACGGCAGTGCCGTACACATCACCAAGTAGCGCAACACGTCGCGCACCGCGATCGGCTGCGTCCGCGTGTGCACCCACCGCGGCGTGGTCATCACCGGCAAACGCTCCGTGAGGTTGCGCAACATCTCAAACGACGCCGAACCAGAGCCGATGATCACCCCCGCCCGCAACACCGCCGTCGGCACCCCCGACTCCAGCAGGATCTCCCCGACCTCCGCCCGCGACTGCAAATGCCGCGAAAGCCGCCCACTCGGGGTGAGCCCACCGAGATAGACGATCCGCCGAACCCCCGCATCCCGGGCGGCCTCCGCGAACACCGACGCCGCCCGGCGATCCCGCCGAGCAAAGTCCGGCCCCGAAGCCATGGCGTGCACGAGGTAGTACGCCACATCGATGCCCTCAAGCGCCTGCCGCGTCGCCGCCGGATCAAGCGCGTCGGCCTGCGCCACCTCCACCCGCGACACCCACGGCTGCCCCCGCAACCGCCCCGCCGTCCGCGTCATGCACCGCACCTGGTGCCCGGCCCCCAGCAACTCGGGCACCAGCCGCCCACCGATATATCCCGTCGCCCCCGTGACCAGGCATCGGACTGTCATACCGCCATTGTGGTACGGCACAGCCACGATAACCGGCACCGCGAGCCACGTGTCGGCCGCAAGTGGGCGGCGGCCAAAAGCGGCCTTCGCCACCTGTGCGGACGGACGTAGCCGAAGGCCGAGACGATTGGTGAAGCTCGTAGGCGAGCCGTCAACGACGAGGAGCCGTCACGTGCAGGTCTACATTTCCATCGACATGGAGGGTGTGGCGGGCATCGCCACCTTCGACCAGGTCGCGCGCGGTGGGCACGGCTATCGCGCGGCGATGAAACTGATGACCGGCGAAGCCAATGCGGCCATCGCCGGAGCATTCGACGCCGGAGCGGACAGCGTCGTCGTCAACGACAGCCACGGCACGATGGACAACCTCCTGCACGAGGAGCTCGACCCACGAGCCAGGGTGGTTTTCGGTTCCCCCAAACTCGACTGCATGGCCGAAGGCATCAGCGAAGACCACGACGTCGCCCTGTTCCTCGGCTACCACGCCGCCGCCGGCGGACCCGGCGTGCTGGCCCACACCTACTCCTCCCACTTCACCCAGATCCGCCTCAACGGCCGGCCGGTCTCCGAAGCCGAGGTCAACGCTCTCCAAGCAGCCGCGGTCGGCGTGCCGGTGGGCTTGGTGACGGGAGACGACATCATCTGCGCCGCCGTACGCGAACGCCTCCCCAAGGTGCACACGGTCGAGGTCAAAACCGCCCATGGCGTCTACGCCGCCGACAGCCTGTCCCCCACCGTCGCCCGCGAACGCATCCGCACCGCCGCCGCCGAAGCCGTCGCCTCCGCCGGCTCACTCCTCCCGGTGGACCTTCCCGACGAACTCCACCTGGAAATCGACATGCCCAACGCCGCCGCCGCAGAACTGGGCGGCCTGATCCCCACCGTCACCCACACCACCGACCGCACCTTGACCGGCCACTTCTCCACCCCCCGCGAACTATTGGGCGTCATCGTCGTAGCCGCAGAACTAGCCGCCGGCACAACCCGAACCCGCGCCAACCTAATCAGCCGCTGACGACCTCACGGTCTCGGGTCAACGGCACGAAGAATGTTGAGCAGGCCACTGACGGCCTGCTCCTCCTTTCCCAGAGGGTCGGGAGCGAAGTGCATTAGAGCATTTCGGATGACACGCACTTCGTCCAACAGCTCAAGGAAGAGTTGGTGGTCGATGTTCCACCCCAGCTTGGCCCACCGGTGCGGCTCCCTCAAGAGAAATCGATAGGCGCCGAAGCTGAGGTCCTTGGCTTGATGCACATCGTCGCGCTGGCGGCCCGGCGGCATGGCTGCTCTGAGTTCTTCCACGGTGAACACTTCGTCGGCGACCCGCCGGAGCCTGTTCTCCGCTTCCTCGATGAGGACGAAAGGACGCGCCAGCGCACCCGATCGGCTGCTGAGGTCGGCGGCGGTCACAATTCCGGTCACCCGCGCTCGATCGGCATCGCGCACGAAAATGAAACCGGCACTGTAGATCACCTCGATCAGGTCAAGGAGCAGTGCGTCGTGGTCGACCACCATGGCGGACTGGATCGCGTCCTTAAGGGCAGGGGCGGTCGAGGCGATGTGGGCCTTGCCGATCGACTCCCAGCTCACTGCGCCGTGAAAGGTGCCATTCTCATCGATCACGGCCACTTGAGAGAACTGCCGGCGCAGCATGAGCGTTTTCACATAGGTGAGATCGGCCGTCATCGGCACTGAGACCAGTGGCGCAGGTAGATTCCCCAAACGCAGCGACATGTCGCCGACCTCGGATAGGTCTTGCGTCCTCGCCGGACCTTCAGCCTCTCCGGCAGCGGAACCGGGCTCGCTGCCCAGGGGGATCAGAGCGATTTCATCACTCACAGATCCTTCGGTGAATGGAGGTCTGGTCGTCAGGCCCTTGTCCGCCAAGGCCGTCTTGATCGTCGCGATGACGGGACTGGTGCGTCGTCGCTCGCCCCAGTGTTCAAGCAGGTTCAGAATGGTCAACCGACGCGGGCTGCCGGGATCCCGGGAAGCAGCGTCTTCTAGGAGTTCATCAGAGCCTGTGACCTCTTCTTGCCCATCGAAGCCAGGGTCGGTGCCGTTGTTGGCGAGATGGTTGATGCGACGGGCGGCGTCGTTTCGGCTGAGTCCGCAGACGGTGAGGAGAGAGCCAAGGCTGGCGCGTAAGTCGGGCCTGATCGCTTCGACGGAGACATCTGTGGCGATCCAGTCGACCTTTCGCACCTGCTGAAAGTCCTTGGGTTCGTGTCCACGATATTCGTATGCACCGGCGATCTTCCCGATGGCGATGCGCCCTGGCTGAGACCGCAGTGGCATCACAACCAGGTCCCCCTCGCGCATGGTCGTGGCGAAGCGCCAGAGTTGTCCGGTCCAATTACTGACCACATTGCGGGACGTGGCAGGGAATGCGAGGTGAATGGCCTCCGAGAGTTGTTGCCGCGTCTGGTATGCGGTGAGATTTCCGAGTTCGTGCCAGCCGACGAAGACGAGTCCTTCCCGGAGGGCTCTCGCTTCGCGTTCTCCTTGCTGGCCGCCGCGTACCATCCACGCCAGAGGGCCGTTACCTGGTCTGATGTCGCTGCCCACACCCATCCCTTCAGCCTTGTGAGGCGAGTATGCCGTTTAGCAGGGGAAAGCGCTTGGCTATCCACCGATCGGTGGATGGGGGTCGACCGCATGGCTTGCCAGGTGGGGGAATCGGGGGCCGGCGTTCGTGGTCATGCTGTTGTTATGGCGAAAACGAGGCGAGAGATGTTGCACATGGCGTCCGCTGCGGGGGCGGGGGCGCTGACCATGGCGGCGGGGGTTGGGGCGCCGAAGAAGAAGCGGAAGGAGGTGACCACGTTTGTCTTTGTGAGTGGAGCTCATGGGGCGGCGGGGGTGGATCCGGAACTGGCCATGCGGGGGCACCGTACCGTCGGGGTCGGGTTGCAGGGGCATGACGCGACCGGGCAGTTCCACATCTCCTATCAGGCGCCTCAGGATCTGAAGACGTTCGCCACACTGCCGTCGCCGATGGCGGGGCTCACGCTGGACGACTACGTCGAGGCCACGGTGAAGGTCGTACGGAGGGTCGCGAACTATGGGCCGGTGATCCTGGTCGGGGGCAGTATGGGGGGTGCGACGATCACCAAGGCGGCGGACGAGGTGCCCAAGCTCATCGACCGGCTCGTCTACAGTTCGGCGTTCATCTGCTCAAAGATGCGGACGATCGTCGACTATCTGTCGACGCCGGAAGCCAGCACCAGCCTGCTGTTCGGCCTGGCCAAGGGAGCGGTGGGGGATCCCGCTCAGATCAAGGCGTCGCGGACCAACTGGCGGTCGAACAATCCGGAGTTTCTGCGCGCGGCCAAGCAGGCGTTGATGGCGGACGCGAGCGACGGTGAGTTTCTGGCGACGTTGAACACGATGTCGCCCGACGAGGCACTATCGGTCCCGGTGACCGATGCCCGGGGCCGGGTCGAGGCGTGGGGGCGGGTGCCGCGCACCTACATCAGGCACTCGCGCGACCTGTCGATCCCTCTGCCGCTCCAGGACCGGATGATCAGGGAGGCGGACGAACTCACGCCGAAGAACAAGTTCGACGTGAAGACGGTGGACGCGACGCACGCCCCTACGGCGAAGGCCTACGAGAAGATCACCGACATCCTGCACAAGCTCGCGTGACACGCCAGGCCGGCTCTGCCGTACACGATGTTTCACGTGAAACAACGCGCAGGTAGCAAAAAGCTCTAGAAATAGGGCTTTCCATCCCCCAATGCACTACCAGGTCAGCACACTCGCTGACGAACAGCGGCAGCGGCATGTCGCCATGCTGGCCCTCCTTGCGGTGCTTGAGCGGGCCAAGGTGGTGCTGTTGCGTCACCTGGCGGCGGGTGATTCGCAGTGGGCGACCACTGAGCGTCACTCCGCTCTCGGAGACGGCAAGAGGTTCGCCGACCCGCAGTCGGCACCCGGCCATCAGCCAGGTCGCCAGTGCAAAGTCGTCGGGCATGGCCCTTGTCAGGGTGGCTATCTGGGGCCACGCCGGTATGTGTAAGTCCCTGTTCTAACCACTGCCGAATGCCGCGCACCCCTTGACCGCGCTCCGCCACCTGGACGCGGACACCCTGCCGCCACAGGCGGCATTCCCAACTGGAAGACGGAGAACGGCTGATTCCGCCAGTGCTCGTTTACGTCCGCTATTCACGTGGAGAGCATTGACGTGTCCGCAGCGCACTGCCGCTTCTCCAGGAGGCCTGTATGCCGTCGGCTCCGATTCCGCAGGGAACGTCCCTTTGGCCGTCGGGGACATTTTTAGCGCGGCTTCCGCTATCCACGAGGAACTTCCTGCTCACGCTCGGCAGCACCCGGAACTATCCCCCTGATCACTGCCTGATCCAGCAGGGCGACACCGGGAACTTTGTCTACGTCATCCTGCATGGTCTCGTCAAGGTGACCGCGTGTACCGAGAACGGCAGGGAAACCCTGCTCGCCGTACGGGTCAGAGGGGATGTCATAGGCGACCTGTCGGCACTGGACGGATCACCCCATTCGGCCACCGTCACCACCTGCAGACAAGTCGTCGCCCGGCCCATCAGAGGAGAACTCTTCATCGACTACCTCCGCCGGCACCCCTTCGCCGCCCTGGCCCACAGCGCCCTGAACGGCGACCGCCTGCGCTGGGCCAATCAGCGCAGGCTGGAGTTCGCCGGATACGACAGCGATGTGTGCATGGCCCGGCTGCTGCTGGCCGTCATCGACCGCCACGGGCGCCCCGACCCGGAAGGCACATACCTTGGCATTCCACTGACCCAGGTCGAACTCGGCAGCCTGATCGGAGCCAAGGAGAGCACCGTGCAGAAGATTCTGCGGGACCTCTCAGCGAGGGGGCTGATACGCAGGAGCCACCGCCGCGTCGTGGTCGTCGACCCGCTGGGCCTGGCCTCCTACGCTGACCTGCCAGGAAACTAGCTGGAAAGCCTTAATAATGCGGGTTCCCGGCGGCGGTTTCTCCGCAGAATCAGTGCTGTCTTATTCATCGGGACAGACAGCGGAGAAAACCTTGCTCGACGAACGGGAACACCGCCTGATGATCAACTCCGACATCGAGAAATACGGGAGCCGCCGCGACGCGGATCACGTACGGCTCCAGGAGATGCTCATGAGGGCGCTCGACATGGCAGCCCTGACCGCCGGCCTCACAACGCTGGAGTGGAAACGGCAGCCCCAAGGAGACGGCGAATTCACAGTTTTGCCGCCGAACACCAGCGCCACAGCCGTCCTCGGTGACTTCCTCACGGCACTGACCAGGGGAATCGACGTGTTCAACCAGGGGCCGCTGCGCATGCGGCTGCGCCTCGCCGTGAACTGCGGCCCCATCCACGTCGTCGGCGCCGCCGGTTCCCCGGGCAGGCACGCCACGGCCTCGGGACGACTGCTCGACTCCGACGCCCTGCGTACGGCCATGCGCGCCTGCCCGCGAGCCAACCTCGGCGTGATTGTCTCCGACAGGATCTACGACGACTTCATCGGGCAAGGCTACGGAGGCCCCTCTCCCGAGGACTTCCGCCACGTGCACGTGAGGAACAAGACCTTCGAGGGGCAGGCCTACGTCCTGCTCCCTGGACACAACGTGCACCGTCTGCCGGAACTCGACGAGTACAGCGTCAAATCCACAGCCCCCGACGGCGATACCGAAGGATTCAATGACACGCGCGGCGGCGGCATCACCGTCCACGGTGACTACTACAAGGGCAACACCAACAAAGTCAGCGGCAATGGCGTGGTGCAGACGGTGGGTGGAGACGCCTACTTCGGCACGCCTCCCTGGAACGGCGGACACCCCCGATGAGCGAGACTCCTCCCGAAGATGAGGGTCCCGCGGAGCACGGCGATAGCGAGGACAAGGGCTCGCAGACCGCGCCGGAGACCGACCACGACGAAGGCCGAAACGGCGACGTCCTCATTGCCGAACGCCTTCAGCAGGAGGAGCGCAATGCGGAACTGCGCTTGGCCGACCTGCGCAAACTCAACGCCGAGCGGACCGCGGCGGCAGGTCGCGACTGGTTCGAGGGACGGACCAATCACGCCTCCGACAGTGGCGTTATCAACGACGCCGCACGAGACATCAACTTCTTCGCCTCGCCGGATGCGCCGCCCGTCCGAACTGCCCCCGTTTCCCACAGCGAACTGCGGCTGCTGCAGGGCTGCGTGGTGGAAACCGAGTCGCAGATCCGCCTGGCCAAGCTGCTGGGCGACCATCCCGTTCTCCTGCTGCGAGGTTCTCCCGGCACCGGCAGAACGACAACCGCTCTCGCCGCGCTTCTCGACTTCTCCAAGGCATGCCACAGGCTGATCGTCAAGGACGACCCATGCCAGGTGAGCTCGGCTCATCTGGAACCGGGGGTCGGCTACGTCCTACGCGCCGACCAAAAGACCTGGACCTCGCATCTGGACGACGCAGTCGACCACCTGTCGGCCGTGGCGGCGCGGAGCGGATCCCGGATCGTCATCGTCGCGGGCCCGGACCTCGACCTTCCACACCGTGCGGTGGACCACGAGCAGCCGGCCGCCGACGAAGTCTGCAGAAAGGCCTTGGCTTATCTCCTCGACGACCCCGCCGCCTGGCAGGTCCATAAGCTCGACGAGCACGGGATCGCCGACCGTCTGTCCGAGGGCAGACCTGCCGAGGCGTATCAACTCGCCGACCGTTTGGCGGACGCCGTACGGCACCGCCAGCCTCTTGACGACGTCCTGGTCGCCCAACCCCTCACGGCCCGCAGACGGTTCCGTGAACACCTCAAGTGCGACACCACGACACGGACCGGGCTGTGTTTCCTCGCGAGCAGCGCCGTCCTGCACGGCCTGTCCGAGACCACCGTGACCGATGCCGCCTTCGCACTCGCCCGGGCGACGCTCGAAGGCACCAAGGCAGGTGAGGAGCCGGACGACGCCTTGGTGCGGGAGCGCATCGCCAACTGGCTCAGCTACCCCGGCATCAGCACCGCCGAGGGCCGACATGGCAAAGGACGACGGGTTCAGCTCAAGGGCGGTCTTATCCCGTTCCTGCTCCCGATGATCTGGGAGGAGCTTCCAGCGATCCGCGAACACCTATACCCGTGGCTGCGGCACCTCGGCAGCAAGGCGGACGAGCACATCCGGATCAAAGTCGCGCACGCCGTCGGGCTGCTCGCCGTTTGCGATTTCGAGCTGATCGAAGCAGAGTTCCTGCAGCCTTGGAGCCGCGACTCCAAAGTCGGCTCCAAACAACTCGCAGCATGGACGATGGAGGCCGCGGCCGGAGACCCAGCGATCAGGGATCGAGTGCAGGCCCTCCTGCACTCATGGGCCGCTTACGGCAACTACGAGCAGCGAACTACCGCCGCGATTGCATATGGTTCGCCCACCAGCACGAGGCAAATCGGCGAGACGCTCGCCTCGTTTAGCCAGATCACGCGAGCGACGCGCAACTACTGGCTCTGTGACGCGGTGGCCCGGTCCATCTCCGACATCTACACGGCTGAAACCGCCTCCCACATCATCGCGGAACTGGCCGATTGGGCGCGGCACGACACCTACTGGGTGCGGCTGGCTGCGGCACTCGCACTCGTACGACTCAGCCCCCTTCGCCGCTACGGAACCCGGCCTCCTCTGGCCGACCATGGCACCTCAGAGGACCTGTGCACCATCTGGGTGAGGTCGCTGGAACTCAGCCTGATCCCGGACAACCGGGCGGGGCGGAGGTCGGGACTTGCCGGCCGCCTGTGGGAGCTGCTGGCCGAATGGGCGGCCGCATGGGACGAGCAGCCCGCGCTCCGGCCGGTGATTGAAGGCGTCTTCAGCATCGACCGCACACACAACCCGCGGCTGCACCGCACCTTCCAGCTCTACCTCTTGCTGTGGGAGCGGAAGCGAACGATCACCACAGCTCACTTCCACCACCTCGCCCGCTTACTGAAGAAGGGTTGACCAGTGTCGTTCCTCGCCCGGCGGTTCAATCTCGCCCCTGAACAGACTTCCCCCGTTTCAGCCGCCACAGAAGGGAGCGAAACCCTGGTCTTCGCCTCCCCTTCAGTCGAACGGGCCTTCGACTTTACGGTGACCGCCCAGCTCACCTACAGACCGAACGGCAGGAGCAGCCGCTGGTCCCCCGATCAAGAAGAGATCAACCACGTGGGCGACCTTGCCCGCAGAATGATCCGCCACCTGACCGCCGCACACTCCATCTTCACGGCCGACACCGCAGAGAAGGCGGTCAACGCACAGCTCAGCAGTCGCTTTCCGGAGGCGGCACGAGTCGATATGGCAGTCGTCTCCCGCTGGAACGTCGCCGTCGAACTCGAACTGCCCGAGGAGGTGAAAGCTGTCGTCCGCACCCACCTGCTCAACGTCTACGAAATCAAAGCACGTGCCGAAGCAGCGGAGACCCGGGTCGCGAAGCTGCAGGAGTCAAGTGCGATCTGGGAAAAGCTCCTGGCAGAAACCAGCGACAGCGCGTTCGCCCGCTATGCCATACGGCTCACCGACGATCCGAACAAGGCCGCCGATGTCGTGGAGCAGATGCTCGACGCCCGCCGCGCCGACGCCGAGCGGCTGCTCACCCTCATGACGGACATCGTCAAGGCCCAGCAGTCGGCAGGGGTCTACGATCTCGTCCTCGCCAGCGACAGTGCGCTCCGTGCGGCGTTTCAGCGCCTGGGTATCGCGCTGCCCCCACCCGCTCCTGACTCCTTGTTCGCCCCCCTCAGCTCTCCGTCCTGATGCGCCGAACCGGCCCGCTCCCGCCGGGCCGGTGAGGTGAAAACGCAGCGGCTAAGGTCCTCCGCTATGGCCGAATCCTCCTTCCTGCACACCACCCGGACCGCCTACGACGCCGTGACCGAGCTGCCCGCGGTGTTCGCCGAGTTTGAACGCGTTCTGGCCTCCGGCGCGCACGTTCTGCTCGGGTTCTACGCCGACGACCACACCTCCGGGGCGCCGCGGGAGTTCGACCACAAGGTGGCCCTCGCCTACCGCTGGCCGCTCGGCGCCCTGGCCGCGCTGCTGCGCGAGGCCGGCCTCATCGAGGTGGCGCGGATGGCCAGGGAGCCCGGCGACGGTGAGCGGTTCCTCCAGGGCTGCCTCCTGGTCCGTAAACCCTGACCTAACACCGGGACGGGATCCGCGCGATTCCCGGAGCCCCACACCGCTTGCGAAGGTCCCGTGCCCACCCCGGCTCGCCGCTTCTGCTTCTGTTGAATCGCGGGGTCCTTCGTGTATTTCAGGGGTTTCCCTAGTTCTTTGCGAGTCTATATCTGCTTTATGTGGGCGATTATCGGATAAATGACTTGCCGTCGCCGCGCCAAAATCGTTGAGGGAGAACTTTGTCGATGGCGTGCTCGTATAAGAGGGAGGGGAAAGAAGCCACGACAACCACGTGAACGGAGCGGCAATGGTGCTGCGATCGGAAGGGCCGGCCTCGACTAGGGAGAGGAAAGGTCAAAGGAAGTGGATGGCCGTCCTGGCGGTGGCCGCCGTGTTGCTCGCCGGCACCGCGCTCTACAGCGATGTGTTCCTCCTCAGGAGCAGGCTCTGCCTGCTGTTCAACCTGTGTGGCGAGGCGGCCCCGCCCCTTTCGGCGTCGTCCGCCAAGGCCTCCTGCCGTGAGGGCGGTGCCCACGTCGTGTTCGGCGCCGCTGTCAAGCCGTGCATACGGCACAGCGGAAAACACCTAGAGATTTATACCGAGGTCGTCTCCGTCACCCCCGACGATCCCACGGAGGTGACGGTGTGGTTCTGGTTGGTCACGGCGGACAATGTCAAGACCGACCTGAAGAGTTGCACATTCACCCTGAGCGAGGGTGCCCGTCATTGCGGGCCGGAAATAGTGGTCCCCACCACGCCCGGACATTATTCGGCTGCCGCAGACGTCACCCTGCACAACGAGCCATCCCCCAAATGGATGGACAACTCCGCGTCCGGGATGATCACTAAGCCGATATATTGGTCTGGAAGATGAGGCACCTCATTTCCCGGCGATCCCCATAAGGCGGGCAGCCAGGCCGGTGGAACCTCCCGTGCGGCTTTCGCGGGTGTCGACCAAGGCGGTGAGTGCGGTGATGGCCTGGATCGCCAGGTAAGGGAGGGGTTCGGGCTCCCAGCGCCGTCCGGGGGGGCCGACCCAGCACAGGCGGTTCGCCGGGCTGTCGGTGCCTGTGATCAGGGCCGCCAGGGTGCGGCCGGCGAGGTTGCTGAGGGCGACGCCGTCGCCGACGTAGCCGCCTGCCGAGGCCAGGCCGGTGGCAAGATCATAGGTGACCCGGGGCTGCCAGTCGCGGTGCACACCAAGCACTCCACTCCACCGATGGCTGATGGGAATGTCGGCCAACGCGGGAAACATCGTGGGGATCTCCCGCTCTAGCACCTCCCAGGCCCGTTCGTCATCGCGATGGTTGGTCCGAGGAACCGCACCGTACCGATAACCGATGCTTCGCCCACCGATGACCAGCCTGTTGTCGCTTGTGCGCTGCAAGTAGGGGAACATGAGCGACTGATCGGACATGGTGGCCCGGCCGGGCCAGCCGATGTGCCGCCATAGGGCATCGGGGATGGGCTCGGTGGCTATCACGCGAGATGTCAGTGGAAGCACCCGCCTGATCTGTCCGGGAAGCAGCCCGGAATATGCCTCCGTAGCCTGCACCACGACACGTGCGGTGATCTGTCCCCGGTCGGTGAGCACCATGCCCGGCCGCACCTCCAGGGCACGGGTCTCCTCCACGATGCGCACGCCGTGCCGTACGGCGGCGCCCGCCAGGCCGACTGCCAGTTTGGCGGGGTGGAGCGCGGCGCAGTGGGGGGTGTGGGCGGCGGCCAGGAGGCCGGGGACGGCGAGATCGGCTGGGTCGACGGGGGTAGGGCCCTCCCCGATGTCGTATTCGCGTTCTTCAGCGAGTTTGGCCATAAGCCGGGCGCGTTGGGGTTCGTTGCGGGCAAGCCATATGGTGCCGTCCTTGCGCCATCCGCACTCGATGTCCTCCTCCGCAATGACTCGCCCGATCTCGTTGACCGCCTCGCGGCCTGCCTGGCGCATGGCCAGGGCCTGGCTCCTGCCGTACTTGCTGGCGAGGGTGCCTATGCCGACGGGCAGTTCGGCCGAGCACCAGCCGCCGTTGCGGCCGGAGGCACCCCAGCCGGCATGGCCGGCCTCGACAACCAGGACGTTTCGGGTGGGGTCGAGTTTGCGCAGGTAGTAGGCGGTCCATAGGCCGGTGTAACCCGCGCCGACGATCACGATGTCGGCGTCGGTGTCGCCCTCCAGCGGCGGTCGCCGGACAACATCCACGTCATGCCACCACAGGTTCGCATTTAACATCATGACTATTATCATAATGCTCGCGATGTTAAATCTGACGCCGCCTACGCTGGAGAGCCATGGAGAAGCAGCGACGTGGACGCCCTCCGCTGGTGGGGCGGCGTGAGGAGATCCTCGACGCCGCGGTTCGTGTCCTCGCCGACCGGGGCATCGAGACGATGAGCCTGGCTCAACTGTCCGAGGCGCTGGGGTTCAGCACTTATGCGCTGACCTACCACTTCGGCGCGAAGGAACAGTTGCTCGCCGCCGTGGCTGAACACATCGAGAGCGTCGTGCAACTCACATTCGCCGCACTCGCCGACCAACCTGGACTGACCCTCGCCGAGCTGATGCGGCGCTACTGGGAGATCAACCGCGAACCGGGCTCCGCCGCCGCCATGCGGCTATGGCTGGATCTGGTGCTGCTCGCCTCCCGCGCACCCGAGCGTCTTCCCGGCTTCCTGCAACGCGCGGTGTTCGACTGGCGCGCCGTCATCGCCGGCGCCCTCGGTGACCGTCCCGATGCCGAAAGGCTCACCACGCTGGTGTTCGCCACAATCACCGGGCTTGAGCTGATGCAACTCATCGAGCCCGAATCCGACGCCCCGCGTCAGGCATTGGAGGCGTTCATCGGGTTGCTCCCCGAGCAGGACTGACGGCCGGCCCCCGTGAAAGGGATGTGGCCTATCGGTTGAGTAATGGTGCGATAGCCAACGTGACGGCCATGTCGGGCTTCGCCGATCCATCGGAGCCGGTGACCGACAAGGCCCTGCTAGAGGCGTCGCGCCGACGACCCGAACGCTCCGGTGAGATCTATGACCGGCACTTCGCTGAAATCCACGGGTACCTCGCCAGACGTCTTGATCCGCAAGCCACGGACGACTTGGCCGCGGACCGCTCCGGTCTCGGGCAGGATGTCACTGGAAACGGGTTACATATCGTCGCTGCCAGGGTGTTTCCACGGCGTGTCGCGAATAGTGCGCCCGCACGTAGGGGACCGCCTCCTTGGCCGGCAGGCCGTCGAGGACGGCGAGGCAGGCCAGGGCGGTGCCGGTGCGGCCGCGGCCGCCTCCGCAGGCGACCTCGACCCGTTCGTTCTCCGCCCGGCTCCACGCCTCGCGCAGGGTATTTGCCGTCGCGGCGCGGTCGGACGGCAGCCAGAAGTCGGGCCACCGCACCCACCGGTGCTCCCACTCGACGTGGGGTGGTTGCTTCCCCAGTAGATACAGGGCGAATGTCGGCTGCGCCCCCTGGGGCAATGGGTGTCGTAGACCTCGGCCACGCACGAGCCGGCCAGAAGGCAACTTCAGTACGCCATCACCTGCGGGGTCCCACGTGTCATGCATTTCCTTAGGCTACGTGCGAACCGGGGGAGTGTTCCGGGTGAATTGCGAGTGTGCGGAGGGTCGTCAGGGTGTGTGCGCCGCCGGGGTCGGAGTCGACGGAGGCGGGAACGAGGGCGACCTCGTCGACGCCGGCTTCGCCGTACCTCCTGAGCTGGGCGGTTATGGCGTCGGGGAGAGCCGCATAGGGCGACGGCGGCGATCAGCTCGTCGGGGACCGCGGCGAGGAGTTCGCGCGTAGCGTACGAGATCAGCGGTGCGTCGTCTCCACCGATGGCCTTCACCACCGCGAGGGGATTTTCCGGCAGCGTCATGATCGGCCTCCCTCTGTTGTGCCTTGATCGCAAGCTACTGTAAGAAAAGCTAGCGCTCAACGCTCTACCATGTGACCGACATGGGGCGCACAGACGCGGAGGTTCGAGAGTGGGGAAGGCCGGAAAGCCGCGTGGCGGCGTTGGGCAGGCGCTGCTCGCCCTCGGCGACCAGTGGTCGCTGCTCATCCTGCAACGAGCGTTCCTTAAGCACACCCGCCGTTTCGCCGAGTGGCGGGAAGAGCTCGCCGTGTCCGAGTCGGTGCTCGCCGGGCGCCTCAAGGAGATGGTGGCAGGAAAGCTGCTCGCACCCTCGCCCTATCGCGCCGAGGGGCGCGGCCGCACCGAATATCTCCTGACCGAGCAGGCTCAGGAGCTGTGGACTTTCCTGACCGCCATCTGGTCGTGGGAACGGAGGTGGGTGGAAAGGCCCCACAAGCTGCCGGACATGGTCCACGAGCGCTGCCACGCGCGGACCGACGCCGAGCTCGGCTGCGGGGCCTGCGGGAAGGCGCCGGTGACCGCACGCGACACCTTCACCGAGCGCGGTGCCGCCAACACCTTCTCCGATATCGCCGTTCACCGATTGCATCGCCGTACCGTCCGTGAGAACGCTCCGCGAAACCCGCTGTCCTACCTGCCGGAGACAATGGAGATCCTCGGCGACCGGTGGAGCACCGTCATTCTGGCCGCCGCGTTCCTCCGGATGCGGCGTTTCGCCGACTTCCAGAACGAGCTCGGTGTGGCCCCGTCGATCCTGAGCAACCGCCTGCGGCGCTTCTGCGAGCTCGGTGTCCTCACCCGGCACAACGTCGGCGGCAGAGGCCACGAATACCGGTTGACCGACAAAGGGCTGGCCTTCTTCCCGGTCTTCGCGTTCCTCGTCGACTGGGCCCAGCGGTGGTATACCGCCGAGCCGGAGACCGAGATCATCATCATGCACACCGCGTGCGGCAAACCCATGACCCCGTTCTTCCGCTGCCGGCACTGCCACGAGCCGCTTGTGCGCCAGGAGATCCACTTCGACTTGAGCGCGATCGCCTCGCCGATCGCGAACACCGAGGATCGGGCCGGGGCCAGATCGCTTCGATAGTAGAAGTCAGCAATAGGAGGAGTAAGGCTTTGTGGGCCGCCTTTGGCTGAGCGCCCGCTGTTTCCCGAGGTATGGCACACCCGGGGCCACCTGGTCCACCCGGGCCGTCGAGTGAACTTCCGTTCGCCTAGGGTGCCTCGGCACGGGGCCGAGACGCCTGGGGTGCCTCGGCACGGGGCCGAGACGCCTGGGGTGCCTCGGCACCGGGCGAGATCACCGATCCGGGCGGCTCCGGCGAGTTACGCATCAAAGGGCCGCGGGTCTTCGCGGGCTATCTCGCGGGAACGGCGACCGCCGATCCCGCGAGCGACGAGGGTTACTTGTGCACGGGGGACGTCTTTGAAGTCGCGGGTCGCGATCTACAAGTTCCCCCAGCGGTTCGAATTCGCCGTCGCCCTGCCGCGAAACCCCGTCGGCAAGGTCCTCAAACGCGACCTCGACGCCCGCCTGTGCCGGATACGGCGTGCACCTGGACGAGCTCCCTGCGAAAGCCTCTTCTTGAAAACACGGGAAGAGACGGCGTGTACCGCTGACCGGACATGCATGGGATCGTCCCGCCCCCCTGAGGAGTCATCGCATGGCATGTGTCGCCGTTCCCGCCGCGTGACACGCCAAGCCCGGTGGGACCACGGCCGGCGCGGGTGAGCTGCTGTTCTTGCGAGGATTCCGCAAACGGGCTCGAGGAGTTCCGATGGGAGCCGTTACTTTGCCGAGTCGCCGCCGGGTGGCTGAGCGGCTTCCGGTAACGGGAATATCTGCTTACCGCATGTGGTGCCGTGTGGTGGTTGAAAATCGGATCGTTCCTGAATGTCGGACTTGACGGCTTACGTATGCTGCTGATCAGAACCCGCCGTGTCTTTCGGGACCTACGGGGTGGCGGGTGGCACCAAACCCCGAGGGGAAAGGGGCGGACAGACAATTAACTCTGAAAGTGATTGCGCTCCGTATTCACCGGGGAGCGCGGTCGTCGGCATACGTGACCTAACATCGGGGGATTAGCGTCATGAATGTATTGATCAGTGTGGCGATCGCGGACGACGATCCGCTGTTTCGCTCGGGAATTCGCCTGGCTCTGGAAACCGCTCCGGATATCGTGGTCGTCGCCGAGGCGGAAGACGGTGCGCAGGCCGAGCAGATGGTCCGGGAAAGCCGGCCGGACGTGCTTTTACTGGATCTGCGCATGCCCGAGGTCGACGGGCTGACCGTTCTGGCCGGGCTCAACGAACAACCCGGGGCTCCGGCCGTGATCGTGATCACCACCTTCGACTTCGACGAGCACATCGTCCGGGCACTGCGATTGGGCGTGCGCGGCTTCATGGTCAAAGGTGCCCACCGCAACGATCTGGTGCACGCCGTCCGGGTGGCCGCCACGGGCGGTATCGCTCTCGATCCGCACGTCACCGAGCGGGTGGCCCACGCCTATGTGCAACGCGAGACACGACGTGGGGAAGCTCTCGGCCGGATCAGTTCACTGCCCCAACGTGAACGGCGTGTGCTCGCCGTACTCGGCCTCGGGGCCTCCAACGCGGAGATCGCCGAGGCGCTCGGGTTATCCGAGGCGACGGTGAAGACCTATGTGTCGCACCTTATGGAGAGGCTCGGCATGCGCAACCGAGTGCAGCTCGCCCTGCTCTCCCACGAGGCGGGTCTGCCGGCCTCGGGGGTGGAGTGAATCAGCCCCGGCGTTTTCGGCTCGTTCCCGAATGCCTGCTCTTTGTGCTGTCCATGGCGGATGTGCTTCGCGTCGGCCATCAAGGGCCGATGTGCATCCTGTTGACGGGCGTGGCGTGCCTGCTGGTCCTCCGGCGGGGGAACCGCCCGGTCCTGGTCAACGTCGCGCTGCTTGTCCCCGCGTTTTTCACTCAGGCGCTCGTGGCGCCACTGCTGGCCGTCCACGCGGTCGCGCGCAGGGAAAGATCCCCCTGGATCCTCTCGGCGGTCGTGGCGCTCGATCTGGGGACGATGACGGTGTCCCGTGTCGTCATGTCGGAGGTTCCCCCCACACACCTGGACCAGTTTCTCGACCATCTGACCCGCATATTGCTGGTGGGCATGGCCGCGACCGCCGGTGTGTGGCATCGGCGCCGGGAAACCTGCGAGCCGGCGCGCACCGAAACGCCGGCGCAGGCGGACGCCGTCCGGCGCGCGGTCGTCGAGGAACGCCTGCGGCTCGCGCGTGAAATGCACGACGTGCTCGGCCACGGGCTCAGCCTGATCGCGCTGCGCGCGTCACTGCTGACCGGCGACCACATACCCTCGGAGATCAGCGAGAAATCCGATCAGATTCACGAACTCGCCACCAAGACGCTGGCGGAGCTCCGGGAGATCATCGTCCCGCTGCGGGACCCGGAAATCGAGGACGGCGACGCCGGCCGCCTGGTCCGCGAATTGGTCGCGCTGCACGAGGACGTCACCCTGCGCACCTGCGGCGACCTCACCTCGGTCTCCGGCCGTTCCGCCCGGGTGCTTGTGCGAGTGGTGCAGGAGGCTCTCACCAATGCCCGGCGCCATGCTCCAGGAAGCCGGGTGACCGTCTCCATAAGCCGGCTGGGCGAAAGTCTGGACGTGCGAATTCACAACGGGCCGCCGGGCGCGGAGAATCGCGGGTCGCCGATTCGCGACGGGCCGCAGAGCACGGGGAATCGCCGGCCGCAGGCGAAAGACACGTCCGGGGAGGATCCGCCGTGGGAAAGGCGTTCGCGGGAGACCCCGCCGCGGGGGGTTGCACAATGGGCCGGTACGGCGAAGCCGCACTCATCGCCGGGCACACCGGGGGCGAAGCCGCATTCGTCGCCGGGCACACCGGGCCAGTGCGCATCGCGAGTGATCGTGGCGTGCCAGGCTGTGCCGTACCCTGGCGGGCCACACGCGGCTCTGCCGTACCTTGGCGGACCGCATCCGGGCGGGTCACACGCGGGCGCGCCTGACCCTGACGGTCCCCACCCGGGTGGGCCGCAGGTGAAGGGCAGCGGTCTGCGGGGCATGCGTGAGCGGGTGCGGCACCTCGGCGGCGCGCTGCGGCACGGCGGCACCGGGGACGGGGGCTATCTGCTCCACGCCGTTATTCCGGTTAACGCCGATCCACCTCCGGTGTCAACTCGTCTTCTTTAGTGGTAGCACGGTTCCCGCTTTAGGTGAATTGTTGTGCCGGCACCCTCTTGGAAAACTGGCGATGTCAGGGAAGAACGATGCAGGAGAGGGGAATCTTCATGAAGAAGAGGGCCGTCTACGAGCGTCCGCGTCTGCACGAGGTCGGTTCGTTCCGTAAGCGCACCAACGGCATCGGCCATTGGAACCGCGACGGCGTGATCGGGCGCTGGATCTAAATCAGGCCCGGATTGGAATCCCGCCTCTGATATGCGGAAAGGCAGGAGATGCGCGTTCATCGCGACCCCGGTTTCGTCGTCCTCCCCGATAACGAGCCGGGCCGGCAGGTGGCCGCGCGTCTCCTGTCCTGGGGCGCCGTACTCGCCACTCACCGTTCGGGCCGCCCGTGGATCGTCGGCCGCTGCTGGGACCGGCCGGTCACCCGGGTGCCTCTCCCGCACGGCGAGCTGGTGCTCCTAGGCCATCACTCCGGCACTGCCGACTCGCTGGCTCAGGCGGCCGGGAAAATGCGGCACGTGTCCGAGGTCGATGGTTTGGTCCGTGGCCTGGATGGTTCCTTCCATCTCGTCGCACGACTCGGCGACACCGTACGCGTGCAGGGGTCGGCCCTCGGGTGCACGCGCCTCTACTACACGACCGGCGAAAACCCCGAGATGGTGTCGGACCGTGCATATCTTCTCGGGCGATTGACCGATGCGAGTGTCGACCCCCGGGCGCTCGCCGGTCACCTCGTCGAACCCGTGGCGCACTGGATCGGTGAGCGTCCCCTCCTGCGGGGAGTCACCCCGGTGCCGCTCGGGCACTACCTCGCGACGCCCGCGCACGGGGGAACACCGCGCCGGGTGCGCTGGTGGCGGCCTCCACAGCCGCACCTCGGTCTGGCCGACGGCGCCGCGCTGCTCAGGGAGCGGCTGACCGCCGCGGTCGGCACAAGAACCGCCGGCGGCGGCCTGGTGAGCAGTGAACTGTCGGGCGGCTACGACTCGACATCCCTCGGTTTTCTGGCCGCCCGCGGCGAGGCCCGCCTCATCGTGCACACCGTGCCCATTCGCGAGACGACCAGCGAGGACCTTTCCTGGGCCACCATCGCCGCCGGGGAAATGGCCGGTGTCGAGCACGACATCATGCCCGCCGACGACATGCCCCTGGTTTACGCGGGGGTGAGCGAAGTGCACGACAGGCTCGACGAACCCTCCACCGCCATCGCCAGCCGGGCGCGGGTGGTCGCGATGGTGAGGCGTTTCGCCGAGCGGGGTTCACGAGTGCATTTGACCGGCCACGGCGGCGATCACCTTTTCATCGGGGTGCCCACACATTTCCACGGTCAACTCGCCGTCCGGCCGGTGGAGGCGTTTCGGCGGCTGCGCGCGTTCGCCGCGCTGTTCGGCTGGTCGAACACCGCGCTCGCGCGGGCCATGGCCGACCGGCGTGACTATCGCCGCTGGTGCGCCGGCCACATCAACCCGGCCGTGGGGCCGCTGGACATTCGCACCCCGCTGCTCGGCTGGATGATTCCGCCCACCGTTCCCCCGTGGGTCACGCGGGAGGGACGCAGACTTCTGGGCGGGCTGCTGCGGGAAATGGGGCGCGATTCCTCACCGCTGTCCCCCGACAGGGGCATGCACGCCGAACTCGAATCGCTGAGCGACGGCGTGCGGCTCGTCAGGGCGATGAACCACATGGTGGTCAACACCGGTGTGCCGGCGGCCATGCCTTACTTCGACGACCGTGTCGTGGAGGCGGTTCTGCGGGTCCGGCCGGAAGCGAGGGTCACCCCCTGGACCTACAAGCCGCTATTGGGCGCGGCCATGCGCGGCATCGTGCCCGACAGAGTGCTCAGCCGGTCGTCCAAGGACCGCGGTTCGCTTGACCTCGCCCGCGGTTTGCGCGTTCACCGCGACGAACTCGCCTCCCTCTGGGAGAACTCCCGGCTGGGCGAGCTGGGGCTGGTCGACGCGCGCATGCTCCGCGACCTCGCCGTCAATCCGAGCACCCCCGGACTGGACGGCGGATCGCTCGACTCGACCATCGGCTGCGAGGTGTGGCTGCGGGGGCTTGAGGCCGCCGAATTACAGCCCGCCGAATCGGCGGCGCGGCGGATGTGAGGCGGCGGGCTGGGTGGGAGTCGAACAGGGACAACGACGTCAACGAAAGGGTCGTCCGTGAAACTTGCACAGAACATCTCCTTCGTGGAAACCGAATACGGAGGAGTCCTGCTCGACGGGCGGCGCGGAAAGTATTGGCAGCTCAACGAGACGGCTGCCATCGTCGTGAAATCGGTCGTCCAGGGGGAGGACCTGGACGGCGCCACGCGGCGGCTCACCGAGGAGTTCGAAGTGGAGGCGGCCCTCGCCCGTGAGGACGTCGAGGACATCGTCGGCGACCTGAGCGACAAGGGGCTGCTGACGCGATGAGCGTCCACATGTCCCTGGAAGGCAACGACAGGTTTGTCGGCGGGCGCCGGAAAGTGCGGTGGCCGTGGCTCGCGAGGGTGGTCGTGCTGATCGTCGCGCGCGTTCTCGCCCTGCTTCCGCCGCGGCACATGGCCGCCGTGCTCACTTTCATAAGCCGGGGGGCGAAGCCGGCGACGCTCGCCCAGACCCGCCTTATGCGCGACACCGTGTGCGCGGTGAGCCCGCGGGCCGCCGGAATCTACGGATGTCTCATGCGCTCGATCGGCACCGCGCTGATGTGCAGGATTTTCGGCGTCTGGCCGACCTGGTGCGTCGGCGTGCGCACGGAACCCCCGTTCGAGGCGCACGCCTGGGTGGAGGCCGAGGGCCAATTGGTGAATGAGCCGGGCACGAGGGACTGTTACCGCCGCCTGATCACGGTCCGGCCGTACGGCGAAAGCCTCGTGAGCGAAGGGACGACGCGGTGAGCATGCGTGAGGACGTCGTGAACGACGAATTCACGGGGGCGCAGGAGGCTCCGGTGTTCCCCCATCTCAACGACCTGATAGACCCCATCGGCGGCTGCGCCCTTCAGGCCGCCGCGACGTTGCGCCTCGCCGATCTGATCGCCGCGGGCGTCGACCGGGTGGAACCTCTCGCCGTCGCCGCGGGGGCCGACGAGGATGCGCTGCGGCGCCTCATGCGCTATCTGTGCCTGCGCGGTGTCTTCTCGGTGTCCGCCACGGGCACCTTCGGCCTCAACGACTTTTCCACGCTGCTAATGGAGGGCGACCCCTCCCAATTGCGTGTCTCACTCGACACCGACGGTTTCGCCGGGCGTTTCGATCGTGTGGTGGCCGAGATGGCGAACGTCGTGCGCACGGGGCAGCCCGCCTACGCCAAGGTGTTCGGACGCTCCGTCTACGACGACCTGACCGCCGTGCCCCCGGCGGGAAACACCTTCACCCGGCTCCGCGCCAAGCATTCGGCGGAGTTCGCGCCTCTGGTGGCGGAGGCCTGCAACTGGTCCGGGGTGCGGCACGTCAACGACGTGGGTGGCGGCACCGGCGCGCTTCTCGCCGCGGTGGTGAGCCGGCATTCCCATCTCACGGGCACGGTTATCGATCTGCCGGAACACGAGCCCGAGGCACTCGAACTGCTCCGCTCGGCCGGGGTCGCCGGCCGTTGCACCTTCGACGGCAGGGATTTCTTCGCCCCGCTGCCCGCCGCCGATGTTCATCTGCTGTCCAACGTCCTGTTCAACTGGAACGACGACGACGCCGTACGCATCATGAAACGCTGCGCCGAGGCCGGTCCTGCGCACTCTTCACAACCTTCGGTTCCTTCTGCGGAGGGGCGTGTTCTCGTGTTGGAGCGCCTGCTTTTCGAGGTGTCCGACGGCTACGACGAGGACGCCGTCATGTCCGCGGCCCTGGATTTGCGCCTGATGGCGATCAGCGGCGGCCGGCAGCGCACATTAGCCGATTTCGAACGCCTGGGGCGGCGCAGCGGCATGTCTCTGGCTTCGATGAAAGACCTCGACCGGGGTTTGGTGCTCCTCGAATTCCGCCCTATTCCACGCGTTAATGAATAAGTAGCGGAAAAACCCCCCAGGGTCGGCCCGGTATAGGCCTTGGGGAACGCGTTCCGCTGTGTCACACTTCCGGAAGTGGCCGAGTCCCGATCGTGGGCGACACGCGTGCTGGGCCTGCCGGACGCGGTGCTCTACTTCCTGTTAGGCGTGGGGGGTGCGGTCGTGCTCGCCCTCGCCCTCTTAGACCTGATCGGGAGCGCCGTCGCCGTTTCGGGCGTCCTGCTGGGTTCACTCCTCGCCGTGCTGGGGGGACGCCGGGCCAGCGCCGATGAGCGGGCCGAGAGCAACCGGCTCGCCACTCTGGTGGAGCGGCGGGCCGAACAGGTCACCGCCCTCAGCCACGAGCTGCGCACCCCGCTCAGCATGATCAAAGGCGCCTCCGACCTGCTGCTCGAAGGTGGCCCCGGCCCGCTGACCAGCACACAGACCACCTTTCTCCGCACGATCGACTTTCAGTGCGCGCAGGTGATCCATCTGTGCGAAAGCCTGCTTGTCCAGGCCAAGATTGAATCCGGTCTGTTTACACCCGCCGTTGAAACGGTGGACATGTCGGCCCTGACGCGTGATGTGGTGGTCGCCATGCGGCCCCTGTGCGCGACGCGCGACCAGCGCATCACCCTGGACACCCCGCAGGTGAGCCCCGAAGTGCAGGCCGACCCCCGCTTGATGGTGCAGGCCGTGACCAACCTGCTGTCCAACGCGGGACGTTTCACCAGCGTGGGCGGGCGCATCGCGGTGCGTGTGGCCGTCATCGACACCGGCATCGCGATCTACGTCACCGACGACGGCGCCGGCATGACCAGAGAACGGCGCCGTGAGCTGTTCCGCCCGTTCGTCAGCCGCGGCCCGCTGGGCGACGGCACCGGCCTCGGGCTGGTCATCACCAAGACCATCGTCGAGCTGCACGGCGGCGCGATCCTGGTGGACACCGCCGCCATGCACGGCACCACCATTCTGCTGACGTTGCCGTTTGAGGGGCCATGATGAGTGTCGCGCTAATCGTTGACGACGAACCTCAAATGACGCTCATCGTGGCGTTCGCCTTGGAGACACAGGGCTTCACCGTATTCCAGGCACACGATGGGGCGACCGCCCTCAACATCCTGCGCACCCGGCATGTCGACCTTGTTGTGCTCGATGTGCTGATGCCGACCATGAACGGGCTGGACCTCTGCCGCATCATCAGGAGCCGGTCAGAAGTGCCCATCATGCTGCTCACCGCTCTCGCCCAGCCCGATGAGGTGATCGCCGGGCTCGAACACGGCGCGGACGACTATGTGGTCAAACCCTTCCATCCTCGCGAGGTCGCCCTGCGCGCCCAGGCGCTGGTACGGCGACGCCAGAGTGGCACTGTGATAACGGCGGGCAAGCTCGTCCTCGACCTGTCCGACCACGTGGCCACGCTCGACGGGCGCCGCCTGGACCTGCCGTTCACCGAGTTCAAGTTGCTCGCGCACCTCGCCGCCCACCAGGGGGTGCCGCAGTCGGGGCAACAACTGCTGCGGGCAGTGTGGGGGACGGCCGACCTGCAAGGTGGACGGGACGTCGTGAAATCGGCGGTATATCGCCTGCGATCCCGGCTTAGTGAGATCGACGGCACCACCACCTATATCCGCACTCTGCGGGGTGTCGGTTATCTGATGCCAGTTCAAGGTGATTAGCCCGTTACCTAGTCTCACCGTACGTTCATTCAACAAGGTCATCGGCCGCCCTACGGTTATGCCATGGGTTTACCGACATCAGGAGCCCTGAGAATGGTCTCAAGGGCCAAGCGGGGGGCTTTAATCCTGACCGTGATGCTGTTGGCCGGCGCCTGCGACGCCAAGGCCGGCGACACAGCAGGCGTCACGATCGCCTGCGGCGGTCAAGAGCAGTGGTGCAGCGTGATGACGAGTCACTTCACCAAGGCCACCGGAATCCCGGCCGACTTCGTGCGGCTTTCCAGCGGCGAGGCGCTGGCCAGGATCAAGGCGGGCAGAAACAAACCGGAGTTCGATGTCTGGCACGGCGGGCCCGCCGATGCCTACGTGGCCGCCGCGGCACAGAAGCTGCTGGCGCCTTACCGTTCCCCGAACGCCGCCGAGATCAAGCCGGAATGGAAAGACCCCGCGGGGGCGTGGACGGGGGTCTACGTCGGGGTTCTCGCCTTCTGCAACAACACCGAAGTGCTGGCCGGCAAACGGATGACGCCGATCCGCTCGTGGCGCGAGTTGACCGATCCGCGGCTGCGGAGCAACGTCGCGATCGCCCATCCCACCACCTCGGGCACCGGCTACACCGCGCTGTGGTCGCACGTCGAACTCAACGGGGGCGCCAAGGACGCGGCGCTCGGCTATATGCGCAGACTCCATCCGAACGTCTTGCAATACAACAAGACCGGAAGCTCCGCCGCCCAGCAGGCGGCCACGGGCGAGGTCGCGGTGGGGATCGTGTTCGCCCACGACTGCGTCGCCGTACACGAAGAGGGATATACCAACCTGCACGTCTCCTATCCGGAGGAGGGGACAGGTTATGAAGTCGGCGGGGTTGCGGTTGTCGCGGGGGCCCGCAACTCCACCGGCGCCAGGAAGTATGTCGACTGGGCACTCACCGCCGAAGCCCAGGAACTCGGTCCCACGGCAAGGGTCTATTCACTTCCCACGAATCCTCGTGCCAGGATCGGAAACAAATTACGGGACATGTCAAAGGTGAAGCGCGTCGACTATGACATCGCCGAGGCCGGAGCCGAAAAGATAGCCCTGTCGAGGCGGTTCGACATCGAGATCGCCAGGGCCCCTAAACAATGACCGCTCCTCCACGCCGGCGCGGGGACCTGGGCGTGCGTGCGGCGCTTTTAGCCGTCGTCGCCCTGGTCGCCGTCGGATGCGTCTACCCGCTGATCAACGTGCTCGCCGAGGCACTCTCGCCGAGCGCGTTGCCGAGATATGCAGAGTTCGTCACCTCGCCGGTGGATCTCGCCATACTGCGCAACACCATCGTGCTGGGCCTGCTCGTCGGCACCTGTGGCACCGCGATCGGCCTGCTGTTTGCCTTCGTCCAGACCCGGCTGGCCGTGCCCGGCAAGCGAGTTCTGCACCTGATCGCGCTGCTTCCGATGATCAGTCCGCCCTTCGCGGTGGCCACCGCCACCGTCGCGCTGTACGGCAGGCGCGGGCTGGTCACCTACGGGATCTTCGGCACCGAATACGACATCTACGGGCTCGACGGCCTGGTCATGGTGTTGTCGTTGTCCTTCTTCCCCGTCTCCTATCTCGGGCTGCTCGGCATGATGCGCGCACTCGACCCGGCGATGGAGGAAGCGGCGATGAACCTCGGCGCCGGACGCCGGCGCATATTCCGCACGTTGATCCTGCCGCTGCTCGCACCCGGCGTTGTCGCCCCATTCCTGCTGTTGTTCATCGAAGCCATCGCCGACCTGGCCAATCCCCTCGTCGTCGGCGGCGACTACACTGTGCTGGCAAGTCGCGCCTATCTCGCGGTCACCGGCGAATACGACACCACCTCGGCGGCCATCTACAGCCTCATCCTCCTGATCCCCTCCATCGGGCTCTACCTGGTGCAACGGCGTTGGCTCGCCCGAAAGACCAGGATCACGATCACCGGCAAACCATCCGGCAGCGTGCACCTGATCAGGGGATGGGGCCGCTGGCCGGTCTTCACCCTGGCGGTCCTGATCGCGCTCGTCATCGTGAGTTTGTACGGCACAGTCCTCGCCGGGGCGTTCATCCGGGCGTTCAACGTGGACTTCAGCCTCACTCTCAACCACATGCGCGTGGCCCTCCTCGGCGCGGAGGGGCGCGAGGCCGTCGCGGACACGACCCTGCTCGCGGCCATCGCCACCCCCATCGCCGGGCTGGCCGGGCTGACCGTCGCCTGGCTGGTCGTCAGACACCTAGGCAGGGCGGCGGGCTGGCTCGACTTCGCCGCGACCCTCGGCGTCGCGGTGCCCGGCACGGTGCTCGGCATCGGCTACGTGCTCGCCTACCGCGACGACATCGAGGTGGCGGGTGTGACGGTGCTGCCAGGACTGGTCGGCGGCGGCGCGCTCGCGGGGGGCTCGCTCGCGATCATCTTGGCCTATGTCGTGCGCAGCCTGCCCGCCGGGTTGCGCACCGCCACCGGAGCGCTGGCCCAGATCCATCCGCACGTGGAGGAGGCGTCCACCGATCTCGGCGCCCGGCCGTTGCAGACCTTCCGCCGCGTCACGCTGCCGCTCATCAGACCTGCCCTGCTCACCGGCCTGAGTTACAGCTTCGCCCGATGCATGACGTCGGTCTCCACCATCGTCTTCCTCGTCACGCCGGACACGAAAATCATCACCTCGCAAATCCTCAGCGCCGCCGGCCAGGGCCACTATGGCGTCGCCTTCGCCTATTGCACTCTGCTGAGTCTGGTCGTGCTCCTCAGCCTCGGCCTCATCAGGCTTGTCGTCGGCGGCTCCATCCTCACCCGACAGGAAGGCAGGCTGTGAATCTCATCGGACTCGACCGTGAACCCCGGTCGGGCGCGCTGCGCCTCGACGGCCTCACGAAACGGTTCGCCGCACGCGGTGAAAGCGTGGTGGCCGTCGACGGCGTCAGTCTCGATATCGCACCGGGCGAGTTCATCACGCTGCTCGGCCCCTCCGGCTGCGGAAAGACCACCACCCTGCGGATCGTCGCGGGATTCGAAAGGGCCACCGCAGGCGGCGTCTATCTCGACGGCGTCCGCATCGACGCCGTCCCCCCGCAGCAGCGGTCCATGGCCATGGTCTTCCAGAGCTACGCGCTCTTCCCCCACATGACGGTCTACGAGAACATCGCCTACGGCCTGCGCCTGCGCGACCACACCAAAGCCGAGATCGCCGAGGCCGTGAAAATCGCGCTGACGAGCATGAACCTCGTCGGCAAGGAACACCGCCACCCCCACGAGCTGGCCGGTGGAGAACAGCAGCGGGTCGCCCTGGCCAGAGCCATGGTGGTGCAGCCGAAAGTGCTGCTCTTCGACGAGCCGCTCAGCAACCTCGACGCGAAACTACGCGGCGCGATGCGCGCCGAGATCCGGCGGGCGCAGCACATGCTCGGCATCACCGGCCTCTACGTCACCCACGACCAGGAGGAGGCGATGAGCATGTCCGACCGGATCGTGGTGATGCACCGCGGCAGGATCGCGCAGATCGGCACACCCGCCGAGATCTATCTGCGGCCGGCCAGCGTCTTTGTGGCCGATTTCATCGGGCGGGCCAATTTTCTCGAGGTCCCCGCCGAGCCGGACCGCGGGCACGCGATCGTCACGGCGTTCGGGAAGAAGATGGCGGTGCCGTCGCATCCGGACGTCACCGCGCATGACACTGCCCTTTTAATGATCAGGCCGGAGGTGCTCTCCGTAGCCCACGCATCGCGGGAAGGCGAAGGGGTCATACTCAACCGCACCTTTCACGGCGCGAGCGTGGACTACGAAATCGAGACGGCGGGCGGCACGGTAACGGCTGCCGTGCCGGCCCCACATCCCGCCGTCCTCCTGACCGAGGGCACCCCCGTCACCGTCACCTTCGCCCCCGACCGGGCTTACGTCCTTCCTCGTCGCTGACCGCCTCTCCCCCACAGGAGGCGCTCGGACATCGGATCGGATCTCGTTCGGGGTGAGGCGGCGGCGTAGGTCCGCGCGCACTCGTTCAGGCGTTTATCGAGGCCTGCTCCTCCACCTCCTCCTCGAGGATCTGTTCGGCCGCTTGGTCGAGTGTCGCGAGCACCCACTGGTCGAGATCGAAGCCCGACTGCTCGGCCGCCCTGTGCCATCGCTGAAGCCGATTGTCGGGAATCACGAACCGGCGTGTGGGCGCGACCTGCCTGGATTCTTCCGTGCTGTTGCTGCGGGCCAGGCGGATGGCGCTGCGTAGTTGCTTTGTGGTCCAACGCATGTCCTCGGCGCGGTCGAGCCACCTCTCCTGCTCCTCGACGGGCAAGGAGGCCAGCTCGGCGTGGTGCTGAAAACTCAGCGAGGCCCGCCTGCGGTGAAACTCGAACTGCCTGGAGACCCATGCGTAGTTCCGGAGCGTCTGATATTGCAGGCCGACCGCGAGCACGCCTCGCTGATAACGGTCGGCGTAGTGCTCCTTGCCGAATACAAGCCAATCACCGAGCCACCACGCCGAGGAATTCACGATGCCGGACAGCCGGCATCCCGCCTGCTCCCAGTCGTCGAATGTCAGGTCGGCCGGGATCTGCAGGCCCACCTTCATGGTGAAGACCTGTCTGCGCACCTTGCCGCCGTCGGCCCTGTCGTGCCGCGGCACCGCTTCCGGGTTTTTACGGAACACCACCGCCTGCGAACTGTTCAGGTCGCCGGCCTGAGTCATTATCACGCCTCCACGTGAACGCACATCAAGCGGAAGAGTGGCCTTGCGGTTCGCTCCCCATGTGCGGGTGGAGCGACTGGGCCAGGCGGCTTGCGTCTCGGCGCACCGTGACATAAGCCATCGACAACACGGAGATATAGACGAGGTATCCAGAGATGGTCACATGCTTTCGTGCACTGGATATCCCGCTCGTTGAACGATTAAGAGGAAGCCGAAACTCGCGCTTCTTCCTTTGGTCTACACATTCGCGCTGGTAACCGTAAACTTAGCCGAGAGGGGGAAAATGTGTCAATCACATTGGACACCCAGTGGACAGTCCATCGGCCTGCCGGCGAGTGGTGTCCGGCGGCTTCCTGCCGCGGAGATTGACACACCGTCCCAGGTCAGCGGCACCGTGCAGCGCAGTCCGGCGACCCGGGCCCGCCGTGTGCCGCACGTCATACGCCGCACGATGCGCACGCCCCCGCCACCGGCATTGCCCCGGACATACGACGACCCCCGCACGGGGTTCTCCCTCGTGCGGGGGCCGGAAAGTTCTGCTTATGGTGCCGGGCAGGCGGTGTTAGTTCTCATGCGGCGCATCCAGCGCTTGTTCTCATCGCCGCCCTTGTTCTCGTGCGTCGCACGCGGTGCCTAATCCCGTGCCGTGCGCATGGCGCTTGCCTTCGTGCGGCGCACGCAGTTCCAATCCTCGTGCCGAGCACGCCGCACCTATTCTCCTGCGGCGCGGGCGGACCTCATTCTCGTGCCGGGCACGTGGCGCGGAGATTGAAACACGTGTGGCCCTGACCGCGCCGCTCGCCGAGCGCAGAGCTCACAGAGCACTGCCCGTCGTCGCCCGGCGCTGGAAGTCGTCGGCGAAACCCCGGGTGAAGGAGGACCGCAAGGCTCGGTGGAGCCGCAGGAACTGGCGTACCTCGCGCCGCACGGTCGGCTTGGCGGCGAGCACCTCGGGCAGCAAATGCCTGTCGAGCTTGTGGTGGAGCTTCGGCGCCCCTTCGAGGGCGTTCCTGCGGGTGACCTCCAGCCAGCAGGCCACCGCGAGATGGCGGGGTTTTCCCGCCGCCGCGGCGTGCCGTTCGGCCTGCTGCAACATTTCCGGCGACGCCCAGCCGTCGTGCAGGAAGGTGATGCTGTCCCGGATCTCGATCATTCGCTGGTGGAGGAGCTCCTCGATGTCCTTGAACGTCCACAGCTCCGACATCCGCGACTGCCGTGCGCCCATCTGGAGTTCGGGGGTCGCCTGCCGCAGCAGCAGCCACAGGCTGTGGAGGCGCTGCCTGCGATACCAGTACAGAATCGTGGTGAGCAGGGGTTCCAGCGCGGCCAGTGAACACCCGAGGGCGACCAGCATGAAGCGCGCGAAGGAGCACCAGAAACCGACGAGGACCAGATCGGGCGGGGCGTCGGTGAACCAGCGGATTCCCCGGATCACCAAATAGGGCACCTCCGCGCTGGTCCCGACGGCGAGTGCCAGCACGCTCAGCCGCAAAACGGGGCTGCGCATGGTGACGCCATATCGCCAGAAGACGGCTGCCGCCCCCACCGCCGTGATCAGCCCGTAGGAGATCCAGACAAGGGCGTAGACGACCCACCACCCGTGGGCCTGGCTGCCGAAGCGGTCCGCCGGGGGAGTGACGGTGAAAAGGGCGGTGGCGAGCACCGCCATCGTGACGGCGCACACCAAGGGGGCGCGGCGCAGCCACGCGGGGGCCGTCCCGCCGGCCTGTTGCAGGGTTATCGCGAACCACCAGACGGCGGCGAAGTCGGTGAGCGCCACGAAGACCACGGCGAGTTCGCTGGCCTTGGGAACGCCGGTGACACCGTCGATCCACTGACCGACCCACTCCTGAATGGCCACCGACCCCATGGCGAGAACGAAGAGCACGAGCCACACGGGACGCTGCCGCGGGCGCCGCAAGGCGGGGATTCTAAGGATCAGCACGGCCCACACGACCACGAGAATGAGGCCGCGCACACTCTCGACCCAGTCGGGGACGCTACGCATGGGCGCCCCGGAATAACTCGTCCGCGCGGCGCTCCACCGCGCCGACGCCACCCGACCGTTTCTGGCCGGCAATCTTCAGCACCATGGAAGAAAAAGTCTCCGCGAGTTGCTCTTCGAAAGTGCCGTAAACCCTGCTGTTCAACCGCTGCCCGTCGACGAGATAACTCACGGTCTCACCCGTCAATTGAGCCGGCCTCGTGCCGTGGCCGACGAGCATATGGCAGATCTCGTGCAGGACGATGTGGTCGCGATAATATCCGGTGGCCGACGAGCGGTAGAAGATGTGGTCTTCCCTCCCGTCGTCATACCACATTCCGAACGGCATGGCCGGCAGGTTTACCGAATGCAGCGTCAGCGGCCGGTTGCGGCTCAGCTCAAGTGTGCGGCAGAGCACACTGATATCCCACGGCTCAGGTAGAGCGGGAAGCCTGGTGAGGATTTTCCGAGAGGCTGTCCGCACGTGTCGGTTTTTGATGGCTCTCATCCTTTCCCGTGTTCGCGGACACCGCCTGCTCATAGCTCACCTGTGACGGGGTTCTGTGAACTCTCTCTTCCATGCCTTTCGCTGCCCTCTCGCTGTTCCTTGACCATGCCAAGTGCTTTCTCGATGGCGGCCAGCTCCTCCGGCCGCAGGGACGCGAATCGAAAGGCCAGGGTCTCCTCGAGTGTTGCGGCGCCGTCCGCGGGCGGAGCGGCGGGAGTGAGAATAAAGTGCGAGGGAGGCACTCCGAAGAATCTGGCCAGGATCTCCCTCGTCTTATCGGTGATGTTTGCCGCCTCACCGCTGAGGATATTGTGGATATGGCCGTGAGAGAGGGTGTCGCCGCCGTTCGCCTCGCGAATGTGCTGGGCGAGTTTGCGTACGGACGGTACTTTTCCCGGGTTGTACTTCTCTTCCAGGAGGCCCCATACTGTACTGGCGAGCCAGACTCCGGAGCTGTCGTCCGACGTGGTCGTCTTCATGCTCGGTAGCCTCCCCTTATGCGCCGCACTCGCTCATAGAAGTGTACATGCAGGTCGATGACGGGGAAATAGCCGGTAATTCCGTGACGCAGGTTCGGGCCAGGCGTACCTTATCGGAGGCCCAATTCCCGGTGCCTTATGTTAAAGCACCGTGCGTCCTCTGGAACGCTCAGAGCCCGCCTCGGCACCGTGGCGGTCCCCTCGGCTGCGCCGTACACTCCAATGAAGCCAGGATGCGCCCCTACAATGGATTCGCGATGGTGATGATGCAGGATAAAGTGCTAATGGCGGTGCATGCCCATCCCGGGCCGGAGTCCACTAACACGGGGGGAATCCTCGCCCGCTACGCCGCTCAAGGTGTGCGGACCGTGCTCGTCACCAGCACCAACGGTGAGTTCGGCAACGCGCAGGACGGGTCGAGACCCGGCGAGCCCGGGCACGACCCGGCGGCGGTGGCCCGCACGCGGGCGGCGGAGCTCCGGGCGGCGGCCGGGCATCTGGGGATCGGTCACCTTGAGCCTCTCGGCTATCACGACTCGGGCATGGCCGACTGGGACCTAGAGCCTCAGCCGAATTGGTTTGCGCAGGTCTCCCTCGACATCGTCGCCGCCAGGATCGCCGATCTCATCGACCGGCATCGGCCGCAGGTCGTGGTGACATATGCCCTCGACGCGCCCTATCGGCACCCCGACCAGGTGCACACCGCCCGTGCCGCCCACCGGGCGGTGGAGGTCAGCGGAGTCCCGGTGCGGCTTTACACCGTGGCCATGGGCACGGGCTATTGGCGTGGTCTGCGCGACGCGGTGATGGCGGCCGGACTGCCCGAGCCCTTTCCCGACCCCGAAGGGGACTCCGCGCTGGCGGGCGTCGAACAACGTGTCACCACCTCGATCGATGTGAGCGCCGTGCTGGAGCGCAAGAAAGCGGCGGTGCTGGCGCACACGAGCCAGGTGGGCGGCACCTGGATCGAAAAGCTGTATGAAAACGATGTGCCTTTGGCCCTGGGCCGGGAGGACTATATCAAGGTTCCTCGCCCCGGCGGGCCGCACGGCCTGGAGAACGATTTTTTCGCCGGATTGTGAAAGCCGAATCCTGAGCACGTAATCATTGGTTGACGACGCTGGGAGTGACGCCCTGTGAACGATCCCCGGTTGGCCATTCGCGGCACGGGCCTTTTCGACGGGAACACCGCCCACGTGGGCCCGGCGATGATTCTGGTCGAAAGCGGGCGCATCACCGACGTCGATCTGACCGGCGCCCCGCCACCGGAGGACGCGGTCGTGGCCGATCTCGGAGATGTGACGCTCCTGCCCGGCCTCATCGACGCCCACACTCACCTTGTCTTCGACCCCGACGGCAACACCGAGCACCAGATGGTGCACGACGACGATTCCGTGCTTCTCGACCGCATGCGCGGTCACGCCGCCCGCGCCTTACGGGCCGGCATCACCACCGTGCGGGACCTCGGTGACCGCGGTTATCTCGCGCTTACTCTGCGTGACGAGGTCGCGGGCGGCGGGTTCGGCCCGCACATCGTCGCCGCGGGTCCGCCCATCACGCGCACCGGCGGCCACTGCTGGTATCTCGGGGGAGAGGCCGACGGGGCCGACCAGGCCATCGCCGCCGTCGCGGCGCGCGCCGACCGGGGCGCCGACCTGGTCAAGATCATGGCGACCGGCGGCATGTCCACTGCGGGTTCCAACCCGCGCGGGACACAATACGATTTGCCGGAGTTGCAGGCGGTCACCAGAGCCGCCCGCGACCGTGGTCTCCCCGTCGTCGCCCACGCCCACGCGGCGGCGGGCATCGCCGACGCCGTCGCGGCCGGGGCCCACAGCATCGAACACTGCACGTTCATGACGCCCGCCGGGGTGGGGCTCGACCCGAAGACGGTCGACGCCATCGCCGCCGCCGGTGTCTTCGTCGGCTGCACGGTCGCACGGCCCCGGGACGACATGCCTGAGGCGGTCCTGTCGACCATCGCCCCCTATTGGGCGAACCATGCATACATGCACAGCCATGGTGTGCGGGTCGTCTGCTGCACCGATGCCGGGATCAACCCCCACAAACCCCATGACGTTCTCCCCAGAGACGTCGTGTACTTCGCCTCCCAGGTCACAGGCGCCCGCGAGGCCCTCATCTCCGTCACCTCCCTGGCCGCCGAGTCATGCGGCCTGGCCCACCGCAAGGGCCGCCTCGCCCCCGGCTACGACGCCGACATCCTGGCCATCGCCGGCGACCCCCTCCGCGACATCGCGGCCATCCTCGACGTCCGCGCGGTCTACCGCGAGGGCCGTCAGGTGGTCGGCGCCGCCGTGGGTGGGCGGCCTGTGCCGCGGTAGGTCGGCTTCGCCGTTCCGGCGTCGTCGGCGACGTTCGCGACGTTTGCGTGGTCTGCCGTGAGGGTCGCCCGGTGGTCGGCGCTGCCGTGGCCAGATGGCCCGTGCCGCGCTAGGCCCCTCCGCCGTGCCGGTGTCCCGTCGCCGGTACGGCAAGCGCAGGTCACCGTGGTACTCCGGGGACGCCAAGCGTAGCCGGGGCGTTCTGAGCGATGACGTCACCCGGGGTCACGCGTCCTCGGTGGCCTTCTCCCGCCATGTCGCCCGATAGCGGGAGGGGGCGACGCCGTACCGGCGTGTGAACGCCTGGCGGAGGGACTCCGCCGAGCCGAATCCGCAGCGGGTGGCCACCCGTTCCAGGGGGAGCCGGGTGGCGGTGATGAGGTGTAGTGCCGCTTCTATGCGGACACCCCGGACGAAGCGGCCGGGTGTCTGCCCGGCATGCATGGTGAACAGCCGGGTCAGATGGCGCTCGCTCACCCCGGCCCGGTCGGCGAGTGCGGCGGTGCTCAAATCGCCGTCCAATCGCTCATGCACGTGGTCGACGACCCTCCGTACGAGCTCGTCGTCGGCCGGTGGAGCGGTGACGAACATGCTGATCTGCGATTGATTGCCGGGACGCTGGAGATAGGTGACCAATGCCCGCGCCACCCCACGGGCCAGGCGTGCGCCGTGATCCTCCTGGATGAGGGCGAGTGTCAGGTCCAGTGCGCTGGTCACACCCGCTGAGGTGTAGACGTTTCCATCGCGGATGTGGATCGGATCGGCGTCGACCTTTACCAGGGGGTGGCGTGCGGCCAGTGCCTCGGCATCGAGCCAGTGTGTCGTCGCGCGCCTGCCGTCCAGTAGGCCGGCAGCGGCGAGCACGCGTGCGCCGGTGCACACCGACGCCACGCGGCGGCTCACCCGCGCCAGCCGGCGCACATGGCCGACGAGAACCGCATCCGCCGCCGCGTCCGGCGAACCAAGCCCGCCGACGACGATCAGAGTGTCCAGCGGGCCACGCACGCGTTCCACGGCATGGTGGACCTTCAGCTCCAAGCCCGACAGGCATGTGATGTCGCGGGCGCCCTGGGTGGCCAACTCGACCACGTATGACGGCGACGCCCCCATCCTTACCGCACCGTTGAGAGCCGTGGTGACACAGGCGATGTCCAAGAGTTCCGCCTGCTCATATCCCACGACAACCATCCGGCGTGGCTTCACCGTGTGATCCTAGGTCTGAGCGACAACAATCCCAAGATTTCCGACGCTTCCGTCCGGCTACCTTGGCTTTCGCCGTACTCGCTCAGCAGAGTGAGGACATGACCAAGACCATCGCCTATGTCCTCTACCCTGGCCTGACCGCGCTCGATCTGGTGGGCCCGCTCACCGTGACCGCGACGCTCGGTCCCGAGTTTCAGAGCGTCACCGTGGCCCACGACCTGTCCACCGTCGACAGCGACACCGCGTTGCGTGTGGCCGCCACCACGACGTTCGGCGAGCTCACGAACCCCTACGCCGTCGTCGTCCCGGGCGGCACCTCGGGCACGCTCGCCGCCTGCGCCGATGAGACGCTGCTTGACTGGATTCGTACGGCTTCCGCCGGAGCAGAGGTGACCGCGTCGGTCTGCACGGGATCGCTCATTCTCGGTGCGGCAGGTCTGCTGGAGGGGCGCCGCGCCACCACCCATTGGGGGTTTCGCGAGTTGCTGGCCCGTTTCGGGGCTACTCCCGTCGTCGAACGGTGGGTCGAGGACGGGTCGATCGTCACTGCCGCCGGAGTGTCGGCGGGCATCGACATGGCGCTTCACCTGGTTCACCGGTTTGCGGGGGAGGACGCGGCCCGGCTGGCGCAACTGGTGATCGAATACGATCCTGAACCACCTTTCGGGGGAATCGACTGGTCCTCTGTGGATTATGCGGCCTTCGCGCCGCTCACCCAGGCGGTTCTGGCCGAGAGCCTCGCGGACCATCCCGAACTGCTCGCCCGGCTGACACGCTAGCCCGCCGCCCGGACAAACGGGCGCCTCCTGGGTTGAAGATCACGCTGCCACCTGGTGACGCCGGCGCGGCTTGATGCGATATTCCGCCGCGTGCTTTCTTGGGCTGCCGCATGCGGGCATCGCGTCACTCACCTACACCGAGTCGTTCGCCGTCGTCCGCGACTTCAACCTCTAGCGCGCGAACGGCCGCTGGTCCGGGCCGTCGGCGCCGCGTCATGTGCGCTCTGCCGTACGAGCGCTTCGGCGAGATATGTTCGCCGCCAGGTCGCAGGTCGCAGGAAGGATTCATTTCAGCGCGGGGGGCGCACGGACCGGAAGAAGGCACATCTTGCCTGCTAGGGTCAACGCCGACCTGCACCACCGTCGCCGCGCACCCAAGGTAGATCCCTGAAATGCCCCACCAGCCCCGCCCGGCCGATGTGCCTGCACCGCCTTGGACGGTGACGCGCAGATCCGGGACGTCCGCCGCCCGCGCCCCGCTCACCTTGGACCGGATCGTGGACGCGGCGATGGCGATCATCGACATGGAGGGCTCGGCGGCGGTCACGATGCGCCGCGTGGCGGGTGACCTTGGGGTGGTCGCCTCAAGCTTGTATGTCCACGTGCGCAATCGGGAGGATCTCCTGTCCCTCGCGTTGGAGCGGGTGGTCGAGGAGATCGGGCTTCCTGAGATCACCGGCGATTGGGCCGAGGATCTCAAACGGCATTTCACCAGGATGCAGCGGGTGCTGTCCGCGCACGGGGACATCGCCGCCTACAACTTCGCGGCGTTTCCACCGGCCCCGACAGCGGTGGCCACCACGGAACGGCTGCTGTCGATATTGCTGGACGCCGGTGTTCCGGCGCGGATCGCGGCGTGGTCGCTGCATCGGCTCGTGCTCTACACGACGGCTGACGTCTACGAGGGGTGGCGCCTGTCCTCCTTGGGGGCCGACGACTGGATCGAGCCGGTGCGTGACTACTTCCGTTCGCTTCCCCGGGATCGTTTTCCCGCTATCACCGGCAATGTCGAGGTTCTTCTCGACGCTGAGAGTGATGACCGCTTCGAGCTTGGCTTGTCCATGCTGATCGCGGGGATCGCGGTTTACATCGAGGACATCGAGGGCTGAGGCCCGGGCAACCGCCGATCGTGGTTTACAAAGCCGAGCGCTGAGGCCGGGGCAACCGCTGATCGCGGTGATCGCGAATTACGTTAGGAACTGAGGCAGCCGCATGCCCAAAACGCGGTCCGTGAGTCCCGTTCGCCTTGACGTGAACACTGTTCGGCGATAGAACAACGTTCGCTGAATGAACGATGTACGCCTCGCGAGTGACTCCGGACGGCCGGGGCCACCGCGACCGAACGAGAGGCGAAACCCATGGCCATCCTGGTGACCGGCGCGACCGGCAACGTCGGCCGCAACGTCGTCGACCTCCTCGGCAAGACCGGCGCGGAGATCCGCGCCACCTCACGCACCCCCGAGCGGGCGAACCTACCCGCCGGCGTCGCCGTACACGGCGGTGACCTGGCCCACCCGGAGACGTTCGCCGACGCCCTGAAGGGGGTCGATAAGGTGTTCCTCTTCCCCGAACCCTCCGGCGTGGCGGGATTCATCGAGGTCGCGAAGAACGCCGGCGTCGAGCGAGTGGTGTTGTTGTCCTCCCTGGCGGCGAGCATGCCCGACCCTCAGTCCAACCCGATCGCCATGATGCACCTGGTCGTCGAGCAGGCGTTGGAGCACTCCGGTCTTGACTGGACCTTCGTGCGCCCCGGGGCGTTCGCGGCGAACACCCTCCAATGGGCGCCGTCCATCCGGGCCGGCGAGCCTGTGCGCATCCCCTACGCCGACAGCGCGGGGTCGCCGATCCATGAGCGTGACATCGCGGAGGTCGCCGTGCGCGCGCTGCTGGACGAGGGGCACGCCAGCGCGAAATACGAGATCACCGGCCCTGAGGCGATCAGCCAGCGACGGCAGGCCGAGCTGATCGGCGCCGCGATCGGCCGCGCGGTGCAGGTCGACAGCCTCACCGGGGACAAGGCGCGTGCGCTGGTGGTGGAGCAGTTCGGCGGCTATGGCCCGCCGGAGCTCGTCGACACTCTGTTCGCCTTGATGCAGGACCCCGCTCCCGCCGTGGTGACCGACACGGTGCAGCGCGTCACCGGTCACCCCGCCCACTCCTACGCCGACTGGGTAAACGACCACAAGGCCACCTTCGGCGGCTGACCCATCCCCGTGTCACGTGTACGGCAAAGCCGGCGATGAACTAATGCCGTCGGACATCCGCCGGCACCGGACCTTCGCGGAGAAGGTCGAGGAGCACTTCGGCTTTCTCCGCGCCGAGTTCGGATTCCTCGGCCCGGAGGAGGACGCCGGTGCGTTTCTCTTCGACCGGCCGGACTTCAGGGTGGAGCTGCTGCGCGACCCCCGCACAGATGACGTGTTCCTGCTTTTGTGGAGGATCGGCGCCAAACACGAACTGCCTGCGGAAGAAGGTCCGGTGAAGCGCCCTTGGGTCCGTGAGGATCTCGCGGACGCCGCCGCACGTTTCCTCCCCGGCACCCCCATCCGCTACAGCGTGACCGGTAGAACCCGGCATTGCCTGGACAGGTCCCTGACCGGGCAGGCGGAGGTGCTGGTCCAGGTGCTCCAAGTGCTCGGGGTGAGAGCCCCTCAGACGGATGGAGACTCCCGGGCGAAGACCGAGAGAGGAAGGCCCGGGTAGACGTCGGGGGCCAGGGGACCGGCTTCGCGCCAGCCGAGGGTGCGGTAGAGGTGGGCCGCGGGGGTTTGCGGGCTGGTGATGAGCCAGGCCGAGCCGCGCAACGTTCCAACGACGTCTTCGCCCGATCCGGCCCAGTTGGCCTCGGCTTGGGAGAGCGACGCGGCGTATGCCGGTGTTTCCCGGTCGAGGTGCGTGGAGCGTTCCATGGACGGTGTGCGTCGCACCCGTTTCACAATCCACTCCGTCACCCGACGACACATCCCCCGACAAATTGGAAATCCATCTGTTAGAGCGCTCCCATCACCATCTTAACTATTTTCAGCGGTCCATTATTTGATAACCGAACGCGCCCAAACCATGATTCTCCGTATGGCATGTGGACGTTATTTCCCGGCGCCTCGTCGGCGCCGCCTGACCTAAGGAGATCGCGTGCCGTACAAGTCAAGGCGGTGGCGAACCCTCCTCGTGGGCACAGCCGCCGCCCTCACCTTCGCGCCTTTATGCCTGACCGCCCCGCCGGAAAGGGCTGAAGCCGCTTCGTCCCCGACCCCCGACAAGATCGATAAAGCTCTCCTCGCCGACCTCGGCAAAGGACGTAAAACCAGTTTCCTGGTAAGCCTGAAAGGCAGCGCCGACCTCGCCGCCGCCCGGAGCGCCACCACCAAGGCCGACAAGGCCACCCGCGTCTATCAGGCCAAAAGCACGCACGCCGCCACCGCGCAGGCGAGCCTGCGCTCCCTCCTCACCGCGAGGAAGGCGGACTTCACCCCGCTCTGGGCGGTCAACGCGGCCAAGGTGACCGGTGACGCCGCGCTCGCGGCCGAGATCGCCAAGCTGCCCGAAGTGGAACGCGTCGTTCCCGACCTGGTGATCGACGTGGCCCCGCCGCAACCCGCCAAACCACAGGCGGAGGTCAACGGCGTCGGCTGGAACCTCGACCGGATCGGCGCCCCCAAGGTCTGGAGCGAGTCCGGCACCCGCGGCGAGGGCATCGTCGTGGGCAACGTCGGCAGCGGTGTGCAGTTCAGCCATCCCGCGCTCGCCGCGCAATATCGCGGCAGCAAAGCCGACGGCACCGTCGATAACAACTACAACTGGTATGACGCCACAGGCGCGTGTGCCGCCACGAACCCGTGCGACACCCAGGACTACGGCACCATGAGCACCGGCGCCGCCGTCGGCGGCGTCGCGGCCGACGAGATCGGCGTCGCGCCCAGCGCGAAGTGGATCGCCGCCCGGGGCTGTACGACCAGGTGCATGGCCAGCACGCTGCTCCTGGCCGGCCAGTGGATGCTCGCCCCGACAGACCTTTCCGGTCGAAACCCCCGCCCCGACCTCGCCCCCGACATCATCGTCAACACGTGGGGATTCCCCAGGAGCTTCATCGATCCCGGCTTCAACGGCTATCACCGCTGGTACAAGGAGATCGTCGACGCCTGGGTGGCGGCGGGCATCTTCCCCGCCCTCGACAACGGGCTTCTCTGGCTCTCCGGCCGCTGCAACGATGCATATTCCCCCGGGCAATACGTTAACGGCTACAGCGCGGGCGTCTTCGACGTCAACAACGCGATCGCCGGCTTCTCCGGCCGCGGCCCCGGTGAGAACGGCGAGGTCAAGCCCAACATCGCCGCGCCCGGCGTCGACATCCGCGTCGCCACGCGCCGCGGCGGCTACCGGCAGTGGAGTGCGAGCTGGCTCGGCGCCGCCCACGTCGCCGGCAGTGTGGCGCTCCTGTGGTCGGCCGTCCCCAGCCTCTACCGGGACATCCCCGCCACCCGCGCGCTTCTCGACCGCACCGCCCTCGACGTCGACGACACCACGTGCGGCGGCACCGCCACCAAGAACAACGTCTGGGGTGAGGGCCGCCTCGACACCCACGCCCTCGTGCGCGCCGCCCCCGCCGAGCAGATCGGCGGCCTGCGCGGCACGGTCACAGAACCCGGCGGCTCGCCGATCGCCCAGGCGACCGTCACCGTCGCCGCCCCGGGCAGCCGCACCGTCGTCACCGCGGCGGACGGCACCTTCGAGATCCCCCGCCTGACCACCGGCTCCCGCCGCGTCACCGTCAAGAAGCTGGGGTACGGCGAAGCCACCGTCACGGCCGAGGTCACAGCCGGCCAGACCGCCGTGAGCCCCATCGAACTGACCGCCGTGACGACACGCGCGGTGTCGGGCCGGGTCACCGTCGACGGCACCCCCGTGAAGGACACGACGGTATCGGTAGCCGGCCTCACGGCGAGCACCGCCACCGACGCCGAGGGACGATACCGGCTGCCGATGGCCGACGGCACGTTCGAGCTGAAGGTCACCCCGCCCCGCACCGGCTGCGCGGGCAAGACCACCGTGCCGATCACGGTGAGCGCCGACCTCGTCAAGGACATCGCTCTGCCACGCCGCATGGACGACTTCGGCTATGCCTGCGTCACCGGGGCCGAGCCGTACATCGAGGGCACCGAGCGGTATGACTTCCCGCTCAGCAGCTTCCCGGAGGCGGCCAGGCCGCCGTTCCCCTTCCCCTTCTACGACCGCACCTTCACCAGGATCTGGCCCAGCCAGCACGGCTTCATAGGCCTCGACAGCCCAAGCGGAGGATTCATCGGGCCGCCGCCGAACTCCGATTCCATCGGCTATGGGATCTATCCGTTCGGGACCAACCTCTTTCACGACGCCCAATCGGGCGTGTACACCCGCACCATCGGCACCGCCCCCAACCGCGCGTTCGTCATCGAATGGCGCAACGTGGCGATCTACGAGGACCAGAGCAAACGCGTCTCCGTGTCCACCGTGCTCGGTGAGGACGGGTCGATCAGCTTCCGCTACCGGGGTGTCTCCGACGCTCTCACCGCCGGGGGCAACGCCTCCATCGGCCTGGAGGGCGCCGCCGACAACGCCATGGGCTTCTCCTACTCCTACAGGACCCCCGTGCTCACCGAGGGGCACAGTGTGACCTTCACCAACCTCAGGCACGGGCAGGTCAGCGGCAGGGTCACCGACGCCAACGACGGCAAGCCCCTCGCCGGGGCGGCCGTGAAGATCGGCGATGTGGCGACGACGGTCACGTCGGCCGACGGCGCCTTCAGCGGGTTCGTGCCGCCAGGCGACTATCCCGTCACCGTGTCCAAGGAGCACTACGGCACGTTCACCCGTCAGGTCACCGCCGCGATCGGCGCCCGGGCGACCGCCGACTTCCCGCTGGTCACCGGCAAGGTGAGCGCCTCCGTCGACCAGATCGACCTGGTCATGCCGGCGGACACCACCAAGACCGGCACGATCACACTCACCAACCTGGGCGGCGCCACCGCCTACACCGTACGGACCGACCCCGTGCAGGGGTGGCTCAGCGTGACCCCGTCCAGTGGCGAGCTCGCCCCCGGCCAGTCCGTCACGGTCACGGTCACCGGCGGCAGCGCGGGTGTGCGACCGGGATCCTTCCGTACCGGAACGGTGACCGTGCGGTCCGTAAGCGGCGCGCGGCCCCAGATCGACGTCCCGATCACCGTCGCCGTGCCCCGGCACCAGGTCGCCGTCGACGTGGGCGGCACCGCCGACGTCACGGACGGCTCCGGTGAGCGCTGGAGCGCCGACCGGGCCTACACCCCGGGAGGCTGGGGCTATATGGGCACGAGGACCCGCACCCACACCGCGACCAGGGCGATCGGCGGCACCTCCGAGCAGACATTGTTCAAGACGGCACGTGAGTCGATGCTGGAATATCGCTTCGACCAGGTCCCGAACGGCGTCTACACCGTCGAACTCGGCTTCGCCGAGACCCGGAACACGCGTCCCGGGCAGCGCGTCTTCGACGTCATGGCCGAGGGTCAACTGGCCGTTCCGCTGCTCGACCTGGCCGGGGACGTCGGCGCCTACACCGCGACCACCCGCGTCTACACGGTCAAGGTGACCGACGGCCAGCTCAACCTCCGCTTCGTAGGGCAACGCGGAAACACGCTCGTCAACGCCATCCGCATCTCAGAGCGCCCCGACAAGACCATTCCGTAGACAAACCGGGGCCCCCGATCCCGCGCATGCCGCGGGACGGGGCCCGGATTTCCCGGTGGACATCTCCCCGGTTTGAAGGAGACCGCATGTCTCGTTCGTCCAGGCGTTGGCGGAGGGCTCTGCTCGGCGCCGCCACAGCCCTCGCGTTCCTGCTGCCCCAGAGTGTGGCCCAGGCCGCACCGACCCCCGACAAGGTGGACAAGGCGCTTCTCGCGGAGTTCGCCAAGAAGCCCGCCACTTCCTTCATCGTGCACCTGAAGGAGGGCGCCGACCTCAAGACCGCCGCCACGGCCACGACCAAGGCCGACAAGGGCGCCCGTGTCCTGAAGACCAAGTCCGCTCATGCCGCCAAGAGTCAGGCCGATCTCCGTAGCCTGCTCACCTCACGCAAGGCGGATTTCACTCCCTACTGGATCGCCAACGCGGTCAAGGTGACCGGCGACGCCGGTCTCGCCGCCGAGATCGCCGAACTGCCGCAGGTCGAGCGGGTCAGGCCGGACACGGTCTACACCCTGCCCCCCATAACCTTCACTCCGGAGGCGAAGACACAGCCGACGCCCAACGCGATCGACTGGAACCTCGATCGCATAGGCGCCCGAAGGGTGTGGAGCGAGTTCGGCACCCGCGGTGAGGGCATCGTCGTGGGCTCGATCGACGCCGGTGTGAAGGGGAGCCACTACGGCCTCACCAATCAATACCGCGGGGAAGGGTGGTCTCAGACGGCGAATCCTCACGACTACAACTGGTTCGCCCCTCTGGACGACTGCCATACGCCGTGCGACTACAACAGCTACGGCACCTTCAGCATGGGCATCATGGTCGGCCAGGACAGGTGGCGCGAAGTCGGCGTCGCCCCCGGTGCCAAGTGGATCGCGGCCAAGGCGTGCGGCCCCTACGGCTGCCCGCTGTCCTCGCTGCTCGCCGCCGGGCAGTGGATGCTCGCCCCCACCGACTACAACGGGCAGAACCCCCGCCCCGATCTCGCTCCCGACATCGTCAACAACTCGTGGTCCTGGCGTGACATCGACCCGTACTTCGCCCCGGTGGTCGACGCCTGGGTCGCGGCCGGCATCTTCCCCGTCTTCGCCGGGGGCAGCAAGGGGCCGGCGTGCAACACCGGCGCATCCCCCGGTCTCGGCCCCAACGCCTACGTCGTGGGCGCGTTCGACGAGGCCGGCGCGATCGCTCCCGTTTCCGGGCGGGGTCCCGGCGCGAACGGTGAGACCAAGCCGGACATCGCCGCCCCAGGGGTGAACATCTACTCGGCGATCGACAACCTCGAGGTGGACTACGCCAGGGCCTCCGGCACCTGGACGGCGGCGCCCCACGTCTCGGGCGCCGTGGCGCTCCTGTGGTCGGCCTCCCCGGCCCTGCGGGGCGACGTCGCCGCCACCCGCGCCCTCCTCGACCGCACGGCGGCCGACGTCGACGACGTGAGCTGCGGCGGCACCGCGGCCGAGAACAACGTCTGGGGCGAAGGCCGCCTCGACGCCTACGAGGCCGTCCGCAACGCCCCCGCCGTCCCCACCGGCGGGCTCAAGGGCACCGTCACCTCCGGCGGCACCCCCGTCGCCGGCGCGAGCGTCACCCTCACCGGCCCCCTCGCCAGGAAGGTCTACACCGGGCGGGACGGTGCCTACACCGTGCCGCGCCTGGCGACCGGCACCTACCAGGTCACCATGCGCAAACTCGGGTACGGCGACGCCACCGCCGAGGCCGCCGTGGAAGCCGGCCAGACCGCGGTGCGGGACGTGGCGATGACGGCGCAAGCCGTACACTCCCTCTCCGGCACCGTCACCGCCGGCGGCGAGCCCGCGGCCGGAGTGGAGGTGGCGGTCGGCCACTTCGAGAACGTGATCACCGACGCGACGGGACGCTACCGGCTGACCGTGCCGGGCGGCGACTACAAGCTGACGGCGAAGCCGCAGCCCGGCCGCTGCGTGGGGCCGGCCGACCTGCCGGTCACCGTGAACGCGGACGTGACCAAGGACATCGTGCTGCCCAACCGCACGGACGACTTCGGCCACACTTGCGTGGTCAGGAAGGGCGGCTTCGCCTCGGGCACCGAACGGCACACGTTCCCGGGACTGTCGTCGTCGCTTCCGATCGGCCTGCCGTTCGACTTCCCGTTCTACGGAAAGGTCTACCGCAGCGGATGGATCACCTCCAGGGGTGGCCTGAGTTTCCTGAGCGACGCCGTGCCGCAGTTTCTTCCCGTCCTGCCCGCGCCGGAGCAGCCCAACGCGGGGATCTATCCGTCCTGGGGCATGCAGAGGATGGACCCCAACACCGGGGCCTACACCGCGACGATCGGCACGGCGCCCCACCGCGCCTTCATCATCGAATGGCGTGACGCGCACATGCCCGCCGTGCCAGGGCAGGAGACGTTCTTCTCCTTCTCCATCGCACTGCACGAGAACGGCTCCATCACCTTCGGTTACAAGGGCGACGTGCAGTTCAGCGGCACCACGGCCCTGGAGAACGGTGACGGCACCGACGCCTTCGTCTTCGCCCAAGACCGGCCCGACTCGATAGCCGGCGGTCAGAGCATCACCTTCACCCCGAGCCGGCACGGACTGCTGACCGGCAAGGTCACCGACGCCGCCGACGGCAAACCCCTCGCCGGGGCCACCGTGAAGGCCGGCACCGCCGGGACCTTCACCACCGGCGCCGACGGCACCTTCGTCGGCCAGGTGCCGCCGGGCGACCACCAGGTGACGATCGAGAAGCAGGACTACGGCACGGTCACCCAGAACGTCACCGTCACTACCGGCGCCTGGACCCGCGCCGACGCCACCCTGGTCACCGGCAGTGTGAGCACATCCGTCAGTGAGATCGAGTTCGTGACCCCCGCCGGCTCCGCCAAGAGCCGCAAGGTCACCCTCCGCAACCTCGGTACGGCGGCAGCCACCTTCGCGCTGAAGACCGACCTGGACGCGACCTGGCTGAAGGTGACCCCCGACACCGGCGAACTCGCCCCCGGCGCGGCGGCCACCGTGACCGTCACCGGGGACAGCGCGGGAGTGCCGGAAGGCGAGTTCCGCACCGGGAAACTGCGACTCTGGCTGAACGGCGGCCAGACACCCCGCACGGAGATCCCGGTGACCCTGGCGGTGCCCAAGCACCGGATCGCCGTCGACGTCGGCGGCACCCGCGAGGTCGTCGACTCCCTCGGCGAACGGTGGAGCCCCGACCGGGCCTACACCGCCGGCGGCCACGGCTACATCGGCCCCCGGAGCCGGGTACGGAGCACCACCAGGACCGTCAAGGACACCGACGAGCAGGCCCTGTTCAAGCGGGCACGCGAGTCGATGCTCGAATACCGCTTCGACAACGTGCCGAACGGTGTCTACACCGTCGAACTCGGCTTCGCCGACCTCCGCAACACCCGGCCGGGACGCCGCGTCTTCGACGTCCTCGCCGAGGGCGCTCTCGCCGTTCCGCTCCTCGACCTGGCCCACGAGGTCGGCACCTACACCGCCACCACCCGCGGCTACACGGTGCGGGTGACCGACGGCCAGCTCAACCTGCGCTTCCCCGCCCGCGTCGGCGCCCCCATCGTCAACAGCATCCGGGTCACCGAACGCCCCGACAAGACCACTCCCTAACCGCTCACCGGCCCGCGCACCGCCCCCGGTGCGCGGGCCCTTCCGGCTTCGCCGTACCGCGATATTGAGGTGCCGAGATCTGCCCCCTTCGTCATCCTTGGGGGCATGCAGGCGAACATGACGGTCACCCCGGCGCGGCTTCCCGAGTTGCTCCTGCACGTGGCCGTGGTGCGGCCCGTCTTTCTGTGGGGGGCGCCCGGCATCGGCAAGAGTTCGCTCGTGCGGGACTTCGCCGGCTCGCTGGGACTTGAGTGTGTCACCCTCCTCGGCACCCAACTCGCCCCCGAGGACCTCATCGGGGTGCCGGAGCTCCGCGACGGCCGCAGCAGATTCGCCCCGCCGGAGTCCATCGCCCGCGACGAGCCGTATTGTCTGTTCCTCGACGAGCTCAACGCCTCGTCGCCCGAGGTGCAGAAGGCGTTCTACTCGCTGATTCTGGACCGCAGGATCGGCACCTACGAACTCCCCGAGGGCTCGGTCGTGATCGGGGCCGGTAACCGTGCCACCGACAACGCGCTCGCCCGGCCGATGGCCTCGGCGCTCATCAACCGCCTTGTTCATGTGCACATGCGGGCAAGCGTCGACGACTGGCTGAAATGGGCGGTCGATCATGGCATCCACCCGTGGATCGTCGATTACCTCGTACAGCGGCCCGACCACCTGTGGAGCGCGCCGCCCAAGACCGAGGAGGCGTTCTCCTCGCCGCGTGCCTGGCACATGCTGTCCGACGTCATCACCTCGTACGGCGAGGGCATCGACGACGAGACCCTCGCCATACTGGCGTTCGGCACGCTCACCGCCACCCACGCGTCGGCTTTCCGGGCCTACGTCAAGACCGTGCGCCACGCGTACGACCTCGACGCGGTCATCAAGGGCGACGCGCCCTGGCCGCGCCGGCCTGAGGAGCGCGACCTGCTCTACTTCCTGTCGGAGACCTTCCGGGCGCGGCTCGTGAAGGAGCTTCCCGCCGACAAGCGCGGCGGCGGGAGACACGGGCGGGATCTGGCCTTCCGCGCGAAGGCGCTGCTGGTGGAGCTGGCCGAGATCTCCCTGGAGTGCGCGCAGCTCGTCATCGCAGAGGACGAGCACGGGGCGCCCGTGCTGCCGACGTGGTTCCTCGTCGAGGTCGGCCGCGACCTGCCGCGCCTGGCGGCGGCACGCGCCGGCCACAGGTCGTGAGCGCCGTGAAGAGAAATCAGAAGGCCGATCCGTGGCGGCAGGAGGTGCGCAAGGGCTGGGCGATGGTCTCCACGCACTCGTTGTTCAGGGGGTACGGCACCGCCCTCGAAGCCGCCGGAGACGGCGAGTTGCCGGCTGAGACGTGGGCCGTGGTCGGCGGAGACGGCTACGTCAAACACCACCCGAGCCGCAGGGCGGAGGCCGACGAGTGGGCGTGGGTCTTCGCCCACCTGCTGCTTCACCTCGGCTTCGGGCACGGCGACCCGCGCAACTGCACACCCGCCGACCTCGGCCCCGAGGTGGCGGACGCCTGGACGCGCGGCAACCTGCCGTCCCCGGCCTACCACGCCGCCTGCTGTGTCGCCGTGGAGCGTTTCCTGCGCACCTTGAAGGTGGGCCGGAGTCCCGCGCCGCTGCCTCCTCAGCTGCCCGCCGAGGCCGAGGCCGTGCTCGCCGAGCGCTGGCGCGCGTCCGGCCCGCCCTCGGAGTTCACGCCCCTCGGCCCGCCCGACTTCGTCGTCAGCGCCGAGGAGGTGGTCAAGCACTACAACCATGAGCACTCCTTCGCCCTGGGGGTGGCCAAGACCGCCACGTCGGCGCTGGAGGCCGCGGGCACACCGCGCACCGCCGCCGGCGCGCGCTCCGACGGGCCGTGGGACGTCGCGCTGCGGTGGTTCGTCTCCTCCTACCCCCTGCTCGGCGCTTTGGCGGCAGGGATGACCGTCGTCGCCGACGCCGACCTGGCCCGCTCCTTCGAGATCTCGATCGCCGCGGTCAGCGCCGACGCCGCGGAGATCTACATCAACCCGCTCATCTACCTCAGCACCGATGAGTGGCGTTTCGTGCTCGCTCACGAGATGCTGCACGCCGCTCTGCGGCACGGCGACCGGGTAGGCGGGCGTGAGGCGTACGTGTGGAATGTCGCCTGTGACTATGTGATCAACGGGTGGCTGGTCGAGATGGGGGTGGGGGAGATGCCGGAGGGACTCCTGCACGATCCGTCATTGGCGGGCATGTCGGCCGAAGCGGTCTATGACCAGATCGTCATGGACCTGCGGCGGATGCGGAAGCTCGCCACCCTGCGCGGGCAGGGCCGGGGCGACATGCTCGACCGGCCGGCCCGCGACGTCAAGGGTTATGTCGATCTCGACGACTATTACCGCAACGCGCTCTCGCAAGGACTCGTCTACCACCGTGCCGGTGGGCGCGGCTACGTGCCCGCCGCGCTGGAGGAGGAGATCCGCGCACTCGACCAGCCGCCGCTGCCCTGGGACGCCCGGCTCGCCCGCTGGTTCGACGAGCACGTGCCGGCGGTGGAAAGGCGCCGCTCCTACGCCCGCGCCTCCCGACGCCAGGCCGCCACACCCGATATTCCACGCCCTGGGTGGGTCCGTCCGGAGGAGACGGTACGGCAGGCCACCTTCGGCGTCGTGCTCGACACGTCCGGGTCGATGGACACGAGGACGCTGGGCAAGGCGCTGGGCGCGATCGCCTCCTACGCCGCCGCCAGGGACGTGCCGCGAGCCCGGGTCGTCTTCTGCGACGCGACCGCCTACGACGCGGGCTACCTGCCCGTGGAGGAGATCGCGTCGCGTGTGCGCGTGCGCGGCCGGGGCGGCACGGTGCTGCAACCCGGCGTCGACCTGCTGGAGCGGGCGCGCGACTTTCCGCCGGACGGGCCGATCCTGCTGATCACCGACGGCGAGTGCGACGTGCTGCGCATCAGGCGTGAGCACGCGTTCCTGCTCCCGCAAGGGGGACATCTGCCGTTCCGGGCGAAGGGGCCGGTCTTCGCCATGAAGTGAGCCGGTCAGTTCAGCGTGTCACCGTCGACATAGACCCAGGCGCCCCCGTCCCGGGTGAACCGGCTGCGTTCGTGCATGCTCCCGCGCCGCCCGCGAAAGGCGTAGTGGGCGCGGAAGGTGACGGTGCCCTCGGTGTGAAACGTGCTCCCACCGGTGACCTCTTCGACCTCCAGCGTGACCCACCGCATGCCCCGCTCGAACTCGACCCGCTTGGGGCGCGTGGCAGGGTGCCAGGTGCGCAGGAGATATGCCTCGTCCTGCCTCGCGAACGCCGCGAACCGGGACCGCATCAGCGCCTCGGCCGTCGGCACCGCCTGCCCCCGGTGAAACCGGCCGCAGCACTCGTCATAGACAGCGGAAAGCCCACAAGGACACCCCGCCGCCCCACCCTTCGACCGCCCGGCGCTGTTCACCCCCCGAGGCTATCCGGTTCCCCATGGACACGATCGGCGCCGCCGGTGATCTGCACGATGCCGCGGCATTGAGGCACACACGACATCGCGAACAGCGGCCGGAGGGGCGGCGCGGGCCAGGGAATGGTCACCTTCCGCCTGCGTGCAGCAATTGCTCCACGTCTCGGCAGAACTTTTCGAAGGACGGCGCGGTTTTGCGAGCCTGCTCAAGGTCGAAAAGTCCGGCCAGCGCAGCCTGATCCGCAGTCTCTTTATACGACGTGCCGTCGATCTTCCGTGCGGCGAGCCACGCCTTGGCTCCTCGGATGGCTTCTGGGTTCACTGGTGGTTCCAATGGGTCGGCAAGCCCTCGGCATCCTGATATCGAGGCGGCGGCGGCCAAGAACCGCCTCGAACTCTCGATGTGCGAGCACCACAGAGATCGCCTTGTCGGCGCGGGCCTGGCGTGCGCGCGCCAGAAGTTCGGGCCCGAGTGCTGCAGGACAGTCGTCGTCGGAGTCGGCGAGCACGAGGATGCCTCCCGCACTGATGGCGTGGAGGGCAGCGACCTTCCGCACAGCGTTTTCCACACCGCCGGGGGCGACCAATGTGCCGCGGGGCACACAATGGGGCTCTAGAATTCGGAGGTTCCAGATCTCCGACGCCTGGGCGATCCGTCGAAGCAGCACGGGTAGGGCGCTGACCTCGCCGTAACCCTAGACGACGGATGCGAGCGTGATCTGGAGGCTCATTCGGCGCCCCTGGGCCGAAGCTGGCGGCCTCGCATCAGCTCGCCCAACGTGGCAAGCCTTTCCTCCACGACCTTGCGGCCGGCGTCATCGATGTCACCGATCAACGTGACACCGTTCTCCATCGTCACCACCCGCACCCAGCCAGGGTCGAAGTCATCGTGGTCGAGCAGATCAGGGCTCTGGGTCGTGATGACGACCTGTACCCGTTCACTGGCCTCGGTAAGGGCGTCGAACATCGCTCCGGTCGCGGCGGGATGGAGAGCGGTTTCCGGTTCCTCGATGGCGATGAGTGATGCTTCAGCATCCAACACGGCAGGCTGGAACAGGGCGGCCAGCACTCCAGCGGCGTGCAATGTGCCCTCGGAGATGGCGTCCGGCCCGAAAGGCTCACGCCGTTGTCGCGTGCGCAATTCCACTGTCGAGCGGGTGCCGTAGACCCGTTGGTCCATCCCCTCGACACCGGGCACGATCGCTTTGAGGTAGTCGTCGATACGTGACTTGAACACCGGATGCCGGAAGGCGAGTTCTCCCAGAACAGTGCCGATGTCCTCGCCGGAAGGACCGATTCGCCCCGTTCGTTGGTCGGACTGGAACGCCCTCATCTTTTCAGTGTCCAAGTGATGGAAGAGCATTCCCCGCAAGCCATAAAAAATCTCTGTGAACGAGCCTTGAGCTGCGGCGACCGGCAAGTACAGGCGGTCACGCTCGATTCCGCCGCCGCCGACGATGAGCCCGGCCTGGACGTCGAAGCGTGTTTCCTCCTGGCCCTGGCGGACAACGCATCGTTCAGATTTGACCACGAAGGGGCGGCGTGCGCCGCTGTCGTGGCCAAGCACGAAGCCGTATTCCCCGTGCTTGGCTCCGCCCGGAGTGGAAATCGTGAATTCCAGGTCGATACTGAAATGATCGGTCGGCTCGGGAACCTGGCGGAGGATCTCCGTGAGTCCACCGCGCTGTGTCACGGCAGTGGCGGGTGTCGTTTCCAATGCGTCGGCGACGAAGCGGAGAGCGTCGATGAAATTGCTTTTCCCGGCTCCGTTCGGGCCGAGCAGCACCACTAGAGGTATGAAGGAAACGTCACACGAGGCAATGCTCCTATAATTCGCCACTTTGACACGGCTCAAAAACGGCACCGCCTGTGTCACTGTCGCTCTCCTTGTCGAGGTGTCGATCCGCCGGGTCGGCGCCGGTGCAACGTCGGTTGAATCGTCGGCTGCATGGGCGACTCCGACATCGAGGTGGAACGCCCTCGGTGAGTGACCACTGGGCAACCATACAAGATCAGCAATTTTGATCGGCTTGCAGAGGGCAAGAATCGCAGGTTGCGCGGATGCGCCCGGCACCTATGGACAAAAAATAGCTTGAACGTCAACCGCCTGCTGTTGTGGCCTGCTCCCTGGTCGTCTCCCCGGTGCCGAACTACCTCCTGATCCCCAAATATCGCGATCTTGGTCTGTCCCTTGAGTGTTGCTAGCGTCGTTAGGCGGGTGGTTCGTCGACGAGCCGGAGGATCTCGGCGACGACCAGGTCGGGTTAATCTTGCGGGACCATGTGGCCGGAGTGTTCGGCGAGGACGTGGCGGCCGTGGGGCTGGGCTCGCTGCGGCCGAGTCCGGCCCGGTCGTAGGCGACGACCCGGGTGTGTTCCGCGAGGGCGGGCATCACGAGGCCCCATTCGGTACGGCTCGCGCCGAGTCCGGCTTTCGAGCACGACGACAGGGCTTCCTTCGCCCAGGCTCACGTAGTGCAGTCGGCGCCGGTCGGGCAGGTGCACATAGCCGGGATCGCCGAAAGCACTAGCCATTGAACCGTTCCTCTCGAAGGGGAATGAGGTCATTTCGGATGCTACGTGCTGGCTACGGCTTCGCTTCGACGGGCACGCGAGCTGAAGGCACGTTCACCGGCCCACGCGGACCAGTTTCCAGGTGCCCTCCCAGGCGCTGGGGCGCATCGTGTCGGCGTCGCTGAGGAACGACGCGAGTGCGTATTCACCCGGCGACACTCCCAGGTCGATCTCCACCGTCTCCCCGGGGGACAGGGGCGCGGTGCCCATAGGCCCCCGGATGTACAGGGACTCCGGTCTCTCCCCCCGTTTCAGGGCCTCGTAATAGGCGGCGAGGTCCTGTGCGGTCGTACCGGGCCGGACCGGCACCAGCACCATTTCCTGGGGCTGCGGGGCGCGGTTGACGACGACGATGCGTCCGCCTTTCCTCAGCCGCGGACGGCTGAGGAACCTGCCGGCTCCGTCCCGCTCGTAGATCACCACGGTGTCGCCCTCCCGGTCGTGCTCGCGTCGGCGGGGGCGTCCGGCGACGGTGAGAGTGCGGATTCTGCTGAGGAACTCGGGGTGTGCGGCGTCTTCGAAGTCCAGCAGATAGTGCACCCCGGGGCGCAGCCGGGTGGTGAACGTCATCCGCGAGGTGCCGCTGATGACGGCTCCGCCGTACGCGTGGGCGAGTGTGAAGACGCCGGTGAGGCCCGCCTTGCGCGTGGCGGGGTCGCTGTCGAAGGCCATGCGGATGTGCTCGACGTATCTTTCGATGGTCGTGCCCTCGCGCATGCGCAGCAGGGTCACGTCTCGCAGCCGCCGCACTCCCGACGGCGGGGTGGACGCCCTGAACGTCACGTATCCGGGCCTGGCCTCGGCCGGTCCCTGGAAGGCGATGCCGGATACGTCGTCCACGATGAGATCCACATCGGGTTCCTCGCGACCGGGCGTGCTCGTGGAGGGTGGGGACAGCAGGGCCGCCGCGGCCAGGGTTCCGGTGCCGAGCAGATGGCGACGCGAGAGGAAATGCATATCGGCTCCTACGAGCACATCGGAAAGATCACAGAGAGATAAGGGCCACGGTGCTCACGACGAGAAGCAGGAAGGCCAGTGCCGTACGAAGAAGGTGCCAGTTGCGCCACAGCGTGCGCGGGTCGTCCCAGCCGTCGGGGACGTTGTCGGGATCGACGGCCTTCGCACGGCGGTTGATCGGCACGTTGCACAGGTGTGAGACGCCCTGCACGCCGAGGAGCAGGACCGTCACCACGGCGAAGATCCAGCGGGTGGCGGTGGAGGGCGCGAGGAAGATCAAGGCCGCGGCCGCGAGCGTCGCGGAGTTGACGATGATCGGCATAACGGGGTGGTAGCCCTCTCCCAGCGCCCGGTGTGCCTCGATGTAGCGCCCCGGCGGCATAGTCGCCAGCGCCGGGATGACGCTCACCGCGACGGCGAAGAAGACGCCGGCCACGATTCCGCTTTCAACGGTGATGAGAAGTGCGAGTAGTTCGGTCACCATGGGGATTCCCTGGATGCTGGGCTGCGAACGACGGGGTGGAGCGGCCCTCCTCACCCGGGAGGCCGTCGGGGGCCGGCGGGCCGCTCCGTGGCCGGCTCTGCTAGTACGCGGCCACGACCTGGTAGATCCCGTAGTGCCGACGGCCCCGGTCCCGGTCCTGATATTGCCTGAGGGGGGACGTGGTGCCGCGATGCTGCGGCCCGCGTTCCCAGAGGCGGAAGGCGTCGAGGTCCTGCCACTCGCTCAGCACCAGGAAACTGTCGGGCTCGTCGGCGTCGCGGATCAGTTCGTTGCGCAGCAGGCCGGCGGTGCCCGCCATTTCAGCGCTGATCTCGTGATATGCCTTCTCGATGACCTCGGAGTCGCCGCCGGGGGCCCGATAGTAGATCAGCACCCGGGCGGTGCCGCGATCGCTCATGCCGCTGCCACCGCCTTCTTCACGTGGTGCACGATCCGCATCGTGGTCATGGAGCCGCCGGTGCGGTAGGGGTGGAGTTTCTCGCGGTGCTTGACGTGCTCGTCGCTCCGCTCGAACTCCCGGAACGACGCCTCGTCGGTCCAGTCGCTGACGATGTAGTAGACACCGTCGTCGTCGTGGCTGCGCAGCAGCCACTGGCCGAGGTTCGCCGGGTGGCCGACGATCACATCGCCGACGCCGAGCCAGGTCTTCTCGAACCCCTTCTCCATGCCGCCTTTGATCTGCAGTCTGAGCATGACGCGGAACGGCTGCCTGGCCGCCATCAGATCCCCCCGTCGACGTTGATGGTTTCGCCGTGCACATAGGCGGACAGGTCGCTGGCGAGGAACAGGACGACTCTGGCGATGTCCGCCGGGCGGCCGAACTTCCCCAGCGAGATGAGAGCGCGGTAGCGCTGCTCGTAGACCTTGCGCTCCTCCGGGCTGAACTTCGCCGCCGCCTCGGTCTCGATCAGGCCGGGCGCTATGACGTTGCAGCGGATGCCCCGCGGCCCGAGTTCCTTGGCGAGCGACCGGTTGAGGCCGATGAGGCCGGACTTCGCCGCGGTGTAGTGCGCGCGCTGCGGGATGCCGACGGTCGCGACCCTGGACCCGATCGTGACGACGGAGGAGCCGGAGGACAGGAGGGGAAGGCTCAATTTGACCAGCAGGTAGGCCGCGGTGAGGCTGGTGTTGAGCACGGAATGCCACTCGTCGAGCGTCAGCTCACCGAAAGGCACGTGCGAGATGGTGCCGGCGTTGTGCACCAGCAGGTCGAGCGAGCCGCCGAACTCGCGCCCGCACGCCTCGACGAAGTCCCGCACCTCCGCCTCCACCGAGACGTCGGCCCTGGCGAGCAGGAAAGGGGTGCCGATCTCCTTCAGCTCCGCGGCGAGGTTGTCCACCGCCTCGCCTTCGGTGCGATAGCAGGTGGCGACATGCACGCCGGCTCTGGCCAGGGCGAGCACGATGCCTTTGCCGATGCCCCGGGTGCCCCCGGTGACAATGGCGGTCTTCCCTTGCAGTTCGAGATCCATGTCGTCTCCTTGAGATGGCGTCTACTTGGGCCTGCAGACGAAGGCCACCCACGGGGACCGCTCGGGGGAGGGCGGCTCGCCGTCGAGCTCGAAGCCGCCCGCGTCGATCAGGCGCAGCCAGTCGGCGAGGGCCCGGTCCCTGCCGCCGGTGTGGACCAGCATGTCGAGGCAGAGCAGCTTGCCGTAGTCGAAGGCGTTTAGCCGGCCGTTGAGGAGCTTGTCGAGGATGAACACCCGGGCGCCGGGGCGGTCGCCGATCGCCGCGCGCACCTGCCGCAGGATGGCGACGGCGTCGTCGTCGCGCCACTCGTGCAGCACCGCCTCCAGGATGTAGGCGTCGGCGCCTTCCGGGACGCCGGTGAAGAAGCTGCCGCTGACGACCTCGGTCCGGTCGGCCACGCCGTACTCCGCGAGGAGCGCGACGGCCTCCGCGGCCACGGCGGCGCGGTCGAAGAGGATGCCCTTGGCGGCGGGGGTCCGCTGCAGCACCCGGGCGAGGAAGTGCCCGCGTCCGCCGCCGAGGTCGGCGATCGTGTGGAAGGGGGTGAAGTCGAGGTCTGAGTAGAGGTCCTTCATCAGCTCGCTGCGCTGGACCATCGCCTTCTCGAAGCGCCCGGCCGCGTGGGAGTCGGCGGTCAGGTGCTCGTAGAACGGCCTGCCGTAGACGTGCTCGAAGGAGGGGCGGCCCGTGCGGACCGTGTGGTCGAGGTGGCCGAGCGGCTGCCACAGGAGCTCGTCGCCCTGGAAGAGGATGAGGTCGCGGAGGCTGTCCTCCACGTCGGTGCGCAGTGTGTGCGACACCGTGGTCAACCTGAACTTCTCATCGGGTGTCTCCTCGAACAGGCCGACGGCGGCCGAGGCCCGCAGCACCTGGAGGAGCGCGTCGGGGTCGCTGCCTGTGATCTCGGCGATCTCGGCCGCGCTTCGAGGGCCCTCCCGCAGTGTGTCGGCGACGTTGAGTTTCGCGAGCGTGTAGACCACCTGGGTGATCCGCCCGCCGAAGGTCAGGTAGAGCAGCCTGTCGTGCCCCACCCACTGCTCGTACTTGCGGGTCGGGCCCGCCGCGGCCCATGTGTCGTACGCGGTCGTCATGAGTTCGTTCCTTCCTAGGCACGTTGCATGGTGAGTGTGTGTTCGTGATCTCGACGGCTGCTCAAGAAGCGCTGGAGGAGGTGACGCCCGCCCGCTGGGGCGCGCTCATGACGGTGGGACGGGGGATGCGCCACACCAGCAGCGCCGTCACGAGGTAGAGGGCGATCTCATACCAGTAGGCGGCCGCCATGGCTTCCGCCGTACCCGCCGCCGGGCCGCCGGACAGCAGGGTGAAGAAGAGCCCGCCGAGCAGCGCCACGCCCAGTGCGGTTCCGATCTGGGCGACGGTGTTGAGGAGGCCGGAGGCGGCTCCTGCGACGCTCCTCGGCACGCCGTCGAGAGCCGTGTGCAGCAGCATGGGCCCCATCAGGCCCATGCCGAAGCCGCCGATCAGCAGGCCCGGCAGCAGCCACCACACGGGCGTCCCGAAGGCCAGTGCGGCGTACTGCAAAGCCATGCCGGCCGACAGCAGCAGTGGGCCTGCGCGGAGGAGCGCCGGGCCGAATCTGCGTTCGTAGCGCATCATCGGCCGGGACAAGAGAATGCCCACCGGCCAGGGCAAGGCGATCAGGCCCGACTCCAGCGCGGACATGTTCAGCCCCTGCTGGAGGTGGATCATGAAGGTCATGAAGAAGGCACTGACGCCGCAATAGAGCAGCGTGTTGACGCCGAGACCGAGGCGGAAGGTGCGCAGTGCGAACAGGTCGGGCGGCACCAGCGGGGCGCCTCCCGCGGCGGCGACGCGCTGCTGGTGGAGGAAGAAGCCGGCCAGCAGGGCCGCTCCCCCCACCCCGAGCAGCACGCCGGCGAGCACCGAGCCCCCGAGGGAGCCGCCCTGCACCAGGGGGTACATCAGCGCCACCAGCCCCGTGGACACGATCGCCACACCCGCGAGGTCGAGCCTCGGGGGACGCTCCGACTTGGACTCGCGGAGCAGGATCAGGGCTCCGGCGCAGGTGAGGACGCCGATGGGCAGGTTGATCCAGAAGATCAAACGCCACGAGAAGTCCACGAGGAAGCCGCCGAGGAGAGGTCCGCTGACCGTGGCCAGGCTGATGACGCTGCCGTATACGCCGATGGCGAGCGCGCGCTCCTGGGGTTTGAAGAGCACCTGCGCCATCGACAGCACCTGCGGCACCATGGCGGCGGCCATCGCGCCCTGGAAGGCCCGGCCGAGGATCAGCAGCAGGCCGGTGCCCGCGACGGCGCAGAGCAGGGAGGCGAGGGTGAAGCCGCAGACGCCGGCCACGAAGACCCGGCGTCTGCCGTAAAGGTCGCCGAGCCTGCCACCGGTGATCAGAAGGGCGGCGAAGGCCAGGGCGTAGGCCGCCAGGATCCATTGCAGTTCGGTGTCGCTCGCACCCAGTTCGGCGCGGATGGCCGAGAGGGCGACGCCGACGATGGTCACGTCGAGGAAGTCCATAAAGACCGCCATCGAGGCCACGATCAAGGCGAGCCAGCGGCGGGGGTCGGGGGCCGTCTGATTCATGTCAGACGGCCAATTGCACGCTGTGCCCGCGCAGCCACGCGTCGAGCTGGAGGAGCAGTTCGACGTTGGTCCTGCTGAGCCAGCCACCCGCCAGGCTCCCCGGATCGGCGAGGAGCCGTTTCACCGCCTTCACATCCATCAGCGGCCTGACCGGTGCCGCTTGGTCGGCGAGAAGTTCGGAGAGTTCGGCGCGCAGGCCCTTGTCGTAGGCGGGGTCCTGAATGACGGGGAAGGGGGACTTGCGGCGGTGGAGCACGGAGTCGGGGAGAAGGTCGGCGACCGCGGACCGCAGCAGGCTTTTCTCCCTGCCGTCGTGGGTCTGCATGGACCACGGTGCGTTGTAGACGTATTCCACGAGACGGTGATGCCAGTAGGGGATCCGCACCTCCATGCCGAGCGACTGCCCGAGGGCCTCGACGTGGTTGTTCTGGTTCTCGGCGAAACGCGTCATGTTCGCGTAGCAGAGTTCCCGCATCAGCCGCTCGTCGGCGCTCGCGCCCGGGAGGTGCTCGACCTCGGCGCCGCTTTCCGCGAATCGCCTGCGGGCGTAGCCCGCGGGGTCGAGGCGGTGCAGGAGTCCCGGGTCGAGCAGGCCGCAGCCCAGGCCGGCGGCGTGCCCGCGCTGCTGCCCCACCGCGATCCAGGGGAAGGTGCCCGACCTGGCGATCTCCGGCTCGTGCTGCCAGGAGGTGCCCTGGAAGATCAGATCCGCGCCCTCGCCGACCATCGTGATGCGGGTGTGCTCGCTCGCGGCCCGCGCCAGGAGGTAGGCGGAGGTGTTCATGTCGCCGAAGGGCGTGGGCAGCTCTTTGACCCGGAGTACGGCGGCGCGGACGACGGGGTCGATCAGGTCGGCGGAGTCCACCACGACCTCGGTGTGGTCGGCGTCCAGGGAGGCGACCATCGCGGCCACATAGGGAGCGTCGGGTGCGGATCTCTGATCGTCCGGCCGGAACCCGTGGTCGTGGCCGGCGAAGCTCACGGCGAAGGTCCTGAGCCGGCCCTCACCTTTGTGGCGGAGCTCGGCGGAGGCCAGAGCGCTGATCGCGCTGGAGTCCAGCCCGCCGGAGAGCATCGCGGACAGCGGCGCGTCACCGGTCAGGTGCAGGCGGACGCCCTCTTGCAGCAGGTCGCGCACCCGCCCGACGGTCTCCTTGAGATCGTCGTCGTGGGGCTTGGTGGTGAGGCCCCAGTATCGGATGCTCTCCGTGCCTTTACGGGTGAAGCGCAGCACATGGCCGGCCCGGACCTTGCGCAGATCGCGAAACGGGGTGAGGCCCGGTGTGCCCGCGTAGGACAGCACCTCGCAGAGCCCCTCCGCGTCGACCGTGGACGAGACCTGCGAATGGGTGAGCACCGAGGTCATCGTCGACCCGAACACGACACCCGCCGGTGTGGTGGCGTAGAAAAGCGGCTGCACCCCCATGCGGTCGCGGGCCAGCAGGAGTGTCTCCTCGCGCTCGTCCCAGACCGCCGCCGCGAACGGCCCGAGGACGTGTTCGCAGAAGCCGGCCCCCCACTGGAGGTAGGCCCTGGCCAGCACTTCCCCGTCGCCCGTGGTCACGAAGCGGTGCCCGCGGGCGATGAGCTCCCGGCGCAGCTCGGCGTGGTTCAGCACCGTTCCGGTGTGAGAGACCACTGTGAGCAGCCTGCCGTCCTCGATGACCTTGACCGGGCCGGTGCGGGCTCCTTGGAGTGTGTGCAGCGCACGCCGTCCGAGTGCGGCGTGCCGTCCCGCCCAGGTCCCTTCGCCGTCGGGTCCCCGGCAGGCCAGGGTGCCCACCGCCCATGTGATGTCGGCACCGTGAGCGCGCAGGTCGCGCTCGTAGTCCACCCATCCGGTGAGTCCAGACATGTCACCCTCTCAAGCCTTGTATGCCTGAAGATGACGTTCGCTGGTGGCACTCGAACGGCGCTAAAACACCACTGGAGAGAGATCGGCTGCTCGTGGAAGAGCGTGCCGCTGCCATACCTCGTCGAGGGCCTCCACCAAGTGCTCGACCTCGCCCAGCGTATGCCGGGGGGTGGCGGTCACCCGGAGTGTTTCCGGCTCCGGGCACACCGATACGGCATGGCGCTCGAACAGTTCCCCGGCGATCCGTCGGGGATTGCCGCCCTCGCCGACGGTGATGGAGACGATGTGGCTGTCGGAGGGGGCGGTGGGAATGGCGGCCTGACGCAGCAGGTGCTTGAGATAGTTCGCTCGTTCGGTGAGCAGTTCCCGCTCGACATTGGAGGCCCGCAGGTGGCGGACGCCGGCGAGCGCGCCCGCGAAAACCGCGGGAGAGATGGAGTTGGTGAAGATCATGGGGGAGGCGAAGACCCGGACGGCGTCCACGAAGGCCGCCCGGCCCGCGATGTAGCTTCCGACGGCGCCGAACCCGTGCTCGAAGGAGCCCACGACCAGGTCGATCCGATCGGACAACCCCAAGGCGGAGGCCACGCCGCCTCCCTGGTCACCGTATGCCCCCACCGCGCGTGACTCGTCCAGGTAGACCATCGCGCCGTACCTCGCGGCCAGGGCACAGACCTCCGCGACCGGGGCGACGTCCCCCCGGGAGGAGATCGACTCCATCACCACGACTTTGGCACGTTCCGGATCCGCACTCGCCAGCAGCGTCTCCAGGTGAGGGAGGTGGGCGTGCCGGAAAACGATCCGCTCCGCACCGCTGTGGTGGATTCCGTGAGCGATCGACTCGTGGTTGAGCTCGTCGGAGAAGAAGACGGTCCCGGGGTGCGCCCTGCCGAGCATGCAGAGCGCGACGTCGTTGGCGCTGGAACGCGAGGAGAAGATCAGCGCCGACTCCTTGCCGTGGAGGCGCGCCACCTCGTATTCGAGGCGGCTGTGGTCACCCGTCCCCGGGTGCCCTTCCGCGGACAGCACTTTCTTGATGGCCGTGAGCACGACGGGGTGGTGGGCCATCGCCAGATAGTCCTCGCCGTGCCAGATGGTGAACGCGCGGTTTTGGATTCCGTCGCTGTAGAGCTTCTTGGGGAAATTCCGAGCGGCCCGCTCGATGTCCTCGAACGAGAAGGTCGTATGACTGCGGTCTCGGATTAATCGCTCGACGGTCGTGTTTGACATGCAATCGATCACGTGTGCCCCTAGAGCAGATTCCGCTGCTGTGAAATGCCGTCAGAAGAAGGAGACGCTCCCTTCTTTGACCCGCCGGTCGAACTTGCGCCACGCCCACACCTGCACCGCGACGACGAAGACGAGCGCGGCGATGCCGTAAAGGGCCAGCACCGTGAGGGTCCGCCCGCCCGCCGCGTGGCTCACCAGCTCGGGAGCCGTGCCGAGCCCGACCGCGAGGACCGGTGCGCAGACCGCCGCGGCGCTGAGCACGAAGAGCCCGGTGCTCCCGTCGAAGGGCCTCTGGCGGATCAGCCACATCGCCGCCACGGCGCCGAAGAGGGGGAACATCCCCAGCACTCCCGCCCAGCCCCGTGACGCGTAGCCCGCCACCACACCGATCGCCGTCGCCGCGCCGACAAGGACCAGGGCGATGCCCACGGCCCTGACACCGAGGCGCCGCACCTCCACGCTGAGACGCTCAGGCAGGCGGCGCGTGAGGAACACCGCGCCGTGGACGACGATCAGCGCGGGCAGTGTCACCCCCCAGATGACGGCGTAGGGGTCGAACAGCGCTCCCGCGGACAGGGGGAACGTCGGCATGCCCAGAAGCAGGTTGCCCAGGGCGAACCCCCACGCCACGATCAGCAGGCCGCTGCCCGCGGTTATGGCTCTCGCCCACAGCCTGCGCCACGCCGGGCTGCTGTCACGGAGCCGGAACCACAGTCCGGCGTCGCGGACGACCCATCCGATGAGGCCGGCGACGACGAACGGGTAAAGGCCGGAAATGATCTCACCCTCCACGACGGGGAACGCGCCCATGAGGACACCCGCGACCGCGACCAGCCACACCTCGTTTGCCAGCACGAACGGTGCGAAGGCCGCCACGGAGACGTCGTTGTCCTCACGCGTGCCGTACCTCCCGAGGAGCACGCCGGCCCCGAGCACGAACCCCTCAAGCACGAAGTAGCCGACAAGAATGAAGCCGAGAATCAGCAACCAGACGACATTCATGAGGCGCCCCTGCTTTCGACGGACAGATGAGTGGCCGGGGCGACGCCGGGGTTTTCCTCCGGTGTGACGTCGGCGCCCAGTTTCAACGCGGCCTCGTCGGCACCCCGCCGTACGAAACGCACGATGAGCGAATAGTCGACGGCGGCGAGCAGGAACAGAACCGCGGTGAAGGCGATCAGCGACCCGCCGATCGCGACCGGCCCGATGTCGCTCAGCGCGTCTTCCACACGCAGGAGGCCGTAGACGGCCCAGGGCTGCCGGCCGACTTCACGCACCAGCCATCCGCACAGGGCCGCCGCGAAAGGCAGCGGGATGAGGAACACCATGAGGTAGAGCAGGGGCCGCAGGCGGGTGCTCCAGCGCCACAACATCAAGGGGAGCAGGAGCAGCGCCGCCAGCACCAGCGCCTGGCCGATGTAGACCATGACCTGACTGGCGTCGTGGACCCAGGCCGGCGGGGTGAAGTCGCCGGGTCCGAATCTCGCCGCGAGCGCCTGTTCGGCCTTGGCCAGCTCCTCCGCGCTGCCACTGGTCAGCGAGGTCTTGGCCGGCTGGTAGCCACCGATGACAGGGAAGCTGGAGATGCCGCTGAACATGACGACGGGCGCGGCGACCGCGGCCACCACGAGGCCCATGCGCATGGAGCGGCGAAAGAGATCGACGTCCTTGGTGCGCTTGAGGAAGTGGTAGGCGCTGACACCGGCCACGAAGAAGGCGCCGACGCTGAGCGCGGCGGCGGTCAGGTGCGGCAGGGCCGCCTGCAGAGCGGGGTTGCTCACCAGGTCGCCGAACTCCGTCAGGCGTATGCCCTCCCCGTGCTTTTCGTATCCGACGGGGTTCTGCATGAAGGAGTTCGACACCATGATGAAGAACGCCGAGGCGTAAGCCGTCAGGGTGACGACGGCGAACGTCGCCAGGTGTAGCAGGCGCGGAAGCCTGTGCCAGCCGAAGATCCACAGCCCGAGAAACGTCGACTCGATGAAGAACGCGATGAGGGTTTCCAGAGCGATGGACGCGCCGAAGACGTCGCCGGTCAGCTTCGCCAGCCCACTCCAGTTGAGCCCGAACTGGAACTCCATCACGATGCCCGTGACGATGCCGAGCCCGTAGTTCACCAGGTAGATCTGTCCCCAGAACCGTGTCATCCGCTCGTAGACGCGGTTCTTGCCGAACACCCATCTGGCCTGCATGTATAAGATCAGCGGGGCCAGGCCGAGCGTCAGCGCGACAAACATGAAGTGCAGGCTCGTCGTCAGGGCGAACTCAAGCCTGGCGAGGTCGAGTGGCTCCATGGCCATGGACGCTAGATCCAGGTGGCCGCCTGAGTCGTCAGCCAGGAGGAGCGGCCACCGGCAGCCTTTCGGTGTATTCCGGCCGCCCGGACTAGCGTGAGCCGGGGACGACGAGTCCGGTCTCGTAGGCGATGACGACGAGCTGCGCCCGGTCGCGTGCCCGGAGCTTGAGAAGAGCCCGGCCGACATGCGTCTTCACTGTGGCGGGGCTCACAAAGACACGCTGCGCGATCTCCTCGTTCGACAGGCCCTCACCGACGAGTCCGACGATCTCACGTTCACGCTCTGTCAATACGCCCAGAGGCTTATCGTCGAGTCGTACTGTGGGGTCGCCGGAGACGAAAGTCTCGATCAGGCGGCGCGTGATGCTGGGGGATAACAGCGACTCCCCCCTGGCCACCAGGCGTACGGCACGGCGCAGATCGTCTGGGTCGATGTCCTTCAGCAGGAATCCACTGGCGCCGGCCCGCAGCGCGTCGAAGACGTAATCGTCGACCTCGAACGTGGTGAGCACCACGATCCGTGTGCTCTGCAGCGCGGCGTCGCCGACGATGGTCCGGGTGGCCTCGATGCCGTCCATGACCGGCATGCGGATATCCATGAGGATGACGTCGGGGTGCTCCGCACGGGCGAGCTCGACGGCCTCGGCGCCGTTCGCCGCCTCCCCGACCACGAGGAGGTCGTCGGCGCGTTCGAGCAGCGCGCGGAAACCGGCTCGCACCAGTGTCTGGTCGTCCGCGAGGACGATGCGGGTGCTCACTGGCCTCTCCCCTCCGTTGGCAACCACGCGTGCACGCGAAACCCTCCGTCGGGGGCGGGGCCGGCGGCGAGGTGGCCGCCGAGAGCGGCCACCCGCTCGCGCATTCCGGTCAGACCATGCCCGGGGGTGCCTCCGTCCGGCACACCCGAACCTCTGCCATTGTCGACGATCTCGATGGCTATGCCCTGCGGTTCGTAAACCATGGTCACTTTGGCGGTGGTGGCCCCTGAATGGCGGATCACGTTGGTCATCGACTCCTGAATGATGCGGTAGGCGCTCGCGTCGACCGCCGCAGGAAGATCGTAAACCTCTCCGGAGGTGCCCCACCCCACGGTGAGCCCGGCCTTCTGAGCCATGCCGACGAGGTCATCGACGTTCGACAGACGGGATACGGGAGCACGCAGTTCCTGGCCCATGTCGACCTGGCGCAGCAGATTGATGGTCGAACGCAGCTCGCTCATGGCCTCGCTGCTCGCACTGCCGATCACGCCCATGGCATGTCGGCTTTGCTCGGGTTTCTCGTCGAACAGCTCGACGGCCACCTTGGCCTGGACCTGGATCACCGTGATGGTGTGCGCGATCACATCGTGCAGTTCCCTGGCGATGCGCAGGCGCTCGGCCTCTATGCGGCGTTCGGCCTCGGCCTCCCGATCCTCGCGGGCCCGGCGCAGACGCTCACGCACCTCCTCGGCCAGCGCGCGCCGGCTCCGCGTCGTCTCCCCGAGGAACAGCGCCGCCGCCAGGAGCGCCGCCTGCAGCGTCGCCTTCTCCAGGATCAGCGTGAGCATGGAATCCCGCACGACGAACGCGCGGTATCCCATGCTGTAAAGCGTCAAGGCGCCGACCACGGCAGCCGCCCATCCGAAGTGACCACGTTCTGCGGCGGTGTAGGTGGCCACACCGAGGATGATCGCGATGGCCAGACTGGGATAGGCCAGCGAATGGTAGGCCAGCACCAGTCCGCAGCTCGCCACCAGGACCGGTAGCGGCCACTCGCGGCGGAAGATCAGGACCGCGCCCATGGCCAGGCCCATGGCGTAGGCCAGTGCGTTCGGAGGCTTGGCCCCGGCCTCACCTTCTGAGCCGGCGATCATCGCGATGACCGCCGCGGCGATGAGGAGGGCGATAAGGCCATCTAGCACTCGAGGCGGGACGCGCTCCAGTAGCGCTCGGAGAGCTCGAATGGGCATAGCGTGACCATAGGTTGGAGGAATCTCTTCGCGCGTCCCCTCCTGGCCGACAGGAACTACGCAACCTGGCGCGGATTGGGAGGGGAGCGGTTCGCCCATGTACGTATTCTGCCCCCATACCCGGGGAGGTTCACCGGCAGTCGAACAGGGCGGAAGAGCGTGCGGTCAGGGCATTATCGGTATATTGCGCCGCCGGAATTCGCCGGCAATTGGCCACCACCCACGCCTTGCGTTCCAAGGCGGTGTCGCTGTTGTAGGCGAAACCACCGATCAAGACGAAGCGGAGCCTGCCCGCGCCGACCAGTTCGGCCAGTCCGTCGGCGGTGAGGGCGGGTGCGGTGCCCGCGAAACCACCCATGGGGATGACCCGCATGCGATGTGTCCAGATGTACGGCGCCGCCGCGGTGGTGGCCGTCGTGGCCAGGTCGTATTCCTCGCCCGACGACCTCTCTTTGATGTAGGCCACGAGTTTCGGATCGGCCCCCACGGTCATCCACTGGTCCACGGTCGCGGGCAGGCCTTCCGGCTCCTGAGTGCGATCCGGTTCGGCACGTTCCTCACGCGCGGGCGGCGGGCCCGCCGCGGGGTCGAAGGTCATGAAGAAGGCGGCCAGCGCGTTGGGCGGCGTGTAGAGCGCGGACAGGGACCACAGCGCCAAAGGCGCGAGCGTCAGCACCGCCCCGGTCCCCATCACCACACGGCGCACACCCCTTCCCCTGCCGGTGTACCTCCCCGCGAGCAGGGCGGCACAGTAGACCACCGCCCCCACGACGGGCACGGCGGCCAGGCCGGGGAGGAACGAGCCCGCCCTCCCCACGAGAACGGCGGCGAGCGCCCCCGTCGCGGCGACCGCCGCCGGCAGCGTCCACCCCAGGGGGGCGCGGGAGCGCCACGCCCCCCGCATGGCGACCGCACCGCCTCCGGCGAGCGCGCCGACGGCCGGGCCGAGGACCGAGGTGTAGTAGGGGTGGATGCTCTGCGCCGAGCTCACGGCTGCGCCGTACACAACCAGCCACCCACCCCACAGCAGCCATCCGGCCTTCAAGGCGTCGGCGTCTGTGGTGTGGGTGCCGGGCGCGTCCGCGCGAGACCGCCGCCGCCAGGCCGCGATCACCCCTGCCAAAAGACCGATCAGAGCGAACGGCAGAAGCCACGAGACCTGGTCCCCCACCTCCGCGTTGAAGAGCCTGGCCACCCCGGCCGGCCCCCCGTGGTCGAGCGGGACCGGCATGCCGTCCGGCAGCACCGGGGGAAAGACGCCGTGGGCGACCTCGCTGACGCGGCCCCACAGGTTGTAGACGAAGGCCATCTCGAAGCCGGAGTCACCGGTGCTCCCGTCGATGTACGGCCGGCCGGACACGAACGCCACGAGCACCAGCCAGGCCGAGGACACGGCCAGCGCCATGGCTCCGGTCGCGGTGACCTTGACCAGCCGCCGCCGCAACGTCCCGCTCCCGAACGCGAGATGCACGGCGAGCAGCGGCGCCAGCACCACAAGGCCCTGGACGAGTTTGATGTTGAACGCATATCCGACCAGGAGCCCGGTGAGCAGCGGCCACCGCCATCTGTCGTCGCGGCGCATGCGCGTAGCGGTCCACGCCGCGGCCACCAGGGTGAGCACCAGGAAGGCGTCGGGCAGATTGAGGCGCGTGGACACCACGACGGAGGGTGTGCCCGCCATGACCGCGGCGGCGATGAGCCCGGCCGAATCACCCGCGAAGCGCCGGACGACGGCGAACAGCAGCGGCACGGTGGCGGTGGCCGCCAGCACCTGCGGAAGGAGAAGCGCCCACGTGTGCGGGCCGAACAGCATGACCGAGAGAGCCTGTGGCCATATCCCGCCCGGTGGTTTGTCGATGGTGATGAAGCCACTCGGATCGAAGGCGCCGAAGAGGAAATTACTCCAGCTCTCCGTCATGCTTATCGCCGCCGCCGCGTAATAAGTGTTGACTACATTGGCGGGCAGCCCAAAGGCATAAAGCGCGAAGGCCGATAAGGTAACGACCGCCAGCGCGATCTGTGTCCGGCGCCATGCAGGAAGGGTTTCGGCCGCCCTCACAGGTGACTGTGCCGGCTCAACGACCAAGCTCATGACTCTCCTTGCAGTCGTAGAGGACAGGCGCCCGCTGCACGCGTCGAGCGCCATATGCGGAGGGGGCGACAGGCCGGCAGGACGTGTGGACCCACGAGGTCCGGTCGCGGTTGGCGCGGTTCTGCACCCCATAGCCGCCTGTGAGGACATAGCGCACCTGCCCCTGCTCCACCAGGGAGGCGAGTTCCTGCGCCGAGGGCCGGGGGCCGCCGCCGGTGAAGCCGCCCATGGGCAGCACCGCGCTCCCGAACCGCGCGATGTACGGCGCCGCCAGCTCGGCCCCGGTCGTGGCCATCAGGTAACGCGCCTGCCCTTGACGCCGGCGCAGATAGTTGTGAAGGCCCTGGTCGGCGTGGGGGATGGCGGAAATCAGCGCCGCCTCGGCCGCTTTCAGCTCCTCCGCGCGCAGGGGCCGCCGCACTTTGAGCATCGCGGCGGCCTTCGCCTCGTAGTCCGACGGGCCCGCGACCGGTTCGATCATCGCGAAGAAGGCCCCCACCGTCGAGGTGGGGCGGTCGAGGGTGGCGGCCGACCAGACCGCGGGGCCGAGGAGCGCTCCCGCCGCGGCGACCCCCGCTCCGAGCAGACCGACCGGCCTGCCGCCGAACTCGCTGATCTTCGAGACCACCAGCAGGAACAGCGCGACACCCCCCGCCGCGGCGACCGCCGTGGCCGACCACGGCGGCGCGTACGGCACGTCGCCGAGGATGACCACCGCCCACACCGTCGTGACCACGATCAGCAGGGGAAGCAGCACAGGACCCGGCCAGGGGCCGTTCCAGAGGCGCGCGGCGGCCACCGCACCCGCACCGGCCAGTGCCGCCACCGCCGGCGCGAAAGAGCTCGTGTAATAGGGATGGACACCCTCGGCGAAGCTGGTGGCGAGGCCGTAGGCGAGGAGCCAGCCGCCCCAGAGCAGCCAGCCGGATCTGAGGAGGTCGGTGCGTGGCGCACGCCGCGCCGAGAGAAGCGCCACGGCCAGGGAGATGAGCGCGGCGGGCAGGAGCCAGCCGATCTGGGCCGCGTGCTCGGGGCCGAGGAGCCGCAGCGGCCCGGCCGCGCCACCCGCGGTCAACGGCGCGGGACCGAGGCCCTCCTGCCCGGCGTCGAGGACCCGGCTCAGGCCGTTGTAGAGGAAGAGCATCTCCCAGACGGAGTCGCCGGCGCTCCCGTCCATGTAAGGCCGCGCCGCCGCGGGCATCAGCGCGGCGGTCAGCGGCCAGAACAGGGAGACGGCCAGGGCGAGCGCGGAAGAGGCGGCGACATGCAGAGTACGGCGACGCCACGGCGGCGGCGCGCAGCACAGGTAGACCGCCGCCACCACACCCCACAGGATGACCGCCTGAAGCATCTTCGCCTGGAACCCCAAGGCGAGCCACAACCCGGCCCAGGCCATGCTTCCGGCCCTGCCCTCCTTGAGCCCCCGCGTCGCGCAATAGACCACCGCCAACAGGCAGAACATGAGGTAGACATCGGGGGCGTTGATCCTCGCGATGACCGTCCACACGGGTGTCGTGACCAGCACCGCAGCGCCCGCGAGCCCCGCGGCGGGGCCCGCCCACCGCCGGACCGCCGCATAGAGCAGCGGCACACACCCGGCCATCACCAGCGCCTGAGGCAGGAGCTGCGCCATGTCGCTGTAACCGAACAGCCGCACCGACAACGCCTGCGGCCACAGCCCGCCCGGAACCTTGTCCACGCTGAGAAATCCGGCCGGGTCAAACCCTCCCCACCAGAAGGCGGACCAGCTCTCCGACATGGTCCGCACGGCTGCCGCGTAGTAGGCCTGGATTCCACTCGGCCGTCGCTCGATGCCCCAGAGATAGGTCACGGCGGCGAGCACCGTCATGGCGGCCACCGCGACGGTGTGAAGGCGGTGGCCTTTCCGGCTCTCCTCAGGTGTTTCCGGAGGCGGGAGGGCGAGCGCCGCACTGGTGTCCATGGTCGCGCTCATGGCCGGTCCTCTCTCTCGTACTCACGCGGCTCGTGCTGAGACGGCTCGCTCTGACGTGGGCGTGTCATGTGCCGCCGGCCGGGAAACGGCGCGGGCCGGTTCCGACACGGGATGCGTTTCGCCAACGTGGGGCCGAACCCTCAACGGAGGCTCGAAAACGGCTCGAGGAGACCACCAGCGTGGGTCGAGAGGTCCTTGAGCACGCGCCACCACGATGTGGTTGACCTACGGTGAAGGAGGACGCATGAGCGACGGCGATCGGAGTCAGGCGGATCTCAGGGAGATCTCCGACCCGCGGATGTTGATCGACGAGGTCTTCGTCCGTCTGCGTGAAGGCGCCGAGCCGGAACGTTTCCGGGGCGAGCGCGGGGTGTTCAGGTTCTTGATAGCGACCCCGGAGGGGGAGGTCTCCCGGTTCGTGATCGTCGAAGACGAACAGTGCCGTGTGACGGCCGAGCCGGAGCAAGAGCCGGGTGTCACGCTCTCGTTGTCGCTGGACGACTTCGTCGCCCTCGCGACCGGCGAGCTCAGCGGCCCCGACGCCTTCATATCGGGGCGGCTGACGGTCGGCGGAGACCTGTTCCTCGCCATGAGGTGGGGCGACTGGTTCGGCGCCCGGTGAAGCCCGGCAGGCCGGCGCAGACGTTGTCTGCGCCGGCCTGCCTTTGCGGCTGACCTTCGACGGAGAGGTCAGCCGCGCTCCGGCATCTGCCGCGACTCCGGCCGGTCGAGCGCGTCGGCCTGGCGGCGTTCCTCGGCCGCCAATTCCTCTTGGCAAAGCCACTGGGCCACGTCGGGCGGGAGGCAGGGATAGCCCCAGACGGCCATCCATGCGAGTGACCTCCACGCCCGCGACGTGACGTGCACGAAGAATCTCCGGGTTCCCCGGCGTCCCGATGTCATCCCACGGCCTCCTTGGCCTACAGCAGGAATCCGACCGCGGTCGCGTTGAGGAGCAGGCCGGTGGCCGCCAGCGACGTACGCACCAGATTCCAGTTGCGCCACCGGACCCGGGGGTCCAGTCGCTCCCAGTCTTCGGGCAGATTGTGTGGGTCCAGGCTGTAGACCCACTTGTTGATCGGGACGTTCCGCAGCAGGGAGACCGCCACGGTCGCCAGGTAAACGGCGACCGCCGAGCCGAAAAGTATCGATGCCGTGAGCGAGGGCGTCACGACGGCGAGCACGACGTCCACGACCAGGGCACCGCACAGGCAGAGCGGCATAAACGGATCGAAACGCCGAACGAGAAACTGGTGTACCGGCACATAGTTCTCGGTCGACAGCGCGAGCAGGAGCGGCGCCCCGCCGAGCGCGGATATCACCAGTCCGCCCGCCGCGAGCCCCGAGCAGAGCAGGGCCAGGGGCACCAACACCGTGATCAATTTGTCCTCCCCCTCCGGAGCCCGCCCCTCCCACCGCGCCGCGGGAGGGGCGGGACACTCCTACCGTTTTTCGATGACCGCCTTGATGTGGATCATCTCCTTCTGCGTCTGCTCGTTCAGGTGATCCTCGGCACCGTGATCGTCCACGGGCGCGTCGGGGCGCACCTGGAACTCCTGAATCCAGCGCAGGCGAGTGCCATCGGGAACCTCCTCGTACTCCCACCTGAGGTTCATGTACTCAAGAAAGGGCCCGGTCTCTATGCGCCTGGCTGTCACGACACCGGCCGCGGGGTCGAGGGTGCGCTCAGAGACCCAGCTCCACACCCTGCCCTCTTCATCCGGATGCGTGGTCAGCCGGAATCGCACGACGGATCCCTCGCGCTTGAGCACCTCGGCCGCGGCGTACTCAGTGAACAGCCGGGGCCAGCTCTCGATGTCGTTGGTGATCCCCCAGACGGCTTCGAGAGGCGCCTCGATGACCACCGAGTTATCGGTACGGCCGGCCACTCAGGCCACCGACTCGCGGTTCACGTAGTCCAGCACGGCCTGGGGCGTGGTCATCTCGGCCACCGCGTCGTCCGAGATGCGCACGCCGATCTCCTGCTGCACCCGAGTGGCGATCTCCAGGACGGCCAGGGAGTCGAAGTCGAGTTCCTTGAACGGCACGTCGAGGAAGTTCCGCGACAGGTCGACGGGGTTGCTGTCCTGGTCGGCGCAGCTCTGCATGATCTCTTTGAGGTTCTCCAGGGTGAACGTGCTCATGGGATCGCCTTTCGATGAGATTTCGGATGGTGTGCGTTGTGGCGGTGCGTTTTAGGGGATGGCGTTACGGCAGGGCGCGGACGACGATCGCCGTGCAGAAACCTCCGAATCCGCGCGCCACGACGAGCGCGGTGCGCACGGGCGCCGGCCTGGGTTCGCCGAGCACGAGATCGAGCTCGTCGCCGGGAACGGGGTCGGCCACGTTGACCGTCGGCGGGATCACCTGGTCGCGAATGGCCAGCAGCGCGGAGGCGACGTCGAGCGGGCCTCCACCCGCGTAGAGCCGGCCCGTCATCGTCTTGGGCGCCGTCACCGGCACGCCGCGCGGCCCGAACAGCTCGCGCAACGCCCGTGCCTCCTGCCGGTCGGCGGCGAAGTCGCCGAGCGCGTCGGCGAACACCACGTCGACGTCGTCCGGCCCGGCTCCGGCGGCGGTGAGGGCCTTGACGATGACACGCGGCAGGACGTGTCGCGAGCCGGGGTCGAAGCCGGCGGCGTAGCCGGCGATCTCGCCGTAGAGCCTCGGCGCGCCCCGCTTCACCGCCGACCCGTAGTCCTCCAGGAGAAGGACGGCTCCGCCCTGGCCCGGAACATATCCGGCGGCGGCCCGGTCGAACGGCAGGTAAGCGCGGTGCGGATCGCTCCGATGGCTCAGCAGGCCCGTGGTGAGCTGCGCGGTGAGCCCGGCGGGCGACAACGACGCGTCCGTGCCGCCGGTCACGATCAGGCGCAGCCCCTCACGCCGCACTTGGCGCACCGCGTGCCCGATCGCGTCCAGCCCGCCCGCCTGCTCGGCCACCAGCACACCGCACGGGCCGCGCATCTTGTGCCGGATGGAGATCTGGCCCGTGGTGGCCGCGTAGAACCACGCCACGGCCATGTAGGCGCCCACGTGCTCGGGCCCCTTGCTCCACAACTTCTCCAGCTCACGCTGCCCGAAGACGGTCCCGCCTGAGGAGTTGGCCGTGACAACCCCCATCTCGTATTCCCCGAACGCCGCCGGATCGGCCTGGGCGTCGGCGAGCGCGGCCTCGGTGGCGGCCAGGGCCAGATGGGTCATGTGGTCGGTCTGCGCGCGCAGTTTCCCGGGAACGCGGACCTCGGCGTCGAAGCCGGGCACCTCACCGGCGAGCGTGCAGGGATAGCGGGAGGCGTCGTAGAGCGAGATCGGCGCGATCCCGCTCTTGCCGGCGAGGGTGTTCGACCAGTAGTCGTCGGTGCCGTTTCCGTTCGGCGCGAGCACACCGAGGCCGGTCACCACCACGCGGCTCATGCCGGCACCGCCTCGCCGGCCCCAAGCACCACCGCGGTCTGGAACCCGCCGAACCCGCTGCCGACGCTGAGGACCACGTCCACAGGCGTCTCCCTGGCCGTGTTCGGCACGTAGTCCAGATCGCATTCGGGGTCGGCGTGCTCAAGGTTGGCTGTCGGCGGCACCAGGTCGTGCTCGATGGCGAGGATGCTCGCGGCCACCTCGATCGCGCCGATCGCGCCCAGCGAATGCCCGATCATGGACTTCACCGAGCTCATCGGCACCTCACGGGCACGATGCCGGAAACTGCGCTTCACCGCGGCGGTCTCGTGCCGGTCGTTCTGGCGGGTGCCGGAGCCGTGCGCGTTGATGTAGTCGACCTGAGAGACATCGACCCCGGCGTCGGCCAGGGCGGTGTCGATGGCGACGGACAGCTCCCTGCCGTCCTCCTTCAACCCGGTCATGTGATAGGCGTTGGCCCGGCCGGCGTAGCCGAGGAGCACCGCCCGTTCCGCGGCCATGCGGCGCCGCGCGTGCTCCCGCTCCTCCATCACGAAGACCGCCGCCCCCTCGCCGAGGACGATGCCGTCCCGCTGACGGTCGAAGGGGCGGCAGGCGTGCCCGGGATCGCTGTTGTTCGGCGTCGTGGCGCGGAGCGCGTCGAAGCAGGCCATGGTGATCGGCGAGATGGGCGCGTCGGCGGCTCCGCAGACCACCACGTCGGCGGAGCCCTCCTCGATGAGCCTGGCCGCGTATCCCACCGCGTCCAGCCCCGACGTGCACCCTGTGGAGACGACCGACACCGGTCCCTCCGCCCCCACGCCGACCGCGATCTCGGCGGCCAGCGAGCTCGGGACCATGTAGTTGTAGCTGTACGGCACCGCGTATTCCCAGTCGGTCAGCCACTTGCGGCCGCCGTCGCTCACCACGGCGTACTCCTGCTCCATCATGATCGTGTTTCCGACGGCGTTGCCGATCGCGACCGCGACGCGGTCGGGGGGCACGTCGTCCAGGACCAGCCCGCTGTCGGCGAGGGCCTCCCGGGAGGCGACCACGGCCATCTGCGCCACCCGGTCCATGCGCCGCACCTCTTGCGGCGTGAGCCCGAGAGCGACCGGGTCGAAGTCGCACTCCGCCGCCACCTGGCAGCGGAACCCCTCGGGATCGAACAGCGTCACGCGCCGGGTGGCGGTGCGGCCGTTGGACATGAGATCCCAGAAGGGACCGATTCCGAGTCCGCCGGGTGCCACCACCCCCATCCCCGTGACGACGGGTATCCGCGCCCGCCTTCCGCTCATGGCGCACCCCCCACCTGCGGGTCGGCCTCGTCGGTCAGCGGCGTCTCCAGGTCGACGTGGCCGAGCTCGGGCAGGGGGGCGAGGGGGCTGCTGTGGAACACGACGCGGACGGGCACGTCGCCGTTGTTGACCAACCGGTGGGCGGCGCCCTTGGGAATCATGCACGCCTCCCCACCGCCGATGACCGTTTCCCGGCCGGCGACGTTCAGCGTCAACTCGCCCTCGATGACGTAGACGAACTCCTCCGAGTAGGGGTGGTAGTGCTCGATCACCCGCTCCCCTGGAGCGAGCGTTCCCACCCCGCCGAACCCGGAGGTCGCCTCCACCGTATTCGGGCTCAGCACGACCCGGATGTCACCACCCCGCTTCCGGTTGGACCGAACGGAGGCGAACGAGATCTTCTTGATCGGACCGGAAGGGGTGATCGGGTGCTGTGACATGCGGCTGCTCTCCTACTCGGGCTGCCAGGTGTAGAAGGGAGTGGCCATCGAGTCCTTCGGCTCGCGCCACTGCGGGTCGTAGGGGGTCATGTAGCGCGCGAGTTTCCTGTTGATGTCGTCATAGAGTTCGTGGTCGCGCGCGGAATACAGACGTGGTGTGATCTCCTCCTCTGCCTCCACCAGGTGAAAGTAAAGGCCGTGGAAGAGAAAGAGCGTCCGCCTGGTCACACCGATCATCTTCGGCAGCTCGGTCTTATCGGACTCCGCGAAAATGTCGGCGACCGCAGGCGCGTCCTCGGGATTCAATCGTGCGACGATCAGAGTTCTATGCATATCGTCTCCACAGGCTCGAACTCGCTTATGTCGGAGCCTGCCCGGGAGACCTCAAGAACGCCTTGAGAAACGCTGGACCGGAAAAGCCTGTCCGAATTCGAGGGTTCGGAAATACTATACGAGCTGTTTCTGCTGTTTTCCGGTTCCCTCAGGCGGTTCATATGAAAACTCAGCGCACCCGGGCCGGTGAAATGTATGACGTGCTCGTCGTGGGAGCGGGGCCCGCCGGCCTGACCGTGGCCGCCGGGCTCGCCCGCCACGGCGTCTCCTGCCTGGTCGTGGAGCGCGGCGAGCACCCACCGGCCGGCGCTCACTGCCTGGTAGTGCAGGCGGCCTCCGCTGCCGCCCTCACGACCGTCGGCGTCGATGTCGCGGCCATACCTTCGAGCGCCCCCCTGCGCCGGCGGGTCTTCCACGTCTCCCGGCACACCGAGACCCGCCCGCTCTCCGCCCCCTCCCTCGTCGTCGGCCACGACGGCATGACGCAGCTCCTTTCGGCCGCCGCACTGCGGTATGGCGCAGCCGTCGAGACAGGCGCCGACGTGGTCGGCGTCCACCAGGTGGGCGGCCTCCACGGGGACGGGCACGTCCAAGTGCGGGTTCACTCCCGGGACCATCCAACCTTGGGTGACTCAAACGGGGCTCACTCAACCGAGCCGCGATCCGGCCGCGCCGACATCCGTCGCGCCCGGTGGGTGGTCGTCTGCACAGGCACCGACGACACCCTGACCCGCGCCATGGGGCTCGACTGGATGCCTTCGCACCCCCGCCCGGTGCGCTGGCTGGGGGTGAACGCCGTGGTCACCGGGGTGCCCGGCCTGGGTCCTGAGGAGGAGCACATCTTCCACGGCCCCCATGCCAACCTGGGCCTGCTGCCTCTCCCCACCGGTGGTCACCGGCTCTTCTCGGTCGCCGCCGACCAGGCTCGGCCACCCCGCGACGCGGGGGAGTTCGAGGCGTTCGTGCGCCGCATCACCGGCCTCCCCGCGACGTTGTCCGAGGTCGGCGACCTATGGCGAACACGCCCCGGGTCGGGCCGGGCGCCGGCGGCGCGCCGCGGCAGGGTCCTCACCCTCGGTGCGGCGCGCCGCCGGCTGCCGCTGCCGGTGCAGTGCCTGAACGCCGCGATCGAGGAGGCGGTCCACCTCGCCGATGAGCTGGCCGGCGTGGTGCACGGCAGGCGTCCCCACCACGCCTTGGAGGCTCATGCCGTGCGGCATGGCAGGGCAGCCGAGCGGCTGATCTCCGAGGCCTGGCGGATGGTCGATTACGCGACCACTCCGGATCCCGAACAGTGGCTGGCCAAACCCCGATGAGGTCTCACATGAAGCTCTATCTGCTCAGCACCGGAACGATCGCCGCGATCCGCGCCCCCGTCCCGGTCTACCTGATCCGCACCGACGACGGCGACATGCTCGTGGACTCGGGGTGCGCCCCCGGCGCGCAGGGGGGCATCGTCGTCGCGCCCGAGCAGCATCTGCTGCCTCAACTGGCCGCGCTCAAGGTCGCGCCGGAGGATGTCAGATATGTGATCTGCACGCATCTCGACCCCGATCACTGCGGCAGCCACCGGGCCTTCACCTCCGCCCGGTTCGTCGTTCAGCGAACCCACCTCGACCTGGTCCGCGACGACGCTCCGCCCCGGATCGCGGAGTGCCGTGCGCAATGGGACCTGCCGGCCGACCGCTACCTGCCCGTCGAGGGGGACACCGAATTCCGGCCCGGGATCGAGCTGATCGCCTCCGGCGGCCATGTGCCCGGCCACCAGTCGGTCCTGGTCCGGCTTCCCGAGACCGGGCCTGTGCTCCTCGCCGGCGACGCCATACCGATGGAGATCGCGCTCAATCCCGAACGGCGGCCGATCTTCCCCTTCGACATGGACGCAGCCGCGACCAGATCGTCGACGGCCCGGCTGACGGATATCGCGCGGCGGGAGAACGCGCTTGTCGTCTGCGGGCACGACGGTGCGCAGTGGGCCGGACTGCGCACCGCTCCGGACTTTTACCGCTGAGCGCCGCTCTTCCGGCCGGCGCGTTTCCCGGCGAAGACCCAGTCGCGCATGAGGAGGAATCTCGCCACCGTGCCCACCAAGGCCGAGGTGAGAAGCACGAGTGTTTCGTAGACAAGCCCGGCGCCGGGATTCATGCGCTGCCACAGCAGGGTGCACAGCGAGGTGAACAGGAAATAGAGCGTGAAAACCCCTAGACCCTTGAGGTGGGCCTGCAACTTCTTATGGGCCCCCGCCGATCGGCGGAAGGTGAGACGCCTGTTCGCCTCGGTGTTCAGCAGGGTGCACAGAATCAGGGCCGCCAGATTGGCCCCCATCACCGGCCACCATTCCCGCAGCATCATGTAGAGAAGACCGTGAGCGACGGTGGAGACCGCCCCCACCGCGCAGAAAAGCAGCACCTGCCAGATGCGTTCGACCCGGTTGCCGTTCCCCGTGCGCGCGTCGGGGTGGAATGGCGCTGGGTCTGCGCGCCGGCGCACCGGGATGTCCGCCGTGCGGTTGAGCCGGGCGCGGGCCACCCGGACGAGGCCCTTGATGTCGGCCCATGCCGTACCCGCGATGGCGACCCGGCTGTCGACGTCCTCCACCCAGTCGACGGGCACCTCGTAAAGCCGCAGTCCGTTGTGATGGGCGAGCAGCAGCAACTCGGTGTCGAAGAACCACCCGTCGTCCTCGACGCGCTCCAGCAGCGTCGCGATGGACTCGCGCCGTGCCGCCTTGAATCCGCACTGCATATCGGTGTGGGGCACACCGTGGACCAACCGTACGAGCATGTTGTAGCCGCGGGAGATGAACTCGCGCTTGAAACCGCGGATCGTGCGGGATCCGGACGCGAGACGCGAGCCGATCGCGATGTCGGAGTGATCGCTGATGAGAGGGGCGAGCATCGGGAGTATGGCGTCCAGGCCCGTCGACAGATCGACGTCCATGTAGGCGACGATCTCGGCGTCGCTGGACGACCACGCGGTGCGCAGGGCTCTGCCGCGGCCTTTCTCCTCCAGTCGTACGACGCGCAGGCCGGGTAGCTCGGCGGCGAGTTCACGCGCCACGTCGCAGGTGCGGTCGGTGCTCGCGTTGTCGACGACCGCGAGGTTCCATTCGTAGGGCAGGGTGGCCGCGAGATAGGCATGAAGGGTACGGATACATCCGGCCAATGCCCGTTCTTCGTTGTAGACCGGGATGACGATCTCGACCCGAGAGGCCCGCTGCAGCGTCAGCGCGGCTCCACCGCCTGTCTCCGCGGGCAACTCGGCGGGGCTGTCGAACATGGGAGTCTCCAGCGATGTCAGGAGGTGAGTGATCGTCGGAGACGGTCGCCTCCGACAACGAGGCATACAGCGGCGAGAAAGGCCGGCACCAGGAGGAAGCCAAAGAAGGCGGGCCCCGGAACTATCGGCCAAAGTCGGGCGAACTGCGCGCCGAGCGCGGCACCTAGGGCGGCAGAAAGCCAGAACAAGCCCATCATGCGGCCGGCTGCCCGTTCCGGAGCGATCTGCGCGCTCGCACTCAATCCCACCGGGCCGAGGACGACCTCGCCGCAGGCCAGCAGGAAGAACGCGAGGACCAGCCAGAGCGGCGAGACCGGCGGTGAGTTGGCCGAGGCCACCGCCATGACCGTCAGAGACGCGCCCATCGCCGCCAGCCCGAGCGCGTATTTCCGCGGGACGTCCAAACGGTCTCCTGCCCGCAACCACAGCCACGCCGCACCCGGTGCGAGCGCCAGGATGAACAGCGGGCTCAACGATTGGAACCAACTCGCCGGGATGATCATTCCAAGGAGATCGCGGTCGGTGTAACGTTCGGCGAAGAAGCTGAAGACCGCACCCGACTGCGCGAAGCACATCCAAAAGAGGGCAGAGGCGGCAAACAGCCAGCGATACGCCCGCAGCCGGGTCAGGTCCGCAGCGGTCAGGCCTTTCTGCCGCAGCACTGACCGGAAATAGAGGATCGGCACGACGATCACGGTGAGGCCCACGACCGCCAGAACATGCTCGATCGTGAACCACCCGGCCATGACGTCCACGGTGAGCAGGGACCCCGCCACCGCCGCCACCACGACGGCCCGGCGGCGCAAGGAGCGCACGAGGTGCGGGGGAGCGGGGGCCTCGGGGAGGCGGCCGAGCTCGCCGAAGCGACGCCGGCCGAGCACATATTGCAGCACGCCGGCGGTCATGCCGAACGCCGCGGCGCCGAACCCGGCGTGCCAGTGGACCCGCTCGCCCAGAAATCCCGTGACCAACGGCGCGATCAGCGCGCTGACCTGCACACTCATATAGAAGATGGAGAAGGCCGACTCCCGGCGGGCATCCTCTCCCGGACCGTAGAAACGGCCGAGGACCGCCGCCATGTTGGGCTTCAGCAGCCCGGTCCCGGCGGCGACGAGAAGCAGGCCGAGATAGGACACCGCATCGAACGGCACCATCAGGCAGTAATGCCCGAGCGCGATGACGACGGCACCCCAGAGCGTCGCCCGCTGGGCGCCGAGGACCCTGTCGCCGAGCCATCCGCCGGGCAGCGGGAGGACGAAGGCGACCGCCATATAGATGCCGAAGAGCGCTCCCGCCGTACCGGTGTCCAGGCCGAGCCCGCCCTCGGAGCGGGGCGACGCCGCATAGAGCGCGAGCAGCGCCTGCATGCCGTAGAAGCTGAAACGCTCCCACATGTCGGTGAGGAAGAGCGTGGCGAACCAGCGCGGGTAGCCGAAGAACGTCTTCTCACCCGGTGAATCGGGCTCGGCAACCGTACGCGTGCTCATCGCCGATCCCAGACGACCGGAAGCGCGTCCAGCGTGCGGTGGGTGTGGCCGTCGGCCCACGTCAGGTCCGACTCAGGGACCGCGAGACGCAGGCCGGGCAGCCGGCGCAGGACGGCGCCGACGGCCACGCCGAGTTCCAGGCGCGCGAGCGGCGCCCCCAGGCAGTAGTGGATTCCGTGCCCGAAGGTGAGATGCGGGCTGCCGGGGCACTCCCGGTCCAGCCGCAGAGTGCCGGGGGACTCATAGACACGGCTGTCGCGGTTGGCCGCCACGATGGCCGGGAGCACGCCCTCTCCCGCCCGGATCCGCACACCGCCGAGGTCGAGATCCTCCGTCGCGATGCGCATCAGGCCCCCGTTGACCGCGGGTACGGCATAGCGCAGCAGTTCCTCGACCGAGACGCCGATCCGTTCGGGGTGTTCGCGCAGCGCCCGGGCCTGGCTCGGATGCCGCAGCAGCGTGAGCAGGCTCGCCGCCATCTGGCCCGCGGTGGTGTGGTGGCCCGCGGTGAGGAGCGTGTTGCCGAAGGTGATCAGCTCCGCGTCGCTCAGCGCGTCGTCCCGCTCCTGAACCTTGATCAACGCACTGAGCAGGTCGTCGGCCGGCGCGACACGCTTACGCGCGACCAGGTCGGCGAGGTAGGCGCTGAGGTCGATACTGGCCTGCCGGGCCTGCTCCCGGCTGTGGGCGGTCAGCGTGAGGATGCGCTCGGTCCAGCTCCGGAACAGCGCCCGGTCCTTGTACGGCACACCCAGCAGGTCGCAGATGATGACCATGGGGAGCGGCTGGGTCAGTCCCGCCACGAGGTCCGCGGGCGGACCGGCCTGTTCGATCCCGTCGAGCAGTCCCTCGGTCACGCTCTCCACGCGTGGCCTCAGCAGCTCCATATGGCGTGCGGTGAAGGCCTTGGCCACCAGCCGCCGCAACCGGGTGTGGGCGGGAGGATCCAGGGAGAACAGCGAGGTGCCGGAGTCGGGTCTGGCCGGCCGGAGCCGCGGCGCCTCCGGAGCGTTCGCCAGCCGCCGGCTGAGCCTGCGGTCCGACAGCGCGGCGCGCACCTCCGCGTAGCCGGTGACCAGCCAGGCGGTGTCCCCCGTGGGAAGGACGACCAGGCTCACCGGCTGCGTCGAGGCGAGGTCCAGAAACTCCGCGGGCGGCTCCACCGGATCCTCGGCGGGAAACGGAAACGTCCTGGTCACGGCAGCCGCACCACCTGGCTGGCATAGACGACGCCCGAGCCGAATCCGATCAGCAGCGCCAGCTCCCCGGACACCACCTCGCCCTTGCTCAGCAGGGTGTCCATGGCGAGGGGGATGGACGCCGACGAGGTGTTTCCGCTCTCGCGGACGTCCTGGGCGACCACGACCCCGGGCGGCAGCTTGAGCCTGGCCGCCATCTCCTCGGTGATCAACCGGTTGGCCTGGTGCGGGATGAAGGCCGAGAGTTCGTTCACGGTGACACCCGCCGCCTCAAGCGCCCGCGAACCGGCGGTGGCGAGGTTCTCGACGGCCCACCGGTAGACCTTCCACCCGATCATCCCGAGGACCGGCCAGGGGGTTTCCGGGTCGGTGCGGAGGCTGGGGTGCCAGAACCCGGTCATGCCGACCGCGTCCGCGCGGCCGGCGTCGGAGCCCCAGATCACGGGACCGATGCCCGGCGTCGCCGACGGCCCCACCACGACCGCCCCCGCGCCGTCGGCGAAGAGGAACGCGGTTGAGGGGTCGCTGTGATCGAGGATGTCGGTGACCCGCTCCGCCGCGACGATCAGGACGTGGTCGGCCGTCCCGGCCCGCACCATGTCGCTGCCCATCGCGAGACCGTAGGAGAATCCGGCGCAGGCCGCCAGGATGTCCAGCGCGCCTGCCTCGGTCGCGCCGACGCGCAGGGCGACCTCACTGGCGAGCGAGGGCATCTGGGTCAGGTGCGTCGTCGTGGCGACCAGCACGAACCCGATCCGGTCGGCGTCGACCCCGGCCTGGGCGAGCGCCTTCTCCGCGGCGGCGACCGACATGGCGGTCAGCGTCTCCTCCGCCCCCGCGTAGCGGCGGGACCGCACACCGGAGCGACGCTCGATCCACTCCTCCGTCAGCCCCAGCCCCTCGGCGATCTCCGAGTTGGGCACCGACCGCGCCGGGCGGTAGACGCCCAGCCCCATGATCCGGCTGTAGCGGGGCTCCGCGCTATTTCGCATCCGCATGCTTATCGTCTCCTCTGTCGTCGATCTCCCCCCACGCGACGGGGAGAGCTGTCAGTGCGCGCAGGATGCCGCCGCTGCTCCAGCGCAGCTCCTCCTCGGGTACGGCGATGCGTAGTCCGGGAAACCGTTCGATCAACCCGCCGAACGCGGTGACCAGCTCCATCTGGGCGAGCCCGCGGCCCAGGCAGTGGTGGATGCCGGGGCCGAAGGCGACATGGGGGTTGCCGGGCCTGGTCACGTCGAAGGTGTCCGCCTGCGGGAAGACGGAGGCGTCGCGGTTGGCGGACGTGGTCGAAGGGATGACCGCCTCACCGGGGCTGATGGTGACCCCGCCCAGCTCCACCGTCTGCACGGCCACCCTGATCGTGCCGCCGCTGACCGGTCCCGGCGTGTAACGCAGCACCTCGTCGATCGCGGCAGGCAGCAGCTGCGGCCGCCGCCGGATCAGCGCTACCTGGCCCGGGTGGCGCAGCAGGATGGCGGCGCCGTTGGCCAGCGCGGTGGTGACGGTCTGGCAGCCGGCTGTCAGCAGCGTCGAGGCCAGGGCGAGGAGTTCGTCCTCACTGAGCCGGTCGTCCTCGTCGTGCGCATTGATCAAGTAGGCGAGCACGTCGTCCGAGGCGGATTCGGCGCGCTTCCGCGCCACCAGCTCGCGGAAGTAACTCCGCAGCTCCGCTCTGGCCTGCTCGACCTTCGCGCGATTACCCGGCGTGACGCTCAACGCCGCCTCGACCCAGCGTTCGAACACCGTCCGGTCCGCCTGAGGGACGCCGAGGAGCTTGCAGATCACCTTGACCGGCAGGGGGCGGGCGAGCCCCTCGACGAGATCGTACGGTGGCCCGGCGGCGGCCATCGCGTCGAGCACGCCGGCGACCAACCGCTCGACGTGCGGCTGCAAAGCCCCGATTCGCCTGGCGCTGAAGGCCGGCGCGATGAGACGGCGCAGCCGGGTGTGATCGGGAGGGTCCATCGTGGTGATCGCCGAGCGCTCCGGGGCGGCGGGCCCGAGCCGGGGCGCGCCCGGTGCCGCCGCTGCCGCCCGGCTGAAGCGCGGATCGGCCAGCACCTGCCGCACCTGCGCATATCCGGTGACGAGCCAGGCGGTGTCGCCGCTCGGCAGGCGCACTCCTGTCACCGGGCAGTTCTCTCGCAATCGGGCGAACTGCGGTGGCGGTTCGAAGAGTGAAGGTGCCTCGAAGGGAAATGCGATATCCGCTTGTGCCTGATCGGCCGCCATCGGCGTGCTCCTAGCGTGCAACGGCATCACGACCGACTCGACGCTGGCAAGCAGGGCTTGAGCGGCGATCGAAAGCCACTCGAAAGTGAAATGCGGCCTAACGTCCTTGAGTGGTTCTCCAGCGGAGTTCTAGCAGGCGCGCCAACGCTTCGAACCCACACCGTAAACACAGGAAGGGATAACGGTGGACATTCGCCTCGACGGGAAGCGCGCGCTGATCACAGGGGGGACCAGAGGCGCGGGCCGGGCCATCGCTTTCGCCTTCGCCGAGGCCGGCGCGACGATAGTAGCCTGCCACCGCAACGACGGAGAATCAGCGGCGACGACCGCCAAGGCCCTCGCGGAAATCGGCCCCGGCCATTCGGTCGTGCGTGCCGACGTCACCTCGGAGCGGGACACCGCCGCACTGCGGCGCCATTGCGAGGAAAGGCTTGCGGGATTGGATGTCATCGTCAACTCCGTCGGCGGGTTCCGGTTGAAGCCGGTCGCCGACCTCGATCTCGCCGCCTGGCACGCGATAGTGGACTCCAATCTCACGTCGGTGTTCCTGGTCCTGCGCGACCTGCTGCCGCTGCTGTCCGACGGAGGCTCCGTCGTGAACATCGGGGGCGCCGTCGCCACCCGGGGCCTTCCCGGCGGCAGCGGCTACACCGCGGCCAAAGCCGGGCTGCTCGGGCTCGCGCGCTCGCTGGCCAGGGAGGTCGGCGGGCGCGGGATCAGGGTCAACACCCTCGAACCCGGGGTGATCGAAAGAGAGGACAGGCCGAGGCTCCCCGCCTCCTTCAGGGACAGGCTGGCCTCGCTCACGAGCCTCGGCCGCCTGACCTGCGAGGCGGATGTCACCGCGGCGGCGCTGTTCTTCGCCGCCGACCTCTCGCGTTCGATCAGCGGCGCCACGCTCACCATCGACTCGGGCTTTTAGCCGCGAGCCGGGTTTCCACGCACGGGACGCTTTCAATCAGGGGAGACGCCATGGCCTATGCGGCAATCACCTACAAGGTCAAGCCCGGGTGCGAGCGGGAGATCACCGAGATCTTCGCGGACTATCGACGCCCCGGTTCACCGTTCCTGCGCGACGCGGAGGGCCGGCAGGTCGGCATCCTGCTCGGCACCGCGCTCTTCGTCAAGGACGACACCGTCGTCCGGGTCATCCACTACGAAGGAGGAACCGTCGAGGACGTGGCCAGGCACATGTCCTCCCAGCAGGGGGTTCGTGAGGCCGAGAGGCGGATGGCCCCCTATCTGGCCGAGTCCAGGGACACCCAGACGGCCGAAGGGTTCATGGCCTACTTCAGCGAGAGCACCATGACATGCGTATCCGCGCTTTATATTCCAACCGAATTCCTGCACAAAGAGTCTAAAATTAACGACGCCCGGTAAGGGGTCTGAAGAATAAGCCGATCGCGGGGGAATCGGCAAAACGATCTCCTTGACATCCATGCGGTTGATCGAGAACATCGTCTTGACACCCGGGGGGGGACGGACGCATGAGATTCCTAATCCTAGGCCCGTTGGAAATCCACGACGATAATCGAAAACTGGCTCTGTCGGCGGCGAAACCGAGCCGGGTTCTATCCCTTCTGCTGCTCAATCACGGCCAGGTGGTCGCGACCCGCACCCTGATGGAAGAACTGTGGGGCGACAATCCGCCGGTCAGCTCGTCGACCACCTTGCAGACCTACATTTATCAGCTCCGCAAACTCCTTTCCTCATCTTGTTCCCACGGCGCCCACGCGCTGCAGACCCACAGCGCCGGCTACCGGCTTCAACTGGCGGCGGGGTTTTTCGATCTCGACCGGTTCACCGACGCGATGAACCGCGGGCAGCGCGAGCAGACGCGGGGAGAGCACGACAAGGCGAGAAGCAGCTTGACCGAGGCGCTCGGCCTCTGGCGGGGACAGGCTCTGGCCGGCTTGGAGCTCGGACCTCAACTCCAGGCGCGTGCCACCGGCCTTGAGGAGCTGCGGGCGCGCACGTTGGAGATGCGCATTGAAGCGAGCCTCGCGATCGGACTCCATCGGGAGGCCGTAGGTGAGCTGCGAATGCTCACCGCCGCTGAGCCGTACCGCGAGGGCCTGGCCTCCCAGCTGATGATCGCTTTGTACCGCAGCGAGCGGCGCAGCGAAGCCCTGGAGGTCTATCGGCGGCTCCACCGGCTGTTCATCGAAGAGCTCGGCATCGACCCCTCTCCCAAAATCCGCAAGCTACATGAAGCGATTCTGAAGAACGACGCCTCCATCGACTTCCACCCCCAGGGCCCCTCCTCCGCTGTGCATCTCCAGAGCCGGGTGAGACCCGCCCAGCTGCCGGCGGACATCCCCGATTTCATCTGCCGGACGAGGGAGCTGGCCCACATCACCTCCGCGCTCGGCCCGCAGCGTGACGACCACACCGGCCGTCCCCCCTCACAGATCGTCATCACCGGGATGACGGGGGTGGGGAAGAGCGCACTCGCCGTTCACGCGGCCCACGGACTGCGCGCGCACTATCCGGATGGGCAGCTCTACGTCCGGCTTCGGCGAGCCGGGCACACGATCTCCCCCTCGGACGCGCTTGGCGGCATGTTGCAGGCCGTCGGCTTCCCACCGACTGCCATCCCCGCCAACCTGGAGGAACGCAGCCACCTCTTCCGGTCGTGGGCGGCGGACAGGAAACTCCTGGTCCTGATCGACGACGCCGTGAGCGCCAACCAGGTCGAACCACTTCTCCCGGCCGGCATCCGAAGCGCCGCGATCATCACGAGCCAGAGCGCCATCGGCGGTCTCCCCGGTGCCGAGACGGTGAGGCTCTCACCCCTCGGCACCGGCGAGGCGACGCAACTCCTCGCGCTTTTGGCGGGGAAGCGCAAAGTGGCGGCGGAACCGGAGGCGGCCGCCGCCATCTCGCAGATCTGCGGTGGACTGCCGCTGGCCATCCGCATCTGCGCCGCCCGGGTCACCAGGCGAAGCTGGTCGCTCAGCCAAATGCTCGCCCGGCTGGCCGACCACGCCGAGCGCCTCAACGAACTGTGCACCGACGGACTGGACATGCGCCGCGACCTCGCGACGGGCCTCGCGTCGCTCACCCGCCGGGAGATCAGCGCGTTTCAGCAGCTCGGCACCATGCGGGCCGACACGTTCACCACCACGTACGCGGCGTGCGAACTGATGGCAGGCGTGCGCGACACCGAGCGCCTGCTGGACCGGCTGCACGAGGCCAGTGTGGTCCAGCTTCTGGGGGAGAACACCGGTGGCGAGCCCCTATGGCATTTCCATCCGCTGATGCGCAGCTACGCCGTCGAACTCGCCTACGCCGCGAAGGACGATGTGCGCTCGGCCGTCTGACCGGAGGGTTTCTCAGTGAAAGGCTATGAATCAACAGACGTGCTCATCGTCGGCGGGGGCCTCGCGGGTCTCGCCACGGCGGTGTTCCTCGCCTGGCACGGGGTCGACTGCCTGATGGTGGAGAAACACGGCGGCACCTCCATCCACCCGAGGGCACGCGGCATCAACCCGCGCACGATGGAGCTCATGCGCTCCGTCGGACTCGAGGACCGCCTGCGGGCCACCGAGTCGGCCAGGGCACTCGCCGGCAACGCCGGTGTTCTCGCGGTGGAGAGCCTGGTGGGCAAAGAGCTCGGCCGGCTCCAGCAGGCCTACCACATGGATCCCGGAGCCGACTTCAGCGCGCTGACCCCGACGCCGTGGTGCCTGTGCCATCAGGACGAGTTCGAGGTCGTTCTCCGGGCGCGGGCCGAGGAACTCGGCGCCAAAACCGCCTACGGCACGCGCGTGAGCGACATTCAGTGCACCGACGACGAGGTCAAGGCCGTCCTGCACGGGCCTGACCAGACCTCGCAGGTGCGGGCGCGTTACCTGGTCGCCGCCGACGGAGCCTCAAGTCCGATCCGCACCTCCCTCGGCATCCCATTCGAGGGTGTCGGATCGCTGGCGAACTACGCCAACATCCACTTTTACGCCGACCTACGCGCCGAACTGGGGGACCGCCGCTTCGTCCTCTGCTACACGATCAACCCTCGGGTCCGGGGGGCACTGCTGCCGATCGACAACGCCCGGCGCTGGCTCTTGCACGTGCCGTACAGCCCGTCACACAACACGATGTCGGACTTCGACGACGAGCGATGCACGGAGCTCGTCAGGGCGGCTGCCGGGTGTGACGATCTCGACGTCAAGATCCTGGGCGTGGTCCCGTGGGAGGCCGCCGGGCGCACGGCGGGCACCTTTCACGCGGGAAGGTGTCTCCTCGTAGGGGACGCCGCGCACGTGATGCCGCCAAGCGGGGCCTTCGGCTCCAACGTCGGCATACAGGACGCCCACAGCCTGGCGTGGAGACTCGCGGCGATCATCCATGGATGGGGCGGAGAGCAGATGCTCGCCGACTACGACGCCGAACGCCGTCCCATCGCCGCCGCCACCGTCCACCAGGCGGTGCTCCGCTCCAAAGACCGCCCTCGGCTCACCCAGGAGGCCCGCCCCAAGCCCAATCCGGCGATCATGCCGGACTCGGTCGTGATGTTCGGCGGGCGCTACCCTTCACCGTCCCCAGGCTCACTGGTCGCAGCCGCGCCGTCCCCGGATGCGGCCTCTTTGAGTGAGACATCTTCGAGTGAGACGTCTTTGGGTGAGGTCTGGGAGCACGAACTCGGCGGGCTCCCCGGCACCCGCGCTCCACATCTCCGGCTCCCGGCCGGCGGCTCGCTGCTGGACCTCTACCGGAAAACCATGGTGCTGGTGGTGGGCCCCGCCGGGACGGCATGGCGGAGCGTGGGGGCACGAGCCCATGCCCGGCTGAACGTGCCCTTCACCTGCCACCAGGTGGGCGTGGGCCCGCTCAGCACCCTCGGCGCGGAATGGGCCGACGCCCACGGGGTCGGAGCCGACGGCGCGGTGCTTGTACGGCCGGACGGCTACGTGACCTGGCGATCGGCGGGCCCGCCGGGGCCGCGGGCGGAAGAGGAACTCGCGAAGACCCTCCGAACCATGTTCCGCCGGTCGCCCGGCTGACACGAGGGCTTCGATTCCCGGCGCCGCGCTCCTCGGTCCCACACGTCATGCAGGATGGCCGAGTCGCCTGTTGGCCACATGTGGGCCCTTGCCGACCGCATTCGGCCAGGCGGCATCTTTGGACAGGGCCGTGACGAGCCGCTCCTGCTGTGTGCCGCCTAGCGCTCTCGTCTGGGGACCGTCGGGAGCGGATGGTGGGTGGGCACCGCGACCGTGGTGGACACGATGAGCACGGTCAGTGTGCCCTCGCCGTCGTTGCCGATGTGGAGGCTCGTCCTCGACCTCACGTGACGTGCGACACCGGAGGTTTAGGCGGATGACGACACACGCCGGCGCGGAGCTAAAAGACGTCGAGCAACTGGACATCCCCGAGTTGCCGGTGCGCGAGGAGTCGGTGGCCCCCGAGCGTCTGCATTGGAAGCGGCAACTCGCCGCGGCATTCCCGCTCGCAACGGCGACGACGAGGGCATCGCCGGGCACATCACTGTGCGCGACGTCCGCCTTCGACATCCTGCCGTGGCTCCGCGACGCGTTCACGTCGCCCGCGGAGGGGCCGGAATGGGCGGTCGCTCCGCTGGATTTCGTGCCGCCCGCCGGCCCGGCCAGGTCCGGTCGGCATCCGCTCAGTTGGTGTTGCGGACCGTTTCATTCTTGAACTCACGGGATCAGGGATTCTTCCGCCGCATCAACTGCCTCATGACTTTCCTGCTCTACGCGCTGTCCAAAATCTCTGGATTAGGACACTCAAAAGGCCGTTGCTGTGGCAGCGGTGCCGGAAGAAGTCTAGCCGCCGCTGCCTGCCTCATATCGATCAGCGTGAGTGGCGATCGCAGGAGTATTCGCTGTGAGCTGCTACTTGAGGCGCTCGTCCGAATTTCTTGAGCGAGTCTCCGGGGGTGGAGTCGTCACGTCGTGGCAATAAAGCCCGCCTCATGCGAGGATAATGGGCATGTCGCGATGTCAAAGGACCGGCTTATCGTGGTGAACCGATCGAAGCCTGCACGAAGCCATCGCCCGAAAGAACCTCAGTGATGGTGGAAGCGGCCGATCATGAAATGGATCGGCGGCACCGTGGCAACACCGGTGCTTGTCGGTGTTCTGATCTGGGCGCTTCAACAGCCGTTCGCTTCGCCCGCACAGCCCATCACGGTGCCTTCGCCTTCCACGTCGACGCCCAGCCAAAACCCTACCGAACCGCCCATCGCTATCGATCTCGTTCGGGTGGAGCGCGTCGCGGAGCACGGCAGTTGGATCTTCCCGCAGCCAATGAGGCTCACAGTTGATGAGCTGGCCCAAATCAATAAGTTCGATCCGTATTCCAAGGAGGCCGAACAGTGGTTCCGGCGGCGTGGAGCCGTGGACCTGGGGGCCGTGGAAATAAAAATCGTCGTTCGCGGTAACAGGGACCGGCCCGTCCGGATTATCGGTATGGCTGTAGACAAGGAGTGTGGCCCCCCGCTTCAAGGCACATACTTTGAAAGGCCCTCTGCTTGGATGGATGACATCGTGCGGGTCGGCTTCGATCTTGATGCCCCCGGCCCGCGCGCCAGGACGCTCGATATCGGTGACCAATTGGGGAACGACTTCTTCCAAGAACACACAATCTCACTGAAACCGGATGAGGGTGTCGATGAGGATGCTGTGTTTATGGTCAAGGCGATGACGGAGAAGCACTATTGTGATTTCTCAATCGTCTTCGAGGTTCTCGATCGCGGCCGTGTGATCAAGCATACCGTTGACGACAACATTAAGCCGTTCAAGGTAAGCGCCCTCCACATGCGCGAGTCAGGCGATTATCCAGGGATCGACTTCTCGCGCTATCCGGTGTTGTATGTCAGCGGAATAGCGAAGCCTGTGCCCCACAAAAGCGAAGGTTGGGAGAGCGCAGACCCGCACGAATATCACGAGGGGCTGGGGAGTGGTTAGTGTGACCGCATACGTCATTGGCCGGCTCCCTTCCATGCATCGGGTGCGGGTTATTCCGAGACCGCCACGTAGCGCCACTCCTCCTGCTGTGGCTGGGGCTCGGAGAGGTCGACCTCGATGTCTGGGAGGGCGTGGCGGACTCGCTCGGCCATGCCCTTGCTGAGGAAGTGGTGGTGCAGGTCGAGGTGGCGGAGGTGGGTGAGGGGCTGGCCGCTGAGGAGGGCCTCCGCTCCGGTGTCGGACAGGGTGCCCATGCCCAGGCTGAGCACCTCCAGGCGGGCGACGACGGGGGCCGCGGCGATCGCGGCTGCCACCTCGTCCTGGATCTCGCTGTTGCGCAGGCCCAGCCGCCGCAGCGCGGGGAGGCCGGCGCCCGACAGGATGCCGCCGAGGTCGCCCACGGTGGTGTCGCCGCCGTAATTCTCGACGCCGAGCCACAGCTCCAGGTGCTCCAGCGCGGGCAGCTCGCTCCCGCCGACCGCGCGGACCACCCCGCCGGGCAGGCCGCCGCACTCGAAGCGCAGGACCTTGAGGGCCTCATGGCGCACGGGACGGAGGGTGAGGCCGTCGCTCCCGCGCACGTCAAGTCTTTCTAAGCGCGGGAAGGCCTCGAGGAGCGGGGTGATGTCGCCCTGCCGGATCCAGGAGATCTCACAGGCCTCCTGCTCGACGAGCCCGAGGAACAACGAGCGCAGGCGCGGCAGCCGGTGGGCGTTGGCGGCCAGCGCGGCGGGAACGTTGCAGGTGTTGGTCCCCGCGACCACGATCGCCTCGATCCGGGAGCCGTCGACCTGGCCGAGCAGCTCCTCCAGCTCACGGGCGATCGTCGCGCCGCCGTCGTCCTCCTCAAGGGCGTCCACGTCGTAGAGCGGCCAGGCGAAAGCCGCGGGGTCGGGGGACGGATGCTCGACGAGCACCCACGGGTAGGCGATGGGCAACCCGGCGAAGCGCTCGTAATGCGCGTCTGACGCGCTCCAGTGATAGACCGCGTTGCCGGACAGGAACATCTCACCCGGATCACGCAGGTCGGCCGGCGTCTCAAGGTCGTCGTCTTCGTGGAGAGTCACGGGAAGCATCCTCGCCTCGGGCTTGCGGGACTCCTGTCCTACCAAGCACCTACGACAGAAACGATGCGCGGCGAAACAGCCGATCCAAGTCAGACAGATTCCTGCAAGACCGGATTTCCAAGTAGTGGTGCCCACGCTGCCGCTTGGCGGTCACCGTACCCCCATGCGGGAAAGGACCGATCTGCCCATTCTCGAGAACGCCGGACTGGTCGCGGAGTTCTCGAAGCGCTTGTCCTGCATGACGTCGCCCTCGGCGTGAACGACTGGGGCGGCCCGTTCGCTTTGGTTACCCACGGGCGGATCGGGCGGCTTGTCATCACCTCATGTGAGGCGTTCGGCGACTTCTCGCATCAGGTGCCCGCTTCAGGGAAAGGTCGCCGGGGCTTTTCCGTTCGCGTTCCATCGACGCCAAGGGCAGGTGCGCGGCTGCTTCGCGGACCACGGACCGCCCACCGTGGATGGATTGGGCGTAGCGGCCGGGTGCTACGCCGAGGATTCTTGTGAAGTTGCGGGTGAGGTGGGGCTGGTCGTAGAAGCCGGTGAGAGTGGCGACCTCGGACGGCGGGTGGCCTTCCAAGAGGAGGCGGCGGGCGCGGTCTATGCGGCAGGCCGTCACATATTGATGGGGAGCGATGTCGAACTCCCTGGTGAAGGCGCGGATCAGGTGGGCGGGGTGGGCGTGGAGGGTGGCGGCGGCCTGCTGGAGGGAGAGCGCGCCTGGGAGGCGGGCGTGCAGGAGGGCGCGGAGGCGGTGGGCCAGGCGGCTTTGGTCGCGGCGGGTGAGGCCGGACGTGTGGTGCCCCAAGTGGTGGTGGAGGCGGTCGCAGACGAGGGTGAGGCGGCTTTCGCTCTCGAGTTCCTCGCCGCGGACGGTCAGGACGTTGTGGAGTTCGCGGATGCGCAGGCGCAGTAGAGGGTCCTGGATATCGGGGCGGTCCACCGCAGTCCCGATGTGCTGTTCGCCCAGGAGGGCGGAGTCCAGGTAGATGACACGTTTGCGGAAACCTCGGGAGGTCACCGGGGTGCCGTTGTGGGCCACGTGGGGCGGAAGCAGCGTCACACGGTCGTTGAGCGCGCTGTGTTCGTGGCGGTCGAGGTTGTAGCGGACTACGCCGTCCTCGATGAGGAGAAGTGTCCACGTCTCGTGGGAGTGCATTGGATAGACGTGGTCGGTGAAGTAGGCGTGGAACACCTCTGTCACGCCTGCCACTTGGGGCCGCCAGACGGCGACGTCGCGGCGGGCAACCATGCAAGGATCGTACAAGACGGGTTCCCGGCCGCGGAGCATGCTCAAGTGCATGACAAGCGAAGGAACTCCTGTTCGTTTCAGCACGAAGATCGCTGTTCTGCTGCGTGAGGATTTGCAGACGTGGCAGCGGGTGAACGTCACCGCTTTTCTGGTCAGCGGGCTGGGAACGGAGGAGCCCGGGATAGTCGGAGAGCCTTACTTCGACGCCGACGAAAACCGATATATGCCGATGTTTCGGCAGCCGGTGCTGGTTTTTGAGGGCACCAAGGAGGCAATGAAGGCCGCCCACACGCGGGCCCTCGTCCGGAGAGTGCCACTCGCGGTCTTCACGTCGGACCTGTTCGCCACCGGCAACGAGGCCGACAACCGCGCCGCCGTACGCAAGATCGGCCGAGATGACCTCGACCTGGTCGGCATGGCCATACACGGACCGCGCAACAGTGTCGACAAGATCCTCAAAGGCGCCCGGATTCATCCGTGACTTAAGGGTTTGGCCCCCGTGGCACACCCTCGCCCGCCCCGTTCTCCAGGTGCTGCAACGCGGGGTAGACGGCACCGGGGCTCGGCCGCCAGGAGCCCTGGCTGCGGTCGGCGATGCGCTGCACGACTTGGTGCCCGTTCCACTGCTCCTCCTCACTCAGCACGGCCAGGGGCGCCCTACGGATGTCTCCGCGGCTGGGCTTGTGCGCACGCATCGCCATGATCCCGGCGGGAGGTCCGGGCGCACGGATGGCCATGGGGAGGGCAGGTTGAGCGAGGTCCAGGGGGGAGGGCGGGCTCCGCGCCCGGGAGCACGGGCGCGAGGGCCCCGGGTCGCGGCGGGTTGCCCGGTTTAAGGGATCTCTTTGTTGCGCATGGCTGACCACCCGTCAAAAGAAGTTCTAGAAGAACCCGGCAGCGGAACTCTGCTTCTAGAACTTCTATAGATCAACTGCTGGGAAGGCGACGGTGACGGTCAGACCGCCGCAGGGGGCGGGGACGGTGGTGAGAGTGGCGTCGTGTGCGGCGGCGACGGCTTGCACGATGGACAACCCCAGCCCCAGGCCCTCCCCGGTGCGTGCGGTGCCGAGGCGCTGGAACGGCTGGTAGAGCCGCTCGACGGCGTCCGGCGGCACGTCCGAGCTCGCCACCCATGAGGTCACGGAAGTGGACCCGGCGACACTGGAAAAGGCGCAGACCACCTGCGCGTGAAGCTGGGGCCGGGTCCGCAGACGGGCCCCGGCCGACGGCAGGAGGTAGTCCTCAGCCGACCACGGTCAGCGGAAACCCGAGCGACTCAAGCGTCCCCCGCACGACCCGTGCGTCGCCGACTGCGACGACGACCGGCGCCGCCGAGGCCATGTGGCGGCTGACCGCCGCGGAGACAGTGCCGGCGTCCAGTTCACGGAGAACACGAAATAGATCGTCGACATGATCGACGGGCAGGCCGTCGCCGACGGCCGACGCCAGGGCGTCGGCGACGGCCTGCGCGGTCTCATATCTGGCCGCCGCCCCAAAGGTCAGGGCCTGTACGGCGGAAGCACACTCGTCCGCCGTGATCCCCCCGCCGGCCAGGCGCCGCACCTCGGCCAGCAGGAGGCCGAGCGACTCGCCGGTCACCTCGGCGTGCACCGCCCCCTCGGCCACCAGCAGACCGGCGCCCCCCACCGGCACCGGCTCGGTCAGGAAACCGTAGGTATAGCCCCTGTCCTCCCGCAACACGGCGTTGAGCCGGGACGACAGGCCACCCCCGAGCACCTGCCAGGCCACGGTGAGCGCCGCCCACGCGGCCCCGGTCCGGTGCGCCACGCCGAATCCAGCGGCCAGATGCGTCTGGGCGGCCCCCTCCCGGTGCACGAGCACGAGCCGCGGCCCGCCAGCGAACCCCGGCACGGACACGGCCGCGCCCACCCCCGGCAGCCGGAGGTTCGGGA
>NZ_BOOW01000033.1 GCF_016863435.1 Sinosporangium siamense
AGCCCGAGGTTCGGGAGGTCGGCGATCTCACCAGCCAGCACGGTCGCCCAGGCGCTCTTATGCGCCGAGTGGAAGGCCGAGACGGCGTCGGCGCCGACACGTGCGAGCGTGTCCGGTGTGCCGAAGGGTGGCCGGCCGGCCCGCTCACCCGAGGCGGCCAGGGCGGCGAGCAGTTCCCATCTGGCGCGCACGGCAGGTTGTGCGCGCTCCAGGGTGAACTCCTCGATCAGTTCGCTGCGGATCGCCGCCACCTCACCGGCATCGAACACCGGCTCCGCGACGGCCCGAGCCGTCGTCTCCATCGCCTCGGCCAGATGCCGGGACGGCACGTCGAGCACGAGGCGCGAGGAGGACAGGTCCACCTCGGCCCGCAGTGTCGCCCCGAGGGCCTCCAGCCGGGAGGTGAGCCCAGCCGCCAACGTCCGGGCCGTGACGGCGGCCACGCCGTCGAGCCCTTCGGGTTCCCGCCGCGCACCGCCGGGAAGGACGAGGCGCACGGCCACCGGCTCGCAGCCCGGAAGGTGACAGGCCACGGTGCCGGGCTCATGCCGTACGGCGGGGAAACGCCAGGGCGCGGGAGGGGCCGGGACGGGCCGGGGCATCAGCGGCTCTTTTCGTAGATCAGGACACCCCGGTTGTCCGGGGTGAGCCGGGTGGCGGCCGCGGCGACATCGCCGCCGGTGACGGCGGACGCACGGCGGGCGGCGGTGAACGCGCGACCGGCGTCGCCGAACTGGAGCGCGTGCAGCGTGAGCTCGCCCGCCAGGCCCGCGAGGGTCGAGGTCCGGTCGAGGAAACGCCGTTCGGCCTGGGCGTGGAGGCGCGTGATCTCCTCGGCGCGGGGGCCGTCCGCGGACAGCCGGAGGATCTCGGCGTCCAGTGCCTCCTCGACCGCCGCGAGATCGGCGCCCTCCGCCGCATAGACGGCGAGCACGCCGAGCGAACATGTCCCGGCGAACCGGTGCACCTGCGTCTCGCAGGCCGGCGCGAGCCCGTCCCGCCTGACCAGGCGGTCGTGCAGCCGGGAGTGCCTGCCCTCGCCGAGCAGCCGCAAGGCCAGGTCGGCCGCCTCGATCTCCGGAGTGCCGTCGGCGGGCAGCCGGTAGACGCGGAACAACGCCGGCGCCGGCACCTCCTCCGCGACCCGCATCCGGGCCTCCCCCCGCGCCGGGCCGACCGCGCCGTCCCGGGCCTCCGGCCTCCCCGCGCCGCGCGCCAGGTGGCCGAAGCGGCGTTCCGCGGCCTCGAACACCCGCCCGGGGTCGACGTCGCCCGCGACAGCGAGGACCGCGTTGTCCGGCGCGTAGTGGGCGGCGTGGAAGTCCAGGCAGTCGGCCGTGGTCGTGGCGTCCAGGTCGGCCGCCGAGCCCAGTGGGGTGTGCGCGTAGGGGTGCGCCTCGGGGAAGGCCAGCGCGGGGAGGTGGGCGATCGCCGTGCCGTACGGCCTGCCGAACAACCGTTGCCGGATCTCGTTCTTCACCACGTCGCGCTGGTTGTCGAGGCGGGGCCGGGACAACGCCGCGGGCAGCGTGCCCATCCGGTCGGCCTCCAGCCAGAGTGTCAGGTCGAGGTGCCCGATCGGCACCGTCTGGTGGTAGGTCGTGTGCTCCCACCACGTCTCACCGTCGTAGGGCGCCCCGGCCCGCTCCATCACCGCGGCGTGCTCTCCCTCGGCCACGTGCGCCGACCCCTGGAACATCAGGTGCTCGAACAGGTGGGCCAGGCCGGTTCTGCCGGGTGCCTCGTGCCGCGAGCCCACGCCGTACCGTATGTTGACCGCGGCCAGCGGCACCCGGCGGCGCGGGTGGACGACGACACGCAGTCCGTTGCCCAGGGTGTGCTCCTCGATCACGCCCCGGCCTCCCGCACGACCCGCAGGATCTCCTCGGCGACCAGGCCGGGCTCGTCCTGCGGCACCATGTGCCCCGAACGCCCGGCCACGACATGCCTGCCGTACGGCTGCGCCCCGGCGAGCCGCCGATGGCAGTCCTCCAAGGCCCGCCACAGGTCGGCGAACGACGCGGGGCGCAGCGCACCGCTGATCACGGTGACGGGCACGTGGGGGAGGCGTTCGGTCTTGAGCAGCCTGTGCAGGGCGGACAGGCTGGGCCCCTGGCCAGCGGTCTCCGCCCGTGTGGCCCGGAACGTCGCCGGGCGCGCCAGCTCGTCCAGGATCTCGGCCCGCATATCAGGCGGGAATGGCTCCGCCATCTTCCGCAGCTCACTCGCCACCGGAGCGGCGCCGAACCGGGCCAGGACCTCCCCGGCGCGCAACTGCACGGCCTCCACCACGTCGCTGAGCGGTTGCAGAAGGCGGGCGGCGCGGTAGAGCGGCCGGTCGGGCAGCTTCACGTCCTCGGGCGGCACCGACGGGTCCACCAGCACCAGCCCGGCGACCCGCGCGGGATACCGCAGCGCGAACAGCGTGACCAGCGCGCCGCCCAGGCTGTGCCCCACCAGCACGCACCGCCTCACCCCGGTGCCGTCGAGGAGGTCGAGCAGGTCCTCGGCCATCCTGGCGTGGTCGCGCGGCATGTGGTCGGGCTCGCTGCGGCCGAGCCCCGCGCGGTCATAGGCGAGCACCGCCGCGTGCTCGGCGACGGCAGGCATGACCATGCCCCATTCGGTGCGTGTGGCGCCGAGCCCCGATTCGAAGACGACCCTCGGCTCGCCCTCCCCCTGAGTCACATAGTGCAACCGCCGCCCGTCACGGGTGCGGGCGAACGCCGGCTTCCCGAAGAGGTCCTTCATTTGGCTCCTTCCGGCTCGGCCGCCCGCAAGGCGAGGAGATCGGCGGGCAGGGTACGGCGGGCCGAGGCGATGACGAAGGCGGCGAGCAGGCCGGGTACGGCTATCGCCGCCACGGAGCCTGCCGCGCCCAGGGCCTGCTCGAACCCGGCGAGCACCCCCGCGCCGAACAACCCGCCGACGGCGATGGCCAGGGCGAACAACGCGGAGGCGTGTGCCCGGTGGGCCGGTGAGATCACCGACAGCGACATCAGCTGGGTGGCCGGGATGATGTGCGCCTGCGCCGCCGCGGCGGCCAGGAAGAGGGCGAGCGCCAATGGCAGCGCCGGCGCCAGGATGCCCGCGGTGTAGGCGAGGGCGCTGCCCGCCACGGTGACACCCGAGGCGACCGCCACCCGGCCGGGGGACGTCTGGAACATGCCGTCCAGGAAACGTCCGGAGACGACGAGAGTGATCAGCATGGCCACGGCGGCGCAGGTGAAATAGAGGCCGCGGGCGTCGGCGGTGAGGTCCCAGCGTTCCTCTAGATGCACCGACACCAGGGTCGAGACCGGCACTTGCAGGGCGCCGAACACCGCGAACCCCGCCATCAGCCGGCGCACAGTCGGGATCCGTAGGAGGGAGCGCACGACGGGCCACAGGCCCTTCCGCGCGTCCGCCGCCGGTTCGAAGCGGCCGACGCCGGGGTCGCGCAGGCCCAGCGCGCACAGGCACATCAGCGTCGCCAGACCGCCCAGCGTGAGGAAGACGGCCCGCCAGCCGAGGTCGAGCCATCCGGTGAGGGCGGAGACCAGCAGCGGGGCCACGACATAGGCCGCCGCCGAGGCCGCGCCGTACAACGTGAGCACTCTGGCCCGCACGGCCGGCGGATAGGTGTCCACGAGCAGCGGGCTGTGCAGCGCCACCGTGCTGCCGTTGGCCAGGCCGAACACCAAGAGCACCAGCATGAGGCCCGCCATGCCCCCCGTCAGGCCGACGGCGGCGGTGGCCAGGCTCCACACCAGCCCGGTGGCGATCGACAACGCCGCGCGTCTCGGGCGGTTCCCGGACAGGAAGGCCAGTGTCATCGGCGCCACCGTGAGCGCGAGGAACTGGACCGACATCGCGGTCGCCAGTTCGCCCGTGGTCATCCCGAGCTCGTTGCGTAGGTCGGGGCCAAGGACGGTGAACGCGGTCTCCGCGAAGGAGTTGCTGATCAACAGCAGGCCGAGCGCGCTCACCGGGTAGAGGGTGAGACTGTGCTCGCGTAACGCGTGCCGGAGGGGTGGGGCCTTCATAGGACCACTGTGAAGTGTGGGGTCGTGTGGTGATCTGTCCCGATCGGCTAACGTCGAGGCCCGGCCGTTGTCCGATCGGGACACGACTCCGGGGGGCGCCGTGGGCTCCAGTGGAGGGACACCTTGGCAAGGAGGGGACACATGGAGCTGAACGACCCGAAGGTCTTCGTCACCCTCGTGCCCGCGCCCGGCCGCCTGTCGTACGGCACAGCCGCCTCAGGCGTCGCCATCCACGACCCCCTGGACCCGCACCCGCCGCGTCCCGCCGCCGTCGTGCTGCTGACCGGGGTGGATCCCAGGTCTCCCGAGGCCCCCGCCGTCGTCGCCGGTCTCACGGGCTGCGCGGTGGTGGTCGTCCGCCACTGCCCCGCACCGCCGGACGCGCTCCTCACCGCCGCGGCGCGGGCGGGGGTGGCGCTGATCGCGCCGCGTGAACCGCTTCCCTGGAGCCAGGTGCACACCATGATGGTGCGGGCCGCACGCGATCACGGACCGGGGTCGGAGAACGCCGCCGAGGCGCTGGCCGGCGTGGCGCCCGGCGACCTTCCCGCTCTCGCGGACGCCGTCGCCACCGCGGTGCGGCGGCCTGTGATGATCGTGGACACCCGGTGGCGGCTCCTGGCCTACTCCGCGGTGCCAGGGCAGTGGATCGACGACCTTCAGCGGGAGGTCATCATGGCGAGAAGCGTCCCGGAGCGTGACGCGCCGCCCGCCACACGCACTCTCCTGCTCGTCGGCGACAGGGCGCTCAGGTTCAGCACCGGGGAGGACACCCAGAACGACACAGCGGACGACACCGACGTTCCACGGATCGGCGCCGGCATCCGGGTGGGGGAGACGCCGCTTGGCATGTTGTGGGTGCTGGAAGGCAGGGAGCCGCTGCCCGACGCGGCGCTGCCGCTGGTCGAGGACCTCGCCCGGCTCGCCGGCCCCCATCTGGCCAGGCACGAGGCCGTCCGCACCGCCGAACGCGAACGCCGCGGCGAACTGGCCGGACAGGCCATCGACGGCGGGCCCGGCACCGAGGCCGCCTGCCGTGCCCTCGGCGTCGACCTGGCGGCGGGTGTGGCGGTCGCCGTCGTGCGGCTGACCCATCCGGCGTCGCCCGTCCGGCTGCGCGCCCTGCTCGACGGCGTGACGGCCTATATCGGCGCCCGCCGCCGGGGGGCGGCCTGCGTGTTGCGCGGGGACACGGTCTATTGCCTGGTGCCGGTGCCCGATCAGGCCGCCGCCGACGCGCTGCGGGAGGCGGCAGGCGGCCTGGTCGAGGCGCTGCGGGACACCGTGGCCTGCGTGGGCGACCGGACGGCCGATGCAGCCGGGCTCGCCGTGTCGAGGCGGCGGGCCGAGCTGGCTCTTGCCGTACTCCGCGAGGGGGAACGCGTTGTGAGCGTGGCGGACGTGCGTGCCCGGGTGGCGGCCAGGGAGCTGGACGAGCTGCTGGCCGCCGCACCGCACCTCTTGGTGCACGGGCTCGGCGAGCTGCAAGGGTTTGAGGACGCGGTGCTGGCGTGGATCGAGCACCTCGGCGACGCGCGGACGGCGGCGGACCTGGCCGGCCTGCATCCGCACTCGCTGCGTTATCGCATCCGCCGCCTGGCCGCGCGTGGGCTCGACCTGCACGATCCGGACACGAGGTTGCTGGCCTGGAGCACGCTGCGGCTAGTCCGCCACGCGCGGGAGCGCCCTGCCGAGATGCAGGAAACGCGCCCCGCCGCCGGCGTCGCCGACGAAGGCCACTGACATGTGCGCACCGCTGTCGGGGACGGCGTCGACGCTGATCAGCGTGTCCGCGTCGAGTGCGACGGCGTCGAGGCTCTGGATCTCCTCGTCGTCGCGCAAGGTGAGGGTGAACCCCCGGCCCGCCTCGGCCACCTCGACGCTTAGGGCCCGCGAGGCGTAGCGCCCGGTGAAACGGCGCGGGTCCACCGCGGGCGGGTGCTCGGGCGGCGTGGCCGCAGCGGGCACGGTGACCCCGGCCAGGCCGGACAGGAGCGGCGGGAACAGCCTTTGGAACAGCTCGGTGCTCCTGCCGCCGTTGGTCAGCAGGGCCACCGCGACATTGCGCTCCGGCACGACGCGCAGGAACGCGGTCTGGCCGACGCTGTTGCCGTCGTGCCCGAAGACGGTGCCGCCCTCCCACGAGAAGAGCTCCCAGCCGAGCGCCCAGTGGCTACCGCGCCTGCCGGTGCGCGGGGGCAGCGCGATCTGCGGCTCGCGCATCGCCCGCGCCGACTCCGCCGACAGGATCGGCCGGCCGCCGCGCAGGTGCGCGCCGGTGAAGACCATGAGATCGCGGGCGGACATGGTGAGGGTGGCCCCCGCCGGCGCGTTGGACCGCGGCATGGCCCAGACCGGCGTCGGCACCCCGTCGAAGTGGCCGATCGCCACCCTGCGCACGATCGCCTCGGCCGCCGAGGTGACCACGGTTTCCAGCCCGAGCGGCGCGACGAGCCGCTCGGCCACCTCCGCCTCGAAGGTGTGACCGGTGAGCACTTCGACGACCCGGCCCAGCACGCAATAGCCGGTGTTGCAATAGGAGAAGAGCTCTCCCGGGGCGAACGACTGCGGAGCGGTCTCCTCCAGCGTGGCGATGAAACGTTCCAGAGCGTCGTCCCCCGGCCCGGTGTCGAGGTAAAGGTCCCCTTCGATGCCGGACACGTGGCTGAGCAGGTGCCGGGCGGTGACCGTCGCGGACACCTCCGGATCCGTCACCCGGAAACCGGGCAGATAATCGGCCACCGGACGGTCGAGGTCAAGCCTGCCCTCATCGACCAGCCGCATCACCAGCGTGGCCGTCCAGACCTTGGCGATCGAGCCGATCTGGAAGACCGAGTCGGTGGTGACGGGATAGCCGGTGGCGGTGTTCAGCACCCCGGCCGCCGCGTCGACGATCTCTCCGCCGGAGAGTACGGCGACAGCCGCCCCCGGCACGTCACATTCCTTGGCCAGCGGCGCCAGCCGCTCGTCCAGCCACTCACGCACGTTCACCGTGTCTCACTCTCCTCCGCGTGCCCCGCCGCCACAACGGCGTGCACGATCTCCCGCAGGTCGTCCGCCGTCGCCGCCGGGTTGAGCAGCGTCAGCTTGAGGCAGATGCGCCCGCCCATCTCGGTGCGCCCCACCACCGCGCGCCCCTCGGCGAGCAGGCGGCGGCGCAGGGCGGCGTTCACCGCGTCGGTGCCCCGATAGCGGAAGACGACGGTCGACAACACCGGCGCGGCGACCAGCTCCAGACCGGGGTCGGCCGCGATCAGGTGTGCGGCCTCGACCGCCAGGTCATGGCACCTGTCCACTCGCTCGCCCATCCCGGCCCGGCCGAGCGCCCGCAGCGCGGTCAGGATCTTCACGCAGTCGGGCCGCCGGGTCGTGCGGAGGGACAGGCCGAGCAGGCCGTCGTAGCCCTCCTCCTCGTCGTCGGCCGGATTGAGATACGCCGCGCGCAACTCCAGCGGCGCCAGCATCGCCGCGTCCCGCACGAGGAAGACACCCGCGGCGGCGGGCACCCAGCCGAACTTGTGCATGTCGATCGACACAGAATCGGCGTCGGCCAGCCCGCGCAGCAGCGGCGAAAGCCGGTCGGAGAACAGCGCGCCGCCGCCGTGGGCGGCGTCGACGTGCGACCAGGCGCCGTATCGCCGGGCCGTGCGGGCGATCTCCGGCAGCGGGTCGATCGCCCCGCAGTCCGTCGTCCCCGCGGTCGCCACCACCGCGATCGGCACATCGCCGCCCTCCACGCACGCGGCCAGCGCGGCGTCCAGGGCGTGCACGTCCATGCGCCGCCGCCCGTCCACTCGGACGGCCTGGACGGCGCCCTCGCCCAGGCCGAGCAGGGCCGCGGCGCGGCGTACGGAGAAGTGTGCCGTCTCCGAGCAGAACACCACCTTGCGCGCCCCGCTGTCCGCCGCGTCGCGCGCCAGCATGAGGCCCATCAGGTTGGACTCCGTGCCGCCCGTGGTCACCGTGCCCGACGCCGCCTCGCCATATCCGGCCAGCCCGGCCAGGGCGCGCACCACCTCGCGTTCCATGGTGACCGCGGCCGGGGCCTGGTCCCACGAGTCCAGCGACTGGTTCAGCAGGGACACCGCCAGGTCGGCGGCGACGGCCTCGGGTAGCGGCGGGCAGTGCAGATGCGCCGCGCAGCGGGGGTCGGCGGGGTCGGCCGCGCCGTAGGCGAGCAGGCCGACGACGGTTTTGACGGCCTCTTCGGCGCCGGTGCCTTTTTCCGGGATCGGCGCACCGAGCTTCCGCCGTACCAGATCCGCCAGTGCGGCCGGGGTGGTCGCGGGCACGGGGCCGCCCCGCTCTGCGGCTCCGGCGTCGAGGGCCGCGAGGACCTCGCTCAACGGCAGCGATGGTGTCATAAGCCCACAATGCCCCGGGGCGGCGGGCGGGCGATTCGACCGACTCGCCAAACCGGGTGGGTGGGGTTTGTCCAGATGGTACTGGCGCTAAAGGGAGAACCTCCGCCGGATCCAGGCGACGTAGCGCATGTCGGGGTCGGTGAGATCGGCACCGCTCTCGACGAGCTTGCGCAGCCGATATCTGAGCGTGTTGGGGTGCACGCCCAGCCGCGCGGCAGCCGCTCGCACGTCGCCGTGCTCCTCCACCCAGACCGCCGCCCACTCCTCAAGCGCCGCGATGTCGTGCACGAGCAGGTCGGGGTGGTCGTTCAGCAGCTCGTGCACCTCGGCGAGCGCCGCCCGCACACGGACCTCGTCGACGGTGGCGACGGGGGGATCGGCGGGATGCTCTCGCACCACGCCCAGGGCGAGTACGGCGTGCCGCAGCGAAGTGGGCAGATCCCCAGGGGCCGTGACACGCCCCCCGACACCGGCGGCCAGCCGATGCCTGCCGCCCGCCCGCCTGGCCAGGCTCACCACCGTCTCACGCACCCCGGCGGCGGGGGCCGAGAGCAGGCAGTGCACGGTCTCACCACGCAGCACACAGGCGGGCACCCGCCGGTAGGCCTCAAGGTAGGTCGCTATCCCGTCGAGCAGCGCCTCCCCGGCCATCGGCACCAGCGCCCCGATCGCGACGACCGCCAGGCCGGCGTGCGGATCGAGACCGAGCTCCGCACATGTGGCCTCGCCGTCGAGTGCCCGGGCGGTGAGTTCGGAGAACCGCTCCCTGGCCGCGGTGCGGGCGGCCCGCGCCCGGCCCAGGTGCACACCCGCCAGCCTGGCGAACTCCTCCACCAGCGGCAGCCGCTCGTCGGGCAGCGGCTGCCGCCCCTCCAGCACCCACAACATGCCGCGCGGCTCGGCTCCGGTCCTGATCCCCACGCCGATCCGGGAATGCTCGCCGAAATCGAACCGCCGCGCGCGTCCGTCGCCCAGCACCACCCTGCGGGTGTGCGGGGGAGCGCTCCCAGCGGGCACGGCTCTGCCGAGGATCATCTCCCGGTGCAGGTCGTCGCTCCACTGGCCGGGGATGGCGGAATATGCCAGCAGCCGCCATTGGGTGTCGACCATCACCACCGGCCGGTCCAGCGCCGCCGCCACGGCGTCCGCCAGAGCCGGCAGATCTCCGGGTGGCACACCGCCCAGATCGCGCCCGCCGTCTGCGACGCCGGTCTCCGGCAGCGACCCGGCCAGCAGCACATAGAGGTGCGTCCAGGGCAGCGGCCAACGTGTGGCCAGCAACGCCACACCCGCCTCGCGGGCCGCCTCGACCAGCGGCTCCGGCCGTGCGACCGTGCCCCTGACCACCACGGCGGCCGCGCCGCCGAGCCCGCGGACGACGTCCGCCGCCTCCGGCCCGTCCGGATCCACCCCCACCAGCAGCACCAGCGCCCCCGCGGCGGCCGGCTCCACGTCGAACGGATCGCGGATCGCGACCCCGCCGACCACCACCCCAAGGCCCTGGGGAGCCACCAGCACTTCCAGCAGATCCGCTCCGAACTGCCGGACCACCTCCTCCAACATCCCCCCATCATGCCCCGCGATCCCATGACGGGGTCCACTGCGCTGTCGTACTGGCTCAGACAGTCGCTGATAACCCGGGCCCGGGCAGCACGTCGATGTCCGTCGCCCGCATCGGGCGGGCGCAGACCGAGCAGTGCAGCTCCACATGGCTGATCTGGCCGCAGGCATGGTGGCGGTAGAGAACGGGAGGCCCCGTTTCGCCCGCCGTCCACCGGTCGCCCCAGCGCACCATCACCAGCAGCAGGTCGCACAACTCCCGGCCCTTGTCGGTGAGCGTGTACTCATGTCGCGAGGGCCGCTGTGAGTATTCCCGGCGTTCCAGCACATCGTGGTCGACGAGCCACTTCAGCCGCTCGCTGAGCACCTTGCTGGAGATGCCCAGGTCACGCTGGAGATCGTCGAAGCGGGTGATGCCGACGTAGACGTCCCGCAAGATCAGAGGTGACCACGGCGCGCCGATGATGTCCAAGGTGCGGGCGATGGAACAGGCCATATCGCTGAACCGGGTGCGCTGCATGCGGCCACCATAGCAACAAGCTTCCCTTAGGAAAGCTACTTGGGTATGGTGCGACGAGTTCCTTCCTTCAAGAAAGCTACAGAGGGAGTACCTCGTGACAGCCCGGCCCCCGATCGTCTCGGAACAGGAATGGCGCAGCGCGCGGGACGCACTGCTGGCCAAGGAGAAGCAGCTCACCCGCGAGCAGGACGCCCTGGCGGCCGAGCGCCGCCGGCTGCCGATGGTCCGGGTGGACAAGAGCTACCGGTTCGACGGCCCGGACGCGCCGAGACACCTGCCGGACCTCTTCGAGGGCCGCAGCCAGCTGATCGTGTACTCCTTCATGTGGCACGGAGCCCACGAGTTCTGCTCAGGGTGCTCGATGTTCACCGACAACGTCGGCCACCTGGCCCACCTGCACGCCCGCGACGTCTCCCTGGCGCTGGTCTCCAACGGGCCACTGGCCGAGATCACGCCGTACAAGCGACGCATGGGGTGGACCATCCCGTGGTACTCCGCGGCGGACGGCGGCGCGTTCAACCACGACATGGGGGCAGGTGACGGCTTCGCACTGAACGTCTTCCTCCGTGACGGGGAGGAGGTCTACCGCACCTATGTCACTGGCGGCCGAGGCGTCGAACGCCTCGGCAGCACCTGGACCTTCCTCGACCTGACCCCATACGGGCGGCAGGAGACCTGGGAAGACTCGCCCGAGAACTGGCCGCAGAGCCGCCCTTACGAATGGTGGCGCCTGCACGACGAGTACGACTCCTGAGCGATCCATGCAGGCGCAAGGGCACAGCCGCGCAGTCCTCCGGCGACCACGCCCAGGCCGTCGCCTTGGCCGCCCGTGAGCCGGGGACGAGATCAGGTCGCGTCTGGGCGGAGCAGTCCCGGTGCTCCATCGATGGCTGCCGCGGTGGCGTTGCTGCGAACGCGCAGCACCGCGAGAGCCCCGATTAGCGAGATCACTCCACTGATGAGGTAGAGGGGGGAGTAGCCGCCGAGTGAGCTGACGATCATCGCGGCGAGGAACGGGGCGACGACCTGGGGAGCGGTGAGCGCGATGTGAAACACACCGAGGTCTCGGCCGGTGTCGCCGTCCGCGGGCATGACCAGCGTCGCCAGGGCGAGGTCGACGCCCAGGTACAGACCCATGGCTAAGCCGCTGATGGCACCGCTGATCAGCGAAGCGGTCCACACCGGCCACACGAACGGGATCAGCATCGCCGCCGCGCTCGCCAGCCCGGACCCGAGCACGAACATCCGGTGGTGCTTGAACCGGTCGACCAGCGGCCCGGCGACGGCGGTGCCGACCACGGTGAGCGGGAGCAGGAACGACGAGCTGATCGCGACCGCTTCGGCGGCGGTCATGCCGGGCGGCAGCTTGATGTAGTCCTGCATGGCATAGAGGTTGAAGCTGCTGACCATGGCGAAGCCGAGGTAGAGCACGGTCCGGGAGATGAAGACCCAGCGGTAGTCACGGAACCGCAGGCTGGCGAACGTCTGGCGCAGCTCGGCGAGCACCGGCCGCCGCTCGCGGACCTCCGCCGCGACGCCGCGCGCCTCGCGCGTGAGCCAGGCGCTCACCAGCGAGGCGAGCGGCACCAGAATGGCCAGGAGCAGATAGCCGGTGAAGATCGCATCGACGAAGTAGGCACCGATCTGCACCCCGAGAATGGCGCCGACGGGCATCCCCAACCCCTGGACCGTGCTCGCGAGGCCGTGCCGGTGCGCGGGAATCCGGTCGGGAATCGTGGCGAGGATGACGTTGAGCCCGATGTTCACCATCGCCTGCATCAGGAACCAGCCGACGACGAGCCAGGCCACGGTTCCCGACAAGCCGAGCATCAGCAGCGTGCCGGCGGTGCCTAAGCCGCCGAAGAAGATCCACGGCGCTCTCCTGCCCCACCGGCTCCGGGTGCGGTCCGACAGGATCCCGACGAACGGCGGCACGGCGAACGAGGAGATCGCCGCGATCCCGGTCACCAGAGCAAGCGCGGAAGGGGCACCGTCCCCGGCGATGAGCCGCACCTGCGTGGGGAGCAGGACCTGGAGTGCCCCGACGATCGCCGCGTAGGCGAAGACGTTGAGCACGAACATCGCAAGCAGGATCGGCCACACCCGTACCTTCGGGGCGGTGGGGTCGGCGGGCAGTTCATCCTGTTGAGGGGCATATTGGGGCACGAAGACACCTCCGGGTTCGAGGGCACTAATCCCAGGTGACGCGGACGGTTCCCGGGGCGTAGGTCGGCAGGTCGCCGGCGAACGCCATCGGTGCCTGCTGTTCGGCCTCGACCAGGCGCAGCGCCGGGAGGCGCTGCAGCAGCCGGGTGATCGCGTCGGCGATCACCACACGGGCCAGCTGCTGTCCGATGCACGCGTGAACGCCGTGGCCGAAGGCGAGGTGGCCGGATGCGTCGCGCATGACATCGAAGGTGTCCGGGTCGGGGAACCGCTCGCCGTCGCGGTTGGCGGCCACTGTGGACACCCAGACCGGTTCACCCTTGCGGAAGTCGATCCCCTCCAGGGTCACGTCCTCCGCCACGGTTCGCGGATGGGTCGAGATGAACATCGCGTGGAACCGCACGAACTCCTCGACCGCGGCGGGAATGCGCTCGGGCTCGCGCCGCAGGATCTCCAGCTGGCCGGGATCCGACAGGAGCGACACCATGATCGTTCCGATCATGTACGCGATCGCGTCACGCCCCGAGCCCATCAGCACCGTCGCGATCCCCAGCCGCTCGGGTCCGGTGAGCTCTGAGCGCAGGAGATCGCTGACCGTGTCCTCGCCGAGGTCGTCGGCCTTCAGGTCGAGCACGCCGGCCGCGAACTCCACCATGTCGCCGAACCTCAGTTCCTCGGTGGCGAAGACGGCGGCGAATTCCTCAACCTTGTCGTCAGGGACGCCCAGGACTCGGCAGTGGGCGAAGACCGAAATCGGGACGGCGAAATCCTCGAACAGGTCGGCGGTGGACCCGGCGGCGAGCATCTCGTCGAGTCGCCGTTCGACGAACTCGCCGATCGCCGGCCGCTGCCCACGCACCCAGCGGACCGAGAAACGCCCGACCACCGCCCGGCGGATCCTTGTGTGCTCGGGCGGGTCGAGAGCCAGGACGTTGCCCACCATCAGGGCGTGCCCTCTCTCCGCGTCGATCGGCTTCCCCATCGGCAGCGGTGTGGGTCCAAGCGGGGTCCGCCGGTCGGACTGGCTGAAGCGGGTGTCCTGGAGCACCTGGCGGGCCAGCTCGTAGCCTGTGACGAACCACCCGACGTTCCCGTCCTCGGCGGTGAGCCGGGTCGCCGGCGCCTCGGCACGCCACTGCGCGAACTGCGGGGAGGGCCGGAACGGAGTGCCGTCCCTGGGCATCACGGGCGGATGCTGATAAGGACATCCCTGGATCTCCGGATGCGTTGTCATGGGACAAACTGCCTTTCTCCGATATCCGGTGACCCGGACGTGAACTGTGCGCGCGCTTCGCGGAATGCGCGCGGCAGGTTCCAGCCGACGACGCCTACCGCCGTGCTGCCGCACAAGGCGAGGCCGACGAACTTCCCTTCCGCCGCGTCGCCCGCGACCACCTCGAGGGTGCTCGCGCCGTTGAATCGCCCATATGCCTGGATGCGAGTGCCGTAAAGCTCCGACCAGAAGAACGGCACGATGTCCGGCGAGTGCGGGAAACCGGTGGAAATCGTGCCGGCCACCGCGAGCGCCTGTTCGATCGCGTTCTGCTGGTGCTCGACACGGGTCGAGCCCGTGCCCGACGCCGCAGGCCGGCGGGCGACATCTCCGACCGCGTAGATGTCCTTCGCCGCGCGGCCCGCAGAATCGCACCAGAGCCCGTCGGCGATCCGCAGACCCGACCCGGCAAGCCACTCGACGCGTGGGCTGCTTCCCGCCGCTGCCACCACGACGTCGGCGGCGACCTCGGAGCCGTCGGACAGCACCGCACCGGCGACGCGATCCGTTCCGAGCAGCCTGACGACGTGGAGCCCCAGCCGCAGGTGCACACCGTTCTTCTCGTGGAGATCTGCCAGCCGCGGCGAGAGGAGCGCTCCCACCTGGCCGAACCGGATCGACCGGCTCCTGCCGACGAGTGTCACCGCCAGACCGCGTTTGACCAGCCCCGCCGCGATCTCGCTGCCGAGAACCCCGGCGCCGGCGACGAGGACACGCGCCGCACCGGCGAGATCCGCGGTGAGCCCTGTCGCGTCGTCGAGTGTGCGCAGCGTGTGCAACCCCGCGAGCGGGGACCGCTGCCCGAGCCGCCGGGCGGAAACCCCGGTGGCGATCACCAGTGAGTCGAACCGCAACTCGCCTTCCGTGGTGTGGACCACACGCCGGCCGGTGTCGAGACCGGTCGCCCGCGTGCCGAGGACGAGGTCGATGCCCAGCGCGGAGATCGTCTCGACCGGCGCGATAGCCGCGTCGTCGTGCGTCCACTCCCCGGCCAGGATCTGCTTGGACAGCGGTGGACGGTGGTACGGCAGGTGCGGTTCCTCTCCGACCACCGTGATGCGGCCCTCGTATCCACCGCGGCGCAAGGACTCCGCCGTGGTGAATCCGCCGATCGACGCACCGACGATCACTGTGCCGTGTCTCGCGGTCATGTGTCCGCTCAGTCCGAAAGCGTGATCGCGCGGGCAGGGCACAGTGAGGCCGCCCGCTGGGCGGAGTCCCGGAGTCCGGGACCGGCGTGGTCGCGCAACAGGATGACGATGCCGTCGTCATCCTGGTCGAACAGCTCGTCGGCGGCGAGCACGCACTGACCGGACCCCACACAGCCCTGCTGGTTCACCTCGATCTTCATGGCGTCTTCCTTTCTGCTTTCTGCTTCGAAAAGAGCCCGAACCCGCTCGGCCTATTTCGCCGAGGTAAGCCGTTCGGCGATCTCGAGAACGGCCTTCGCAGCCGTCTTCAGGTCGCCGTGCGGGCGGCTCGGATATTGCGTGCTGCTCCGGATCCACTCGTCGGTGAACCGGTACCAGTCGATCGGCGTCGTGGCCTCCCCGGCGAGGACGTCGCGGATTCGCCCCAGCCAGGCGCTCCACCGGGAGCGGTAGTAGTCGCCGACGAGGCCCGACCAGCCGCGGTTCCCGTAGTCGATCAGGAAGGTGGAGTCCTCATAGCCCCAGGAGGTCAGCAGCCGCTTGGCCTCCTCGGCGAGATAGGTGCTCTCCTGCACCGTCGAACCCCACGCACGGGCGTCGTCGAGCCATCGCCCGAGGAGGAAATGCTCGTTGGTGCGCAGGACTGCTTCCTGGGCGTCGATCAGCTCCAGGTATTCGGCTACGCGTTCATCGTAGGAACCGAGGTCTTTCGCCTCGGCCGCCTCGGCGATCGCCCGCAGGCCCGCGCGGGCGGCGTCGTCGGCCACCTGGCGGGCGACATCGGCGAGGTCGTAGGCGAACCCCGTGGTATGCAGGGAATCGGCGGCGGCCAGCAGTTCCCGCAGGGCGGGGATGAGCGCATTCTCCGGGTAGGGCAGCGCACGCGGCCCCACCATGCTCGCCTGGTTGGCCCGCAGGCTGGGGATGGCAGCGATCACCGAATCGGTGCTTCCGTACGGCGTGGCGAAGTTTGCCAGCGAAGGATCTGTCATGTCCAGCACCGCCAACGGCCCCTCCGAGACGGGCTCTCTGCCGGCGTCGGCCGCATCGACCGCGTTGCCTGCCATGGCCTGCTTCGACTCGGCCGGAATGGCGCCCGTGTCGTTGTGCCGCCACGGCCCGAAAGCGGTCTCGAACAGGGTCTGCCATGCGGCACGCGCGTGTTCGTCGGCAGCGCCGTACCTCGCTGCCGTCCAGTCGTCGAGCCAGGGGCCGAGCTGAATCTCACCGTCGGCCCACGCGAGATCGCTGAACAGATCCCACAGCACCGGGTTGTTCCCGACGCCCTCCGCCATGTTCGTCAGACCGGCGAGATAGGACGGTTCGGCGTCCGCGGCCCAGCGCTTCGGCGTCGCGGCGACTGCCGCCACGTCTCCGTACAACACCGTCCGGCCACCGTAGTTCGGCAGGATGCCGAGCGCCCACTTCGCGTCCAGGAAGCCGCCGTCGGCGTCGGCGGCCTCACCGGTCAGGTCGAGCACGAGCACCCGGGACAGGTCGATCGCCTCAAGCAGTTCCCGGCGAGGGTTGCCGATCCAGCCCTGCAGCACCCACGTTGAGTCCGGGTCGGCGGCGGTCATGGCCCGCTGCACCCCACGAGCGGCTTCCGCGAGGTCGACTCCGCCTGTCGTTCCGCCCTCGTGGAGCAGGTCCACCGCCCACATCCCGCTGCTACCGAACGCGGAACGTTGCGCCGCGTAGAACGTTTCGGCGACCGCGGCGTAGTTGTCCGAGGTAGTGTCGAGCCAGTCCGGTCGCTCCGGCCCGGCGGCGTCCATGAACCAGAGCCCTTGCGGAACCACCAGGGCGCCTTCGTTGCGCTCAGCGAACTTCGGCGGGACGATGCCACTGAAACCCGGGAGAATCGGAGTGATATCGAGCTCGCGCATTCGCCGGATGACTCTGCGGGCCAGCTCGACACGCTTCTCGACCAGCGTCCGCGTCGTGCCCTTGCCGAAATTCTGGATGCTGTTCAGCCACAGCCACGGCTGGTGCGACGGCGGCCCGAGCCATCGGAGGACCTCTTCCTCCGTGTGCCCGAACCGGGTGAACGTCTCCAGGTAGACAAGTTCCTGGCCGAGCGTGACATGTGCGGCGTTGATCCCACTCGCGGCGAGCAGGTCGAGCTCGGCTTCCCACTGCGCCCAGTCGAAGTATGGCGTCGTGTATCCCGGCACCGTGAGGTTGTAGGCGACGCGCAGGCCGAGCTGTGCCCGTCGTTCGACCACCACGCCCGCGGGAAGGTCACGGTCGACCGGACGGGTGCCGAACCGCGACACGTGGGCCACTCCGGTACGGCGGGCGAAGGCGGCGTAGCCCGCGACTGCCGCCCCCGCGCCCGACGCATCGACGTGCAGGTCCCCGTCGGCGGCCCAAACCCGAAACCCATCCCCGATAGCGGCGTTGACGACCACGTGGATGCGGTCGGCGGTGAGACCGCTGAGTCGTCGGATGGCCGCGGTCGCCGTGTGTGTGGATAGGTCGTTCACGAGGATTCTCTCCTGTCGAGGATCGGTCTTGGCCGAACGGGAGTACCTGCCTCAACCCTCACGGGCGGCGACGCCGCGAACAACGCCTCCGATGACGGGTTCCGATACTCCTTTTGCCTCGGGGACGGTGTGGGGGCCGGCGACATCCGGGCGCTGGTGGAACCGCTAGTCACGCCGGGAATCACCCTTCGCCGACCGAGGGGGTCAGCCGAATCTCGCGCCCGCCGATGACCCATTCGGTGAGATAGATCGAGCCGTCCGCGCCGACCGCCACCCCGTGCGGGCTGTTCAACGTTCCCGCGGTCAGTCCCGGCCGTACGGTCACGCCCTCGCGTTCGAGATTCGGCCACCCCGGCTGTTTCCGGCCCGCCGGGAAAGGCACGATCTCCTCCAGCCGGTCACCGGCGAGATCGACCGCCAGCAGCGCACCGTCCAGATCGGTGACGACGAGCGTGTTGCCCTGGACGGCGAGACCGGTTGGGCTGCGCAGGCGGGGATGGGTGAAGCTCCGGAGATATGCCCCGTCCAGCCGGAAAAGGACTAGCCGGTGATTGCCGCGGTCGGCGACCACCAGATCGTGCCCGAGCACCGCCAGGCCGTGCGGACACCGGAAACCCGTCCCGCTATCGCTCCCGTCCAGAGCCCGCAGGTGCCCCGAACGGTGGTAAAAGTGCACCAGACTGGCGCCGTAGCCGTCGGCCACGACAACGACATCCGCGCCGAGCGCGACCGCGGTGGGCCGCCACGGCTGTTCGGCATATTGCGGAAGGTCCGGCTGGGCAAGCGGGCGGAACTCCCGAGTCGCCAGGTCGAGGCACCCCGCGCTGCCGTCGCGCGCCTCTGGCTCGTAACGGGGCGGCCGCATCTTGAACCCGGGATCGGCGAGCCACAACACCTCCCGCCCGTCGCGGTGATCGTAGGTGATTCCGTGGATTTCGAGCAGCGGGACCTCGATCCGGCTTGGGGGACCGCCCGCGGACGGCTGCACCAGAATCGCGCCGCCGGCCGGGTCGGCCCAGTAGACCGTGCCCGCCTGGTCGACCGCGATTCCCGAATGCGACCATTCCGGGCTGCCCGGCGTGCCGGGTGCGAGAGTGTGCCAGGTCATCGCCGGGGCAAGGGGGCCTGGCTCGCCGCCGCTACGCATTCGCACACCGGACCGGGGCCGATTCCCCGCCCAGGCTCCGGCCGGCCAACCCGCCGCGTGGGGCAATCGTCGCGGTAATGCGACAAACGGACGTATTCATACCGAACACAGTGATTGAGTGCGGGCGTCCGGCCAACGTCTGCCGTGGCCGATACTAATACGCTCTTTGCATCATGGCAGGGGAGGTTCTCTGGAGGTCGCCTTCGAGCATCCTCCCCGCACCTATCCGCTCGCCGAACGACCGGACGAACGGGAGTGGCGTCACGATGTCGTCGCGATGCCGAGCAACCGATGTTCCGGTGTGCTCGATCGCAGCTCGTGGAAGCCGAGGCGAGCGTAGAACGCCAATGCCCCCGTGTTCGAGGAGTCGACGCCGAGGTACAGCGCCGGCACCCCGCGCTCGGCGAGCGCTCTGCGGAACGTTTCGATCAGACGCCTGCCGAAGCCCCGGCCTTGCAGATCGGGCAGCAGGTTGATGTGCAGGTGCGCCGGGTAGTCGGCGATCTCGCGGATTCGGGTCGCCTCGGGATGCAGTCCCACCCAGACGAGCATCTCCTCGGTGATCGCGGGCGCATGGCCGGTCGGGGGACCCGGTTCCGGATGCCTCTCCGCGAACCCGGGCGCCCAATTCCGTTCCCACCATGCGATGAACTCGGCGGTGTCGGCGACACCGATGACATAGCCGAGGGCGTGCTCCCCGTCGTCGACGACGAATGCGAGATCAGGCGCGAACTCCAGGTACGGCAGAGCCGCCACGTCGGCGACGAGCGTGTCGTCGGAGTACATCCCCGTCGCGTCGGCGCCGCTCGCCCCCGTGCGGAGGCAGACGTCCACCACATCATCGCGATCGGACGGCCGGTACGGGCGAATCGTCAGCCCGTCCCCCCTGCTGAGCCCTGCCTGTTCGACATCATTCTTGACCATTGCCGACCTTCCGGTGGGGTGGAATAGCTGAGCAGCGGTGCGGGCCGGGTAGCGTCATGCAGACCCGGACCAGCGTGTCCGGACGCGACGTACGAGACGACGGCCCGTGTGTTCAGCGTCGAGGATCCGAGTACTTGCGACAACGCTGTGGTTTGTCGGAATGGGTACGATTTTTGCCAATCAAGGAGGGCGTGGATGTCGGTCGTCTACGAGCACCTCGAGCCGCTCTACCCGCTCGGCTGGCGGCACTTCCGGCTTGAGCCGCCCTGGCTGACGCCGCGCAGCCACGTCCATCCCGAGTTCGAGCTGGTGTGCATCGTGCGCGGAGCCGGCACCCGGCTCATTGGAGACTCGATCGAGCAGTTCGAGCCCGGCGACCTCGTGCTGATCGGCCCGCATCTGGCCCACACCTACGCATCGATCCCCGAAGGCGGGCCGATCGAGGCGATCGTCGTGCAGTTCACGAGGGACGTTCTCGGCGAGGGGTTCTTCGATCAGCCGGTGTTCGCCGATGTGGCCGCGCTCCTGGACGCCTCGGCCGATGGACTCCGATTCGTCGAGGTGCCGCCCGCGCTGGCCACCCTCGATGATCTTACGCCCGCGGAGAAGACCGTCGCGCTGCTGGACATCCTTGTCGCCCTCAGCCGCGGGCCCTACGTCCGGCTCGCCACCGGCCAGTCCGCGTCCGGCATGGCAGTCGCGCGGCGGATCGAGTCGATCGTGGCATACGTGCACGAGCACTACCGCTCGCAGATCACCCTGCGGGACATCGCCGACGTCGTGCAAATGAACCCGAGCGCCGCGAGCCGGCTCTTCTCCCGGTCGACCGGATTCACCCTTACCCGGTTCATCACCGTCGTGCGGCTCAACGCCGCATGCCGCCTTCTGCACGACACGGACCTGCCGATCGCGACCATCGCCGCGAAATGCGGCTTCGTCAACCTCTCAAACTTCAACCGGCGCTTTCGCGAGGTGAAGCAGACCACGCCGAAGGCCCACCGTGCACTGCTCTACGCGGGCCAAGGAGGAGCGCCGACCCACGAACACCTCCCGGACGGGAAGTGGGTTACGGACTTCTTCACGAGGTGATCGATGTCCGGGAGGACTACAGCACGTAGGCCACCGCCGTCCATGGGATTCATCCCGCGGACTTCCATTCCTCCTCCGGCCACCCTGCGGCAGGGGCGTGAGTGACTTTGGCGTGGATGAGCAGCGGGTGGTCGCGGGGGCCGTTCAGCCAGGTGGTCACGGCGTCGACGGTCCGGCACGGCGGTGACGGTGACGGCGGCGCAGCCGTACTCGGGTGCGATGGGGGCCGTGTCGTGTGTGCCGTCGTCGTAGAGCACGATCACCATGGGGAGTGCGAGGCGGATCACCGTCGCCAGCTCCGCGATATCCGTGAGTGCGCCGCCGACGTCGCCGAGGGCGGCGATCGGCAGGCGGTCGGGGCGGGCCAGGGCGGCGCCTATCGTGGTGGCGAGGCCGGTGGGCTGGGATCCTTGGGGGAAGCAGAAGCCGCCCTCATCGGGGACGTCCAACAGCATGGCCGGATATCTCGCGGAATTTCCGGTGTCGGGGGCGACAATGCGCTCTTTCGGGAGCAGGTCGTCCAGGGCGATGGTGAGCGTTCTGGGGTCGATGCGACCGTTGCCGCTCGTGTCCTCGTACGGCACGCATCGCCAGTCGCGTTCGGCTGCGATCCGGCCGGCCGGCACCCGTGTGCGATAGCCGCGCGGAGCCGGGGATGGGCGTGATCCCGCGGGACGCAGAACGTCGGCGACGGCCCCCGCCGCCTCGGGGATGTCGCCGACCAGGCCCAGGGAGACCCGGCGATGGGTGCCGATGGACTCCTCGTCGAGGTCGATCTGGACGACCTCGACGCCGGGCCCGAGCAACGTGCCGTGCCGGGTGGCTCGCGGGTCGAGCGAGCAGCCCCAGGCCACCACGATGTCGGCGCCGCGTATAAGCCGTGCGGTCAACGGCGTGGAGAAGACTCCGCTGACGTCGAGATCCCACGGATTGCCGCGGAAGAGTCCCTTGGCCGCCGTCGAAGTCGCGAGGAGTGCGCCGACGAGGTCGGCCAGCTCTTCGAGTTCACGCCGGGCACGGCGGGCGCCGCGTCCGGCGATGAACACCGGTTTGCCGGATCGCATCAACATCCACGCCAAGGCCTCGGCTCCGCCGTACGGCCACACGCGGGCCTGCCGTAGAGGCATGGCGGGTGGTCCGTCCGCAAGTGGCGCCCGCATGTCGAGGAGCACGGCCCGTTGGTCGCGCAGCGCCGTCGCATATGCCTCCGCGACGGTCTCGGCCGCGGAGCGCTTCGTCACCGCTTCGTGGTGGAACTCTGAGGTGGCCCCGTTCACCAGCACTATGAGAGGAGAGCCGGTCTCGGCGACGCCGGTCGGCTCCGATCCTCGGGGCATGCTCACCACGCCGACCTTGCCGCTCATGCGGGCATATGCGCCGGCCATCACGGCGGCCGCGTCTTCATGGCCGGCGGCGATGAAACGGGTGCCGCCGGTGGTCATGGGGAATCCGCCGGTCACGCCGAACACCAGGTCCACGCCGAGTGTGGCCAGTGCGCGGGCCACCACGTCGG
>NZ_BOOW01000034.1 GCF_016863435.1 Sinosporangium siamense
CGCTGGGTTGGATGATGCTCCACCGCCGACTGGCCCGCGATTACGAGACCCGGCCCGACAACACCGAAGCCATGACCCGTATCGCGTCGATCGACAACCTCGCCCGGCGCATCACCGGCGAAACCACTCCAACCTGGCGAGACATATAACCGACGATTAATCGTGAACTTCGCTTTTCAGATGCCCTCTCAAGAGTCCCTGATGGCCGACTGTACTGCTACGTTTGCAACACTCAAGGGAACGCGTTCCTGCTCGATTCGCCGGTGACCCCGCAGTGCCGGGTCCAGCAAGCGCTGATACACCGCCCGCTCGGCGTCAGTCAGGTGTGGCAAGGGTTTGGGGACCCCGGGCTGTAGTGGCTTGCCATTGCGGTCGGTGTTGGTGCCGAAAGGTTCGTAGGCGTCGTAGGTGGCCTGGTCCATGAGGATACTGGTGGCCAGGACTCCGTCGTCGCGCCAGCCGTTGAGGATCTCGAAGCCGTAGGCGTCGATATCGCCCCAATACAACAGGTGGCGTGCGCTGGTGAGCCAGCTGAAGGCCGCTGCGGCCTTGCCGCCGAACCCGTCCCCCTCCACAGCGATGCCACCAGGTAGCGGCGGAAAGTGGATCGCGGTGTCCTTGTTCTCGGAGACGATCACGATGTCCGGCTGGTACGCCGGTGTGAACGTGTCGCCGACGGTCGCGCTGTCGTGGCGCCGCCCGCCCGTCGCGCGGTGGCCGGGGTCGAGGTAGGTGAAGTGGATCCGTGACGGGTGGGCCGGCAGCAGGCCGAGGGTTTCCCGGCCTGCGAGGTTCAGGATCAGTGGCTGGTGGGTGTTGAGCCATTTGGCGTGGATGCCGGGGATGGGGACCTGCCGTGGGGTGTATCCGGAGGCGTCGTTGCGGGTGAACCAAGTGGCAACTTCCAGCAGCAGGGCGAAGTCGGTGTCGGTGTGGCCGTCCGCGGCGCGGATGATGCGTTGTGGTTCGGGCACGGCAGGAAAGACATCGGCGAGTAACGCTGCTCGGCGTCGGCCGCGTTCGAGTCGTTCGGCCCAGTCGCCGCCGACGACGACAGCGGCATCGTCGGCGGTGAAGATCTCCAGGTGGCTGGGTACGTCTTGGACGGTGGTGAAAACCTGCCGCGACGCGGTGTGCAGTCGGGCGGGGTGTTGCGCGGCCCAGTCGCGCCAGGTGCGGATCAGCGGGTGAATGATCTTCTGCCATCCACTTTCCAGTGCGTCCTTCTTGTCGGGCACGCTCAGCGGGAACTTGTGCGGCCACGCCTGGCCGACTCCGACGGCCTGGTCGTGCCAGGTGCTCTCCAGCCTTCGTCGGGCATCGGCGACAACCTGATCCGGAGTCTTCACGCCGGCCCCTCATCGTCAGAGGTCTGCTGGGCAGGGGTCTGCCGACTCGGTTCGATCGCGTTGACCGACGAGTAGCCCTTGGGGCTCTTGACCATCAGCAGGACGCGGTCGGCGTGGGGCTCCAGCGAGGTGAACTTGTCGAACGGCGCCCCGATGATCAGCTGGAATCCCAGGCCCTTCCACGCATCGACTGAGCGGCCGGTGAACTCGCTGTCAGCTTTGACGAACCCTTCATCGAGGAACACCGGGGCGTAGCGGGGCCGGACGTTCTCGTCGTCGCCGAGTTGGAAGCGCAGCGCGGCCCCAACAATGAACGCGACCAGTTCCTGGGCTTCGCCTCCGGACTTTCCGCCGATCCTGTCGAAGGTGGCACGCTCGCGGCCTTCGGCATCGTAGGCGACGGCGGTGACGTTGATGTGCTTGCGGACGTCCAGGAAGTAGTCGCGGGTGTTCTTACCCCTTCCCTCGGGGCGGATCTGCTTCATGAATTGCTGAAGCCGGGCGAAGGCGGCTTGGACGTGGCCGTCGGTCATGCCGTCGACGTTCAGGCGCGCCAGGGCGTTGAGTTCGCGTTTGAACTTGGTGATGTCGTCGCGGTTCAGGATCCGTAGTTCGATCTTTAGTCGGTCGCGGCGCGCGCCGAAGGGCAGCCCGGCCAAAATGTTGTTGATGGGCGTGAGCCGATCGATGATCTCGTCGATGGCGTTGCCGAATGCTCCGGCGAGCGGGACAAGGTCTTGGCCGGACCAGTCAGTCAGGCGCCTGGTCCACTCCTCGCGACGTTTGTGCAGTCCGGTGGTCAGGATCCCGTCGAGGATCTTGCGGTAGGAGGGGTAGTCGTCGATGGAGTCGGACAGGTTCGGGTCGTTCCAGGTGTGCTGATAGTGACGGAACACCGTCTCCAGGGCCTGAGTGGCCTGCCGTGCCTTGGCTCGAGCGTCCTCGGCGGATGCGGCCAGGCGCTTTTCGAGACGTTTGACGCCGGTGGTGAAGCCGTTGAGATCGTCGGCGGTGGCGACCTCGGCGAACTCTGTGTTCAGGTAGGCGGTCTGCTCGTCGGTGAGGGTGACCGCCTGCTGGGCGTTGATCCGATCGATGGCGCCACTGATGGCGTCTTTTCGTTCGACCAGCTCGCTCCACGCCTTGTCGAGCCCTGACATTCGGGTGTCGGCACTGTAGTAGGCCTTGTTCGCCTCCCCCAGTTCTCGCTCGACGCCTTCCAGATCGGTGCGGAGTTTGCGCAGCGTGTCGTCGACTTTGAGGATGTCCTCACGCAGCTGCTGCTTGGCCCGGATGTCGTTTTCGATGCCGTCGGGGTCGATGTCTCTGAAGCGGGCGACAGCTAGGACGTGGCCATGGGCCACGCGATCCTCGGCCAGTGCGTTGATCTTCCGGTCGGCATCAGCCAGCTTTTGATCATGATGGATCAGGATCTTCTCGATCTCCTCGATGTCTTCGGCGATCTCGGCGAGGCGTTCGGTGTTGGTGAAGCCGATGACGTTAGGGGCACCTCGTTCGCCGTGGGCGCCGGAGGTGCCAGATCGGGTCTGGCCACTTGCGGTGACGCGAAGGCCGGGGCCGCGCAGGCCTTCCGGGCTGTCCACGCACAAGGCGTCGGTGTTGTCGGCGGTAAGGCGGTTCTGGACCCACGCGGTGAACGGGGAGTCTTTGTATTCGAGTTTCCCTGAGATCCGGTCGGGATGTCGGGTACGTGACCGTGCCGTGGCAGTCAGGTCGACGCCTTCGAAGCTGATCCGCCCTCGCAGCCGCAGCGGGTCGATGATCTTCGAGACATGGTCCAGCTGATCCGCGTCGACGAGCATGACCCTGGCCAGTCCGAACAAGGTGGTCTCGATGGCTTTGCGCCAACCCCGCTGATCGGGCGGGACGTCGATGAGTTCGCCGACGAACGGCAGCATCTCAGCATTGAGGTCGGTTTCTTCGGCGATCTGCATGCGGATCGCGTGGAGCTTGGGGTCCATACGGCCGGCGCGGCCAGACAGGGACTGTTGTTCCTCGAGCAGTTCACGTTTGAGCCCCAGCGGCTCGCGGGCTTCGTCTCTGATTGCGTCTCGCTCCTCGCGAGCGACCTTCGCGGCGTCTTCGTAGCCGTCCAGGAAGGCTGTGGCAGCGGTCTGCGTGCCAGCGAAATCGGATTCGTCGGACAGTACCAGGTGTAGGCGCTGGGTGTTGGTGTTGAAGGTTTTCCGTCGTGACCGGGCAGCCTCGCGATCCTGTCTGAGTTGCTCAATGGCCCGTTCCAGGCCGATGATCGTGGCGTTGGCTTCGTTGCCGCCCAGGTCGGCTTCTAGGTTGGTCTTGCGGCCGTTGAGCTCGATGCGCGAGTTCTCCGCTATGGCTTTGTCGGTCTTGGCTTCGCCGTGCAGGATGCGGTTCGTGGTCTCGGCCGTCTCCAGCAGCTTCTCCTCACACGTCAGCTTCCACAGCCCGAACGGGGAGTCGCCAGACATGATGTGGATGCCGAAGCCGTCGATGAGCCGGGCTTTGGCCAACTCGGCTTCACGGGTGTCGTTCAGCCCCGGGATCGGCTCCAGGACGCTGGCCTTGGCCTCCTCGGTGGCCATCGCTGTATGGGCGTCCTCCAGGTCGCCGAAGTGCTCCAGCGCCGCATCCGCTGCGGCATAGGTGCCGGGCAACTCCAGCACCATGGCGGTGTACAGGTCGTTGACGGAGCTGACCTGGTGGCCAGCTTGGATACGGGCCAGCAGCCGCAGCGCCCGGGCGCCATCGCCGCCGACGCCGATGCCCAGGCGGGTGAAGAACGCCTGCGAGAACGCGGCGTAGCTAGGGTGCATGCTCAGGTTCGGGAACGCGGCGGTCACTGAACGCTGATCGAACTTGTCGGCAGCGAACCGTTCCAGGGCACGCAGGTCGATGGCGCCGTCGATCGTGCACATCTTGCGGACCAGCTCACTGTCGCGCGCCGCCGAGCGCGGCACGTAGTACAGCCGCGCGACGGTGTAGCGCCGCTGCCTGTCATCGATGAACGTCAGCGCGATCGCGCCCCAGGTGGCGCTGTTTTGTCCCCGCAGCACCTGGTCGGCGAGTTCCCCGGTGGCGCTGTCCCGTCCGATGTCTTTCTTGCCGCGTAGGTACGACAGCAGGCTGCGCTGGTCCGCGCTGCGGGCCCGGCCGACGGTCGCGTCGTTGGAGGCCCCGTTGAACGGCACCGAGGAGTCCATTATCACGGCGATGTAGGCGTCCAGGAGCGTGGACTTGCCCGTGCCGGACGCCCCTGACAGCAGCGTCGAGGTGGGCGAGAACGACACGCTGGCGTGGCCGGCGAACCCGCCCCAGTTGACCAGCTGAAGAGTCTCCACCTTCCACTGCGTGATGCCAGCGTCAGCCCCAGGGATGTAGAACATCGAGTCCTGATGCACATTCACGCTAGCGCCTCCATCTCCACCACGTCCTCCGCGTCCTCCACGTCTTGCGGGTCATCGTCGATGTCGGTGCCGAGGTCCTCGGCGGTCGTGCCCTGTCCACCGTTCTTGGCGATCAGCCACTCGTGCAGTTCGGCCAGCCGGGCAAGCGGCAGCAGGACGGCGATGACCGAGGAGATCCGCAGCCGGTCAACGTCGTTGGTCCGGGTCAGGACCCGGCTGGCGACCATGTTGTCGACAGCTTTCTCCGCGCGCCCCTTGTCTCGCGACCGGTCGGTGGCATGCGGTGGCCGGAAGGTGGCGATGTAGTCGAGCAGCTCCTGCCGCTCGACGGTGACGTCGTCGTGGCCGGCCTGCTGCTCGGCGCGGTGCCGGTGCCGCAGATATGCCAGCAGGATCGTCTCCTCGCGGGTGTAGGCGGTGTTCTGCAGCAGGGTCGGGAAGTCGGCGCCATCGGAGATGACTTTCCTCTTGTAGGCGACCTCGTGCTGCAGGTCCAAGTGCAAGTCGAGGAACATGTCGTTGAGCCGTGACTTGATCAGCTGGCTGTGTTCGCGAATGACGCGCCACTCGGCGGGGTTGCCTGTGGCAGAGACGAACTTGTTCCGCATAAGGCATACCAGCGCGCGCCGTTGCTCCAGCGACAGGCCGCCTTCGTCGCCGGAGAACAGGGCGAGGGTGGACCGGTCGGCGTCGCTGTCGTCGGCGAGATCCTCGCCTGTCGCCGAGAATTGCTCGTCGTATCCGCTCAGCGCTTCCTCGAGGCTGTCGTCGATCTCCGACGAATTGAGCTCAAGCATCAGTGATTCCTTCATCAGCTGCGGCGGCAAGTCGTTCGGCGTGGTGGGAGGACAGCAAAGCGGTAGGGGCCAGGAAGGTGCGGCGGTGCCCGTCAGGGCGGATGGCACGGAACTCCTCGGTGGTCCCGTCGGCGATGGAGGAGTCGTCGAGGCCGGAGAGTATGTGCAGAAGTCCCAGGATCTCCACCGGTCGGCGAAGATCTGTCGGGAGAGCGTTGAACACCTGTGCTGCGGTTGCCACGCCGGACTCCATCAGCGCGTCGATGAGGGCGGCTCGCATCTGCTCTAGCGACGGGCCGCCCGCGGCCCTCAACTCCTCCACGCTCGGCGGGGCCGGAATGTCGTCGTCGGCCTGCCGCAGCGGAGGTGGTGGGGCGGCTGCGGCCGGGTCGTACATCTTCTCCCGCAAATGGCCGATCTTCGCCACCGGCGGCAGCAGGTCAACGTCGACCATCGATCTGGGCCCTGCTGTCTCCATCCAGGTCATCAACTCCCGCTGGATACCGCGAAGGACACGCTCCAACTCGCGCTCGGCGAGCGGGTCGTTGTTGACGATATGCTCCTTGAGGGTCTTGGACAGCCGGTGCCGCTGGTCCAGAACGTCCCTGGTGCCCTGGCGGATCACTGTAACCGTGCCCCGCAGCTCGGTCACGTCGCGCCCGTCCAGCGCCTCGGCAGCCGGGTGGCCGAGCAAGACCTGGATGTTCTCGCGCAGCTCGTTCATTAGCTCTGCGTCTCGCAGCAGCTCGAATGCGCCGTCGAAAGCCCGTCCCTCAGGGGTGGTCCGCAGTAGGCGGTCCTGGCTCTCCAGATACTCGTCCAGAACCTCGCCGACCACTCGCTCTTCGTCACGCAGGTCCCGCAGGATCTGGCGGTGCATATCAAGCATGGATTCCTCGACGCGTTTGAAGTCCGATGGCAGCTGGCCGATTAAGTCCATGAGGTTGGCGTATCCGTCGAGCATCCGATCCTCGGATGCGGCGGCCACGCCGCCGCCGCCGGCGATGCGGTCGCGCTCGACCTCCAACTCGCGGATCTGCGCGTTCAGGCGATCGACACGATCCTGGGGATCTGCCGAGGCCTCGGTCGCCCAGCGCCGGACCGTGTCCAGGATCATCGTCAGGCGGGACTCGGAGACCAGCGCCCGATCTCGCGACAGGTTTTGAATCAGGTCGAGAGCTTCCAGTGACGACGATGTCAGCGAGTACACCAGGCTGCCGTCCGGGGCGTTGTCGCGGAACAGCCACTGGTTCTTCACCCACGCGTTGCACAACACCCTGCCGCTCTCCGAGGCCGGCACCTCGATGCCTTCACCGAGCATCTCGCCGAGGTACGTGTCGACCTGCGTATGGAGGGCGTCCACCTGGATCGAACGCTGGTCTCGGGAGAACGCGCTGCGCAGCACAGCCACCCGGAACGCACCCCATTTACCATCAAGCAGCCTCAGAGTAGGGCGAGCTAGGGCATCTCCGGCACGTGCCAGTTCGCCGACAACGCCACTCATTCACCCACCTGCCATAGTTTTCGCACGGATTTCCTGTCGCAGGGTAAGTCACGCTCAAGACCGCATATCGATATGTCGCATTCGCTACGATTCACGATCAGCGAATGACGGATCTGTGGGAGCTGCGCCATCGTCGCTACTCGATTCGGCCGGAATAGTGAGGCACGCCTATAGCTGCGGCCAATTGATTGAAGGCCCCGCGCCGACGGCGTGTTCTGCAGTACCGCGTTGGCTCCCCAGCGTGACATGGCTTCTACCCCGCCACGCGGTGCTGGGCGAGCTTGCTCAGCACCACCTGGTTGGCCTCCCAACCGTCGGGAAACTTCGCCTCGACCGACAGGTGTACCGGCTCGGTCGAAGCATGGCTGTCCAGCAGATCACTGACTCCAGTGCGTGCGACCACGATGCACGCCTGGCGGTGGCGAGAGGTGAGCACGCACAGCCGTCCCGCCTCCAGGTGGAACGTGCTCGCATCCCGGCGACCCGACAGCGGATGCACGACGATGACGACCTCGAACTCGCGGCCCTGCAATCGGTTGGCAGTGTCGACCGTCACTGCTGGCGCGGCGGAGTTACCGCTGAGGACGAGCGCGGCGCGCACCAGGTCGGCTTGGTCCCGGTGGGCTACTCCGATTGCCAGATCGCTGGCGTTCAAGGGCCGGCCGCTCGGATGGCGCTCGCACGTGCCGACCGCGCCGCGCTCCAGCAGGCGGGCTGCTAGGTTGGCGGCGGCCTGGATGGTTTCGGTGTCGGTGCGCGCGACATGACGGCGCGGTAGCTCGTGCAGCGCCCATCCGGTAGTGAACGCCATCTTCAGGGTCTCGTCCAGGTAGGTGTCGCCGAACCCGGCGGTGCGGAACTCCAAGCCACGGACGTCCGGGCCGGTGCCAGCGCGGAAGCCTTCGAACGGGTAGAACGCCGCAGAGATGGTGGGTGCGGCCGATGCCGGAAGTCGCCAGGAGACCGGTAGCCGATGTACAGGGATGCCCTTGTTGTGCTCCAGCATCACCGTCACCCCATTGAGCGTCGGGTCATGCGGCAACCCAATCCACCGCTCGGTGCCAACGACGGTGAAAGGGTCCAGCTGTCCGGGATCACCGACGAACAAGCCGCGGTCGAACCGCTCGACGATCTGCAGCAACATGTCCGAGCGCATCTGGTAGGACTCGTCCAGGATCGCCCAGCCGAACGTGCCGTCGCGGACCGTGGCCCACTTGGCTGAGGTGCCGACGATGATCTGGCAGCCGGCCAAGTCTCGCAGCGTGTTGCCGACGACGGTATTGAGCGGGTCGGATACGGCCGGCGGCGGGAGGTAACTGGAGGCGGACAGCCTGCCGATGGTGACATTGGGGCGTGCGGCAGCCAGACGCACTATGAGGTCGTCGACCTGGTTGTTGGTCTGCGCAACGATGATCGAGTGCTCGGCACCATCGGCGAGTTCGCCGGCGGCGCGCACCACTAGGGTGCTCTTCCCAGCTCCCGGCGGGGAGTCAACGACCACCGCCTTGCGGCTGGTGTGGGATAGGTCGTCCATGATCGCGTTGATCGCCGTATCGGCGGCCGCGGCCGGGTCGAACGCCGCCACATGGTCAGTCTGCATTGCCCCACTCCTCGGCGGCGTTGTCTTCAGGGTTGGTGTCGGGGTCGTCGTCGGCCGGGCTGCTGTGCGTCCACGGCATGCTGTCCGGCTCTGGGAACACCGGGGTCGGCCGCCAGCCGGGGTCGGGCAGGTAGTCCATGTGTTGCCCCAGCACGGGCACGGAGCCTTTCAGGGGGACGACGCCACGACCCATGCCGCCGGTGACCTCGACGAGGATCTGCGTCGATGCCCCGTCCGGGACCGAGGCGATGATCAGCGCCTTGTGGCTGTTCGGCATCGACGGGCTGATCAGGGTGACTCCGGGAGCCAGGCGAACTGGGTCGTAGGTGGTCACGGTGATCCGCGGCCGGGGGACGCGCCTATTCTTTGCGGTGGTGACCACCCGGTCGGGCTCGGCGCCGGTGACGACGCCGGCGAACGCCTCGCCCATGCTGCGCCGGTCGGCGAGGGCCAGCGGGTCATCGAAGGCCATGTCAGCCTCGAAATCGGCCTGGGCCCGCTCCAGTCGGCTCAGCCGCCGTGCTGCGCCGATCGCGCCGTCGTGTTTGCGCTGCGGCAGGCCGCCACCATCCTGATAGTCGGAGTAGGCGGTGAAGGAGGCGAGGTCGCGTTCGAACCGAGCGGCGGTGCGTGGCGCTTCCGGGACGGCACGCAACAGGGAGACCGCTGCCCACATTAGCCGCCAGGTGGGTTTGATCTGCTCGCCGATCAGCTCCCGCAGGTCAGCCTCAGCAGCGGCAGTCGCCGCGATGTCGCCGCGGGCATAGGTGTCATCGAACCGACGTATTGCCGGTGCGAGGTAGGTCTTGTCGAACTCCGGAGAGGTCGCGGGGCCCGCCGGCGGGCACACGGCCGGATTCTCGGCGTCGGCGATGGCCTGCGCGACGCTCAAGCCCTCGGGCGGGTCGATCCATCCCATGATCGAGGCAAGGTTCTGGTCCTCCATGGTGCTCTGCCCGGTGGCCCAGTGCTCGGCGAGCATCCCGGTGACCGGCAGCAGCATTGAAGTTCCGGCCTGCTCGGCGGTCTCGGCCAGGAACGTCAGCCACATTCCCAGCTGTGGCACCACCGGCGCCACCGGGTAGGGGCCCTCAGCCTTGCGGTACCGACACATCCGGCCGAGGTCGATCAGGGCTTTGATGCCGCCGGGGTTGGGGACCAGGATCTGGGGAGCGTCGGTGTACCGGGAGGTTGGGCCCTCAACGCGGGAAGCCACCTCGCGACGGTGCAGTCGGTGGGAGTCGATGTAGTTCATCACGATTCGGCCGAGATCGGCGGCGAACGCGAAACGCTGGTCTCGGTTGCGTGGCTGGGCGACGACCAGCAGCTTCGGGGCCGTCCGGGACGTCCCTGCCATCGCCGCCAGCGGGGCACCGGCCTCGCCCGCCATGGTCAACGGCACGATCACCAGCGGCTTGGCTGACAGACGCCGGTGTCGGAAGACGGTGAGCGACACCGCCCGCATCTGCTCCATCGCCTCCAGGTGCGCCATCGCTGACACTCTGCTCATGCCGTAGCCCCCGCCCCGTCGGCCTGGCCCAAGACCTCGGTGCGCAGGCGAGCGGCGTGCCGCAGCGCGGCGGCCATCTCGGCCTGGTCCGCGTCTGGTGTGAGCTCGCCGCGCGCCAGGCCCAGGGCCATGGTGGCGGTGTCGATTCCGCCGAGCTGCTCGCGCACCGCAGAACCGAGTACATCCAGCGACGCGCATGCGCGAGCACGGGACCGGCAGAAGAAGGCCATCTCGCAGTGGCTCAAGCAGTCCGGGCGATACAGCGCAGGCACCTGATCCAAGGCCTCGGCGAGTTCTTCGGCCGGGCGCAGCGCCCGGCCGGACTTATCGATGGCGAGGTCGAAGGTGAGGTCTTCGGGTAGCAGAGACACCAGGTCGCCGATGTGCTCGATCCGGGTCAGCTGGCGGGTCAGCGTGGCGACCTGCTTACGGGCGTCGACGAACGCCGCGGTGGGGCTGTTGGTGAAGTCCTTGGGCGCGACGAGCAGCATCGTGTCGGACACGGCGTCCGGGCCGATCCCGGCATCCGCCAGCATCGCGCGCAACGCGATGACATAGGCGCTGGCCTGCGTCGTCGCCGCCTTGACCTGGGCCGCGTCGGCCCGGCCGTCGATGATCGGGAAGCTCTTGATCTCCACGACGTGGAACCGGTCTTCGATGCGGAACGCCACCAGGTCCGGCTCGAGGAACACCGTGTGCCCGCCGACCTGCAGACGCAGCATGGGGTGGTCATACAGCGTTCCGGGAGATTTCCCGAGAGCCGTGTTCACCAGCAACTGCCGGGTGCGGGAGTGACGAACTTCGGGGCTGGCGTTACCGCCGACGTCGTTCAGGTCCTGATACGCCACCTCCGGCAGCGTCAGTTTCAAGGTTTCGCGCAGCACGCGGATCAGCTCCGCGCAGCCGTTCGCCTTAACCAACGCTTCGAATACGTTGCCACGGGCGATAGCGAAGGGGGACTGGCCGAACGGCGTCGGGAAGCCGGCATGCGCGGCGATTGCGGCCTTGTCGGAGCCGGAGGCATCCAGAACGGCCCGAAGCGTACAGCGGGGGTTGTTCTCCAACGCGGCCAAAGACCGGGCGCTGTAGGTCAGGCGCGGTGCGGAGCCGCGTAGCCCGTCGAGACGTTCGTCGACTGCTGCTTTCACGGTGTCGGGATCCTTGAAGGGGACGAAGGGATCGCTGGCGGGGTCAAGCTTCGGCTTGGTGTTTGCTGACGTTACCCAGCGGCGCGCCGAACAGCTGCTGGGCATCGGTGAACCGGTGTGCGCGCCGGGCTGCCGCCGCGCGGTCGGCGCGGTCGGTGTCTATGTGCACCTGCAGTTCCGCACCCGCGGCGTCCATCACCTGCCGCGGGTCTACGGGGTGCTCGTGGCTGGCCGGGCCCGTCGGCGCCGCATCAGGGATACTCGCCGCGAAACGCCACAGTAGCCGCAGCGCCGCCGGGCTGGGTCCGGTTTGACTGGACCCGGCCACAGCCTGCACCGCCTCGGCCACGCGGATCGCACTGGAGAGGTAGTCGACGCGAGGTGACAGCGGGCCGATAATGCGTTGCTCCAGTGCCCAGGTGCTGACTGTGATGAGCGCGCGCATCGGGGACAGCAGGTCATACGCAAGTGCAGGACACAGGTAGTAGGGCCGCGAGCCGGGGGTCGCCCGATAGGAGCGCTCCTCGTCCCGGCGCAGGCTGGAAAGTTTGGCAGCAGTCAACTCACCGACGAAGAACGCCTCATGCACGCTGACGATCAGCTTCGGCGCCGCCGGCACACCGAGGAGCATCAACACCCGGTGCACGTGTTCCCGGGCCGGCAGCATCGCCCCCCCCATTCTCAGCGCGGGTGCCGACGGTGGCGCATGCGTCTCCGCTGGAGCGTCATCGGTGTCGACGAGGGCGTCCCAGGCCCGTTCAGCGCGGCGGAGTTGGGCGCGCAGCTCCGCGGTACGCTCAGCGTCCCCGGTCGCATCACGGATGGCGCGGCGCAGCTGGTTGATGCGCGTTTCTAGTGCGTCCAACGGATCACTCATGGACCACACCATACCAGTCTTCCCGAGTCTTCCAGACTTTCCCCTGGTCTTGGTGTACGGTCGTCTTCAACATCCTTCCGACCGCGTCGTCGCCGCCAGCGGCGATCCCGCGGATCTTCCCCTGGAGGCATCCCGTGACGGGACGCGTATTCCACACCTCCGACTGGCACCTGGGCCGCCAGATCGGCCGCCACCGACGCGACGCCGAATTCGACGCCGTCCTGGCCGAGATCGTTGAAATTGCCGCCGATTTCCGGCCCGACCTCATCGTGCACAGCGGAGACCTATTCGACAGCTCCCGGCCAGGGCTGGACGACATCGTTCGCGCTGCGCAGACGCTTCGCCGCCTCGAACAGGTCGCCCCGGTCGTCGTCGTCGCCGGCAACCACGACACGCGCAACGTGCTGACGTTCCTGGAGTTCATCCTGAACGACATGGGCAGACAGGACAGAACGCAGGCGCGGGTCCGCTTCGCCACCGACGCCCGCCCCGACGGGCTTCTCATCGCTGAATACCCCGCTGCCGACGGGGAGTCGACCATCCGGATCGGCGCGCTGCCGTACCTGCACCCCAACCGGTTCGCCTACGACTTTGCCGACCCGGCGACTGCGACCGCGGCCTACGCCGAGCGGATGCGCGCCGTCCAGGCCGACGTCCACCAGCGCCTGACCTCGGGCGCCAGGCCGGACCACCTTCTGGTCTTCGCCGCCCACCTGTTCGTCGAAGGCGCCGTCCCGTCGCGTTCGGAGAAGCCGATAAGCATCGCAGACGACTACGCCGTCGTAGCGGGCGCCCTACCAGGCGTCGTTTACGGCGCTCTGGGCCACATCCACAAACCTCAAGCGATCACCAGCGCCCCCTTCCCTGCCTATTACGCTGGCAGCCCACTGCAGCTGGACTTCGGCGAGATCAACGACACCAAGAGCGTGGTGCTGGCCGAGATCGCGCCGGGCCGCGAACCCCGCATCACCACCGAGCCGCTGACGTCGGGCCGCCGCCTGGTCAAACTCGAGGGCACGTTGGACGAGATCGCACAACGCGCCGGCCGCGTCGGCGACGCCTGGGTGAAAGCCGTGGTGAAGGCTGAAGCCTCCAACCCGCATCTGGGCGAGACCCTGCAGAAGATGCTTCCGGAAGCGACGCTCGTCATCATCGACGAGATCCGCCCCGGAGCGGCGAACCGCGTGCTAGATCGCAGCGCGGCTGCCGAAGAACTGCCCGGCGTCGACGAGCTTCTCCGCTCGTACCTGGACGACCGAGGCACCAGCGGCGTCGGCCTCGATCGTGTCATGGCCGCCTTCGGCGCCTTGTGCGACGAGCCGGACCCGGAGGCTCCCTCCCCGTGCTGTGAGGAGACGCTGCTGTCTGCGGCCATCGCCGGCTCCGGTCTGGACGGGATCGACCGGTCCGGCCTACTCACCGCGATCCCCTCGCCGGAGGGCGTGCGATGAAGCCTTTGACGCTGTCGCTGACCGGGTTCCGCAGCTATCCCAACCCGGTCACCGTAGCCTTCACCGGCAAGACCCTAATCGCCGCGCTCGGCGACACAGGCGCCGGCAAGAGCAGCCTGCTAGAGGCCATTACGTTCGCCTTGTTCGGCAGGAGCTCCTGGGACGGCAAGGCGTCCCGCCAGCTCATCGCCGACGGTACGTCGGCCATGAGCGTCGAGCTGCTCTTCCTGCACAACGACGAGCGGTGGCAGGTGCACCGCACGAGCCACGCCACCAACCCCAACGCTGGCCGGCACCACCTGAAGAACATGGACACCGGCGAAGAAGCCGACGGCGCCACCAGCGTCAATATGCGTATCAAGACCCTGCTGCATATGAACGACGAGACGTTCCTGCGCGCCGCACTGCTTCCGCAAGGCCGCTTCGACCGGCTGCTGGTCGCCACCATGAGGGACCGCTCCAAACTACTCCGTGAGCTGTTCGGCGCCGACTCCCTGGAGACCGTCCGCGCTCAAGCCGACCGCCAGCTGCACTCCGTCGAGCAGCTATTGGCCGTGGCCACGGTAAAGCGGGACACCATGCCGGCCGACCCCGAGCAGACCGCGAACGACGCCTGCCTCGCCGCCGAAACCGCCGAGGCGATCGCTGGCCGCCTGGAGAGCACCATCACCGCCGTCAAGGCGTTGCAGAACCAGGCCTCTCAGGCCGAAACCGCTGCCGCAGCGGCACGCACGCAGGCACAGACCCTATCGACGCTCGCCACCACCGACGCCGACGCGGTCCTGGCCCGGCTCGAGCCCATTACTGCTCAAATCGCCGACCGACGCAATGATCTGGACCGCCGCGCCAGCGCCGCCGTTGCCACCGAAAGCGACCTCACCTCAGCCATCGGGGGCGCGGACCGCGATGGCGAAGGACTCGCTGCGCTCGGCCAGGCGGCAGCGTTGCTGGAAACCCTCGCCGCCCGCACCGAGGAACAGCGGACAGAACACGACCGGCTGACTGCGACCGCCGACCAGCTTGCCGCCGAAGCCGCCGACATCACCGATGCCCAGAGGGAACTTGCGGTCCGTGCCACCCGTGCCGACCCCCTCACTACCGCCGCTGCGGCCGCAGCCGACCTCAGCGCGAAGGTCCGCACTCGCGTATCGGCAACCCGCGAGGCGGTAACAGCAACGGCAACCGCGGCCCGGCAGGTCGCCGATGCTACGCAGGCCCAAACGACCGCGGAACAGAAGCGGGATGAACTCCAGGTTCGCATCGCACCGGCCGAACAACAGGCCGAGGACGCCCAAAAAGAGCTCACCGCCGCGCAGACGCTCCTGGAATCCTTGCGCTCACGCGACCGCGTCGCCGAGTTCGCTGCTGAACTGCACCCCGGCGACGACTGCCCAGTGTGCCAGAGGGCCGTTCCCGACGACTTCGAACCCGTGAGCAAGGCCGGCACCGCCGCCATCAGAAAGGCGAACGCGGACCTGCGCACCGCCCAGGAACTGCTGGTGGACGCCAACACCCGAGTCGCCGAGGCTAAGGCTGCACTGGCAGCTGCCGAGACCAGTGTCAAGGAACGTGAAACTGCACGCCGAAAGGCTGCCTCCCGCGCTGCGCAGGCCGCCGACACCGCCGACACGATGCTGCAGGAACTCTCCTCGTCGGCGAGTGACGCCGTGCCAGGCGCCCAATTCGACACGGTTGCTGCCCAGGCGACCCTCCAACACGCCATCGCGGTACTGACCACCGCTCCCGCCGACGACGCGGCAGCATCGGAACTCGCCGCGCCGATCACCACCGCGCTGTTCGAGTACGAACAGGTCGCCGCCAGTCACGCCGAACAGCTGCACAGCAAAGCTGCCGGCTACACCGCCACTATCGCCGCCGACGGCAAAGCCCTGGACCAACGCAAGGCGGCCTACGAACGAGGACTGGCCGACAATGACGCCGCCAATAAGCGGCACACGGCCGCAACCGCCAGACTGGCCGCCGCCGTTGGTTCCTTGCCTTCGCGCTTCAGACAAGTGCTGCCCGCCGAATGGCTCGCCATCACCGCAGCCGAGGCGAATGCCGCGGCCGCTCAGGTCAACGCCCGCATGGCCGAAGTCCAGAAGCTTATCGACGATCGGGAACGAGCCCGCGCTGAGGCAGCCGAGGTGAGCAGACTGCAGCGCGACCTCGAGCGGGAAGCGGCGGCCGCAGTCGATCGTCCGCTGGGCCAACTGCGTGCCTCCCTCGAGGTCTGGTCTCAAGCCGCCCAGCAGGCCGCCTCCCGGCTGAACGACGGCCAGGCCGCAGACATCGAGGTGCCCCGCGTTGACACCGATGCCGCCGACATCGGGGAGCTGAGATCGGTTGCCGCGGCCCTGTCGACGTCCACCGCCGCACTGGACCGTGAACTGCACGCTGACGCGGCCCGGTGCGCTTCGCGCGAAGCCGACGCCGTCGCCGCTCTCGGCGAGTACGCCAAGGAACTCTCCGACATCGAAGGTTTGGACACCTCGATCGATCTGACAACCCCGGACGCGCTAATCACCCTGGCGACCGCCGCCGGCCACGCGAAGCGCGAGGCCGCCGGCCGGCGCAAGGAACAACAGACCGCGCAAGAACAGATCAGACCGGCTGCCGACCTGGACTTCGCCATCACCGCCGGACAGACAAGGCTGGACACGTTGAGCGTGCTGCGCCGGGAGCTCGTCGACGCCAAGTTCCTTGGGCACCTGACCACGCTGCGGACCCGCGCTCTGCTCGGCGTTGCCAGCGACCTGCTCGGGCAGATGTCCGACGACCGGTTCGGCTTCGCCGAGACCTTCGACATCATCAGCCGAGGCTCCGGGGTGGAACACCATCCCAACCGGCTCTCCGGCGGAGAGAAGTTCCTCGCCTCGCTCGCCCTCGCGCTGGCTCTGGCCGAGATGCATTCCCGCGGCGGTACGCGCCTTGGTTCGCTGTTCCTCGACGAAGGCTTCGCGGCGCTGGATACCACCACCCTCGAGGCGGCGCTGGAAGTGCTCCGGGCACAAGCCGGGGGTGACCGTCTGGTCATGGTGATCAGCCACCTGCACGCTATCGCCGAAGCCGTCGACGACGTGTTGTGGGTGGAGAGGACCCCTGCAGGATCCTCGGCGCGCTGGCTGACCCAGGAGGAACGCGACGAGTTGGTGCAGGCGAATCTGGCCAGCGGGCTGCAAACGCTGGCATGACGCAGAGAGCATCCCGTGTGCCTCTACTTGGCCCCAAGACCGCAGCGGACGATGGCACACGGGATGCAACTCTCTGCGCGCACACTCCTGCATTCCTCGCCGGAGCCGCACGGCACACGCACTCTGAGAGCGGCCGGCAACCTGTCTGCCAGCCTCGGCGGTAGCCCGATTACCGACAGCGACCGGGGTCGACGTCGCAGACGGTAATCGGATTCGGGAAGATCGACGATCTCGCCTCTTGCAAGTAGTCGCCAGTACGGCCCGCTCGTCGACGAACTCGCCGTCGCGCCGGTGCTCGGTGGGTGGGACCACGATCGCGAGGACGAGCGTGTCGCTGCCCACGTTGCGGCCGAGTCAGAAGACCAGCCCTTCGTTGGACCGGTGCTCACCACTGCTGGCCCTGCAGCGCGGACCTGGTCGGGGCTCCATCGGACTTTTTGACCTGTGATTATTTGCTATGGCTTTCGGCGTTGTGTTTTAACGTGGCGTTCCGGGTAGCGCCTTAGAGCGTATCGGCGAGCAATTGATGTTTGAACCGGTCAGCGCGATTTCGGGCGGTGTGTTGCGCGGCCCGACTCGCCTTTAGGAGCAGGCACGCGCACTACGTCGGCCAGGAGGTCACCGTCGCAGTGGGCCATGAAACCGGCGAGGACACAGCTCAACGAGTTCGGGACCTGCTCGGCCACTACGACCCCTCCCGCGCTCGCTCCGACACGATCCGCGGCCACTTCGGTGTGGACAGCGCCGCCATCGCGGCGGCAGAAGGCCGGTTCATCGACAACCTCATCCACACCAGCGACGACGCCGCAGGCGCGGCACGCGAGTTCGCGGTGTGGTTCGGGCCGGCGCACCTGCCCGCACTCCGCCTCCAGGAGGTCCGATGAAGCAGCCCGTCTACCTTGGTGACATCTCCCTGTCCCGACGCCCGCTGAAGCTGATGCCCGCCCAGCAGCAGGCCGGGTTGGACACCCCTACATGGCGCAGATCGTCACCAACCGCAAGTCCGGACTCTCGCTCAACCACATCATCGGCTGCCCCCTGGACTGCGGCTACTGCGTCCGGCACTTCTGGGGGAACTTCGAGCAGAAGATCCCCCAGCTTCTCATCCCCACCGAGGACGCCGTCGAGATGCTCCTCACCCACCGCGAGTTCCGGCCGCACACCACCCCTGTCCAGCTCTTCAACAAGGCCACCGACCCGATGCTGCCGGGAGTGAAACCGCACACGTTCGCGGTGCTAGAGGAGATGGACCGGCGCGGCCTGAGCAACCTGGTGCTCGTCATCACCCGCTTCCACGTCACCGCGGATGACATGGCCCGCTTGGAAAGGCTCCGCCATGTGCGGCCGACGCTGCTGTTCACCTACTCGGGCATCGAGGACGCCCGGATCGAGCCGATCGCCAAGTCCACCACGACGGTGGACTCGATCCTCAACGCGGCACGCCACCGCGAACGGTCGCGTGTCATCCTCTACTGGAGACCGATCGTGCCCGGCTGGAACGACACGCCCGAGACCATGGCCGGTGTGCTGGAGGTCGGACGCCACGTGAACGCCATCGTGTTCACCGGCTACTACCACAAGGAGGAGAACGCCGGCCATCTGCGTGACCTGGGGGTGGAGGTCCCCTATGGCACCGGCTGGGAGCGGCGCAAGGTCCTGCCCGCCGAGGTTGACGCCCGCGTGGTCCAGGCGTGGAAGGACTCTGGCATCGCCACGCCTCTGTTCCGCAAGGCCAGTTGCGGGGTGACCTACGCACACCGGGAAGCCGACTACAACGGGCACCTGGGCGTGCCCGAGCTGTGCGACATCTGCCCCGCCGCCCAGCTCGCACGCTGCACGGACGCGCACCGCGCACCGACCCGCGCCGAGTTCCGGGCGGCGCTGGAGTCGTTCGGCTACGACGAGACCACACCGTTCCTCGTGGAGGACGGCCATGTCCTCACCCATGCGCTGGGAGAGCAGCGCCGATATGCCCTCCAGCATGCTCTGGGTTACCAGATCTGGGAGGTCGACCACCCGCATCTTCACGCCGCGCACGGCCGTGCCCTGCAAGGATACGAGCCAGGTGAAGACGATCTCCGTGTGCTGGCCGACGCCCGCGACAGGCTGACCGAAAGCGCACGCTACGACGACGACTGAGGGGTGCCATGCTGGATCGGCCCTGGACAGCGGCTCCACTCGTGGTTGTGGATCTAGAGGGCACCGGAGCCCAGGACCGCGAGCACGAGGCGATCCTCGAGATCGCCCTCATCCCGCTGTCCGGTGGCCGCCTCGACATGAGCACCGCCTTCACCAGCCTGATCAACCCCGGACGGCCCGTCCCCCGCCGTCCGTGGATCTCCCCGGGAATAAACGACGCCGTTCTGAGGAATGCCCCGGCATCCTTTGAGGTCGAGCCGGAGTTGGTCACCCGTCTGGGTGGGGCATGGCTGGTGGGCCACAACGTCGGTGTCGACTGGCGTCTGCTGCATCGCCGCCATCCGTCGGTCGGCCCGGCGGGGCTGATCGACACGCTCAGGCTCGCCCGCCGCTCCGGTCACGGCCGGCGGGCCTCTCTGATCTCGCTGGTGGATGAGTACTCGCTGCGAGACGACGTCGACCGTCGCGTTCCGGCCGGCCGGCCGCATCGCGCGCTGTGGGATGCAGCCGCGACAGGGCTGCTGCTGGCAAAACTCTTCGCTGGCCACTGGAACAAAGAGCCGACGCTAGGAGAACTGCTGGCAGCGGGAGGCCCACCTAGCGATCCCGCTGTCAGCGACGGGGCGCAGGAGCAGCTCTGGTGACCTGATAACAGATCCACGGAAGGATGCACCCGCCTGCCTACCAGTAGGCGGCCCCTTGGACGAGGCGGGTCACCGTCTGGGGCTTCGACGATTTCGAGGGCAGTCGGCCGTGGGCACCCTCCACGCCGAGCTGACCTGGGGTGGGATCTGGATCAGGACCATCTCTTCGGCACCGCCCAGGGCCAGCCCGCCGTTGGCGGTGTCCAGGCGGTGCAGCAGGTCGCCGCAGATGGCGACTCTGATCTCCAAGCGGGTGGTCGCCCCGGTGAGGTCCACCAGTTGGCCGTCCTTTAGCCAGCGCAGTGTGCACTGGACGGTGGTTGCCTAGTCGATCTCGAGGTGGTAGGTGGCGGCCAATTGCGTCCCTTCTCTATTGCTGGAAATGAGAAACAGCCCTCACCTGAAGGGAGTGAGGACTGGTGGAGTTCCTTCTTCTTACGCCGGGGGCTACTCGGAGGCCGCGCTCTTGTCGTTGTGCAGGAAGGTGATGAGGGCGGTCAGAAACGCCCGGCCGAGGGAGAAGCCGATGAGCTTCCAGTGGATTCCGGCGCCGGCCTGGAGCGAGGCGAGTGCCCGGCCGATGTCGATCAGGACCGAGGCGAGCAAACCTTGTAGGCCGGTGTGCTTAGCCCGGTAAGCAATGTTGGTGACCTTCACGTCTCCTGTGCTTACCGTGTCGTCCAGAGGGTGGTCGTCCAACTCATGCAACTCGGCATGCGGTTCGACGTAAGGCTGGTCATACGGCTCGGCCCGGTCGATCTCCGGTGGGGCAGAGGAGCGAACAGGCCGGTGTGGTCGACACCCGCTTTTGGAGAGCGGTGCTTGTGGGTCTGGCTCACATGGCGTAGGCGAGACCGCCATACGCGCTGGTTGAGTTATCGTCGGCCTAGCCGATAACTGAACGACCGTCACCCGGGTGATGGCGATGCGCCCATCGAAAGGCCCGCGAAGCGTGGGGACTCTGACCGGTCCAGAGCATGACGGTGCCCGGTCGCGGATGGCCGACTCACGGCTCGAGCCAGGCCGCGAGGTCGTGGCCGGCTGAGGGGTCGTCGGCGATCAGGAGGCCGGTGGTGGTGGCGAGGTGGTGGCGCATCGCTCGTTCCGCGGCGGCCTGGTCGCCGGCGACGATGGCGGTGGCGATCGCGGTGTGTTCGGCGATCACCTGGGCTACCGCGCGGGCGGCGGGCACGGTGGTGCGGCCGTGCAGGACGACGGTTTCGCGTAGGCCGGCGACCATGTCGGCCAGGCGGCGGTTGCCGCTTGCGCGCAGGATGATGTCGTGGAAGTCCCGGTCGGCGGCGAACATGGCGTCGGGTTCGTCGCTTAGTTCGCGCATGCGGTCGAGGGCTGCGTGCAGGCGGGCGTGGTCGGCCTCGCCCATGCGCAGGGTGGCCACTCGGGTGGCTGCGGGTTCGAGTAGCAGTCTGAGGGCGCCGACCTCGACCACGTCGTGGATGTCGCTGCCGAGGACGCGGGCGCCGCGGTTGCGCTCGATCTTGACCAGGTTGGCGTCGGCCAGACGGAGCAGTGCCTCGCGCACCGGGGTGCGTGAGGCGCCGAAGCGCTCGCCCAGTTCCTGTGCGGAGTACAGCACGCCGGAGATCAGTTCGCCGCGGCGGATGGCGTCGCGGATCGCGATGGCGAGGCGGTCGCTCTTGGTCAACGGCGGTCTTCTTTCTACTGGTGGTGCTGGTAGTCAAGCATGCCGGGACCGTCCCATAGTTGCATGCTACTGTTGCATGCAACTATGCGAACAGGAGACATCATGGGCACGGTAGCCGCCCTGCTGCGCGAACGGCTCGGCGTGGCATCGCTGGTGCGTGACGGGGAGGCGGTCAGGGCCGCCTATTCCAGTGACGCCTCCATCTATCGGATGCCGCCGCTCGCGGTGGTGACGCCACGTGACGGGGCGGACGTGGAGCGGGTGCTGGAGGTGGCGCGGGAGACCGGCACGCCGGTCACCGCGCGTGGGGGCGGGACCTCGGTCGCGGGCAATGCGATTTCCTCCGGCATCGTGCTCGACTTCTCCGCTCGCATGAACCGGATCCTGCGGATCGACCCGGAGGCGAAGACTGCCGTGGTCGAGCCGGGTGTGGTGCTCGACGATCTGCGCGACGCGGCGGCGCCGTACGGGCTGACCTTGGGGCCCGATCCCTCCACGCACTCGCGCTGCACGCTCGGCGGCATGATCGGCAACAATGCGTGCGGGTCGCACTCGGTGGCGTGGGGCACCACGGCGGACAATGTCGTCTCGCTCACCCAGGTGCGTGCCGACGGCGGAACGCACACCGCCACCGCGGGCACCTCCGGCGATCTCGCGCTCGACGAGACGCTGAGGCGCTGGCGGGGTCCGCACCTGGCCGCCGTGCGCACCGAGCTGAACCGCTTCTCCCGTCAGGTCTCGGGATACGGTCTTCACCACCTGCTGCCCGAGAACGGGTTCGATGTGGCCAAGGCACTCGTCGGCAGCGAGGGCACCTGTGGCATCCTCACCGAGGCGACCGTACGGCTGGTGCCGGCGCCGCGCAGCAGGGTCCTGCTCGTGCTGGGCTTTCCCGACGTGTTCGCGGCGGCGGCCGCGGCGCCGGAGCTGGCGCGCTCCCGTGCGCTCACGGTGGAGGGCATGGGGACCGATCTTTTGGCCGCGCTCCGGGCCCGAGGCGGGAAGGTCCCGGACCTGCCGGCCGGCGACGCGTGGTTGTACTGCGAGTTCGGCGCGGATGAGCCCGGCGCTGCCGTCGAGGCGGCTCGGCTGGTCGCCGCCGGGGTAAGCGCGAGCGCCGAACTGGTCGAGGACCCGGCGCGGGCACGTGCGCTGTGGCGGATCCGCGAGTCGGCCGCGGGCATCGCCACGCGCATGGCGGACGGTGGCGAGGCGTGGCCGGGCTGGGAGGACTCCGCCGTGCCTCCCGACCGGCTGGCCGGCTATCTGCGCGATCTGTACGCGCTCCTGGCGGAGCACGGGCTGCGCGGCGTGCCGTTCGGCCACTTCGGCGAGGGGTGTCTGCACCTGCGCTGCGACTTCGAGCTGGGCAGCGAGCGGGGGCTCGCCGCCTACCGCGCCTTCATCACCGACGCCGCGTCTCTCGTGGCGGCGCACGGAGGGTCGGTGTCGGGTGAGCACGGCGACGGCCGGGCGCGCTCCGAACTTCTCGGGGCGATGTACTCGCCGGCGATGCTTACGGCGTTCGCCGGGTTCAAGTCCGTGTTCGACCCGGACGGGCTGCTCAATCCCGGCGTACTGGTCTCGCCCGACCCGATCGACGCCGCGGTCCGTCCCGGTCCGGGGCGCGCCGCGTTCGAGCTGCGGCCGGTGCACGCCTTTCACTCCGACGGCGGATCGTTCGCCACGGCTGTGGACCGGTGTGTCGGGGTGGGGCTCTGCCGTACGGAGAACTCGGGGAGCATGTGCCCGTCGTTCAAGGCCACGCGTGACGAGGTGCACTCCACGCGGGGGCGGGCGCGGGTGCTGAGCGAGTTGCTGCGCGGTGCGACGGTGACGGGCGGTTATCGGTCGGAGGAGGTGCGCGACGCGCTCGACCTGTGCCTTTCGTGCAAGGCGTGCGCGAGTGAGTGCCCGGTCGGTGTGGACATGGCTACGTACAAGGCCGAGTTCCTGCATCACCATTACGCGGGCCGGTTGCGGCCGGCGGCTCATTACACGATGGGCTGGCTGCCGGTGGTGTCGCGCCTGGTCACGGCCGCACGGCCGCTGTCGCGGCTGGTCAACGCCGCCCTCGCCCGCCCGCGTGTGGCCGCTGCCGTCAAACGGGCCGGCGGTGTGGAGCCGCGGCGCGACCTGATCCGCTTCGCCGACAGGTCGTTGCGTTCGTCGGTACGGCTGCGCGACAAGGCGGGCCGGGCGCCGGGCGATGAGCGACCGGGTGTGGTGCTGTGGCCCGACACGTTCACCAACTACCTCCAGCCGGAGATCGGGCGGGACGCGGTGGTCGTGCTCGAGGCGCTCGGTTACCGGGTCGAAATGCCGCGCGGGCCCGTGTGCTGCGGACTGACCTGGCATTCCACCGGCCAGCTCGGCGTGGCGCGCAAGGCGCTGCGCCGCGGGCTCGACGCGCTCGAGGAGCAGCTCGGCGAGGGAATGCGGGTGGTCGGTCTTGAGCCGTCGTGCACGGTCATGTTGCGTGACGAGGCGCGTGAGCTGCTGCCGGGCGACGCGCGGGCCGAGTTGCTCGGCTCACGCGTCGACACATTCGCCGAGGCGGTAGCGCGGGCGGGGACGTGGCCGTTCCGCCGGCTTGAGGCGTCGGCTGTGGCCCAGGTGCACTGCCACCAGGAGGCCAAGGGGTCCTACTCGGCCGACCAGGAGGTGCTGAGGCGGCTCGGGGTGGCGGTCGACGCGGTCGGGTCCGGATGTTGCGGGCTGGCCGGGAACTTCGGCTTCGAGCCCGGGCACTACGAGGTGTCGCAGGCGTGTGCCGAGCGCGAGCTGTATCCGAAGGTGCGGGCGTCGGGCGAAGATGATCTGGTGCTGGCCGACGGGTTCTCCTGTCGCACCCAGGTCGCCCACGGCACCGACCGGACCGCCGCGCACCTGGCCCAGATCCTCCGCTCCGCCCTCCACTGAACCGCACCACGCTGTGATCCGGGCCCCCGCTCCGCACCTCAACGCGGGGCGGGCGGCCCGGTGACGTCGGTCTCCACTCCGCGCCACGCTGTAGACCAAGCAGGCCCGGACCGCGCCACACTGCGGTCCGAGCCTGCGATCCCCACACCTCTACACAGGCTGGGCGGCCCGGTGGCGTTCCGCGTTGGCGCGGTAGTCGCGCGCGTTCTCCTCGATGTCGGCGATCTCCGCCGCCGTGAGCGGCCGGAGCACCCTGCCTGGCGACCCGACCACGAGGGACCCGGCGGGGATGACCGCTCCCTCAAGAACGAGGGACCCGGCCGCAAGCAGGCAGCGTTCTCCGACCACCGCACCGTTGAGCACGATCGCCCCCATCCCCACCAGCGACCCGTCGCCGATCACCGCACCGTGCACCACGGCCCGGTGACCGATCGTCACCCCCGCGCCTATCTGCACGGGAAACCCGGGATCCGCGTGCAGTACAGCCCCGTCCTGCACGTTGCTGCCCGCCCCGACCACGATGCGGTCGCCGTCGCCGCGCACCACGGCCGAATACCAGACCCCGACGCCCACCTCCAGCACGACGGCGCCCACGACCGTCGCCCCCGGCGCCACCCAGGCCGAGGCGTCCACGGCGGGTGCCGCGCCGTCCAGCGCGAGCACCAGCGCCCGATCCTCCGCGCCCATGTTCACCGTCCCTTGAACTGTGGCGTCTGCCGCGCGAAGAACGCGGCGATGGCGTGCTTGTGGTCCTCGGTCGCCGACAGCTCGGCGAAGTGCTGCAGCTCGCGCTCCATCGCCTCGGCGTAGGGCAGGTCGAGCGCCTCGCCGATGGCCTGCTTCGCCCGCCGTACCGCCAGGGGGGCACGGCCGGCGATCTCGCGGGCGGTGTCCATCGCGGTGGTCAGCACGTCGGCGCGTGGCACCGAGCGGGCGACGATGCCCAGGCTCTTAGCCTCGGCGCCGGTGAAGGTCCGCCCGGTCAGAATGACGTCCTTGGCGACCGCGGGGCCGGCCAGCCTGGTCATGCGGGTCGTGCTCACCACCAGCCCGACCCGCACGCCTGCCGCGCGCAGCAGCGCGTCGTCGGCGGCGACCCGGATGTCGCACGAAAGCGCCAGCTCAAGGCCGCCGCCCATGCAGTGGCCGTTGATCGCGGCGATGACCGGGATGGGAAGGTTCTCCAGGCCGTCGTAGATCTCGCAGTCGTCGTCGAGGAATCTCCGTACCGTCTCCGGCGTGAGATCGGCCTCCTCGTTGAGGTCGGCGCCGGCGCAGAAGGCGCGCTCGCCCGCGCCCGTCACCACCAGCGCGCGGATCTCGGGATCGGCGGCCACCTTGGTGATGGCGGCGACCAGATGCGGGCGCATCCCCGCCGTGATGATGTTGAGCGGCGAGTTCTCCAGGGTCAGCAGGGCGACGTGCCCGTCAACGCTCAGCGTGGCGTTCACGCGATCACCTTCGCGTCCCTGAGCTCTGCCAGGTCGGCGGCGCCCAGGCCGAGCTCGCCGAACACCTCGTCAGTGTGCTGGCCCAGGTCGGGAGCGGCGGTACGTACCGACGCCGGCGTGTCCGACAGCTTCACTGCGGGGCCGAGCGCCTTCAGCGGGCCTAGGGTCGCGTGTTCGATGTCCACGACCATGCCCCTCGCACGGGTGTGGGGGTCCTCAAGCGCCTCCGGCACCGTGTGGATGGGGCCGGCGGGGATCCCCGCCGCTTCCAGCAGGGCCAGCCAGTCGTCGCGTTTCCGTGTCACCGTGCGTTCCTCGATCTCAGCGACCAGCGCGGCGAGGTTGGCCAGCCGTTCGGTGTTGGTGGCGAAGCGTGGGTCGGCGGGCAGGTCGGGGCGGCCGATCACTTCGCAGAAGCGCGGCCAGTGCCTGTCGCCGTCCGCGCCGACGGTGAAGTGCCCGTCCGCGCAGCGGAAGGCTTGGTACGGCGCGCCGAGCCGGTGCGCGGAACCGGTGGGCCTGGACGTGACGCCCGTGTGGAAGTATTCGACCGACTCCCACACTTCCAGGCCGAGCCCGGCTTCGAACAGCGAAGCGTCAACCTGCTGGCCGACCCCCGTGCGCTCCCGGGCGGCCAGCGCGGCCAGGATGCCGTATGTGGCGAAAAGGCCCGCGGTCAGGTCGGTGATGGGCACCCCGCATTTGACCGGCGGGCCGTCCGGCTCCCCGGTGATCGACATCAGCCCGGTCATGCCCTGCGCGACGAGATCGAAGCCGCCGCGCGCCGAATACGGCCCCGTCTGGCCGAAGCCGGAGATCGAGCAGTGGATCAGCCGCGGGTTGGCGACCGAGAGCGTCTCGAAGTCGATGCCGAGCCGCGCGGCGACCCCCGGGCGGAAGTTCTCGATCACGATGTCGGCGTTCTCGGCGAGCCTGCGCACGAGCTCACGGCCACGCTCGTCCTTGAGGTTCACAGACACACCGCGTTTGTTGCGGTTGACCGCGAGGTAGGCGCCGCTGACGTTGTCGGCGACGCGCGGCGCCATCTGGCGGCTGTGGTCGCCGTGGCCCGGCGCCTCGATCTTGATCACGTCGGCGCCGAGGTCGGCCAGCAGCATCGCGGCGTACGGCCCGGCGAGGACTTGGCTGATGTCGAGGACGCGGACACCGGACAGTGCACTCATGAACCTACCTTTCTCACATGTATTGTCAGACCATACATAGGTCAGGGTAACGAAGGAAAGTGAACTCTTTGATCGTCGAAAGCTGGAACCCCTATCGCTCCGACGACCTGGTCGCCACCGCGCCCGCCGCCTCCCGCGACGACGTCACCCGCGCCGCGCAGGCCGCCCGCACCGCGCAGGCGGAGTGGATGTCGATCGGCCCCACCGCGCGCGGCGCCGCCCTGCGCAGGATCGGAGACCGCCTTGAGCAGGAGGCGGGCGCCCTGGCCGGCCTGATGGTGCGCGAGGTGGCCAAGCCGGTAGCCGAGGCGAAGGGCGAGATGGCACGTGCGATCGGCATCGTCCACTACGCGGCCCAGCAGGTGCTCGACCCCTACGGTGAGACCTACCCGAACGACGCGGAGGGTTACCTTCTCACCCAGAGGCGGCCACGCGGGCTGGCAGGGCTCATCACGCCGTGGAACTTCCCGATCGCGATCCCGCTCTGGAAGGCGGCGCCCGCGCTGGCCACCGGGAACGGCGTGCTGCTCAAGCCCAGCCCCGAGGCGCTCGGCTGCGCCACGGAACTGGTGCGGATCCTGGCCGCCGAGCTACCTGAAGGGCTCGTCGCACTGCTCCCAGGCGGCGCGGAGACGGGAAGCGCGGTCGTGTCGGCGGCCGACGCGGTCTCCTTCACCGGGTCGTGCGCCGTGGGCCGTACGGTGATCTCCGCGGCGGCCGGGCGCGGGGTGCCGGTCCAGGCCGAGATGGGCGGGATGAATCCGGCGATCGTGCTCGCCGACGCCGACATCGAGCGCGCGGCGGCGGACCTCGCGTATGCGGTGACGGGATACGGCGGGCAGAAGTGCACCGCCACGCGGCGGGTGCTGTGTGAGCGGGCCGTATACGACGACGTGGTGGCGGCCTTGCGCGAACGGCTGGCCGGTGCCGTCGCGGGAGATCCCGCCGACCCGGCGACCGTGGTCCCGCCGCTGATCAACGCAGCGGCGACGGAGCGGGCCCGCGCCGTCGTCGACGAGGCGGTGGCCGCCGGGGCCACGCCCGTCTATCGCGGGGAGGGCGGGGTCGCGCTCCTCACGGGCGTGCCCGCGCGGGCCGTGCTGGCGCGCGAGGAACTGTTCGGTCCCGTCGTGCAGGTGGCGGCGGTCGACTCCCTCGACGAGGCCGTCGCGACGGCGAACGACACCGAATACGGACTGACCGCGGGCGTGTACGGCAGAGCCGTCGACGCCTGCCTCCGCGTCGCCGAGCGCCTCGACGCGGGCATGATCAAGATCAACGCTCCGACCACGGGCGTCGGGCTCCACACCCCCTTCGGCGGCTCCAAGGCCAGCAGCTACGGCCCCCGCGAACAGGGCAAGACCGCCCGCGACCTCTACACCCAGATCCACACCATCACGCTCGGCACCCCATGAGCCTCCCGCGCGTGCGCCTAGCCCTTACCTCCCGTTGACCAAAAATGGTCTTTATTTATATGGTCAGTCCATACTAATGATGATCTGGAGACCGCCTTGCCCGATCACTTCCTCCTCCGCCCCGCCCACCGCATCCTCGAGCAGTGCCTGGCGCTGAGCCCGGACGAAACCCTGCTGGTCCTCACCGACAGCGCCACCACGAAGTACGGCGCCGCGTTCGCCGCGGCGGGCCACATCATCGGCGCCGAGGTCGTCGAACTGACGATGACGCCGCGCACCCGCCACGGCGAGGAGCCACCGGCGCCGGTGGCCGCCGCCATGGCGGCGGCCGACGCGATCGTGGCCCCCACCACCTTCTCGGTGAACCACAGCCAGGCCAGGCTGGCCGCCTCACGCGCCGGTGCCCGCCTGATCTTCATGCCGGACGTCTGCGACGAGGTGTTCACCGACGGCTCACTGGAGATCGACTTCGCCGAGCGCAAGGTCGTCATCGACCGCATCGCCGCGATTCTCGACGCGGGCTCGACTTACCGGGTGACCACGCCGGGCGGCACCGACCTGACCGCGTCCATCGCCGGCAAGAAGGCCGTCCCCCAGTCTGGCATCTGCCACGAACCGGGCACGATCTCGCCACCGCCGTGCATCGAGGTGGCAGTCGCCCCCGACGAGGGCACGCTTGAGGGCGTCATGGTCGTGGACGGCGCCCTGGTGCCCGGCGGCCCCGCAGAATCGCCCGTGCGCGTCACCTTCCAGCAGGGCCGCATCACCTCGATCGAGGGCGGCAGGCAGGCCGACGCCTTCAGGGCGCTGCTGGAGTCCTACGGCGACCAGAACATGTATCACGCGGTCGAGCTGGGCCTCGGCATGAACCCCAACGCGCGCATCGGCTCGGGCGGCGGACTGGAGGACGAGGCCGAGCTCGGCACCATGCACGTCGGCATCGGCAACGGCATCACCTTCGGCAGCAGCGTGCGCGCGCCGGGCCACTGCGACCTGGTCACCCGCGATGCCCGCGTCACCGTCGACGGTGTGGTGATCCTCGCCGACGGTGTCACCCTCCCGCAAGCCTAGGCGCCGGCCTCTCCGGCGACCCGATCGTTAGGAAACGCATGTCCCCCACGCTGTCCGAGCAGGCCGCCCGCCTCTTCCCGCCGGCCGCCGCCCGGCACACCGACCTCGCCATCGTGAGCGCGGAAGGCGCCTACGTGACCACCGACGACGGCCGCGTGATACTCGACTTCGCCAGCGGCGTCGCGGTCACCAACGTCGGGCACGGCCACCCCGCGGTCATGGCGCGGGTGCGCGCCCAGCTCGACACGCTCGTCCACGCCGGCCACAACGTAGGCGTCTACCCGACCTACATCGAGCTCGCCGCCGAGCTGGTCGAGCTCGCCGGCGGCGATCGCAAGGTGTTCTTCGCCAACAGCGGGGCCGAGGCTCTGGAGGGCGCGGTCAAGCTGGCCCTGCACGTCACCGGGCGAGCGGGATTGATCGCCTTCAAGGGCGGCTTCCACGGCCGCACCCTCGGCACGACCGCGTTGTCGGCCTCCGCCTCGGCCTACCGAGGCGGCTATCTGGCCGCGCTACCCGCCGTGAACCACCTCGACTACCCCTCCGCGTTCGCGCGGCAGGAGACCGAGGAGGCGGAGGTACGGCGCTGCCTGGCCCAGCTTGACGAATACTTCGACCTGGTGGTTCCCGCCGACCGGGTGGCGGCGATCGTCGTCGAGCCGATCCAGGGCGAGGGCGGCTACCTGCCGGCTCCCGCGGCGTTCCTGCGCGGCCTGCGCGAGCGGTGCGACAGGCACGGCATCGTGCTGATCTTCGACGAGATCCAGTCCGGGTTCGGCCGCGCGGGCGACATGTTCGCCTACCAGGACAGCGGCGTCGTGCCGGATGCGCTGGTGCTGGCCAAGGGGATCGCCAACGGGTTCCCGCTGTCGGCGCTGGTGGCGAACGCGGAGCTGATGCAACGCTGGCCGGCCGGGGCGCACGGAGGCACGTTCGGCGGAAACCCGGTGGCGTGCGCCGCCGCTCTCGGCGTTCTCGAGGTGCTGCGCGACGGCGCGCTCGCGAACGCCAGGACGGTGGGCGCGCGGTTGCGCGACGGACTGGCCGACATTGCCAGGCACCTGCCGTACCGCACCGATGTCCGTGGGCGCGGCGTGATGCTGGGTGTCGAGCTCAGACACAACGACCACACACCGGCTGTGGAAGCGGTCGCCCGCGTCCGCGCCGCCGCGCTTGAGTCCGGGCTGCTGGTGCTGAGCTGCGGCGTCCACCGCAACGTCCTGCGCCTGATGCCGCCGACCACCCTCACGGCGGCGGAGGCCGACTCCGCCCTGGACATCCTCGCCAAGGCCATGACCGTCGCCTGAACCGCCGCCCTCACGAACGGGAGGTCCCCCCTGGGCCGTTCCAGCCCGGGGGGCCGCCTCGTGCTCAGTCCGCCTGTCCCTCGACGAGGGCGTCGTAGAAGCCCTCGACGTGGGCACGCATAAGCGTGGTGGCGCGGGCGCCGTTACGGGCGCGCAGCGCGTCGAGGATGTCGCGGTGCTCGCCCACAATCGCGGCGACGAACTCCGGCCAGTCGGGCTGGGCGTTGAAGGCCGCGAGCATCGAGGTCGCGATGCCGTCGCGCAGCGCGTTCATCATGTCGGCGAGCAGCGGGTTGCCCGCCTTGGTCGCGAGCATGAGGTGGAACTCGGCGTCGAGGTCCTGCACCTCCGACGGCGTCATGCCCGGCTCCGCCATCTGGTCGAGCAGGTCGTCGAGCTCGGTCAGGTCGAGGTCGTCCTGGGCGGCGAGCAGTTCCACCGCCTGCTTCTCGAGCCCTACGCGCACCGTCATCAGGTCGGCGATCTTGTAGCTGGCCAGGCCGACGTGCAGGCGCATCAGATTGGACAGCGCGACCCCCGGCCGCGCCGTCATGATCAGCCCTGACGTGGGCCCGTTGCCCGGCCGGGCGTTCACAATCTCCATCGCCTGCAGGGCTCTGATCGCCTCGCGGACCGACGCGCGCGAGACGCCGAGCTGCTCGGACAACGCGCGCTCCCCGGGGAGCCGGTCGCCCGCGCGCAAGCGCCCGGCCAAGATCTCGGCCTTCAATCGCGAGATGACCACTTCGTAGGTCGGTTCGCGGTTCACGGGTGCCAGATCGAGCTCCATCGCCGCATTCCTCGGGTTGTCGGGACGGGATTGCCAGGTTGACCGTAGCGCACCCGACGGGGGATTCCGCCCCTCAAGGATACGTGCCGTGCAATCAAACCCTTGACCACCATATGCTACGAGATTAGTTTGGTCTGACCGAAGACCAAAGAACGAACGGAGAGCACCGGATGAAGGACGAAGCGGTGTCCCGTGGAGCGGCACGCCTGGTCGCGTGCGCAGCTCCGCGACCGGGCGAGCAGGTGCTCATCCTCACCGACGACGGCCTCGACGCCGCCATTGCGCGGGCGTTCCGCGCAGCCGTGGAAGACCACGGAGCGGAGGTCACGGTTGTGGAGATGCGCCGCCAGGATGTGGCGCGATCCCAGCCGAGCCCGGTGGCCGCCGCCGGTTTCAACGCCGCCGACGTCGTCATCGAGCTGACCACCCAGTTCGTTCAGCACAGCGTCGCCAGGCAGAACGCCCAGCGCGACGGATTGCGTTACCTGTTCATCGGCGACATCGACGCCGCGATGCTGGCCGGGCCCGGCGCCGTGTACGCCGACTTCGACCACCTCGCGCCCCGCATCGTCGGCGTGGCCGACCTCGTCACCGCCGCCGAAACCATGCGGCTCACCACCGCCGCGGGCACCGACATCACACTGTCGACCGCCGGGCGGCCGGGCCGCGCGCTCACCGGCCTGGCCAGGGAGCCGGGCCAGTTCGGCGCGCCTCCGTGCCTGGAAGCCGGAGTGATCCCGGTCCGCGGCTCCGCGAACGGCACGATCGTCGTCGACGCCTACTGCGTCGGCGTCGGCCTGATCACCGAGCCGTTCACGGTCGAGGTCGAGGACGGCAGGGCGGTCGCCGTACACGGTTCCGCCCAGGCGGACCGCCTGCGCCGCATCCTTGCGGACACCGGCAACCCGCACGCGTACGACGTGTGCGAGGTCGGCATCGGCCTGAACGACCAGGCGCTGCTCATCGACAACGTGACCAGCGCCGAGGCGTGCTACGGCACCGCGCACATCGCGGTCGGCACCACGCCCGCAGACCCCGGCATCCAGATCGTCGACGCCGGCATCCACGTCGACATGGTCTTCCATAACCCGACCATCGAGATCGGCGGCCAAACGGTGTTCCGCAACGGCACCCTTCTCCACGCCATCTGACCCCCCAACCTGTTGCACGTAGTAGGAGTACCGATGTCCGTCCCCACCCCCAAAGAGCGCAGGACCGCAGCCTTCGCCTCCGCAATCGGCACCACGATCGAGTGGTACGACTTCTTCATCTACGGCCTGGCCGCGGGTCTCGTGTTCAGCACGGTGTTCTTCCCCGCGAGCGACCCGTTCGTCGGCATCCTGCTGTCCTTCGGCACGTTCGCGGTCGGCTACATCGGCCGGCCGATCGGCGCCCTCCTGTTCGGCCACTTCGGCGACCGGATCGGGCGAAAGTCCGCGCTGATCATCACCATGATGATCATGGGTGTATGCACCACGCTCATCGGCCTCCTGCCCTCCTACGAGTCGATCGGCATCTGGGCGCCCGCGCTGCTCATCGTGCTGCGCATCGCGCAGGGCATCGGCATCGCCGGCGAATGGGGAGGCGCGGTCCTGCTCGCCGTGGAATACGCGCCGGCCAAGCGCCGCGGCCTGTACGGCAGCTGGCCGCAGATCGGCGTGCCCGTCGGCCTGGTGCTGTCGAGCGCCGTGTTCTTCGTGCTGACCGGCACGCTGAGCGACGCCGACATGCTGGCCTGGGGGTGGCGCATCCCCTTCCTCGCCTCCGTCGTGCTCATCGTCGCGGGCATGGTGATCAGGCTGAAGATCATGGACAGCCCGGCCTTCCGCAACCTGCAGGAGCAGGGTGAGGTGGCCAAGGCGCCGCTGCGCGACCTGCTGAAGACGCCCAAGAGCACGATCTTCCTGGCCATGGGCACCAAGTGGGCCGAGGGCGTCGGCTTCAACACCTGGGCTGTCTTCGCCGTCACCTACCTCACCGTGCACGCCGGCATGACCAAGGACTCCGTGCTGCTGGCGGTCACCATCGCCGCCGTGGTAGCCGCCGTGTTCATCCCCATCTGGGGTCTGGTCTCCGACCTGCTGGGCCGGGCCAAGATCTACGGCGCGGGCGCGATCGCACTGGGCCTGGCGGCCTTCCCCGCGTTCATGCTGTTCGACACCGCGTCCGAAGTCATCGTGACGCTGACGCTCGTCGTCGTCTTCGGCATCGCCTACCCGCTGATGTTCGCCCCGCAGGGCGCGCTCTACTCAGAACTGTTCCCGGCGAAGGTGCGTTACAGCGGCATCTCGGTGGTCTTCCAGTTCGCGAGCATCGTCTCCAGCGGGCTGACCCCGCTCATCCTGACCTACCTCCTGGTCCTTGGGGGCGAGGAGCCCTGGCTCATCTGCCTTTACATGGCCGCCGTCGCCACCATCACCACCCTGTGCGTGTACGGCTTGCGCCGCCGCCTCATCCACACCGACGAGGAGATCGCCACCGAGGGCGCCAGGGTCGGCGTTTCCTAAACAGAACCGGCTCGCGGCCAGACCGTTGCTACGTCGCCGTGCCTGCGGATAGGTGGGCAGGCTGAGGACGGCAGGCGCGATGGGCGCGGCGGCGACGTGGCGTAGCTGAAAGGCGGAAGGGGCGAGCGCTTGAGCGCGCTCGCCCCTTCTGCGTTAGTGCTCTCTGCCGATGCCGGCTGGAGTTGCTTCGCGGCTCGTAACCTGCCATGCACTACCACTGATTGCAGAACGGCCAGAGTATGACGTTCGTCCCGACACCTTCGGAACGGCACCCGTCACCGGCTCGTTTCCTTGCCGGCCGTCAACGGTGGCGCCGCTCCGGCCGATGACGGTGAGGGCGCCCGGGCATATACCGCGCCTCGCCTCTATCTCATCAGTACGATGTTCCTACTGCCCATTTCGGCCCTGAAATCACGTTAGGGCGATTCCAGGGCACCGGCCGAGGCGCAGGTCTCTAGAACGTCATTTTTGTGCACTTCTAACGATGTTCCAGCTGGTCCTGAATTCCATACTGAAGCCCATCTGTGGAAGGAGGGGCACGTGCCGCCGATCAAGCCAGAGGATCTGCCCGCCGAGATACACGCCATTCTCGGCGAAGCTGCCCGGGAGGGCGCATGTCCGGACGAACAACCGGTGTGCCAGCCGGACGTGCGGGTGACGGCGCAGCTGACCGACGACCCACCGCCGAGCGAGGTCGTTCTACCGTGGCGAATCTCCAACGCTCAAAAAGGCGACCTGATCCTCGCGCCAGGCGGCCCGCACGGGTTCATCGGCGGGTTGTTGCTGCAACTCGAACCCCCGCAGATCTTCAGCCATATGGGAATCATGACCAGTGATTTCACCGAGGTGCGGCAGGCCACGGCGAACCCGACCTGGATGAAGAAGTTCTATAACGGAAGCATCTTAGGCATCGAGCCGGCTCCGACCAACGGTTTTCACGAGGACGCATTGCGTCACCAGTGGCCGGGCACGGTCACCCAGTCGGTCGAGTCCGCTTACCTGACGTGGCGGGATCATCCCGTCGAGCGGGATTCGAATGGGGAGGCTCGGAGATATCCCGACGGAGACGAGATTCCACTCTCCGGGTTCTCGGAACTGGATGAGACAACCGGACGCCGCTATCACATCGACTCTCTGTCCTTCGAGCCCAAGATCATGACGATCGAGGGCACCGAGCGGCTCGTGTGGCCCATCGTCGTGCAACCTTGCTGGCACCAGGAGTCTCAATTTCCCGAGATCCGCAGGGCATTGCATCGTGTCGCGGACGCGTCCAAAGACATCCATGGTCACTACCGGTTCTATGCCTACACTAAAGGCGATATCGGTGGAGATTCGGCGATGTTCGGACCGCCCCGTCTGGAGAGGATGGGTGCGGACCTGTCCAGCGAATGCACGGGCCTACGACCGCTCGTACCGCTGACCGCATCGGTCCCCCTCCAGTGCGCCAGCCTTGTGTGGCAGGCCGTCCAGCTGGCCAACGAACGTGCGGCGCGCCTGGGGCACCGGAGAATCGTTCTGGACGGTCGCCAGGAGATCTTCTATCCGGGTTACGAGTGCTCCGCCGAGTCGCACCTGCCGCGGAATCCGTTCGGGTACAAGGTCGAGCCGACTACACCGGACGGGCTGTATCACTACGACGAGGGGGACCGGAGGAGGGCCGGGGAGTGGCTGTACGAGCGGGTGGTCACCGAGGTCAGAGATTCTTTGGGTGAGCAGCTTCCCGAGGTCGAGGCAAGGCTCGGTTTGGCCGCGGGAGTTCTGCAGCTGGGCACGTTGCTCACCATGCTCGCAACCTTGCCGTTGCAGCTCGTCACCACGTTACTGGGCATCAGCGTCGTCACCGTCAAGGAACTTATCGTTCTGCTCAGTGACATGCCGTCGGATACAGCGAACCAGATGTGCAACGCTTTCGCGTCCGATAAGTGCGACGCCAGCGCCACGGACGACGACTCGTGGCGACATCCCGGGACCGGAGACAGCGTCAGCCCCGACAACACCTACCATGCCTGGGCACCGCACAACGTGGACACGAGCAGCGAGATCGTGCACGGCATCTATGGATTCAACGACAGGATGCGGGTCAGCCCGCCCACCCTCGTGGCCAACCCACCGCCACCGAGCAGCTGGCAGATCTCGCAGGGAACCGGAGGTGTCCAGGGGCGGGTTTTCTATCGTGAAACACAATCAGGCACCGAGGTTCCGGTTCCCGCAAGGGTGCGAATCGGATGCTCGTCGTTCTACGCCCACAAAGACTCTGGCGTGTTCGAGCTGGGTGGCCTACCTGCGGGAAAGTACTGGTGCGAGGCGCTCTACAACGACCACGACCAGCAGATCGTGATGAAGTCGGCCGGACAGGTGGTCGAAGTTATCGCCGAAGGATTCACCGACCACTTCGAGATCGAGCTGATCCCGCCACCTTCGGTCCGGCGCGAGATCGTCATCGAGGTCCGTGGGCGATCGGTCAACCGGCGCCTGATCGGCGAAGACCGATGGAAGCACACCACCTACGTCCTACCGCCGGTATATCTGGGCCTGGACTACTTCCCGGCCGGGCATCCCCGGCACGCGGAGGCTCGCAGGGCGACACAAGTGTCGAGCGTCGCCATCACGGACTTCGGTCGCGCCGAGGTCCGAGTGGACCTCGAACTTCTTGACGACACGACCATCAGAGTCGTCGCGGCCGCCCGCCTCGTGGACGCCGACGACGACGTCACATTCGACACCCCCGCGTGGGAGGGCCAGTCCGAGACCTTGATCGCGCCCAAGTCGAACGCTAACGACGGAGCCACCGGCCGCATTTCCGCCCATTCCGAAAAGATCTCTGTCGAACCCGTTCATGCATGGACGGAGCTGACAATCCACAACAATCCTGTGACTTGGTGGTAGCGCCGCGTCGCGCTACGGCCTGAGGCCGGCGATCACGGAAATCCCTGCCGTGATTCGCATCACGTGATTCCTCTGCGGCGCCACGCATTTCCCCTTTCTCGCTCACTGCCCCGACCACAGCACGTGAAGTGGCCCCGGAGCATCCTCCGGGGCCACTTCATGTGCAGGGGGTGTCGTTAAAACTCGTTCAATGGTCGAAGGAACGGGCCGTCACGCTCCCAAGCCCATTACTCCCGTCCTTTGACAGATAAACGGTTATCCCTTCTTCGTGGAGGTTGATCCACCCGCCACCCTGCCCGTAGGGGGCATCCTTCGCGCGTATGGAGTCGGCGTACACAACGCCATGGTTGTCCGTTCCGCCCTGGTATACCTGCACCCCATACCTGAGGAAGCTGATCCATCCGTCATCGTTGTTCCTTCCCTGCACCCATTCGGTGTTGACGCCCCTGAGGTCGGCCTTATCGGCGTACAGGACGCCCGCGTCATTGGAGCCGCGGGTGCGCCAGACTTTCACGCCACCCTGGAGGAAGGTGATGTCCCCGTCACCCTCATTGAGCCCCTTCACATACTCCGCGGCCAGGCCACTGACGGTGGCCTCACCCGCATACAGGACCCCCGCGTCGTTGGAACTACGTGAACGCCAGACCTTCACGCCACCCTGGAAGAAGGTGATGTCCCCATCACCCTCATTGAGCCCCTTCACATATCCCGCCGCCAAACCACTGACGGTGGCCTCACCCGCATACAGGACCCCCGCGTCGTTGGAACTACGTGAACGCCAGACCTTCACGCCACCCTGGAAGAAGGTGATATCCCCATCACCCTCATTGAGCCCCTTCACATACCCCGCCGCCAAACCACTGACGGTAGCCTCACCCGCGAACAGGGTGCCCAGGTCATTGGAGCCGCGCGTGCTCCAAACCTTCACCCCTCCCGGGAGGAGAGCGAAGGCCCCGTCGCCCTGGGCCGCCCCCTGGACCCACGGGGTGGTGACGCCATCGGTGGCGGTAAGAGTTTCCAGGATGGGATTGCGCACCTGAACGGTCGTGGTGAGGGTGTGCAGCCGGCTGCCGAAGCTCGCGATAAGGGTGTAGGTGGTGTCGCGTTTGGGGGCGTCGGCGGCGTCCAGCACCAAGGAGTACGGACCATGCGACCCCGTGTGCTTGACCTTGGGAACGGTCTTCCGGCCACCCGGGAACAGGATCTCGTATGTGAAGTCGTCGGATCCCTCCCAGCCCAGCGTGACCTTTGTTCCAGCGTCCACTACGGCGTTGTCCGCGAGGAAGCTGTGCGGCGCCGGTATCTCCTTTGGCGCGGTCTTCACCAGCGCCACCGCCGTATGGCTGTCGCGCGGCTTCCCAGTCTTGCTTCTGCTGGAGGCCTCGGTCACCCGCAGCACGGCCAGTCCGGGTTTGGGGGCGACGGTGACGTTCTCCAGCGTCAGCACCACGTAGTCACCGGGGCCGAAACTGATTGCTTTACCGCCCTGGTCGGTGACCTCGAAAGCGGAGCCTTGCGTCTGAACGGTCACCGAACGGGTGCCACCTGTCTTAATGTCGGTGTACTCGCCTTTGGGGGTGATCGTGGTGATGTCCTGGGTGAGGTGGCCGGCGTCAGTGCCGACGGGAACCGTTACCGTGATCTTGGAGTACGCCGTCTGCCCGGTGTTCGTGACGAGCAGATACACCGTCCCCGTGGACTTGGACTTCCGCCCCGCCTCTGACGCCACCAGAGGCGCCGGGTCGGTGATGACGGTGTAGGTCAGCATGGTCAAGGTCGCGACTCCTTCGTTTGGAGGACGGCGCAGGCTGATGAGCGGTGCGCCCAGACAGGACCGAACTGGGCGGGACAGGCAGCGATACGGGTGACACATCCGAAACCCGCCGCTTGCGACGCACCGCAGAAGATCACCCCTAGATCCAATCGCCCAGCGTTGGACCGTGACAAGATCACTCAAGGCGGTCATAACAGGGCGACTTGGCAACCACCTCAGTGTCTTGACACACCTTCGGACCATGCGTTAGGGCGCCACGAGGCCCTGGCAAGGTGATGTTGGGGGCGGTGCCGTACTTCGCTCAGTCTTCCTGCCGGAGGCTCCGTACACCGGTCGAGGCCCTAGCCGGAGCAGCTCGTCGCCCGTGAGCTGCCATAGGGACTGCATCCCCTGAATCGTCTATTCGCAACTGATGTGGGTGGCGTTCGGCCGCATCAGGGCGGGCCACACCGATGAGTCGCGTAGCGCCAGGCTAACGTCGATTCCGACTGACTCGGTGGCGGCCATGGCAGCGCGGAGGAACTGGACTGCAACTCCGTCATTGTCGACATACCGCGCTTCCTTTGCCCTGCGCCGACGGTAACAGACATGCGGTCGCCGCCAAAGGCATGGGAAACGGGCTTCCGGATTGCTCCAAAGACCCTTCTCGCCTGCATCTTCTGGTGGGGTGTTCACGAGAGGTAGCGACCTGGCGGGATTGGGACCGTTTGCAGATCGCTTCGCTGCGAAGCCCCGGACGCGCAGGGCGGGTGAACCGGGGGCGGAACCGGGGCCAGGTCAGGGAAGTCCCCTATTTCTAGGCGCCGTGATCTCCAGTTGACTGTGTGACCGTGTGCGCAGCGGCTCAGCCTGGCCGGTTGCAAGAAAGACGGAGATCAGATGAGCCCAGCCCAGCAACCCGTGTCAGGAATGACATTCCGATCGCTGCGCGCCTTCTTGGCCATAAGCTTTGGATTGACATGGGGCATCGCCCTGCTCCTGATTCTCTTCACGGCCCAGATCGAAGCCGTCTTCGGCGAACTCAGCCTGACGAACCCGCTGTTTATTCTGGCCGTCTACGCTCCCGGTTTCGCCGGTGTATCACTGGTATGGCGTCACTACGGACTCAAGGGCCTCGGCAGCTATTTCCGGCGCCTCACCTTGTGGCGGATGCCGGCCGCCTGGTGGGTCTTCCTCGTGGCCGGTATCCCGCTCCTGTTCTACGTGGGAGCGGCGATGAAGGGAACGATCAGCGATCCCTTCCCGTACTCACCCTGGTATGCGGTACTACCGGCCCTGGCGATGCACCTTTTCATCGGGCCCATCGAAGAGTTCGGCTGGCGTGGTGTCGCACTACCTCTGTTGCAGCGCCGTATGGCGCCGCTCTGGGCGAGCCTGGTTTTGGGCGCGATCTGGGCCCTGTGGCACCTGCCCGCCTTCCTCCTTAGCGGGACGCCGCAGAGCGCCTGGTCGTTCGGCCCGTACGTCATCGCGGTCATTGCCATTTCGGTCATCGTCACGCCCATGTTCAATGCGGCGCGGGGCAGCATCCTCGTCGCGGTCCTGTTCCATTTCCAGATGAACGGGCCTGCATGGCCCGACGCCCAGCCGTGGGACACGCTCGTGTTCGTTGTCGCGGCCGTGATTGTTGTCGTGCTGAACCGGAAGTCCATGTTGAGCCGCGACGGGGCCGCGACGGAAATCCTCATGCCGGAGCCCGTTACATCATCAGTGAAGTAGCCGAACGTGAACAGGCCGTGTCACAACGGAGTAGAGCAGGGCCGGGGGCGGCCGACATGGCGCCGAGTGCGGGCCGACTGGCAACGGCCCGCAGAGATCGGTCATCCCGGAGAGGCGAGCCGACGGTCGGCACCGGAGAAGATGAGGAGCCGGACGTCGACCGGGGACCAGGGAAGAGCCCCACAGGACGACAGTCCGGCCGTGGAGTCAACGGGCGGCCGAGGCCAGCGCGATCATGGCTCCCTATGCGTCACTGGGCAGCCGCCGGTCAGCTTGCCGAGGAAGTCATTGGGGTCGTAGTAGTGCTCGACCTCCACCAGCTTAAGGTCGTCGGTTAGCTTTGCCACGCTGATGCCGTACATTTCGACCGTCTGCCCATTGGGCGGGAAACCCTGGTACTCGCCGTCAAACGCGCCCCAGTGGCGCCACTTGAAGGTGACGACAGGTGGCGGGCTGAGCACTTCGAGAACCTCCCAGAAGAATCCGCCGGGGAAAGCCTTGTGGAAGACGCGGTGTGAGGAATCGAAGGTCTCCTGCCCGCTCCGGTAGAAGACGCTGTCTCCGATCAGAATGTTGTAGCTGCCGATCTCCGCGATATCCGCCGCGGTGGCCCACGGACCGCCGTTGACATTGGTCCGGAAACGCTCGGTGACCATCGAGGTCCAGGTCGCCGGATCCTTCTTGTGCGAGACCTCCATCTCGAAGACCTGCACGATCCGCTCGACTACGGCCTCCAGCGAGTCAGGCTCGAAGTGATGCGTCCGCTGTTGCGGCATGACTTCATGTGACAGGTCGTAGTCGGGCAGACCGTCGCGCCATTCACTCGAATCCGCGGCCTCGACCACCGCGGAACGTCCCTGGAGCCATAACGGGGTTTCGGACAAGAAAATTCCATCCTTTCGGACTGCTACCTTAGAAACGAATTAAGCCGGTAAATCCTGATGGATGTGATCTGTCCCGTCAAGCGCCCGGCCTGCGGTGATCCACTTAACTCGATACCGCTCTCGGCTGAGGTCTCCTGACCTGGGCCCTCGATCAGCCGGTTCTCATCCCGCCGACGTCTGAAGGGTGCGTCACCGCGGGCTGCAAGACGGGGGAACTGCGCACACTGGGACAGCGGCTGACCAAGTTGCGTGAGCCCATCGCAGCGGCGAACCGCCGGTCATGACGGGACTGGGTGATGGCATGCCTGCCGTACCTCGACGAAGAGCTCCGCATCCGAGTGACGAACACTTCATGGGTCCCTGCCAAGGATTGACCGGGTTCGGCGGCATCTCGGGCAACCTCGCCATCACGTTCTGGCCCTCCCCCGAGAACGTGGAGCGGCTGGAGGCCACCGCCGTGCACAAGCTCAATCACAACCTGCGGTGGAGCCCGGGCGGAACTGGAGGAACGGAGCGGACGATCCAGGAACTCGCGGCGAGGGCCGGCATCACCAGCCGGACCCTCGTCACTACGACCGCGTCGGGCTCGTGGTCCCGTCCCGGGCCGGCGCGAACGGCTACCGCTACTACAACTCCACCGCAGTCGCCCGGCTACAGCGGATCCTGCTCATGCGCCGGCCCGGCATGGGCTTGCCGACCATCGCCGAGGTCCTGGCGGAGAAACGTGCAGGATCTCAGCTGTCTAGCGTTGCTTGAGGCGGAGAGCTTCTTCGCGGACCTTGACCTGGATGGACCGCTCGTGCTTCAGCCACTCCGGGTTCTCCGCTTTCAGCGCATCGATCTCATCGGTGGTGAGCGGTCCGGTGATCCCACCTCGGGCCAGGCCGGCGATGGAGACCTTGAGCTTCGCGGCGATGACCTGCTTGGTGTGCGGGCCGTTGCGGCGCAGGTCGGCGAGCCAGGCGGGTGGCTTCGACTGCAACTCGTTCAGCTCGTCCCTGGAGATGACACCCGCCTGGAACTCGGCGGGAGTGGCCGAGAGGAGGACACCCAGCTTCTTGGCCGCGGTCACGGGCTTCATTGTCTGGACGGTCTTCGATTTGGGCGAGGTCATGGGGTCAAGAATAGTCAGCCAGAATAGGCTCCTCTGACATCGGTACCCTGAGGAAGTGACTGATGGAGAGACCGGCAGGATGTTTCGACTGGCGTATGTGCCCGGGGTGACACCCGCGAAATGGGTCAACATCTGGGCCGAGAGAATGCCCGGTGTGCCGCTCACCCTGGTCTCGGTTCCCGCCGCCGAGGTGGTGGGAGTCCTGCGTAGCGGCGACGCCGACGCCGGCTTCGCCAGGCTGCCGGTCGACCGGGACGGACTCAGCGTGATTCCCCTCTACGTGGAGACCACGGTGGTCATTGCGCCCAAGGACCACGCGATCGCCGCCGCCGACGAGGTAACGATCGCCGACCTTGTCGACGACGAGGTGTTCCATCCCCTGGACGACACCATCGAGTGGACGGTCCGGCCCGGGCAGCCCGCGTTCATCCGCCCGGCCACAACGGCGGACGCGGTCGAGCTCGTAGCGACCGGCGCCGGGATTCTCATCGTTCCGCTGTCACTGGCGCGCCTCCACCATCGCAGGGATCTCACTTACCGGCCGGTAACGGACGCGCCGCAGTCTCAGGTTGCGCTGACCTGGCCCACGGACGCGACCACCGATCTGGTGGAAGATTTCATCGGCATCGTCCGCGGCCGGACGGCGAACAGCTCGCGGGGCCGCACCCCCGCCTCCCCTGCGGAGAAACCGGCGCAGCGGCAGGCACGAAAGCCCGCACGGAACGGCTCCGCTCGCCGGGCCGCGCCGCCAACCAGCCGGAAACAGCGGGGCCCCCGGCCTCGGTGACCTTCAGACAGATACGTCGCTGCTCACCGGACGACACCAACCGGAGATCCGGACGTACGGGCTCAGCCCACTCCCGCAGCGCCGTGAGACCGTTGGCAGAGGGTTCATCACCCGGAAACCTCGTCGAGCCACAGGCGGTCGCCGAAGCCGCCCCGTTCGGCCCGCTTGTGGCGGGCTGCCTCTTGGAGCTCCTCGAAGGAGAGTCCAAGTGTCTCGGCGAGGGCCCCCAGCACCTCGTAGATATCGGCCAGTTCCCCGAGACGGTCCTCAGGCTCGGCTCGGCGCAGTTCTTCGGCCTCTTCGGCGAGTTTGGCGATCAGCGCGGGGAACAACTCGGCTTCATCGAGGACGCGCACCTGGGCCCTCCGGCCGGCGGACTCGATGATCTCCGGGATCCGGTCACGCACCAGCTTGCCGTACGTGATCGTCTGTTCCTGGCCCAAGATGTCGCCCTCCTGGTCGATACCGCTCGCGTTGACAACCCGGCCTCAACGGCCCCAGCGCACATCAGGTGACCGGCATTCCTAGCAAGAGTCGATGCCATACACATGAAGGGGTGACGCCGTGGTCAGGCCTGCTGCTGCTAAGAAGTCGGACAGGCCGATCTGCCTGCCGGACGTGCCGTCGTCCCACCGAGCGATCAGGCGGCCCTTGTCCCAGGGGGCGACGTCTGGCCCGGGGTGGCGTTCCACGGTGCCCACGCCGCGGCGGTAGTGAAGGTGGAGATACTCGTCTTCGGCCGTCCAGGCGTACCACTGGCTGGGGCAGGCACGGCAGGTCTGCTCAGTGCGGGCGATCACCCACTCCCGGGCTTCGCCGTACTGAGAGGCGGCTGAGGCCTGCTCTATGCGCAACCGCACCTCGGCGTCCACCGCCCATCGCTCCGCGGTCAGTACGGCGGGGCCCCCGTAGCGGGTCACGGAGCCTCCCCGTAGCGGATCACTGGCATCGCCGGGCGGCGAAGCAACGGCTGGTCAGACGGGCTTGAGCCGGGCGTGCAGGAGGCAGAACTCGTTGCCCTCCGGGTCGGCCAGGACGTGCCAGTTCTCCGTGCCGGTCTGGCCGACGTCGACGGGTTTGGCGCCGAGGGCGAGTAGCCGTTCCAGTTCGGCGTCCTGGTCGCGGTCGGTGGCGTTGACGTCGATGTGCAGCCGGAGTTTCCCGGTCCGCGGCTCGTTGCCGGGGCTGAGGATGATGGTGGGCTGGGGGCCGCCGAAGCCGGTGCCGGGTGGCCCGATCTCGATGCTTCCGTCGTCCTCCCTGCCGAGTTCGACGTAGCCGAGGACCTCGCTCCAGAATGCGGCGAGCCGGTCGGGGTCGGCGGCGTCGAGGACCAGCTCACTGATGCGGCATGCCATGCCCGTCAGTGTATGTGGACACCCCGGTCGACGCCTCTCGTTTATAACCCGGTTGTCGGCGTCGGACATTTACAAAGGGCCAAGACCGACGTCGCCGTACCCTCCGCCGACGAGACCGCGGGAGTGGACGACTGGAAGGACTCACGAGGCTGAGCCGGTGCGGCGGCGCCAGAACAGGGCGTCGGGCCAGCGGTTTTCCATGGCGTACACCGCGGCGCGGTTGTGGAGGTAGGTGTCGCAGGTGGTGTCCAGCTCGTTCTCGTAGGCGGAAAGAACACCGGTGTCGCCCGCCAGCAGGGCGGGGACCAGGGTGGCGGCGGTGCGGGCCGTTTGAAGGGCACGGGTCACGCCGCTTCCCGTGACGGGGTCCACGGTCAGAGCCGCGTCGCCGACCGCCAGCCAGGGGGCTGTGTGGTCGGGGCGGTGGAGGCGGTGTGAGGCGGCGGGGAACACCCTGGGGCCCCAGGCAACCATGCCCTTGGCGCGGTTTGCGGTGACGGGGGCGGTTGACGACAGCAGGTCGGGCCAGCGGGCCGGAAGGGATTCTCTACGGCAAATGTCGCCGTCCGTCATCAGCACCACTGCCATGCCGGAAGGGGGAACGGGGGCGGAATACCACCACCCCGACGGCATGGTCTCCACGCACACATAACCTTCGCCGCTCACATCTACCCCGCCGCACAGGACCGTGATCCCCACATGACGGTCGAACAGCACCCTCCCCGCGCCCAGTCTCCGGGCCACCGCGGCGGCGCGGCCCGTCGCGTCGATCAGCACGCGAGAACGCACCACACCGCCCCCCGCCGTCCGCACCAGCCAGCGGTCGTCGGCCGGCCGGTCGCAGCCGACAACCGACGTGTTCTCCAGCAGCTCGGCCCCGGCGGACCGGGCGGCGAAGGCCAGCATGCGGTCGAACGCGCACCGGTCGACGTGCCACCCGCAACCGTGGCGGTTCATCACATAAGACTGCGTCAACGGGTCGGAGCCACCCCAAACGCTGCGTGTGCCGTACGAAACCAGTGGCCCCAGCCCCATGAAACCGTCCCACACCCCCAACTCGGTCAGCAGCGGCCGCACTTCGGGTGCCAACGACTCGCCGGCGCGCGGTCCGCGGAAGTCCGACCTTTCCAGGAGCACCACCCGGTGCCCCTCCAGGGCGAGGCGGCGGGCGGTCGCCGAGCCGGACGGGCCGGCTCCGACGACCGCCACATCGACATCCGTCACGGGTCGGCACGCCCCCGCCGGACCGGGGCGGGCTCGCGGTCGCCGCCTCGCCACACCGCGCCCGTCAAGGTCTTCTCCCGCACGAACACCTCGCCCGCGAGCGTGGTGCCGCGGGCCCGCATCCGGATGCGGTAGACCCCGGGGCCCGTCGTGTCGAAGCCCTCGGTGAAGCGGCCGGGTTCGCCCTCCGGAAGGGACACCCGGGACTGGCCGCCGTCAGGTGCGGTGATCTCCGCCCAGACGTCGGCGTGCTGCCCGAGCGGCACGCCTGACTGCGTCAGTGTGGCGTGCAGAGTGATACGTGCCCCGGGTTCCATGCCTGCCTGGTCGGCCCGCGCGTCGAAGGCGAGGTTGGAGTAGGTGTGCACGACGAGGCCGTACGGCACAGCCAGCCAGGCCGGCGGCTGTTCGGCGGCCAGGACGCCGGCCCGCCGGTCGCGGGCGTCCAGCGGGGCCCTCGATCCTCCCTGTGCGAGGGCGGTGTAGCGGACGGAGGCGTCGGCGCCGTCGCGGGTGTCGTTCGGCTCGGTGCGGGGGAGGCCGATCTTGAGGACGGCGTGCCAGGTGCCGCCCGCGTCGTATCGGTCGGCGGTCAGTTCGGCGGGCAGGGCCAGCCGGTAGTAGCTCACTCCGTCCGCCTGCACATAGCGCATGCCGGGCTCCGAGACTGCCCGCCAGGGTTCGATGAGCTGCCCGCTCGGGGTCTCCACCCGGAAGTCGACGACCCGGGTGGACGGGGTCAGGAGGATCACGTCGACTCCGCTGTCGGCGGCGGTGAGCCGGAAGGGAATACGTTCGACGCGGTCAGGGAGGAGCGTGCCCTCGGGGTCGAGCACGATGCCGGCGTCGCTCACTCCGGCGAGGATCTGCAGGAAATACTTTTGCAGGAGGAATCGACTGCCCGTCTCCCCGGTCATCAGCAGATAGCCGCCGTTGTTGCCGGAGATCGCCTGAAGTGCGGACACACTGATGTTGTGCGGCCGCCCGAGGCCCACCGCGTAGGTGGGCTCGTTGATGCCGGGCGCCACCTCGGAGATCGGGCGGGGGTGGTTCTCCACGCCGCCGGTGACGACCACCAGCGATTTCACGTCGAACTCCGCGGCCTCGCCGAGCGCCTCGCGCCCTTCGGCGATGCCGTCGCCGATGGAGGTCTCGCCTTCGGGGTCGAGTCCGGGGCCGCGGATGGCGTCCTTGACGGCGTTGCGGGCTGCGTCGGACCGGCCGCCCGCGCCGAGCGGCACCACCGGGGACAGCACCTGGGCGTCCTCGTTGAACCCCACGACGCCGACGCCGTCACCCTCCAGCATGACGTCGGCGAAGACGCTCGCTGCCCGCTGGAGCGCGGCGTGTCTGGACTGCCCGTCGGCTCCCTGACCGGACATGCTGCCCGAACGGTCGAGTACAAGCGCCGCGGCCGCCGTCCTGCGGGCGACGGTGTCGCCGATGACGGTGATCTCCCAGACTCCGGTGCCGCCCACCTCCTCCACGGTGAGCTTCTGCGGCGGCAGCACCGCCCCGGCCGCGCCGGTACGGTAAACCACCCACAACCGGGCGGTCACCACGGAGTTGCCCTCGGTGACCTCGACGGTGACGGAGGTGTTGGCGGCGGCCAGCCGGGGGTGCGAGGGGGCGCCGTCCGCGGTGTAGCGCAGGGCCACCGCCCTCGACGGCGAGCTCACCTCGAAGGTGATGGGCAGCGCCGTCTCCCGCACCATGCCCATCGGCCCCTGGGGGACGGCCTGGAAGTTGAGCAGCGGGGTCAGCAGGTGGACGCTCACCACGTTGGTGTCACACCGGTCGACTTCCACGATTTCCGTGCCCTGCCGTACGACGAAGCCCAGCCGGTGCCAGTTGTCCACCATGCTCTGCCAGTCGTCGACCAGGCCGGCGGTGAAGAGCTGGCGGGGTGTGCCCTGGCGGGTGACGAAGTTGGGCCGGGGCACCGGCCACCACTGGTCGCCGCACGCCCAGAAGTCGCTCTGCCAGGGCAGGGCCATGAGGTGGGTGAGGGCGCCCGGTGTGAGGAGGTCGTGGTTGAGGCGGAAGGGTTCGAGATATTTCGAGGCGTCGATGATCGTACGGCTGGAGCCTGGCAGGCCGCCCGCTTCGATGCCGGGCGCGAAGGACCCGCCGACGCACGCCTCCAGGGCCGCCCGGTCCAGGCCGCCGGGTGTGATGTCCTGCTCGGGCGAGGGCGGCCCGGTCCAGTCGTTCTCGTAGTCGCCGTTCTTCCACCGCTCCATATGCGCGTACTGCACGGCGGTCAGCCGGCCGTCGCCGTCCCCGTCGTTGAGGGACGGCATGTTGCCGCCCTCTCCCCCGGGTGCCTTCAGCCGGTCGAAGATCGCCTCGCGCTGCGCGGTGCCGGTGACGGGGTCCGGCCAGGTGTGGGCGCGCCCGGCCGGCGCCACCCATCCGCTGTCGCGGGCACGCTGCAAGACGGGGTGGATGTCGCCGGTGTAGGACGTGGTGGCGGGCGCGGGCAGCAGGCCGCCGTCCACCATGGCCTGGAGGACCCGGTCGTAGAGGGTGATCGAGTTGTCCTGGTCGGGGGCGAACTTCGGCGGCCCGACAAGCACCCACGCGCCGAGTGCCCGGTGTTCCGAGTCGTCGGCGCGCAGCCGGATCGTCGCGGAGACCGGGCCGTCGGCCACGTCGTCATACCAGTCGTCGTTGGCCCAGAAGTCGCCCAGCGCGGTGCCGATCGGTGAGGCCGCCGCGCCATAGCCGCCGAGGACGAGCAGGTGATTCTCCGGGGTGCTGCGAATCTCGCCGAGGGGCACGGTCGTGACCGGGGCGCCGGCGAATGTGATGGTTCCGGTGTCGAACGCCTGCTCCTGGCCGGGGCCGGTTAAGGTGCGCGGGCCGGGGTCGATGCTCAGGTCTGCGGGGGGCTCGTTGTTGCCGCGGTCGGGGTGGGCGGCCTTGGTGTTGGCAAGGTGGACGACCCAGGTTATCTGGGCCTCCGCATCGGTGATCTCCTCGGTCGTGCCGTCGTCGTGGTGGGCGTAGACGCGGAATCGGGCCGCCTGCCGTTTCACCCGGCATTGCGCGTCCTTATATCCGCCTTCGGGTTCCGGACGCTGACCTATCCGCTCCGGGCCGATGAAGAACTCGTCGGGGCTGTTGCCTACCCGGGCGATTCCGATGGCCGGGTGAATTTTGTAGACGGTCGCCAATGCTCCCCCTTCTCGTCGCGCGGCGCTGTGAAGAACGTGAAATCGCGCCCCTACCCCGTCTCCCGTGGCCTGCCTGCCGGTATGCAGCCCGAGGTCGGCGAGTGCCCTCCGTTTCCCAATGCGGAGGGCACCCCGCAAATATGGATTTCCCGACTAGCCATGTCAAGACACTTGTCCACTATCGGCCTTGTTGCAGCAAAAACTCAGGCGAATATCTTTGATTTCACGAGTCAGCCCCTTTGACGGACAAGAGCCCCACAGAGGCCGTCGAATCTCATCCCGCAATAAAATCTGCAATAATCCCAAAATGCCTGCACGCACCGCCTACCACGACGACCTGGGCGACCACTTCGCCCGGCACGCCGCCGACAGCCCCTACAACGCCTACGTCGACCGCCCCGCCATGCTCGACCTGGCCGGGGACGTCACCGGCGCGAAGATCCTCGACGTCGGCTGCGGCGCCGGCCACTACACCGCCGAGCTGCTCGACCGGGGAGCCGAGGTGGTGGGCGTCGACGGCAGCGCCGCCCTGATCCGTCACGCGCGGGCCCGCACCGGCGGGCGGGCCGACCTGCGCCTCCACGATCTGGAGGAGCCGCTCGACCTCCCAGACGGTGCGTTCGACGGCGCGTTGTGTGCCCTCGTCCTCCACCACATCACCCGCCGCGCCCAGCTGCTCGGCGAGTTGCGCCGCGTACTGCGCCCGGGCGGGTGGCTGCTGATCTCGACGACCCACCCGACGGCCGACTGGGTGCACTTCGGCGATTCCTACTTCACCGACGAGTGGGTGGACCTGCCCGTCGGCGGGCCGCTCTCCATCCACTATCAGCGGGCGACCCTGGAGATGTTCCTGACGGAGGTGCTGAGCGCCGGTTTCGTGCTGGAGCGGCTCATCGAGCCGGTTCCCGTGCCGAGCCTGCGGGAGGTCGACCCGGCGGCCTACGAGAAGCTCACGCGGCGGCCGTCGTTTGTCGGGGTGCGGCTGCTACGCCTCTAGCCGGAGCCGGTCGGTTGCCGGGCTTCTGCCGTACAGCACCGTCAGGAGGAATGCGCCGGCAGTCGGCCTGTTCCGCTTCCGCGCCGTGACCGCCCCCACCCCGATCCAGGTGAGGGGCGACCGGTGGACCGGGCTACCCGTTGACCAGCCGGTACGGCTGGCGCGGGCGGCCGGCGTGGGGGGACTTGACGGGGGGCAGGGCCCAGGCGAGGCCCTCCTCGACGAGGTTTTGCAGCACCCGTCTGGCGCTTCGCTGCGCCACGCCGAGGATCTCGGCGACGATCTCCGCGTCGACCACCATCGCCTCCGGGTCGTCCCCGAGGTGGCGCAGGAGGCGGTCGCGCACCTTGACCGCCTTGGACTCGGTCTCGGGCTCGGTCTCCACCTCGACCTTGCGGCGCTGCCGCAGCGGCAGCGACAGGGAGGTGCCGTCGTCGCCCACGAGGAACGCGGCGGCGGCGTCCGAGCCGCGTGCGCGTTCGAGGGCGGTGAGGGCGTTGGCGTCGGCGTCGCGGGCGGTGTGGCCGAGGCCGATGCCGACGTCCACGGCGACGCCGACGTCGGCCCGCACGCGGTCCATGAAGGGCGCGACGGTGAACTCCTCGGTCGCGTGCGTCAGGGCGCCGACGGTGGTGGTGACGACGTAGCTGTTCTCCTCGCGGGGGGCCACGGTGGCGCCCATGAGCCGGACGTCGGCCAGCAGGGCGCGGTGGAGGGAAAGCTTGAGCTCCTGCTGCCAGTAGTTGCCGGGGCCCGAGTAGGTGGGGCGGGCGGAGGCGCCGAGCTCCACCAGCACGATCGCGATCTGCGCCTCCCCCAGCCGGCTCCCGGCGCCGAGCAGCGCCGCGGTGTCGAGGGACTGCCGCACGGTGTCGGTGGTGGGTTTGACGCGGAGCACGGGCACGCCGTCGTCGGCCAGCTTGTCGGCCACGGACCTGACGGTGGTGACGGCGGCGCCGGTGGCGCCGCTCTTGTGCAGGCGTTCGTGGAAGCCGTGGAAGTCGCGCACCGAGTCGGGCCGGAGGTATTCGCACACGTGCACGCCGGAGGCCGGCACGCCGATCTCGTCGTATGCCTCGGCGACCTCGTCCTGGGAGAGGGAGTCGATGCTGATCCTGGCCGGGTCGATGCCGTGCCGCAGCACCCCCCGCAGGAGGCAGGCGTAGAGCCCGGCGCCGCTGACCGGCACGTGGGTCGCCGGCACGGGCAGCTCACCCGTCTGGCGGGCCAGGTCGTGCTGGAGGGGCCCGGTGAAGAGCACGGCGTCGATGGTGCTTAAGATCTTGGATAACCGGTCGGGTATTTCGAGCTCGCAGGGCTGGGACGCCCCGACCAGCCGCAGCGACGCCGCCGACGGCAGGCCCGCGCCGATGTGCACGATCTGTTCGACAAGGTCGTGTGGCCCGACCACTCCAATAGCGATCTTGGACCGCAGGCGCTCCATATCACCTCCCATTCTGCCGAGCAGGGCGGTGACGGCCTCCCTGAGAACCACCGCTCTCTCGTCATTGAGACCTGAGAACATTACCGGTCCCGGCGCGACGCGAGGCGGTCGGCTCCCTCCTTCGCGAGCACTCCGACCTTGACTTCTCCTGTCAGCTAATCGGCTTTCCCCATTCAAGCTACGAGGAAGGCGCCGGGCGGTCAGCCCTCCAGGCGGGCGGCGTCCTCCGGCCATGCCTTGCGCACGCCGCCGGCCTCCAGCCAGCGCTCGTAGCGTTGGAAAACCTGCGGGGTGTCCTCAAGCAGGAAGGTGTAGAAGTCGCGCATCGAACGGAGCTTCACCGCACTGACGGAATGCGGCTCACGCGCCATCACCTCGTCGTCGAGCGTGTGCAGCAGCTTCCTCAGCTCTTCGTCGCCGTTGAGCTGCGCGCGCTGCCACGCGTCGAGCTCGATGCGGAAAAGGTCCCGGCGGGTCTCCACCGACACCTCCCGGTCGACCAGCCCGAGGGAGTTGAGCAGCCGGGCCATGGTGGAGATCGACGACGAGCTGGCGGACAGGTGCTCGGCCAGCTCACGGCTGGACAGGTGCGGCTCGTCGGTGACCAGGAGCGCAGCGAGGATCCGGCAGGCCATGGGCGGCAGGATCCCCTGGAAGAGCTCGGTCAGCCGGTCGACGAGCGCCGCCTCGCCGAGGTCGCCCGATTGCGCTTTGGGCATGTTCCCATCCCTCTGCCGAAGCCCGCGCGGGAACCCCGGCTGGTGTCGTCTGTGCGATCGCTGTCGTCTGCCGACAGGCGCGAGACCTTCGCTCGACCTCCGGTGGACTGCTCTCAACTTACCACGTAACGTCGTTCAGAGATTTCTGAATAGCCATCAGTATTGACTAAACGGCACTCGCCATCGAATAATCGCCGAAATCCCTGATACGAGCAGCTCTGGAGATTTGGTGCCCGCAGAACCCTCCGATCCACGCGCCAGTTCCCGTCTGGCCGAGCTCGGCGACGACTACTTCACGACGTTTCTCGCCAGTGACCCCTTCAGCGCGAGCATGCTCGGCCTCCCCGGCTACGACGCCCTTGTGCCGGACCCGGGCTTGGCCGCGAGGGACGCGCTCGACAAGGACCTGTCCCGCATCCGGGCCGCGCTGGAGGAGGTGGCCGACGGCGACCTGTCCGACGAAGACAAGGTCACCAAGGGCGCCCTGACCCGCGCGCTCCACGACGGCCGCGCCGAGCTGCGGCACGGCGTGTCCGACGTGGCGGTGACGGCGAGCATCGTCGCCCCGCAGATCCAGATGCTCCACGCCGTCGCATCCATGCCGGTCACCGACGGCGACCGGGGCCGCGACTACCTCTCCCGCCTCGACGGGCTCGACGGCTTCCTGGACGGCTGGCGCGACGTCTACCTCGCCGCCAAGGCCGGCGGCAGGTTCCCGGTGCGGGCGGGGGTACGGCAGGCCATCGGCCGGCTCGACCGCAATCTCGCGGGCGACGTCGCGGCCGACCCGCTGCTGCGGCCGGTGGCGGGCGGCGACGAGGCGGCCGAGCCCTTCCGCGAGGAGGCGCTGCGGCTGATCGAGGAGAAGGTGCGGCCCGCCGCCCGGCGCCTGCGGGACACCTTCGAGCGCGACCTGCTCCCCGTGGGCCGCTCCGACGACGAGCCGGGCATCTGTCACATCCCCGGCGGGCTCGCGGCGTACGCGGACGCCATCGCCCAGCACACCACCACATCGCTGACGGCCGAGGAGATCCACCAGATCGGCCTGACCTGCCTGGCCCGGCTCCGCGAGGAGTTCGCCGAGGTGGGCGGCAGAGCGCTCGGCATCACGTCGGTGCCCGAGATCCTGCGCACGCTCAAGGACGACCTGTCGCTCAGGTTCGAGACGTCCGAGGAGATCGTGCGGCTCGTGGACGGCGCCCTGGAACGTGCCAAGGGGGCGGCGGGCGACTGGTTCCCCGCCTACGACATCCCGCCGTGCGTGACCGAGGAGATGGACGAGTTCGAGGCGGCGGCCGCCCCCGCGGCCTACTACCGGCCCCCGGCGCTCGACGGCTCCCGGCCCGGCACCCACCGGGTGGCAACCGTCGACCCGCGCTCGCGCTCCCGCTTCGAATACGAGGCGATCACCTTCCACGAGAGCATCCCCGGCCACCACCTGCAGCTCGCGGTGTCCCAGACACTCACCGGCCTGCCTGACTTCCGCCGCCACCTCGGCGCCGCGCTCACCGCCTATGTCGAGGGCTGGGGCCTCTACGCCGAGCGGCTCGCCGACGAGATGGGGCTCTACAGCTCCGATCTGCAGCGCCTCGGCATGTTGTCCACCGACGCCTGGCGGGCGTGCCGGCTCGTCGTCGACACGGGCCTGCACCACTTCGGCTGGTCCCGGGAGCAGGCGATCGCCTTCATGCGCGACAACACCGCCACCAACGAGGCCAACGTCGTCAACGAGGTCGAGCGCTACATCACGATGCCCGGCCAGGCACTCGCCTACATGATCGGGCGCCGCGAGATCGACCGGCTGCGTGACGAGGCCCGTGCCGTACTCGGGCCCCGCTTCGACATCAAGGAGTTCCACGGCCAGGTCCTCGGTCACGGCGCTCTGGCGCTGGACGTGCTCGACGACACCATCACCCGCTGGGCCGCCCGGGCCACCCGCTGAGACAGGAGACCACGATGACGCAGACCCTTGAATCGCCCAGGCTCACCCGTTTTCTGAAGGCGGTCGAGAACGGCGAAGCCGACGCGGCCGACGCCCTGGCCGACGAGCTCAAGGCCTCGGGCGGCCCCCTCCTCGACGAGCAGGAGGACGGGAGCGTGCTCGTCACGTTCGTCTACATCGGGCAGGCGAACACCGTACATCTCAACAGTCAGGCGACGGCGGACGTCGACGGCCGTGGGCCCCTCATGACGAGGGTCCCCGGCACCGACGTGTGGTATTTCTCCGCGCCGATCAGCGACCGGAGACTCTCGGTCACCTACCACTTCCAGCTCGACGACCGGATAGCCGAGATGTCGGCGGTGGAGATGATGCAGCTCTTCCGCGAGCCGCCGAAGGTCGAGGCGATGATGCGGGAAGCCGTGCTCCACTCGCGGCCCGACCCCTTCAACCCGGACGAGAGCATCCACAAGATCGAGGATCTATTCGAGGAGGAGGAACGGTGCCTGCTGCGCACTTCCGTGCTGAGCCTCCCCGACGTCGACCGGGCCACGTGGTTCGGCCCACCGCGCCTTCCGGGCGCGACCCTCCACACGCACACCCTGCGCTCGGAGATCCTCGGCAACGAGCGCAAGGTCGTGGTCTACCTGCCTCCCGTGCCGCTGCCGGAGAGCGGAGATCACCCCGTTGTCGTCGTGCAAGACGGCGACGGCTTCCTGAGCGACGGCTTCGAGCACATCTTCACAAATCTCATCGCGGACGGCGAGGTTCCGCCTTTCGTGGGGGTTTTCATCTACAACCCCACGGTCATGTCGCGCATGGAGGAGATGAGCTGTCAGCCGCAATACGCCGCGTTCTGCGCCGACGAGCTGATGCCGTGGCTGCGGGAGAAGTACGGCGTGACCGCCGACCCGGCGCGCACCGTCGTGGCCGGGTGCAGCTATGGCGGGCTTGCCTCGGTCTGGCTCGGCTACTCGCGCTCCGACGTGTTCGGCCGGGTGCTGTCGATGTCCGGGTCTCTGTGGTGGGGCAAGGTCGGCTTCTTCGACAACGAGGGCGGGCCGCTGGAGTTCGGCCGTGACGACGAGCCCCAGTGGCTGAACCGGCAGTTCGCGTCCGCGCCCCGCAAGCCCGTGAGGTTCTGGATCGACGCGGGCACGCTGGAGACCAACCCGCTGGAGGACGGCGTCAGCCTGCTTTCGGCCAACCGCAACCTGCGCTCCGTGCTTGAGGCCAAGGGCTACGAGGTGCGCTACCACGAGTTCTCCGGCGGGCACGACAACGCCGGATGGCGGCGCTCCCTCCCGCTGGGCCTGCGCTATCTCCTCGGCGCCTGAGTCCGCTCACCCGCTTTTACTCAAGGGAACCACGCATGACGACATCCATGATTCAGCCGGCCGTCGATTCTCCGAGGATCAGCCGCTTTCTCCAGGCGGTGCACGAAGGCGAGGCCGACGCGGTCGAGAGACTCCAGAGCGACCTGCGGGAATCGGCGGGCCCGCTCCAAGAGGAGATGGAGGACGAGAGCGTCATCGTCACCTTCGTCTACATCGGCCCCGGCGACCAGGTCAATCTCTACTGCCAGCTCGTCGTCGACCCGGGGCAGATGAACAAGGCGATGACCCGCGCCGACGGCACCGACGTCTGGTATCTGTCCCACCGCGTCACCGACAGGAAGCTCTCAGTCGGTTACCGCTTCCTCGTCGACGACCCGATGGTCTCGCTCAGCATGGACGACGCCATGGTGCTGATGCAGCAGCCGGACAAAATGACCGCGCTGATGGACGAGAGCGCCCGCTGCTCCCGGGACGACGCCTTCAACCCCGACCGTTTCGACATCGGCATGGACCAGTATCTCGACCCGGCCAAACCCCATGTCACCGTGTGGACCTCCGTACTCAGCCTGCCCGATGTCGACCCGGTCACCTGGCACGGCCCGGCCCGCCTTGAGGGCGCGACACTGCACACGCACACCTTCCGCTCGGAGGCATTCGACAACGAGCGCACCATCACGGTCTACACCCCGCCGGTGCCGCTGCCGGAGGGATGCGACCACCCGGTCGTCTTCCTGATCGACGGGGAGATGATGCTGGCCGAGGGATACGACCACATCCTCACCAACCTCATCGCCGCCGGGGAGATCCCCCCGCTCGTCGGGGTGTTCGTGCACAACGTGTTCGCCGACTCGCGCATGCTGGAGATGAGCTGCCGGCAGGAGTTCGTCACGATGTACGCCGACGAGCTCATGCCCTGGCTGCGCGCGGAATACGGTGTGACCGCCGACCCGGCGCGCACCGTCGTGTCCGGCTCCAGCTACGGCGGGCTCAGCTCAGCCTGGCTCGCCTACAACCGCAGCGACGTGTTCGGCCGGGTGCTGTCCATGTCGGGCTCCCACTGGTGGGGCAAGCGCACCGCCTACGGCGCCGACTCAGGCCCCTACGACTTCGGCCGCGACGACGAGACCGAGTGGCTGACCAGACAGTTCGCCACCGCTCCCCTGCTTCCGGTCAGGTTCTGGATCGACGCGGGCACCCTGGAGAACGACCCCGGCGTCGACGGGCTGAGCCTGCTCTCCTCCAACCGCAACCTGCGCACGGTGCTCCAGGCGAAGGGCTACGAGGTGCGCTACCACGAGTTCTCCGGCGGGCACGACACCGCCGGATGGCGGCGCACCTTCCCCCTCGGCCTGCGCTATCTGCTGGCCGGCGGCCACGACGGCTGACGCCGTACCTCTCGAAGTCGCGCGGTGGCGGGGGCCGCCGCGCGACCCGCCCCTCCTGACCACCCCACCCACGCCACCCGCGCACCGCGCCACCTCACCTCCGCGCGGCGCGCCCTCTCAGGAGAGAGCCATGTCGAAAGCCCACGCCGAAAGCCCCCCGGAAGACGACTCCTCCCCCGCTGCCGAAGGCGTCTCATGGACGGTGACCGCCTCCCTCGGGGTGATACTGGCCTCGATCGCCGCCATCGAGGCCATGCCCGCCGTCGCACTTCCCCTGCTTCAGCGCGAGTTCAACACCACCCCGGCGGGCGGCTCGATGCTGATCGTGGTGTCCGCGCTTATGGCAGCGGTCATCTCTCCTCTCGTCGGCAGGCTCGGCGACAGATACAACGGGCGTGACGTGACGCTAGTCCTCCTGCTCGTCGTGGTGATCGGTGGCACGATCTCCGCCCTCGCCCCTACCCTCGCGCTTCTGGTAGTGGGCCAGGTCTTCCTCGGCTGCGGCATCGGCTTCATGCCGCTCGCCTTCGTGCTCCAGCGCAAGCTTTTCCCGCCGGCCAGGATGAAGGTCGCGACGGGGATCGTCATCTCCACGTTCATGGCCGGCGGCACCGCGGGCGCGCTCCTCGCGGGCCCGATCGCCGAGGGGCTGTCGTGGCATTGGATGTTCGGCCTGCCGACGATCCTCATGACCGCCGCCGGCCTCATCTTCATGCTGGTCACGCCGCGCGCCCCGCTGGCCTCGCCACCTGTGCGCGGCGCCTTCGACTGGGCCGGCGCGATCCTGTTCACCGCGGCGCTGATCGTGCTGACGCTCTTCGTGTCGATGGTGTCCGACGCCGGGCTGTTGTCGGTGCCGTCCCTCGCGGCCCTGGCCGTGCTCGCGGGACTTGTCGCGCTGTGGGTCCGTGCCGAGAGGCGGGCGAAGGAGCCGCTGGTCGACCTCAAGATGCTGCGGGGGCGTGCCATCCAGGGTGTGGCCGTCGTGGAGCTGGCCGCCGCGGTGGCCAGTGCGTTCGGGATGTTCATGCTGCCGCAAATCCTCGCGGCGCCTACCTCGACGGGTTTCGGGCTCGGTCAGTCCATCACCGTCATCGGTTTCACCCTGCTGCCGGCGTCGATCGTCGCCCTGGTCGCGGCGCCGCTCGGCGGCCTCGCCGACGCCCGTTTCGGATCACGCGCAGTCGTCCTCGCGGCGACCGCCGGGATCGCGGTGTGCCTCGTGCCGATGCTGACACTCCCCTCGCAGGTGTGGCACTACGTGGCCTTCATGGTGGCGTACGGCACAGCCCAGACGTTGACGATGACCTCGCTGACCAACGCGGTGATCTCCGTGGTGGGCCCGAACGAGACCGGCATCGCGACTGGGTTGTTCATGGTGATCCGCTCGGTGGGCACGTCCCTCGGCACCCCCGTCGTCGCGCTGGTCATCACCGCGGGCCCGGACGGTCTGGGCACCGCCGACAGCTACGTGATGGGCTACGCCCTGGCCATCGGGGCGTTCGTCGTCACGGCGGCCCTCACCTTCTTGATTCCGGGGCGTCGCGCCACGACCACGGCCTGAATTCGATCTTGAATGCCCCGTGGTCCACGGTGGATCATGGGGCATATGTCGGAGGTTGTGATCGATCCCGAGGTTCCCGAACGTTCGCGGAAGCTGCTTCAGGAGCACCCGGAGGCACTCCACCCGCCCGGAACGCTCCTCCGTAAGCCGCGCTTCGGCGGGCGAACCTGGCGGGACCTCGGGATGTGCCTCCTGCACGCGCCCGGATGGGCACTGCTGCCCGCGGTCATGGGGTCGTTCCACCGCGGCGGCGTCCAGGTCTTCGGCTTCCTCGCGCAGGCCGGGGTCATCTGTGCCGGCGGTCTCGCGGTCTACACCGGGACCTCACTCCTTTCGGTCGCGCCGGCCGGCGCGGCGGTCGCGGCCGGGGTCATGTTCGGGTTGTGCGGGGAAGGCGAGGCCGCACGCCTCGGGCGCACCCTGCGCGACCGCTATGTTCGGCCCGAGGACCTCGGCGACAGCGAGGTCGACCTGCTGCACAGGGCCGGGTCCGCGGTGGCCGCCGTGCTCGGGTCGGAGGTGAACAGGGCCGGGCTGCTCGACGACGTGCGCAACACGGTGACACTGCCCGCCCAGGTGTGGGAGATCGCGCAGACACTCGCCCAGGTGGACGCGCTGCGCAGAGAGCATGAGGCGGTGCCGGACCGGCGGGACCCGAGGATAGCCGTCATGCTCCACGCGCAGGGCGAAGCGCTCGCCCTGGCGACCGCGTCGGTGACCCGGCGCGTCGGCGCCCTGGAGGACTACGCCGTCCAGGTCGTGGCCGCCGACGACGCGCTGCGCCGGTGGGAGACCGCGCAGCGGCTGTCCACCCGGAGCGACGCCTACCGGGAACTGCTCGCCAGGACCGTGCGGGACGAACTCGCCGTCACCCAGATCGAGGGCCTCACCGAGGACGCGCGCAGGATCGAGGAGGCGCTGCTCAGCAGCGTCGACCAGGCGCGCAGAAGCGGCCTGCGCCTCGTCGTGCCGGTCAAGGAGGCGAGCTGATGCCGCTCTCACCCGGAGGACGCAGACTGCACGACCCCGTGCCCCGCTGGATGAGCGGATTCGGGGTGGTCGTCGTGCTCGCCTACGCCGGGGCCTTAGCCGCCGCCCCCGCCGTGGAGGACCTGCTGGCCCGGCGCGTCTTCACCGCGAAGGTGGAATACGAGGTCACCGGCAACGGCCTCGCCGACGTGGAGACGGCCCTCCCGGCGCGCAGGCGCCTCACGGGCGCCGAGGTGCCGCTGAAGCGCCGGCAGACGCTCCATCGCGGCCAAGAGGCCGTGGTCACCGCCTCGGGGGTGGGCGGCGCCATCGTCGGCTGCCGCCTCACCGTCGACGGGGTGCTCGTCGCCGCCGACGCCGGTCAGCGGGCGACGTGCGCGGTGACGGTCGGCGACACCGCGGCCGGCCCGCCGGAGGGCACGGACGACGTGCCCGCGACAGGCGAGATCGCGGAAAGACCGAGGTTCGAGGGCCGCACCTCGCCGGTCGAGGGCCGGCTGACCGACCCGGAGGCCGGCCTCTCCTACGCCCGCCTCGGCGGCGCGTGGGGCCCGCCCCGCGGCGGCGAGGACACACCCGTGGTCGCCGGGGGCGCGCTCACGCTGTGGCGCCACTCCCTGCCCGAGCGCGGATGGTTCTCGGCGTACGGCTCGGGCCTGCTCAACCCGGGGCTCCTCTACCACGTCACCCCCGAGAAGGACCTCTTCCCCGCCGCCCTCGCCCAGCAGGACGCCCTCACCCGGCTCGCCACCCCCGGCTGCTCCTACCGGGACCTCGCCTCCCACCCGCTCACCGTCGGCGGCCGTCCGGCCTGGCTCATCACCAGGGAGGTCACCCTCAGCCCGGAGGCGAACTCCACCGTCCGCAGCGAGATCAACACACTGGTCCTGATCGACACCGGCGACGTGCGCCCGGCCTACTTCTTCGTCACCATGGCAAGCCCGGCACACGACCACCTACCGGACATGAAGCGCCTGGTCTCCTCCCTCCGCGTCATCTGACCTCATGCCTGCCATATGCGGCTGCGGAGGTCGCCACCTCTGACGATCTGGATCCGCCAGGGTTCGAGGCGGAGAACATGCAGCTTGGGGTCCTCGGGCGAACTCCAGAACCGCCCGAGGTCGTAACCCGCACCCCTGGGGCTGGTCCGGAGGTAGAGGTCCCACACATGACGCCTCACCTCCGGATCGTCGTCCCACGCGGCCACCGTGTCGATCGCTACGGCGTTGTGGCCCCGGGACGTCAAGTAGGAGAAGTTGGTGTGGGGATTGCCGGCGATGTGGGCGGCCTTCACGGGGGTCTTGTAGGTCGCAAGCCACCCGAGAGGCACCCCGTCGACCACGTCCCATACCGGAATCAGCACCCGCGTTCTAGGCCGCCCTTTGGCGTCCACGGTCACCATCGTGGAGTAGACGGTGCTCCCCACGTAGGCGTCGAACTCCTCTTTCATCTCGGCGAAAGTCTGCACCTTGGACGTCATCTCAGCTCCTCAGTAGTTCCGTCCCGCACTCATCGCCAAGTGCGAGGGCTCCCGGCTAATTCCCGAGGAGGGAGCTCACGTGGGGCGAGGTACGCGCGTCCTCGCGCCGGGCGCGGAGACAGCCGCCGTATGAAGACACAAGCCCGGTGCACGGATGGGTCGTGGCGTTATCTGCCCGATGTGAACTCGCTGCGCGACGCGTCGAGGCGGGGTGCCGACGGGCCCGGCTCCTTGGGGGAGGCGCGGGCGCTGGTGCGGCGGGCTCTGGACGCCGGAGGGCATGACAACGTGGCCGTCGTACTGTTGCGCGCCTAAATAACGGCGGCGACCGCATTGAGGTTTGGTCAAGGGTGCTCTGCCGTACTGGACTTTACGGTCAGGACCGTTATAGCGTGCGGGCAAAACTTCACAAGGGAGCCAGCGACATGATCCCCCGCCGCCGATTCCTGCTGGGCACCGCCGTGTCCACCGCGACCCTGGCGCTTCCGGCCACCCCCGCCCTGGCCTCCTCCGGCCCGACGACCCCGACTGCCGCCTCCAGAGTGCCCGAGGGCACCGTCACCGATCTCGGTCCCGCCAGCGTCGCCAGTCCGCTGGGCAACGGCGAGTTCGTGGGTGACGTGCTCTACATGGGCTCTCGCGGCCTGTCGCCCAACGTCGTCGGTGCGTGGGACCTCACCAAGGACACCATCACCGCGCACCACGACATCCCCAGCGGTGTCGGCATATGGGCGATGTGCAAGGTCGGTAACGACGTCTATGTGGGCACACACTCCCGCTCCGACCTCTACAAGATCGACACCCTGACCGGCGAGACCCGCAAACTCGCCGAATATCCCGACCCCTACATCTGGACCATGGCCTCCTCGCCCGACGGCAAGATCTACATGGGCACGTCCCTGCCGGGCCGCGTGGTCGAATACGACCCTGCCACGGGCACGAGCCGCGACCTCGGCCAGCCCGCGCCCGGCGAGTCATATGTCCGGAGCATCCAGGCCGACGCCACCCACGTCTACGCCGGTGTCGGCAGCAATGCCCACCTCGTCGCGATCGACAGGCGCACGGGTGAGAAGCGCAACATCCTGCCCGCCGAACTCGCCGACCGCGACTGGGCGTCCAGCATGTCGATCTCCGACACCCACGTGGCGGCCGGCCTCAACTCGCTGGCCGAGCTAGTCGTGCTCGACAAGGCCAACCCGGCGGACTACAAGGTCGTCAAGGCGACCGGCCCGGGTGAGAAGTACATCGTGTCGGTTCACATCTTCGACGGCTGGGTCTACTTCGCCGGCCGCCCCTCCGGCACCATCTACCGCTATCAGATCGCGACCGGCGTCTACGAGGTGCTCGGTGTGCCGTTCCCCGAGGCGGCCACCTGTCGTGTGCTCGAGCACGGCGGCAAGATCTACGGCCTGCAGGACACGGGCGTGTTCGTCTACGACCCGGCGAACGGGAACATGGACTACCGCAGCCACGTGCAACGCGGATTCCGGGCCGCGGCCGAGGCGCCCATGTCGGTGCACTCCGACGGCAAACGGGTCTACGTCGGCGGCAAGAGCGGCGCCGACATCCACGACCTGGCCAGCGGCAAGGTCACCCGGCTGTCCATCCCCGGCGAGCCCAAGACCATGATCACCCACAAGGGTGTCACCTACCTCGGCATCTACACCCAGGCCGCGCTCTACTCTCACCGCGCGGGTGAGGCCGAGGCCAAGCTGCTGTTCCGCACCGGCAACCAGCAGGACCGCCCCAGGGATCTGTGCGTCGACCGGCTGACCGGCCTCATCGTGATGCCCACCCAGTCCGAGCCGGGCCACCCCAACGGCGCCCTCGACGTCTACAACCCCCGCACCGGCAAGCTCGACACCTACCGCCCGGTGATCGACCGCCAGACCGTCTTCTCCGTGACCGCCGTGCTCGGCACCGTCTACCTCGGCACCAGCACGCAGGAGGGCCTCGGCTCCCCGCCGGTCACACCCAACGCCAAACTGGCCGCCTTCGACCTGCGCACCCGCAAGGTCACCTGGCAGATCGAGCCACTCCCCGGCATCTCCGCCGTCACCGACCTCGCGCACACACCCCTGGCGGTGTACGGCATAAGCAACACCGGCGTGCTGTTCGAATATCACCTGCTGAAGCGCAAGATCACCCGCACGCTCAAGGTCAACAACCGGGGCGGCGACCTGCTGATCGCCGGCTTCACCGCCTACACCAGCGACGTCAACGCGGTCTACCGCATCGACCTGCGCGAGTGGACCGTCTCGAAGATCGTCGAGGGTCTGGCGAGCGACTGGTTCGGCGGCGGCTCCAAGCTCAACATCGACCCCTCCCAGAAGGCGCTATACGGCATCAAGGGCCGCAACCTCATCAAGATCGCGATCTCCCCGCACCACTGACGGTGACCGGAGACCCCGCCGTGCTGCGTGCGGCGGGGTCTCCTCATGTCATGACAGTAAAAAATTTTAGTATCATCCATACATGTCACTTCGTATGGCCTTACTGACGCTGATCGCCGGGGCACCCCGCAGCGGATATGACATCGGGCAGGAGTTCGACGGCGTGCTCAAGTTCGTGTGGCACGCCAAACCCACGCAGGTCTACCCCGAGCTGAAGCGGCTGGCCGGAGAGGACCTCATCCGCGAGCAGGACACGGGGTCACGCGGGCGCAAGCCGTACGAGATCACCGAGAAGGGCGTCGCGGAGCTTCGCGCCTGGCTGACCGGCACCTCGGCCGACCATTCGCAGCGCAACGAGACCGCCCTGCGGTCGTTCGCGCTGTGGACGGTGAGCCCCGCCGAGGCCGGGGACTTCCTGCGCGAGGAACTGGAATACCACCGCGCCCGCCTGCGAGGCATGCGCGCGCTGAAGAACGGCCTGGACCTGTCGCAGGCCCAGGACCGGGCCGCGCTGCTCGGCGTGGAACTCGGGATCCGGCGGCTGGAGGCGATGGTGTCGTGGGCCGAGTGGGCGATCGAGAACGTGGCGGCGTGGCCGGAGGGGTCGCAATGAGCCTCGGATACGAGGAGTTCGGCACCCCTTCGGGGACGCCTGTGCTCTTTGTCCACGGTTACGCCTCCTCCCGGTGGGCGGCAGGGTGGACGTTGTCGGCCGGCACACTGGACAAGTACGGCGTGCGCGTGGTCTCGGTCGACCGGCCCGGATACGGCAGGTCGAGCCCGCAGGCCCAGTGGACGCGGGACACCGTGGGCGTCCTCGACCGTCTTGGGATCGAGCGGGTGGTGGCCGTGGGCGTGTCCATGGGAGCGTCGTCCGCCTTGCGCCTCGCCGCCGCCCACCCCGGCCGCGTGGCAGGCGTCGCGCTGCTCGGCGGCATGCCGCCCGTCCCGGTCGGCGAACGCTGGGCACCGGCCAGCCGCGCCGACGCTTTCTACTGGCGGCTCGCCCGCCGCGCCCCATGGCTGCTCGGCGGATTGTGCGCCATGAGCGCCAAGGCGATGGCGTCGGCAGCCAGCGGCGACGCCGCCGCGTTGACGGCGCGGGTGGGCCGGGCACTCCCCGAAGCCGACCTGCGAGTGTTCCGCACCCTGACGAGTACGGCGGAAGCCGCCTTCATCGCCGACATCGCCGAAAGCGCCCGCCAGGGCGGCGCGGCCATGGCACACGACCTGCGTGCGCATCTGCGGCCCTGGGGGTTCGAACCGAAAGAGGTGGACATGCCGGTGCATCTCCTCCACGGGATCGACGACCCGAAGGTGCCGGTGGACCTGGTGCGCCGCCTCGCGGCCCGCCTGCCCCGCGCCACGGCCGACTACCTGCCGGGCGGCCACTTCGCGGCCTTCGCCGACCAGGACGCACTGATGGGCGTGCTGCTGCGGCTCGCCTCCGGCTGAGGCACGGGCCCCGGCGGATGCGGGGTATCCACGCGGAGACGGCCCGCCGGTAGGCCTCGTAGGCTTCGCCGTACGTGCGGAGCCGGGCGCCACCAGAAAGAAGATCGAGGTGCTACCGTCGCCGTGGTCCTGTTCACCCGGAACCTCCCATCACATTCCAGGCTCGGCGTTGTCCAGGTCGTGCCAATACATTCGGGTGAACTCGGCGACGTACGGCTCGCGCTCCGGGTGGCGAGGGCCCGGTAGGTACGCGCGGGAGCGGATTCCCTCCTGGGTGCGCTCGCACAGGGGCCAGTCCTGGCGGTGCGCAGCGTGCCGTCCATGTCGTAGGACCACTGGTGATACGGGCAGACCAGGCGGCGCCCTCGGCCCGGACCGGGGTCGCAGAGCGTGGCGCCCCGGTGCCGGCAGGTGTTGAAGACGGCGTGGATCAAGCCCTCCGCATCCCTGGTGACGACGATGTTCTCGCCCAGCACCTGAAGCGCGATATACGAGTTCGGCTCGGGGATCTGGGACTCGTGCACGGCGTACTGCCATGTCGGCCGGAACAGGACATCGAGTTCGTGCTCGAACCAGACTGGGTCGAGGTATTGGTCCCTGGTGAACCCCGTCTCCAAGCGCTTCGAGGTCATCGATCGGCTCCTTTCGACTTGGACGGTTACCTGCAAGCACGTTGTACGGCGGAGCCGGAGCCGGCTCATGCCTCGGCTGTCAGCCCATCACCGTGAAGCTGGTGCTGCTCGGCTCGACTACGCGGTTGCGGCTGTAGTGGCCCAGGTTCACCTCAAGGCCCGTCCTGGGCAGCACGTAGGACACGGGATCGGTGTCGTGGTCGCGTCCGTTCTCCGAGGCGTCGACGATCGCCGTGAGCATCCCGCCGACGACCGGGGCGTTCTTGAACTGGTTGCCGCTCGTGCCGATCGCGACGTAATACCCGCCGAGCGAGGTCCGGTCGTAGATCGGGATCCAGTCGTCGGACACGTCGTACACACCGGCGATGCCACGCGGCTTGTCGGCCACCCCAAGGTCCGGAAGCCGGCGCGCGGTACGGATGACCTGGGCGTCGAAGCGGGGCTTCGTCGCCTGCGGGTCGTAGTCGTCGGCGTCGTCGAGCCACTCCAGCGGGTCGCATTCCGGTTCCATGCCGCCGATCAGCAGGCCGCCGCCTGGAGTGCCGCGGAAGTAGACGCCGAGGTCCATGTCGGCGATCAGCGGCCCCGGCCCGTCCTGTACGGCGAAGCCGTCGGGCGCGCGGACCTCGTGGACCTCCTGCCGCATCGGCCGGGTGCGCACTTTGAAGTCGGTCTCCACGCCCGCCATACGGTTGATCACCGACGAGTGCGGCCCGGCGACGTTGACGACGGTGCGGGCCGACAGTGTGCGTCCGTCCTCGCAGACCACGCCGGTGACCCGGTCGCCGTCGCGCTCGATCCGCGTGACGCCGTTGCGGAACAGGAAGGTCGCGCCGTTGCGCACCGCCGCGGCCATGAGGTTGTGGGCGGCGAGTTGCGGGTCGTCGACGAATCCGCTGTCGGGGGTCCAGAGGCCGCGAAGGACACCGTCCGGATCGTCCCAGAAGCGGGAGTCCGCGAGTGCCTTGGGCGGGTGGTGACGGCCCGGGTCGATCATCGGCATCCGCCACCTGATGGTCGCCGCGTCCCAGACCTCGTACGGCACGCCGACGTCGGCGAACAGCGACGTGACCCGGTCGAAGTCCTGCTCGGGGGACTCCAGGGTGAGGCCGCCGGTGCGGATGAAGCGGGCCAGGCCGGCGTCGTCGGGCCCGGTGAACGAGGCCCAGTCGGTCCAGGCGTGCACCGACTCCCAGGCGACCGCGACTCCGACACGCGTGGAGTAGTTGTACCGGATCACCGCGGACGAGGCACTGGTCGAGCCGGATCCGGCGCCGGCGCCCCGCTCGACCACCACGACCGATCGTCCACTGGCGGCGAGCGCGTTCGCGACGGAGCAGCCGATCACACCGGCGCCAATCACGATCGCGTCATGAGTCTCGTGTGCCATGCCTTCCTCCCGTCAGCGGGAAGCCGCGGTTCCGGGCTCCCGGACAAGGATCGCTAAGCACGCGGGCCTGGGAGTATGGGCAATCGGCGGGTAATCAGGCACCCGGTGTCGACCGGCGTCGATCCGGCCGGCGGGGGCTTCGATCAGGTCCTCTCGATGCTGACCAGATCGTCATACTGACCGGTGAGCCTGGCCAGTTTGATGCCCAGATGCAGCGTCAGGCGGCTGGTGCCGTCGCGCAGGCTGAGGCCCGAGACGGCCTCGATCCTGGACAGGCGCTGATAGAGCGTCGCGCGGTGCACGTGGAGGGCCTGCGACGTCGCCTGGACGTCGCCCGCCAGGTCCAGGTAGGTCTCGATGGTCGACAGCAGCGCCTCGGCGTTGCGGTCCGCCGCCAGCCTCAGCAGCGCCGGCGGATATGCCTTGAGGCTGACGTCGTCCGGCGACAGTTTGGCCAGCAGCGCGAACACACCGAGGTCCTCCCAGCCGACGATGTCACCGAGTGCGGGAAGGATCTGCGCCGTCCTCTGCGCGATCCGGGCCTGCTCATGCGAGATGTGCGCGTCCCGGAGACTCGGCTGTTTCATCCCGAGACCGGCCACGCAGCGGATCCCCGTGGCCTCGCTCAGGTGATCGACCACCCACACGGCGGCGTCCCGGATCGACTGGACCCGCGTCGCGGCGCCGCCGGTGACGAGCAGGGTCAGCTGCCGGCGGCGCGCCTGGACGATCGCGCTGCCCTCGGGATAGGAGCCCAGCAGCCGGCGGCACATCTGCAGGATCGCGGTCTCGACCTTCTCGGGATCCTGCGTCTCCGACTGGGCCGCCGGCAGGACGCGCACCCGCATCACCCGCACCTGCTTGAAGTCCCGCAGCAGGCCCTCCTCGCGGATCTCGGCGAGGGCCGAGTTGCGCGAGGCCGCACGCTCGGCGAACAGGTCGCGCACGAGGGCGTCGACGGCGGCTTGGCGGCGTTCAAAGGCGACGTCGGTCTTGTAGAGGACAAGCCCGGCGGCTTCCGCGACCGCCGACGCGGCGGCGATCTCCTCCGCGGTGAGCGGCCTCTCCTCGATCAGCCAGAGGTAGCCCAGCAGGACCTCGTTGTAGCGGACCGGGACGCAAAGCCGTGCCTTCAGCTCAAGTGGCGGGAACGGCGGGATGTGCTGCGGCTCGGTCGCCCGGTCGATGCCCAGCGAGAGCACGTGGTCGCGGATGCCGTTTTCTCGACTCCGCGGCCGAGCACGGACTTGATCCGGACCGGGTCCTCGTCGCCGAAGTGTTTGCTCGCGACGATGAGCCGGATCTGCCGGTCGTCGATCGCCACCGAGCGCTGCAGCCTGTTCGCCAGGCTGTCGACCATTTCCTGCAAGCTCTCCGGAGTACGAATCGCTGCACCTCCCTTCCGCGGCGAGGCCTAGTGGTCGCCCGGGGCTGGTGACTCCGGCCCGTGCCGTACAGCGCTGCGTGCGTTGACCAGCGACCGGGTGTATGGGTGCCTGGGCTCCGACAACATCTGCGCGGTGGGACCGGCTTCGACGATATCGCCACGGTAGAGCACCAGGCACGTGCCGGTCATGTGGTTGAGGACTGCGAGGTCGTGGCTGACCAGGACCCACGCGAGGCCCCGCTGCTCACGCAGGTCCAGCAGGAGGTTCAGGATCTGGGCCTGGACGGAGACGTCGAGGGCCGAGGTGGGTTCGTCGGCGATCAAGACCTGGGTTCACAGGCCAGTGCCCGGGCGATCACGACCCGCTGCCGCTGTCCGCCGCTGAGCCGCTTGGGCCGCACGTCGAAGGAGCGCTCCGGGAGGCCGACCGATCCGAGCAACTCGCGGGCCTCGGCCCGCCGCCGGGCCCGTGGCATCCCGCGGCAGACCGCCAGTGCCTCCTCGACCGCCTGGCGCGGGGACAGGAGCGGGTTCAGCGCACTGTAGGGGTCCTGGTAGACCATCTGGGCGATGAGCCGCTCGGGGTCGCGCCGCTTCACGTCGCGCCAGGGGCGTCCGCCGACCCGGACGGCGCCGCGGACGGGATCCAGTTCCCCGAGCAGCGCCCGGGCCAGGGTGGACTTGCCCGATCCGCTCTCCCCCGCGATGCCGATAGCCGCGCCGGCGTGGACCACGAGCGACGCGTCGCGGACGACGGCCGGCCCGCCCGGGTAGGCCAGGTCGACCGACTCCGCCTCCAGCAGCGGGACGCCTGTGGACGTTGACATCTAGGCCGTCTCCTCCCAGCGCATGCAGCGGACTGCGGCGCCCGCGCCGACCTGAACGAGTTCCTGCCCGGTGGTGCGGCAGCTCTCGGTGGCGTGCGGGCAGCGGCCGACGAAGCGGCAGGTCGCGTCCCAGATGGAGGCGTCGGCGACGCCGCCGGCGATCCCCGACAGCCTGGTGCCGGGCGGGGCGGCGGCGGGGTCCGCGGCGAGCAGGGCCTGGGTGTACGGGTGCCGCGCCGCGGTCAGCACGTCCCTGGTGGCGCCGCGTTCCATTTGCGTCCCGGCGTACATCACGTTGATCTGGTCGGCGATGCTGCGGACGACCGCCAGATCGTGGGAGACCAGCACCAGCGCCATGTCCTGTTCGACGCAGAGCCGCGCCAGCAGGTCGAGGATCGCGCGTTCCACGGTCACGTCGAGCGCGGTCGTGGGCTCGTCGGCGACGAGGACCGACGGACGGCCGGCCAATGCCAGGGCGATCATCACGCGCTGGCGCATCCCGCCGGAGAGCTGGTGCGGGAAGGATCCGTACACCGACGCCGGATCGGCGATCTCGACCTGCTCCAGCAGTTCGAGTGCCCGAGCGCGGTGGCCGGCCTGCCGGTCGTGGAGGCGGATCGTCTCCGAGAGCTGCTTGCCGACCCGCATCACCGGGTCGAGGCCGGCCATCGAGGCCTGCGGCACGAAGCCGATCGTCGTGCCGCGGATCGCCTGCCACTCCCTCTGGGAGGCCGCCGACATGTCGCGGCCGAGAATCCGGACCACACCGGTCATGCTCGCGCCGATCCGATGCAGTGAGCCGAGCAGCGCCCGGCAGGTCAGGGTCTTGCCCGATCCGGACTCCCCCACCAGCGCCACGCACTCGCGGGCCCGGGCGGCGAAGCTCACATCGGTCACGAGCTCACGACCGCCCAGCCGTACCGAGAGCCGCTCGACCTCCAGGGCGGCCTCACCGGCGCTTCGCCGGCGCGGCCCGGCCTCAGGGAACGTGCTGCGCAACGCTCTCACCCCTCGATCCGTTTGATGACGCCGTTGGCGATCGCGGCCAGCGAGATGCCGCTGAGCGCGAGCATCATCGCCGGGAAGGCGACGATCCACCAGCTCGTGGAGATCAGGTCGCGCCCTTCGTACATGATCTGGCCCCATTCGGGCGTCGGCGGCGCCACGCCGGCGCCGAGGAACGCGAGTGACGAGGTCAGCGCGATGGCGACGATCGCGTCGCCTACGGCGTACGCCAGGGTGACCATGGAGACCTGCGGGAACAGGTGGCGCATCGTGATGCGCACGTCCGAGTAGCCCATGGTCCTGGCGGCCTGCACGAAGTCGCGCGAGCGCAGCGACAGGGCCTGCGACCTGGCCAGCCGCGCGTAATATGCCCAGCCGATGAGCGCGTAGACGAGGAGCACGCTCGGCAGGCCTCGCGGGAGTCCGAGGACGGTGAAGTCGGGGCCGAGAATGACGCCGACCGTGATGACCAGGATGGTCAACGGGAACGCGATGGACGCGTCGATGATCCTGCTGAACACCCAGTCGGCGCCTGCCCGCCGGACGGTCGCCATCAGCACGCCGGCCAGGCTGCCGACGCCCCCACACCAGACGATGACGACGGCACCTATCAGGTAGTCGACGCGTGCGGCGGCCATGGTGCGCACCAGCAGGTCGCGTCCGAACTGGTCGGTCCCGAAAGGATGCTCCGGGGAGGGCGGCAGCAGCGGCTCGGCGACGAACTCGTCGGTCCCTTGGCCGGTGAGGACAGGCAGCAGGAAGCTCAGGGCGAGGACCGCGACGATGAACGCGAGGCCGGCCCACATCGCCCGGCTCGCCGGTCCCGGCACCCGGATGAGGCGTGCCATGCGGACCGCCGGGTGCGCCGCGCTCATGACGCCACCCTGGTTCGGGGGTCGGCCACCACGTAGAGCACCTCGCACAGGAAGTTGATGAGCACGACCGTTACGGCGGTCAGAAGCGCCAGCCCCTGGATCACCGGGTAGTCGCGTTCCGAGACTGCGGTGGACAGGACCTGGCCGAAGCCCGGCACCCCGAACACCGCCTCCACGACGACCGCACCGGCGATGAGGAACGACGCGTTGAAGCCGACGATCGTGATGACCGGGAGGAGCACGTTGGGCAGGATGTGGCGGAAGGTGAGCCGCGAGCGGGAGAGCCCGCGCGCCTCCCCCGCCTCGATGAACTCCTCGCCCGCGAGTTCGCGCGCCCGTTGCTGAACGGTCCGCGCGATCTGCGGCAGCAGGAGGCCGCTGAGCGCGAGGCTGGGCAGCCAGGCGTAGGAGAGGTTCGCCGGCCACGACCCGGCCCAGCCGCCGGCGGGCGCCAGGCCGAGCCCGATGGCGACGCCGACGATGAGGAGCAGCGCCAGGGCGAACGGCGGGATCGACAGGATCGACACCGCGGCGGCACTGACCGCCCGGTCCACCGAGGGCCGTGAGAGCGCGCCGGCGAGACCGGCCAGGACACCGCCCACCAGCGAGATCGCGAGCGTCAGCCCGATGATGGAAGCGGTGACCGGCAGTGCGCCGGCGGCGAGGCCGGCGACGCTCTGCTCGGGGTTGGACAACGAGTGGCCGAGGTCGAGGCGGACGTAGCCGGCCAGGCTCGATCCGATCTGCTCGATCACCGGCCGGTCGGCGCCGAGGGTGTGGTTCAACGCGTCGACCTGGTCCTGGCTCGCCCGCGGGCCGAGGATCGCCCGGCCGGGACTCCCCTGGGCGAACTGCATCAGCAAGGTGGTGAACGTGACCACCAGCAGCACCACGACACCGACGTCGCGCAGTGCTCGAAGGGGGCGTTTCACTGCCGGCAGCACGATCGTTCTCAGCCCTTCGGCGCGACGGTGATGAAGGCGGTCGCGCCGATCGAGGCGTAGCCGCGGGCGTCGTCCCGCACCGCCCACACGGCCGCGTAGTCGGTGAGGGTGGCGAGCGGGGCGTCCTTCTCGAAGATCGCGTTCACCCCGGCGTAGGCGTCCTTCAGGTTCGCCTCGTCGGTCGCGGTGAGCGCCTCGTCCACCGCGGCCTCGGCTTCGGCCGACTTGTAGCCCGTGTAGCACGAGAGGAAGCCGTAGGAGTGCGACAGGCAGTATTGCGGCGTCGCGTCGGGGACGTCGGCGTAGGCGCCGAAGTAGCCCAGCGCGAGCTGGAAGTCACCCTTGCCGAGGCGGTCGTACAGTGTGATCGTCTCAAGCGGCTGAATCGAGACGTTGACCCCGATCTCCTTCAGGTTCTGCTCGATGACCGTGGCCGAGGAGGACTGCCATCCCGAGCTGCCGTCGAGGAGAAGTGAGAGCGAGCAGCCGTTCTCGCATGCGGTGCCCTTGAGCAGTTCCTTGGCGACCGCCGGGTCCGCACCTGTGTTCCCCGGCTTGGCGCCGATCGACGTGGTCGGGAGCAGGCCGGCGTTCGGCGGCATCGCTCCCGCCCAGGCGATCTGGCTGATCTTGTTGCGGTCGAGCGCGAGGGAGACGGCCTTGCGCACTTTCACGTCGGTCAGCGGAGCGGTGTTGTCGCTGAACGTCAGCTGCGTGATGATCATGGACGGGTTCGCGTGCACGCTCACCCCCGGCAGGGACTGCGAGATCGCCTGGACACCGATGTCGACGGCGAGGTCGGCCTGGCCGCCGCGCACCTGGGTTAGCCGACCGGCGGCGTCGGGGACGACGGTGAACGAGATCTTCCGCACCGACGGTTCGGGGCCTGCATAGGCGGCGTTGCGGGTCAAGGCGTAGGAGTTGCCCTTGACGTCGCCTTCGACGACATACGGCCCGGCGAGTGTCGGGGACGAGGGGATCGCTCCCTTGGCGCCGATCTCCGACTTCTTCAGGATTGAGAACTCCGGGAACGAGAGCATCATCTCGAACGACGGGAACGCCCGGCTGAAGGTGAATTCGAGGGTGGCCGAATCGATCACGGTCACCTTCCGCACCGGCGCGAACTCGCCGGCGTAGACGTTGGACTCGAACGTGCGCGCCCGCTCGAATGTGGCGGCGACATCGGCCGAGGTCAGCGGGCTGCCGTCACTGAAGGTGAGGCCGTCCTTGAGGGTGACCTTGTAGGACTTGCCGTCCGCAGCGAGCTCGCCGGACTTGGCGAGGCCCGGTGTCGCCTTCTTGCCGTCGTAGTCGAGGGCGAAGAGGGTGCCCCCGACCAGGCTGAGGACCTGGACCTCGGTGACGCCGGAGGCGACCAGCGGGTCGATGCTGTCGACCTTGCTCGGCACGGCGACCTTCAGATCGGCGCGCTCGGGCTTCGCCGAGATCGCCTTGGAGTCGATGCTGCCCTTGACGGTCGCCTCCGGGGTGGCGGCCTGACCTCCACAGCCGGCGGCCAGGGTGACAACCCCAGCCACGGCGATCAGTGTGGATCGGAGTCTCATTCGTCTGCCTTCCTGGAGCAGCGGACGTCGTATACCGAAGACGGAATTTGTGGAGATTGTGGTAGACGAGCCGAGGGACGGAAATCGACGTTGGACGCCTGTTCGAGGGCCTGTTATGGACGGTTGTCGGGCTGTCGCCGGTGCCGAGTCACTTGGACGGCAAATGTCGAGCCAAAAAATCGAGGATCCGGGCCCCGTGATCGACGAGCGCCCGCGGGTCGTGGACGCCGTGCCCCTCCTCCGGATAGATCACCAGCTCGGACTCGACGCCGTGCTCACGAAGGGCCCGGTGGTACATCAGCGCCTGCTCGGCCGGGGTCGCCAGGTCCTTGCCGCCGGCGATCAGCAGCACCGGAGCGCCGGCCAGTGCGGCACGGTGGAGCGGGCTGCGCGTCCGGTAGTCCGAGGACGGGTCCAGGGGATCTCCCTCCAGGCACATCCGGTCAAAGCCCGGCAGGTTGGACGCGTAGTGCTGGCTGACCCACTCCGTGACCGGCGACCGCGAAACGGACGCCGCGAAGACGTCGGTGGCGGTCACGAGCCAGGCCGCCATCAGCCCGCCGTAGCTGAGGCCGGAGACCGCGACACGGTCCGGATCCGCCAGGCCGGCGTCGACCAGGTGCCGTACGCCGGAGATCAGGTCGGGCACGTCCCGTTCCCCGCACATGTCCTTCAGGCCGGCCCGGACGAACTCCTGACCGCGGCCGGTGCTGCCCCTGATGTTCGCGTGCAGTACGGCATAGCCGGCCGAGACGAGGAGCGGAGTCAGCGTGTCGCCGGTCATCCAGGAGTTCCGCCACGCCCAGACCGGGCCGCCGTGCACCTCGGCGACGAGCGGGAACGGTCCATCGCCGTCCGGGACCGCGAGGAACCCCTGGACGAGCGTCGAATCCGGCGCCTCCCACTCCACGGCACGCATCGTTCCCGCGCGGGCGATCACGTCCTCGGCACCGGGTGCGCGCAGGTCCAGGCGGACGCGGGCTTCGCCGTACTCGATCACGGCGAGCGCGGGCGGACGCGCGTAGCTGTGCAAGGTGATGGCGACGGTCCCGCCTCCGGCGGCGAAGGTGGGGACCGGCTCGCCGCAGGTCTCCTCGGACTGCCAGAGAGTGGCGTTCCGTCCACTGGTGACGTCGTATGTCGCGATCACGGTGGTGAGGCCGCGCAGGCCGGCATAGGCCAGGACGGTCTCGTCGATCCAGTGCTGGTCACTGACGTCCACCCCGTGGGTGTCGACCAGCTGCCAGTCGCCCCCGGCCGGCTCGAGGACATATAGGTATCCCGAGTCCAGGCCCCGGTCGCTCATCAGGCCGGCCACGACGGAGAGCCTGCTCCCGGACTGGTTCGCCCCGGGCATTGCCACCTGCGCCGCGGGACGCGGGAGCGGGGTCGAATCCATGCTTGCGAGGTCGACCCGCACCAGGTCGGCCGTGTACCACGCGGACTCGTCGGGCGCGGCGGAGACGACGCACAGGAGCGCCCGGTCGCCCGCCCAGCACGCCTGCCACACGGTCTTGCCGTCCACCGGCCGCACGATCGCGCCGGTCGCCGGATCGAGGACAAGGGCACGCCGAGGGCCGTCGCCGTCGTGCTGCGGACTCAGGATGGGCCGCCACGCGTCGTCCTCGGTCCGCTCCGACGGAATCCGGCCGGAGCCGAAGGCGTCCGAGAGGCTGGCGCCCGGCTCGGCGAGGCCGACCAGCAGCCGGCTTCCGTCGGGAGACCACGCGAGCGATTCGACGACACCGGCGGCCAGCGGGTGCGCCTCGCCGGTGAACGGACGGCTTGCGTCCCAGGGCCCCACGTGCACGGTGGGCCGGTCGGGGCCCTGCACCGCCCACGCGAGGCGGGTGCCGTCGGGCGACCACACGGGCAGTGTCGTTCCTGGCGACATGTGCAGTGCCTGGGTCTCCAGGTCGAGCACGCAGGCGGCCTGGGCGACGCCGCCGTCCTCGTCCGCGACGGCCCCGGCGAAGCCGACCCGCCTGCCGTCCGGCGAGACCGCGAGGCTTTCTGCGCTCGCCGGGACGTCACGGCCCGGCCGTCCGAGAGCCTCGTAGTGCTCCGCGGCCAGCTTGAGCAGGTGGCCGGGCAGGTCCGCGCTCACTCGTACTCCGGTGCGGCGTTGAGGATCTCGTCCTCGGTCATGTCCCTGCGCTCGAACCGGTCCACGGCGTAGACGGACGGGTCGACGTAGTCCACCGCGTTCCCGGCGACGAGGTCGGCGACCATCCGGGCGAGCCCGGGACCGTGCGTCACACCGGCCTCGTTGTCTCCCGCCATGACGTGCAGGCCGGGCACCTCGGGCACGGGGCCCGCGATGAACCGCCCGTCGGGCGTGTAGCACGGGACACCCTGAGTCCAGGCGGCGACCGAGCGGTCGCGGCCGTTGAGCAGCACGTCAAGGCGGGGCCCCAGCGCGGCGCTCATCGCGTCGACGAGTTCCTCGACCCGGGGGTGATCGCCGACCGCGATCCGGTCGGCATAAGCAGACAGGGGCGCGTAGCCGTCGGGATTCCCCCAGGTGATCCCGCCGCGGTGTTCACGCAGCCATAGACCGTTCCATTCCGGGACCATGACGGTCGGCGACGACTCCGCGACTCCCGAAGGCGGCGAGACCACCCGGGACGCGATGACCCGCGCGATCGGCACGGCGGCCTGGAGCGGGCGCAGCAGCTCGTTGGTCCAGGCGCCACAGGCCAGGATCACCGTACGGCTGCGCAGATCGCCGGCCGGGGTGCGGACACCGCGGACGCCGCGATCGTCGGCCAGAAGCCTGTTCACCGGGGCGCCGGACCGGATCTCGACGCCCTCGGCACCCGCCAGCGCGGCCAGCGCCCGGGTCGCCCGCCCGGCGCTGATCTGTATGCCGCCGGGGTGGAGGACGGCGGTGGTGACGGCGTCGGCGCTCAGGAGGTGCCCGGTGACCTTCGCGGTCTCCAGCGGGTCCAGGGCCCGGGTGCCTGCCGGAGCGAGCGGGTGGTCGGCCATCTTCGCCACGCGCGGCGCGCCGGCCTCGGAGGTGGCGACGAAGAGACTTCCGTTGCCGCGGTAGTCGATCGGCTTCCCGCGCTCGGACAACGAGCGGTAGAACCGCACGCCGTAGTCCTCAAGGGCGTAGTCGTCCGTCGAGGGGACCGGCATGTAGCCTGCCGTCCAATAGCCGACGAAGCCCGCACCCGAACCGGAGGTCCCCCGGCCGGGCTCACCGGCGTCGAGCATGACCACGCGGCCGATGCCCGCCTGCTGAAGGTGATTGGCGAGGGCGGCGCCGAAGATTCCCGCACCGACGACGATCGCGTCGGCATCCTGGTGGTCCGTCATGGCTCTCCTTGCTGTGCGGACGGTGAGAGCCTGCCAGGAACGCCCATTCGGGGTCAATTGACGCTTGTCGGGCAGAACAGGACTTTCTAGTGACAAATGCCTATGGGCACCGGCTGCCATTGCACTGGAGGGGAGATCGCGGTGTGTCTGAGGGCCCTGGCGCACCGTCCTGCACCAGGGCCCGTGTCGTCATACCCGGCGAATAGGCGGCCTCCACCGAAAGTGGTTCAAGGCCGGAAGTCCTTGCACGAGGGGTCAGCCGTACTTACGGATCGTCGCGTGGATCCAGTCGGCGTAGGCGGGCACGTTGACGTAGAGGCCCGGGCCCGTCTCGCACGACGGGCTTGGGGCGCCCGGGCCTGAGGTGGCGCCGATGAGTTCCCACCTGCCGTCCCGGCCGCGCTGCATCTGGGGCGAGCCGGAGTCGCCGTTGCACGCCATGGCGTCGGGCACCCGGCTCACCGTGCACAGCCGGGCCTTGCCGGCGAATCCCGGGGCGCACTCGGAGGCGGCGCCTATGCGGGTGTCGAGTTCCTGGAGGCGGTCGGCCATTCTCCAGTCGGCGGGGTTCTTGCTGGACACGGTGGTGCCGAAGCCGATGATCCGGGTCAGGCTGCCGGGCGGGCCCGGCTGCTCGGCGATCGGGATGGGCTTGTAGGAGACCGGGCGGTCCAGGCGGATCAGTCCGATGTCGTCAGTGTTGGGCACGCCCGGGGTGAAGCGCGGGTGTATCACCTCCTTGACGATCTCGCGGACCGTGCCGCCGGACTGCCGGTGGTCGCTGCCGATCCGGACGGTTCCCTCCGGGATCGAGCCGGCCTCCGCGTTGAGGCAGTGGGCCGCGGTCACCACCCACTGCGGGTGGATCAGCGATCCTCCGCACACCTCGTCTCCGAGCCCCCGGCCGGGGGGCGAGATCTCGAGCGACGCCATGAACGGGTAGGACTCGGTGGAGTCCTTGCCGTTGATGATCGCTCGGGCGGTGCCGGCCGGCGCGGTGACGCAGACGGCGCCTGCCATCACGATGATGATGAAACGCGAGAGAGCACGATCGGGCGATTTACTACCAAACATTTGGAATAAACCCTTAAATTGCGGATCGTGACGCAATCACGCTAGAAGTCACCACAATGCGTGGCGGGATGCCCTCCGGTCGGGCGGTGGGGGCAGCCTTCGTGATCGCCATTCGAGCCTGAGGCCGCGCGGTAAGGGCGCAGGTCGGGGCCAGAATGGGCGTGAGGCGCCCTCATCCCGCTCACGCCCTTTGTCCTCTCCCCCCACCATATGCGCCCGCCCCAGATGAGCTCCTTGGGTGCTCTCACCCAGGCGAACTCGATCGGTTCTCCACGCCGGCGAGGCCCTTCACGGCATTAGGCGCGCGGCCGCCCCCAGCAGGGCGTCGACGTCGATCTCCGGGTCGTCGCGGACGACCGCGACGTCCAGCCCCGCGGCGGCGAGGCGGCCGAGGGATCCGGCGGCCTCGGCAGCCGTGCCGCTCGCGGTGAACAGGTCGAGCAGATCGTCGTCCACGAGGTCCACGCGGGGTTTGCCCGACCGCCACCCCTCGCGGAAGGCCAGGCACAGGTCGGCGGACAGCCCGGCCGTGCGGGTGATCTCGTGGTCGCCGTGTACGCCCAGGTAGGTCGCCACCATGGGCCGGAGCCTCCCCCGCGCCGCAGAACGCGACACGCCCCCACCCTCAACCGATAGGCCGACATACGCTGACAATTCCATCGCGGCACCCAGGCGTCGCCGTACCGCCGCGATGTAGGGCGCCGAGGACAGGATCGACAACAGCACCCCGTCCGCCCGCGAGGCCGCGACGTCGAGCGCCCGCGGGCCCTTCACGCCCAGCACGATCGGGGGCGCGGCGCGCGGCGGGACGAACGAGAGCCCCGCGTCGACCCGGAAGCCCTCGCCGGCGAACTCCACCCGCTCGCCCGTCAGCATCGCGCGGACGATGTCGACCGCCTCGGCGAGCCGCGTCACCGGCCGTTCGAAGGGGATGCCGAGCTGCTCGGTCATCCACCGCGCATTGCTCGCCCCCAGCCCGAGCACTCCCCGGCCGCCGCTGATCTCCTCCAGCGCGGCGAACTCCATGGCGATGAGCGCAGGATGCCGCGTCCACGGATTCACGACGCCGATGCCGACCCGGATGCGCGACGTCGCGGCGGCGATCGCCCCGGCGAGGGCGAACGCGCCGCGCTCGCAATAGTCCTCGGTCACCCACACCGTGTCGTATCCGGCGTCCTCCGCCTTACGCGCCACCTGTACGGCGGAGCCGGCGTGGCGGTGCCCCGAGATCGAGAAGGCGAGCCTCACCGGGCCGCCGTTTCGAGGGCGCTGTCCATCGCCGCCACGGTGGGCTCGATCACGGGGACGGCGGGCAGGGTCGCGGAGGTGGCGCCGATGTCCTTGAGACCGGTGGAGGTGCCGACGACGACCACCGTCGACCCCTCGGGCAGGCCGAGCTCCTCCACGGCCAGCACCGCCGTCACCGACGACGCCTCAAGATAGAGCCCGCTCTCCCGGCCCAGGCGGCGCTGCGCGTCGAGGATGCGCGTGTCGTCGCCGACGGGCACGGCGGCGCCGCCGCTCGCCCGCAGGGCCGCGAGGCCCTGGTAGGTGCCGTACGGCGAGCCGATGGAGAAGGCGACCGTGGCGTCGGCCGGCACCGGGCCCGGCGTGTCAGTGCCGGCGGCGAGGGCGCCCGCGTGGGGCCCGAACCGCTCGGCAGCGATCATGCGTGGCATATGGGGTGCCACGCCCAGGGTGACGAGGTCGGCGAAGCCGCGCTGGATGCCGGCCAGGCCGTCGGCATAGGAGACGGGCACGACGACGACGTCGGGGACCGCGCCGAGGTCGGAGACGATCTCATAGGCGATGGTCTTGTAACCGTCGACGCCGAACCCGATGGAGCCCACCGGCGGGGCGGCGTGGCCGGACAGGGCCAGCCAGCCGCGCTTCTCCACCAGCTCCCGCATGAGGGTCCACCGGTCGGGGGCGTGCTCCAGGGCCACGACGCGGGCACCGTACACCTGCATGAGGGTCTTCATGGCCTCGGGCACCGACGCCACGGTGAGCACGACACACGGCAGCCCCGCGCGGGCGGCGTAGGCGGCGACGGCGGCACCGTGGTTGCCGGTGCTCGCCACGACGACCGCCTCCACGCCGAGCTCGACCGCCTTGGTGACCGCGACCGAGGCCAGCCTGTCCTTGTAGGACCAGGTGGGGTTGCGCGTCTCGTCCTTCACGTGGAGGCCGCCGAGTCCGAGCCGCGCGGCGGTGCGCTCCAGGGGGACGAGCGGTGTGCCGCCCTCGCCGAGGCTCACCGCCGGGGTGCCGGGGCGCAGCGGCAGCAGCGCCCGGTGCCGGAACAGGCCGGGCTGATCGCCCGCCAGGGGCAGCCCGGCGCCGCGCGGCACGTCGTAGACGGGCAGGACGTTGCTCGGCGCGCCGTCGAGCTCGCAGGCCGGGCAGCCCCGCCCGACCAGCGGCAGCGACGGGTCGGGGTAGGGGGCGGCGCAGCGGACGCAGGCCAGGGACCCGGTGTAGTAGGAGGCGGTCACAGGGGCACCACCGGCAGCTCGCGCGGCGCCACCGTGAACATGTCCACCCCGGAATCGGTCACCACCAAGGTGTCCTCGACCATCATCCCGCCCCATCCCAGCTTGTAATACGGCGTCTCAAAGCAGAATGTCATCCCCGCCGCCAGCGGCGTCACGACGCCCGGCGACACGATCGGCGGCTCGTAGATCGCGAGCCCGATCCCGTGCCCGCAGTGCTGGCGGCGGTAGGGGGTGATGCCGCCGCGTTCGACCCCCGCCATCGCGACCTCGAACACCGACTCGGCGGGCACCCCCGGCGCGGCCAGGGCGAGCTGGTCGTCCAGCCCGGCCAGGATCGCCGAGTAATGCGCGCTCTGCACGGAGTCGGGCGCGCCGAGCACGGCGGTGCGCCCGATGTCCGACCAGTAGCCGCCGTAGAGGCAGCCCACGTCGAACCGCACCGGCTCCCCCGCCGCCCACCGGCGGTCACCCGGGTGGGCGTCGGCCAGCGCCGAGCGCGGCCCGGTCAGGGCGACCACGAAACGGGGCTCGCCGCCGCCTGCGACCATGGTCGCGGCCACCTCGCGGGCCAGCTCACGTTCCGTCACCCCCTCACCGGCCGTCGCGAGCGCGGCCCGCACGCCCTCCTCGGCGAGGTAGGCGGCGTAGCGCAGCAGCTCCACCTCCTCCGGCAGCTTCACCCCGCGCAGCGCCGACACCCAGGCGGTCGCGTCCACCGCCTCCTCGATCCCGGCGCCTTCTATGCCCAGCCGGGCCACCCCCACCTGCTTGAGCGCCACGGCGAGCGCGCTCGGCAGGTCGGGGTGGCGGTCGGCCATGCCGGTGAGCGGCGTCGCCGACGCCGACTCGAAATAGAACCTGCCGAACGGCACAAGCCGGTCCACGGGCACTCCCGCGTCGGCGGCCGGGGCCGTGTCGGCCGCCGGGCACACCAGCCACAGGTCGTCGCCGGTCACCACCGCGGCCATCTGATGGGCGCGGAAAAGCGGCCCGGCGACGCTCCGGTAGCCCGTGGCGTACAGGACGCTCTCCGGCGAGGTCAGCACGACCGCGTCGAACGGCGCCTCGGCCAGCGCCGCCCGCAACCCGGCCAGCCTGCGGCCGGCCAGCTCGCGCAGGTCGATGTCGGGGGCGGGACGCAGCGCGCTCACGCCTGCCGCCCCTGCCGTGCGATGACCGTCTCGCCGAACTCCTCCATCATGTCCAGCGTGGCCGGCACCGAGTCCGCCGCGAACAGCAGGCCCGCCAGGGTGTCGACGCCCGCCGCGCGATATTCCTCCACCTGCTCGGCCACGCTCTCCGGCGTGCCGATGAGGTTGCGCCGGGCGAGGTCGGCGACTCCCTGGTCCTTGAGCGTCGTGCCCGACAGCGACACCAGGTGGTTGTGGAGCTGCGAGGAGCGGAAGCGCTCCCACGCGAGCTCGTGCGTCGGCGCGACGCTCACCGCCACCTGGAGCGCCACCTCGAACGCCTCGGGCAGCTCACGTCCCGCCGCCTCGGCCTGCGCGACGATCTCCGACCGGCCGCGCGCCACCTCCTCTGGGGTGAGGCAGGCGGGCAGCCACCCGTCGCCGTAGAGCGCGGCCCGCGTGCGGGAACCGGGCGCGTTGCCGCCCGACAGGATCGGCAGCCGCCCCACCGGCTTGGGGAACGACTCGACGTCGCGCATCCGCACGTATTTCCCGTCGAACGACGCGCTGCGCCGGGTGAACAGCGCCGTCAGGGCCTGGATCGCCTCCGCCGCGTGCTCACCCCGGTTGATTTTGCCGTCGGGATGCATCGCCTCGTATTCCTCGCGGTAGGCGCCGATGCCCACCCCGAGGACCGCGCGGCCCTTCGACAGCCGGTCGAGCGTCGCGGCCTGCTTGGCCGCGACCACCGGGTGCCGGAAAGGCAGCACCATGATCGCGGTCGCCAGGCGGATCCGGCTCGTCAGCGCGGCCACGTAGCTCAGATACGCGAACGGGTCGTAGTAGCGGGGCGGGGTGTCGAACTCCTCGCGGACATACGCCTGTGTGGTCACATGGTCGTTGCCCCAGATCGAGTCGAACCCCAGCCGCTCCGCCGCCAGCGCCAGCTCGACCGCCTGATCGGCGTCGGCATAAGGGACGGGATACATCAACCCTTCCGTCCCCGTCGGCACACCCAGGCCGAACCTCACGATGCCTCTCCTTCCACAACTTCCCTCGTGCGTGCTCCCAACCGCCCGGCCAGCAGGCCGAGTACGGCATAGCACGCGAAGCCGTACACCAGTCCCTCGATGGCGTCGGTGAGCAGCACATCGGTGTACTTCGACAACACCGCCGCCACCACCCAGGCCACAAGCGCCTCCACCCGCACCTTCGGCGCCGAGGCCAGCAGGTCGGAGCCCGACCTGTTCCTCGCCAGCACCCAGAAGTGCGCGATCATCACGCCCGCGAACGGCGGCGCCACCAGCCCCACGATCTGCAGGAACGTGAGGAACTGCGCCGCGAGCCCGGCGAACGCCACGCAGACCGCGATCACGATGGACACCACGGTCCAGACCGGCTTGCCGACGCGCAGCCGCAGCGTGTTGGAGGCGTTGGTGAACGCGAGCGAGGCGGAGTAGAGGTTGTTGTCGGCGGTGTTCCACAACGCCAGCACCAGCATCACGGCGGCCGGGGCCAGCAGCCCGAGGCCCTGCATGACCAGGACGAAGTTACTGTTGCCCACTTTCATCGCCGACACCGTGGCGATGGTCTCGAAGACCCCCGCACCCACGATGAACCCGCAGAAACTGGAGATCAGCACGTCACGCGGCCGGATCGCGAACCGGCTGACGTCGCTCACCAGCGCCGCCCCGGTGATCCAGGTGGCGATCACCGCGCCCACCGCCGCGGCGAACCCGATCGGCACCGCCGGCACATGGGCGACCACGTCGCCGAACCCGCCCTCCCGGCTGCCGATCACGAAGAGGGCGACGAGCGCGATGCCGATCTCGATCGGCACGGCGATGGCGGAGAACTTCGCGAGGCCCTTGAACCCGAAGATCGCGGTCGAGGTGATCGCGAGCGCGAACGCCAGCACGAACGCCCACGACGGGATCGCCGGCAGCAGCTTGTTGACCGCGCCGCCCCACGTGTCCATCAGCACCCCGATGAACCCCATCGCGAGCACGCCGAGCAGCAGCGACACAACGACCGCGCCCTGCCGGCCGAACACGACCCGCGCGGCGAGATAGCTGGTCAGACCGGTACGGTGACCCACCAGGCCCACCAGCGTCGCCACCACGACGAGCACCAGGTTGCCGACGGCGATGGCGGCCATGCCCTCGCCGAACGACGTGCCGCCGCCGACCACGCCTCCCACCAGGAAGCTGCTGACACTGATGTTCCAGCCGATCTGCACGATGATCATCTGGAGCAGGGATTTGCGGCGCTCCGGCGGCACCGGTTCGAGGGCGTGGTCGTTGAGGTCGTCGGCGAGCGACGTGCGCTCTGGGGGCACGGCACGGCTCGTGGTCACGAGGTCCTCCTCACACAGGCCATTTGGGACCTGGCCTTGTGATAGTCCATAGTCGGTGAGGGTGATGAACCTCACTACGTGGACTGCTCGGAAGATACAGGGGGCGTTCTTGTGGATTCGCCACAACACTCGCACTCCGACGACCCTAACCCGGCCGATCCCCGCAGCTCAGATCACGCAGAGGCCTGCCCCGCCCATCCCGAAGATCCCGCCTGCTCGGACGACTCCGCCGGCCCTTCAGGCTCAGATTCGGCTCCCGCCGGCCCCGCCCCGGCCACCCCCAGCGGCTCGCAAAAGTCCTCGCCCAGTGGCGGTCGTTCCGACCTGCCCGGCTCCGCTTCATCCGCACCTGTAGGCCCTGGAGAGGTGCCGCCCGGCCCCGGTCCCGAGCTGGCGCGGCGGGCCGCGCGGCTGCTGGAGCAGGTAGACGACATGTCCGCCGCGCTCGTCGACGCCGTCTGGGAGCACCTCCCGGGCTACGATCCCGCCCGCATGGACGTCCGGGACCTCGCCGACGTCGTCGCGCCCAACATCCGCGCCGTCCTCGCCGCAGTCGCCGAACGGCGAAGCCCGGCGGGCGGGGAGCTGACCCCGGCCGCGGCCCTCGGCGAGCGGCGGGCCATCCAGGGGGTCCCGGTGGAGGGCGTGGTGGCGTCCTGGCACGCGGCCGAACGGCTGCTGCTCCAGCGTTTCGCCGCCGTCGGCCCGCCGATGGAGGCGCCGGTGCTCACCGAGCTCACCCACCGCCTCGCCGCCGTCGTGGACACCATGATCGAGGCGTCGACCGACGCCTACCGACAGACCCGCAGCGAGGCCGCGGGACACCTCGACCAGATCGCCACCGACCTCGTCTCCCGCCTGGCCGGCGGCGAGCCGCTCGACCCGTCCGAAGTGGAGGAGCGCGCCCGCCTCATCGGCGTGCAGGCCCAGGTCCCCCATCGGGCCGCGGCCATCGGGATGCGCGGCGCCGTACGACCCCTGGAGATCACCCGTGCCCAGCGAGTGCTGCTCGACGCCCTCCGCCCGCGCCTGCGCAGCCGCGTGCTCGCCGGCACCCGAGGGCAGGCCCTCCTGCTCGTCCTCGCCGACGCCCCCGGCATCCCCGAGGCCCTCACCCGCGCCGCAGGCCGCCCCGGCGTGCCGCCCGGAGTCGTCGTCGGCCTGGGCGAACCCCGCCCCCGCCTCGGCGAGGCGGGGGCCTCCTGCCGGGAGGCCCTCGCGGCCCTGGAGGCGGGCCTGCGCATGGGCGCCGACCGCGCCGTCATCCCCTTCGAGAGGGTCATCCCCGAGGTGCTCCTCATCGACAACCCCCTGGACGCCAGGCGCCTCGCCGACACCATCCTCGCTCCGCTACGGCAGAGCCCTGCCCTGGTGGAGACCCTGCGCGTCTTCCTCGCCACCGGACTGTCGACCCGCCTCACCGCGCGCCGCCTGCGCATCCACGAGAACACCGTGAGCTACCGCGTCCGGCGCGTGGTCCAGCTGCTTGGGGTGGACTCCGCGGCCGAGTTGGTGAGGGCCGACGTCCTCCTCGCCCTGCGCGCCGAGGAACTCGGCGAGGCACCCGACCGATAGCCCCCGGTCGAGGTACGGACAAGCCGGGTTCGCCCGGGGCTTCGCGAGGTCACGGTAGTGGCGCGTCCACGGGATGTCCGCCACTTCGCCCGCCGACCTCCCTGATCACCCGCCATGCCCCGTCGCCGAGGTGATCCCGTCGGTGATGGGAACCGGCTACCGGACACACGGCGCACTTTCCGGCTCCCGCCGTACGTTGCACCGGCACCGGCACCGGCGCCGGCGGAGGGCGGATGGCGGAGGCGGCGGTCGCCCCGCGTGCGGGAAACCGGGCACGTCGCCGGAAGGCCCGCCGCGTGGCGGCGGGAATCGCGGGACTCCGGCTACACGACGATGTGTGCCGGGGTCACGGGCGAAAGGGGTGGGCGGTCAGCTTTCCGTGCCCACCTTGCCGAGGGAGAACTGCTCGCCTCCCCTCAGCGGGAGGTCCCGGAGGCGCTGGGAGGCGCCACTGCGCACGTCGACGGCGTAGTAGCCGAGGGATCCCCGTCCGCCCGCCTTGTCCGCCCGCACGACGTATTCGTGCTCGTTGGCCCAGCTGCGGCCGGTGGCGGACGCCGTCTTCGGCTGGGAGAGCAGGCGGAGTTCGTGCTTCTTGAGCACACGGCCTGCCGTCTTGGTGTTGTAGATGACGAGTTGTTCCTTGCCGGACTCGTCGACGTCGGACCGCACCTCCACCAGACGGAGGCCGTCGGGTGAGAGGCTGTAGTCGATGCCGTCCCGCCGCCACTCCCCCTGGATCTTGCCTCGCCGGTCGAGGATGGCCACCGTACCCTTCTTCACCGGGGAGCTCCCGGCCGCGTCGCGGCAGCCGCGCCCGGCGGCGATCACGGTGGCGTTGCGGCTGATGCCGAGCACGTCGCAGAATCCGCGGAAGGTCGAGGTCTTCCGGGTGGCCGCGTTGGTGACCAGCACCCTCGGGCTTTCCCCGGAGAACGACACTGAGAAGAACCGGCCGTCAGGGGATATGTCTACACCTTGGAACTCGGCGAGTGTCGCGACGTCCATGCGGGGGGAGACGGGCTCGATGCGGGCCGTCGGGAGATGCCATCCGACGAACTGCATGCGGCTCGCGCTGAAATAGACGACGCTGTGCCCGTCGGGGCTGATTTGAAGGGGCATCGAACGCGTGGTGCTCTCGTCGATTTTGGCGAAGTTCACCGCGTCGTGGAGCCGGATGTTGCTCCAGCACCCCCGCTGCGAGCATGTGCGCGAGTGCGCGAGCCCCTGTTCGTCGGGCTTCTCGCCGTTGGTGTGTTTGACCCGGAGGGTCCAGCCGTTGCACGCGATCGACTCGGAGACGTCCTGCGGAGACGCCCCCCGGCGGCAATTGTGAAGGTCCGGAGCATAGGCATATTGCACGGGAAGCGTGAACGGCTGCGGTGTCCACTCTTCCGCCATGGCGGGCGTGCTGCTCACCACCGGCGTCGGCGCGGCACTCGGAGGTGGGGCCGGCGTCGGCCCGGCCTGCGCCGCCTCCCCTGGCACGTCGGTCAAACTCACATAGGTGAACGCGCCCCCCACAAGCACAGCCAGAGCCAGGGCATAGCGCCCGAACCTCCCGGGTGCCCCCCCTCGCTCACCACCCGGCGCGGAAGCCGACTGAACCGACCCTCCCGCCAGGCCCTTCTTCTTATCTCTCACATCGGACAAGACTCAGTCCTCGCCAACCGTTCAAATGCTCGTTATCCCCATATGGGCAAGCCAAGATGGTACTTCGTGTGATCTTGCTCCCGTGGCCCGTTCGCTGCGAACCCTCACCCGATCCTGGAGGGCCAGGCCGGGGACCTGCATGGATCACGAGCACTTCGGCGGTTGACAATCTGCGGCTCTGCCGTACTCCGCACCCGAATGCCGCCACTCGCCGCGCGAGGCGCGCCTCCCGATCCAGCGCCGCCTTTCTGCTCTTCATCCAATGCTGGAAAAGATCCATGCGTGACTTGACGACCTTGCCCAGGACGACCTTGACCGCCTCCGTCTCACACGCGTCCTTGGCCGACATGAACGCCTCCTGGTGCGCGTTGTTTATGCTGACGGCCAGATTCGGATCCTCCGGCGGCACCAACGCCCCTGAACTGGGGTCGTCGGGGTAGATGTAGCGGGCGAAGGTCTGGTAGCCGTACTTACTCCTGAACTGCTTGACCGCCTCGTAGTCGCCGTTCGCGACCCGGCGTTGAAGCTCGGTCTCCTGGTCGGGGGCCACGAAGGCGATGTACTTGAAGCCCTTGGCCTTCATGCATTCGGCTATCTTGCGCTCGACCTTTCATTTGACCTCCATCGCATCCTGCGCCGGCTTCGACGCCGGTTTCGACGCCTGTGCGGAGGTCGCGGGCGCGGCTCCCTCAGTGGCGGTCCCGCACGCGGCGACAAGATCCCGATGGTTTCGTCTTGAGGCGTGGCGGGACCTGTCGCGAGTCGTGGCCGGTCGCGGCAGATTCCAACGGTTGCGTCTTGAGGCGTGACGACCCGTCTGCGGACCGAATCAGGGGGCCGCGCGGGCTCTGCCGTAACCCTAGATCATCATGAAACGGTGTTGATCGATGCCGCACTGGGGGAGCATCGCTCTCACAACGGGAGGAATGAGCATGGGAAAGCATGTCGTCGTCGGATCCGGGCAAGTGGGCACTCATCTCGCCACCAAACTCCTCACCCGGGGGCATGACGTCACCGTCGTCACCAGATCGGGCGGCGGCCCCGACGGCACCCACAGAGTCACGGCCGACGTCGCCGATCAAAGACGTCTAACGGAGGCGGCCGAGGGGGCCGACGTCCTCTACAACTGCGTGAGCCCGAAATATCACCGCTGGCTCACGGACTGGCCACCGCTGGCCGCCTCCTTCCTCGCCGCAGCCGAGGCGACGGGCGCCGGACTGGTGATGCTCGGCAACCTCTATGCATATGGACCGGTCAACGGACCGATGACCGAGGACCTGCCGCTCGCCTCCACCACCCCGAAGAGCCGGCTTCGCGGCGCGATGTGGGAGCAAGCGCTGGCCGCCCACCAGGCAGGCAGGATCAGAGCGACCGAGGTCCGCGCATCCGACTTCTTCGGCCCCGGCGCCTCCGACCAGTCCTACCTCGGAGCCCGATTCGTGAAGCCCCTACGGGCCGGGAAACCCGTTCCGCTCCTGTGGCCCGCAGACATGCCACATAGCTGGACATACCTCCCCGACGTCGCCGAAGCCCTGATCGTCGCGGGCACCGACGAACGTGCCTGGGGCCGCCCCTGGCACGTTCCCACCAACCCGCCCCTCACCTTCCGCGAGGTCGCCGAGCGGATGGCGGACATCATCGGCAGACCCATGCCGGGGGTACGGGAGCTCCCGTGGCCGCTCATCCGGGCGGCCGGCCTGTTCACCCCTTTGCTCGGCGAGCTCAGACATGTCCGCTATCAGTTCGCCTCTCCGTTCGTCGTCGACTCCTCGGCCTTTGAGAGCACGTTCGGCGTGGCGCCGACCTCGATGGACGAGGCGTTGAGAGCCACAGTCGACGCCTTCTGATGCCCATATGACGTCACTCCATCATTCGGTGACGTCAAAATGACGTCATGCTGTGTTAGCCTGACGTCGTGATGGTGCGCAAGGCGGCGTCACCCATTTTTGGCGGGAGGGCGCTCATGAGGCATTCGGCGATCTCGGTGACCGGTCTCCGCAAGGCGTTTGGCAGCCAGGTCGTGCTCGACGGCATCGACCTCCACGTGCCCCCAGGCACGATCTTCGCCCTACTCGGCCCAAGCGGCGTGGGCAAGACGACGATGCTGCAGATCTTGTCGGCCCAGCTCCGGCCCGACAGCGGAGAGGTTCGGGTCCTCGGCCACGACGTGGCGACCGAGGCCGATGCCGTGCGATCGGCGGTCGGCGTCGTCGGCCAGTGCACGGTGGGCGACGGTCGACCTGACGCCCGTGTGGGGGCATGCATATCGGCTGCTCCCGCCACGGTCGGCACCGTGTCAAACGGCACGATGCCGACCGTCACCAGGGCGGCCGAAGCCATGCTGACGGATCCCCAATCGACAGATCCCCGATGGGCGGCCCCCCAATCAGCTAACCCCAAGCCGATCGCCCCCATATCCGCCGATCCCCTGAAGGCCAGCCTCATGCTGGTCGACCCCATGCTCACAGGCGAACAGAACCTCACCCGGGCAGCCGCCCTGCACAATATGGGAGTGATTGCAGCCCGCCACCGCGTGGCGGATTTGCTCGAAGGGTTCGATTTACGGGAGGTCGCACAGAATCCCGCCTTCACCTACTCGGAAGGAACACGCCTCCGCCTTGACCTGGCGATGGCACTCGCCGGCAACCCCCACGTCCTCTTCCTCGACGAGCCAACAGCAGGCCTCGTCCCCCGCAGCCGCCACCAAGTATGGGAAATCATCAAACGCCTGGCGGCCAACGGCGTCACAGTCTTCCTGACCACACAGCACCTAGATGAGGCCGGCCACCTGGCCGACCACATCGCAGTGCTCGACCGCGGCACCGTAACGGCCGAGGGCACCCCCGACGAACTGAAGCGCCTCGCGCCAGCCGGACACGTCCGCATGAGCTTCACCGACCCCGGCCAGTTCGAGATGGCCGCCCGCACCCTCCCCACCCTGATGCGAGACGACAACGCCTTCGTCCTCCACGTCCCCACCACCGGCGACCAACGCTCACTGAAGGCCCTACTCGACCAGCTCGACGAAGCCCTGATCGACGTCGACCGCCTCACGGTCCACACCCCCGACCCCGACGACGTCCTCCTCGCCCTCACCGGCCGCCCTCACGCCTTCGCACGATGACAGCCACCCAGACGCACGACACAGGCCGCCATCAACAGTGACACGCCCCCGTGACAAGCGGACGGTCCCCGACCCACCGGAGATCACCCCGCCCGCTGATACCGGACCTCGGCTCGACCTCACCGATGTCAGAATGACGACTTCCCGATCATGGGACATGACCTCTGACCTCGGTGAAGTGTTCGGGTTGAGCGCCGATCTCCGATGTGCTCACCAGACAGGCCAGGGCACGCTCGGGCCTTGGCGGCCCTCCCGCTCCCGATTCCCCCGTCGCCTAAAGGCGACGGTCCCCCTCGAGAGGAACTGATGGGGTCAGCCGGGTCACGGAGGATGAGATCGAGTACGGCCTTGCCTTGAACCCGGCGACCGAGGAGGGCATCTATCGCCTCGTCCACTCGTTCCCATGGACCGCGCCAGCCGATCTGCGGATCGAGCTCCCCTTTCTCCAGCAGGTGGATCAGGTAGGCGAGATCCAGCCCAAAGGGAGCGGCTACGGTGAAGGGTTCGAGACGCTTGAGAACGCCTTTCATCCGTTCTTCCTCGAAGTCGATGACGATCGGTTCGCGGGATGCCCATCCGATGGACAGGGCAACGCCGCCGTCTTCCAAGGCCCCGAACGCCTCGGCCAGCAGATTGCCGCCCACATTGTCGAGAACACCAAAAAAAATTCCGCCACTACCCACACCTCTTGCGCGGGAACCTCTAATTCCTCCGTGACTTCATGTGAAGCATGGCGTATGAGGCGAACTCCGTTTGCAGTCTACGGAGACTCCACAGAAGGCGCGGATGGCGTGAGCCTATCGGCGAGGTCGATAAGCACTGACTCCTCGGAGTTCCTCATGGCCTCTAGCACCATCAGCAAGTCCGCACGAATCCGTGCAGATTTGACACTCTCGGCATCAGCAAAGCAGCGCTCTATCTCGGACACGGCTCGCGCGAGATCCCTGTTCTTCACGAAGATAACTGCCAATCGCGTACGACAACGCAGAGCAGTTCTTACGCGCTCACTGCCCAACTTCGCCAGTGCCGCACTAAGGCGACCCTGAGCTTGATCCAGCATATCTAGGGCGAAGTACGCCAAACCCAAAGCACTCTCGTGATGCCCTGGGGAGGCGGTGACGCGACGCGCCCACTCTGGACCACCTTCAGATCTCGTCTGTGCCAGCGATTCCTCAGCCAGGGAAATATGCCGTATGCCCGAATCGCGATCTCTCGCGTAGGCACAGTGCCGTGCTGCGACAGCATGCAGGTTCGCCTTCTCCTGCAAACTGATGCGCTCATCCCCGAGCGCCATCCGGAGCACTTCGACCGCGGCCCTTGGCTTCCCAGAATCCGCGAGAACGACTGATAAGTCGAGCATTATGTGCGCCCTGAGGTCTCGATCACTACCGCGAGAAGCGAAGTTCAGGGCGAAGGTCAACATCCTCCTCGCGCGTACGGTGTCCCCGAGGTCGTACAGCGCCCACCCAAGACGGTCGGCAAGCAGGCCGATCCCATTGACCACATGGTCACGGACAGGATCTGTCATTTGCCCGTCAAGCAGCCCAACTGCCCATACCAGGGCACCTCGCGCAATGGCGATCACGGGCTCGCCGCCACGGGAGAGGTCCATCTTGGTGTAAAACTCAACGGCCTCTTCGAGGGCCTTCACCTCACGCATACCTACTGCGTTTGGCGTCACCATCAGGTCGTCGAGAAGCACGGAAGTATCGACCACCGAAGCCCCCACACATGCCGCCGCAATAGCGCTAAGCATGCCGTTGTCATCATCAAGCGACGAAGAGTCGGCTGCCGTTTCAGTAATCTCTGTGATGTTTGCGGCAATCTCTGGTCCTAGCGCTTCCCTATAGCGCTGAACGACCGTTGGACTGATAGCCCTCTGCCCTCGTTCCACACGGCTTAGGTGCCCCGTCGACATGCCGATACGGCTGGCCATCTCATCGAGGCTGACGTCCGCACGCTCCCGCGCCCTGCGTAGATCGGCTCCGGTGATCATTGCGCCTCCTTCTTGCCGCAATTCGTTGCCGCAATGCCGCAACGATGTTTTGCCCTGATCGCAAGGTCGATGCTTTACCAGCGAGCTACGACTGAGCCAGGGCGGGACACGGCTACACACTAATGTCACCCTGCTTGCGCGCAAGGTCAATGCCCACTCTAGGCAATGTAGGCGGAAACGCCCGAACCATCACCTTCGGGCGCATCCTCGATCGCATGGAGGAGCGATCCATGGCGCAGTCTAGGGCTGCCCGCCCCGGGCAGCGGAGCAAATTCCCCGTTACATCCATTCGGCCCGACGCATGGTAGGCACTATGAGCGCTGAGCAGCCCGAAAGGCTGCAGGCTTCAACACCAGATCAGCACAAGTGGGTGGCATTGTGCGATTAAGGGAGTCCACCGGTCTCGGCGATCCATGCCATCCCGAGCATGTCCGGTATCAGCGTGTTGGGGCACGTCGCCTGGACCTGGCGGGAGCGCTCTCATCCGCTTCTGTGGCACGAGCCTGGATATGGGGGCACCTGGCGGAGAAGCACATGTCAGCGGATCAGGCTCACGTAGTGGTCCTCTTGACGAGCGAACTTGTGACCAATGCGCTCACGCACTCCAAGTCAAGGCACGGAGAGGTGACGGTACTTCTCCAGGTGAGTCAGTACTGCGTACGGGTCGATGTGATGGACGACGGCTCAGCTGGCGGACCGGTGCTCGGTCCTACCAGAGTCGACGCAGAGAACGGCCGAGGCCTGGTTTTGGTGGATCAGTTGGCCCACCGTTGGGGCGACTACTTCGAAGCGAGCGGAAGAGCCGTCTGGTTCGAGGTCGAACGTCAACTCCCCGCCGGAAACGGAGCGATCTTTGAGCACGCATCTTGATCTGGCAATCGTGGGTGACCCTGGCCACACATAGAGCTTGAGGTCACTTACGGAGAAGACCTCACGGATTAGCGCTCAGGAGGCCGAGATGGGCTTGCGGCTGCTGTTCGACGGGTCCAGCGATATCCAGGCGCGCATCGACATCCGGTGAAGGCCGCGGCCTGGCCCGAAGCGCTGGGCGGCCTTTGGCCGCCCACGCCCCCAACCAGACCTCTCCGCCCCTGCGGCCTGCCGCAGCCACTAGGTGCTTTCACCAACAGCAGCAAAAGGGGTCGTAGCCGTGCCCAGAACCACCCCTACCCCTATGAAAGCTGCACGTTCAAGGCGACGACGGACTGGCCCACTGCTGTTCGATAGCGGGAGTTCCTGCCCTCTTGCGTTCTAAGGTCGCCGGCCCGCGACACCGAACCTTGACCTTGAGCTTGGCACGAAGGGATGCCGCCAGTCCGGTTGTGCAGGTGGCCGTTCAAGCCGGTCAGGGATGCCGCACATGCGGGCGCGTCGTAATTCGCCCTCGGCACCGGGGCTTGCGAGCAATAATCGCAACCTGTAGGTTGCTACTCATTGGCAACCTACAGGTTGCGAAGGAGGGTGGGCATGGTTTCGGATGCGATCGAACGTGTGGTGGTACTGCGCGCACCCCATCGAGCGGGTGTGGGCCGCGCTGACCACCGCGCAAGGACTCTCGCGGTGGTTCGGCTCGATAGCGGAGATAGATCTGCGGCCAGGTGGGCGAGCATTCTTCCGCTGGGACGACCTTGACGAGGAATCCGTCGCCACGATCGCGCTGGTCGACCCGCCACACCGTTTCGCGTTCAGGTGGGCGATCGAGGGCATGCCGGAGGGTGACGCACCTCAGACGCTTGTGGACTTCACCCTGGAGCCGGTACCGGACGGCACCCGGGATGACCGGCTGGCCGCGCTGAAACGCGCACTGGACGCCACCGATACGAACCAAGGAGTTACGCATAATGAGCAAGCCTGAATTCACGGCCGGCCTGAACATCGCCATGAAGATCCCCAAGGCGCAGTACGAGGCCACGGTGGCCTTCTACCGCGACACTCTGGGCTTCGAGGTCAAAGAAGACGACGTCTCCTACGCTCCGACTGTCTCGAGAACTCATTCGGTGCGGTTCGGCCCCAATACGCTGTGGCTCGACTGTGTCGACAACTACGGCCGGCCCGACCTGTGGCTGCAGTTGCACACCGATGACCTGGACGCGGCAGCGAGCAAACTGGCCGACATCGGCATCCACCCGTGTGACGAGGTCGAGCCCCTGGAGAACCTCGATTCCAGGACCCACTGGATCAAGAACCCAGCCGGTGTCATTCATCTGCTCGCGGAGTCCCGCTGATCCTGATGTCCCGGTGAGGTGAGCCGCCCCCCTCGGCGCTAGCGCGGAGCGTGGCGGCCGGCTTCCCGAGTTGCTCAAGCTTCGATGACACAAGCCCAAGGTTTGCTGGTAACCCGACCTGCTCATGAGCACCACGGTGCTTATGTCAACAGGCGGGGTGTCGCAGACACAAAGCTGTCGCACCACAGCGTGCTACACAGGGTTAGACCAGTCCCATCTTCGGCGACGTAGGATTTCGACAAGCGTTAGAACTGGCAGAGTCGCGCCCTCATCGCTCTCGCACACATCCTGACCGCATCGGCCGGGTGTCTACCCGGGACCTCATCGTCGCCGCCGTGCCACTGACCGGATCCTTCGCTCGCGGCAGGCGACCTCGTGTCGCACCTTGTCATAGCGGGCGGCGCAGCCCGTCCAGCACGAGGGTGATGACATCGTCGGCCTCGGCCCGCCAACAGGGGCGGTCATGGGCCGCACTGATGCCGTGCAGCGCCATCATCACGGCACCGGCGTCCACGTCGTCGCGAACGGCGCCGTCCCGCACGGCGGCGGCCACCAGGTCTGTGACAGCCTGCTCAAGCGCCCGGCTGCCCTCGGCGAGGGCACCCGCGCGATCGGCCATGAGCGTGGCCAGCGTCCGGGCCAAGCCCTCGTGGGCATCTATGTGGTCGACCATGCCGCGCAGGAAGGCCGCCAAAGCCTCCGCCGCGGGCAGCGTGGCCTGTAGCAGGCGGGCGCGGTCGCAGAGCGCGGCGACCTCCCCGTGGTAGACCGCCTCGGCCAGTGCCTCCCGGGTGGGGAAGTGGCGATACAGCGTGCCGGTGCCCACCCCGGCCAGGCGTGCGAAGTCATCGAAGCGCAGGTCGAAGAAGTCGCCGGCGTCGAAGACCTCTCGTGCCTTGGCGATCAGGAGATCGCGGTTGCGTTGGGCGTCGGCCCGCAGCGGCTTGTCGGCGGTCATGTGCTACCTCGCGTTGACAAGTGGAGATGACCTCCATATTTTCCAAAGTGGAGATGGTCTCCAAATCGATCGTACCCCACGAGGTGCAGCGTGAAGATCTTGATGTTCGGCCGAGGCGTGATCGCCACCGTCTACGGCTGGGTCCTGCAACAGGCGGGACATGACGTCGAGTTCTACGTCCGTCCGGGTCGCGCGGAGACGTACGGGGACGCGGTGGACCTCGACCTGTTCGATATGCGGCGCCGGGTGTGGGGGCAGCGCGTCGCCGAGAGGTGGCCGGTGCGCTACCGCGAGGCGCTGGAGCCGGACCACGACTTCGACCTGATCGTGCTCAGCGTGCCCCACCATCGCCTCGCGGGCGCGACGGCCTTCCTGGCCCCGCGTGTCGGCCAGGCCACGGTGCTGGTCTTCGGCAACCTCTGGACCGAGCCGCTCGCCGCCATCGGCGCACTCCCCGCCGACCGGATCGCCTGGGGCTTTCCCCAGGCCGGTGGCGGTTTCTGCGCGGACGGCGTACTCCGAGGGGCACTGCTGCCGTCGGTCGTCTTCGGCACACTCGACCGGCCCCCGACCGACCGGGAACGGGCCGTGCGCCAGGCGTTTCGCGAGGCCGGGCTCCGGATCAAGGAGCGGCCTGACTTCCGCGGCTGGCTGTGGGTCCATTTCGCGTCGGATGCCGGCATGTTCTCGCAGGGCCTGCGGCTGGGATCCCTGTCCCAACTGGCCGGGGCAACGGGCGACCTGCGCGAGGCGCTGCTGGCCGGCCGCGAGCTGCTGCCGCTCCTCAAGGCGCGCGGCGTTGACTTGCGACGTCACCGGGGCGGTGTGCTGCTGTTCCGGGCGCCCACCTGGCTGACGGCCCCCGCGCTCGCCTGGCTGACTGCTCATTTCGCGCCCGTGCGCGTGAATTTCGCGGCGCACTCCGACCCCGAGGCCGAGGAGCCGCGTGAGGTCTGCCGGGACACCCTGGCCGAAGCACGACGGCTGGGCATCTCGGCGCCGCGCCTGGAAGCGGCGGAACCGAACTTCGCCCGCAAGGGGACGGGTCGAGTCTAAATTCACCGATGTTGTCGGTCCGTATCCGCTTCATGTGGGGTCGGGGATGTGACCGTTCATGCGCTGTCGGGTGCCCCGCACCTGCGGGCCGCTCTTGATATGGCAGGTCAGCGGTGAGGTCCACGAAAATCCTGAGGTGCCGCCTGACCAAGGACACCTAGACTCCCGGGCATGACGATCTTGTATGAGTGGCGCGGGAACTTCGACAACGCCGACGTCAACGTGTTGCATGCCGAAGGGTTCGATCACAAGGTGCTGGACATCGACTGGCTGGCGCAGGTGCGTCGGCACAGTCTCGGGTGGGTCTGTGCGTGGCGTGATGGGGAGCTTGTCGGGTTCGTCAATGTGGCGTGGGACGGCGGGGTGCATGCCTTCGTCCTGGACACCGTGGTCAGGGGTGAGTTGCGTCGCGCCGGCATCGGGAAGGGGCTTGTGGCGGAGGCCGTCAAGGGCGCTCGGGCGGCGAAATGTGAGTGGTTGCACGTCGACTTTGACGATCACTTGCGGAAGTTCTACTTCGATGCCTGCGGGTTCGAGCCCACCAACGCGGGGCTCATCGCGCTCTGAGCTGCTAGAGCGGCACACGGTCCAGCCGCATCCGCCTGGCCTGCCAGCCACTAAGACGCGAAAAATCCATATTTACATCAAAACGCTACCCCCATGTCCACCTCCGCGCGATCGCTCACCGAGCGTGTCTACACCGCCCTGCGCGGCGAGATCCTGGCCGGCCGCGTGACGCCCGGCCGCAAGCTCAAGCCCTCCGAGCTGAGTGCCGCCCACGGGGTAAGCCTCAACGTGGTGCGTGAGGCGCTGAGCCGGCTGGCCGGGGAGAGGCTTGTGCGGGCGCTGCCGCAGCAGGGGTTCGCTGTGGTTGATGTCTCGGTGGCCGATCTTGAGGATCTGACCGAGGTGCGGGCGACGATCGAGGGCAGCGCGTTACGGCGGTCCGTCGAGCGGGGGGATCTCGCCTGGGAGGCGGCGCTCGCCGCGGCACACCACCGGCTTGCGGGGACCCCGATGGGTGACCCGGAGCGGCCGGGCGCGGTGGCCGAGGAGTGGATCCGTGCGCACGACGAGTTCCACAAGGCCACCATGGCGGCCTGCGGCAGCCCGCGGATGATGGAGATCGTCGCGGGGCTCGCCGAGTCGGCCGCGATCTACCGCTACTGGTCGCGGCACTACGACGAGGGGCGGCGGGACATCGCGGGCGAGCACCGGGCGATTTTCGAGGCGGTCATGGCGCGGGACGCCGACGCGGCGTGCCGGCTGCACCAAGAGCACATCCGGCGCACCGCCGGCATCGTCGTCGCCGGTGTCGAACGTGGGGAGGGCTGACATGCGCATCGCCAACCTGGCCGGACGGCTGACGCTGATCACAAGCGGTGGGGCGGTCGACGTCGCGCGGGCCTCGGGGGGACGGTTTTCTGCCGATCCTCAGGCCGTCTATGCGCAGTTCGACGAGTTTCGCCTGTGGGCCGAGGAGGCGGCGCTTCCACCAGGCGAGGAGTTCGACCCGGCGCTCCTTGGAGCACCGGCGCCGGCGCCGCGGCAGTTGTTCGCCGTCGGGCTCAACTATCGGGCTCACGCCGCCGAGGCCGGCTTCGCCGTACCCGACAGTCCTGCGGTCTTCACCAAGTTTGTCACCTCGATCACCGGCCCCCACTCCAAGATCACGCTGCCCGAAGGCAACGTGGACTGGGAGGTGGAGCTGGTGGCGGTGATCGGCCGGACCGCGCATCGGGTGGCGGAGAGTACGGCGTGGGCCCACGTGGCCGGGCTCACGGTCGGCCAGGATCTGTCCGAGCGTGTGATGCAGATGGCGGGGCCGGCGCCGCAGTTCAGTCTGGCGAAGTCCTATCCGGGGTTCACCCCGATGGGGCCCTGGCTGGTCACGGTGGACGAGTTCGCCGACCCGGACGATCTTGAGCTGAGCTGTGCGGTCGACGGTGAGGTGGTGCAGCGGGGGCGCACCTCCGACCTGGTCTTCTCGGTGCCGGGTCTCGTGGCGCGGCTCTCGGCGGTGACGCCGCTGCTGCCGGGGGACGTCATCTTTACCGGCACACCCGCAGGTGTGGGCGTGAGCCGTACTCCTCCCCGCTTTCTCCGCCCGGGAGAGGTGCTGACGAGCGCCGTCGAGGGCGTCGGGGAAATGCGTCATGTCCTCTGCGGCGGGGAACTATCCACCGATCGATAGACCGATAGCACAAGAAACCGAAAAAGAACACGGAGGCGTCTCATGGCGAAGGCTTTCGCCTCATCGGCCGATCTGGAAGACAAGCAGCCCACCCTGGAGATCCTCGCGGACGGCGTCTACGCGCTCACCGCCGAGGGCGACCCCAACGTGGGCGCGATCGAGGGAGAGGACTTCCTCGTCTGTTTCGAAGCGATGGCGACTCCCGTGGCGGCCCGCGAATGGCTGGCGCTGCTGCGTGAGCACACCGACAAGCCGATCCGCTATCTGGTGCTCTCGCACTATCACGCGGTCCGCGTGCTGGGTGCGAGCGCGTTCGACGCCGATGTCGTCGTCGCGCACGAACGCACCAAGGCGCTGATCACCGAACGCGGCAAGCAGGACTGGGAGTCGGAATACGGCCGCATGCCGCGCCTGTTCAAAGATCCCGGCAGCATCCCGGGCCTGACCTGGCCGACGCTCACCTTCACCGACGGGCTGACGATCGACCTCGGCGCCGGGCGCGGCGATCTGATGCTGCGTTATCTCGGCCGCGGCCACACCGAGGGTGACATCGTGGCGTGGCTGCCGCAGCAGAAGGTGCTGTTCGCGGGTGATCTGGTCGAGGCGCAGGCCGCGCTCTACACCGGTGACTCCTACCACCGCGAGTGGGCGTCGGGCACTCTCGACGGGGTTGCCGCGCTGGAGGCCGAGGCGCTGGTGGGGGGCCGCGGCCCCGTGGTGCGGGGGCGGGACGCGGTCGGCGCCGCCATCGGGCAGACCCGTGACTTCCTGCGTGTGATGATCGCCGAGGTCACCGCCGTGCAGGAGGCCGGCGGCTCGCTCAAGGAGGCGTTCGAGCGGGTGCGCGCGGCGCTGGCGCCGCGCTACGGCATGTGGCCGATCTTCGAGCACTGCCTGCCGTTCGACGTCTCCCGGTTGTGGGACGAGCTGCTGGGGGTCGAACGCCCCCACATCTGGACGGCGGCTCGCGACCGCGAGATCTGGGATCTGCTGCAGGGCTGAGGACGATGAGGAACGAACGGCTACCGGTGCTCGTGCTCGGCGCGGGACCGGTGGGGCAGACAGCGGCGTTGCTCCTGGCCCGGTGGGGCCTTCCCGTCGTGATGCTGGACCGGCGTCCGGCACGCGACCTGACCGGCTCCAAGGCGATCTGCCAGCAGCGCGACGTGCTCGACGTCTGGGCCGCCGTCGGCTGCGAGGCGATCGCGGCCGAGGGGCTCACCTGGACGACCTCGCGCACCTACTATCGCGACCGCGAACTGTTCTCGGCGCGTTTCGGCGACCCCGGCCGCTCGCCGCTGCCGCCGTTCGTCAACCTTTCGCAGGCACGCACAGAGGAGATCCTCGACGAGCGCATCGCCGCCACTCCCCTGATCGACACCCGGTGGGGGCACGAGGTGGTCCATCTCACCCAGGACGAGTACGGCGTAGCCGTCAAATGCGCGGACGGCACGGTCGTGCGCGGCTCGCATGCGATCGCGTGCACGGGCGCCCGCGGTGGCGCGGTGCGCGAGGCGCTGGGGCTCGGTTTCGACGGCGAGAGTTACGACGACCGGTTCCTGATCTGCGACATCCGCGCCGAGCTGCCCGGCTGGGAGAGCGAACGGCGGTTCTACTTCGATCCGGAGTGGAACCCGGGGCGTCAGGTGCTCATGCATCCATGCCCGGGTTCGGTGTTCCGGATCGACTGGCAGGTGCCGCCGGATTTCGACCTGGAGGCCGAGGAGGCGTCCGGCATGCTCGACCGGCGCATCCGGCACATCGTGGGCGATCAGCCGTACGAGCTCGTGTGGCGTTCGGTCTACCGTTTCCACTCGCGGCTCGCCGACCGCATGAGCGTCGGCCGGGTCCTGCTCGCGGGTGACTGCGCCCATCTGGTCGCGCCGTTCGGGGCCCGGGGTCTCAACTCGGGTGTGCCGGACGCCGAGAACGCCGCATGGAAAATCGCGTTCGTACGGCACGGCTGGGCACCCGAGGCTCTCCTCGCGACCTATCACGACGAGCGGCGGGCCGCGGCGCTGGAGAACCTGTGGGTGACGGGTGCGACGATGCGTTTCCTCGTGCCCCGCACCCCGGCCGAGCGGCGGCGCAGGCAGGCGATCCTAGAGCGCGCCGCGGTGGACCCGGAGGGGGTGACCGCGGTGGACTCGGGGCGTTTCGCCGAGCCTTTCCGCTATACGGCCTCGCCGTTGACCACGCGGGACGGTGAGTTCACCGGGCGGGCGGCGGCCCCGGGTGTCATCCTGCCCGATGTTCCAGTGTCCGTCCCGGGCAGGCCGGAGGTGTCCCGCTTACGGCACCTCACTCGCGACGGTGTCCTGGTCCTGCTCGCCGGGGGTTGCGATCGCGCAGCCGTGACCTCCGCCCTTGCCGACGCTGTCTCCGCCCCGGTCCAGGTGACGGACATCGGTGAGTCGGGCGCACTGTCAGACGCCCTCGGCACCCGTCCTCACGAGGTGTGGGTCATCCGCCCGGATGCACACATCGCGGCAATCCTGACTAACCCCACTTCTGCCGACCTGACCCGCGCCGTGCTCCGAGCCCTGGGCCACCCCACGTCATAACGCGGCGGGCCGCAAGGCCCGCCGCGTCAAGAAGCCCACGTACGGCGGAGGCCGGCGCGCAGCCGGGTGAAGGATCTCGGGGAGTCCACCCCCAGCACCGCGGTGACCAGGCCCGAGTGTTCGTACACCGCGACGAAAGGCCCGTCCGGCTCGCCCTCCACCACGGTGAACCGGTCGCCAGGTCCGGGGCGGCCCGCGAACTGGAGGCGGCTGCCGTACTGGTCGGACCAGATGTAGGGCAGCGGGTCGTGCACCGGAAGGGCGGTCGTGTCCTCGCCGCGCAGATCGGCGAGGAGCGCCCGCGCGGCCACCACCGGCATGTCGCGTGCGTTGGTCCAGTGCTCGACCCGCTTGCGGCCGGTACGGCAGGCGTAGGCGGCCACGTCCCCGGCCGCGACGACGCCGGGGACGTTCGTCCGCCCCCACTGGTCGGTGAGCACGCCGTCGGCGCAGGCGACGCCCGAGCCGGCGAGCCAGGTCAGGTCGGGGGCGGCGCCGATGCCGACCACCACGGTGTCAGCGGGCAACACGCGGCCGTCCGCGAGGACGAGACCGGTGACGCGGCGCCCCCCGGTGACGGCGTGCACGCCGGCGCCGGTGACGAGGTGCACGCCGCTATCGATGTGGCGCCGGGCCAGGAGGCGGGCGGCGGGTTCGCCGAGGGCCGCCCGCAACGGAGTGTCACCGGCTTCCACGACGGTGACGTCGTGGCCGAGGGACCGGGCGGCGGAGGCGACCTCGCAGCCGATGAATCCGCCGCCGACCACGGCGATCCGGCCGCCCCCGGCGAGGTCGTCGCGGAGCGCCGTGGCGTCGGCGAGGGTGCGCAGTGTGTGCACTCCCGACTCGGGGAGGTCGCAGGAGAGTGTGCGCGGCCGCACGCCGGTGGCTATGACGAGGCCGTCGACGTTCAGCCGGTCGCCGTCGCCCAGCCGTACCGTCCGGTTGTGCGGGTCGAAGGCGGTGACGCGGGTTCCGGTGCGCCACTCGGCGGCGAGCTCGGCCTCGCCCCGCTCGTCGAGCAGGGCGAGGTCCGCCGTCTCGCCGAGCAGCACCTGTTTCGACAGGGGCGGCCTGTCGTAGGGGCGGCCCGGTTCCTCGCCGATGAAGATGAGGCGGCCGTCGTGGCCTTCGGCCCTCAGGGTCTCGGCGGCGCGGATCCCGGCCAGGCCGGTGCCGACGACGGCTATGACGGTCACGCCGTACCCTCCGCTTCGACGCAGACCATGCCGTTCACGACGACCACGTCGTAGACGCGGACGGGGCGGCGGGCCGGAGGGCAGTCGGGTGCGCCGGTGCGCAGGTCGAAGCGTGACTCGTGCAGCGGGCACTCGATCTGGTAGCCCGCAAGCCAGCCGTCGGAGAGCGAAGCGGTCTCGTGTGAGCAGGTGTCGTCGATGCAGAAGACGCGGTCGCCGATCCTGACCAGGGCGAGGGCCGCGGGCAGGCCGGGGGGTGCGACGCGGGTGACGGTGCCCGCCACCAGGTCGCCGAGGGGGCACAGTTCGATCATTCGTTTCACACCTGTCGCACGGCGTCGTAGCGGACCTGCAGCGCCTCGGGCCCGCGGAACATCCACCCGGTGAACTCCGGCGGCTCGGCCACCCGCAGCCCGGGGAGCCGGGTGAGGAGCAGCGGCGCGGCGACGCGCAGTTGCTCCCGGGCGAGGTAGGTGCCGAGGCAGTAGTGCGCGCCGAGGGAGAACGCGAGGTGGTCGCCGAGTCCGGGGCGGCCGGGGTCGAACGCCTCGGGGTCGCCGAACTTGCGTTCGTCGTGGTTGGCGGAGGCCGCGAGTGCGAGCAGTTTGTCGCCGGCGCGCAGGGTGACGTCGCCGGCGTGGTGGTCGACGGCGAGCTGGCGGGGTAATGCGCCGATCGGGGTGAGCCAGCGCACGGTCTCCGCGATTGCCGCGTCCAGGGCGCCCGAGTCCTCATGCACATCCCAGGCGATCTCAGGGTGCCGGAGGAGCTGCCACACCAGCGTCGTCAGCGCGTGCCAGGGTTCGTTGAAGCCGCCGCTGAGCATCAGCCGCACCTGGGTGGCGATCTCCTCGACGCTGAGGGGGGAGTTCGCCATGGCGGCGATCACGCTGCCCTCCCGTCCCCCGGTCCCGACCTCGGCGGCCACGAGTGCGCCGACCTCGGCGCGGGCCCGGTCGCAGCGCCGCCATACGGCGGGGTCGCCGGCGTGGTTGGAAAGGCCCGCGATGAAGGCGCCCGACCACTCGACGACCTGCTCGGTCGTCACCTCCGGCAGCCCGATCACCCTGGTCAGGGACCGGGCGGCGAAGGGTGCGGCGAAGTCCCGGACGAGGTCGCACCCGCCCTGCGGAGCGATGCGGGCGAGGAGTTCCCCGGCGATCCCAAGGAGTTCGGCGGACCAGCGCTGCCGTACGTTGCGCCGCTTGAGCGGGCCGTCGACCGCCGCGCGGAGCCTGCGGTGCGCGTCGCCGTCGGTGCGGATCATCACGAGCCCCATGGCCCGCTCGGCGAGCGATTCACGCTGGTGGGCGGTGAAGATCTCGGGGTGCTCGTCGACGAACACCACGTCGTCGTACCTGCTGACGAGCCAGACGCCGAGCCGCTCCGACCAGGCCCAGGGCTCGTCGTCGCGCAGCCGCCGGTAGATCGGGAAGGGGTCGCGGTAGAGGTCGTCGCTACCGAGCCGGGTGGCGATCGCCATGAAGCCGTCCTTCTGTCGGAACGTTAAATGGGGATGAGGTGTGTACGGCGAAGCTCACCGGCCGCCGCCCACCTCTTGGCCGACGGCGGCGGGCGGAGCGGCGTCGGCGGCCAGGAGCCGGTCGCGGATCTCGCGTCCGGCCTCCCAGTGGACGGAGGCGTCCATGCGCCGCACGACCGGCTTCGCCACCAGCACGAACACCACGGCGAGCAGCACCAGCCCGAGGTCGACGAAGGCCAGCGCGCGGAACACCGGGTCGGTCTGGGAGGCGACGCTGGAGTAGAGCGAGTAGCCGAGTACGGCACAGGCCAGCACGCCGACGCCTGCCTTCGCGGGGCTGCCGAGCCGGGCGAACCAGCGCACGCTGAGCAAGCTGATGCACAGGTAGATGGCGGTGATGAGCAGCGCGGCGGCGGTGGCGACGTACTGGAACGCCATGTACGCCTCCGTCCAGAAGAACCCGGCGCTGAGCACCAGGATGGGCACGGCGCACAGGGCGACCAGCCGGACGGGGATACGCTCAGGTTCGCTCAAAGACCCGCCTCCGGAGCGGGCCGCGTCGCGCCGCATCGCGAACAGCGTGCGCACCGCGCCGTTGGAGGCCGCGGTGATGGTGGACAGGCCGGCCAGGAGCACTACGACCGTCATGACGAACGCGACGGTGGAGCCGAAGTGCTGCTCGGCGAGTTCGAAGAGCGGCGCCGGGGAGGCCGCGAGCGTGTCGAGGTCGGGGAAGCCGACGTTGATGAACCACGAGGCGAATACGTAGAGGCCGCCGCTAAGCAGGAGCGTCGTCCACATGCCCGCGGGGACGGTGCGCCCGGGGCTGTCGGTCTCCTCGCTGAGCGAGGCGCCGGACTCGAACCCGCCGAAGGTGCCGAGGGCCAGCGCCATGCCGAGGAACAGCTTCCCGGGTGTCACCCCGTCGAGGGAGAAGGCGGCGAGGCTCAGGTTGCTTCCGCCGTACCCGCCTTTGACGAGCACGGTGACGCCGATGAGCACCAGGGACAGCACCCCGAGCACCTCCAGCGCCACCTGGAAGCGGGTGGAGAACTCGATGCCGCGCGCCACCACATAGACGCACAGCACCCACAGCGCCACCGCGACGAGCACCCAGGGGATCTCGGGTCCGGAGACGTATCCCATGGCGACGCCGAAGTAGTTGGCCTCGTTGGAGAGCACGCACGCGGCGAAGCCGAGATAGGTGAGCAGGTAGGTCCAGCCGACGACCACGGCGACGCGCATGCCGCTCAGCACGCCGGCGTAGTAGTAGGCCGCGCCCGCAGAGGAGAAGTGCTTCGCCAGCGAGGCGAAGATGTAGACGACCAGGCCGCCGGCGAGCACGCCGAGCAGGAACGAGGTGGCTCCGGCGGTGCCGGTCACCGCGACCATGACGGCGGGGAGTACGGCGGTGCCGGACGAGGGGCCCGACACCGACAGGGGCTGGGCGACGTTGCGGAAGAAGCCGATCTTGGTGGGTCGTGGCCGGGCAGGGCCGGTGGGAGTGGCCATGGTGGTGCCTCCAGGGGGGTGCAACAAGGTGCCGGGCGGGGCGTTCGTGTCCGGCGCCTGCCGTGCCGCGGCTGCCGGAGGTCAGCTCCGGCGGTGGTTGATCATCACGTGTTTGACCAGGGTGTAGTCGAGGACGCTGTACACCGACAGGTCCTTGCCGTATCCGGACGCCTTCGCGCCGCCGTGCGGCATCTCGGGGGTGACCACGTCGTGCTCGTTGACCCAGACGGCTCCGCACTCCAGCAGGCCCGACACCTCCATGGCGCGGCCGGCGTCCTTGGTCCACACCGAGGCGGCCAGGCCGTACGGCGTGCCGTTCGCCAGCTCGACCGCCTCCTGCTCGGAGTCGAAGGTCTGGACCGTGACGACGGGGCCGAACACCTCGCGTTGCACGATCTCGTCGTGCTGGGAGACGCCGGTGACGACGGTCGGCTGATAGAAGAAGCCGCGTTCGTCGCCGCTCGCGCCGCCGGTGAGGATCTTGGCCTCTCCTCCGCCGAGCCGGTCAACGAAGCCGCTCACGCGGCGGTGCTGGGCGCCGGAGACGAGCGGGCCCATCTCGACGCCGTCGACCGCCGGGTCGCCCACCCGGATCGTGCGGACCGCCTCCACCAGGCCGTCCACGATCTGGCCGGCGATCCTGCGGTCGACGAGGATCCTGGTGGCCTCCGTGCAGTCCTGGCCGCTGTTGTAGAACGCCGCCCGGCGCAGCACCGACACGGTGTGCTCGATGTCGGCGTCGTCGAACACCAGCACCGGCGCCTTGCCGCCGAGCTCCAGGTGGACGCGTTTGAGGGAGTCTGCGGCCTCGCGGGCGACGGTCCGGCCCGTCGCGGAGTCGCCGGTGAGCGACACCATCCGCACGCCGGGGTGGCGCACGAGCGCGGATCCGGTGGTGCCGTCGCCGGTCAGGACGTTGAGGGTGCCCAGCGGCAGGATGCCGTCGGCGAGTTCGGCGACGCGCAGCGTGGTCAGCGGGGTCTGCTCGGCCGGTTTGAACACGGTGGTGTTGCCGGTGGCGAGGGCCGGGCCCAGCTTGTAGGCGAGCATCACCATCGGGTAGTTCCACGGCGCGATCTGGGCGACGACGCCGAGCGGTTCGCGGCGCACGACGGAGGTCTGGCCGCGGATGTACTCCCCCGCGCTGCTCGCCTCCAGGCTGCGGGCCGCCCCGGCGCAGAACCGGATGTGGTCGATGGCGAAGGCGATCTCGGCGCGGGCGCCGGCCTTGGGTTTGCCGACGTTGGCGGACTCCAGGTCGACGAGGGTGTCGATGTCGCGTTCCATCGCCGCGGCGAGGTCCAGGAGGGCACGGGAGCGCTCCCCCGGGGTGTGCCGCCGCCAGTCGGCGTAGGCGGCGGAGGCGGCCGTCACCGCGGCGTCGACGTCCTCGGCGGTCGCGATCGGGAACCCGCCGAGCGGCGTCCGGTCGGCGGGGTTGACCACCTCGTGCCGGGCGTGGTCACCTGCGTCGATCCACCGCCCGCCGACGAAGAACTGGTCGCGCACAGAGGTCATGAGGTCTCCTGATGATTAGAGGGCAGCGTTCGGTAAAGCGAACGGCCGTGGTAGCGTCCCCACTGGGAGCCGGCGTTCGCCGAGCCCCGGCGAGGTTGTGAGGAGGTCCCGCTGTGGGACGGATGGAGGACACTGTCGCCGCCAACATCAGGCGTTTGCGCGAGGCGCGGCAGATGTCCCTCTCCGAGTTGTCGCGCCGTTCGGGTGTGGGCAAGTCGACCCTGTCGAGCCTTGAGTCGGGCACGGGCAACCCCACCCTGCAGACCCTGTGGTCCATCGCGGGCACGCTCGGGTGCGCGCTCGGCGATCTCATCCACGAGCAGATCCCGCGCCTGCTTCCTGCGGGCGAGGGCGTCCGGGTGGACAGCGAGTCCACACGCGGCCGGGTGATCGCCCGCATCAGCGCCGGCAGCGGCGTGGACGTCTACGAGGTGACCTTCCTGGCGGGCAGGGTCCACGAGTCGAGCGGCGGCATGCCGGGCATGACCGAGCGTCTGTATGTGGTGTCGGGCGAGGTCACGGCCGGCATGCCGGGGGCGGAGGTACGGCTGTCGCCCGGCGACACCTACCTGCTGCCCGGTGAGCCCTACGTCGTGCGGGCGTTGTCGGCGGACGACGCCGTCGCCCTCATGATGATCACCAGGCCCGGCGGCGCCTGATCCGCGTGCGCCGCCGGCCGGGCGCGGGTCACCAGCCACCGTGCCATCCCTCCAGGATGCCGTCCGGCACGTTGTCGGAACCCTCGTCGGGGCGGCCCCGCAGGAAGTCGAAGTCGCACCCGGTGTCGGCCTGCCGCACGTGCCGCACGAACAGGGCCTTGTAGCCGCGCCGGTAGCGGGGAGCCCGCGGGGCCGACTCCCGGCGGCGGCGCTCCAGTTCCTCGGGGGCGACCTCCAGATCGAGGCGGCCGTTCGGTACATCGAGCGAAACGACGTCGCCGTCGCGGGCCAGCGCCAGCGGTCCCCCCACGGCGGACTCCGGCGCCACGTGCAAGACGACGGTGCCGAAGGCGGTGCCGCTCATCCGGGCGTCGGAGATCCGCACCATGTCGGTGACCCCTTGCGCGAGCAGTTTGACGGGGATCGGCAACATGCCCCACTCGGGCATGCCCGGTCCGCCCTTGGGGCCGGAGTTCCGCAGCACCAGCACACTGGACTCGTCGACGTCGAGGGCGGGGTCGTCGATCCTCGCCGCGAGATCGCGGACGTCCTCGAAGACGACGGCGCGGCCCCGGTGGGTGAGCAAATCGGCGCGTGCGGCGCTCGTCTTGATGACCGCGCCGTCGGGGGCGAGCGAGCCGCGCACGACGGCGAGGCCGCCCGTCCGGCCGCGCGGCCGGGAAAGGGGGGCGATGACCTCCCGGTCGAGGACGGCGGCCGACTCGATCTCCTCGCCGAGGGTCCGGCCGGTGACGGTCGGCACGCCGGTGTGCAGCAGCGGCGCGAGTTCTTTGAGCACGGCCGGGACGCCGCCCGCCGCGTCGAGGTCCTGGACGAGGAACTCGCCGCTCGGCCGCAGGTTGGCCAGCAGCGGCGTGCGCGCCGAGACGGCGGCGAAGTCGTCCAGGGTGAGGGGCACACCGACGCGGCCGGCCAGCGCGAGCAGGTGCACGATGGCGTTGGTGGAGCCGCCCAGGGCCATCAGCAGGGTGATGGCGTTCTCGAACGCCTCCCTGGTGAGCAGCGCGGCCGGGGTCGGCCCGCCGGCCAGTGCCAGCTCCACGGCGAGCCGGCCGGCCCGCGCGGCGCCGGCCAGCCGCCTGCCGTCCATGGCCGGGACCGTGGCCGACCCGGGGAGCGCAAGGCCGAGCGCCTCGCTGAGGGCGGTGATCGTGGAGGCGCTGCCCATCTCGGCGCAGTGGCCTGGCGTCGACATGATCGCCGCCTCCAGGCCGCCAACCTCGGCCCGGTCGGCGGTGTCGGCGCGCACCCGCTCGGCGAGCTTCCACACGTCGGTGCCGCCGCCAAGCTCGCGTCCGCCGTACGAGCGCGGGCTGGTCGGCCCCGCCGTCACGACGACGGTGGGCAGGTCGACGCTGGCCGCGCCCATGAGCTGGGCCGGCAGTGTCTTGTCGCATCCGCCGAGCAGCACGACGGCGTCCATCGGATACATGCGGATGGATTCTTCGACGTCCATCGCCATGAGGTTGCGGAACATCATCGCGGTGGGTTTGGCGAGGTTCTCCCCCAGCGAGATCGTGGGGAACTCCATCGCCACGCCGCCCGCCTCCGCGACTCCGCGCTTGAGGTGCTCGGCGATCTGCCGGAAGTGCACGTTGCAGGGGGCGAAGTCCGACCAGGACTGGGCGATCCCGATGAACGGCCTGCCGTCGAAGTGCTCAGGGGACAGGCCGATGGGGGTCAGCGTGGTGCGGTGGGCGAATCCGCTGATGTCGACGGTGCCGAACCAGCGGGCGCTCCGCAGCTCTCTCCCAGGGTTCATTTCTTCCCTCCCGGGCGCCGGGTCGCCAGGTTCGTCAGCTTGCGCAACCACGGTTGCCGGGCCGCGGTGTTCATGACCTTCTTCAGCGGTGAGGCGTACGCCGCGTGCAGCACGTCCTCGAACCCGCGGCGGCGGAGTTCCCGCGCGGCGTGCTCGGATCCCCAGGGGCGCGGCGTGGCCACGCCGAGGTCGGTGAGCACGGCCATCGCCGCGTTGTAGCCGCTCGCGCCGAGCACGCCTCCGCCGGGGTGCGTGCCGGAGCCGCACAGGTAGAAGCCGTCGACCGGGGTGCGGTATGCGCCCCATCCCGCGACCGGGCGGCCGGACAGGAGCTGGGCCGGCGTCATCGCGCCGTGGTAGATGTTGCCGCCGGTCAGGCCGTATTCCCGCTCAAGGTCCAGCGGGGTGATGGTGTGGGTGCCGAGCACGGCGCCGCGCATGTTGGGGGCGTGCTCGTAGAGGCGGTCGAGCATCAGATCGGTGAGATCCTGGCGGGCGTCGTCCCAGGTGCGCCCGGTCAGCTCGAACGGGAGTTGCTGCACCCCGGTGACGATCATGTGCCTGCCCGGCGGCACGAGCCCCGGCTCGCGCACCGAGTCGATCGTCAGCTCGACCACCGGATCCTCCGGCAGCCGGCCGGCCCGCGCCGCCTCGAAAGCGGCCTCGTAGTGGTCGAGGTCGGGGCTGAGGAAGGTGTGGCCGTTGTGCTGCGGGCCCTGGCCTTTGGGCAGCCCGGTGTACTCCGGCAGGCGGTCGGCGGCGATCAGGACACGGCACTGCGATCCGCGTACGTCGTAGGCCTCGACGGCGCTGACCGTCTCGCCGGGCAGGTGCTCGGGTCCGACGAGGGTAAGCAGGGAACGTCTGGGGTCGGCGTTGGACAGGACCAGGTCGGCGGAGATCTCCTCCCCCGAGGCGAGCACCACCCCGCGGGCCTTGCCGTCGCGGACCACCACGTGGTCCACCGGAGCGGAGGTGCGCAGCCTCGCCCCGCTCGCGGCGGCGGCCGACGCGATCGCGGCCGTCAGCGCGCCGACCCCGCCTCGGGCGAAGCCCCACTTGCCGAAGTGCCCCTCGAACTCGCCGACGCTGTGGTGGGCGAGGACGTAGGCCGTGCCGGGTGTGCTGGGCGCGCCGTACACCGAGACGACGCCGCTGAACGCCAGGAAACCCTTGAGCAGGTCGGACTCGAAGTAGGCGCCGAGCAGGTCGGTGACGCTGCCGGTGACGAACCTCTCGTAGAGGCCGGCCGAGCCCCGCCGCTCGAACTCGCCGGCCACATCGGCCAGGGACGGCGGCGGCTGCATCATCAGCGGGCGCAGGACGGCGCCGAGCCGCTGCATGTCCATGCCGAACTGCGCGAAGGCGTCGGCGTCCCGCGGCCCGAAACGTCTGCGCACCTCGCGCAGGGTCCGGTCCGGCTCCTTCCACATGAAGAAGTGCCTGCCGGACGGCTCGGTGGTGAACGCCAGGGCGTCGGGCGAGCTGTAGAGCTCCAGTCCGTACTCCTTCAGCCGCAGGTCGGCGACGATCTCGGGGCGCATCAGCCCGAGCACGAACGCGCAGGTGGAGGCCCGGTAACCGGGCATCACCTCCTCGGTGACGCACGCGCCGCCCAGCATCGGGCGCGCCTCAAGCACCGTCACCTCAAGCCCCGACCGTGCCAGGTAGGCGGCGGAGACCAGGCCGTTGTGGCCGCCTCCGACGATCACGACGTGCGTCATGCGGTGCACTCCCTCATCCCGGCCAGAGCCGTATCGGCCCGGTCGAGCACCAGATCGATGTCGGCGTCCGTGTGCGCCGACGACAACATCCAGGTGTTCCGCGGCGGCAGGTAGACGCCGCGGCGCAGCAGCGATTCGGCGAAGGCGCCCGCGGCGGCCCTGTCCGTGCGCGCCGTCACGTCCGCGTAGTCGGCCAGGCGGCCGGGGTCGCGGACGAAGTGTGTCTGGAGCAGCGCGCCTAGCCGGTGCACCGCCAGGTCGTGTCCGTGCCGCTCCCCCACCTTGCGCAGCCCGTCGGCGAGTTGCCCGGCCAGCCGCTCCAGCCGCGCGTCGAACCCCGGGCGCATATAGCACTCCAGCGCCGCGAGCGCCGCCGCCGTGGCGAGGGGGTGGCCGTTGAAGGTCCCCATGTGCGGCGCGGGCCCGGCCGCCGTGTCGAGCACCGCGCTCCGGCCGGCCACCGCGCTGATCGGCAATCCGGCGCCGAGCGCCTTGCCCAGCACCGTCACGTCGGGGACAACCCCGAACCTGCCCTGCGCGCCCGCGAGCCCGGCGCGGAAGCCGGTGACGACCTCGTCGAAGATCAGCACGATGCCGTGGCGCTCGGTGAGCGCGCGCACCGCCTCCAGATAGCCGGGCAGCGGCTCCAGCACCCCGGCGAGCGGCACCGGCTCCATGATCACGGCGGCGATCTCGGAGCCGCGCTCGCGCAGAAGCGTCTCCAGCCCGATTGGATCGTTCCATCGCGCCACCAGGACGTCGTGATCGCGGCCCAGCCCCGCCGACGCGGCCACAGGTGGCAGCGGCACCGGCCGATCCGCCGCCGCCGGCGGGGTGCCAGGCCCCGACACGGCGATGTCGGAGAACCAGCCGTGATAGTGCCCCTCGAACCGGACGACGGTGTTCCGCCCGGTCGCCGCCCGCGCGAACCGCAGCGCCGCGTGCACCGCCTCGCTCCCGTGGTCGAGAAGCAGACGGCCTCGGCGCTCGGCACCACCTCCACCAGCACCTCGGCGAGCTGGGCCTCCAGATAGTGCTGTGCCCCGTAGAGCAGCCCGGCCCGCATCTGCCTGGTCACGGCCTCGACGACCGGCTCCGGGCTGTGTCCCAGCAGCAGGGGCCCGTTGGCGAGGGCGAAGTCCACATAGACCCCGCCGTCCGCGTCGGTCAGCCGCGCACCTTCTGCCCCGGTGATGACCAGGGGCGCGGGCCGCACGCCGAGCCTGGCCGCGGACGTCACTCCTGTGGGGATGACCCTCGACGCCCGCGCCATCCATGCGCGGGAGAGGGCGAAATCCCGGGTGTCTTGTATGGACATGGCAACCTCCAGTCCGGTGCCCCAGGTCCCTTCGTTCCCTTTATCGAACACCACGGAGAGGCGGTAACGCAATATCTCACGCACTGAGCTTTACTTTTAAGCTCCTTGTCACTCTTGATCGTTCCTTAAACCGTACGAGGTGTGCCACGTCGGCGACCACGTGCGCGAGCCGGCCCGGCTGGCCGGCCTCGCTCTGCTCCGCCTGCGCCCCCACGTCGACTGGGCCCCGGCCGTCACCACGATCGACGACGTGCTCAAGCCGCCGCGTCCCCTCGCCCACTCCCGTGACTTCGCCGGAGTGGCCGAGGGCGACCTGTTCGCGCCGGCCGACGTGATCTGCCGCTGATCGACGCGCCCGTCACCATCGAGGACCGCAGCACCCACGTGCTCGCCTTCTCCGATCGGCAGGAGGAGGCCGGCTTCATCAGGATCTCCTCGATCCTGCAGCGATCCTGCAGCGCATGACGCCCGCCGACTTCCACGAGATGTCGCAGGACGCCGAGTTCAGCGCCGAGACCCCCGTGTTCGTGCCCGGCCAAGCCAGGTGTCCTCCCACCACCCGGTGGCGACGAGGTTGCCGAACCACATGTGGGAGAGCTCGTGGAGCAGGACGGTGGCGCGATCCTCGCGTTCCTGGCCGGTGGCGGCGGGGTTGAAGACGAAGGGGCGCCGAACGTGACGGCACCGGCGTTCTCCATGGCCCGCGCGCCGGGCTCCAGAGTGGTGATCTGGTGGTATTTCCCGGCGCAGGGGAAGATGCGCTGCGCCCCCACCATGAAGGTCATCGTGGTGAAGTAGAGCTCGCCGTCGGCCGGATCGATATCGCCCGCGGAGTACGGCGTGAGCCGGATCAGGGCCGGTCGAGCGACAGGCGCGACGGCACGCTCGAACGTCAGGGTTCGAACAGGCGGAGCTGGAGGGCGAGTTCCAGCCGCGTGCGGGGGTCGTCGAGGTCGACGCCGCCGATCTCGCCGATGCGCCGCAACCGGTAGCGCAAGGTGTTCTGATGGATGTGGCTGTTCTCCGCGGCCAGCACGATGTCGCCGTGGGCGTCCAGCCAGGACCGCAGCGTGGGCAGCATGGAGGCGTTGCGCGCGTTGTCGTAGGCGAGCAGTTTCGCATAGGCCCCCGTCGGTCCCCAACCGCGCATGCGCAGCAGGTCGCGGCTCTCCAGGAGCAACGCCTCCACGTCGACCTCGGCGGCGTGGGCGATGGACCGGCCGTCGCGGGCGGTGCGCAGGACGCGGACGGCCCGGTCGGCGTCGGAGCGGGAGCGTTCCAGGTCGTCGGCGCCCCGCCCGACGCGCCCAATGCCGATCAGCATCGGCTCGGTGCTGCGGGTGCGGGCAAGGAAGGAACGGCAGGAGCTCTCCACGATCACCTGCACGTCCCTTAGGCGGCGGGCCGGCACGATGGCGTAGATCTGGTCGTCGATGACGGCGCAGATCGACCCGGGCAGGCTCGCGTCGAGGTGGGTGTTCAGCGCGGTGGCGATGCGCTGGCGTTCGCCGTAGCGGCGGGCGATCAGCAGGCTGTCGGTGGCGGCGGCGAGGTCGGTGTCGCCGTTGTCGAACGAGACGGCGAGCACGAAGGCCGCCGTGTCCGCCAGGCCGAGCTGCCGCAGCGCCGTGGCGGCGGTCGCACCACCGCCGAGGGCGGCGGCGACGCGGTCGCCGCGCACCCGCCGCCGCGCGTCGGAGCCGCGCAGCCGCAGCATGCGGATGGCCACCAGGCGGGAGCCTTCAAGCAGCCGCTGCTCGCGGTCGGGCGTCGGGGCCTCGCGCACGGCGGCCCAGATGGTGCCGAGGAACTCCTCGCCGGCCCGGATCGCCACCGCGAGCCGGGGAAGCGTGGGCCTCTCGTCCACCGCCACGGCCTCGAAGTAGACGGGCCCGGCGGCGCGGCGGATCGCGCGGGCGGCGCCGTCGCGCTGGTAGACCACCGGGGTGCGGCGGCCGAGGATGCACTCGACGCGGATGAAGTCGGCCTCCTCCTGGCGGTCGGAGAAGGCCAGGACGTTGCCGTGCCGGTCGTCGATGGTCACCGGGGCGTCGATGAGGGTGCAGATGGCGTTGGCGAGGTCGAAGAGCTCGCCGGTGAGCGCGGGTGAGGAGAAGGGGGCGACGTTTGCCGTCCGGCCGGAGGCATTGAGCAGGGTCAGCGCCTGCAGCCAGCTCGCCCCCGGGGACAGGCCGAGCAGGACCGTGCCGCACTCCCCCGCCCGGTTTACGAGACGCCCGTCGGCGGCGCTCGAACGGACGACGACGGCGGCCGCCCGGCCCGCGGCCGCCTGGACGAGGGCGAGGAGCGACGGACCGTCGTTGAGGCCGACGGCGAGCACGATCGACCCGGCGGGCACGGGCGCGGGGTCGGCGGGGTCGTGAACGTGGACACCGGTGACGACGCCCGCCGTCCCAGGATCGCCGGCGAGCAGGTCGACGAGGGTGCTGCCCAGATGCTCGATGGCTCTGGCGAGAGTGGATCCCACCGGCTGGGCGGGGGCGTCGGTCCAGTTCACAGGGCATCCTCCGATCGCCGCTGGTTCGCACACCGTAACCCGCGAACGGCCGGGTGCGGTAGCGTCCGTGCAGGTCAAGGCCCATTCGGAGTGACCCTCGTCACTCTGCGGCGCCGCTCTCGACGCGGGTGAGGATGTCGTCGCGCCCGCCCCTCCGCAACGTGCGGCATGTGGGAACCGCCTTCGAGGGTCACCCATTCGCAGCCGGGGATGCCGTCGCGGAGCGGCTCGGCCTGTGCGGGCGTCAGCTCGTCGTTACACCATGGGACCCCGCCGGTTTGTCCGGGCTCCTACCCAGCCCGGGACCATGTTCCGACTCGACGCGAACCGACCAACTTCCGACTCGACGCGGGGTCACGGCCGCGGACCGTGAAGCGCGCTCCGCCCGCGTCGAGTCGCAACTCCTCCTCAGGTCAGGAGATCCAGCCTTCCCTGACCGCCAGAGCCCCGAGATGCATCCTGGTCTTCGCGTCCCATTCCTCCATCAGGGATGCCACATGGCGGCGCACGGTGCGCTCCGTCACCCCCAGCGACACGGCCACCTCGTGGTCGCTCTGCCCGGCGGCGAGGAGAGTGAGGATGCGCTGCCGTATGGGGTGCACCTCGCCCGTGACGCCCTGCGCGTCGCTGAGCGGGGTCGCCGTCCGCCAGATGCTCTCGAACAGGTGGCAGGCCATCTCCGTGAGCAGCGGATGCCGCACCACGAGCGCCGCCGGCACCGTGGGCGCCGGGATGGGGAAGATCACCTGGTCGTCGACAATGGAGAGCCCGGCGCCAGGCAACCCGTGGTGCACACGGACGGCCACCCCTTCCGCGGCCAGATCGTGGAACAGCGTGGCGGGGTGAGGCCCGCGGTCCAGGAGATCGCTGGCCACCACCGTCCGCAGGAGCCGCATGGGCAGCGGCGGCAGCACCCAGGGCTCGTCGCAGCCGGCCGCGAGGTCCCAGTAGACGGGGGTGTTCACCACCATGATGCGGTCCAGCGCGTTGACGTGCAGCCCCATCACGGCGGCGGGCACCACGTCGGCGCCCTGGACGAGGTTGACCACCCCGTCCGTCTCCGGCGCCACCGCCGCCCTCGCCGTCAGCCACGCCTGCAGACGCCCCAGATAGTCGTGCAGACTCAGCAGGTCGCGCGTCCGGTGGTTGAGCTCGGCGTGCATGTCCTCAAGCAGCGCCTGCTGGTGGGTGAGCACCTTCTCGTAGACCTGGCCGGGCGGCACGGCGTTCAATGTCGCCGGGCGCGTGCCGCTGATCCATGCGAACCCCCTGTCGATGAGCTCCGCCACCGCCGGGGCCGGCCCGGGGAGCGTTCCATGGTTGCTGAAGGCGATCGCCGGGGGTGCGGTCGCCCGGGGCCGGCCGCCGCCGGCTGTGCCCATAGCCGGGCCCATTTCCATGCCCATCGCCGTGCCGTTGGGCACGGCGACGGGCGGGACGTCGAGATGAACGGCGTGGCGCGACGTGGCCGCCGGCGCCCATGGACCGCTCCCGCCTCCACCCCGCGCTGTCTCCGTCCGCGCGCTTTCCCCGTCCGGTGCGGCACCGGCCCCCGTGCGGGCACCGTACACGGCGGAGTGGCGGCCCGGCGGCTCAGGGCCGTCGACGATCTCCACGTCGATCGGGAGCGGTCCTTCACGGACCAGACGTTCATAGAGCTGCGCCGCTTCGCCCGACATTAATAACTCCAGCATTTCCTCCCCTTCTGCCGGACAGAGCGACGCCCGGCTGGTTTACCGATCATTCTTCATCCGGAAGATGACTTGGTCCATAGGCGGAAGCGCCAAAGGGCTCACAACATTTGTCCGCTGTGTGTGCGTTTGGTGTCCCGGAGGATGGATTGAAGGCAGCCGCGAATATTTACGCTGCGCCATCCGCCGGTCACCGAACAGCACCCTTATCGGATGGCCTGCCGTCAACCCTACACACCCTTCTCCAAAAGTTGATATGACTCGGCACCACTTTTGTCGCCTTTCGCGGACGGTGCGAACCTTGGCCATTATTGGCCACCGTCAGTGATCCTTTGACTACCAAGAATCTCGGCTGACGTCGCAGCCCACCCCTCCGGCCCACGCGGCGGGCACAACGCGCCGAGGGGCGGGCGACGGCTATTCAGAGCGGGAGAGCAGCGTGCGGAAAGCCGACCCGGAGAAGCGCCACCGAAAGGTGGCGTGCCGCCTTTCGAGGTCGCGGTGCCCTGGCCCGGGAAGCTCACCGGAGAGGATAAAGATCGGCTCGGCGGCAAGACTGAGACAGGCAAACAACCACGCTTTCCAATATCGACTATCGTAAATTTCATTTGGATTCCTTTCGCAATCGACGCTCGCTGTCACCAGGTTTTCACACCGCACACCCGAAGAATTCAAATTCGCCGGCGCCCCGGCGGGCGACGGCCAGACCACCCGCCGGAGAACACCCTGCGGCCCCCAGGCGACACGTTCCCCCAACGATCATCACCCATGAGGTGCCCATACGTCTGCCCCTGTTTCACCGCCCTGTTGACCCCTGCTGCCCGCATTCCCCCTCTCTCCACCGCCCTCCGCGGTCCACGTCTCGGGCGCGAGCAGCACCGTGGGCACGCTCGGCCGACGGCGGGCGCACCTGGTCCAGGCCGGTCGCCGTGGCCTCGGGAAACGACGTCACCAGCGCGCCGATCACCGCCGATCCGCGCCATCCGTCCCGCCTCTACGCGGCGGGCTCGACCGTGACGCAGCAGGCGGCCGAGGGTGAACCGTTCCACGGCCCCGCGTTCTTCACCGCGAGCCGCAACTCGGGACGCACCTGGAGCCCCGCCCGCGTCGTCGTCGCCCCAGGGCCCAGGCCGAATCACCACGGGGCATCAGCTCAGCGTGCTGCAGGCGGCGTCCTCCTCGGCACCGTCACGCACATCGACCTCCAGGCCAGGCCGCCCCGCACGCGACGAGGGCGCCACGCCCTCATGGCGATCCGCTCGGCCGACCGGGGTCCCACGTGGACGCCGCCGGCGACGGTCGCCGGCCTGCGGTCGACGGTGTCCACGACCCGCAAAACCCCCGGCGACGCGGTGGCCAGGGGCGGGCGGATGGTGGCGCACAACGCCGTCCACCCGGTCACCGGACGCGTCTACCTGGTTTGCCAGGACGCCCGCTTCACCTCGAGGCATGCCGACGGCGTCGATCTCCTCATCCGGGGGCGGAGCCGCCACCTGGACCCCGCTCGTCCAGGTGAACGCCACCCCCGCCACGCTGCCCGCACCGAACCGGCAGGCGTTCACCCCGAGCGGTCGCGGTGGCCGTCACCTGCGCCGACTTCCGCCACGACACCGCGGACGCCGCGCTCCTCACGGACCGGTGGACGGCGACGTGCGCGGCGAGGTGCGACACGCAGGCCGGGGTGTGGCGGGAGACGCGGCTGACGCCCGTGCCGTACGACATGAGGAAGGCGCCGCGGCTCACCGAGAAGGGCCCGCCGGGATGCTTCCTCGGCGACTACACGGGACTGGCCGCCACCTGCCGGAATCTCGTGGCCGTGCATGCCCAGCCCCACGGCTCGGACCCGGCGGTGGTCATCGGCACGGTCGTCCGTACACGCCCCTAGTCTCCAGATCGGGGGCAGACGTCGCGGTACGGCACGCCGATCTTGAACGCCTTCCAGTCGGCGGCCGAGAGCGTCTTGCCGGCCCGGGCGCAGACGGCGGCGGCGGACTGCTCGGGGTCGACGACGTGCTCGGCGATGTCCCCACCGGCCCCGACGGTGACCAGGTGTGTGCCATCCGCGTTGAAGGCCATCGCCGCGATGTACTCGGGATGCACGCTGAACGGCCCGCCCAGGGGGATGCCCGAGCCGGCCTCCCACATCATCACCTTCTGCCTTTCGACGACGGCGGCGACCACGTCACCGCGCGGTGAGAAGATGACGCCGGATACCCCCTCGACGAACTGGCCCGCGAGCCGCGTGTCGAGCCTGCGTTGTGTGGCGGTGTCCCACAGCGAGACCTCTCCGACGGGGGAACGTCCCTCGTCGTCGTAGCCCGCGAGGGTGCCGAGGGCGAAGCGGGTGCCGCCCTTGTCGAACGCCAGCGTGGCCGCGCGGGAGTCGCCCAGAACCGCGCCGAAGTCCTTGCCGGTCTTGCGGCCCGACACCAGGTCCACCAGGCCGCTCCAGCTGTTGCCGGCGATCGCGAGAGACTTGCCGCCGGGGGCGAAGGTGAGGCCGCTCGTCCTGCGTTGCCGGCGTTCCCAGCGCAGGCTGCCGCTCGACAGGTCCCACAGCTGCACGGCGCCGTGGGGGTTCTTGTCGGTTTCGTCCACTGCCATGGCGAGCAGTCCGCCGTCGGCGCTGAGCGTCAGCGTCCGCGCGCCGAGGTGCCGTCTCGGGGTGAGGGTGGCGACCCGCTTGAGGGTGGAGGTGTCCCATACGTCGACCTTCAAGGTGTAGGGCGAGTTGCCCTCCGTGGCGGCGGCGAGCCGCCTGCCGTCGGCGGAGAAGGTGAGGATGGAGAACGCGGCGGCGCGGCCGAGGTCGAGGGTGCCGATGGGGGTGCGCCGCCGTACATCCCACAGGGTGACCTTCGCCGTCTCGTCGGCGTGGGTGGCGAGCAGACGGCTGTCGGGGCTGAGCACGAGGTTGTCGCTCGTTCCTTTGAGCCGGGCGGGGGCGAGTGTCCGGCGGAGATCCAGGGTGACGACCTTCGCACCGTCGAGGTATCGCATGGTGTGCCCGTCGGGGTCGAAAGCGACAACGGGCTCCACGGTGTCGATCTTGTGCACGAGGGAGGGACTCAACACGCAGTCCGACCACACGGTGATGGTGTCGGCGGTGTAGGACACCACGTGCCGCCCGTCGGGGCTCATCTGCACGGTGCCCTGGTCGTAGTCGGCGATGAGCCTGTCGCAGTAATCCTTCTCGTCGCGGACGGTCTTGAAGTGGATCGCCGATCCGACGGCGACCGCGGCGAATCTGCTGTCGGCGCTGTAGGCCGCGTCGCGGGACATCGCCCCGAAGTCCCCCCTTTTCCCATCGACGGGACGCCATGTCTCAAGCGCATGGGATTCGCTGTGGCCGACCATGTGCTTCCCGTCAGGTGAGATCTGCGCCACGTGGAAAGGCGGTGTGCGCTTGCGACCGGTCGTGAGGTCCCACAACACCTGCTTCTGGCCGGAGTCCAGCGGACCTTCGCCGCCCACGATGAGGATGTTCTCGGCCTGGCCGAAGGCCACCGCGCGCGGCACCCTCGCGTAAGCCGGTGTGTCCAGAGGGAGCTGGGCCCGCCTCTTACCGGTCCGCAGGTCCCAGACGTCCACGCGTGTGCCGTCGACGACGGCGAGGGTCCGCCCGGCGGGGCTGACCGCGGCACTCCGGACACGGGCGCCGACCCCGGCGAACCCGCCTACCTGAGTGCCCGTGCGCACATCCCACACGCGCACGGTGTTCTCGCCGACGCTGACCAGCGTGCGGCTGTCGTGGCTCAACGCCCTGATCGTGCCGGAGGCGGTCGCCGGGTCGTGGAACGCCCTGTGCTCGTGCTGTGCCAGCGAGCCGGCGACCGCCGCTCTCGTCTGCGGCGTCGGCGTGATCCGCCAGGCCGCCACGCTGAGCAGCATCGCCTTCACCGGGTCGGTGGCCCGCAGCGTGTCGGCGAGTGCCGCGATCCGCTGCGACTCGGCCCGGGTCGCCTGTGATTCCGCGGTCGCGCCGCGCTCCTCGGCGAGCCCGCTCTGCTGTATCGCGAGGCCGCCGGCGACCAGCGCGGCCACGAGCAGCCCGCCCAGCGAGCCGGTGAGCACACGCCCGCGCCTGGCCCGGCGGCGGGCGAGCGCCGCGCCCGCGTCGAGGAACGCGCGTTCGGCGTCGCTCGGCACGATGTCGCCCCGCTCCGCCGCCGCCCATCGCCGAGCGTCGGCGAGGACGGCCCCGGAGAGCAGCCCGCTCTCCTTGCGCCCGCCCTGCTCCCAGCGGCGCAGCGCGGTCCAGACCTCGCGGTGTACGGCGAGGCCGTCGCGGTTGTTCCGCGCCCACGCGCGCAGGCGGGGCCAGGCGTGCGGCAGGGCAGGGCTCGCCGGCCAGATCTCACGTTCGTCGCCGGTGAGCAGACGGGAGAAGGCACCGAGGATCTCCCGCCCGGCCTCGGGGAACTCGTCGCGCCGTGCCCGCCGCGGCCGCACCTCCCCGTCCTCGTCGAGGGTAACGAGCCGCAGGAACACGGCGGGAGCCAGCGCCCGCTGCTCCTGCCCGAGGCGCGCGTAGATCTCCTCTGCCCGGGCCCCGAGCGCCGGGTCGTCGCGGTCGCCGCGGATCAGCCCCGCCTCCCGGCTGCCCTCGGCCAGCAGCGCGGCGGTGCCGGAACGGCCGTCGTCGCTGACCAGCGCCAGCAGCAACTCGCGTGATGCCGGCCTGTCCCGCGGGTCCTTGGCGAGCGCGGCGCCCACCAGGGACCGCATCGAGACGGGCAGCGGCGTCAGGTCGGGGTCGGACGTCAGCACCCGGTGCATCACACTGCCGAGGCTCTCCGCCTCGAACGGGTCCTCCCCGGTCGCGGCGAACAGCATGATGCCGCCCCAGGCGAACACGTCCGCCGGCGGCCCGGCCCGCTGCCCCGTGAACACCTCCGGCGCCATGTACGTCGGCGTGCCCGCCACCATCCCGGTCGCGGTCAGCGACATCTCCAGGGTGCGGGCGATGCCGAAGTCGATGACACGCGGCCCGTCCGGGCCGATCAGCACGTTGTCGGGCTTCATGTCCCGGTGGATCACCCCGGCCTCGTGGACGGCGGTCAGGGCGGTGGCGACAGCCGTACCGAGCCGGTGGAGGTCGGCACCCGCGAACCTGCGGCCCCCCGCGACCGCTGTGCGCAGGCTGACGCCCTCCACGAACTCGCTGACGATGTACGGCCGTGCCCCGTCGAGCTCGGCGCCGATCACCGCGGCGGTGCAGAACGACGCCACCCGTCGCGCCGCCGCCGCCTCCCGCCCGAACCGCCCCCGCAGGTCCGGGTCCGCCGCCGCATCCCCATGCAGCACCTTGATGGCCACCCGATGGCCGTCCGAACCGTATGCCTCGTAAACCACTCCTTGTCCGCCGGCGCCCAAGCGGCCCGCCAGCCAATAGTCGCCGAGCCGCTGTGGATCCCCGTCGATTAGCGGTGTCGCCATGCTTTCCGTCCCCCGTTTCAATGTGCGTCGCAGGATTGGATGCACATTTCTGCGGAGAAGTTCCGGGGAAGGCCACCCTGTAGATCAGAAGTGGCCTTCACCCGGCTTTGTACGGCGGTGCCTTAGCGGCCCTGCAGACCCTTGACGTTGTCGCCGAAGGTCCAGCCCTTCGAGCCGTCCCAGTTGATGGACCAGGTCATAAGGCCCTTGAGCTGGCCGTTGAAGCTGTTCCACGCCTGGGAGACCAGGCCTGGCGCCATGTGGCCGCCGCCCGCGCCGACCTGGGCGGGCAGACCGGGGGCCTGCTTGTCATAGGGGACCCGGATGGTGGTGCCCTGGATGACGAGGCCGTCGTTGAGGCAGGTGGTCTGGGCGACGAAGCCCTGCACGGTGCCGGCGGCGTAGGAGTCGCCGGAGCAGCCGTACATGCTGCCGTTGTAGTACTGCATGTTCAGCCACCAGAGGCGGCCGTTGTCGGCGTACTTCTTGATGATGGGGAGGTAGGAGCCCCAGATCGAGCCGTAGACGACGCTGCCGCCGGTGACGTAAGCCGTCTCGGGGGCCATGGTGAGGCCGAAGTTGGCCGGCATCTGGGCGAGCACGCCGTCGATGATGCGGATGAGGTTGGCCTGGGAGACCGAGAGCTGGTTGATGTTGCCGCTGCCGGAGAGGCCGGTCTCGATGTCGATGTCGATGCCGTCGAAGTTGTACCTCTTGAGGATCGGCACGATCGTCTGGACGAACCGGTCGGCGACGGTGGCGGAGCTGAGGTCGATGCCCGCGGTCGCGCCGCCGATCGACATCAGGATCGTCAGGCCGTTGGCCTTGGCCTGGCACATCTCGGCCGGGGTGGCGACCTTGACGGTGGAGTCCATGCCGTCCTCCCACAGGACGGTGCCGTCCGAGCGGATGACGGGGAACGCCGCGTTGATGACGTTGTAGCCGTGGGCCGTGATGCGGGAGTCGGTGATCGGGATCCAGCCGAGCGGCGGGTGCACGCCGTTCACGGCGCCGTCCCAGTTCTCCCAGTAGCCGTGCAGGACCTTGCCGGCGGGCTTGCCCTTCAGCGCGCAGGTGACGTCACTCGTCGGCGACACCGACGGGGACGGGGAGGCTGAAGGGGAGGTCGAGGGCGAAGGGGACGCCGACGGCGACGGCGAGGGCGACGTGGAGGGGGAAGGCGAGCTCGACGGGGAGGCCGAGGGGGACGGCGAGGGGCCCGGGGCGCCGTCGAAGCTGACGTCGTCGGCGTGGTAGGTGCCCTGGCCGTACCATCCGTGCAGGTAGACCTCGGCCGAGGTCTGGCTGGCACCCGTGGTGAACGAGACCGTGAGCTCGGTGTAGTCCGCGGCGGAGGCTGCCCAGCGCGAGGTGCCGCCGACCACGCCGAGGTAGACGTAGTTGCCGCGCACCCAGGCGCTCACCGTGTAGGTCGTGCTGGGCCGCACCGACACCGTCTGGGCGCAGCGGGCGTTGTCGGAGCCGCTCGCCGCGCCGGCCAGGGCCTTGGTGCCCGAGCGCGCGGGGGTGGCGACGACCGACCCGAGGCCGCCGGAGCAGGTCCACGGGGAGAGGGATCCACTCTCGAAGCCGGCGTTGGCGAGCAGGTTGGCGGCGTGCGCCGAGGTCTGCGTGGCGACGACGCCCAAGGTCGCCAGCATTAATGACACTGCCAGGAGAAGCAAGCGGGGGGTGCGCTTCATAAAGGGGACAACCCTTCTCAGCCCGGGCGCTTCAACGTCACCCGGCGTAGACAGCACAACAGAGGTTGCGAGGCCGCGGTGGGTGAGGGCTCGCGAGCTACAATCCACCGAATTATCCGGAGAAACCGCCATATGAGTCCATAAAGAGAACCTTAAGCGCACCTTTCCGGTCGACATTTGCGAGGGGCTGACCAGGACAAAGTGGCGGGTGGGTATCGGACCTGCTTTTAAAGGCCACGTGGTGGCGCCGGCCACGGATATGCGGGGCCACATCGGCGCCGCAGCCGAGGCCGGCCAGGTGGTCCCGCAGGGGCGAGCACGGGGCTCGTGCAGGGTGAATGAGCCCGGCTTGAATGCCGAATGGTGACCTGCGCCCCCGAGGAGTGTGTCCATCATCGGACAGTGCAGACACGGAAAGTAATCAATCATCTACACTACGTGACGGCTCGATCAGTCTCTTCCTTCCAGAAAGGACACCGGAATGATCAGCAGGACACTGGCGGCCACGGCACTGGCGGCGCTGGCCGCCGCTGCCCTGGCCGGCTCGGCCTCCCCCGCCTCCGCGTCGGCCACCACCTCGGCGTCGGCCCGCCCCTGCGGCGGGCCGCACAAGGTCGGCGACAAGGCGGTCTGGTACAACTGCTCAGGCGTCAATCAGTCCATCTGCGTGCGGCAATACTTCCCCCTGGCCAACTATCGGGCGGTCGTGGCCCCTCGGGGCGAGCACCAAAACTCATGGCGGTGGACGATCGACATGACCACCGACATGAGCCGCTGTTAGCCTCCGGCCTCCCGGCGACATCAGGACACCGCCCCGGCGGCGGGTCTCAATCGGGCGAGGGTCCGTGCCCCCTCGCCCGGTCTCCGTCCCGCCTCGCTCTCCGGTGACGATGCGTCTCTCAGCCGGGGTCGCGCCCTTCTCCCGTTCTCCGTCCGCGTGAGAACCCCTCGTCCTCCCGTTCGCACCGCACCGGCGGGCGAGGCTCACCCCCTCGTGACGGGGACGATGCGATAGAGCAGTTCGGGGCGCCCGACCCCGCCATACTGCGGCACCCGGCTGGCGACGCCGGTGTCGACGAGATGCTCCAGATATCTCCGCGCCGTCACCCTCGACACCCCCACCGCGGTTCCGACGGTCTGCGCCGAGACCCCTTCCGGCGCCTCACGCACCCGGGTGACGACAACGTCCAGCGTCGACTGGGTCATGCCCTTCGGCAGCGGCGATCCGGCGGTGTCCCGGAGCAGGGCCAGCGCCTTGTCGACCTCGCCCTGACCGCTGGCCTCCCCCTGGCCTCCGACCGACGAGCGGAAGTCCGCGTAGCGCCGGAGCTTGTCGTGAAGCGTGGCGAACGTGAAGGGTTTCAGCACATATTGCACAACCCCAACGGATATGGCGGTACGGACGACCGACAGGTCGCGCACCGAGGTCACGGCGATGACGTCACAGAGGTTCCCGGCGGCACGCATCGCCCGGCAGACGTCCAAGCCGTGCATGTCCGGTAGATACAGGTCAAGGAGCACCAGATCGGCGGGATGCCGGCGGAGAAACCGCAACGCCTCCCCACCCGACCGCGCCATCCCGGCGACCCGGAAGCCTGGCACCCGCTCCACGTAGATGCGGTTGCCCTCGGCCGAGATCTCCTCGTCCTCGACAATGAGCACCGAGATCACGCCCCACCTCCCGGCGGCCCGGTCTCGACACCCTCCGAAGACCCGATGTCGCCGTCCCCGCCACCCCGGGCCGGTCCGCTGAAGGGCTCGACGCCGGCTTCTCGTGGCGGCGCAGCGCCGGTGTCCTCCCGAGCGCTTCTCCCGCGCCCCTCTCCCTGGACCTGCCCGCGGCGCGGCCCATCGGAAGGCAGCGCTTCGATGCCCCTTGACGGCGCAGCGTCGATACCCTCCGGAGCGCCGACGTCGCGGCCCGCCGTGGGCTCGGCCGCGGACCCATGTCCGGCGACTGCGACCTGTGGCGACTGCGCTTCGCCGGGCGGCCCGGCCGCGCGGCCCTTCGCAGCCCCGGCTTCCCGCAGAGAAGGCCCGGGCTCGACCTCACCGCGGCCCCCCGAAGGCCCGGCTCCCGTTTCCTCAGGTGGCTCCGGCAGCGGTAGCCGTACCGTGAAGGTCGCGCCCTCCTCCCTCTCCACCTCGATGGTCCCGGCGAGGCGGCGGACCGCCTGGCCCACCATGGCGAGGCCGAGGCCGCGGCCGTCGGCCTTGGTGGTCCAGCCGCGGCGGAAGGCGTCCGCCGCCTCACGTTCGCCGAGGCCGGGGCCGCTGTCGGCCACGCGGATAAGGACCTCGCCGGCGTCCGCGCGGAGGGTGACGCGCACGCGGGCGGGGCTGCCGCCGGTGACGGCGGCGTCGAGGGCGTTGTCGACGAGGTTGCCGAGGATGGTGACCAGATCGCGCCCGTCGAGGCCGACGTCGTCGAGTTCGCTGTCCGGTGTGATCGACAGTTCGACTCCCCGCTCGTCGGCCTGAGCGGTCTTGCCGAGCAGGAGGGCGGCCAGCACGGGTTCGCGTACGGCGCCGACCACCTTGTCGGTCAGCTGCTGCGCGGTCGCGAGTTCCGCGGTGGCGAAGGCCACGGCCTGCTCGGTTCGGCCCAGCTCGATCAGGGTGACGACGGTGTGCAGCCGGTTGGCCGACTCGTGCGCGGCGGAGCGGAGCGACTCGGTGAAGCCGTGGGCGGCGTCGAGCCGGCCGGCGAGGTCCTGCAACTCGGTGTGGTCGCGCAATGTCACCACATAGCCAAGGCGGCGGGAGCCGGAGCGCACAGGGGCCATGTTGACCACGAGGACACGCTCACCGGTGAGGTGGATCTCGTCGGTGCGTTCCTCGCCGCCGGTCAGCAGGTCGATCAGCGACCTCGCCAGCGGCAGGCCGGACACGTGCCCGCCCTCCACGCCTGCGGCCAGGCCGAGCAGTGCACGGGCCCCGTCGTTGCACAGCGTCAACCGGCGCTCGGCGTCGATGAGCAGCAGCCCTTCGCGCACGGCGTGCAGGATCGCGTCGTGGTGCTCGTAGATGCGGGTGAGCTCCGCGGCGTCGAGCCCGCGGGTCTGGCGGCGCAGGCGGGAGCTCACCAGCACCGTTCCCACACCGCCCACCGACAGTCCAAGCAGTCCGGTCAGCCCGGCCACCCCCGCCTGCTCGCGGAACCTGTCGCCGATGCGCTTGACCGTCGTGCCCGCGCTTACCATCCCGCGGACGGCCCCGTCCTCTCCGCGCACCGGCGCGACGGCGCGTACGGACAGACCGAGCGTGCCGGTGAATTGCTCGGTGAAGGCGTGACCGGCGAGGGCGGGAGCGGTGTTGCCGAGGAAGGGCTTACCGATCTGCCCGGGATTGGGATGGGTGTATCTGATGCCTGCCGTACTCATGATGGTGATGAAGTCCAGGCCCGCCTCGCGGCGGGTGCGTTCGGCGTATGGCTGGAGCGTTTTCGAGGGGTCCGGACCGGCCAGGGCGGTGATCACCGACGGCGAGTCCGCCACGCTGATCGCCACCGCCTTGGCGGCCCGCCCGGCCTCGTCGGCCAGCAGCTCCCTGGTGTTGTAGAGGGTGAGAAGGATGCCGCCGGCGACGGTGACGGACACGACGACGATCTGCATGAGCAGCACTTGCCCGGCCACACTCCACTGGGCCGGTCGGGGCATGCGCGGCATGTCTTCTCCAGATTCCTCAGGCCGTGGTCTGGATGCACGAAACTTACGCAATGGTGACTCACCTCACACTGACCTCGCATAGTCGCTCCACACGACCCGCTTTGTCACGGCCCTTTGTGGTTGTGCCGCATCGCCAGGGAGAGTCGAGTGACGACGCCAACACCACCTCGCCGAGACAGGACGCATTACCTGTATCTCGCCGTCATCGCCGCCGTGCTGGCCGGGATCGCCGTCGGGCTGATGGCTCCCGACTTCGGCACCGCGCTGAAGCCGCTCGGCACCGCCTTCGTCAACCTGATCAAAATGATGATCAGCCCGATCATCTTCTGCACCATTGTGCTGGGCGTGGGGTCGGTCGCCAGCGCGGCCAAGGTCGGCAAGGTCGGCGGCCTCGCGATCGGCTACTTCCTGCTTATGTCCACGGTCGCGCTGGCCATCGGGCTCGTCGTGGGCAACATGCTGCACCCGGGCGAGGGCCTCACCCTCACCGACGAGGCACGCAAGGCGGCCGAGACCGAGGCCGCCAAGGGCGGTGAGACCAGCACCACGGACTTCCTGCTCGGCATCATCCCGACGTCGCTGCTGTCGGCCTTCACCGAGGGGCAGGTCTTGCAGACCCTCCTCGTGGCCCTGTTCACGGGGTGCGCGCTGCAGACCATGGGCGACAAGGCCGCCGCTCCCATCCTCAAGGGCGTCGCGCACATTCAGCGGCTCGTCTTCCGCATCCTCGGCATGATCATGTGGGCCGCCCCCGTGGGGGCTTTCGGCGCGATCGCCGCCGTGGTGGGCGCGGTCGGCGTCGACGCCCTCACGAGCCTCGCGGTCCTCATGTTCGGCTTCTACGTGACCTGCGCGTTGTTCGTCTTCCTGGTCCTCGGGCCGCTGCTGTGGGCCACGACGAGGATCAACCTGATCCGGCTGCTGCGCTACCTGGGCCGGGAGTTCCTTCTCATCCTGTCGACGTCGTCGTCGGAGTCGGCGCTGCCGAGGCTGATCGCCAAACTCGAGCATCTCGGCGTGAGCCGCCCTGTGGTCGGCATCGCCGTACCGACGGGCTACTCCTTCAACCTCGACGGGACCGCGATCTATCTCACGATGGCCACGCTGTATGTCGCCGGCGCCACCGGCGTGCCGCTCTCCTTCGGCGAGCAGGTCTCGCTGCTCCTCTTCATGATCATCGCCTCCAAGGGCGCAGCGGGCGTGACCGGCTCCGGCCTGGCCACCCTCGCCGGCGGCCTCCAGTCGAACCGGCCCGACCTGGTGGACGGCGTGGGCCTGGTGGTCGGCATCGACCGCTTCATGTCCGAGGCCCGGGCGCTCACCAACTTCGCCGGCAACGCGGTGGCCGCCATACTCCTCGGGGCGTGGACCAAGGAACTCGACTCCGCCCGCGCCGCCGAGGTCCTGTCCGGCCGCGCACCGTTCGACGAGAGCACCTTCACCGACAGCCACCACCCGGACACAACGGATGGTACGGACGACGGGTCTGACGAGGCCCGGCAGCCCGAGCCCCCACCGGTCCCGGCGGGTCAGCGATAGGACCCCCTCGGCCCGCCCGGCCCGCCCGGGCGGGCCGAACGCCTGCCTTCCGGCCCCGGTCGGCTAACGGTCCCAGGGAGCGGTCTCGCCCATCTTCTGGTAATAGCGCGCCAGGTGATTCTTGACCCGGTCGATATCGCCCGGCGGCAGGTCGACCCCGCCCCTGCCGCCCTGCATCACGTTGCCCGCCGCCATGACGGCCCTGGGCACGGCCTTGAGCTCACCGCCGATCACGTCGGCGAACAACAGCTTGTAGCTCGTGAAGTTCTCCGGCTTCTCGCCGTCGTACCACACGTGGGCGTCGCGGTAGGCGGCGTTGGGTTCGTCCTCGGCTCCCGCCCACTTCCGCACACGCTGCTCGGCGCTGTCCCCGTCCCACTCCCGATCCCGGTCGGCAAGCGGAAAATCTTGAAATCTGGTCACGGTCATATCCCTCCCCTACCCCGCCTGACCTGGGACAACAAGCCAGGCTGGAAGATGGGAAGGGAGTGACTCACCCCTTCGGCCGGCGTTTCCTGGAGACGACGACGTCGTCGATCAGGCCGTACACCCTGGCCTCCTCCGCCGTCATGATCTTGTCTCGCTCAAGGTCGCTCGCGATCTTGTTGAGTGGGCGGCCCGTGTGCCGCGACAACAAGTCGTTCTGCAGATCCCGCAGCCTCAGGATCTCGCGAGCCTGGATCTCCAGGTCGCTCCCGCTGCCACGCCCGCCCTCGGTCCACGGCTGATGGACCAGAATCCGCGAATGCGGCAACGCAAACCGCTTCCCAGGCGCACCCGCCGCCAGCAGAACAGCCGCGGCCGAGGCCGCCTGCCCGAGGACGAACGTCTGCACCTCCGGCCGGATGTATTGCATGGTGTCATAAATCGCGAGCATCGACGTGAAAGAACCGCCCGGCGAATCGATGTAGAGACTGATATCCCGGTCGGGGTCCATCGACTCCAACGTGAGCAGCTGAGCCATCACGTCGTTGGCCGACGTGTCGTCGACCTGCACGCCCAGAAAGATAATTCTGTCTTCGAACAGCTTGTTGTAAGGACTCGTTTCCTTGACGCCATAGGTCGTGCGCTCGACAAACGAGGGAAGCACATGGCGGTTTTCAAACACCGTCATCTCCTCAGGACTCGCCGCGCGCCGGCAGGGGCGCCGTCAAGGACGTCGCCTGCGCCGCGATGTGGTCGACCAGCCCGTAGTCCCTGGCCTCGGCGGCACTGAACCACCGGTCCCGATCCCAGTCGGCGCGCACCTGCTCCACCGTCTGCCCGCTGTGGAAGGCGATGCGCTCGGCCAGCACCTGCTTGACATAGAGCATGTGCTCGGCCTGGATGGCGATGTCCGCCGCAGTGCCGCCGATGCCGCCCGACGGCTGGTGCATCATGATCCTCGAGTACGGCAGAGCATGCCGTTTGCCGGGAGCCCCGGCGGTCAGCAGCACCTGCCCCATCGACCCCGCCAACCCGATCGCGACCGTCGCCACGTCGTTGGGGATGAACTGCATCACGTCGTAGATCGCCATCCCGGCCGTCACCGAGCCGCCTGGCGAGTTGATGTAGAGGTAGATGTCCCGCTCGGGGTCCTCCGCGCTCAACAGCAGCAACTCACCGCAGAGGCGGTTGGCGATGTCGTCGTCGACCTCCTGCCCGAGGAAGACGATGCGCCTGCGGAGAAGCCGCTCCTGGAGCTGCCGCATCACGGTCTCAGGCGGCGCCTCCAGGGCACGCGCTCGAATGGGCCATGTTTCTTGCATAGGGGTCGCCTGTTCTTCGATAAGCGCCTTCGGGTTTCCTCCCGCTGATGTGGATCGACGATAACCCTCACCCCTTGAGGCGACATCACCTTTTCGCTGTCGGCCAATTCTTTCAAGTTAAACGGAATTTCGCCGCGAGCATATTAAGCTATAAGCGCATTACGCCTGCAGCCGATTCGGTTGCATTTCAAGAAACGGCGTTCTCAAAATCGGCATCCGCCCGCCGGCAATTCAGTGCCGCCTCCGGTCAGGGACTCCTGATCTCCGGGGCGACGCTCAGGCAGAGGCCGCCTCATCCCGGCACGCCGCCCGGCCCCCCTCGCCCCGCTTCGGGGGCAGGGGAAGGCTGAGGCGGGGCAGCCCGTCGCCGCCGCGGCTCACCTCGGCGGCGACGCCGTACACCTCCGCCAGCAGCCGCTCGGTCACGATCTCGCGGGGGTCGCCTTCCGCGACCAGGTGGCCGTCGTGCAGGACCACCAGGCGGTCGCACGCCGCCGCGGCGAGTTGCAGGTCGTGCAGGGCGGCCACGACGGTCACGCCCAGCTCGCCGATCAGCCCCAGCAGTTCGACCTGGTGCCGGAGGTCCAGGTGGTTGGTGGGTTCGTCCAGGATGAGCAGCCCAGGTTCCTGCACCAGCGCCCGGGCGAGTTGCACGCGCTGGCGTTCGCCGCCCGACAGGCTCGCGTATGAACGTCCCGCCAGGTGGGCGACCTCGCAGCGTGCCATCGCCGCCCCGATGAGGCTACGTTCCCCGGCCGTCAGCCGGCCCAGCGCGCCGAGGTATGGCGTGCGGCCGAGCGCGACGATCTGCTCGACGTGGTTTTCGAGGTCCGCCGGAGCGTCCTGGGTCACGGCGGCGACCCGCCGGGCGACCCGCATGGCGGGGGTGCGCCAGATGTCGGCGCCGTCGAGGTGGACCGCACCGCGGTCGGGCCTCTGACGGCGGTAGGCGCACCGCAGCAGACTGGACTTGCCGCTGCCGTTGGGGCCGAGGAGCCCGACCACCTCGCCGGGTTCCACGGTGAGGCTGACGCCGCGCAGGACGGGTTTGCCGCCGGGCGCCCAGTGCACGTCGTCGATGCGCAGTGCCGCCGGCTCGGTCATGTCAGGGCTCTCCGATCGGCGCGTGCGAGGAGCGCGAGGAAGAAGGGGGCGCCGAGCACGGCGGTGATGACGCCTATGGGGATCTCGTCGGGCTGGTTGAGCAGGCGTGCGCCGACGTCCACCCACACCAGGAGCAGCGCCCCGCCGAAGGCGCTCATCGGCAGCACCCACCGGTTGTCGCCACCCACGATCATCCGTACGGCATGCGGCACCATGAGCGCGATGAACCCGATGCCTCCGCTGACGGAGACGACCGCGCCCACCGTGACCGCGGTGACCACGATCAGCCGCCACCGGACCCGGTTCACCTCGACACCGAGGCTGGTGGCGCCCTCCTCGCCCAGGACGAGCGCGTTGAGCAGCGCCGCGCGCATCCAGAACCACCCTGCCGCGCACACGACGACGGCGGCGGGGATCCACAGGTCGCGCCACTGCGTTCCGGACAGCCCGCCCAGCGTCCAGAACAGCGCCGAGCGCAGTTGCGCCTCCGGTGAGGTTAGGACGATGAAGCTGGTCAGGGCCTCGGCGAGGGCCGCGACGGCGACACCCGACAGGATGAGGCGGGTGGTGGCGAGCTGACCGCCTCTGCGGGCGAGAAGCACGACCGCGGAGAACGTCGCCATCGCTCCGATGAAGGCGGAAAGCGGGAGGGTCAGCAGGCCGAACCACGAGGCGCCCGACAGCAGGACGACGACGGCTCCAAGCGAGGCCCCCGAGCTGGCCCCGATCAGATAGGGGTCGGCGAGGGGATTGCGCAGCACCCCCTGCATCACCGCCCCGGTGACCGCGAGCCCGGCGCCGACCACCGCGCCCAGCAGGACGCGGGGAAGCCGGATGTCGAGCACGATGGTCGCCAGCGGCCCGGTCGCGGCGTCGGAACGCACCGCGTCCGCGATCATGCCCCAGACCTCGGTGAACGGGATCGCCACCGGGCCGAGCCCCACCGCCGCGACCAGCGAGAGGGCGAGGCCCAGGGCGAGCAGCCCCAGGGCCGCCGACAGCGTGAGCCGCCTCCGGCCGGTACGGCGGGAGCCCGCGGCGGCGAGCTCCGGAGCGCTGACGCCGGTCTTCACTCGCGCGTCACCGGGCGAAGCCCTCGGCCAGGGTCTTGAGGGCACGGCCACTTCGCAGACCGGGCTGCAGGTCGTTCACCGGCACGACGACGAAACGGTTCTCCTTAACCGCGGTCACATCGCGGATCGGCCCATATGAGCGCATCCAGGCGATCGACTTGCCGGCGGGTTCGAAGACCTGGTCCTCCACGACGATGACCTCGGGGTCGCGTTTGACGACCTCCTCCCAGCTCACCTGGCCGAACCTGGTGACCTCGGGAAAGATGTCCTTCCCTCCGGCCCGCTCGAACAGGTCGCCGGAGAGCGCGGCCGAGCCGGACGTCTGCGGCTTCTCCTTGCCTCCGGCGTAGTCGAACACCCGCACCGCGGGATCGCGCGGGACGACCGCGTCGACCTCGGCCTTCAAGGCGGCGGCCAGTTGACCGGCTTTGGCCTCCACCTTGAAGATCTTTCCGAGTTCACGCAGGTCGGTGTAGGTGTCGTCGACTTTCGCGCGGTGCCCCGGGCAGCTCCCCGACAGCAGGTAGGTGTTGACGCCGTCCTTTCGCAGCTGCGCCCGGTCGCCGAGAGCCTTGGGCCCGTAGTCGTCCGGGTAGCCGCTCACCACCAGGTCGGGGTTGACCGAGTAGACGACCTCCTTGGAGGGCGGCGGGAAGGCCGACTCGGCGACGACCTTGATCCCGGCCAGATCGGGGGCGTATTCCGGCATGATGTCCTTCGCCGCGACCGTGCCCGCCATCCGGTCCTTCAGCCCGAGAGCGAGCATGACCTCCGTGGCGACCGTGCTGGAGGTGACGACCCTCGCGGGTGGCGTGCTGTAGGCGTAGGTGTCTCCGCAGTTGGCGACGCTCACCTCTCCCCCGCCGGCGGGCCCGGCGGCCGGGGCCGCCGGGGTGTCCGCGCCCCCGCCGCCGGGACTCGCGCCGCAGCCGGCGAGCAGGACCGCGGCGAGCGCCACGGCCGCGATCGGCCTCGGTTTCATCATCGTGCGTTGTCTCTCTTTCATGTGCTGGGTTTGGCAGGCGCCGGTTCAGGCATGGGGAACCGGCAGCAGGTCGCGGACCGCGGGCAGGGGGTCGGCGCCGTCGCCGAGGAAGGGGAAGGCGGCGGGTCCCGTGGACCGCAGCCCTGGAACCACCACGCGGGCGACCGCCCACCCGGCGGACGCGAGGTCGGGGGTGGTCAGGTCCACGGTGATCGGCCGCAGTCCCCGATCGGCCAGGGCCGGGTAGGGGTCCCACAGGTCCTGCCCGGCCCCGGACACGGAGGCTTCGCCGTACGGCGGCGGCGTCAGGATCCGGGCCGCCACCGGTTCTGCGACGCGCGGGTCGGCGAGAAGCTGCAAAGTGCACATCAGGTCGGTGGCGTCGCTCAGGTCGGCGGCGTAGGAGTCGGCGTAGCGGCGGTCGGCGCGGTGGGGCATGAGCGCGCCGCGGGGACGCTCCCATTCGGGGATGCCGGCAACGACCTCCGCGAGGGCGTCGAGCGACTGCAGCGCCTCGGCGGCGGCCTTGCGGGCGGAGGCGCCGGCGGTGGGCGACAGTGAGCAGCCCACTCCGAGCAGGCCATCGTCGCTCCGCGCGAGGCACAGCACCACAGGCGCCCGCAGCAGGTTCGGCACGGCGTGCCAGCTCAGCCGTGCGCCCGCGGGAAGCGGCAGGGGCGGGCCCGGCAGCCGGGGAAAGCCGCTCACGCCGTGCCAGGCCGTCGCCAGAGCGTGCCGCTCCAGCACCTCGGCCAGCGCCGCCGCCGCGGCGGCCCGCAAGGTGGGCCCGGCGGCGATGCCCGCCGCTATCGGCAGGTGGGTGGGACGCCCGTTCACGGTCGCGTGCTCTCCCGGAGCCAGCCACACCAGCGACGCGGGCACCCACACGGTGCCCCCGTCGCCGTCCCGGCCGGCGACCCAGTCGGCGGCGTCGGTACGGCGGAGCCCGCAAAAAGGGAAACCGGGCCGCTCATACTGGGCCGCGCCGTACAGCGCGAGCGTCTCCGGATCCACCGCGTCCTCACCGGCCTCCGTGAGCCGCTCCCAGGTGTCGCGGCGCAACCGGGAGCCGGCGACGAGGTGCCCCGCGTATCTCTCGACGGCCTCCCCCAGCGCTCGGGCGCTGGCGCGTGCCGGATCGCTGAAGGAGGCTCCGCCGACGGTGGGGTTGCCCGGCGGGAGGGCGAACGCCGCGGTGTCGGCGAGGAGTGCGGTCGTGGTGTGCAGCACGCCGTGGCTGCGGCGTCGCGCCATTCGGCTGACCAGCCCGCTGCGTTCGTCGCAGGCGAGGACGGAGAGAGGGGAGATGGCGGGCCTCACGTGTGCGGGAGCGGGACGAGGTTGACGTCGGCCTCCGCCAGGGCGTGTGCCCTGAGCCCCAGCCGGACCGGGTCGTCGTACAACCGGGTGCCGCCGAGGAAGGGGAAGGCCGCGGGGGCGTTGGAGTAGGCGCCGGGGACGACGACCCGGCTGACCCGGATGCCGGTGGCGGCGAGATCGGGTGTGGTGAGGTCGACGGCGTGCGCCTGCAGCCCCGCGGACGCCAGACGGCCGAGGTAGGCGAGGTAGGGGTCACCGGCCACCACGGGCAGTTCCGCCAGGGAGACGGGAGGGACGTCGGCGGTGATCGGGGCGAGGTGCCCGGCCATCGCGGGGTCCAGCCATATCTGGCTGTGGCAGGCCAGGTCGGCCACGTCGCGGAAGTCGTCGCGGTAGGAGGCGGCGTAGGCGCGGTCGGCGCGGTGGGGGTGGAACAGGCCGGTGCTCAGATAGCCGTCGGCGACCGCCTGCCAGATCACGCCGTCCGGTTCGAGCAGTCCCAGGGCGTATATCCGCAGGGTGACCGCCTCTGCCAGGGCCTTAGCGACGGCGGCGGCGGGGTCGGGGCGGGCGGCTACCCCCAGCACCGTGAGGTCCAGCACCTCGTCGCGCAGCAGGACACCGATGACGGACACGTCGAAGACGGTGGGGATGGCCACGACCCGGTAGCTCAGCTCCTCGCCTGTGCCCGGGGCGTGCCCCCAGCCGTGCCCAAGGTGGGGGGCGGGACGCAGGAGGTGGGCCAGGCGCGCGTCGTTCAGGTCCACGGGCGTGGCCGGCAGGTGGTTGGCCCACCAGATCACGGTCGCGTCGCGTTCGATGATCTCTTCCAGGGCGGCGGTGCGCGCCCCTCTCAGGTCGGGGCCCGCGGCGATGCCGGCGAGCACGGCGAAGTTGGTGGGCGGCTCGGCTTCACGCGGAGGCTGGAAGTAGTTGACGTAGGTGAGCGAGGCGGGCACCCACACGGCCTCCTCGTCCCCGCCCGACCCGCCGCCGAGCGTGACCCCCTCAGTCCACAGCACGGGCAGGTCCGCGGTGAATACGGTGAACGGGCACCCCGGCTCGGCGTATTGCGCCTGCGAGTAGAGCGCGAGGGAGCCGGGGTCGACGGCCCGCTCCCCGGCGTCGAGGAGCTCCGTGTAGGAGGCGCGGCGCAGCCCGGCCGGGACGAAGTTGCCGCAGTAGCGTTCGACGGCTTCGCCGATCGCGGCGATCCTGGCGTGCTCCGGGTCGTTGAAGGCGGTGCCGGTCGAGACGCGGTCGGCGTGCCAGGGCAGGTGGTGGGAGATCGCCCCCACCGAGGCCGAGCAGATGTCCAGGCCGCGCGGCCACCACGGCTGCCGCTCGGCCCGGTCGACCCGGGTGATGAGCCCGGTGCGCTCGTCCACCAGATCGTCAGCCGGGTCCTGCGCCGGCGCTGTCTCCGGGGGGTTCACGGGTTCTCCTCTCGCGGCCTGGGCACGCGCAGTGCTGTGTCGGGATCGAGTGAGACGGCGAGGGTGACGGGCCGGTCGGGTGCGCGGTGGCGGGGGTGGCGGCCCACGGTGAGCTCCAGGTGCGCCAGATGTCCCTCGGGGAGCTCCACGGCGACGGGGGCCAGGCGCAGCACCACCGTCTGGGCTCCGGGGCGAAGCGGCGTGGTCCCGTCGCACAGGCGCACGCGCGTGCCTCCCGGCCGCTCGTGGACCAGCGTCGCGACCAGCTCGGCCGGTGCGTCCGCGGTGACGCGGCAGTTCAGCGACACGACGCCGTGCCAGCGAAGGGGTGGCCCGGTGGTCAGCCGTACGACGTCGTCCCGGTCGCCGAGTCCCGCGAGGTCGGCCGAGTGCGGGAGGGAGGGGTGGGGGTCGCGGGGGTCGTGGCGCAGAGTGTGCCGGCGGCGGCGCGGCCGGACCGGGACCGGGGCGCGGGTGGGCCCGGCGGGCGGCAGCGGGCTGGTGTCGTCCCACCGCCCCGCGCCCAGGGTGAGGAGGCGGTCGCCGGTGACGGCGAGCGGGTCGCCCTTGGCGGCCAGCGCGGCCAGCCAGGAGACGGCCAGGTCGCGGGGGTCGTCGCCCTCGGGCACCGCCAGGGCGCAGTCCGGCTGCAGCCGGTGGGTCAGCGGCGACGCCCATCCGCCGATCAGCACGGTCGCCCTGCGGGCGAGCGCGCCCTGCCGCAGGGATGTGGTCGCCGAGCCGCAATACCAGCTTCCCAGGTGGAGGCTTGGGATCGCGACCTTGCGTGCCCGGGCCAGGGCCCTGCGCGACTGCGGTTTCCAGCTGCTGGGCGTGGGCGGCCAGGGGCCGAGCGGGACCGGCCAGCTCGCGGGGTCGGCGAGCACGCCGCGCAGGTCCGGGTCGCGGGCCAGCGCGAGGTCGTACAGGCCGGGCCGCAGGTGGCGCCCCGTGCCGAGCTCGGTGCGCCACCACAGCTCCTCGTCCACGGCGGGTGCCCCGCCGGGCCAGGGCTGCCGGCTGACGATCCCGCACACCGACGGGTGGTCGGCCGCGCACCATGCCGCGTAGGCCTCGTAGGCGGTGCCGTACAGCAGGGCGGTGCCGTCCGACCAGCTCTGCCGGGCGGCCCAGTCGAGGACCGCGTGGCCGTCGGCGCTCTCGTCGGCGCCGGGGACGAACTCCCCGTCCGCGCGGTAGCGGCCCCTCAGGTCCTGCAGGACCACCGCCACGCCCTCATCGGCCAGGACCTCGGCCTCGGGCCACAGCGGAGGTGTGCCGTAGGGCGTGCGGACGACGACCACGGGGGCGGGCAGCCTCACGGGGAGGAAGATGTCGGCCGGAAGACGCCCCCCGCCGGCGCCGGGGATCGCCACGTCGACGGAGATCACGGCGCCTTCAGCATCAGCAGGTCGCCGGGGACGGCCATGACGGTGTGGCGGCGGACCTCCCCCGTGGCGGGGTCCGCCCCCATGTGCGCGCCGACGCCGTTCGGGGTCTCGCCGTGGAGGAAGGCGCGCAGGTCCGCGGTGATGAGCGCGGCAGCCGTGCAGGCGCCGATCGGCGCGGCGGGGTCGGGCTGGGGAAGTCCGCCCGCGTCCAGCCAGCTCCAGTAGGCGGCCAGCTCCTGCGGCCAGGGCGAGGCGGCCAGGCGGCGCAGGCGCAGGTCACGGTAGGACGGGGTGCCGGGGCCGGTGTGGAAGGGCCCGGTGTACCAGCGGCGGCCCTCGGCGAATCCGAGGTGCCAGGGCAGGCGACGGGCGCGGCAGTGCTCGTCGACCTCCCTCAGCCGGGCGTCGAGCAGCCGCGAGGCCACCACGACGAGCACAGCGACCCCGGTCAGGGCTTCGAGCTCGCCGACCGCGGGAGGGGCGGCGAGGGGAAGACTGCGCACCGGCAGGCCGACGTCGGCGAGAAGAGCGGGCAGAACCTGGAAGAGCGGGCCTTCCCCGCACACGACCACGTCGCCTTCTGGCCGGGGCGGAGCGGGGGCGGCCAGGACGCCCTCGCGGCCGAGCACCTCCAGCAGCTCGGCGGCGTCGGGGCCGTCCCCGGAGAGCAGTTCGGAAAGCGGAGCGGCGTGCGCGGCGTCAAGCTCGATGGTGAGGAAGTCCTCTTGCGGGGTGTGGACGAGCCAGCCGTCCTCCGTCGGCACGAACGAGGTGCCGCCGACCAGGGCGTGCATCGCGCGATCCGTCCTTTCTGGACTACGTTGGCAGTCCCGCGTGGGGGCGCGGTTCGAGCGTGCCCCCACGCGGGTCAGGACCTGCGGTCATCAGCGAACCGTCGGTCCTTAGCGCCAGGCGAGGGCGGAGCGGGCCACGGTCGCGTGGTTGCTCGAGTGCACGCTGACGCGGACCTGCGAGACCTTCAGCTTCTTCACCTTCATCGATTCACCTCCTCACGCTTTGCGGAGCCCCCCGACGGGGTCGGCGGGCGATCACCCAGACCATACGGGGAAACGATAACCATCGTCTATGGCTTTTTGGTAATGGTTTTCACTTTCCTTTTGATGTACCTTAAATCGGCGTGGATCACACCAAAGCCCACTCTCCGCCTCCCGTGGCGGACGGACTCCTCGCTCTGATGGCCGGCAATCGCGACTTCCGGCTGCTGTGGTGGGGCAACCTGGTCAGCGTGTGCGGCGGCTGGTTCACCTCGGTCGCGGTGTTCGCCATGATCTACGAGCACACCGGGGCCGCACTCGCCGCCGGCGCCTCCCTGGCGGTGCGTTATCTGCCGGGTGTCGTCTTCGGCGCCTGGGGCGGCGTGCTCGCCGACCGCCTCGACCGCCGCACCGTCATGCTGGCCGGCGACGTGGCCATGGCCCTGCTCGCCCTGGCCTTCCTCCTCGCCGACAGCCCGGCGACGGTCTGGCTGGTCTACCTGCTGACCTTCGCCTCGGCCGCGACCGGATACGTCTTCCAGGCCGCGCGCAACGCGTGGATGCCCTCGCTGGTACGGCCGGGCGAATATGTGCTCTACTCCGCCGCAGTCCAGGTCAACGGGCTGCTCTTTCAGGCCGTGGGCGGTCTCGCCGGAGCGGCGGCCGTCGCCCTGATCGGCTGGCGCTGGGCCTTCGTGGTCAACGCGCTGTCCTTCGCCGTCTCGTTCCTCTTCACGGCCAAGGTGCACCGCGGCGCCCGCCGGGGCGACACCTCACCCCAGGCGGCGCGCGGCTTCGGCGCCTTCCGCGAGGGACTCGACGCCGCACGCCGCAACCGCGTGGTGAGTGCGCTGCTGACCCTGGAGGCCGTCTTCTGCCTCGGCCTCGGCGGCACCCTCACCACCATGACCTTTCTGGCCACCCAGGTGCACCGCCTGGGGGACGGTGGCGTCGGCTGGTTCTACACCGTCCAGGGCATCACCGGCGCCGCGGTGCTCCTGACCACCGCCCCCCGCCTCGCCCGCCTGCCCGCCCGGGGGAGACTCGTCGTGATCGGGTGGTCCTGTGTCTGCGAGGGCGTACTCGTCGCCGCGCTGGGCCTCCCCGCGAGCATCGGACCGACCCTGCTGGTCTGGGCCGTCGCGGCCGCCGCCAACGTCCTGTACGGCCCAGCCTCGATGGCGGCCCTCCTCGACAACGCACCCGACTCCGTGCGCGGCAGGGTCGTGTCGCTGTGGAGTGCCGTGGCGACCCTCAGCCTGGGCATCTCCGCGGTCGCCTCCGGCGCCCTGCTGGACCTCCTCGGCCCCGGCCTTCTCCTGCCGGTTCTCGGCGCGCTGATGGCCCTGCCCGGCGCGGCCTGGCTGCTCGCCCTGCGCCTAGACAAGATCACCCTGCCCACGTGACACCGCTGAATGAGGGCGCCTGCCCCCGATCGGGGAGCAGGCACCCGCTCAACGCGGCTTAGCCGTACTCCCCTCCGCGCCTGCCCCTGATCGGGGAGCAGGCACTCCCACGTTCCGCCTAATAGGCATATGTGCAGCCCAGGGCACCGCCGACCACGGTGCGGATGCGGATCACCGGCGGCGTTCTGTACCACGCGCACGCCGACCAGGGCGAACCCGATCCGACGTAGGCCAGGCCGCCTCCACTGGCGAAGCTGTGGCATTCCACCGATCCGCCGTAGTAGAAGCCGATGCCCGCACTGCTGTGGACCTGGGAGCGGCAGTAGTCGCCGAGGTAGAGCGGGCTGGCGACCATGTCGACCTCCGCCTGGGCGGGGGTGGCGACGGTCAGTGTCGCGATGGCGGTGAGGGCGGCTGCCGCCGTAGTGGCGAGCGCACGTCGGAACACGGTGAACCTCCAGGAACCGGGGGATGCGGCGGCTCCCGCCGCCGGGCGAAAAGGTGGCTCTGATCTGGAACGTTGCGAAGTGCACTCTCAGTATTAATTAGGAAAGTTTCCTATGCAACACTCTCTTTGGCAGACTCCCGCACCTCCTCCTTCTCCTCCCCCGCCGCGCGGCGCAACGCCACGGCGGCCAGCACCGCCGCGGCCACCACCACAAGCGCCGCCGCCACTATCGACACCCGCACCCCGCCGGCGAACGCCGCCTTGGCCGCCGCGGCCAGTGCCGCTCCCGCCTCCCCCGGCAGGGAGGCGGCCGCCGCGACCGCCCCGCCGAGGGTGTCGTGCGCCGCCGCCGCGACCTGCCCGGACACTCCCTCGGGTACGGCGAAGCCCATCCGGTAGACGGCTGTCGCCACCGTGCCGAAGACCGCCAGCCCAAGAGCCCCGCCGAACTCCTGCACGGTCTCCGACAAAGCCGCCGCCGAACCGGAACGTTCCGGCGGCGCCGCCCCGACCACCATGTCGATACCGAGCACCATCAGCGGTGACGCACCGAGGAAGAACAACGTCTGCCCGGCGAGAATCAGCCACAGATCCCGGCCGGAACCCCCGACGAACCCGATCAGCGACAGCCCCAGCGCCGCGACGAGCAGCCCGCCGGCCGACAACAACCCGGCGTTCCACCGCTTGGCCAGCATCGGAGCCAGCGCGAAACCCACCAGCATGGCGGCGGCCGGGGCGAGCGTCACCAGCCCCGCCTGGAACGGCGACAGCCCGACGACCAGCTGAAGATACTGCCCGGAGAGCAGCCCGACGACCGGCCCGATGAGGATGACCAGGGTCAGCACGCCGAGCGCGGCCCTGAACCTCGGCACCGAGAACAACCGCATGTCGAGCAGCGGGTCGGCGAGCCCGCGCTGGCGCCGGACGAACACCACCCCGAGCACAACCCCGGCGGCGAGCACAAGAAGGGCGACAACGCTCGGCCCGTAGGCGGCGATCTCCTTCACCCCGTAGATCACGAGAAGCACGGCCGACACCGACAGGGCCACACTGGCCAGGTCGACGGGGCCTGAGGCCGCTGTCCGATACTCGGGCAGCAGCAGCGGCCCGAGCACCAGCAGGATCACCATGACCGGCACGTTGAGCAGGAACACCGCCCCCCACGAAAAGTGCTCAAGCAGCAACCCGCCGACGAGCGGGCCGACCACCAGGCCGCCGGTGAAACCCGCCATCCACACGCTGATGGCGGTGGTGCGCTGGACCGGATCGTGGAACATGTTGCGGATCAGCGACATCGTGGACGGCATCAGCGTGGCCCCCGCCACCCCGAGGAGCGCCCTCGCCACGATCAGCAACTCGGCGCTAGGTGCGAACGCCGCGAGCAGCGATGCCCCGGCGAACGCCGCCGCGCCGATCAGCAGGACTTTGCGCCGGCCGTACCGATCACCCAGGTTGCCCATCGTGATCAGGAAGCCGGCGATGAGGAAGCCGTAGATGTCGTTGATCCACAACAACTGGGTGCCGCTGGGCCGCAGGTCCTCGCTGAGGGACGGCACGGCCAGCGTCAGCACCGTTGTATCGATGGAGATGAGAAGTGTGGGCAGCACCAGGACGGCCAAACCTATCCATTCGCGGCTGCCTGCGCGTCTGGTGGACATACGCCCGACCCTAAGAACTCAAGTCAACTTGAGGTCAAGACGAATCCAGGCCCCTCGGGCGTACGGCAGCGCCCGGCCGGGTTATGCTGTTTATATGAACAGCTATTCAGATGACCATTTGATGGTGGCCGACGCGGACCGCGCCGCCGCTATACGTGAGCGTATGCCCAGCTCAGAGTCACTGGACGACACCGCGGAGATCTTCGGCCTGCTCTCCGACCCCGGCCGGCTACGCATGCTGGTCAGCCTCCTCGACGGCGAACTGTGCGTCTCCGACCTGGCCGCCGTCACCGGGCACAGCGAGTCCGCCGTCTCCCACGCCTTGCGTCTGCTGCGCGCCCACCGGGTCGTCTCCGTACGAAGATCCGGACGTTTGGCCTACTACCGCCTTGAAGACCCCCACGTGCGGATGTTGCTGGACCTTGCCCTTGCACACACCGAACACGCCCAGCCCGTCCACGTCGAATGTGAAAGGGGCCGATGATGGGTGCCGGTCACGGACACGGCCACGCCGGAGGCCGCCACCGGTGGCGGCTGGCCGTCTCCTTTGTGTTGATCGGTGGATTCTTCATCGTCGAACTCGTCTACGGCCTCATCTCAGGCTCTCTTGCCCTCCTGTCCGACGCCGGCCACATGGCGGCCGACGTCGTCACCCTGGGCGCCGCCCTCCTGGCCACCCGCATCGCGACCCGCCCCGACACCACCGGCCGGCGCAGCTACGGCTCCTACCGCGCCGAGGTGTTCGCCTCGCTCCTGGCCGTGCTGATGATGCTGGGCGTCGCCGTCTACGTCGTCACCGAGGCCATCGGCCGCATCGGCACGACCGCCGAGGTCTCCCCCGACCCGATGCTCGTCGTCGGCGCCATCGGCCTGGTGGTCAACGTCATCGCGCTGCTCCTCCTGCGCTCCGGCGCCGCTGAAAGCCTCAACGTCAAGGGCGCCTACCTGGAGGTCGTCGCCGACACCGCCGGCTCGGTGGGCGTCATCGTCGCCGGCTGGCTCGTCGCCGCCACCGGCCAGCCCGTGTGGGACACCGCCGTCGCCCTGGCCATCGGCGTCTTCGTCGCCGTCCGCGCCGTCGGCCTGGGCCGCCAGGTCTTCGCCGTCCTCGGCCAGCACGTCCCCGCCGACGTCGACCCGGCCGCCGTGACCGCCGACCTGGCCGCCATCAAGGGCGTCCGCGACGTCCACGACCTCCACCTGTGGACCCTGACCTCCGGCATGAACGTCGCCACCGCCCACCTGGTCATCGGCGACCCCGCAGACAACCACGCCACCCTCGACCAGGCCCGCCACCTACTCCAACAACGCCACGGCGTCGCCCACGCGACCCTCCAGGTGGAACCGGCGGAACATAAGGGGTGCGACGAACTCGGCTGGTGACTTGGCCGACCTCGCTTATGCCGTACGGAGCACCCCGCAACCTTGCCCTTGTGGACCGACCCGCCGAACCGTACTTGGCCCCTCTGGTCGGGCCCTACCATCAGCTTGTGAGGACTCGCCGGATCAGCCGACCCCGCGAATCCGTCACGCAACTAAATGAAAACAGGTCCCCAGCCCCGCAACACCGCAGGTGAACGAGTGTCGGCCCCGCACACGCGGGGATGGTCCTGACAGCTCGTGGCGGGACTCCCGCTCCACGGCGTCGGCCCCGCACACGCGGGGATGGTCCCTCCAGCTCCGCAGCCTCCAGCTCCGCGCGCTTGTCGGCCCCGCACACGCGGGGATGCTCCTGGCGAGGCGGATCTTGCCGTCAGGCGTTCACGTCGGCCCCGGCCTCGTGGGAGGTTTCCGCGGCCGGGCTTCAGACGGTGCGTCGTGCAGGAGCCGGCCTCCGCATGCGCGGGATTCCTTCCGGCGCCTGTTACGTTGGCAGGGTGCGCACCAGGTGGGTCCAGGCATCCGTCAGTTGGCGGGGGCCGTAGCAGCGGTTGCGTTTGGTTAGGGCTTCCTTCTCGGGGGACCAGGTGTAGGGGATGCCGGTCGAGGCGGCGGCGAGTTGGGTGCGGCACGCCTTATCGAGGAAGAGGGCGGTCATCACGGCGGTGGCGACGTCGGATCCCACGGTGACCAGGCCGTGGTGGTGGAGTAGCACCGCGTTGCGGTCGCCGAGGGTGGCGGCCAGCCGTTCGCCCAGGTAGCGGTTGTGGATGAGGTCGCCGGTTTCGGTGAATCGGGCGATGTCGGGTGGCCAGAACAGGGTGCCCTCGTGACCGAGTGGGAGTAGCGGCAGGCCGGTCGCGGCGAAGGCCACGGCCGCTTCGGCGTGAGTGTGCACGACGGCGCCGACGTCGGGGCGGGCCGCCATGATCTCGGTGTGGATGGGAAACTCCAGGTGCACCCTTCCCTGCCCGCCCGTGGGCCTGCCGTCACGGTCGATACGGACGACCAGGTCCGGGGTGATCTCCTGGAAACCGTATCCGGCGGACTTCAGCCACACGTCCCGGCCGCCCGGATCACGCTGCGACAAATGCCCCCACACCATGTCGGTGTGACCGTGGGCGGCCAGCACCCGGCAACCGGTCGCTACCTCTTCGGCGGGGCCGTTCACCCGGCGGCTCCGGAGCCCTTGGTCAAGAAGTCACCGACGATTCGGTTGAACTGTTCCGGCTGCTCGAACATGGGCCAGTGTCCCGCCGAGGTGATCATGTCGAAGCTGCCGCGTGGAAGGATCTCGCCGGCGCGGCGGCCGACCTCGGCCGGTGTGGTGGGGTTGTGGTCGGTCCACAGGACGAGGGTCTCGTGCCCGATCCGCTTCAGGTCCTCCTCGCGGAGCATGTAGGCGCGGTTCCCCTCACCGGGCTGCTCGGCGATCAGCTTGGCCTGCGCCTCCTCGGTGCCGGGGAGCGTGTAGTAGCGGTAGCGGCACTCGACCAGTTCGTCGGTCACGGTGGAGGGATTCACCATGAGCCACTCCAGGCGTGCGCGCACGCTGTCGCGGGTGGGTGCGGCGGCTGCCTTGGCGGTGACGGCCTTCACCTGGGCGTGGACGCGTTCGCTTTCCTCACGGCGGCCCGCGTCGTCGAGCAAGAGGCCGGCGCCGGTGACGGAGACGATGCGGCCGACGCGGTCGGGGTGGGTGAGCGCGGTCCGCAGCGCGGTCCAGCCGCCTAGGGACTGTCCGACGAGGTGGGCTCGTTCCACACCGATCGCGTCAAGGTAGCGCAGCAGGTGGTCGGTGAAGACGGGGGCGTGGTAGGTCACGTCGACGGGACGGTCGGTGAGTCCATGTCCGAGGGCGTCGATCGCATGCACGTTCAGGCCGCGTTCGGCCAGGGGCAGGACGTTACGGATGAATGCCTCGGCATGGCCGGTCAGCCCGCCCATCAGGATGACGGCGTCGCCTTGACCTGCCTCGATGGAGCGGGTGCGCCAGCCGCCCGCGTCGCGAAAGCGGATCTCGGCACCGAGAGCCTCGGTCCAGAAAGTGTTCACGGGGTTTCTCCTTGCGATGTAGACAATGCGGGCGCCGACCTCCTCATGGCATGCGCGCCCGACGGGGTTTGGGGGTGGATGGTGGCTGTGTGCGGTCCCAGCCCGCGTCAGCCCCCCAGGAACTGCACAAGAGCGTCCGCGACGATCTCCGGCTGCTCGAACTGTGGCCACTGCTTGGCCTGGGGCACGGTCACCACGCGGGCATCGGGCAGGGCTGCTGCCGCGGCCTCCACCACGTTCAGCGGGGTGTGGCCGTGCTCGCCCCGGATGATCAGCACCGGAGCGCCGACCTTCGCCAACCTGTCGGGCGTCAGCAGTACACCTTCGTTGTCGGCGGCACGGACCTGCTGGTGCACGTCGCGCGCTTCGGCCGGGGCGTACAGCGCGGTGCGGACGGCGACGAGTTCGGGATCGACGGTGTCGGGGGCGGCAAGGAGCCCTGCCAGGCGGGTCCGCACCGCTTCGGGGGTGGGTTCGCGGTATGCCTGTCCGCCCCGCTCATAGGCGGCGCGGACTCTGCCGTCGGCCAGCCGGGTCGCCTCGGACTGCAGCCCGGCCGGCTCGATGAGGGCCAGCCGCCGTACCCGCGCGGGGTCGCGCAGGGCGAGTAGCACGGCGATCCATCCGCCCAGCGACTGCCCGACGAGGTCGACCCGTCCCAGCCCGAGCGCGGTCAGTACGGCATGAGCGTGCTCAGCCAGCCGCTCCACCCCGTAGCCGCCGTCGGCCCGGCCGGTGAGACCGTGGCCGAGCAGGTCGACAGCGATAGCTCGGCGCCCGGAGGCGGCGAGCGCGGGCAGGGTGCGTGCGAAGGTCTCGATGTGACCGCCGCGCCCGTGCAGGAGTACCACGGGGTCGCCGACACCGAGGGAGACGACCCGGGTGCGCACACCGGAAGCGTCAACGAACCGGACCTCCGCCCCGAGCAACCCAGTCCACAGGCTCGGCGACGCGGCGGGGGCAGGGACACCGGTTCGCCGTGTCATCGCACACCTCCGAAGGTCGCGGCAGCCCTGCCGTCACCGGCGACTTTGACCGAGATCAGCGGCTTCACCGGACGACGCAGCGCGGCCACCGCGAGCCCGCGCACCGGCTCATAAGGCGGTCGCGCCGCATGATGCGGCATTTCCCGCCCCACCGGCCTCGCGAGCACCCCCGTCGAGGGCCGCGGCCTCCGCCCCACCGGCCTCGCGAGCACCCCCTTTGAGGGCTGCGGCCTCCGCCCCACCGGCTTCGTGCGCACCGGCTCATAAGGCGGCCACGCCGCATGGAACCCCAAGGGCCGCGGCCTCCGCCCCACCGATCTCACGGCTGCTCCTTCGTGAACAGGTGCTCCTTCATGAAAGCCACCGAGCTCTCCCAAGTGGCAGCCGCCGCCTGCGGGTGATAGCTCGGGTGGGTGTCGTCGTGGTAGGCGTGCCCGGCACCGTCGTGGACGTGCACCTCGGTGTGCTGCCCGCTGCGTTTGAGCGCGTCGCCGAGCCGGGCGACCTGGTCGAGCGGGATGACGTGGTCGGCGCCGCCGAAGTGGGCCTGGAGAGGGCAGCGCACCTGGTCGGCGGTGTCGATGCGGGAGCGGGTGCGCCCGGTGGGGCTGTAGGCGGGGGGCAGTTCCGGCAGGCCGTAGAGCGATACGGCACAGGCGAGCCGGTCGGTCTGCGCGGCCCAGGCCAGCACGAGGCCGCCGCCGAGGCAGAAGCCGATCGCGGCGGCACGTGAGGCGTCGACGTCGTCGCGGCCCGCCAGATAGTCCAGTGCGGCGTCGAGGTCGGGAACGGCCTGTTCGTCGCGGGCGGCGAGAAAGGCTTTGGCGCGCCTCTCCTCGGCGGTGTTGTAGTCCTGCGGCGGGCGCCCCCCGATGCGGCTGTAGAGGTCCACGGTGAGGCAGGCGATGCCTTCGGCGGCCAGGAGTTCGGTCACCTGCCTGCGGTGCTCGGTGACGCCGAGGTTCTCGTGGACCATGATCGCCACGGGTGGGCGGGGGCGGCCCTCGGGCAGGGCCAGATACCCGTTGATCTGGTCGGCGCCGCTGGGGAAGCTCACCCAGACGGCGTGTGCGGGGTCGGGCACGGTTTCAACCTTCCGGTAGTGCGCGCATGGGGGCCGGCGGTGTCCCGGCGGCGGAGCTGCGGGCGAGGAACTGGTGGATCTGGACCGCGAGGAGGTCGAGGCGGCGCCGCGGCATGCGCGCGGTCGGGCCGCAGACCGCGACGGCCCCGGCGGGGCGGCCCGCGATCATGACGGGCACGGCCACGGCGGCGATGCCGGGGATGTACTCGTCGATCTCGATCGCGTGGCCCCGGTTGCGCGAGGCGTCGACCTCGCGGAGCAGTACCGCGGGGTCGGTGATGCTTTTGGGGGTGCGGCGGGCGAGGTGAAACCGGTGGACCAAGTCCTCGGCCTCGTCCGCGGGCAGGCCGCTGAGGATGGCGCGGCTGAGGCCGCCGTTGGCGAGCATCGAGCGGCGTCCGACGGGCGAGAGGGAGTCGGCGGACCGGGAGTCCCCCCGCTTGGCGGTGATGACCAAGGTGCGGTCGCGCCAGTCGACCTCGGCCACCAGCACCGTCTCGCCGCTGGTGCGCGCGAGTTCCTCGGCGACACCCATCGTGAGGTGGGCGAGGGCGGTGGTGGCGGTGACGAGGCTGCCGAGTTCGATCAGCCGTGTGCCGAGCACGTAGGCGCCGTCGGCCTCCTGGCGCAGGAAGCCGCGTTCGACGAGGCTGACGGCGATGCGGTGCGCGCTGGTCTTCGGCAGGCCCGCCGCGTGGGCGAGTTCGCCGAGCTGGAATCGGGGGTGAGCCGCGCTGAACGCGCCGAGCACGTCCAAGGCCCGGTCCACGGCGCGCACTCCGCGCCTGCGGGCGAAATCCCGGGGCTCAGGGCCTTGGGTGTGGTCATCGGCGGCGTTCATCGCGTCCTCACGAGCAGTACGGCGGCGCCTGGTCGGCGTTGTCCCTGGTAATCAGCATGTCGGACACGGTCGCGATCTTCTTCACGCCCTCCTTCTTCTGCAGGAGGCCGACGGTGTCGTCGATGGCCATCTCCCCGACGCTCTTGGGGGTGTTACTGACGGTCACGGCGAACTCGCCGGAGCGGACGGCGTCGATCCCCGCGGGGCTGCCGCCGTTGGTGAGAATCTTGATGTCGGTGCGTCCGGCCGCCTTGAAGGCGGCGAGCACGCCGAGGGCCATGTCCTCGTTGTGCACGAACACGTACTTGATCTTGGGGTGGGCCTGGAGAAGGTTCTCGGCGACGTCCTGGGCCTTGGCACGCTGCCAGAAGGCCGGCTGGTCGAAGACGATCCTCGGCCCGCCGGTGAGGGCCTTTTTGAAGGCGTTGTTCATCAGGTCGGCCGCCGCGCCGGGCGCGCCGCCGATCACCGCGACGTCGGCGGCGGCGCCGGCGTTGTCCTTGACGAGCCACTCTCCGAGTTCGCGGCCGACCTTGACCACATCGGTGATCACGGCGCCGAGGATCTTCGACTGGTCGACGGAGGCGACGGACGTCAGGAAGATCGGGATCTTCGCGCGGTTGGCGCGGGCGATCCCGCCTTCCAGGGAGTCGATGTTGACGGTCTGCACGATGATCGCGTCGACCTGCTTGGCGATCATGTCGTCGATGTTGGAGAGCTCCTTGGCGGGATCCATGGCCGAGTTGGAGGTCAGCAGGGTGACCCCGGCCGTCTTGGCCCGGGCCTCCATGGACCTCTGCAGGCAGGTGTGGAACTCGATGGTGTTGCCGTTGACGAAGCCGAGGGTCAAGGGCTTCTCGCCGTCGCCCGAGGCGGAGGTGGTGGTGGAGGAGGAGCAGCCGGTCACGGCGACGGTGGCCGCCGCCAGTGCCGCGGCGAGGGTCTTGAGGGAGGGCCGGAGGGAGGTGTGGAGGGCCATGCGCGGTCCTTTCCGGGGGGTGGTGCTCGGTCAGTGCCGGCGTGATCGCAGATGGTTTGCGACGGCGGCGACCATGAGGACGGTCCCGAGGGCGACGTCCTGGAAATACGGGTTGATCTGGAGCAGGTTCAGGGAGTTGGCGACGACGCCCAGCAGCAGGACGCCGAGGATCGTTCCGACGAGGGTGCCGCTCCCGCCGTGCAGGGCCGTGCCCCCGATGACGACGGCTGCGACGACGGTGAGTTCCAGGTGCAGCCCGCCGGTGCCGGGGCTCGCGGCGCCGAGACGCGCGACGAGCATGACCCCGCCGAGCCCGGCGAGCAGCCCGCCGAGGGTGTAGAGCAGGAGCTTGGTACGGACGACCGGGATGCCCGACAGCCGGGCCGCGTTCTCGTTTCCGCCGATGGCGAAGGCGTTGCGGCCGAACGCGCTCCACCGCATGGCGAGACCGACGGCGAGGCAGACCGCGGCGGCGATCACGATGAGCACCGGGACGCCGAGGAGTTCCCCGAAGCCGAGCCCGCCGAGGTGTTCACCGATGGAGATGCTCTGCCCGCCGATGACGAGCAGGGCGACACCGGTCAGGATCGTGGAGGAGGCCAGCGTCGCGACGAAGGGAGTCACCCGGAACACCGTGACCACCGTCCCGTTGACGAGCCCGATGGCGGCTCCCAGGGTGAGGGCCAAGGCAACGGCCGCCCAGTCGGCGACCCCGGCGACGATCAGCTGGGCGGTCACCCCGTGGGTGACCGCGGCTATGGCGCCGAGCGAGAAGTCGATGCCGCCCGCGGTCATCAGCAGCGTGAGCCCCGCGGCCAGCACGGCCACCACGGCGATCTGCCGGGACACGTTGAGCAGGTTCGGGGCGGTGAGGAAGACGTCGCTGCGCGAGGTGGTGAAGACGGCGATGAGCAGAAGCACGCCGAGCACACCGCCGTGCCGTACCAGCCCGGGTGGAAGGGCCGCACCGATGGTGCGGCGGCGTGGATGGGCTGCGGTGGTCACGATGCGGTTCCTCCTACGCTGAGCGAGACGAGGTCGTCACGGGAGACGCGGTCTGCGGGCAGGTCGGCGACGGTGCGCCCGGAGCGCACCACGAGGACGCGGTCGGCCAGCCGCAGCACCTCGTCGACGTCGGCGGAGGCCAGGAGTACGGCGGCGCCGCGGGCGGCCAGCCCGTCGATGAGGCGGTGGATGTCGGCTTTGGCGGCGACGTCGACGCCGTTGGTGGGTTCTTCGAGCAGGCAGGCGGTGACGTCGCGGTCGAGCCATCGGGCCAGCAGGACCTTCTGCTGGTTGCCGCCCGACAGGGTGGCGACCGGCGGGTCGGGCCGGATCGTGGTGACGCCGAAGCGGGTGCGGGCCCCCGCGGCTTCGCGGTGCATCCGCCGCCAGCGCACGCTCCACGGCCTGCGCAGGCCCCGGCCGGTGAGGTCGAGGTTCTCGTCGACGGTCAAGCCGGGGACCAGGCCGTAGGTGAGGCGTTCACCCGTGACGCAGCGCAGACCGGCGGCGAGCGCGGCGGTCACGCTCCCGGGCGGGACCCTCCCGCCGCCGACCAGGACGTCGCCGCCTGAGGGCCGGCGCAGGCCCGACAGCAGCGGAAACAGCTGGGTCTGGCCGTCCCCTGCGCAGCCGAGAACCGCCACGACCTCCCCCGCGCGCACGGTGAGGGACAGGCCGGCCAGGCGGGGCCCCGCGGAGAGGTCGCGGAGTTCGAGGACGGCGCGCCCCGGGGTGCGCGCCGTCCTCGGCCGGGTCTCGGCGAGGCGGTCGCCCGTCATGGCCCGCACCAGCGACGGCAGGTCGGTCTCGGCGGTCGACGCGGTGAGGACGTGGCGCCCGTCGCGCAGCACTGTGACCCGATCGGCCAGGTCGAGCACCTCGTCCAGGTGGTGGGAGATGTAGACGACGGCGATGCCGCGCGCGCTGAGCGTCCGCACGATCCGGTGCACGCGGGCGGCGTCGGCTCCGCCGAGGGTAGCGGTGGGCTCGTCGAGGATCAGGACCCGCCCGCCGACCTGGATCTCACGGGCGATCTCCACGAGGGTCTGCTCGGCCGGACCGAGATCGGCGGCGATCGCGGTGGCGGGCACCTCGACGCCGAGATCGGCCAGCGCGCGGGCCGCCTGAGCACGCGCCGCGCGCCAGTCGACGCGCCCCGCGCGGGTCGGCAGCCGGCCGAGGAAGAGGTTCTCGGCCACGGTGAGCTGAGGGACCAGCGTGCGGTGCTGGTGCACGATGCTGACACCGAGCGCGCGGGCCCGGCGCGGGGTGAGGGCGCTGTGGGCGTGCCCGGCGATCAGCAGATGTCCGCCGTCGGGAGACAGCGCTCCCGACATGATCTTGACGAGGGTCGACTTGCCCGCGCCGTTGATCCCGGCCAGGGCGTGGATCTCGCCGGGAAGCAGGCTGAACCCGACCTCCCGCAGCGCGGCGGCGCCGCCGAAGGACTTGCTTACTCCGGTCAGCTCCAGTGCCGCGGCGGGCCGTGCCTGCGGTACGGCGTTCATGGTCCCTCCTTCTGGCGTGTGCGAGGCGGGGGTGGTGGTGGGGCCGTCCATGGCGGTCAGCGCCGTACGGCGGAAGCCGTGCCGAGCCGGGCCGCGGCCTCCTGGCCTGCTGTGTCCTCCGGTGGGCCGCCTTCCGCGCCGGCGCCGGAGCCGATGGCGGCCAGGCCGAGTCTGAGCCGGTTGAGCTGGTCGATGAACAGGCGCTTGTCGGCGTCGTCGTGGCCGGTGAGAGCGGCCGACATGCGGGCGGCGAACCGCGGCAGCAGGTCGTCCAGCAGGTCGTCTGCCGCCTGGGTGCGCCGTACGAGGACCAGGCGGCGGTCGGCCGGGTCGGAGGCCCGGCTCACCAGGCCGCGCCGTTCCAGGAGGTCGACCAGGCCTGTGGCGTTGCGGGCGGTGGTCATGACGTGCGTGGCGAGGGTTCCCATGGGGACGCCCTTGCCGCCGGGGTCGGTGCTGCGCAGCACCATGAGGATGTTGAACCGGGGATGGCTGAGTCCGTATTCGGCGAGTTCGCTGTCGACGGCGGCTTCCATCGCCGCGACGGCGGCGAAGAAGGCCAGGCGCAGCTCCATCTCCAGCGGGTCGATGCCGGGGAGGCGGCGGCGTTCGCCCTCGGCCATCGCGACGTGGGCCTGGTCGCGATGGCCGTCGGGACCGGGGACGATGAAACGGCTGGTGCCCATGTCAGGCTCCGCCCCGGCGCGGCGCGGCCTCGTCCAGGAGGCCGTCGGGATACATCGCGTCGTGGGCCACGCCGAGCGACACCATGAGGTTGCGCAACGCCACGGGGTTCATGCCGGCCGCAAGCAGCCAGGCCGCGTCGCGCTGCCGTACGGCGTCGCACTCGTCGGCGGTCAGCGTGTAGGCGGCGAGCACCTCGTCCGGCGCGCCGTCGAAACGCTCGCGCAGTCCGGCGGCGTGCTCCAGGTCTCGGGCGAGGTGGTTGAGGCCGACGATGCTCATGACCGGCCTCCCGCCGGGCCGGAGACTGCCGTACCGGCAGTGGCCGTCTCGGCAGTGCCTGTTTCAGCAGTGCCTGTCTCGGCAGTGCCTGTTTCAAACCTGGCGATGCCGATGCCGACGGTCCAGGGGAACATCGGCCGGTAGGCGTAGGTACGGCAGGAGCCGCCGGCCGCCGCCGCGGCGATCAGCCAGGTGCGGATCTCCAGCGCGCCGTTGCCGGCCTGCTCCTGGATGTGCTCGTCGGACCAGGTGAGGATCTCGTCCAGGTCTCCCTTCTCCAGCAGGGAGAGCAGGTTCCGGTCGAACTCCTCGTTGATGTCGCCGAATCTCGGCAGGCCGACCCAGTGGGACAGGCCGCCGGTGCCGATCACCCCGATCCGCTGGTTCCCGCCGAGCGAGGCGATCGTGTCCGCGAGGGCCCTGCCGAGTTCGACGCAGCGGGCCAGGCTGGGCAGCGGCGGGGTGTTGCAGTTGACGAACAGCGGCACCACACCCGCGGCGGCGGCCGAGGGGAGCTTGGTGAGCGGCACCGTGAAGCTGTGGTCGAGCGGCATGGTGTGGGAGCGGGCGACGTCGAATCCGCGCCGGTGGAGCCCGTCGAGCAGGCTGAGCGCCAGTTCGGGACGGCCCGGCACCGTTCCGCCGGGGTTGCCGAACTCGCCCCACCCCTGGTGGATGCCGGCCAGGCCGAGGCAGAACGTCGGATAGTTCTCCAGGCCGAAGGTCTCGTAGTGGTCGGTGGCGACGACCACGACGGCGTCCAGGTCCAGGGCTGCGATGTCGGCGTCCAGCAGCCGCCACGCGTCGTGCAGCGGGCCGGAGTTCTCCGGTTCTGCGCCGGCGTTCTTGACGATGGCGCCGACGTGGGATGTGGCGGCGGCCAGGGCTAGTCGGGCCATCATGCCTCCGTTGCGGATGTCTCGGTGAGGTCGAGCAGGCGGATGTCGTCTAGGTGGCCGGTGCCGCGCCGGGCCACGTCGACGGTGAGGAGCCGTCCGCAGTCAGGGCAGGCGTAGCGCCGCAGTTCCAGGCCGGCGTCCAGGCGGGTGGCGTGGCTGAGTTCGCGGATGTCGCCGGTGGTGTGCAGCCCGGCGTAGGGCCGCCACGGCCCGCCGGCGGGGGCCAGGACGAAGCCGCAGGCGCACGCGGTGAAGCGGGCCGCGCCGACCTGGACGATCTGCATGGTGTCGCCCAGCGGGTGGACACGCGCGCCCGGCCCGGCGGGCCGCTCCCACTGCGGCCTCTCCCTGGGCCAGTCGCGGCGCTCGGCGCGGATCCGGTCGCGGCGGGTCTCCGTGGCGGCCTCGTCGACCCGGCCGTCGCCGGCGAGGACCACTCCGTACAGCCTTACAGCTGCATCGGGCGTGACGGCGCCGAAGTCCAGGTCCGCCTGGACGGCCGTGCTGGAACGTTCCAGCGGATCGCCCCACCCGCCGCCGGCCTGCGGGACGGTGGCCAGCACGTCGTCATCGCCGAGTCCGTAGAGTCCCTGGCGGCCCCGCATCACGGGCCGTTCGCCCGACAGGTCGCCGACCGCGGGGATCTCCCCCGCCGCCAGGCGCGCCTTGACGTCGCTGCCGTGCACGACGGTCCGGGTGTTCTGGGCGCCGGGATATCCGCCGAAGACGCCGGTCGAGTTGGGGACGCTCCAGCCGTGCGCGGAGTTGAGCGCCGTGACGTCCCTGCCGCCGTGCACGGTGTAGACCGCGCCCATGCTCATGCCGCCCCTGGTGCGGCCCGCCCCTCCCGAGTCGGGGACCAGACCCCGCCACAGGTAGAGCAGCGGTGAGTCCATCTCGACGGCTTCGACGTTGGAGATCTTCTGCCGTTCGATGTTGTGCTGTCCCTGGGTCCACACGCCGTCGCGGTGGGCGTAGGCGGCGCCGCCCGTGGCGAGGCAGTCCATGATCACATATGTCTGGCGTGCGCCGTTCTCCCCCAGACCGGTCAGCACGAACTTGTCGGGTCCTCCCGCGGGCACGGCCTGAGCCTCTCCCAGCAGTTCGTCTGAGCAGGCGGCGAGCTTGGACAGGCACTCGACGGCGGTCATCTCCACCAGCCAGCCGGCCTCAAGCGCGCCGCCGCTGACCGCGGCAGGGCGGACCGCGTTGCAGATGAGCCCCTCCGGGCACTCGACCTCGACCGGTTTGAACAGCCCCTCGTTCCAGGGCGCGTCATAGGCGAGAGTGGGCAGCAGCGCCGCGGCGATCCCGGCCATCATGCCGGAGTAGGCGCAGTTGACGTAGCCCTTGACCTGGGGAGACGAGCCTGAGTAGTCGAAGTGCAGGGTGTCGCCGCGTTTGGTGAGGACCAGGTCCACCTCGTAGGTCGCGTCCTGGTCCGACTGGGCGAGCCCTCCGTCGTTGTCGAGGAAGGCGCGCGAGTGCAGGCGCGCGTCCGGGAGCGCCGCCAGCCGGTTGCGCAACCTCCGCTCCGACAACTCGATCAGGTTGCCCATCACCGTGCGCACGACGGCCGCGCCGTACCTGTCGGCCAGCGCCGTCATGGCGCGGATCGCGGTGTTGTTGGCGCCGATCAGGGCCCGCAGGTCGAGGTTGACCGTGGCCGGCATGCGGGTGTGGGCGAGGATCAGGTTCCACACGTCGCCGCGCACCTTGCCGCCGTCGACCAGTTTGGTCGGGGGCATCTGCAGGCCCTCCTGGTAGGAGTCGACCGCGTCGACGCAGAAGCTGCCCGGGGTCATGCCGCCCACGTCGACCATGTGGCACATGGCGCCGGTCCAGGCCAGCAGCTCCCCGCTGTGGAAGATGGGCGCGATGAGGCCGACGTCCTGGGCGTGGACGGTGCCCTTCCACGGGTCGTTCACGATGAACATATCGCCCGGGTTGATGCCGGGTTCCTCGGTGCAGTCGTCGATCACCGAGCGGGTGATCGCGGCCATGGAGGACGAGTGCGACAGAATCGTGCGGCCCATCGCGGCGACCGAGCCGTCGGGCAGATAGAGCCCCACGTTGTAGTCGCTGGCCTCCACGACGTGGGTGGAGCCGGAGATGGCGGCCAGAGTCGCGCCCTGCTCGTCGGTGATGGCGAGCAGCCGGTGCCGGATCACCTCGAAGGTGACCGGGTCGATGGCTGAGGCGGTCACGCGTCCCCCTTGCAGTCGATGACGAGGTTGCTGTGCGGGTCGACCTTGAGGGCCTGGCCGGGGCCCAGCACGACGGTGGTGCCGGGGAACTCGAGGATCGCCGGCCCGGTGAGGGCGGCTCCGGGGCCGAGGTTCTCGCCCCGGTAGACCGGGGTCGGCACGCGGCCGGTCTCAGGGAAGTGCACGTCGCGCTCCCCGAGCAGCGAGGCGGCCGGATCCGGCGAGCCCGCGTGCGGCCCCTGCTCGACGTCGGTGACGGTGACGCGGCCCTCGACCCGCAAGGTGTGGATCTCCACACCGGCCGCGAGCAGAGCGGTTCCCGCGCCGTAGACCCGCTCGTAGGCCGCGCGGAACTCGGCGATCAGGTCGCGCAGCACATCCGTCGTGACGTCCCCGTCGGGGAGCGTGAGCGGAAGCTCGTGCGACTGGCGGCGGAACTTGAGATAGGCGACGCGGGTCAGCCGCGTCCTCGGATCGTCGTCGAGGTCGGCGAGGCAGCGGCGGGCCAGCTCGCCCAGCGCGGTGTCGATCCTCACGGTGTCCAGATGCGCCGCCGGATCGGCCGCGCCGGGCGGGGTCCGCTGCACGTCGGTCGTCTGCACCGCACGGTAGCGGTCGGCCGTGACGGTGCCGTAGGCCGAGTGCACCGTCGAGGTCGGCGGCACGACAAGGGTCGCGATGCCCGCCGCCTCGGTGTAGGCGTAGGCGTGCGTGGGCCCCGCCCCGCCGTAGGCGTAGACGGTGAAGTCGCGCGGATCGTGCCCCTGCTCGACGGTCACCTTGCGCAGCAGGTCGGCCATCTGGTTGTCCGCCACCCGGCGGATGCCGGCCGCGGCCTCCTCGACGGAGAGGCCGAGTGGATCGGCGATGTGCTCACGGATCGCCTTCTCCGCCATGGAACGATCCAAGGGCATCTTTCCGCCCAGGAAACGTGCCGGATCGATGATCCCCAGCACCACGTCGGCGTCGGTGACCGTCGGCCGATCGCCGCCTCTGCCGTAGCACGCGGGTCCCGGCACCGACCCCGCGCTCTCGGGGCCGACGACCAGCACTCCCGCCTCGTCCACCCAGGCGATCGAACCCCCGCCCGCGCCGATCGCGGTCACCTTGATGCGCGGCAGCGCCAAGTGCAGGTCACCCACCTCGCTGACCAGTTCGACCAGAGGCTGACCGTCGATGATCAGGCCCACGTCGAAGCTGGTGCCCCCCATGTCGGAGGTGATGACGTTGGCGTGGCCGAGCCGCTTGGCCAGGGCCGTGGAGGCCAGCACGCCCCCCGCGGGACCCGAGGTCAGCATCGAGGCCGCCCTGCTCGCCGCGTCCTCGGCGCGCATCACACCGCCGCCCGAGTCCATGATGGAGAAGTCGCCGGCGAAGCCGGACGAGCGCAGCCGCCGCTCCAGACCGGCGACGTAGTCGCGGATCACGGGCCCCAGATAGCTGTTGACGACCGTGGTGGCCGACCGTTCGTACTCCCCGATGACCGGAGCCACGCGGTGAGAGAGCGTGAGGTAGGCCTCCGGCCACTCCTCCTGGGCGATGCGCTCCACTTGCCGCTCATGCGCACCGTTGACAAACGACCAGAGGAACGACACCGCGAGTGCCCGCACCCCCTCGGTGCGCAGCCGCCGGAGCACACCGCGCACCTCCTCCTCGTTCAACGCCACCACCTGGGCACCGGAGGAGTCGATCCGCTCGGTGATCCCCGCGATGCGGTCCCGCGCCACGATCGGCTCGGGGTTGCGGCGGCGGCTGTAGTGGCCGGTGGCGTTCGCCAGGCCGACCCAGGAGGTCATCGAGCGCTGGATGAGCATCGTGTCGGTGAACCCGCGCGTCGTCAGCAGGGCGGTCGGCGTGCCCTTGCGTTCGATCAAGGCGTTCGTCGCGGCGGTCGTGCCGTGGGCGAAGTAGACGATGGAGGCGCAGAAGGCGCCGAGGCTCATGCCGTACGACTCGGCTGCGAGAGCGAGAGCGGCGATGACTCCCTCGGAGCGGTCGCGGGGTGTCGTCGGCGACTTGAAGAGGCGTGGCGGCCGGCCGTCCTGGAGGACCACCAGGTCGGTGAAGGTCCCTCCGACGTCTGTGCCGACGAAGAACCGCGGCGCGGTATCCGTCGTACTTCCCACACTGATCTCCCTGAGAGTTGGCTTGCGCAACGTGCGGATATGACATGCGGAAATGTCGTGCGCATTGCGTCTGAGCGACACCCGCGTTGCGTTGCGCCAACTCTGTAGTCACTGGAACTTCGGGACAATGGAGCAGTCCGCAGTGCGGAATGGGAGAGGGAAATACTGCTTTGGGGCTTATGTCCGATGCCTTGGCCGGCCTCGTACCTGCGGGGGTGTCTCAGTCTCCGCGCGAGCGGCGGAGGACGCCCTGCATGGAGGTGCGGGCGCGGTCTTGCAGGGCGGGAAGGTCGACGTCGAGGAGGCGGCCCTCATGTTTGACCAGGCGGCCACCCACCATCACCGTCTTCACGTTGGACGGGTGGGCCGAGTAGGCCAGCAGGGCATATGGCGGCCCCGAGGTGAAGCGGCCGAGGTTGATGTCCCCGGTGTCGATCATGATCAGGTCGGCCTGCTTGCCCGCGGTCAGGGTGCCGATCGAGGCGTCCATCCCGATCGCGCGGGCGGCCCGGCTGGTGGCCAGTTCGAGCAACCGCAAGGGCTTCACGGCGGTTTCCGAGCGGCTCGCGCCGGTTTCGGTCAGCGCGAGGAGGCGCATCACGCCGAACATGTCGGCACTGCCGGCCAATGCGTTGCCGTCGACGCCCAGGCCGGTTCTGTCCACCGATGCGTACTGCGAGAGCCTGGTCAGGCCGTATCCCACTCTTTGCTCGGTGACCGGTGTGAGGGCCAGCGCCGCCTTCGCCTGGTTGAGGGCCGCGAGTTGGGCGCCGGTGGCGTCGGTGGCGTGGATGACCTGCAGGTCGGAGCCCAGGAAACGGCCGTTGACAAGGCCGTCGAGTTGAGCGCGTGCCCGCACACCGCTGGCGTGCACGGAGATGGGCAGTCTGAGGCGCCTGGCGGTGGCGTGTTCTTCACGCGCGACCGACAACGCGGCGGGAGTGCCGGCCCCGGGGCCTCTCCAGCCCAGGCCCAGGGTGATCCGGCCGCCCGCCGACCATTCCGGCCAGGATCCGGCGAGGGCTTCCAGGTGCTTCAAGTCGACCGTCCGCCCTTCGGGGAGGTCGTCGTGGGCGCCGTAGAGGAACCGGGCCCGGGTTCCTGCCGCCTCATGGGCGCGTAGCGACCGTTCGGCGTAGGCGGGATCGCGGACGTTGTCGTTGAAGTCGACCACGGTCGTGATCCCGGAGGCCAGTGCCTCATAGGTGCCGAGCAGGGTCCCGATCTCCATGTCGGAGGCCCGGAAGTGACGCCCGAAGACCTCGCTGGCCTTGAAGTAGACGGTCTCGGGGGTATTGGCGTAAAAGCCGCGTGTCTGGGTGAGCCACAGGTGGTTGTGGGTGTCGACGAAACCGGGCATCGTGATCATGCCTCGCCCGTCGATCTCGGTGGCGGAGGGGGCGGACAGGTTGCGCCCGACACGTTTCAGCCTGCCGTCGCCGATGAGGATGTCGCCGCGGTCAAGGTCACCGGAAGCGGGGTCCATGGTCACGACATAGGTTTCGCGGATCACCACGTCACCCGCGGGCCGCCTGCCCCAGGGCGCGCCACTCGCCGCAGCGGGCCGCGCCAGCGACGCCGCCCCGACCGCTCCCCCCAGCCCGGCCAGCACCGAGCGCCGCGTGAGCCCGCGACCTGTCGTCCCGTTCGGCATGTCCTGCCCCCTCCTTTGATCGCCTCCTGTTGGCACCACCGGAAAGTGTTAATTGTATGCGCATTCAACATAAGCCGGACCAAGGCTCTCTGTTTTGCCAGGTTACGTGGCCCCTCAGCCGCCGGATCGATCGGGGAAGACCACGATCAGGTGTTCCTCCACGTAGTCCTCGTTATAACGATCGGCGTCACCCAAATCCCGGGCATACACCCGGACCCGGTAACGCCCTTTCCCCTTCAGCGCCAGGTCGGGCAGCACCCGTCCCGCGCCCGTGTCACCGCCCTCGGGCATGGCGGGAACTCCCAGGCTGCCGCTGCGACTGAGGACACGGACCGTGCCCAGGTGGTTCCACCCCTTGCCGGGCGGAGGTGGAGCCGTGTTCGACGCCTTCACCGTCATGCACATCATCGTGTTCTCCGTCACGGTCGACACGTGCACCGAGCCGCGGGCGGCCGTGACGACCTTCCCGCCCTCCCCGGCGATGTCCTCTGGGTCGTCGTTGACGTCGTATATGGAATATCCGCCCCCTTCGAACAGGTAGTACGCCGCCGTTCCCTGTCTGCGCCCCCGCAATTCCGGCCAGGGATCGGCACAGCGGGCGTTGCCCTCGGCGACGAAGCGCTCCTCGGCCTCACGCACCTCGGCATCCGAGTACAGCTCGGCGGGATTCCTGCCGGCGACGGTCCCGGGGCAGAGAAACACCAGCGCCTCCCCGTCCGCGCGCCAGACTTCCCGGGAGCTGCCTGCCTCCCGGAGAATGTCCATCCCGTCCTTCCCCTCGGGCAGCTCACACAGGCGCCTGCCGTACGCGAGCACATATTGGTCGGGGAGAGTGTCGGGGAACATCGGCGGCGTCCCGCGCGTCGAGTCGCGGGCGTGGCAGAGGAACGCTTTCTCCCTGTCCTGCGGTTTCGTGTCGCCGAAACGGCGGCCCCCGTGGATCCACGGCGAGCGCCCCTCCCACCCTCCACCGTAGGTGAGCCGGGCCTTCTCCTCCGCCTGCACCCCCACGGCGAGCGGCGCGAGTACGGCTAACGCCACGGCCGCCCTCCCCCGGGATGACAACCCTCCGGGCTCGACCTCGACAACCGGCTGTGGGGGGGCGGTGAGTTCGTGAGCGGAGCGGGCCGACCACACCGTGTGGAAGACCAGCAGTTCACCGACCAGCCAGATGAAATCCAGGGTGACACCGGGGACATATCTCGCGATCATCATAGGGATGATGGGGTGCGCGACCGACTGCGCCAGGGCGAGCCAGCCGACGACGACCGTGGCCGGGGTCCATCGCCCGTCGGCACGCTGGGCGAAGAGAATCAGTATCTGCCAGCCGGCCGCGGCAAGGTTCAAGAGCACGAAGGCGGCTTCGACCCAGGGTGTCTCCGCGAAGACCATCACGTTGGGGTCCGCGGGGATCTCCTCAAGCATCACCGGCAACCCGACCACGAGGTTCAGGCCGGCCAGGGCGAGTGCCGCGCCGCGCAATCCTCTTGACGCTCGCACCATGACCAGCACGAATAGCACCTGCACCACGCCCCAGAGGAGCCAGTGCAATGCCCCGGCCACCGCTTCGGACAACACCGTTCCGAGGGCCGCACTGAGAATCAGCGCATCGGCGACGGCGAGATAGAGCAGGCGCCGGAGCCACACCACTCGCCGCCCGAGCGGCCTGTCACCACCGGCAGGTACGGAGAAGACCTGCCAGAGCATCCACGACTTCGCCACGGACACCATGACGAGCATCGCCGCCATCACCGCGATGACGCCCTCCCGGGCGGGAAGCGGCGCCATGTCCACCAACGGGAACCACATGGCGAGCAGCCACAGCGGCTTCACACTCCCGTCGATGAGCGAGACCACCGCGGCGGCGGCCACGGAAATCAGATAGATCCCAACTATGAATATTCGTAGACGACGCCACACCACGACATGTCCCTTACGCCGGAGGAAAAGATGATCTTAGGGCCGACAGGGTTGCCCGGGCAGGCGAACGGGCCGGGCGTCTCAAGCGGGCGGAATACGCAGGTGGGAGGCCGTCGCTTGACATTGACGCCGATGTCAAGGATTACCGTGGGGCGGTCGCGGTCGGGGAGGGAAGATGCGGATCGGTGAGCTGGCCGCGAAGGCGGGGGTGAGCACGCGTGCGCTGCGTTACTACGAACAGCACGGACTGATCTCGTCCCGGCGCACGGACAACGGTTACCGCCAATACGACGAGTCCGACGTGCCGCTCGTGGCGCAGATCCGTGCGCTGCTGGCGGCGGGCTTCTCGCTGGAGGACACGCGCCCGTTCGTGGACTGTCTTCGCGCGGGGCACGACTCGGGTGATTCCTGCCCGGAGTCCGTGGCCGTCTATCGCCGGAAGCTCGCCGAGATCGATCTGGAGATCCGTTCCCTGGTCGAACGAAGGGCCGAGGTAGCCAACCAATTGGCGCGGGCCTGTCCGGGCTGCGTCCTGTCCCCGGAGCGTATGAATGATCACGTTGACGACGGAGAACTTCGACGAGCTCGCCCTGAGTGGCGACAGGCCGGTGCTGGTCGACTTCTGGGCCGACTGGTGCCCGCCGTGCAAGATGATCGCGCCGGTGCTTGAGCAGCTCGACGTCGAACTGGGAGACCGCCTCACGATCGCGAAGATCAACGGCGACGATCATCCGCAGATCGCGGCACGTTACGGTGTGATGGCCTTCCCGACGCTGCTTCTGTTCCGGAACGGCGAGGTCGTGCGCCGAATCGTCGGGGCCAAGCCTAAGCGTCTGCTGCTGGCCGAGTTTGAGAGCCACCTCTAGGAGTGCACAGGGGACGGCAGGACACACGTCCAGCCGTCCCTTTTGTCATTGATTGCCGCATTCTATGGGGACATGTGCGCACACGCGGACGCGACTCTGCGTGCGCCCGCGGAAACGGTGGGCGACGCCGCCAGGACCCCGCGTTGACAAAAAATCTTGAAAAATCTCCAGGGGATGTTGACGCCCCTGTCAGACCACACCCAGGTCCCTGCATTTCCGCAGGTCATTGCCTACATACAGCGCACGCGTTACCGCTCCGTGACATTACGGCACAGCAGTCAAATGAGGCCTTTGTCGGGAGCGCTCATGTTTATCCCGCGTACTACTCGGTAGGGATACCAGTCCAACCAGCGGCGGGAGGAGGACACACATGGATCACCAAGTTACAAGATCCATTTCTACCTCCCGGCGCACCTCCCCACCCAGCGCTGACACAGCTCTGAACCTTGAATCTGCTCCCCCCGCCGCCGCGCGACCGCGCGGCGGTGTTACCGCGGTCAACTCCCCGGAGGCCGCAAGGAGACTCCCCATGAAGATTGCCCTGGTTTCAGAACACGCCAGCCCCTTGGCCACGTTACGAGGTGCCGACGCCGGCGGACAGAGCGTTCACGTGGCCGCCCTGGCCAACTCCCTCGCCGAACGCGGACACGACGTCGTCGTCTACACCCGCCGGGCCGACACCCGCCAGCCGGACCAGGTGACCATGGCGTCGGGCGTGGTGGTCGACCACGTCCCGGCCGGCCCGCCGGAGTCACTCCCGAAAGACGAGCTTCTGCCGTACATGCCGAGTTTCGCCGCCCACCTCGCCCGCCACTGGAAGACCGACCGACCGCACATCGTGCACGCCCATCACTGGATGAGCGGCCTGGCCGCCCTCGGAGCGACCCGGCACGTGAAGGTGCCGATCGTGCAGTCCTATCACGCGCTCGCCACCACCGATCAACGCTGGCAGAAGGGTGACGACACCAGCCCGCCCGAGCGTTACGCCATCGAAGAGGAGATCGGCCGCCGGGCAAACGTGATCATCGCGAACTGCACGCAGGAGGCCCGCGAACTCCAGACCATGCGGGTGCCGGTGCGCAACGTGTGCGTGGTGCCGCGCGGTGTGGACCTCAAGGTGTTCCGCCCGAGTCGCCGCAGGCCCGCGGGGGCCGGGACGCGCCCGCGTCTGCTCAGCCTCGGGCGCACGATGCCGCACAAGGGCGTCGAGACGATCATCCAGGCGTTGCGTGAGGTTCCGCAGGCCGAGCTGGTGATCGCCGGCGGCAATATGAAGGACCCGGAGGTCGTACGGCTGCGCAAACTGGCCGCGACCCTCGAACTCGACGACCGGGTGAAGATGGTCGGCAAGGTGTCGCGCAAGAACGTCCCGGCGCTGGTGAGCTCGGCCACGGTCCTGGTGACCGTGCCGTGGTACGAATCGTTCGGCATGGTGCCGCTGGAGGCGATGGCCTCCGGGGTGCCCGTCGTCGCCTCCGCCGTCGGCGGGCACCTCGACACGGTGACCGGTGCCGGCATCCTGGTCCGCCCCCGCCACCCGCGCACACTCGCCCGGGTCCTCAACGGACTGCTGGAGAGTGAGCAACTCCGCCGCGACCTGGCGAGTGCGGGTGTGAAGCGAGTCCGCGCGAAATACGGCTGGCCGCAGGTGGCGGCGCAGACGGAGCGCATCTACCGCAGGGCGATCGCGGGGCGCGACCCCATCTCGACGACGGTGGGCAGGTAGCCCCCGTTCCGGTGGGTCGACCGCAACCATCAGGGGCGTTGCGGAAGATCGGCCTGGTGACTCCCCTGATGTGACGAGCGAGGGGCATGCGTGATTCGGCAAGGATTGCAGACGTGCTGAGCATACTCCGGACATTCTGTGAGACCGGCAGTATCGGCCCGGTGTCCTGTGGCATGTCCCTCGCTCACGTACAAGACCTGATTGGACCGTTCGACCACCGACAGGAGCCGCCCAGTGCACACTGCCTGCACATCTGGCAGGACCTGGAGCTCCTGGTGGACACGGGGACGGGCCTCGTCGTACAAGTGGGACTGCTCGCCGGAGGGTGGGGCGAGCTGCGACTGCCTGCGGCGCTCGGCGGAGTTTTCGGGACTCCGGAAATGGGACCGAGCGTGGACGCGGTGCTGAGGGCACTGGATAAGGCCGGGGTCACCTGGTCGGAAGCGCCCGAGCAGGTGGTCGGCGACGAGGCCCGAGTGGTGCGGGTCGAGGAGACCGGGGTGCTTTTGCACTTTCATCCCTATGAGGGGAAGGGGTGCCCCCATGGAGATGCCGGTCTCCTCGCCCTGCACTGCGCGACACGATCTGCTTAGACCTGATCACGGGGCCTTTTGCGAAGCCGCGGCGGCGGGGTGCAGATCGGCGAGCGTGAGCCGATGCGCCGGCGGATCGGGCAGGATCAGTGTGCGCGTCACGGTGAGATCGGCCGCGCAGTGCAGCAACTCGCCGGATCGAAGCGGTCGCCAGCCGGGATCGTCGTCCATTTTCTCACTGGCCACCACCACGGCGGGCGCCCGCGACAGATCGCTGGAGCGCACCCGCATCCGCCCGCCCGTGCCGGCGTGATCAAGCCCTTGGTCGCCGGGCGTGCGCTGGAGCACAAACAGCTCGTGGGTGTCCGGATAGCGCAACGCCCACAACTCCTGCGGCGTGGTGAGGACCACGTTGAGCGCATAGACGGGAAGACTCCTGGCGATCCACCGCACGGCACTCGCGATCCCCGCCCCGATGTCCCCCTCATGCCGCCTGACCTCGCGGGTGATCAGGGCGAACACACGCTCGGAATCCGTGTCGCCCCTGACGGGCGACCGATCCGCACCGAGGTGCGCGTCGAGCAGGTCCAGCCCCTCGACCACCCCGTTGTGCGCGAACAGCCGGCCGTCCTGCTCGAACGGGTGGGTGTTGCGCCGCTCCAGCCCGCCCGTCGAGGCGAACCGCACGTGAGCGATGAAGGTCGTGGACCACACCTCCTTCGCCTCCTCGGCGAACCGCCGGTCGGCGTAGGCCGCGAGAGGAGCCTTGTGCAGGTGCGGGGTGCCGTCGGCGTCGAAATAGCCGAGCCCGGTGCCGTCGGGATCCCGATGCGCCTGCTCACGCAGGCTGTCGGGTGCCTCCAGCAACCAGAAGACGGCACGGGCACGCGTCGGCGAACTGCTCAGACCGAACAGTCGGCACATGTAGGTGTTCCCCTCCACCATGGATGACCGTACGGCGCAGCCGGGGTCAGCGTTCAGTGCCACAGCGAGTAGCGATGTTCTCACAGTGAGGGGCGAAATCGTGGGAGCGTCGGACTCAGTGCGGTCAACGCCTCGCATGACGGCCCCGCCGTACCTCAGCTGAAGGAACCTCCTCCGATACGACGATCGCCCCTCCCCGCGAAAGGCGTCGGGAGGGGCGATCGGCCGGAAAGTGTGGTGTCAGCTCGTGTGAGTCGTCATCCCCACGGAGTAGGAGACACGCCTGGCCGTCGGACGGGTGGCGCGTTTGCGGGCCGACGGGGCGGGCTCGACCAGGGCGCGGCGCCATTGGCGGCGGAGGACGGTGAGGTGGTCGGCGCGCTGGCGCATCACCTTCGCCTCCTCGCCTATGGCGGACTTGTCGGCCGCGACCTCGGTCTTCAGCCGGCGGCGCACGTCGATCAGCTCCTCGGGCGTCTCCTCCCTCGGCGCGAGCAGGGCGTGGTGGGCGATCCTCAGCTCGTTGAGGGCGGCCGCCATCTCGCTCTCCCGGACGCGGATCCGGAGGCGGAGGTGCTGGTCGGTCGCGCGGCGGAGGATCTGCCGCGACTGCAGGTGCTTGACCGAGCGCAGAGGGGTCAGAGCGAAGCGGGCGTAGTAGGCCACTCTCGGCATCTTGATCAGCTGAATGGCCAGCGGGCCGAGGATCAGGGCGGCCAGGCCGCCACCCACGGTGATTTCGGCGAAGGTGGCGAACTCTCTAGTCGGAGGGGCCGATCGAAGTTGTACCAGGGCTTCGTACTCCACGAAGACCGCACACAGCATGTAGGCGACGAAGGGACTGCTCAGAACGGTCTTCAAGCGGGGGGTGTAGCGGTTCTTCTGCCATTCCCCCAGCAAGAGACGCATTTCCACGACGATCGCCAGCCCGATAACCGGAGCGACGATGGCAATCGACTCCCAGTAGCCGTCCAAGACACACCTCTGATAGCGGTTGATGGAGCGGCGTTCGGTGCCGAGTTCACCGGAACGCGAATTGACCTGCTGCGAACATGTTGCTTCCACTGGCCGGTTCGCGCGTGGGCATGGTGAACTGCCCTGCGGGTGGGAGAATGAACCAGTTTCACGAGACCGACGACGAAGCGCGGCGGAACACCGCACACGAAACGGCCGCAGTCATATTCTGTCAGGCCCGCCCGTCGGTCCCGGAGGCGGGATCGATGTTCGTGTGGTCCACCGTTGGTTCCGCGAGGGCGGCTCGCCCGGGGCCGCGGGCCGCCCTCGTTGATATCACTGTGCGATCAGGGACTTTGCCGTTCTATCCGTGGATCCGAGCGCGGGCGGGGGTCACAGGCCCAGGCACTGCCCGCTCATGGCACCGTTACCGTCCGCACCTGCGACGTTGCTGTGCCCCGTGGGGGCGGGCGCGTTGTCGATGCACGTGATGTTGTCGTCGGATCGGTTGCCGATGATCTGAGTGCCGCCGAGATTCTTGTTCACTTCGAGGTTGTCCCAGGCGACGTTGTACTGCACCGATGCGCCACCGGAGTTGTTCTCGACCTTGAAGCCGTCCAGCGCCGTGCTGTTGTGCACGGTGGTGAGGCCGCCGGAGTTTTCGAGGACCAGGAAGTTTCCGTTCGCCTGGGCGGTGTTCACGGTGACACCGCCCCGATTCTTTCTGATGAAGATGTCGGCGTTGGCGGAGCCGACGCCGGTGACGGTGACGGCTCCGGTGTTCTCCGCGATCTCCAGGCCGCCGAACGCGGTCGAGTTCGCGATGGAGGCGGTGCCGCCCTTCAGCATTTTGGCGTGGCCCTGGATGGCCGAGTTGCCGCTGACGGAGACCGACGCCGCCTGACTGGCGTGGAGGCCCGCGGCGACGCTGATGCCGGTGGCGTTCAGGGTGGAACCGATGCCCACCTCGACGCCGGCGCGGATGACGGTTCCGGTGAGGGTGCATGTGGCACCGGCAGGGACGACGAGCTTACCCGGCACCTCTACCGCGCCCATGGAGGCGGAGCAGGCGGTGTCGGGTGCCATGAAGGCCGCTTGCGCGGGTGCGGCCGGGAGGACGAGGGCGGCGGCGATGAGGGCGAAAACGGCAGGGGTCTTCCTCAATGCGATCTCCAGTGGTGTGGAATCCGAGGAACTCTCCGGGTGGCTGGTCCGGAGCGAGGGACGGCTGCTCAGTTACAAACGTCACGAGTACTGATGAGTACTTCATGAGAAATAGATGAAAAAGCCCTCATAAATGCTCTCAAATCCCCCTAACCGAATATAATTCGACATCCTGTCCTCGGTGAGAAGATGAGAGACGAGCCCCTTCCCCCTGCCGGAGACGAGAAATCACTTCCGGCGCCACAGCCTCACGTAGCCGTCATGGCCGCCCGACGCCAGCACGGCGCCGTCCTTCGAGAAGGCCACCGACGTCACACGGCCCTCGTGCCCGGTCAGGTCGGTGAGAGGCTTCGAATTCGGGAAGTCCCACAGGCGCACGAATCCCTCGTCACCCGCCGACGCCAGAAGATTGCCGTCGGGACTGAAGGCCACGGTGAAGATCTGGCCGTTGTGGCCCTCCAGCAGGGCCGACTCCACCGGCTTTCGCGGATTCGCCGAATCCCACACGTGCACGTAGTTGTCCGCTCCCGCCGACACGAGGAATCTGCCGTCCGGGCTGAAGGCCACCACATTGGCCCCGTCACCGTAGGCCTGGGAAGCCGTCGATTCGACCGGAGCCCCGCCCTTGATCTCCCACAGGCGAACAGGCTCGTCGAATCCCGCCGTCGCCAGCGTCTTCCCGTCCGGGCTGAAGGCCACCGACGTCACCGTGCCCGGCACGGAAGCGCCGTTGACGAAAGTCAGGTTCCTGCCTGTCTTCTGGGCGTCGCCGGCCTTGGTCAGGTCCCAGAAGCTGACGTAGTCCTCGCTTCCCGCGGCGAGGTAACGACCGTCCGGGCTGAAGGCCAGCGCCTTGACGGCTCTGTCGTACCCCAGCAGGCCGTAGGCGACGGCGCGCGCGCTCAGGTTCCACAACAGGGTGGTGTTCCCCGCGCCGGTCGCGATCGTGCCGTCGGGGCCGAAGGCCAGCGCGACCATCGACTCGGCCGGCTCGACGGCGTCGGTGAGGTCGGCGACGTTGCGCCCGTCGGCCGGGTTCCAGAGCTTGAGGCTCGCGCCGTCCCCCACCACGGCGAACAGCGGTCCCTGCCCGAGCGGGGTCGAACCGTGGCTGAAGTCCACGGCGTTCACGAGGAAGCCCTGTTCGAGCGCCTGCGCCAGGCCCCAGGCGCCCCCGCGGGAGGCGGCGGAGTTCGCTCCGGACACTCCGCTGTCCCGTCCGCCCGCTCCTCCGGTCAGCAGGAAGGTCGTCGCCGCGCCGATGCCGAGGGCGGCCAGGCCGCCCACACCCCAGATGAGCAGTTCGCGCCGCCTCGGCGACGGGGGCTTCTTGTCCGCGGCGGTATCCGCCGCCAAGCGGTCGGCTCCTTTGGTGGCTGCCGGGTGCGCGATGGTGGGCGGAACAACCGTGACAGAGGCGGCGGGACCTGACACATCCGGACCGGACACCGCTGTGTCGACTGTCACGCGGATGGCACGCGCCGCGGACGCTTCCGGCGGCGGAGTCGCGGTGGAGAGTAGGCCCGGCGTCGGGACGACCGTGTCGCGGCCGGCGGCCGTCACCGGAGTGCCGGCGTCCGCCGGGGGATTTCCGGCGACTACGGCCCGCAGCGCCTCAAGAGCCTGCTCGGTCCCGAGGCGTTCGGCCGGATTCTTCTGCAGCAGCCCGGTGAGCACCGGCGTCAGCGGCCCGGCGTGCACGGGCGGTTCGGGCTCGTCGCTCAGCAGCGCGGACAACACCGACACCAAGTCGGTGCCCGTGTACGGTGCCCGCCCTTCGGCCGCGGCGTACAGAGTCGCGCCGAGTGCCCACAGATCCCACGCGGGCGACACCTCACGCCCTCGCGCCTGCTCCGGCGCCATGAACGACGGGGTGCCGATGAGCATGCCCGACGCCGTGAGCGTGGCGTCGCCCGCCATGCTGGCGATCCCGAAGTCGGTGATGACCACCCGGTTTCCGCTCACCAGCACGTTGGCCGGTTTCAGGTCCCGATGCACGATGCCGGCCGCGTGCGCCTCGGCGACGGCCTCCAGCAGGCCGACCCCGATGGCGGCCACCCGCTCAGGCGGCAGCCGTACGCCTCCGGAGATGGTCTGGGCGAGCGACCGGCCGGGCACCAGCTCCATGATGATCGCCGGTGCGCCGTCGTGGAGGGCGACGTCGTAGACGGTGACGATGCCGGGGTGATTGAGCCTGGCCGCCGAGCGGGCCTCGCGCATCGCACGGCGGGTGAGGGTCTCCCGTTCGGTGTCTTGCAGGCCGCGGGGAAAGAGGATCTCCTTGACCGCCACATCGCGTTCCAGCACCTGGTCGTAGGCTCGCCATACTTTTCCCATGCCCCCGACGCCTATCGGCTCGATGAGCTGGTATCGGCCGTTCACGAGCTCGCGGGCATCCGTCACGATGCGATGGTATTCGGGGGAGATTACGGAACAAGGGTGTCTACATATCTATATGGAACGCATCAAGCCACGGCCTTTACCAAGTATGGCGACATGTCCGAATTCGGCGAGGGAAGCGTCGTCTCGCCGACGGAGGAGCCGAAACCATCGAGACCCGAGCCGGGTCAGTCGGCGTCCTGTCCTCCGTGCCAGGAGTTCCACAGGCCCGCGTATATGCCTCCTCTGGCGACGAGTTCGTCGTGGGTGCCGACCTCGCCGACGCGGCCGCCTGCCATGACGACGACACGGTCGGCGTCGTGCGCGGTGTGCAGGCGGTGGGCGATGGCGATCACCGTGCGGCCCTCCATGACGGCGGCCAGCGAGCGTTCCAGGCGGCGGGCGGCCACCGGGGACATCTGGGAGGTGGCCTCGTCCAGGACGAGGGTGTGCGGGTCGACCAGGATCAGCCGGGCCAGAGCGAGCTGCTGGCTCTGGGACGGCGAGAGTTCGGCCCTGCCGGGGCCCACCTCGGTGTCCAGACCGAGTTCGCCCGCCCACTCCCAGGCGTCCACGGCGCGCAGGGCGGCCTCCAGTTCGGCGTCGCCGGCGTGCGGGTCGGCCATCGTGAGGTTGTCGCGGAGAGTGCCCTGGAAGACGTGCTGGTCCTGGGTCACCAGGGCGATCTCGCGGCGGAGGGCGCCGAGGGGAACCTCGGTCAAGGGGGTGCCGCCGAGGGTGACGACGCCCTCACGCGGTTCGTGGATCCCGGCGATCAGGCGGCCCAGGGTGGACTTGCCCGCCCCGGAGGGGCCGACGACGGCCAGCCGTTCGCCGCGCCGGATGTCGAGGTCGACCTTGTGCAGGACGTCGTGCCCCTCGCGGTAGGAGTAGCTGACACTCTTGACCGCGATGTCCTGTGCCTCGCCACCTGTGCAGGCGGGCTGCGGCGCACCACCCGTGCCGGTGCCGGCGGCCTTGCGGCCGACACCGAGGATGCGGGCAAGGGACGCGCCGCCGATCTGCAGGTCGTCCATCCAGTAGAGGAGGCGGTCGACGGGGTCCAGCAGTTGCTGCACATAGAGGGTGGCGGCGGTGACCGCCGCCAGGGACACCCGGCCGTCGATGTAGAGCAGCCCGCCGAAGATCAGCGTCGTGACGACCGGCAGCACATATGCGGTGTCGCAGATCGGCAGGTAGACGGTGCGGAGGTGGAGCGTGTAGCGCTCGGTGGCGTAGGAGCGGGCGATGTCGCGGTTCACCCGGTCGAAGCGGCGGCCGGCGAGCTCCAGGGCCTCGACGGTGCGGGCGCCGTCGACGGTCTCGGCCAGCCCGTCGGTGAGGTCGGCGTAGGCGGCGCTCTGCCGTAGGTAGCCGTCGCGGGCACGGGCGAGATACCAGCGGGTGGCGGCCCAGAGCACGGGCACCGCGACCAGGCAGGGAAGCACCATGAGCGGGCCGACCAGCACGAGGGCGCCCATGGTGAGCAAGATGGTCATGGCGGCGGTGAGGGTGTCGGGGACGGCCATGCGCACGCTGCGCGACAATACGTCGACGTCGCGGGTGGTCCTGGTGACGAGGTCGCCGGTGCCCGCCCGCTCGACGACGGCCAGCGGCAGGCTCACCACGGTGTCGACGAACTCCTCACGCAGCTCGGCGAGGACCTTCTCCCCCAGCTTCGCCGATGCGTACATCGCCGACCGGACGAGGATCGCCTGGGTGACGACCAGCGCCACGATCACCAGGGTGATGCGGTCGACACGGTCGATCCCGCGCCCGGCCTCGTCGACCAGGTCGCCGAGCAGCCGCGGCCCGGCCAGGGCGACGGCCGAGGCGGCGAGATGCAGCGCGACGGCCACGGCCAGCTCACGCGGATGACGGAGGGTCAGCCGGCGGGCGTGCGCCCGGACCTCACGCGCGCCGGCGACGGGCAAGGTGGTCACGAGGTCTCCCTGGTCACGAGGTGCCGGTAGCGGGTGTCGCCGAGCAGTCCCGCGTGGGTGCCCTCGGCGGCCACCCGCCCGCCGGCGACGAGGACCACGCGGTCGGCCCGGCTGAGCACGATCGGACTGGTAGTGAGGACCACGGTGGTGCGTCCGGCGCGGGCCCGGGCCAGGCGGGCGGCGATCGTGTCCTCGGTATGGGCGTCGACGGCACTGGCGGGCTCGACGGCCACGAGGACGTCGGGGTTCGCCATCAGGGCGCGGACCAGGCGCAGGCGCTGGTGCTGCCCGCCGGACAACTCCCGGCCCGCTTGAACGAGCACGGTGTCGAGGCCGTCGGGGAGTGCGTCCACGATGTCGCCGGCGGCGGCGGCCCAGAGGGCTTCGGCGAGCTCCGGCCGGTCACCGCCGCCATCGGCGGACGTGTCCCTCGGGTCGAGCTCCGCGCGCAGCGGGCCGGTGAAGAAGCGTCCTTCGGGGCCGACGACGAGGATGCTTCGCCGTACCTCGGTGAGCGGCAAATCGCGCAGCGGGATGTCGCCGTAGGCCGCGCCTGAGTCGGTGTAGCGGCCCAGCCGGTCGGCGAGGGCCGCGGCCTCGCCCGCCTCGGCGCAGGCGACCGCCGTGAAACGGCCCGGTGGCACGACCAGCCCGGTGACCGCGTCGGTGAGGGGCGCCGGGGAGCTGAGGGAACCGGGGGGCAGGGGGCCGGACACGATCTCGGGTTCGAGGGCGAGCATCCTGGTGACCCGCCGGGCGGCGACGAACCCCTTGGTGATGCGGTCGACGGCGTCGGTGAGCCAGCCGATGGGCCCGGCGAGGAACACGGTGTAACCGTAGAACGCGACCAGCTGCCCAGGGCTGATCCGCTGGTCGAGGACCGCGTGGGCGCCGAGCCACACCACGAAGGCGACCAGCAGGCCGGGCAGCAGCACCTGCGCGGCGCTCAAAAGCACCTCGACCCTCGCCACCTCGACACCTGCGTGGCGCACCCGCTGCGACTCGGCCCGGTAGCGCGCCGCGAAGGCGTCCTCACCGCCGATTCCCCGCAGCACCCGCAGCCCGCCGACGATGTCGACGGCCCGGGAGGCCAGCTCACCCTGCTGGTCGCGCAGCCGCTCCTGGCGGCCGTGCAGGGGGCGGATCAGCAGCGCGATCAGCCAGGTCATGAGGGGCACTCCGATGAGTACGGCGAGGCCGAGCCGCCACGAGGTGCTCACCATGATCACGGCGACGGCGACGATGGAGACCACCGCTCCGCTCCCCCGCGCCGTGGTCTCAAGCGCCCCGCCGATGCTTGCGATGTCCGCGGTGCCGACCCCGACGACCTCGCCGGTCGTCACCCTGCGGCCGAGGGTCGCGCCGAGCCGGCTCGCCTGGCCGGTGACCAGCTGCATGGTCTGATAGCCCGCGCCGAGCGAGGCGCTGAGCGCGTTGCGGTCGCGCAGGATCCCGGTGACCGCCTGGACGATGGCGAGACCGAGCACGACGCCGCCCCAGAGCAGCAGCCCCGACCGGTCGCGGGCGATCATCCCGAGGTCGATCGCCCTGCCGATCGCGGCCGGCACGAGCGCCTGGGCGAGCATGCACGCCACGCCGAACACCACACCGGCGAGGAGAGCACGGCGGTGCTCCTTGACGAGCCCGGCCAGATAACGCCCGGCCGAACCGTGGTCCAGTCTCACAGGCCCCGGATCGGGGAATTTTCGCATGGCCGAGCGGTCCTCCGTATGTGGTCGCGCTTGGTCGCACTTGGTCGAGCGGGACTGGCCGACGCGCCGGATGGGAGGCGCTGGTGGGAGGCTCAGGCTTTGACGCCGATGGTAAGACCGTGCTCATATGGCAGGCCGGTGAAAGATCTTACCCCAGCGAACCCGGCGCACAAGCCGCACACGACGAGCGCCGCAGGGGGTGTTCCCGGGTGCGGCTCGGCTGCCGCCGGGGGTGTTCCCGGGTGCGGCCCGGCCGGTGCCGCCCGCCTCAGCGGTCCGGCGCATCGGTTCCCCCTCGATCCGATCGGAGTAGATGTGCACAGCAAGGACGGCGGCGCCTCCGCGCGCCCCCGGGTCCGCTACGAGAAGCGTGACCGGGTCGCCCACGTGACACTTGACCGCCCCGAGGTCCTCAACGCGATGGACCTGCGCACACACGAAGAGCTCGCCGCGGTCTGGGACGACTTCGAGGCCGACGAGAACCTCTGGGTGGCGGTGCTGACCGGGGCCGGCGACCGGGCGTTCTCCGTGGGGCAGGACCTCAAGGAGCTGGTCCGCCGGATCGAGTGCGGCGAGCCCCACACCGCCACTTTCGGCAGCCGTGACAAACCCGGGTGGCCGCGCCTGACCGAACGGTTCGGCCTGAGCAAGCCCGTGATCGCGAAGGTCCGGGGTCTGGCCCTCGGCGGCGGCTTCGAGCTCGTCCTCGCCTGCGACCTCGTTGTGGCCGCCGACGACGCCGAGTTCGCGTTGCCGGAGGCACGGCTGGGCCTCATGGCGGGGGCCGGAGGTCTGTTCCGGCTCACCCGCCAGGTGCCCTACCGGACCGCGCTCGGCTACCTGATGACGGGACGACGGATGCCGGCGGCCCGCGCCTACGAGCTGGGGCTGGTCAACGAGGTGGTCCCGGCCGGACAGCTCGACGCCTGCGTGGACGGCTGGGTCGAGGACGTCCTGCGCTGCGCGCCCCTGTCGGTCCGCGCCGTCAAGGAGGCGGCCGCGATCTCCTCGACGCTCCCTCTGGAGCGTGCCTTCGCCACCCGCTACGTCTGGGAGGAGCGGCGCATGCACAGCCGCGACGCGCAGGAGGGCCCGCGGTCGTTCGTCGAGAAGCGCCCGCCCCGCTGGACCGGCACCTGACCCCCGGGTCCGCGTCGTCATCCGAGGTAGTCCTCCGGGCCCGCCTCACGCACCGCGTCCAAGGTGAAGCAGTGAAACAACATCATCTCAAAGCCCACGTCGTACGGCGAAGCCTCCGCATCCCGGATCACCTCGGCGGGCCCGCCCAGCGTGGCACCGGCGGCGTAGGAGAGGTCGAAGAAGGCGTCGGTCATCCCGGGGGCACGCCCACCCCGAACGGATCAGGTTGTCGTAGAAGAACAGGTCTAATGAGAGCTCCCGTTCGTGCGATAAATAGTTCGTCGCAGAACCGGCGACGATCTCTTTTAGTTGCGACCACTCGTCGTAGCTGTTCAGCAGCACGTGCCGCACTCCAAGTCCGATTCCGATTACGTCCGGCGACCGTTGGCCGAGACGATTTCGACTTCGACGACGCCGCCGGCGGTGAGGAGGTTGCGTAGGCGCATTCACCCTTCCGGAATCTCAATGCCGATGCGGTCCTCAATGACCGAAAATCAGTGACATGACGGCCATGGAAGTCGGTCCACTTTGTGGGAGATTTGCAGGTTGAACAGAGATGTGTTCTCCGAGCAGAGTGAATACGTCGTCCCGGATCCGGGCACGATCGACGCGACCTGAACTCAAAGGCACCATGGTTTCCTAATCCGGCCCGGGCACACGCGGCGACCGAGGCTCGTTCGCTCACGGGCGAGAGCCTCAGGTCACCGCCTCCGAGGTGACCAACGGGAAGGTGCGGCCTTTCCCCCAAAGGGCAGGCGAACCTCGCTTCTCACCACCGCGAGCGGCGGCTTCTGTCAGGAAACTAGCTTTATCGAAAGTAGCCCGCAGCTCTCCGGGCCGTCAAGTGCCCCTATCCGGGAACAAAGCTTGACAGCGATGATCCTTTCCCCGCAAGGTTGCAAAGGCGTCAAATCCACGAGTCCCGGCCGACGGAGATCCAGGAATTTCCATTGTCTCCGATCGCGACCGCCGGCTCACCGTTCCGTAATGGAATGGCACCACGCACCCCCGGAAACACGCTCGCGATCCACCGTCAAGTGCCTTGCACGCTGCGTTAACCACGGAACGGAGACAATTGTGAACGCTCCGGAAACCCTGGTCCGGCAATTGCCGGCAACGCTTTCCGAGCCCCCGGCCGGGAGCGCGGCCGAGCCGCTCGGCCGCTCGGCCAGGAGCGCGGCCGAGCCGCTTCTTACAGCACCGAGCGGGGGCCGGCCGTGACACCGCCGCTCTCCCCCGCCGATACGCTGCCCACCGAGCGGAGCTGCCCGTTCTCTCCCCCCTCCCTGCTGTCGGTCTATCGCGAGCAGGAGCCGATCCGCCGGCTCCGCTACCCGGACGGCCACCTCGGGTGGCTGGTGACGGGTTACGGTCAGGCCCGCCGGATCCTGGCCGACAACCGTTTCAGCGCCCGGTCGGAGCTCAAGCGGGTGCCGGTCGCCCGCCCGGGTGCCGATCCGTTCATCGGGCAACCGGCCCTGCCGGGCTGGTTCGTGGACATGGACCCGCCCGAGCACACCCGTTTCCGCCGTCTGCTGGCCGGACAGTTCACCGTGCGCCGCACACAGGAGTTGCGGCCCCGCGTCGAACTGCTGGTGGCCGGGCACCTCGACACGATGGCCGAGGCGGGACCGCCGACCGACCTGGTCACGGACTTCGCACTGCCGATCCCCTCCCTGGTGATCTGTGAACTGCTGGGCGTGCCGTACTCCGACCGAGCCGATTTCCAGCACAACAGCACCGTCCTGTTCAGCCTGGACTCCACCGCAGAAGAGGGGGTGGAGGCGATGGACGCGCTCACGGGTTTCCTCCGCGGGCTGATACGGCGAAGGCGCACTCGGCCGGAGTCCGACCTTTTGAGCCGCCTGGCCCACGACAGCGACCTCGACGACGAGGAGCTCGCGGGCGTCGGGGTGCTGCTCCTGACCGCCGGGCACGAGACCGTGGCCAGCATGCTCGGGCTCGGCAGCTATCTGCTGATGAGTCACCCGCAGTGGGCGGCGCAGATCACCGCCCCGGAGACGGCAGACGGCGCGGTGGAGGAGCTGCTGCGCTATCTCACCATCTTTCACTTCGGCGTGCCCCGCAGCCCGCTCATCGACGTCGACTTCGACGGGCTGCTCCTCCGGGCCGGCGAGAGCATCACGATCTCGCTGCCCGCGGCCAACCGCGATCCCGATCGTTTCACCGCCCCCGACCGGCTCGACCTCACCCGCGCGGCCGGCGGCCACCTCGCGTTCGGTTACGGAGTGCACCAGTGCATCGGCCAGAACCTGGCGCGGATGGAGCTGCGCGCCGGATATCCGGCACTGTTCGGCAGGTTCCCCCGGCTGCGCCTCGCCGTACCGGCCGAGGAGGTGCGGCTGGGCGGCGCCGGTTTCTACGGCGTACACCGGCTGCCCGTCACCTGGTAGGCCGATGCCAGCCGCACATACGGCTGGGCATGGCCTGGCGAAATTGCGGATCTTGCTGCATTCCGGTGTGCGCCGTATGGAGTTCTACGGAGAACCGCCAGTGCCCCCGTCAGCCCCCGGCCGCTACGGGGCAGTGCCGCGACGACAAGGGCACCAAGCGCAAGAAGAGCCGCCGCCACCGACGCGGACCCCGCGCCGGCCGCCCTCTCGTGGCGCGCGGCCACCGAGACCAGCACCGCCACCCCGACGGCACCGCCGATCTGCTGCACGGAGGTGAGTACGGCGGAGCCAAGGCCGGCGTTCTCCCCGGTCGTGCTTGTGACCGCGGCCACCGTCAAGGCGGGCAGAGTGAGGCCGCAGCCGAGGCTTGTGACCAGGAGGCCGGGCAACACTCCGGCGACAGATCCCCCGCCCGGCCCCGCCCCCGCCCTGGCCAGCAGGAGCAGCCCGGCCGCGCAGACAAGAAACGACACGACGAGCGTGGGGCGCACTCCGAACCTGGCGGACACCCGTGAAGAGCACCAGATCCCCACAAGCAGGCCCCCGCCGTACGGCAGATAGGCGAGCCCCGCGGTCATTACCGGTAGGCACACGCGGAATCCGCCCGACCAGTATCTCCGAGGCGGCGGCTACTTGGTGCAGAACGGACAACCAGCCTGTACGGCAGGGTTCAACATCCATCATTCCTCAGGGACGAAGGCCATCACTACGGCAAAGCATTGTGCTGGCCCGCAATACCTCACCTACGAATATCACCACAACTACGACACCGACAGAACCACGGTCGGCCGCATGTTCCGCTCAAAAACAGAACGCTTCCCCACTTCGCAAGGTCTCGGCAGCGGCTGGGATCTCTGGTATTGCTCTACCTGCTGAACCGCGCCAGGCAGTCGCTTCTACACCCGCTCATGCGTATTGGGTATAGAAGCGACACCCCATTCGCGTCGGTGATGCATGTTGGCATGTGTCGCGTTTGTTCCACCGCAGCCATCATCATCATGGTTCAATCAGGGCATGTCCTGGCCCGACAAGATCCCATCAACCAGGCAAAGCCTCCTGCCCATCGTGGTCGTCGCACTAATCGTTGCCTCCGCTGCCTGCTCCGACACCTCAGACGCAAGCGCCGACAATGGCGACCCACTGATCATCCGTCAGAAAGTGGGAAAGTATCCGCGTGCGAGCCTTACGGCCACTCTCGACTACGACTCCCAGAGTAAGTGCCTCAGGCTGGTCTACGGCTCCCCGCAGAAACACCTCATGCCTGTTTGGCCAGACGATGTGCATCCCATAAGAAAGGGCGATAGGCGGGGAGTTGATGTACCCGAGATCGGCCACATTCTAACAAGGAGACAAAGTAGTTCTCACCGGCGGCCATGCGGAATGGGGCATGCAAGTGCCGCCGGGTGTGAATGCCGGCGCGGCAGGCGAATGCGTGAAGGGCAACCCGTTGGGTGCCGTCTTCGGCATCGGGCGCATTGAGTCCGTTGACTGAGCGGTTCAAGAACTTAATCCCATCACGACCTACGCTTGCGCCGTAAGCCGACAGCTTGATCAAGGGCCCCGCCCGACCCGAACGGGCCAGGCCTGACCTAGTGGGAGCGTGGGGCGACTACTGGGTGTCCTGCCCGGTTCCTGGAGAGCCAGTGAGTTCTTTCCAGCCTGATGGCACTGATCAGGACCCTTCTGCGCGAACGGCGACGGAAGAGAGGAGGCTCCCGGTAAGACAGCGGTCGACTAAGCGCGTCTCATGCCCGGCCGCCGATGCCACGCCCCCGGCGTCCTGCGCCACACGGTCAACGAGGACGGCACCCCGCTGGTGGCGGGCAGGCAGGTCACCGGATTCGCCAACTCCGAGGAGGCGGCGGTCCAGCTCACCGAGGTCGTCCCGTTCCTGGTCGAGGACGAACTCAAGAGCCTGGGCGGCGTCTACTCCAAAGCCGGCGACTGGGAGCCCTACGTCGTCCAGGACGGCCTGCTGATCACCGGCCAAAACCCGGCCTCCTCGGCCCCGGCCGCCGACGCCCTCATCAAACTGGTAAACGCCACCACCGCGTAAACCTGTGGGCGGTCGTTCCCCGCGAACGTGTCACCGGGAGCCCGGGCGGGCCATCCGGTGACACCCATAATCGGACCGAGTTCCACCGGCAACCATGACATTGCCGACCCCCTCGCTCTTCGGATCGGCCACATCGTCTTACCAGAGCCCATGGCGTCACGCCGCAACCGGCCTGCCCACAAGGACAACCGGAAGGCCTCGACCCCAGCGGCTATGACCGGTTGCGAACCCTCGCAGGGCTATAAGGACCAGGCCATTCGGACATCATCAAACTCGCCGCCAGGTTGCGAACCCTCGCAGGGCTATAAGGACCCTAAGGTAAAGACACAGGTCAGTCCAGTCAAGGGTAAGGCTCGCAGGCAGATTCTTGCAGCGATCCGCCGGTAGTGCAGATACCCAGGTCAGAAGCTCAAGAACGATGCCGTCCGAGCCCGGCACAGCCCCCAGAGAACGTGATCAAGAGCGCTGTCTACTGATCGCTCTACCCGACATCCACATCGCGTTCAGAGCCGACCCGCGCGACGAAGCCAGAGCGGCTCATAGGACCAATCTGATCAACAAGGAAGGATCCTAGCCCGGCCTAGGTCCCCTGTCTCGAACCCGTGGCTGAACACCGCACGCGGTTGGGGGTGATCGGCGATCAGGGGCGAAGGGCGCTCCGGCTTTTCGGACCTTCGAAGCTGCTCACTGCTGGGGATTCGCATCGGTGCTGGCCGCTGATCGAGGTAAGCGAATCTGCGTTAGTGAACAGCGGAGATTCTGCTCAGGTGCGAGTGAAACAATTTTTCTGTGTCCCCTGGAAGGTCTTAGGGGTGGTGGAACGGTCACGCTACGGGCAAAATAGGGATAGCGCTTGCAATGCACGTCTGAGCTTACCTCCCGAAGCGTTATGCGCCGACATGCCGGTTTCCTCTAGCCGGTTCCTCCTCGGCGAACGAGGGAGCGGGGAAACGAGGGAGCGTGGCGTATGCTGCGCAGTTCATCGGAGATTGCCGGAAGTTTGGCTTTTGTCTGTTTTGCCGGTCTCGTAGCGGTCAGTGCACCGCCGGCCTTGGCGACCGGAGCCGACTACAAGAAGTACTGCGCGAGCCAAGTCGCGGCCGCGAGGTCACTGAGCGAGAAGATCCGTCTGCACAACGCCAGTCCGCCTGCCCCCACCAATATCGCCGCCGTCCAGAGCTACAACGCCAGAGCGAGTAGCCTCAACGCCCAGAAAGGACCGGTCGCCGCCCGGTTGTTGGCCTGCGCCAGGGCGTTTTCTCAGATGAGAGCCAACCACCCGCTGGCTACGGTTGTCACCCCCAGCGCGGACGCGGTCAAAAAGATCAATGATGCGGTCTCAAAAATGAAGTCCAGGGAGAGGCGAGCCGGCAGCCGATGGAATCCGGAAACCTACGACTTCCTTAAGTATGGGCGGGGAAAGCCGGGAATGACCTCACGGGCAGATAGAAGACCGGTCAGGCTTCCGCGATCTATAAGAGCAGTCTATGACGCGCTCGACAAGACTCGGCCCTCCATTCCCACAACTGCTTATCTACAAGGCGTGCGAGCTCCGAGAATCGGGTCCGCCGACCCTGCATACCTCAGACCCACCAACCCCGCATCCCCCAGCCGACTGATTACCGGCGTCGCATTCGACCACATCATTCCGTTACGACGCCTGGTCACCTATCGTGGCTTCCTAGAGCTCACCCCGCGGAACATGTATATCGTCGCCAACTCCCCTGCCAATTCACAGTGGCTCTCCCGCTCGGCGAACAGCTCGAAGCAGTCGGGAAGCTCCTTCTTCATCTCAGGCGCGGACCCGGCCTGGTTGCAGGCGCAGGCGAAACTCAGGGAGAAGGCGGCAAAGGAAGTGCAGGAACTGATCAAAGCGCTCCTCAAGAGCCAGAAGGCCTGATCCATATGGACCCTCAGACGCCTTCACCGGACCCGCCCCTCCTCGCGACACCCCCAGCGCGCCGCGGAAAGCTCCTGCTGATCGGGGCGTTGATCGTCGCCGTGGCGGTGGCTGTGGTCGTCGCCAGTGGCCTGTTCCGGACACAATCGGGCACGTCCCCAAGCGCTAGGGCGGTGCAAAGGCCAGGCGAGGCCGAGATCCGCTCAACAGTGGAGAGGTTCGCCCACGCGGTTGACCGGGAAGACACCGTCACCATGATCGCGATGCTCTGCGAGGAAGAGGCCCAAAGCGTCGCCGACGAGGTGTCGTCCTCCGGCGATCAGGTCCTCGACCGCAGCCATGAGCGTCCCATCGACGTGTCAGACATTCGCATCGCGGGCGACGTGGCCACGGTCCGCGTCACCCGTCCCGCCCAGCAACCCGTCACGATGTACCTGCGCAAGGAATCCAACACCTGGAAACTCTGCGACCCGGAACGCTACACCGCTCCGGCCTGAAAACGGCTTGGCGACGCGGACGTCCGTACGCATGCGGGTGACGGCGTTGCTGTAGTCCACTGGCGCTCTTTTTCAAAACCGCCGGGCGGCAGGACAGTGGTGGACTCACGCGCTCTGGTGGCGTCGACGTCGACCAGGCGGCGGGCGATCCACTCGACGACGGGCACGGCGACGCTAATGCCGAGCCGGCGGTGGCGGGGTGAGTCGGCGTGAGGGCAATCGCCGGAGGGAAGGGGCCAGTGGTCCGGGTAGTCCTGGAGGAGTTCCCGCTCACGTGGGGTGAGCCGGCGTTCGTCAGGTCGGCGGGGGCGGCGTGGGTGACCGCGGCCATGGGAGTGGAGGAGCCACAGCCCGCCGCGCGCAGGGCGGATGCCGAGACGGGCTTGGGGACAGTCGCCTCAGGGGCCAGGTGGGCGCTCCGCGCCCGGCCCCGGCACCCTGCTGCCAGACGTGTGGGTGTCTCACGAGGAGGAATCCTCGATCGGCAGCCTCTGCGCGCTCGTCAAGTCGAGGGTGGTGGGTTCCGAGGTAGAGGAATGGTCAGTGCCGTTGCCGGTGTGGTGTGCAAGAGGCCGAAGCGGCACCTAGGACGGGGGGTGGTCAAGCGAGAGTGTGCGTGGGGTCGCACCTGGACTGTCCTGCGGTGCTCGGCACCCTCGTCATCGTCTGGCAGTGGGGATGGGGCACAGAGGCCGTGCTCGGCGTCGTGCCCGACGGCTCGATCGGCACGTTCGTCCCTGTGACGGTCTTCGCGTTCCTGTTCGGCCTGACGATGGACTACGAAGTTTTCCTGCTGTCCCGCATCAAAGAAGAACACGACCGCACAGGGAACACCGAGACCGCAGTCGTGAGCGCCCTCGGCCGCACCGGGCGGCTGATCAACGCGGCCGCCGTCATCCTGTTCTTCTCGTTCGCGTCGATGGCGATGACCCGTGAACTCGACGTCGCGGTCTTCGCCAGCGGCGTCGCACTCGGCACCTCCTCGATGTCACTCTCATCCGCGGACTCCTCGTCCCGGCACTCATCGCCGCTTTTGGACGCCACAACTGGTGGTTCCCGACCCGCCGGCGCCGCCCCACGACGATCCAGCCCGACCCTGCCGGGGTCTAGCGCGGATCGGCGGCGGCGACAGTGAACAAGGCGGCTGACGATGTTGTTCATCTCGCACAGTGTCAGCGGCCTCGTCGCGCTCATGTATCAGGGTCGGCCCGGCCGCCCGGCGTGTTATCCGAGCCGCAACACGCCTGCACGCACGACCTGCTCGACGCCGCCCGCGGCGGAAGCGGGCGGCGTCATAGGCGGGCCACCGTACACGGCCCCGCCCACGGCTGACATGGGGCGGCGTCCCCAGCGGGTCACCGTACGGCCCCACCGGGTCAGCGGCGGGGGCCGAAGAGGGTGTAAGCCCCCAGGCCGGCCGCGGTGAGGACCGCGGCCGACCAGCTCGCGACCTCGGTGTCCGGCGGGAGCAACATCCAGGTCACGATCTGGCTGCCGACGTCGGGCTCGCGCGGCGTGAAGAACGCGACGGCGAACCACGTGAACGGCGGTGCCCAGGCGTACCGGGCCCCGCCGGCGACGGCGCCGAGCGCGGTGAGCCCGATGAGGCCCGCCGTGTCGCGGACGACGAAGGCCGCCGTGGCGAGTTCTTCGTCCATGGCCTGCAACGTCAGCCACATCACCCCGGTGAGCAGCCCGCCGAGCAGGAGGTGTGCCAGGCGGACGCGTGCCCACGGGAGGGAGGCGGTGCGGTCGAGCGCCGGATCCCTGCCGCTCAGGCCGACGGAGACGAAGGTGACGCCGGCGACGAGCGCGAGAGCGGCCGCGGTGGGTCCCGTGCCTTCGGCGGGATCGCGGGAAAGTGCCCAGATCAGGCCCATCCCCACCGGCAGGCCGATCAGGGACGCGACCACGCGGCGGGAGCGGGCGTAGAGGACGGCGAACCTCATCGGGTGGTCCCCTGGAGCGCGCCAAGCGGGTCGCCCTGGCACGACAGCCCCGCCGTACGCACCGCGGTGAGGCGGGCTACCTGCTCCTCCGCGGGCAGGGCGCGGACGGCGTCGTAGGTCTGGCGGCTCATGGAGAGGTATCTGTCGGCCCTCGCGACCAGGCCGGGGTCGGCGGCCCGGATCGCGGACTGGAACATCCGGGCGTCCTCGGGCAGCGGGGCGAGCCCTCCCGCCAGCAACGCCGCCGAGACGTTGCGCGCGACCCCCTCGCGGAGGATCCTGTTCTCATCCCACCTCATGCCGATGCAGGAAGGTGTGCCGGCTCCGGCGAGGAGACTGCGTTTCAGATCGTCGGCCTTCGTGCTCCGATAGGCGGGGTCGTCGAAGGACACGAGCACCGCGTGTGCGGCGCGCGGCGTCAAGCCGGAGGAGTCAACCGACATCACCGTCTCGTGCACTCCGGCCGGGGCGTTGGGCAACCGGGAGAGCAGCCGCAGCGCCTCCTCCGCGGGACCGGTGAGGAACGCGAGCCGGTCCTCATGGATCTTGGTGACGCAGACCCGCCCCTGACACACCGGTGCCGCGGCCTCCGCGTGAGGTGTGTAGATGTCGCGGTGCGCCGCGGGCAGCAGTGCCAGCGCGACGGCGGCCCCCACCAGCATCGGCAGCGGGGCGAGCAGCCGCCGCCACCCGGAGCCTGCGGTGAGCAGCACGACCCCGGTCGCGGCGACACTCAGCATCCAGACCGCCTGCCCGAGATCGACGCGGCCGGCGACGGTGACGAACACGCTGCCGACCTCCGGCAGGGCGGGAGACAACAGCCCGAGCCGGTTGAACCCCATGTCGGAAGCGATCACCCCCAAGACGGTGAAGGCGACCATCCCGGTGAGGGCGAGGGCCGGCGGGGTGAGCGTGTACGGCAGAGCACACCCGAGGCCCATCCCCAGCAGGGCCGCGGCTGCGAGTGCCAGCACCCCGACGAGCAGCGGCGTCACCCAGCCGAGGTGGAAGTACGCACCTCTCGCCGACACCTGCGCCGCCGCGACGGCGAACAGCACGAGATAGGCCAGCGCGAACGTCAGCGTCAGCGCGCCCGCGTTCAGCGCCTTGCGCATCCAGGCGGGGCGGGGCGTGGTGCCGAACAGCTCCGCCACGTTGCTGCGGCGGTCGCGCAGCCCCTGCAACGCGCCCAGGCCCAGCGCCAGGGGCCACAGGAACAACATCAGCCAGCGCAACCACTGCACCGCCGACATCCACTCGACCGTCCACTTTGTGGATCCGCGTGTCCAGGGCCCGCTGAGCCCGAAGAGGAACGCGAGCGCCGCCCCCAGCAGCAGCGCCGCCGCCCAGGGTGCGAACGAGCGCCGCAGTTCGACGTGGAAGACTCGCGCGTTCACCAGGCCCCCCGATCGCCCGAGTGCGGGGCGAGCAGTGCGGAGTAACCGCGTTCGATGGGGCTGTCGCCCACATGCTCGGGGCCTCCCGCCGCGGCGAGCTCGTCCGGGCTGCCCTGGAAGACCAGGCGGCCTTCGGCGACCAGCACCACGTCGGTGCAGGCCGCCGCCACGTCCTCGACGAGGTGGGTGGAGACGACGACGCAGCAGTCGAGGCCGAGTTGCTGGAGAAGCTCGCGGAACCGCAGTCGCTGCGCCGGGTCGAGCCCGACGGTCGGCTCGTCGAGCAGGAGGATCCGCGGGTCGTTGACGATCGCCTGGGCTATCCCGGCCCGCCGCACCATTCCGCCGGACAACGTCTTGAGGCGGTGGTCGGCCCGGTCGGCCAGCCCCACCCGTTCGACGGCGCGTTGCACCGCGCCGGGGACCTCTTTGCCTGGCACCTCCTTCAACCAGGCCATGTATTCGACGAACTCGCGTACGGTGAACCGCTTGTAGTAGCCGAACTCCTGCGGGAGATAGCCGATGCGGCGGCGCAGCTCTCGTTTGTCGGCGAGCGCGCGGAGCGGCGTCCCGAAGAGTTCCAGGGTGCCGCCCGAAGGGTGCAGCACCGTGGCGAGGGTCCGGATGAGGGTGGTCTTGCCCGCGCCGTTCGGGCCGAGCATCCCGTGCACGCCGGTGCCGAGCGCCAGGTCCATCCCGTCGACGGCCTTCCTCCGGCGGCCGACGGTGACCTCCAGGCCCTCGGCCCGGATCTCAAACGCATATTTCGCCGGCGCGAGGTCGGCCGAGCCGATCGATCGCGTCATGGGGGTTCCTCTCGATGGGACAGCATTGGATATCGGTTCAGCGGTGGATCGCCAAGGAGGTGTAGTTGTTCCTGCGCAGGACGACGAGCACGGCGCCGAGCGCGCCAAGCGCGGCCCAGACGGGCATGCTGCCGGGCTGAAGTGCGAAGACGCCGTCATGCAAGGCCGCGGACGACGCCACGATCACGGTCGCCCACGCCGACATGAGCGCCACCGCGGCGCGCGTCATGCCGATCAGTGAGCCGAGGCCGAGGGTTCCGGTGGTGAAGGCCAGCGAGGGTAGGAGCCATTGCGCGAGGGAGATCCCGGTGAGCGCCCCCGCCACCAGCAGCACCGGCATCACGGCGACCAGTACGACGGCGGTGCGCCTGAGCACCAGCGGCAGCCCCGCACGCGGCGAGGAGATCGTCAGCTCGTAGGCGGGGTCGAGCCCGCGCGACCACGCGGCGGCGACGCCGAGCGCCGGGAGCACAGGGGCGGCGAGCAGCATCGGAGTGACGCCGACCGCCCCCAGCAGGTGACCGGCGACCACGAGGAAGAGCGTGGCCATGACCGTCGTGACGAACCACGACATCATGGCCGGCGGCCACCAGGTGGCCGATCTGCGCACCCACCGCCGCGCCTGCGGCGTCGGCGGCACCGCATGCAGGCGGGGGGTGAGCTCCGCCCAGACGCCCGCCACCAGGGCGGACACCTCGGGTGCCCTTTCGCCGACGAGGTCGGCGAGATGCCGGCGGCAGTCGCCGCAGGACTCAAGGTGCGACTCCAGCGCCCACAGCTCGTCGGTCGCGATCCCGCCGCCCCCGCCCGCGTAGCGGCCGATGAGGCTCACCGAGGGATGCCGCGGCGTCATGCCGCCACCTCCCCGGCACATCGTGGCGGCGGCCAGGAGGCCGCGGTGTTCCACCAAGTCATGACAGCGCCTCCCGCATCGCGTTTCTGGCCCGCCTGGCGCGGGTCTTGACGGTGCCCTCGGGCAGCCCGAGCAGGACGGCGGTCTCGCGTACGGTCAAGCCGTCGAGGACGAGTGCCTGAAGGACCTGCCGGAGCTCCGGCGCGAGCCGCCCCAGCGCGTCGCCGAGCTCACCGCCGACGGTGCGGGCCAGCGCCTCCTCCTCGGCCGCCGGGGCGAGTCGCTCGCTCGCGAGCGCGGCGGGCGGATCGGTGTCGTGGGCGCGGCGGCGGTAGGCATCGACGAGCCGCCGCGCCGCGATCGTCCACAACCACCCCACCGCCGTGCCGCCCGCGGCGACGCCGGCGAACGCCCCCGCAGCCCGCCACACCGCCAGATAGGTCTCCTGCATGACCTCGGCCACGATGTGGTCGTCGGCGCAGCGGCGGCGCAGCCGTACGGCCATCCAAGGAGAGGTGCGGCGGTAGAGCTCCTCGAACGCGGCCCGGTCGCCGCGTGCGGTGAGCCGGACGAGGTGCTCCTCGTCGGTCTCGTCAAGATTGGACTTGCCTCTTCGCACACTTAGCCAGACGCGGGGCTCCCGCCGTACGGTTTTCCCCTTCGAGTGATCTGTGTCACAGCAGTGCCCTCGTGTGGAAGCGAGATCGTGTCGTGCGAAAGATCTCCATAGGTGTAGCGGAGCCATAGGATTAATCCCATTCGTCCCACAGGCACCATGGGCATAGTTTTTATCCGGGGGTAACCGTGTCCGAGCTCGAACGAGCACATCCAGGCGTCGACCCCACCGTGCCCAGCTCGGCGCGGGTCTACGACTACCTCCTAGGCGGCAAGGACCATCTCGCCGTGGACCGTGCCATCGCCGAACGGCTGCTCTCGGTCGCCCCCGACACAAGACTCGTCGCGCGCGCCAACCGCCAGTTCCTCACCCAGGCTGTGCGCCACATGGCGCGGCAGGGAGTGCGGCAGTTCATCGACAAACAAGCCTTCGTAAGGGCACCCTAGCCCAGATTTGCCCTGATCTGGGATGTTGCAGATCTTGCAGTCTCACGGAGGGCTTGGCCGATACAGGATCGTGACCTAAGTCAGCAGGCGCGCCGAATCCTGGATTGCCGTCCCTCTGAGACCGAGCCCTCCATGATGCTTATGGCCATGTGATGGATTTACGGTAACGCCAGGGGTTCAACCACCAAACCCTTTGCCCTCCATGGCTCTGGTTCAGGCGTGGACCTGGCCAGCCGTTCCAACCACCTGACTTGATCGGAGAAGTAGCGATGGCCTGGCCCGTCCGAGAAGATAAGCAGAGGTCCTTGTGTACCTCGAACACCGTGGCCGTAGAGCATCACCCGACAAACATCGTCTATCTCCTCGATGGCGAATGAGCAGGGGAAGTTATACGTGAAGACCTGTAGGCCGCCGTTCGGCACACGGTTCACAGCTTCGCCGATGGGTCGTAGCACCTCCCTGATGTAACGCTCAGGGTCTTCCATGCTCGCCTCGGCCGGTTCGATGCGGTAACGATCCTTCCGAGACGCGCAGAACGGATCCATCACGTAGATGCGGACGGGCACTGAGGATGCCACCTCCTCCAATAGGGGGAGAAGTTCGTCTCTGGCATAGAAGTTCCGGGTAAGGCCGAAGAGGTTGATACGGCGGTGCGCCGACTGGACACGATGAATCAGGTCTTGCTCAGATTGTTGGCTGGCATGGGGCCACGCGTCGACCAGGCCGATACTGGTTAGGTGGTCTGTGTCCCCGGGGCTGTGGTCAACGCCGAATCCGAGACGATCCGGACGGGTTCGGTACACCTGACACAAGTAGTCCACCCGTTCCGAGGACGGGCGCCGCTCTCCGTGTTCCCACTTACATAGGGTCGAGGCAGACACTCCGGGGGGCGCAAGATTGTCCGCAACGTATGCGGCATCTAGCCGGGCTGCGACTTCCCCACGGGTCCATCCGTGCGCATACCTCCACGCTTCCAGCGGCAGCACTTCCGGCAATTCGGACATAATGCGCTGAACAGTCTCTTCGATGGCCCAGCCCCTGCGTACCCCTTCGTAGTACAGCTGCTTCGCTGTGCGGTCTATTTGGCGTCGCCTAGCGGCGGATACCTTGGCACCCATTGTCGGCCTCCGTCACCTGAGTTGTCGCGAAGCGTCAACCGATCGTCCTTGTACACACATTGTCTGCCATTGGCGCTTCCCGACATCCTGATGGGGCTAGCGAAACGTTCTCCGCGCTAGTCGACCACGTAAAAGGGCTTGTCGGACAGATGATGTGATCCGTCCGACAAGCCCCTGGATCGCAAATGGGGTGCGATCACGGATGAAGTTTACGGCCTGGGGGACCGCAGAGGTCCAACCCATGGTCCAGCCAATGGCTGGTCGACCACCTTTACGTCGACCACCCGCGAGCGATGCAACGATCGCTCTGGCGGCCTACGCAGCTGCTCTACGCCGGTGGCAGGTACCTATTCGTCAGGACGGGTCTCGCCTGTGGGTGTACTCGCTCGTCTCGGGGTGGCTGGAAGGCGTGGTGACCGTAGTGGCAACGCCGAACGGTCCGGCCTACCGGTACAGCCCGCTCGGTGACCGGTGCGCTCGGATGGTGCCGTTGTGGCAACTGCCGGTGCTCACGACGTTCGATCCCATCAGAGTGCCGGGGGTCCTCCCTTACGGTCGAGGGCCGCTGTGAGCGCGGGAATGCTCGCTGAGGCGATGCTCATAGCGGACCTGGGGCTTAAGACCTTCATGACGGATGGTGACCACGGCCCGGTGCTGGTGGCCGTGGACGAATGCGGGTGGGAGGTCGCACAGGTCGTGCTCGGCGGGCGAAGCGGTGTCTACCTGCTGTCGGCTGCGGCGGTGGGAATCGAGTGCATGCCCGTGCCGACCTGTGATCAGTTGACCGCGACGGTCCGCGCGGTGCGTGACCAGATCCACGCCGCGCAGGACGGCGGCGATCGTGAGTGAGGCCGTGGAGGATTCGCCGGACTACAGGTGCCCGCGTTCCACGGGCGGCCGGTGCACGTGTGATGGGCGGCCGTTCTACGGTCACTATGATCCGGAGATCGAACGGCTGGCCGCCCTTGGGCGGTTGCTGGGGCTGTGGGGCCTGGTTTTCCGGCTCGACCGGGGAGACCCGTTCGCGGGTGCGCTCGGGCGGTCGGCTGCGGTGTGCCGTCCCCCGGTGCTGCGGGTCTGGGACAGAGGCGGCGGCCACCTGGCAGACCTCCGCGTCGAAGAACAACCCCCCTCGTGGACGGTGACGCTTGAGTGCCGTACCGGCGGGATCACACCTCGTCGGACGTCCCTCGACGACGATGCCGAACTGGGCCGGTTGGTGTCGGATCTCGACGAGGCAGCTACGGCGTGCCTGGCGGCTGCTCAGGACGACCCTGAGGTGTGCGCGCTGGTGCAGCGTCTTCCGATCCGGTGGGAACGCGGCCGTCTGCCCGGTCACACGCACGGGATCGTCGGGACGGTGCGGGTCGCGACGGTGAAGACGATGACCTCCCGGCTGTCCGAAGAGGTCACCTTGGTCGTGCATCTACCCGGACCTGACGGGCAGTGGCCGGAGGAGTCCTACCGATCCCCGGAGGAGGCCATGGAGCGGGCGGTTCAGGCGGTCACGGCCTTCACCGGGAGGCTTCTCCACGCCCCACTGTCGGGGCCGGTGTAGTCCGGCGCTGGCTTGCCCGTGCGGGCTGCCTCGGCTCCCGGCGGGTCGCTCGCTCCCTGACGGCCGGTCGAACCTCCCGGCCGTCAGGGTTCCCCTTCTGCGGGTTCGCTGGTCTTCTGCGGCGGTTGCCGGTGCCGGG
>NZ_BOOW01000035.1 GCF_016863435.1 Sinosporangium siamense
ATTAAGCTTCGGTGTTTCCGATCCTACAAGTTTTCGTTGATCTCGGTCAAACCGGCCGATCTTCGTAAACCAGGAGGATCTTTGCCGCTCCGTCTCCGGAGCAACTTCTCCAACTTACCGTGACACCCACCGAGTGTCGAATCAACCGATTTTCCGGCTGATCAACTCATAGTGGACGACACCAGGCGGCCAACATGCAAGCGCACGCCCGAGCCGCCAGGCTCATCGAAGAGGGTTCGCCTCGGGCCCGGAGCCGCGATCCGCAGCTCCCAGTTCCCCGGGGCGATGAGAACACTAAGCTCCCCCGCCCCCCTCGTCAAATCGGCCCCGCAAACCGTATCCGCAGGTAAAAGCCCCACAGCCCGGATCAAGCCCCGAAATACCCACTCTTCGCGACCGTAACGTTACCTACCTTGCGCCGCAGCAAAGCCTCACCTCACGGTGACACAGCGACAAAGAGCACTCAAGAAGCCGAAGGCCCCTGAGGTCCAAACACCCAAACACCCCAGGGACCGAATGCCTTGGACCCCGGCGCCGGCCGGCAACAGGATCCAAGGACGGCTGTCACGCGGAGACGAGCTCCACCGCACCCAGCGACCGCTTGCCCCGGCGCAGGACGAGGAACCGCCCGTGGATGAGGTCCTCCGCCACCGGGACATAACCCTCATCCGTGATCTTCACGTTGTTGAGGTAGGCCCCGCCCTCCTTGACCGCGCGCCGCGCCGCCGACTTGCTCTCGACGAGGCCGCTCTCCGCCAGCAGATCGATGAACGTCGCACCGAGGGCGGGAGCCGTCACCCCAGGCAACTCGGCAAGAGCAGCCGCGAGGGTCCGCTCGGGAAGCTCGCCCAGAGCGCCCTGGCCGAAGAGCGCCTTGGAGGCCGCGATCACCGCGGCACACTCATCCGCACCATGCATAAGCGTGGTGAACTCCTCCGCCAGAGCACGCTGAGCGACGCGAGCGGCGGGACGGTCGGCCGTCTCCTTCTCCAGTGCCTCGATCTCCTCCCGGGACCGGAAGCTGAAGATCTTCAGGAACTTCACGACGTCACGATCGTCGGCGTTGAGCCAGAACTGGTAGAAGGCGTATGGCGTGGTCATCTCGGGGTCGAGCCAAACGGCCCCGCCCGCGGTCTTGCCGAACTTGGTGCCGTCGGCCTTGGTGATCAGCGGCACGGTGAGCGCGTGCACATGGTGGCCCTCGACCCGCCGGATGAGGTCGCAGCCGGCGGTGATGTTGCCCCACTGGTCGCTGCCGCCGATCTGCAGGCTGCAGCCGCGCCGACGGTGGAGCTCCAGATAGTCGTTGGCCTGGAGGATCTGGTAGCTGAACTCGGTGTAGCTCAGCCCCTCACCGGCCAGACGGGCGCTGACGGCCTCGCGGGCGAGCATCCGGTTGACCGGGAAATGCTTGCCGACGTCGCGCAGGAAGTCGATGGCGGTGAGCGGACCGGTCCAGTCGAGGTTGCTGACGAGGGCGGCCGAGGTGGGCCCCTCGTCGAAGGAGAGGAACTTCTCCACCTGCACCCGGATGCGGGACACCCAGTCGGCGACGACGTCGGCGGTGTTGAGGGCGCGTTCGCTGTTGCGCCCGCTGGGGTCGCCGATGAGGCCGGTGGCGCCGCCGACGAGGCCGATGGGACGGTGGCCGGCGCGCTGGAACCTCGTGAGGGTGAGCAGCGGCACCAGGTTGCCCACGTGCAGGGACGGCGCGGTGGGGTCGAACCCGCAATAGACCGTGATCGGGCCCTCGGCCAGCGACTCGCGGAGTGCGTCGATGTCGGTGGACTGCGCGATCAATCCGCGCCAGGCGAGCTCATCGAGGATGTCGGTCACGGTGCAGAGATTCCTCAGTGTGTGGATTTACATCGATAAAAGCGAGCATGTCCGATCAAGAGCGTCAGACGCTACCCAGGCATACAGCCTGCCTGATCATCGCCGACTCGCGCCACTCGTCGGCGCGGTAACGTGCGATGCATGTGGAAGGTGAGGCGCGAAGTGACGGTCGCCAAGGCGGTGGGCGCCCTGGTCTGCCTGGCATTGGCGGTCTTTTTCGCCCTGGATCAAGACACACGGGGAGTGGTGCTGGCCGCCCCCGCCACCGTGCTCCTCGCCGTCCTCGCGGCGCGCGACCTCATCGTGCCGGTACGGCTGGCGCCCGACGACGACGGCCTCACGATGGTGGTCGGGTTCGCGGGACGCCACCACGTGCCGTGGAGTGAGGTGACCGACATCCGGGTGGACGTGCGCAGGCGCCTGACCTCGCGCACCGAGCTGCTGGAGGTGCACACCGAGGAGGGGCTCCAGGTGTTCAGCTCCTACGATCTCGGGGTGCCGTGCAAGGAGGCTCTCGCCGTACTCCGCGAGAAGTGGCATCAGGCCCGGCGCCGGGGCACGTGCTGACGGTGGGGTGACACGGTCGGGTCGCCCTCGATCCAGAAACGCCAGAGGGTCTCCTTGCCGTTGGCGATGCCGGTGCGCGGGCCGGCTTTGACCGTGCCGGGCGGCGGCGGTGTGCCTTCGAGCAGCCGGATCGGGCCGCCGGGCAGGCAGCAGTCGAGCCCGTTCTGGTCGCGGCCGAGGCCCAGGGCGACGGCCAGCCGGGCGGGGCCACGGCCCAGATCACGCTCGGGAACGGCGGCTGAGGCGGCCCGCGAACGCTCCCTGGCGGCGCGGGCGAGGGGTGCGCCTTCGACGATCTCGCCCGCCCTGAGCAGCACGGCCGACCCCATGCCCTTGGGCAGGCAGACGAGATTGGCGCAGAAATGCATGCCGTATGTGAAGTAGACATACATGTGCCCAGGCTCCCCGAACATCACGGAGTTGCGTGGGGTCTGGCCGCGATAGGTGTGGGAGGCGGGGTCCTCGCCCGGCAGGCCATATGCCTCGACCTCGGTGAGACGCGCGGCGACGCGTCCCGCCGGCGTGACGTGGACGAGGACGTGGCCGAGCAGGCCGGGTGCGACCTGCTCGGCGGGCCGGTCGAAGAACTCCCGCTCTAGGAGCCGCTCGCCCATGCGGCCTGGTCGTCGACGTCGTCGCGCAGGGAGGCGAGCTGCTCGCGGACCCGGTCGGGGGCGGTGCCGCCGTGGGCCTTGCGCGAGGCGAGGGCGCCGGCGACGTTCAGGACGTCGCGCACATCGGGGGTGAAGTGCGGCGACACCTTGATCAGCTCATCGTCGGTGAGCACGTCGAAGGTCTTGTCGTTGACCTGGCACCACACGACGAGGTGGCCGACGGCCTCGTGGGCCTCGCGGAAGGCGATGCCCTTGCGCACGAGTAGCTCGGCGAGGTCGGTGGCCAGGGCGAAGCCGTCGGGAGCGCTCTCGGCGAGCTTGGCGGTGTTGACCCGCATGGTGGACACGAGCCCGGCGACGGCCGGCAGGACGAGCAGGAGGGTGTCGACCGTGTCGAAGACCGGCTCCTTGTCCTCCTGCAGGTCGCGGTTGTAGGTCTGCGGAAGGCCCTTGAGCGTGGTGAGCAGCGACATCAGGTTGCCGATGAGCCGCCCGGACTTGCCGCGGGCGAGCTCGGCCACGTCGGGGTTCTTCTTCTGCGGCATGATCGACGAGCCCGTGGAGTAGGCGTCGTCCATCTCGATCCAGCGGAACTCCTGCGAGGCCCAGAGCACGATCTCCTCGCCCAGCCTCGACAGGTGCACACCGACCATCGCCGCGCAGAACAGGAACTCCGCGGCGAAATCGCGGTCGGAGACCGCGTCCATCGAGTTGGGCGCGGCGGAGTCGAATCCGAGCTCACGGGCGACGGCCTGCGGGTCGAGCGGCAGGGAGGAGCCGGCGAGCGCTCCCGAGCCGAGCGGGCAGACCGCCGCGCGGCGGTCCCAGTCGCGCAGCCGGTCGATGTCGCGGGCGAAGGCGTGCACGTGGGCGAGGAGCTGGTGGCCGAAGGACACCGGCTGGGCGTGCTGGAGGTGGGTCATGCCGGGGGCGGCGGTCTCGGCGTGCTCCTCGGCCTGGGCCATCAGCGCGGTCTCAAGCTCGACGAGCCGCGAGACGATGGTGCGCACGTGGTCGCGGAGGTAGAGCCGGAGGTCGGTCGCGACCTGGTCGTTGCGGCTGCGCCCGGCGCGCAGCTTGCCGCCGAGGGTGCCGAGCCGCTCAAGCAGCCCGCGCTCAAGCGCGGTGTGCACGTCCTCGTCGGCGACGGTGGGCCGGAACTCCCCTGCCTTGCAGGCACGCTCCAGGTCGTCGAGCGCGCCGATCATGCGGTCGAGCTCGTCTTCGCTCAGCAGCCCGGCGCGATGCAGGACTCGCGCGTGGGCGCGGGAGGCCAGCAAGTCGTACGGCGCGAGCCGCCAGTCGAACTGCACACTGACAGAGAGCCTGGTCAGCGCGTCGGCCGGGCCTCCTTCGAACCGGCCGCCCCACAACCGCATGGGCTTGCCACCTTCACTCACGGTGAGTCTTCCTCGCTTTCGGATTTGAGCTTGTCGGCGCCCGCGCCCGCCGGATGGCCCGGGGGCGCGGCGTTCCACGCGACCTTACAGCGCGCTACTCATCGGTGGTGAACCGGCGAGGAGCGCCACGCGTGTCTATGCGGCACGACGCCGGTCACGGGAGGTCAGGCGCGCCTGTCGGCGGCGCGCAGCAGCGCCTCGGCGAGACCTGCGCCCCCTTGGGGATCGCGGCTGATGATCAGGATCGTGTCGTCGCCGGCGACCGTGCCGAGGATGGACTCCCATCCCGCGTGATCGATCGCCGAGGCGAGGAACTGCGCGGCGCCGGGCGGGGTGCGGGCGATCACCAGGTTGGCGGACGCCTCGGCCGAGACCAGGAGCTCCTCGGCGATGCGCCGCAGGCGGGCGGCGGGGGTCTCCCCCGTGCCCAGCCGGGCGAGCGGGATGCGGGCGCCGCCTTCGCCTGGGAGGGCGTAGACGAGTGATCCGTCCTCTGCGCGCAGTTTGAGGGCGCCGAGTTCGTCCAGGTCCCGCGAGAGGGTGGCCTGGGTGACCTCGACGCCGCTTTCTGCGAGCAGTTTCGCCAGCTCGGGCTGGGATCGCACGGGCTGGCGGGCCAGCAGGTCGGTGATCCTGGCCTGCCTGGCGGTTTTGGTCATGGGAATGCTCATGGTCAGTGCTCCGGGTCCATCCACAATGTGGACGTCATTTTCGCGCCAAGAGCCAGTGGAGCAGTGCCTTTTGCGCGTGGAGCCGGTTTTCCGCCTGGTCCCACACCACACTCTGCGGCCCCTCCAGGACCTCGGCGGTGATCTCAAGCTCCCGGTAGGCGGGCAGGCAGTGCAGCACCACCGCCTCCGGGGCGTTCGCGAGCAGCGCGCCGTTCACCTGGTACGGCATGAGCGCGGCGATGCGCTGGTCCTTGTCGCTCTGGCCCATCGACACCCATGTGTCGGTGGTGACCGCGTCGGCGCCGGCGACGGCGGCGGCGGGGTCCTCGACGACCTGCGCCGAACCGCCGGTGGTCGCGGCGATCTCGGCGGCGCGGGCGAGCACGGCGGGGTCTGGCCGGTAGCCCTCGGGGGCGCAGACGCGGACGTGCATGCCCGCGAGGGCCCCGCCGAGCAGGTAGGAGTGTGCCATGTTGTTGGCGCCGTCGCCGAGGTAGGCGAGGGTGAGGCCGTGGGTGGCGCCCTTGTGCTCGCGGACGGTTTGCAGGTCGGCGAGGATCTGGCACGGGTGGAAGTCGTCGGTGAGGGCGTTGACCACCGGCACGGACGACACGCGGGCCATGACCTCCACGCGCTCCTGGCCGGAGGTGCGCCACACGATGGCGGAGACCTGGCGCTCCAGCACCCGCGCGGTGTCCTCGATGGGCTCGCCGCGGCCGAGTTGCGAGCTGCCCGCGTCCATGATGAGCGGCTGGCCGCCGAGTTCGGTGATGCCGACGGCGAACGACACGCGGGTGCGGGTCGAGTGCTTGTCGAAGAGCACGGCGACGGTCTGGGGGCCGGACAGCGGGCGGTAGCCGTACCGGTCCTTCTTCATGGCGTCGGCGAGGTCGAGGATCTCGGCCTGTTCCTGCGGGGTGAGGTCGTCGTCGCGAAGGAAATGCCTAGGCATTGGCGGCCTCCGTCAGGATCGCCGGGAACGCGGTCAGGAAGGAGTCGATCTGGTCGGTGCCGATCACGAGCGGCGGCGCGAGCCGGATCGCGTCGGGTTGTACGGCGTTGACCAGGAATCCCGCGCGTTGCGCGGCGGCCTGAACCGCCGCGGCCTTGGGCTCGGCGAGCAGGGCGGCGAGCCACAGGCCGCGGCCTCGCACGCCGGTGAGCAGCGGATGGTCGATCGCGGCGATGCCCTCGGCGAGGTGGGCGCCCGCCCGCCGCACGTGGGCGAGCAGGCCGTCGGCCTCGATGGTGTCGAGCACGGCGTGGGCCGCCGCGCAGGAGACGGCGTTGCCGCCGAAGGTGGAGCCGTGGTCGCCCTTGTCGAAGACGGTGCCGGCCGCGCCGAAGCCGGCGACGGCGCCGATCGGCATGCCGCCGCCAAGGCCCTTGGCGAGCGTGAGCAGATCGGGGGTGAAGCCGTCGGCCTGGTGGGCGAACCAGTGCCCGGTGCGGCCGATGGCGGACTGGATCTCGTCCGCCACGAGGAGGGCGCCGGTGGCGTCGCAGATCTCACGCGCGGCGGTGAGGTAGCCCTCGGGAGCGGGCACGACTCCCGCCTCGCCCTGGGTGGGTTCGAGGAAGACGGCGGCGCACTCGGCCGTGACGGCGGACTTCAAGGCGTCGGCGTCGCCGTACGGGACGAAGCGCACGTCCACCGGGAACGGTCCGAACTGCTCGCGGATGGACGCCTTGCCGGTGAGCGACAGGGCGCCGATCGTGCGGCCGTGGAAGCCGTTCTCCGCGGCGACGAAGTAGGTGCGGCCGTGGGTCTTGCCGTACTTTATGGCGATCTTCAAGGCGCACTCGTTGGCCTCGGCGCCGGAGTTGCACAGGAAGACGCGGCCGGGGGTGCCGAGCAGGCCGAGGAGCCGCTCGGCGAGGCGCACCTCGGGCTCGTGGAGGTAGAGGTTGGAGGTGTGGGCGAGCGTGGCGACCTGCTCGGACACCGCCCGCACGAGGGCGGGGTGGGCGTGGCCGAGGGAGTTGACCGCGATGCCGCCGATCAGGTCGAGGTAGGCGCGGCCGTCGAGGTCCCACACCCGTGCGCCCTCGCCGCGGGCGAGCGCGAGCGGCGGCACGCCGTAGTTCGGCATGAACGCGGCTTCGAACCGCGCACGCAGGTCGGGCTGCTCGGCACTCACTGTCCACCCCCGGGAATGACCATGGTTCCGACACCCTGGTCGGTGAAGATCTCCAGCAGGAGCGAGCGGGGCTTCCTGCCGTCGAGCACGTGCGCCTGGGGCACGCCGCCTTGGACGGCGCGCAGACAGGCTTCCATTTTGGGCACCATCCCGCTGGAGAGGGAAGGCAGTAGTTCGACGAGTTCGCCGGCGGTGAGCCGGCCGATCACCTCGGTGCTCGCCGGCCAGTCGGCGTAGAGGCCCTCGACGTCGGTGAGCACGATGAGTTTGCTCGCCTGGAGCGCCACCGCGAGCGCCGCGGCGGCGGTGTCGGCGTTGACGTTGTAGACCGTGCCGTCCTCGCCGCGGGCGACGGAGGAGACGACCGGGATGCGGCCGTCGGCGAGCAGGGCGCGTACGGCTCCCGCCTCGACCTTGACGATCTCCCCGACCTGGCCGATGTCCACCTTCTCCCCGTCGACCACCGCGTGCTTGCGGACCGCGGTGAACAGATGGGCGTCCTCGCCCGACATGCCGACGGCGAACGGGCCGTGCCGGTTGAGCAGGCCGACGACGTCGCGGTTGACCTGGCCGACGAGCACCATGCGCACGACCTCCATGGCCTCGGGCGTGGTGACCCGCAGGCCCGCGGTGAAGGTGCTCTCGATGCCGAGGCGCTGGAGGTGGGCGTTGATCTGCGGGCCGCCGCCGTGGACGACGACGGGCCTGAGCCCGGCGTAGCGGAGGAACATGATGTCCTGCGCGAAGCCCGCCTTGAGCGCGTCGTCGGTCATGGCGTTGCCGCCGTATTTCACGACGACGGTCGCGCCGTGGAAGCGGGCCAGCCAGGGCAGCGCCTCGATCAGCGTGCCGGCCTTGGCGGCGACGCCGTCGATGCCGTCGAGGTGGAGGTCGGTGGCGGTCATGTCGAGTAGGCCGAGTTCTCGTGCACGTAGGCGGCGGTCAGGTCGGTGGTGTGGACGGTGGCGGCGTGCGGGCCGGCCGAAAGGTCCACGGTGATCGTCACGTCGCGCGGACGCAGGTCGACCTTGGAGCGGTCGTCGCCCGCGGCGCCGCCGCGGCAGATCCACACGCCGTTGATGGCGACGTTGAGCCGGTCGGGCTCGAAGGCGGCGTCGGTGACGCCCACGGCGGAGAGCACGCGGCCCCAGTTGGGGTCCTCGCCGTGGATGGCGCACTTGAGCAGGGTGGAGCGGGCGACCGAGCGGCCCACGGTGACCGCGTCGTCCTCCGAGGCCGCGCCGATGACCTCGATCGCGATGGCCTTGCTGGCGCCTTCCGCGTCGACCAGGAGCTGCCGGGCGAGGTCGGCGCACAGGCCGGTCACGCGCTTTTCGAACTCGGCGAGGTCGGGCACGACGCCGCTGGCGCCGCTGGCCATCAGCAGCACGGTGTCGTTGGTGGACATGCAGCCGTCGGTGTCGAGCCGGTCGAAGGTGACGGCGGTGGCGCGGCGCAGCACCGTGTCGAGCTGCTCAGACGACAGGTCGGCGTCGGTGGTGAGGACGCAGAGCATGGTGGCAAGGCCCGGCGCGAGCATGCCCGCGCCCTTGGCCATGCCGCCGACCATATAGCCGCCCTCGCCCCGTTTGAAGGAGATCTTGGAGACGGTGTCGGTGGTGCGGATGGCGTCGGCGGCGGCCAGGCCGCCGTCCCGGCTGAGCTGGGCGGCGACCTCGGTCACTCCGGCCAGGAGGGGGTCCATGGGCAGCCGCTCGCCGATGAGGCCGGTGGAGCAGACGACGATCTCGCCCGGCGAGCCGGTGAGGACCTCGCCCACCTTCTCTGCGGTGGCGTGGGTGTCCTGGAAGCCCAGGTGGCCCGTGCACGCGTTGGCGCCGCCGGAGTTGAGGACGGCGGCGCTCACCTTGCCGCCTTTGACGACCTGTTCCGACCAGATGACCGGCGCGGCCTTGACGCGGTTGCGGGTGAAGACCGCCGCCGCCGCGCGTGAGGGCCCGTCGTTGACAACGAGTGCGAGGTCGCGGGCGCCGCTGGTTTTAATGCCTGCGGCGATGCCCGCGGCCCGGAAGCCGAGAGGTGCGGTAACGCTCAAGGTGCGACTCCGATGTGGGGAAGGCCGGTTTCTTCTGGCAGGCCGAGGGCGATGTTGGCGCTTTGGATCGCGCCGCCGGCGGTGCCCTTGGTGAGGTTGTCGATGGCGATGACCGCGACGACGCGACCGGCCGCCGGGTCGAACGCCACCTGCAGCACGGCGGTGTTGGCGCCCAGGGTCATCGAGGTGGCGGGCCACTGCCCCTCGGGCAGCAGGCGCAGGAACGGCTCGTCCTTGACCGCCGTCTCATATGCCTCGCGCAGCGTCTCGGCGGTGACGCCGGGCGCCGCGGGCGCGGTGCAGGTGGCAAGGATGCCCCGGCTCATGGGCACGAGCAGCGGGGTGAAGGAGACGGTGACGGGCCAGCCGGCGACGGCGGAGAGGTTTTGCTCCATCTCGGGGGTGTGGCGGTGCACTCCCCCGACGCCGTAGGCGGAGGCGGAGCCCATGACCTCGCTGGCGAGCAGGTTCGGCTTGAGGGCGCGGCCGGCGCCGGAGGTGCCGGAGGCGGCGACCACGACCACGTCGGGCATGGCGAGCCCGGCGGCGAAGGCGGGCATGAGGGCGAGGGTGGCCGCGGTGGGATAGCAGCCGGGGACGGCGATGCGCCGCGCGCCGCTCAGGGTCGCCCGTGCGCCGGGCAGCTCGGGCAGGCCGTAGGGCCAGGTGCCCGGGTGGGCTCCGCCGTAGAACCGCTCCCAGGCGGCGGGGTCGGTGAGCCGGAAGTCGGCGCCGCAGTCGATCACGAGGGTGTCGCCGAGTTGCTCGGCGAGGGCGTGGGACTGGCCGTGCGGCAGGGCGAGGAAGACGACGTCGTGGCCGGCGAGGGTCTCGGGGGTGGTCGGGGTGAGCACGCGGTCGGCGAGTTGCGGCAGGTGGGGCTGGTGGTCGCCGAGGCGGCTGCCCGCACTCGCGCCCGCGGTGAGGGCGCCGATCTCAAGGTGGGGATGGCCGAGCAGCAGGCGCAGCAACTCTCCCCCCGCGTAGCCGCTGGCTCCCGCGACGGCTGCCCTCATCCGCATCCTCCTGCATGTCTATGCATCTGCCCTCATGAGCTTGCTTAAGGATTATGCATCCCTAGGGATGGTCATGCAAGCACACATACCCCATCTCCCAAGCACGCAAATCAGACTTCGAGGGAAGTATCACTGCATGGCCACTCACAGCAGCCGATCAACGCTGTCTAATGACGGTAAACCGAATCTCGTTTCTGCCCTTTGCTGCAGGGCGACCGCGTCGCGCTCGCGATGCGCAACTATCCCGAGTGGGTCGTCTCCTTCTCCGCGATCATGGCCCTCGGGGCCGTCGCCGTACCCCTCAACGCCTGGTGGACCCGCTCGGAGCTGGAATTCGGCCTGGCCGACTCGGGCAAGATCCTCAAGACGAAGCTGAGGCACGAGGTCCTCGGCGGGTGAGCGGGGGCGCGGCCGGGGTCCGGTCCCCCCGGCCGCGCCGGCTTCCGCCGTACCGCTTGGCGGATGGCGGCTGAAAATCATTTGCGGTGCGGCATGGCCGATGCCCACAATGGCACTTCGTGGCCGAAAAGTCTGATCGCACCTTCAGGGCCCGGCTACGCGGGCTGGGCATGGACATCCGGCCACTCCGGGAGTCCCGGGATTTCCGCCTCCTCATGGGCTCCGGGATCATCACCATGTTCGGGAGCTTCCTGACCTACGTCACGGTTCCCCTCCAGATGAAGGAACTGACCGGCTCCTATGTGGCGGTCGGCCTGGTCAGCCTCGCGGAGTTCATCCCCATGGTGGTGTGCGGGTTGTGGGGCGGCGCCATCGCCGACGCGCTCGATCGGCGCAAGGTTGTGCTCTGGTGTGAGGTCGGCCTCGCTCTCGCGGCGCTGATCCTGATGATCAACGCGCTGCTGCCCGAGCCGCAGGTCTGGGTGCTCTACGTGCTCGGCGCCTGCCTGGCCGGGCTCGACAGCCTCCAGCGGCCGAGCCTCGACGCCATGGTGCCCAGGGTCGTCAAGCACGACCAGCTCACCGCCGCCGCGGCGCTCATCTCCTTCCGCTGGAACTTCGGCGCCATCGTCGGGCCCGCGCTCGCCGGCGTCATCGTCGTGGCCTTCGGGCCCGCCGTGACCTACGGCATCGACGTGGTGTCCTACGTGCTGTCCTTCGTGCTGCTGTGGCGCGTGCGCCGCCTCCCGCCGCGCGAGGACGCCACGCCCGCCTCGCTCAAGTCCCTCGTGCAGGGCATGCGCTACGCGGTCAGCCGATCCGACCTCATGGGCACCTACCTCGTGGACATGGCGGCGATGTTCTTCGCCATCGCCACCGCGCTCTACCCCTTCCTCGTCGACGAACTCGGCGTCCCCACCGCCCTCGGCCTCCTCTACTCCGCCGGGGCCGCAGGCTCCCTCCTCGCCTCGGTCACCTCAGGCTGGACCCGGCGCGTGCACCGCCACGGGCTCGGGGTGATCGTCGCCGCCGTGCTCTGGGGGGCGGCGATGGGGGTGGCCGCGCTCGTCCCCAACATCTGGATCGTGGTGCTCTGCCTCGCCGTCGCCGGGGCCGCCGACATGATCAGCGGCATCTTCCGGTCCACCATCTGGAACCAGACCATTCCCGACGAGCTCCGCGGCCGTCTGGCGGGCATCGAACTGCTCTCCTACTCCACCGGGCCCATGCTCGGCAACGCCCGGGCCGGTTTCATGGCGCAGTTCGGCGGGGCGCGTTTTTCGGTCGGGGTCGGCGGGCTGCTGTGCGTCGGCGCGGTCGCGCTGCTGGCGGCGGTGCTGCCGAAGTTCAGGAAATACGACGCGCGCACCGACGAACACGCCCTCGCCGAACGCAGGCGACGCGAAGCGCTGGTGGCCGAGGGCTGAGCGGCCCTCGGGGCACACTCGCGGCCGTGCTCCGCGCCGCCCCCGGGCCACGAGCCCCGGAAATTCCGCGGTTCTGACACGCCCGTGCGTTACCCTTCAAGCGTGCCCATCGTCATCCGCCTTGCCCCTGGTTGCCGCCCGCGCGGCTGCCGGGCCCCCGCGCGGCGTGTGCTCGGGCGCCGGGTGCGCTATGTGATCGGCGCCGAGCCCGGCCAGATCAACGGCATGCGATGGCTCCGCGCGCCACGCGCCAGGCGGGCCGCCTGAGGGCCGGCTCCGCCGTTCGTTCCCTTCTTCGGAACTCCTGATCTTCTCCGGTCCCGGCCGGGCGTCGTTCTGACCCGCCGGGACCCCTGTCCGGCATGCGGCTTCATCTCACGGCATGCCGGGCGTAGCCGTATGGGTCTCACGAATCCGGGGCGCGTGCCCTGGCTCAGGAGCATGCATGTCTGCGATGAACAGCGAAGAATCTGGATATTTCGGTGCGTTCGGCGGCAAGTTCATCCCGGAGGCGCTGGTCGCCGCCGTGGACGAGGTCGCCGCCGAGTACGGCAAAGCCAAGGCGGACCCCGCGTTCGCCACCGAACTGGAGGAACTCCTCGTTCACTACGCCGGGCGCCCGAGCGCGCTCACCGAGGTGCCCCGCTTCGCCCGGCACGCCGGGGGCGCGCGGGTGTTCCTCAAACGCGAGGATCTCAACCACACCGGCTCACACAAGGTCAACAACGTGCTCGCACAGGCGCTGCTGACCAGGAGGATGGGCAAGCCGCGGGTCATCGCGGAGACCGGCGCGGGCTCGCATGGGGTGGCGACCGCGACCGCGTGCGCGTTGTTCGGGCTGAAGTGCACCGTTTACATGGGCGAGGTCGACACCCGGCGGCAGGCGCTCAATGTGGCGCGGATGAGGATGCTCGGCGCCGAGGTCATCCCCGTCACCTCCGGCTCCCGCACCCTCAAGGACGCCATCAACGAGACGTTCCGCGACTGGGTGGCCAACACCGACACCACGCACTACATCTTCGGCACGGTCGCCGGGCCCCACCCCTTTCCCGCCATGATCCGCGACTTCCAGCGCATCATCGGGGTGGAGGCCCGGCGCCAGATCCTCGAACGCGCCGGGCGGCTGCCGGACGCGGCGGTCGCGTGCGTCGGGGGAGGGTCCAACGCGATCGGTCTCTTCCACGCCTTCCTCCCCGACCAGGATGTACGCCTCATCGGCTGCGAAGCCGCCGGGCACGGCGTCGAGACCGGGAAACACGCGGCGACGTTGTCGGCGGGCGAACCCGGCATCCTTCATGGTTCACGCTCTTACGTGCTGCAGGACGAGGAAGGGCAGATCACCGAGCCCTGCTCGATCTCCGCCGGGCTCGACTATCCGGGCATCGGGCCCGAGCACGCCTACCTGCACGAGATCGGCCGCGGCGAGTACCGCCCGGTCACCGACGACGCCGCGATGCAGGCGTTCCGGCTACTCGCGTCGACCGAGGGCATCATCCCGGCGATCGAGAGCGCACACGCCCTCGCCGGCGCCCTTGACGTCGGCGCCGAACTCGGCCCGGACGGGCTGATTCTCGTGAACCTATCCGGACGTGGCGACAAGGACATGGACACCGCCGCCCGCTACTTCGAGAGGAACGCCACGTGAGCGGGAACATCCGGCTCCTGGCCGACACCCTGGCGCGCGCCGGCAAGGAGAACCGGGCCGCGCTCATCGCCTATCTGCCCGCCGGCTTCCCGACCGTCGACGGCGGCATCGCCGCGATCCAGGCCGCCCTGTACGGCGGAGCCGACGTCTTCGAGGTCGGACTGCCGCACAGCGACCCGGTGCTGGACGGCCCGGTCATCCAGACCGCCGACGACATCGCCCTGCGCGGCGGCGTCCGGATCGGCGACGTCATACGCACCGTGCGAGAGGCCTACCGGGCCACCGGCAAGCCGGTGCTGGTTATGTCGTACTGGAATCCGATCTCCCGGTACGGCATCGAGCGTTTCGCCCGCGAACTGGCCGAGGCCGGCGGCGCGGGCTGCATCCTGCCCGACCTGCCCGTACAGGAATCCGCTGCCTGGCGCGACCGCGCCACGAAGCTCGGCCTCGCCACCGTCTTCGTGGCCGCGCCGAGCAGCACCGGCCCGCGCCTGCGGGAGATCACCGCGGCCGGCTCGGGGTTCGTCTACGCCTCCTCGCTGATGGGCGTCACCGGCGCCCGCGCGGCAGACGGCGAGGCCGCCCCCACCTTGGTGCGACGCCTCAGGGAGGTCACCGACCTTCCCGTGTGCGTCGGCACCGGCATCTCCAACGCCGCTCAGGCCGCCCGGGTCGCCCGTTACGCCGACGGCGTGATCGTCGGGACCGCCCTGGTCAAGGCCGTCCTCGACGCCCCCGATGAGGCCGCGGCCCTCACGGCGGTCAAGACGCTCACCGCCGAACTCGCCGAAGCCGTCCGCCGGACCTGACCGCTCCACGGGCAACTACATGGATTATCCAATAATTGGATAATCCATGTATGTTCGCGGTCATGGATGCCAGACGGCTGGATCGGGAACTGATCGACTACCTCTTCGTCCTGCACGACCACGTGCACGGCGAGCTGAAGAGCATGCTGCGCGAACTGGAGTTGACCGACGCGCAGGCCGGCGCGCTGTGGCGGCTCACCGGTGAGCCGCCGATGACGGCGCGCCGCCTGGCCGAGGTTCTGAACTGCGACGCGTCGACCGCGACATCGATGATCGACCGGCTGGAAAGGCAGGGTCTGGTGAGCCGTGAGCCCCACCCCACCGACCGCCGCGCGAAGATCGTCCGGCTCACCCTCGAGGGATGCACCCTGCGGGATCGCGTCATCCGGCACGCCGTCGAACGCTCCCCGTTCGCCCGGCTCGACGAGGAAAGCCGGCGCCGGTTGCATGCGCTGCTGCGCCAGGCGAGCACTCACGATCAGGAGGCGTCGTGACCGTGATCATCACCGGCGCGTCCGGGCTGGGCCTGGTGACGGCCCATCACCTCGTGCAGGCCGGGACGGATGTGCTCCTCATCGGCAGGGACCCCGCCAGAACCGCCGCCGCGGCCAAGCAGCTGGGCGGCGTCAAGACCTACACGGCGGATTTGTCCGCGTGGTCGCAGGTGCGCGACCTGGCGGCGAAACTGGCGGCCGACGGCGTCCGCATCGACGTCCTGATCAACAACGCCGGAGCCGCCTTCCCCCGCTACGGGCAAACGGCTGACGGGGTCGAACGCACCTACGCGATCAACCACCACGCACCCTTCCTCCTGACGCACACCCTCTTGGAGGCGGGCGCGTTCACCTCCACCGCCCGGATCATCAACCTCTCCAGCTTTGTGGAGAAGCGCGGCAAACTCGACCCCACCGACCCGGACGTCGCCGGGACCTCATGGGGCAGGCGGTTCTACTCGCAGATCCACGTCTACTCCACCAGCAAACTGGTCGGCCTCCTCGCGACCGCGGAACTCGCCCGCCGCCTGCCCGAAGGCATGAGCGCCTACAACGCCAACCCCGGAATGGTGAAGGGCACCGGCATGAACACCAACGCCGGCGGCCTGATGCGCCTGACCGCCCCCGTGTTCCGGCCCTTCTCCATCACGCCGGACAAGGGCGTACGAACCCCCGTCTGGCTGGCCACCGCCACCCCCGCTCCACACCCCAGCGGAGGCTTCTTCACCGACTGCCGCCCGGACTCGCCTTCCCCCCTCGCCCGCGACACCACCCTCGCCCACACCGTCTACGAACGAACCGCCACCCTCCTGGGCGTGCCCCCCTTGAGCCGTCAAGCCCCCACGCCGGGGTTCACAGCGCCGTCCGACGGGGCAGGCTAGTCGGCAGGAGCCAAGCCCTTGCGGAACGCAAACGGTGCGAAGCGCTGATCGCCCTGTGACGCGGAGTGGGGGTTGCTAGCGTAGAGTCATGAAGGTAGAGCCCAGGAGCGCGGAAATGATCAAGCGACCACTTCCCGCCCCGTCGGATCCACCCGACCCGGAGGCCGACGCGGAGTGGGAGCTACGCAAGTCGATGATCGATGCTGCTATGCAGCAGTCCTCGTCCCCCGACGAGGTCGACTGGACCAACTTTCCCATTCACGGATACTTCGCCGAAGATCTCGATCACATTCCGGGTTTGCCTGCGCACGCTGAGCTAATAGATGGAAGCTTGGTGCTCGTAAGTCCGCAGGTTCGCTTTCACTCCCTCACGATCTTTCTTCTGGAGCTGGGCCTCCGCCGCACCCTCCCGGCTCACCTCCGCGTGCGCAGGGAGATGAGCGTGATCCTGGGGCCACTGCAGCGTCCTGAACCCGACTTGGTCGTGGTGGACGCCGACGCTGACAAAGGCATCACCCGGCAGTCCTCCTACGCCGCCGTGAGTGTGCTCCTCGCGCTGGAGGTGGTGTCCGTCGAGTCCGCCACACGCGACCGCACCCGCAAGCCGCAACTCTACGCGGAGGCGGGTATCCCGCATTTCTGGCGGGTGGAGGAGTCCGACGGGCTTCCAGTCGTGCACACGTTCAAGCTGGACCCGGTCGAGAAAACATACATCGCCACGGGCGTCCACCATGACCGCCTCACGGTCGGCGAGCCCTTCGAGATCGACATCGACCTCACCGAGATCAACCACCTCTGACCACGCCAACCGCCGGGCGTTCTGACAAGACCATGCTAAGCCGGGCCACCCGGACAACACGCACAAACGGCTGGTACGGCAGTGCCGTACCAGCCGTTTGTCGTGAGGTCAGACGCCTCGCAGGTGGGCGCCGAGGCGCTCGGCGGCGACCGCGACTGCGGCGTCGCGGGCGGCTGTGGTCTCCTCGACGGTGAGGGTGCGGTCGGGGGCGCGGAAGCGCAGGGTGTAGGCGAGGGACTTGTTGCCTTCGCCGACCTGTGCGCCGGTGTAGACGTCGAACAGCCGCACCGACTCCAGGAGCTCGCCCGCGCCGTCGCGCAGGGCGGTCTCCACGTCGGCCACGGAGGTCCAGTCGGGCACGATCAGGGCGACGTCCTGGGTCGCCACCGGGTAGGCGGAGACCCGGCGGGCCTGGACGGGGCCGGTGTGGAGGCGCTCTAGCCGGGTGAGCTCGAGCTCCATGGCGCAGGCGCGCGGCGGCAGGCCGTAGGCCTCGACGACTCTCGGGTGGAGTTCGCCGGCGTGGCCGACGAGGGTGTCGCCGACGTAGAGGGCGGCGCAGCGGCCCGGGTGCCAGGGGGCGTGCTGGTCGGCCTGGACCGACAGCTCGGCTCCGGCCTCTCGGGCGACGGCGCGGGCGGCCTCGACCGCGTCGGCCCAGCCCGCGGCGCGGCCCTTGCCCCACCAGCCGGAGCGCTCGAACTCGCCGGTCAGCACGACGGCGACCCGCAGCGGCTGGTCGGGCAGGGCCGCCGCGACGGCGGCCAGCTCGTCCTCGGTGGGGCGGCGGTCGACGCGCAGCACCGGCGCCCGGTCGGGGGCGTCCTCACGCGGGCGGTAGACGAGGCCCGTCTCGAACAGGGCGACGTCGCCGAAGCCGCGCCCGACGTTGCGCACCGCGGTCTTGAACAGACCGGGCAGCAGTGTCGTGCGCATGAACGGCTCGTCCTCCGACAGCGGGTTGGTGAGCCGCACGGCGCGCCGGCGCGCGTCGTCGTCGGTGAGCAGCAGGTCGTCGAGATCGCGCGCCCCGACGAACGGGTAGGCCAGCACCTCGGTGTAACCGGCCCCGGCGAGGGCGCGGCCGACGCGGCGGCGCAGCCGCTGGGCCTCGGTGAGCCCGGCGCCCGCGGGGGCGGGCGGCAGGACCGAGGGCAGCTTGTCGTAGCCTTCGAGCCGCATGACCTCTTCCGCGAGGTCGTTGGGGTCGGTGAGGTCGGGCCGCCAGCTCGGCGGAACAACGGTGATCATGTCGTCGCCGACGACTCTGAGCAGCTCGGTGAGCTCCCCGGTGGACACGGTGCCGGTGGCGTCGACTCCGTGGGGGCCCTCCCCCGCGCCTTCCACCACGCCGTCGGCGACCGTGCAGCCCACCTGCTCCAGGCGGTGCACGACGGTCTCCCGCGAGTAGGGCACGCCGGCGACCGCGCCGGGGTGACCTGTCGGGATGGCGATGGCCGTCGGCGCCACGTCGACCTGGGCGTGGGTGACGCCGGGCGAGACGGTGGCGCCGCCGAGCTCGGCGAGGAGGGACACCGCGCGCCACGAGGCCACCAGCGGCAGCTCGCGGTCGACGCCCCGCTCGAAGCGCTTGGACGCCTCGCTGACGAGGTTGTGCCGGCGGGACATGCGCGCGGTGCCGGTCGCGGAGAAGTGGGCGGCCTCGATGACCAGGTCGACCGAGTCGTCGGCGATCTCGGTGTCCTTGCCGCCCATGGTGCCGGCGAGGCCGATCGGGCCCGAGTCGTCGGTGATCAGGATGTCCTCGGGGTGGAGCTCGCGGTCCACGTGGTCGAGGGTCGTGAGCCGCTCGCCGGGCTCGGCCCTGCGCACCACGATGCCGCCGCTGAGCCGCCCACGGTCGAAGGCGTGCAGCGGCTGGCCGAGCTCCAGCATCACGTAGTTGGTGATGTCGACGGCCAGCGACACCGGCCGCATGCCGGCGCGCGCCAGGCGCACCCGCATCCACAGGGGGCTCTGCGCGGCCGGGTCGAAGCCGGTGACCTCGCGCAGCACGAAGCGGTCGCAGGCCGTGGGGTCGGCGATGGAGGCGGGGAACGCCTCGCCGGAAGCCTCGGGCAGGTCGACGGCCGCGGGGTCGCGGAACTCGACGCCGAAGGCGGTGGCCGCCTCGCGGGCGACGCCGCGGATCGACAGCGCGTAACCCCGGTCGGGGGTCACCTCAAGCTCGATCACATCGTCGCGCAGGCCGAGCAGCGTGGCGACGTCGGCGCCGATCGGCGTGCCGGCGGGCAGCACGAGGATGCCTGGGCTGGAGTCGGCGATGCCGAGCTCGGCCTCCGAGCAGATCATGCCCTCGGAGACGTGGCCGTAGGTCTTGCGGGCGCCGATCTCGAAACCGCCGGGCAGCACCGAGCCGGGAAGCGCGACCGGCACGAGGTCGCCGGCCTCGAAGTTGACCGCACCGCAGACGATGCCGCGCGGGGCGGCCTCGCCGACCTCGACCTGGCAGTGGCGGATGGGCTTCTTGAAGCCCTCAAGGGTCTTGAACTCGAGGACCCTGCCGACCACGATGTTCTTGATCTCGTGGCCGACCGAGGTGATCGACTCCAGTTTGAGGCCGGCCGCGGTAAGGCGGTCGGCGATCTCGTGGGCGGTGGCGGCGGGGAGGTCGGCGTGCTCCCGCAACCAGGAAAGCGGGACCTTCATCAGACCTCCATCCCGAACGGGAGCGTGAAGCGCACGTCTCCCTCGACCATGTCACGCATGTCCTCGGCGTTGTGGCGGAACATCAGGGTGCGCTCGATGCCCATGCCGAAGGCGAATCCGGAGTATTCGCGCGGATCGATGCCGCAGGACACCAGGACCCGCGGGTTGATCATGCCGCAGCCGCCCCACTCGATCCAGCCCTCGGACTTGCAAGTGCGGCACGGCGGGTTGCCCGGCACCGCAGAGGCGCCCCTGCACACGAAGCAGCGCAGGTCCATCTCCGCGGAGGGCTCGGTGAAGGGGAAGTAGTTGGGGCGGAAGCGGGTGGTGATGCCCTCGCCGAACATCGACGCCGCGAAGGCGTCGAGCGTGCCCTTGAGGTGGGCCATGGTCAGGCCCTTGTCGACGGCGAGCCCCTCTACCTGGTGGAAGACGGGGGTGTGGGTGGCGTCGAGCTCGTCGGTGCGGAACACCTTGCCCGGTGAGATCACGTAGCAGGGCAGCGGCCGCGAGAGCATCGCGCGCACCTGCACGGGCGAGGTCTGGGTGCGCAGCACCATGCCGGAGTCGCGCGATCCGACGAAGAAGGTGTCGTGCTCGGAGCGGGCCGGGTGGTCGGGCGCGATGTTGAGCGCGTCGAAGTTGAACCACTCGCCTTCGAGCTCGGGCCCCTCGGCCACCTCGTAGCCCATCGCCACGAAGGCGTCGGCGATGCGCTCTTGGAGCGTGGTCAGCGGGTGCCGGGCACCCGCTGGGCGGCGGTCCCAGGGGAGGGTGACGTCAACGGCCTCCTCGATGAGGACACGCGCGTCGCGCTGGGCCTCCAGCTCGGCCTGGCGGGCCGAAAGCGCCTCCGCGATGGCCTTGCGCGCGCCGCCGACCCGCTTGCCAGCCTCGGCGCGGGCGGCGGGTGGAAGCGCGCCGATCTCTCTGTTGGCCAGCGCGATGGGCGATCTGTCGCCCGCGTGCGCGAGCCTCGCCTGCTTGAGCGCGTCGAGGTCGCGCGCTGCGGCGACGGCCTCCAGCGCCTCGGTGAGCATCCGCGCCACCTCGTCGGCGTGCAGCGGCGTCACCTCGACCGGGTCGTAGTTAGACAAGAGTGAGCTCCGAATCCAGGGCTTGAGCGGCCATGAGTCTAGTGCGGAAAGCCCACCGGGCCGCTATCGCCCGCGCGAGCCGGGAGGCGGCTCAGGCGAAGTCGGGCGTGCCGGTGGGCACGGTAAATCGAAACTCAGCCCCGCCTTCGGGCGCCCGCTGGACGACGATGCCGCCGCCGTGGGCCTCGACCAGGCCCTTGACGATGAACAGGCCAAGCCCCGTGCCGCCCCTGCGCCTGCCGTTGCCGCGCCAGAACTGCCGGAACACGCGCGTGGACAGCTCGGGCGCGATGCCCTCGCCCTGGTCACGCACGGACACGGTCACTCCCTGCTCGCTTGGTTCAACGACTATTGTCACCGTACCGCGTCCGTGGCGCACAGCGTTTTCCGCGAGGTTGGCCAGAATCTGATCGACCTTGTCCTGGTCAAGCCAGGTCTCCGGGAGTTCGCCGCGGATCTCCAGCCGGAACCGGTCCTCGGCGTCGCCGGCGGCGACCCGCCCCGCGATCACCTTGCGCGCCCGGGCCGGGATGTCGACGACCTGCCGGTGGATCTCCAGCCGCCCCGACTCGATGCGCGACACGTCGAGCAGCTCGGTGATGAGCCGCGTCACGCGGTCGGCGTCGGCGTTGACGGTCTCCAGCATGATGCGCTTCTGATCGTCGGTGAAACGGTCCCACTTGGCGAGCAGCGTCGCGGTGAAGCCCTTGACGCTCGTCAGCGGCGACCGCAGCTCGTGGGCGACGGTCGAGACGAGATCGGCGCGGCTGCGCTCCAGGCGCGCCCTCGCGCCTCCGTCGCGCAGGGTGATGACGACCTTGACGACCTCGCCGCCGCGCTCGGGGCGGCGCACCAGGCGCGCGGCCACCATCAGCTCGTGGCCGCCGGGCAGGTGCAGGGGCCGCTCGGTCACGCGGGTGCGGGTCCGCAGGCCGCCGCCGGGCTCCAGGCACTTCCACCAGTCGCGGCCGTCGGAGTCGCGGAAGGGGAAGACGTCACGCATGTCGCGCCCGACCGCCTTCTCGGCCGCCACCCCTGTCAACCTCGCCGCGGCGCGGTTGACGATCAGGACGCGGCCCTGCCGGTCGGCTACGAGGAGGCCGTCGGGGAGATCGTCGATGTGGACCACGCACGCGGCATCTGCGACACGCTGATCGGTGTTGTCACCGCGCACGACCCCGCCTCCTGTCGACCTACAAGGCCGACAATAGCGGGTTTCCCGCACTCTGGAGGAGCCTCACTTGCCGCTCTGGGTGCGCGTGTCGGCATACCGGCAGACAGGGGGCCACTGTCGCGAAAAAACAGCATTGCAATTGACCTGACATCACCCCGCCACCCGCCCGAACCGGGCTTCCCGGCTCCCTCACTCCGGCTCCGCGAAAAGCCCCACTTCGCACACTGGCCGCGTTCATCAACAAACCATGCCAGAGATCTGCATCCCCCACCCAATCCCCCGATCATGCCGTCCGGGGGTGCCGCAATCCGCACTCCTAAAACGTCCGGCGGGTGTACGGAGGACAAACTTCGCGATCGCCAAGGTGGTATTCCGGAATACCGATCAACCCGCTTCCGGAGGATTCTCACTTCCCCGCCGAGCGCACACGAAGGCACCGGGACAGGCGACCGCTGCCAAGGCGGGGCCCAAACTCTCCACATGACCGCAGCCCTGGATATGGGCCGCCCGGGGACGAGACACTCCGCGCTCTCGATCCGCACGCCCGCAGCCCGGAACTACTCCTTGCAAGCCGCTCAGCCCGCCTCCGGCGGACTCTCACCTTTCTCGCAGGGCAGAGGGTCCGCCGTGGCCAAGCCGAGGCCCTCCGCACCTCTGGAGCGCCGCCCCCGCCGGGTTCACTTCTCCCGCTGGGCCCGCGCGGAGGCGTAGAGGCAGACGGCGGCCGCCGTGGCGAGGTTGAGACTCTCCGCACGACCGTAGATCGGGACACGCACCACGTCGTCGGCGAGCGCGAGGATGTCCTCGGGCAGCCCCCACGCCTCGTTACCGAAGATCCAGGCGGTCGGGCCGCTCAGGTCGACGTCGTCGAGGGTGACCGTGCCCGCGCCGTCGGCGGCGAGGACGCGCATGCCCTGGGCCTTCAGGTGCTCGGCGGCCCGCGCGGCGGTCACGCCGGTCGCGACGGGCACGTGGAAGAGGCTGCCGGCGCTGGCCCGTACACATTTGCCGTTGTAGGGGTCGACGGAGGCGTCGGTGAACAGCACGGCGTCGGCCCCGGCGGCGTCCGCCACCCGCACGACCGTGCCGGCGTTGCCGGGGTCGCGCACATGGGCGAGCACGGCGACGAGCCGCGCCGCCTCGACACCCGGCTCGGGGTACGGCACAGCCGAGGAAAGCTCGACATGGACGAAGCGGCAGACCGCGAGCAGGCCCTGCGGGGTCACGGTCTGGGCCAGCTCGGCCATGACCTCCCCGCTGGCCCGGAAAACCGGCACATCGGCCGCCGCGGCGGCGGCCACGAGCTCGGGGTGGCGGGCTTCGGCCTCACCGGTGGTGAACAGCTCCACGACCACGCCGGGAAGCTCAAGCGCCTCACGGACCGCCTGCGGCCCTTCGGCCAGGAAGGCACGATCCCGATCGCGGAACGCCCGCTTGGTGAGCCTGCGGGCGGCCTTGACCCTCGGCGACCTGATGTTGGTCAGCTCAGACCCCGTCACGTGTTGTCCCCTCATGTCCCGCCGTCCCAGCGCCTTGCCTTCATCTCAGCCCGATCACCGGCCGACCGGCCGGTTTTCCAGGCCCGTGCCCGTCTCAGTAGGACCTGCCTGTCCCCTGCCGATCAGCCGACCCTAGCGCCACAGATGCCGGCTGGGATCCGGCCCGCCGGGCCCGGAGCTTCACGGCTCAGACGTGCGGGCTGCGCCGTGCCCCGGCATGACAAGAGGGGCCCACCTAGCCGGTAGACCCCTCGAAAGGCGCGCCGTCCCTCGCTCCCCTCGGGGAGGAGCGGGACGGGCACCGTGGACGTGTGCCTGGAGCTCGCGCTGGGCGTGGCTTAGGCACGCGCCGTCGGCTCGTGTGCCCGGCTCAGCTCGCGACCGGCGCGTTGACGTCGGCCGGGAGGGCCTTGCGCGCGGCCTCGACCAGCGTGGCGAAGGTCTGGCTGTCGGTGACGGCCAGATCAGCGAGGATCTTGCGGTCGACCTCGATGCCGGCGGCCTTCAGGCCCTGGATGAACCGGTTGTAGGTGATGCCGTTGGCCCTGGCCGCGGCGTTGATCCGCTGGATCCACAGCCGGCGGAAGGCGCCCTTGCGGTCCTTGCGGTCGCGGTAGGCATAGGTCAGCGAGTGGAGCATCTGCTCCTTGGCCTTGCGGTAGAGCCGCGACCGCTGGCCCCGGTAACCGCTCGCCCGCTCGAGGACGACCCTGCGCTTCTTCTTGGCGTTGATCGCCCGCTTCACGCGTGCCATCTGATATCTCCCCGGGGGTCGGTCTTACTTGGCGAGCAGCTTCTTGATCTTCTTGGTGTCGGCGTCGGACATCACGACGTCCGGTGCGAGCCGACGTGTACGGGTGGACGGCTTGTGCTCGAACAGGTGCTTCCTGTTGGCACGGCGGCGAATGACCTTGCCGGTAGCGGTCAGCCGGAATCGCTTCTTCGCACCGCTGTGCGTCTTCATCTTCGGCATCTCAGCCGTCTCTCCCTCTGTCGTCTCCGTAGCCGATGCCCGAGCCGGTCCACCGGGGGCAAGGGCACGCCTCACCCGAGACCGGACCTGGTCTCGGCTCCTCGCGGGTGGCCACCCGGCCCGATCGCGGCTCAGCCCCCCGCGGGGACCGGCGCGGACCGGGCGACCCGCGTCACTCCTGCGGCTCGGACTCGTCCGCAGTGTGGTCGTCGTCGTTGCGCCTGGCCTTGGCCGCCGCCTTCTCCGCCTTGGCCTCGGCCTTCTTCTTGTGCGGGCCAATGACCATGATCATGTTACGGCCGTCCTGCTTGGCCTGGGACTCCACGAAGCCGAGCTCCTGAACATCCTCTGCCAGGCGCTGGAGCAGCCGGAACCCGAGCTCGGGACGGGACTGCTCACGACCGCGGAACATGATCGTGACCTTGACCTTGTCTCCGGCCTTGAGGAACCGCACCACGTGACCCTTCTTGGTCTCGTAGTCGTGCGGGTCGATCTTCGGACGGAGCTTGATCTCCTTGATGATCGTGTGCGCCTGGTTGCGACGCGCCTCGCGCGCCTTCATCGCGGACTCGTACTTGAACTTTCCGTAGTCCATGAGCTTGCACACGGGCGGACGAGCCGTGGCCGCGACCTCGACGAGGTCGAGGTCGGCCTCCTGGGCCAGCTTCAGGGCATCGTGGATCGAGACGATGCCGACCTGCTCCCCGTTAGGGCCGACGAGGCGGACCTCTGGCACACGAATACGCTCGTTGATGCGGGGCTCGGCGCTGATGGGACCTCCTAGGTACCTGGCGTTGGTGTATCCGCTGTGGTGCTCGACCGTGCCGGGAGGCATCCGCCGGAAAACGCGAATGCCCCGCACGTCGCGCATGCGGGGCCACTGAGCACCTCGGCACCTGAGCCGTGAGCTCTTTCCGGATGATGTCCGGCGTGATCCTTAACCCGCGCGCATCTCAGCTCGCAGGTGGGAGGGAGACCTCCGCTTGCGCGTCCAGCAGGCATGCTGGACCGATCGAGCAGTTACGTTACCACAACACGGTCGGCTTACCGAATCATCCCTATCCCAAAAGCCGCACGTTAACCGCATGCACGACATCGCACATTCCCCGCCAGACCTCCGGACCATACCCCACACAGAGATCAAGCTCCCACACCGGGCGAAACCCCCGCCCGGCTGAAACGGCAGGCTCAAGGGGGCCTCCAGCGTGGTCATCACCGCTTGCCGCATCGGAGGTGGCGTCCGTGCCGGCACCCGGGCCCGCTCTATGCCGGGGAGGCTCGGCCGCTAACCGCGTGAGGACGCCTCGGCGGCGCGGCGGCGGAGTTCGGCCTCGCCGGCCTCGCGCATGGCCTCGACCGGCACGTCCGTGCGGCCGGTCATCAGCTCCACCTGGCGAACCGCCTGGTGAAGCAGCATGGGAAAACCTCCGAGCACCGTGCCACCGGCCGCGGCGACGGCCTCCGCGACGGTGGTCGGCCATGGCGCGTAGACCACGTCGAAGAGCGCGGGCACCCTCGCCAGCGCGCTCGCGTGCGCGTCCGCGACACCCGACGGCAGAGTGGAGACCACCAGGTCGGCACCCCCGCCGAGGATCTCGTCCAGCTCGTCGAAGGTCCGTACGGCGAGAGCCACCCCGAGCCGGTCCGCAGCCTCGGCCGTCTCCCCCGCCCGAGCCGGGTCGCGCACCACGAGGGTGGCCTGGAAGAGGCCGAGGTCGGCGAAGGCCGCCAGGGCCGAGGCCGCGGTCGCGCCGCCGCCCAGGACGACGGCGGAGGCGGGAGCCTTGACCCCCGCCTCGGTGAGTGCCGTCACCATGCCGTAGACGTCGGTGTTGTGGCCGTGGCGCCCACCGTCGCGGAAGACGACCGTGTTGGCCCCGCCCACCGCGACCGCCGTCTGCGAGACCGTGTCGAGGAGCGGCAGCACCGCCCGCTTGAGCGGCATCGTGAGCGAGAGCCCGGCCCACTCGGGGCCGAGGCCCGCCACCAGCGACGGGAGGCCCGCCTCGTCGCACTCGACGGCCTCGTAGTGCCAGTCGAGGCCCATGCCGGCATATGCCGTACGGTGCAGGATCGGGGAGAGGGAGTGGCGCACTGGGAACCCCAGCACCGCCGCCCGTGTCTGCGCGCTCACCCGTTGTTCCAGTTCCTCTCGAACTCGGCCTTGAACTGGTTGAACTCCGACTCGTGCTCGGTGAACTTCGTGATGGCGTTCTTCGGGTCGGTGGTGACGAAGAAGATCCAAGGGCCCGGCGTCGGGTTGAGCGCCGCCTTGATCGCGTTCATGCCGGGGTTCGTGATCGGGCCGGGCGGCAGCCCCTGGTACTTGTAGGTGTTGTACGGCGACTTGATCTCCAGCTGCTTGTGGGTCGCCGCGATGCCCTTGGTGTTGTGGGCGTACATCACGGTGCTGTCCATCCGCAGGTGCATGTTGATGCCGAGCCGGTTGTAGATCACCCTGGCGACCCTGCCCATGTCCGATGGTTTGCCGGACTCCGCCTCGACGATGCTGGCGATGGTCAGGATCTGGTGCGGGGTGAAGCCGAGCTTCTTGGCGGCACCCTCGAGGTCGATCGCCGAGACCTCTTTCTCATAGCGCTCGACCATGTTGGCGAAGATGTCGGTCGCCGACATCCTGTCGGTGAACTCGTATGCCGCGGGGAAGAGATAGCCCTCCGCCTTGCCCTTGGCCGGGGCGGGAAGACCGAGCGCCTCGCCGTCCCTGGACGCCTTGAGCAGCTCGCTCTTGGGCTTGCCCGTCTCTTTCGCGATCGTGTTGATGACATCGCTTACCCGGTAGCCCTCGGGGATCACAAAGCGGTTCTGAATGCGCTTTTGCGGATCGAGAAGCCCTACGGCGAGAGCCGCGGACATGCCTTTGCGCAGCTTGTACTCACCCGGCTGCAGGGAGGAGCTCTTACCTGCGTCGCCGATGGCGTTGGTGAAGGCACGGGCGCTGGCCACGACGCCCTTCTCCTCAAGGGTCTGGGCGACCTCGGTGGCGCTCTGGCCTTCCTTGATCTCTATGACGACCTCGCCACTGCCCTGCCCTGGGAAGTCGTCGGCGACCATCACGTCGCTCAGCCATACGTAGCCGTAGTAACCGGCGCCTCCGACGACGCCCACCAGGATGATGAGCGCGAGCATGGGGGCGAGAAACCCGCCTCGGTTGCGCCTGCGGCGTCTTCGGCGCCCGCCCCGCTTACCGGAGCGGCCCGACGAGCCGCGCGAGCGGCGGCCCGATCCCTCGTCGTCGGACCCGGTCAGGAAGTCCATATCGAGATCGTTCATTGATGTGCTGGCCAATCTCCCGATTCGAACGGTCCGGCGCTAAATGATCGCGCCCGGCCGGAAGGGGGTCTCCCTGCCATACATCCCTGGTGCCGCATACTTCGTTGCATACGGCCACTGAGCCCTGGAGTTGGGCTCGCGATATGCCCCACGGGGATCGGGGGTATCCCACCGGGCATCATCGCATCCCGAGGTATCTGTTCAGCTCTTCCCGGTATCTCACGAAGTCACTCTCTTTGTCAGTGAATTTCGTGATTCTATGCTTCAAATCTCCGTAGCCATACCAAACCGGACGGCTACGCTTTGTGATCAAAGGGGCGGCTCGACGGCGCGGCCAGGCGGCCTGCCCGTCGAACGCTCAAAATCCAACGCCGCCTGAAGCAGCACCACCGCCGCGGCCTGATCGACCACGTCACGCTGCCGCCGGGCACGCACGCCGCTGGCGCGCAGGCCCTGCTGAGCGGTGACCGTGGTCAGCCGCTCGTCGAACAGGCGCACCGGGACCGGCTTGACGCGCGCCGCGATCCGGCCGGCGAAGTCGGCGGCGGCCTGCGCCGCAGCGCCCTGGCGGCCCGCCAGGGAGGTCGGCAGGCCGACGACGATCTCCATCGCCTCATGCTCGGCGACCAGGCCGGCGAGCCGGTCGAGGTCGCCCTTCCCTCGGCGTACGGTCTCCACGGGAGTGGCGAGCAACCCCGAGGGGTCGCAGCGCGCCACTCCCACGCGCACCGTGCCGACGTCGACGGCGAGTCGCACGCCAGATCGCATGCGGACCTCAGCCGACCTGACCGGCGATCGTGTCGCCGACCGCGCGCAGGGCGTCTCCGATCGCCTCGGGGCGGGTGCCACCGCCCTGAGCGACGTCGTCCTTGCCGCCACCGCCACCCCCAAGTGCCTTGGCGGCCACGCCCACCAGCCGTCCGGCCGACAGACCGCGTGCGCGCCCCGCCTCATTGACAGCGGCGACCACGACCGGCCGGTCCGAGGGGACACCGGCGACCACGACCACCGCGGCGCGGTCACCGGGGAAGCGGCCACGCACATCAAGGGCGAGTTTACGCAGGTCATCAGCGGATGTGCCATCAGGCGCGCGGTGGGTCACTACGGACACACCGCCCGTCTCGGGCGCACCGGCGGCGAGCTCTCCCGCCACGGCGAGCACCTGGGCAGAACGCAGCTTGTCGAGCTCCTTCTCCGCGGCGCGGAGGCGCGAGACGATGCCCTCGACGCGCTCGGGCAGCTCCTCGCGGCGCGTCTTCAGCTGCTCGCTGATCTGCGCCACCAGCACGCTCTCGCGGGCGAGGAAGCGGAAGGCGTCGATGCCGACCAGCGCCTCGACGCGGCGCACGCCCGCGCCGATGGACGACTCGCCGAGCACCTTGACGAGGCCGAGCTGGCCGGAGCTCGCGACGTGAGTGCCGCCGCACAGCTCACGGGAGTATTCGCCGACCTCGACGACCCGCACCTCGTCGCCGTATTTCTCGCCGAACAGGGCGAGCGCCCCCATCTTCCTGGCCTCGGCCTGGCTGGTGTAGTAGGCGTTGACCTTGAGGTCGTTGATCAGCACCGCGTTGACCTCGTCCTCGACGTCGCGCAGCATGCTCGCCGGCACGGCGCCCGCGGCGGTGAAGTCGAAGCGGAAACGGCCCGGGGAGTTCTCGGAACCGGCCTGCGCGGCCGACTCGCCGAGCGCGTTGCGGAAGCCGCGGTGCACGAGGTGGGTGGCGGTGTGGCTGCGGGAGATCGCACGGCGGCGCTCGACGTCGACCTCGGCGTGGACGGCCTCACCCACCCGCACCTCGCCCGCGCGCACCTTGCCGCGGTGCACGACGACACCCGCGACCGGCGACTGCACGTCGACGACCTCGATCTCGCCCCCCGCGGTTCTGATCACGCCCTGGTCGGCGAGCTGGCCGCCGCCCTCGGCGTAGAAAGGGGTGCGATCGAGCACGATCTCGACCGTCATGCCCGCGCCGGCGGCGGGGGCGGCCACGCCGTCGATGAGGACGCCGATGACGGTGGCCTCGGCGAGCGTGGTGTTGTAGCCGAGGAAGTCGACCTTGCCGGTCTTCTCAAGGATGTCGCCGAAGACCGAGATGTCGGCGTTGCCGGTCTTCTTGGCCGCGGCGTCGGCCTTGGCCCGGTCGCGCTGCTCCTTCATGAGGCGGCGGAAGCCGTCCTCGTCGACCTTCAGCCCCTGCTCGACCGCCATCTCCAAGGTCAGGTCGATGGGGAACCCGTAGGTGTCGTGGAGCTGGAACGCCTGGCTGCCCGACAGCACCGGCGCGCCCTTGCGCTTGGTCTCCTCCACCGCGGCGTCGAAGATGGCGGTGCCGGTGCGCAGGGTGCCGAGGAACGACGCCTCCTCGGCGTCGATCACCGTGTGGATGTTGGCGGCGTCGGCCTTGAGCTGCTGGTATTGCTCGGCCATCACCTCGATGGTGGTTGCGGTCAGCTCGTGCATGTAGCGCTCCTCGCCCGCGCCGAGCAGGCGCAGGTTGCGGATCGCGCGGCGGAGCATGCGGCGCAGCACATAACCCCGGCCCTCGTTGGAGGGCAGCACGCCGTCGCCCACCAGCATGACGCCCGCGCGCATGTGGTCGGCGACCACGCGCAGCGAGACGTCCGAACGCGGGTCGCGGCCATAGCGGCTGCGGGTCAGCTCGGCTGCCCGGTCGAGGATCTTGTAGGTGGTGTCGATCTCGTAGATGTTGTCGACACCCTGCAGGATCGCGGCCATGCGCTCCAGGCCCATGCCGGTGTCCACGCTCTTGGCCGGCAGGTCGCCGAGGATCGGGAAGTTGTCCTTGCCGCCGCCCTCACCCCGCTCGAACTGCATGAACACGTTGTTCCACACTTCGAGATAGCGGTTCTCGTCGGCGATCGGGCCGCCCTCGACGCCGTATTCGGGGCCGCGGTCGTAGTAGATCTCCGAGCAGGGGCCGCAGGGGCCCGGCACGCCCATCGACCAGAAGTTGTCGGCCATGCCGCGCCGCTGGATGCGCTCAAGCGGCACCCCGGCCTTGCGGTGCCAGATGTCCTGCGCCTCGTCGTCGTCGAGGTAGACGGTCACCCACAGCCGGTCCTCGGGGAAGCCGAAGCCGCCCTCGGACTCGGGCCGGGTCAGCAGCTCCCACGCGAACGGGATCGCGTCTTCCTTGAAGTAGTCGCCGAACGAGAAGTTGCCCAGCATCTGGAAGAAGCTCGCGTGACGCGTGGTCTTGCCGACCTCGTCGATGTCGAGCGTACGGATGACCTTCTGGGCGCTCGCGGCCCGCCGGTAAGGCGGCTTCTGCTGGCCGAGGAAATACGGCTTGAACGGCACCATGCCTGCGTTGACCAGCAGCAGGGTCGGGTCTTCGGCCACGAGGCTGGCCGAGGGCACCACGGTGTGCCCGCGCTCTTCGAAAAAGCGCAGGAAGCGGCGGGCGATCTCTGCCGACTCCATGAGCTGCCGTCCTTTGCGTTAGGGGCTGTCGTCTACCTGATGAACCGCAGTCGCCGGTCCTCACCGACTACGGTAGAGCTGATCGGGGGCGTCCACGACCAAAGGGGCCTTATACCGCGCGCCGCCCCGGGACCACCGATTCCCTGAGTCAGCCGGTCTGGACTCCTCGGGCGAACGCCTCGGCTGCCGGCTCAGGCACCCGGACCGCTTTGGCCGGTCACCCGAGTCAGCCCGTCTGGGCTCCTCGGTGCGAGCACCCCAGTCGGTGGTTCGGGCATCCGGACCGCTTTGGCCGGTCACCCGGACTGATCGGCTTGGGCATCCAGACCGCTTCGGCTCAGACGCCCTTGGCTTAGACGCCTTGGCTCAGACGCCCGAACCCATTGGGCCAGACATCTGGACCGATGAGCCTGAGCACCTGGGTCGGTCCGGCCGGCAACCTGGGCCACTTGGCTCAGGCCTCCAGACCGATGCGCCCAGACATCCTGATTCAGGCCCCCAGACCGATCTAGCCGGACATTTGGCTGCTTGACTCAGATGTCTGAACTGAACCGGCCAGACACCCTGACCGTTCGGCTCGGGCACCCGGACCGATCTGCCGACCCGGTCAGGCGCCTATGCCAATGTCATCACGTTGCCAATGTCATCACGCGCCGCGACCGGACCGCCGACCGGCGGCCGACCCGTGCTCCACCCTGCCGACCTCAAGACGCGCGCGCAACTCGACCTCATGCTCGGCCGCCGCCTCCAGCACGTCGTCCGCGAACTCGCGCGCCTGCTCCAACAGGCCCACCGCTCCCCCGGCGGCACGCCGCGCCAGGTGATCAGGGTGCAAAGCCTGGAGTTTGCGCATGGCCCACACCGCGAGCAGCGCACCGGCGGCCAGGTTGAGGCCGAGCATCATGATGCGGAAGAAGAGACGGATCATCTGGCCCGCCGCCCCCCGCGCAGAGCCCGCGCTCCATTTCGCCGCTGCCCTTGCGCTGGGGCCTGGCCCTGCCGCAGCACGGGCCGTGCGGGAGACCGGCCCCCGGAGCGGCGGGCCGCGATGGCCTGCCGTACGCCATAGGCGAAAGCGGACAACTTGATCAGCGGACCGGTGAACACCGTGGAGGCCAGATCGCTCACCTGGGCGACATGGCCGCTGACACGCTTGACGTCCTCGGTGATGGCGTCGACCGTGACGAGCCTGCGGTTGGTCTCGGTGACCGTGGCGCTCACGTCGTCGAGCAGAGGCGCGACCCGCTCGCTCATCTCCGACACCATCTTGGTGGTCTCGTTGATCAGCCGGGCGAGTTTGACGAGCACCATGGCCAGAAAGCAGACCAGGATCGCCCAAAACATGGCGACCACCAGGCCCGCGACCTCTCCCGCGGTTAGCATCTGCGGATCCGTCCCCTCGGCACGTGAATGGGGAAGACCTTATCGTGCCCCAGCCAACTTCCCCGCCACCACGCGCCCCACCAGCCCCAGCTCCGAAGGCCCTGGGATGTCGGCCGACATTCGGCCCTTATGATCAGTTTGATCAACGGAGGCGGCCCACCGACCTCCGCTGACCAACCGAACGAAAACAGGGCAGCAGTTCCACAAATGCGCAGGTAAACAAGTGTCGGCCCCGCACACGCGGGGATGGTCCTACCACGGTTGGTGATGCACGGAACCGCGTAGCGTCGACCCCGCACACGCGGGGATGGTCCGTCACTGCGCCTACGGCGCACACACTGACTAGTGTCGGCCCCGCACACGCGGGGATGGTCCCGGTGGGGTCCGCTCGATGTAGCAGTGGCGGCAGTCGGCCTCGCACACGCGGGGATGGTCCTTTCGGGCCGGGATCGATCCAGCTCACCGTGGGGTCGGCCCCGCACACGCGGGGATGGTCCCGTGCTAACGCGGGTGGAGCCTCTCTCGCGGGCGTCGGCCCCGCAGTCGCGGGGATGGCCCCCGGTCGTGATAGACGCGGTCGAGTTCCTGCACGTCGGCCCCGCACACGCGGGGATGCTCCGTTCGCGCACCAGGGCGTACCAATCGGCCAGCCGTCGGCCCCGCACACGCGGGGATGCTCCGGACAGCCCCGAGCCCGCGCAGCCCATCAGCCCCGCGCACGCGGGGATGCTCCGTACACCCGCAGCTCGGACCTCGAACTACACGGACCTCACCGACCCCCGCGAAGGAAGTCCCGAATCCTGGCCCAGCGGTCGGCTACCGGGGCTTCGGCGCCGTGGCGGGTGGGTTCGTAGTAGCGGCGGCCCCTGACCTCCTCGGGGGCGTAGTCCTGGCGGACCAGGCCGTGTTCGGCGTCGTGGGGGTACTTGTACGCCTTGCCGTGGCCCAGGTCGGCGGCGCCGGCGTAGTGGGCGTCGCGCAGGTGTGGGGGCACCTGGCCGATGAGGCCGCGGCGGACGTCGGCGGCAGCCGCGTCGATGGCCTTGATGACGGCGTTGGACTTCGGGGCGAGGGCGCAGTGGATGACCGCCTGGGCGAGGTTGAGGCGGCCCTCGGGCAAGCCGATGAACTCGACGGCGCGGGCGGCGGCGACGGCGACCTGGAGGGCGGTCGGGTCGGCCATGCCGACGTCCTCCGAGGCGAAGATCACAATGCGGCGGGCGATGAACCGGGGGTCCTCGCCGGCCTCGACCATGCGGGCAAGGTAGTGCAGCGAGGCGTCGACGTCGGAGCCGCGCATGCTCTTGATGAACGCGCTGACGACGTCGTAGTGCTGGTCGCCCTGCCTGTCGTAGCGGACGGCGGCGGAGTCGACGGCCTTCTCCACCGTCTCGACGGTGATCTCGCCCTCGGGCACGAGGAGCGCCGCCGCCTCCAGGTAGGTCAGGGAGCGCCGCGCGTCTCCCCCGGCCAGGCGGACCAGGTGGTCGGCGGCCTCGGGCGCAAGCCGTACCTTCCCGGCGAGGCCGCGGGGGTCGGTGGTGGCGCGGTCGAGGACGGCGCGCACGTCGGCCTCGGCGAGGGGCTCCAGCGTGAGCAGGAGCGAGCGTGACAGGAGCGGTGAGATCACCGAGAAGAACGGGTTCTCGGTGGTGGCGCCGATGAAGGTCACCCAGCGGTTCTCGACGGCCGGCAGCAGGGCGTCCTGCTGGGCTTTGTTGAAGCGGTGCACCTCGTCGACGAACAGCACGGTCTGCCTGCCGGTCATGCCGAGTTCGCGCCGGGCCCCGTCGATCGCGGCGCGGACCTCCTTGACGCCCGCCGAGACCGCGGAGACCTCGACGAAGCGGCGTTTGGTGGCGCCGGCGACCACATAGGCGAGGGTGGTCTTGCCGGTGCCGGGCGGGCCCCACAGGAAGAGGGACATGGGCGCGTCGCCTTCGACGAGGCGGCGCAGCGGCGTGCCGGGGCCGAGGAGGTGGCGCTGGCCGAGGACCTCGTCGAGGCCGCGCGGGCGCATGCGCACCGCGAGGGGCTCGTGTCCCTTGTGGGCCTCCTCAGCCGCCGAATCGAACAGACTGTCCACAAGCCGACAGTACCGCCCGGCGCGGGCCTCCGATCACGCCCGTCACCCGGTCAGCCACACCGCCTCGGCGCCCGAGTGGCCGGCGCGGACGGTGTAGTAGACGACGGCGAGGGCCAGCACCACGGTGAGGATCCGCAGCGGGTTGGTGACGCCGGGCCCGAAGCGGGCGCCCCCGTGGACCTGGAGCAGGGATGCCAGGCTGAGCCCGGCGGTGAGCAGGAGCAGGGGCAGACTGAACCCCTCGTGCATGGCGATCCGCTCGCCGAGCTCGCCGGACGGCGGCTGGCCGCCGAACACCCTGTCCCTGAGCAGCGGACCGGTGAGCTGGGCGCCGAGCACCGACAGCGGGGCAAGCACGGCAAGGCCGGTGATCGCCCACCCGAGCCGATCGCGCTGCCCCGGCAGGAGGCCGAGCACGAGGGCGAGGAGAGCGAACAGCGGCGCCAGCACCACTGCGGCATGGACGACAAGGGGGTGGAGGGGCAGGCCGAAGATCTCATTGAACATGAGTTGCGCTCCGAGGTCGGGACTGTTCGCACAGAAGTACGGCCCCTGAGGGGGATGCGTTCGGTCAAACCCTAGATCCGCTGAGATAACAACGCCATCAAATGCCACCCTCGCTCTCTTTTCCCCCTAAGTCCGGTGCCCGCCCAGGGCTTGAGTACGGCAGAAGCCCCCTTAGCCCTCCCGCCGCCCCGGTTGCGGTCGCGGACGGCCCCCGCGAGGTGGGTGGCGGGGGTGGGCACGACCGCCGGGGGACGATTGGCCAAGGCTTCGAGCGCCACCCGCACGGCGGTCTCGACGCCCGCCGCGCGCCCGCCCGATGGGGCGTTGTCGTCGATCGGCATGGCGGAAGCCTCCCCCTCGCGCGGGCCGCGCCCCGGCCACCCCGCCCCGGGGCCGGGGGCGGGGGCGGGGAAATCGGCGGGGGAATCGCGGGCATGCACCTCCACGCCTGCGCCCCCGAGGGCTACCGGCCCAAACCCAGTACCGCGGAAGCCCCCTTAACCCGAGTGCGGTCGCGGGCGCCCTCGTTCGGGCCGGGTGGTGGGGTCGGGCGGACCCGCCGGGGGGCGCTCGGCCAAGGCTTCGAGCGCCAGCCGTACGGCCGTATCGAGCTGGGTGTCCACCCCCGCCGCCCAGTCGCGCGGTGTGATGAGCACCTCGACGTCCGGCACCGCGCCGCGGTTCTCCAGCTCCCACCCGTAGGCGTGTGACCAGTGGGCGTAGCCGGGCACCGTGATGCCGGTGCCGTCGGTGAGCCGGTGGGACCCCCGGAAGCCGATGACCCCGCCCCACGTCCTGGTGCCGACCACGGGGCCGAGCTTGAGCGACTGCACGGCCCCGATGATGATGTCGCCGTCGGAGCAGGTCTCCTCGTCGCAGACCACGACGACGGGGCCGCGGGGGGCGTCTCGAGGCCAGCTTCGCGGCTGGGTGTGGCGGTTGATCGTCCACCCCACGATCCTGCGGGTGAGTTTCTCCACGACCAGCTCCGAGGTGTTGCCGCCGCGGTTGCCGCGCACATCGACGATGAGGGTGTCGCGGGTGAGTTCGCGGCTGAGGTCGCGGTGGAGCTGCGACCAGCCGCCGCCGGTCATGTCGGGCACGTGCAGATAGCCGGCGCGTCCGCCGCTGAGCCGCCGGACGTGGGCTCTCCGGTCCTGCACCCAGGCGTGGTAGCGCAGGGCGGCATCGTCGATCACGGGCACGACGACCGCGCGGAACTGCCTGCCGCCCGACTCCACGGCGAGTTCGACGGGTTTGTCAGCCGCGTCGACGAGGAGCGGCGCCGGGCCGGTGACGGGGTCGACGGGGTGTCCGTCGACGGCGAGCAGGGCGTCCCCGGGCTTGATGCCGCTGCCCGCCAGGGGCGATCGCGCGTGGGGGTCGGAGGTCTCGGCCGCATATACGCGGCGCACCCGCCAGAGTCCGTCGGTGTCGCGCACGAGGTCGGCGCCGAGCATGCCGACGAACCGGTAGGAGCCGTGCCCGTGGCCGGAGGTCACGTAGGTGTGGGAGGCGCCGAGTTCGCCGAACAGCTCCCGCAGGAGGTCGGCGAAGTCGTCCGGCCCGCCGACCCGGGACAGCCACGGCCGGTAGGTGTCGAGGGCCCGCGCCCAGTCGACCCCGCCCATGTCCGCCACCCAGAAGCGGTCGCGCATGATGCGCCCGGCCTCGGCATAGGCCTGGCGCCACCGGTCGGCCGGGTCGATCTCCAGCCGGATCCGGTTGAGGTCGATCGAGGCGGCGTCGCTCTTCTTCCCCGAGACGGGCATGACGCGCAGGTCGCCCTGGTCGAGGACGACGACGCGGGTGCGGTCGCCGCTGACGGCGTAGCGGGACACCTCGTCGTCGAGCTCCTCGACGGCGCGTTTGCCGAAGTCGAAGCGTTCGAGGACGTAGCGGTGCCGGCGGCGGTGCCCGCCCCCGCCGGCCGGCTCGGGGTCGCGCTGCGGCATGCGCAGCCACAGCAGGCCGTCCTTGACCGCTTCGAGGCCGTGGTAGCGCCCTTCGGCGACGGGCAGCGCGAGGACGCGCTCCTGGAGGCCGTCGACGTCGACGGCGACCTCGCCGACGGTGGGCGCGTCCTCGGGGTCGACGGGCCGTCCGCCGAGCCGCGGGCCGAAGGGCGGCGGGGTGCCCTGCTGGAGCGGGATCAGATACGGCCGGTAGCCGAGTGGGAAGGCGAGGTCGAACGAGTGGGCGTCGTAGATCGGGTCGAAGCCGCGCCGGGACAGGAAGGCGAGATATCTGCCGTCGAGTGTGAAGACGGGGTCGCTGTCGGCGAACCGCCCGTCGGTGGCCTCGACGACGGTCCGGTCGGCCAGTTTCATGAGGCGGATGCCGCGCGACGTCCCCTGATCGGGATGGGACCAGGCGAGCCAGGCCGAGTCGGGGGAGAAGGCGAGGTCGCCGACGACGCCGTCGCCCGAGCGGGCGAGCTCGCCGACCTCGCCGTCCGGCAGGCTCACGAGGAGCAGCCGCCCGTCGTGGGTGGCAACGGCCACGGCGCTCCCGTCGGGCGCCCCGGCGATCTCCTCGACGCGGCCGAGGGCGCCCGCCGCGACAGCCTTGGGCGGGCCGCCCTCGGGTAAGACCTCCAGGCCGTCCTCGCCGGAGGCGTCGCTGACCCACACGACGGGCCCGTTGCCGGGCGGCGCGGACTCCTCCTCTCCGTCGCCCGGGCGGGGCCCGCCGAGCACGAGGGGCATCCGGGCGCGCACGCCGCGCCGTACGTCGAGGGCGCGCACCGGGCCGTCCTCGTGCGGCACCCAGTACACGGCGCCGGCGACCTCCACGGCACTGGCCCGCCCGGTGACGTCGCAGGCGTAGTCGTCGGGGCGCTTCGCCGCGGGGTGCGGCTGGCGCCCGCGGCCCGAGCCGCCGAGCCTGACGCGCAGCGGCTCGGGCTCGCCGGAGAGGTCGGGCAGGACCCACAGCTCGCCGGCGCGCACGTAGACGACGCGGGTGCCGTCGGTGGCGGCCTGGCGGGCGTAGAAGTCCTCGTGGGCGGTGTGGCGGGTCAGGCCGGAGCCGTCGCGGGCGCAGGAGTAGAGGTTGCCGACGCCCTCGTGGTCGGAGAGGAACGCGACGCGGTCGCCGACGAGCATGGGGCAGGCGAGCTGGCCGGGCAGGTCGAGCGGCAGCGGCGCGCCGTCGAGCCAGAGCCGGCCCGTTCCGCCGCCGCGGTAGCGCTTCCAGTGGGCGGGTTCGTGCGAGGCGGCCCCGGTGAGCAGCAGGGTGCTCTCCCCCGCGACCGCGAGGTCCGACACGGGCCCATACGGCAGGCGCTCGGCGGGGCCGCCCTGCGCGGGAACGGCGTAGGCCCGCGTCATGAAGTGGAACGGCTGGCTGTGGGCGCTGGTGGCCAGCAGGGTGTCTGTGCCGTGCCAGCCGCGCAGCCGGGTGCTGTGGTGGGCCCAGTAGGTGAGCCTGCGGGCGGGGCCGCCGTCGACGGGGGCGATGTGGAGTTCGGCGTCGGTGTCGCGCCAGCTCGTCCAGGCGATGTGAGCGCCGTCCGGCGAGATGCGCGGGTGGCTGACGCGAACACGGTCGACGCTGAGACGGTAGGCCCTCCCCCCGTCCAGCGGCGCGACCCATACGTCGTCTTCCGCGATAAAAGCCAGGAGACCTCGATGAATGTAAGGAAACCGGAGGTACGACCCACTAGTCACTCAGGCCATGTTAAGTCGCCCCTGTGGGGCTCTCAATAGCGTTGATCGAATTCTCGGCTTACGTGAAGCACATCCGAGGGCCGATACGATGCGCCAGGTTGAAAAGTCATGGAACAGTAAACTCGGAGGACGCACCGTGAGCGGCGAAGACCGCCAGAGCCGGCTGGCTCGGGAACACAAGGAAAGGCAGGCGCGGCGCGCGCAGGAGGAGGCCCCCGAGAAGAGCAAGCGCACCGTCGCCCTCGCCGTCGGCGTCGGAGCCGTCGTCGTGGTGGGCGGGATCATCGCCGCCGTCGTGGTGAGCGGCGGATCGGGTGAGCCGGCGAACACCGCGGCCTCGCAGAGCCCGACGCCGTCGGCCTCCGCCTCCGCCTCCCCCTCGGCCGTACCCTCCGCCATCCCCTCCGTTCCGGGGAAGGACTCGAACGCGGTGTCGTGCGAATATCGCAAGGACACGACCGGCGTGCCGACCAAGTTCGTGGGTTATCCGCCGAAGAAGCCGAACATGCGCTGGAAGCACATGACGCTGGTGACCAACCAGGGCGACATCGTGATCGAGCTCGCCACCCAGGCGGCGCCCTGCGCAGTGAACTCCTTCGCCCACCTGGCCAGGAAGAACTTCTACGACGGCAACAAGTGTCACCGGCTGGCGACCATGGAGACCGCGGGCCTCAAGCTGCTCCAGTGCGGCGACCCGCACGCCAAGGCCGACGGCAAGAGCGACACCGACGGGCAGGGCACCGCGGGCTACCTCTACAACGACGAGAACGTCGGTATCCCGCCGAAGCGGGGCGTGGTGCTGCTCGCGCAGTCCTCCGACGCGGCGAACGCCAACAACAGCCAGTTCGCCATCTCCTACGGTGACGAGACGGCCGAACTCGGCGGGCAGTTCAGCACCCTCGGCGTCGTGACCAAGGGCATCGAGATCGTCGACCGGGTCGCGGCCGGAGGCATCCTCAAGCACGACGGCGACATCATCGGCGACGGCGGTTCGAACGCGCCCAAGCTCCCCGTCACGATCAAGGACGTGAAGATGTCCGTCCGTTGAGGTACGGCATAGCGCAGGCGGCCCGCTCCCGGGAGGGAGGCGGGCCGCCATCGTTTATGCGGGCTCGTCCACATGGGACGCCCCGCCGGCGCGGCCGGGTGCCCTCCGGCACCCGGCCGCCGTGAGGCTTCGCCGTACGGGCCTCTGAGAGGCGCTCAGACGCCCGTCGGCTTCGGGGTGGCGTCGACCCCCGCCTCCTTGCGCTGGTCGCCCGTGATGGGCGTCGGGGCGCCGGTGAGCGGGTCGAAGCCGGAGGCGGTCTTCGGGAAGGCGATGACGTCGCGGATCGACTCGCCGCCCGTCAGCAGCATGCAGACGCGGTCCCAGCCGTAGGCGATGCCGCCGTGCGGCGGCGGCCCGTACTTGAACGCCTCAAGCAGGAAGCCGAACTTGGACTCGGCCTCCTCCTTCTCGATGCCGAGCACCTCGAACACGCGCTGCTGCATCTCGGCCCGGTGGATACGGATCGAGCCGCCGCCGATCTCCATGCCGTTGCAGACCATGTCGTAGGCGTAGGCGAGCGCCTCCTCCGGGTGGTCCTGGAAGTTGTCGGCCCACTCCGGCTTCGGACCGGTGAAGGGGTGGTGCACGACGGTCCAGCCGACCTGCTCGCCCTTCTCGTTGATCGCCGGCTCGAACATCGGCGCGTCGACGATCCACAGGAACGCCCACTGCGACTCGTCGATCAGGCCGCAGCGGCGGCCGATCTCCAGCCGCGCCGCACCCAGCAGGTCGCGCGAGGCGATCTTGGCCCCGGCCGCGAAGAAGACCGCGTCGCCGGGCGAGGCGCCCACGCGGGCGGCGAGGCCGGCCCGCTCGGCCTCCGAGAGGTTCTTGGCGACCGGGCCGCCGAGCTCGCCGTCCTCCTGGACGAGGACGTAGGCGAGGCCGCGCGCGCCGCGCGACTTGGCCCAGTCCTGCCAGCCGTCGAGCTCCTTGCGGGTCTGGGAGGCGCCGCCCGGCATGACGACCGCGCCGACATAAGGCGCCTGGAACACCCGGAACGGGGTGTCGGCGAAGTAGTCGGTCATCTCCACGAGCTCGCAGCCGAACCGGACGTCCGGCTTGTCCGAGCCGTAGCGCGCCATCGCCTCGGCGTAGGTCATGCGCGGCAGCGGCGAGGGCAGCTCGTAGCCGAGGATGTCCTTCCAGAGGCGACCGATCAGCGCCTCGCCGAGGGCGATGACGTCGTCCTGGTCGGCGAAGGACATCTCGATGTCGATCTGGGTGAACTCCGGCTGCCGGTCGGCGCGGAGGTCCTCGTCGCGGAAGCAGCGGGCGAGCTGGTAGTAGCGCTCAAGGCCGGAGACCATCAGGAGCTGCTTGAACAGCTGCGGCGACTGGGGCAGGGCATACCAGCTGCCGGGCTGGAGGCGGACCGGCACCAGGAAGTCGCGCGCGCCCTCGGGCGTCGAGCGGGTCAGCGTCGGCGTCTCGACGTAGACGAACCCGTGGTCGTTCATCACCTCGTTGGCGATGTAGGTCGCCTTGGAGCGGATCCGCATGGCCTCGGCGACCTGGGAGCGGCGGATGTCGAGGTAGCGGTATTTCAGCCGCGCCTCCTCCGACACGCCGGTCGACCCCTCGATGGGGAACGGCAGGGGGGCCGACTCGCTCAGCACCTCGACCGTCGACGCGACGACCTCGATCTCGCCGGTCGGCAGATCGGGGTTCTCGTTGCCCTCGGGGCGCACGCGGACCTCGCCCACGACCTTGACGCAGTATTCGGAGCGCAGGTCGTGGGCGTGGTCCTCCTCGCGGAAGACCACCTGGGCCGAGCCGGAGGCGTCTCGCAGGTCGATGAAGACGACGCCTCCGTGGTCACGGCGGCGCGCCACCCATCCGGCCAGGACTACCTGGGTCCCGGCGTGCTCTCTGCGGAGCGATCCGGCCTCGTGCGTGCGGATCATTGGGTCAGTCTCTCCTTAAGCGTGGTCACGATCTCGGCGAGCGGCACCGCGGCCTGCTCGCCGCTGGCGAGGTCCTTCACCTGGGCGGCGCCGGCGGCGAGATCGCGCTCGCCGATGATCACCGCGTAGGTCGCCCCCGACCGGTCGGCGCCCTTCATGGCCCCCTTGAGCCCCTTGCCGCCGAAGGCCATGTCCGCCGTGACCCCGGCCCGGCGCAGCTCGATGAGGAGCGAGAAGAGCAGGCGGCGGGCCTCGTCGCCGAGGGCCACGCCGTACACTTGCACGCCGCCGGACGAGCGCGGCGCGGCCAGACCCTCGGCCTCAAGCGCGAGCACGGTGCGGTCGACGCCGATCGCCCAGCCGACGCCGGGCAGCGGCGGGCCGCCGATCATCTCGCTGAGGCCGTCGTAGCGCCCGCCGCCGCCGACCGCCGACTGGGAGCCGAGGCCGTCGTGGACGAACTCGAAGGTGGTGCGGGTGTAGTAGTCGAGGCCGCGCACCAGGCGGGGGTCGTCGGCGAAGGCCACGCCGGCGTCGGTCAGCAGAGACCTGACCTCCTCGTGGTAGCCCTTGCACGCCTCGCACAGGTGATCGGTGACGAGCGGCGCGCCGCCGAGCTGGGCGCGCACCTCGGGCCGCTTGTCGTCGAGCACGCGCAGCGGGTTGAGCTCCACCCTGGCCCGGGTGGCGTCGTCCAGGTCGAGGGCGCGCAGGAAGTCCTGGAGGGCGGCGCGGTAGGCCGGGCGGCAGGCGGCGCAGCCGAGCGAGTTGAGCAGCAGCCGCACCCCTGTCAGCCCGAGCGAGGCGAACCCCTCGGCGGCGAGCTGGATCAGCTCCGCGTCGAGCGCGGGGTCCTCGACGCCGAGAGCCTCGGCGCCCACCTGGGAGAAGTGGCGGTAGCGGCCCTTCTGCGCCCGCTCGTAGCGGAAGAAACTCCCGGAGTACCACACCTTGGCGGGCAGGGGGCCGTTCTGCAGGCCGTGCTGCAGGACCGCGCGCACCGTGGACGCGGTGCCCTCGGGCCGGAGGGTGATGGAGCGGCCGCCCTTGTCCTCGAAGGTGTACATCTCCTTGGAGACGATGTCGGTCGACTCGCCGACTCCCCGGGCGAACAGCGCCGTGTCCTCGAAGGTCGGCGTCTCGACGTAGCCGTAGCCCGCGCGGCGCACCGGCGCCGACATCGCGTCCCGGACGGCGAGGGCCAGTTCGGAACGGGGCGGCATCCAGTCGAATGTGCCCTTGGGTGCCTGAAAACTCATCTAGATCCCCCTGGTAGGACCGGACGGCGGCGCGAGGTCCCTGAGGTAGGGGTTGGTGGCGCGCTCGCGTCCGATCGTGGTCTGCGGTCCGTGACCGGGAAGGACCACCGTCTCGTCCGGCAGCGTCAGGCACTTTCTGGCCAGGCTGTCGAGGATGGTCGGGTAGTCGCCGCCCGGCAGGTCGGTGCGGCCGATCGAGCCGGCGAACAGCAGGTCGCCCGAGAGCATCACCTCGGGCTGGGGGAGCCTGAAGGTCACCGACCCTTTCGTGTGGCCTGGAGCGTGGTCGACGGCGATCTCCAGACCGGCGAGCTTGAGCACCTCGCCGTCGGCCAGCTCGCGCACGTCGTCGGGCTCGGTGAAGGTGAGCCCGCCGAAGAGCTGCTGGGTCATCGCCAGGGGAAGGCCCTTGCCCGGGTCCGCGAGCAGCTCGCGGTCCTCGGGGTGGATCCAGGCCGGCACGTCGCGGGCGCCGCACACCGGCACCACCGACCACATGTGGTCGAGGTGGCCGTGGGTGAGCAGAACCGCGACGGGCTTGAGCCTGTGCTCTCGCAGGATCTCGTCCAATCCGGGGACGGCGTCCTGGCCGGGATCGACGACCACGCACTCCTCCCCCGCCTCCGGCGCGACGACGTAGCAGTTGGCCTGGAAGGATCCTGCGGGAAAGCCTGCGATGAGCATCTGCCTCAGGTGATCTCGTCAAGAATGCGGATGGGAATGTAACCGAAGGGTACCGGTGCGGGTCGCCGGGCTGCGAACCATGACCCGAGGGCCGATACGATTCGCCCACCTCAGTTAGTTCATACACGGACACGCGGGAGGGCAAGGGCAGTGGGCACCGGCAAGGATCGCCAGCGGATGCTCGCACGCGAGCACCATGAGCGTCAGATGAAACGGCGCGCCGAGCGCGCGGCCAAGGCCAGGCGCAACGCCGTCATCGGCTCCACCGTCGGCGTGGTGGCCGTCGTCGGCGGCGTGGTCGCGGCCTTCGCGCTGATCGGCGGGCAGAACTCCGACACGAGCGCGCAGGCATCCCCCGACCCTTCGCAGAGCGCGCCGGCCGAGGCGGAGCCGACGGCTTACGATAAGAAGACCGGCACCTGCGGATATGCCGCACGAACCGAAGGCGCGACCAAGAGCGTGGGCCTGCCGCCCGGCACGGTCTCGGCAAAGCCCAAGACCATGACGGTCAAGACCGGCCTCGGCACGATCGAGGCCGAGCTCGCCGGCGACAAAGCACCTTGCACCGTCGGGTCGTTCGAATTCCTCGCCTCGAAGAAGTACTTCGACAACACGGTCTGCCACCGGGTGACCACGAAGGGCATCAAGGTGCTCCAGTGCGGTGACGCCCAGGCGAAGGGGGACGGTAAAAATCCCACGGACGGCCAGGGCAATCCCGGATACCGTTTTGTTGACGAAAACCTCCAGGGCGCCGAATACGTCAGGGGCGTGCTGGCGATGGCCAACAGCGGTCCGAACACCAACGGCAGCCAGTTCTTCATCGTCTATGGCGATGAGACCAAGTCGTTGCCACCGAACTTCACCCCATTCGGTACGGTCACCAAGGGAATGGAGATCGTGGACAAGGTCGCCAAGGCGGGTGTCGAGAGCCCGGAGGGCGACGGCCCCCCGAAGGAGCGCGTCGAACTGAAAAGCGTGACAATCTCTGGCAAGGACTGACGTAATACAACAAGGGACGACCAAACGTAGTCCCGAAGGGTCTGATTCAAGTGCGGGAGGACACGGTGAGCACCGACCCGTGGGGCCGGGTAGACGACGACGGCACCGTCTACGTGCGTACGGCTGAGGGAGAACGGGCCGTCGGGTCCTGGCAGGCAGGCGAGCCAGAGGAGGCTCTGGCGTACTACCGGCGCAAGTACGCCGAGCTCGCCACGCAGGTGGAGCTCCTCGAGCAGAGGGTCCGCGGCACCGACCTGCCTCCCGCCCAGGCGGAGGCCGGCATCGTCAAGCTGCGCGACGCCGTGGCCGAGGCCAAGGCCGTCGGCGACCTCGCGGCCCTGATGGGCCGCCTCACCGCGCTGACCGACCTGGTCGGCCAGCGCCGCGAAGAGGTCAAGGCGGCCCGCGACCACGCCCGGGCCGAGGCCAAGGGCGTCAAGGAGCGCATCGTCGCCGAGGCCGAGCGCATCGCCGAGGACACCACACACTGGAAGTCCGGCGGCGAGCGGCTCCGGCAGCTCGTCGAGGAGTGGAAGGCCGCCGAGCGCATCGACAGGGCCACCGAGGCGACGCTCTGGAAGCGCCTCTCGTCCGCGCGCACGGCCTTCGCCAAGCGGCGCAAGGCCTACTTCGCGGGCCTCGACGAGCAGCGCGAAGGCGTGCGCGCCGCCAAGGAGCGCATCGTCGCCGAGGCCGAGGCGCTCGCCGACTCGACCGACTGGAGCAACACCGCGTCGGTCTACCGCGAGCTCATGCGGCAGTGGAAGAGCGCAGGCCGGGCCTCGCGCGAGGCCGAGGACGAGCTGTGGACCAGGTTCAAGAGCGCTCAGGACCAGTTCTTCCAGGCCCGCTCGGCCGTCTACGCCGAGCGTGACGCCTCACTGGCCGCCAACGCCGAGATCAAGGAGCAGCTCCTGATCGAGGCCGAGAAGATCGTCCCGGTCACCGACGCCCGGGCGGCCCGCGCCACCCTGCGCGGCATCCTGGAGCGCTGGGAGGCCGCCGGCCCCGTGCCCCGCGACATGCGCGACCGCCTTGAGGGCGGCCTGCGCAGGGTCGACGAGGCCGTCCGCCGGGGAGAAGAGGCCGAGTGGAAGCGGTCCAACCCCGAGGCCCGCGCCCGCGCCCAGGACACCGTCAACCAGCTGCGCAGATCGATCGAGCAGCTTGAGGGCCGCCTCGCCAAGGCGACGGCCGCAGGCCGGGACAAGGACGTGAAGGAGGCCGAGGAGGCACTGGCGGCCCGCCGCTCGTGGCTTGAGGAGGCCGAGCGCACGCTCGCGGAGTTCTCCTGACCCGCACCTGAGCGCCCGACGGGGGCGGAGGACCTTCACCGGTCCTCCGCCCCCGTTCGTTTGTGAGGGGCACGACTGGGAGGGCACGATCTTCGTGTGCGGGGTCACCCGTACGGAGGATCTCGGCCATGTGTGCGGAATCGCGGTATGGACGCGCACCCCTCGAATTCGCCGGGTGTTTCGAGATGCGCGAAGGGCGCGGTGGGGGAAAGCGCTGAGGCCGGTGTGAACCGGGGCCCTTATGGGGGCTGAATGTGCCCGCGTTGTGTCTGAGCGCTTATCGAATCAGGCGCAGGCAGGTCCTTTCCCGCCCCTCACCGGCTATAGCGGCCCCTCCGGAGAGCTGAAAGCCCTCTCTCCGGTGCTGGAACTGCCTTTGCGGAAAACTACCCACAAGCTTTTTCTGCCCCGGGGAGAGGGCTTCTCAAGGCCGTCTTCACGACAGGCCATCGTCTTCACGACAGGCCATCGTCATGGCACGGCCCGCGGAGGCTTCGCCGTGCCCCCGCGGCGGGAGTCAGCTTCCCGCGCCGCTCACCCGGTAGACGTCGTAGACGCCCTGGACGTTGCGCACACCCTTGAGCACGTGGCCGAGGTGCTTCGGATCGCCCATCTCGAAGGTGAACTTGCTCACCGCCACCCGGTCCCGCGAGGTCGTGACCGAGGCCGACAAGATGTTGACGTGGTGGTCGGACAGGGTGCGCGTCACGTCCGACAGCAGCCGCGGCCGGTCGAGGGCCTCAACCTGGATGGCCACGAGGAAGACCGAGTCGTCGCTCGGCGACCAGCTCACCTCGACGAGGCGGTCGGGCTCGGACCTGAGCTGCTCGATGTTGGGGCAGTTGACCCGGTGCACCGACACGCCGTGCCCGCGGGTCACGAAACCGATGATCTCGTCGCCCGGCACCGGGGTGCAGCACCGCGACAGGCGCACCCACACGTCGGGGTCGCCCGCGACGACCACGCCGGCGTTGGAGCCGCTGCGAGGGCGGCCGCGCATGCGGGTGGGCATGGCGACCTCGGCGATGTCCTCCTCCGCGCCGTCGACGCCGCCGAAGGACTGCACGAGCTTCTGCACGACCGACTGGGCCGCTACGTGCCCTTCGCCGACCGCGGCGTAGAGCGAGGAGACGTCGGGGTAGCGCAGGTCGCGGGCGAGGGCGAGCAGGGCCTCACCCGACATGAGCCGCTGGAGCGGGAGCCCCTGCTTGCGCATGGCACGGCCGATGGCCTCCTTGCCCGCCTCGATGGCGGTCTCCCTGCGCTCCTTGGAGAACCACTGGCGGATCTTGTTGCGGGCGCGGCCGCTCTTGACGAACTTGAGCCAGTCGCGCGACGGGCCGGCGTCGGGCGACTTGGAGGTGAAGATCTCCACGGTGTCGCCGTTGCCCAGCCGCGACTCCAGCGGCACGAGTCTGCCGTTGACCCTGGCGCCGATGCAGCGGTGCCCCACCTCGGTGTGCACGGCGTAGGCGAAGTCGACCGGCGTCGCCCCCTCGGGCAGCGCCATGACCTGGCCCCGCGGGGTGAAGACGTAGACCTCTGAGACCGACAGGTCGAAGCGGAGCGACTCGAGGAACTCGCCGGGGTCGGCGGTCTCCTTCTGCCAGTCGAGGAGCTGGCGCAGCCACGCCATGTCGCTCATCGGCTTGATCTTGCCTCCGCCGCCACCCGCGGAGATCATCTCGTCCTTGTACTTCCAGTGCGCGGCCACGCCGTATTCGGCCCGGTGGTGCATGGCGTGGGTGCGGATCTGCAGCTCGACCGGCTTGCCCTCGGGCCCTATGACGGTCGTGTGCAGCGATTGGTACATGTTGAACTTGGGCATCGCGATGTAGTCCTTGAACCGGCCGGGCACCGGGTTCCATCGCGCGTGGATCGTTCCGAGGGCCGCATAACAGTCGCGCACCGTGTCGACGAGCACTCGGATGCCCACCAGGTCGTAGATGTCGTCGAAGGCGACGTCCTTGGCGATCATCTTCTGGTAGATCGAGTAGTAGTGCTTCGGCCGGCCCTTGACGGTCGCGCGGATCTTGGCCTGGCGCAGGTCGCCGGAGACCTCCTCGATGACCTCCTGGAGGAACAGGTCGCGGCGGGGGGCACGCTTGGAGACCATGCGGGCGATCTCGTCGTAACGCTTCGGATACATGAGCGCGAAGGAGAGGTCCTCAAGCTCCCACTTGATGGTGTTCATGCCGAGCCGGTGGGCCAGGGGGGCGAAGATCTCCAGCGTCTCCCGCGACTTCTGCTGGCGCTTGTGCTCGGGGAGGTAACGCATGGTGCGCATGTTGTGCAGCCGGTCGGCCAGTTTGATGACCAGGACCCGGATGTCGCGGGACATGGCCACGACCATCTTGCGCACGGTCTCGGCCTGGGCGGCGTCACCGAACTTGACCTTGTCCAGCTTGGTGACGCCGTCGACCAGCAGGGCGATGTTGTCGCCGAAGTCGCCGCGCAGCTCGTCGAGGCTGTAGGCGGTGTCCTCGACGGTGTCGTGGAGGAGGGCGGCGCAGAGCGTCTCGTCGTCCGTGCCGAGCTCGGCGAGGATCGTCGTGACGGCGAGCGGATGGGTGATGTAGGGGTCACCGCTCTTCCGCTTCTGGTCGCGGTGGTGGTAGGCCGCCATCTCGTAGGCGCGCTCGATCAGCCGCAGGTCGGCCTTGGGATGAGTCGCACGGACCGTCCGGAAGAGCGGTTCGAGCACTGGGTTCATGCCCCCACCCCCAAAGAGTCTGCGGCGAACACCCGTGCCGGTGGACGCGGACGAACCCAGGTCGCTCGCAGGCGCGAGTGCACCCGGACCGTCGCCTGCGGCGGTCTGGTCGGGTGCGACCACATCACGCGGCACACAGACTCCTTACGTTCGAGTCAGATCCCTCAGTGTATCCACGCCAGTGGAGAGGGAACCGTCCGAGAGGGCCGGTCAGACGATCACCAACGAGCGGAGGTCCACGTCTTCCAACCGGTCCCGGCCCTTGAGGAAGGCCAATTCCATGAGTACGGCGACGCCGACGACCTCGGCGCCCGCCCTCTTGACCAGCTCCACGGTCGCCCGCGCCGTGCCGCCGGTGGCGAGCACGTCATCGACGATGATCACCCGGTCTCCGGGAGCGAAAGCATCCCGGTGGACCTCGACGGTCGCGGAGCCGTATTCCAAATCGTAGGACGCCGCGAAGGTTTCGGCGGGCAGTTTGCCCTTCTTTCGCACTGGAACGAATCCCGCGCCCGCTCTGTAGGCCACCGGAGCGGCCAAAATGAAGCCCCGCGCCTCGATGCCGACGACCTTGTCGACCTCGGCGGCCAGGCGCGCCAGCTCGTCCACCACGGCGGAGAGGGCCACCGGGTCGGCGAGCAACGGTGTGATGTCTTTGAACAGCACACCCGGCTGAGGATAGTCGGGAACATCCCTGATCCGGTCGAGGATCAGGGAAGTCAGTTCGGTCATCGTTCACTCCTCAGGGGTAACGCACAGCGTCTTTCACCACATAGCGGGAAGATTCCCCGGTATCTCCGAAACAGCGTGGAACGGCGGAGGGCTTCACAGGCCCGGCGTGCGCGCCGGGCCCGTGAAGCCCTCGGGAACCGCGTGCGGCCGGCCGGCCCCGTAAAGGAGCCGGCCGGCCGTCGATCATCGTTTCTTACGCTTGTCGGAGGGCTTCTCGGCGGCCGGGCCACCCGGCGCCCCAGCGCTCACGGGCTCCCGGTCCCCTTCTTCCCGTCCCTTGGCGGAGGCTCCTGCCCCTTTGGAGCCGCTTTTGGAACCGCCCTTGGTGCTCGCCAGACGCTTGGCGAGCGCCTGGTATTTCGGCTCGCGCTCCTTCAGCAGGACCAGCAGCGGCGTTGCCACACACAGCGACGAGTAGGTGCCGACGATCATGCCGACGAACAGCGCCAGCGACAGGTCCTTCAGGGTGCCGGCGCCGAGCAGCGTCGTGCCGATGAAGAGGATCGCCGCCACCGGCAGGATCGCGACCAGCGTGGTGTTCAGCGAACGGATCAGCGTGTGGTTCAGCGCGTTGTTGGCCGCCTGCGTGTAGGTCAGCTTGGAGGTCGTGCCGAGCTTGGCCGTGACCTCCTTGATCATGTCGAACACGACCACCGCGTCGTACAACGAATAGCCGAGGATCGTCAGGAAGCCCAGCATCGTCGCCGGAGTGACCTCGAACCCCGACCAGGCGTAGACGCCCGCCGTGATGACGAGGTCGTGGATCAGGGCCACGACCGCCGCCAAGGCCATCTTCCACTCGAAGGCCAAGGTGAGATACAAGATGATCGCCAGCATGAACACGATCAGGCCGATGATCGCCTTCTCGGAGACCTCGCCACCCCAGGAGGCGCCGATGACGTCGACGCTGACCTGCTCGCGGTCGACCTTGAACTCGTCGGCGACAGCCGTGCGCACCTTGGTGACCGCGCCCTCGTTGAGGCTCTCGGTCGTGACGCGCCAGCGCTCACCCGCCGTCTGCACGATCACCTGGTGGGGCCCGGCCTCGGTGACCGTGGTGCGCACCTGCTCGATCGAGGCGGCGGGCGCGGCGAAGGTGAAGACCGAGCCGCCGCGGAACTCGACACCGAGGTTGAGTCCCTTGAACAGCAGACCGGAGAAGGACACGATGAGCAGCAGCGCCGACAGGCTGTACCACAACTTGTGGCGGCCGACGAAGTCGACGTTGATCTCGCCCCGGTAGAGGCGGCGAAGGAGCGACATCATGCCTCCTGCGGAGTGCTCGTGCGGACGGTGGTCTCGCTCATGCGCTCGGCGTCAAGCCCGGAGAGCTTGTGCCCCTTGCTGAAGAACTTCAAGCGTGCCAGCAGGGTCACAAGAGGCTTGGTGAACATGAAGACGAGCACCACGTCGATCAGGGTCGTGAGACCCATCGCGAACGCGAAGCCGGCGACGTCGCCCACCGAGAGGAAGTAGAGCACCACGGCGGCGATGAACATGACCGCGTCGGCCACGAGGATCGTGCGCCGCGCGCGGACCCAGGCGACCTCGACCGCCGACCGCAGCGACCTCCTGCCCTCCTTCATCTCATCTCGGATGCGTTCGAAGAACACGATGAAGGAGTCGGCGGTGATGCCGATCGAGACCACCAGACCGATGATGTGCGGCAGCGACAGGCGGAAGCCCGCGTTGTGCCCGAGCAGCACCACCGACTGGTAGGTCAGCAGCGCGGCGACCGCGAGGCTGAACACCGAGACGAGGCCGAGGCCCCGGTAGTAGAGCATCGAGTAGATGACCACGAGGATCAGGCCGATGCCGCCCGCGATGAGACCGCCCGTGAGCTGGTCGGCGCCCAAAGTCGAGGACACCGACACGACAGAGCTCTGGACGAACTTCAGCGGGAGCGCGCCGTATTTAAGCTGGTTGGCCAGATCGGTCGAGGTCTGCTGGTTGAAGCCGCCGGAGATCTGCGCCCGGCCGCCGGGGATCGGCTCCTGGATCACCGGAGCCGAGATGACCAGGCCGTCGAGCACCATGGCCACCTGGTTGCGCGGGGCCTGGGAGTTGAACGCGGTCGTTGTGATCTTGGACCACTCGTTGGCGCCCTGGCTCTTGAAGTCGAGCTGGACGATCCACTCACCCGTGGTGTCGGCGAGGCCGGAGCTGGCACTGTTGATCTGAGTGCCGGTCACCGCCGCCTTGTCGAGGATGTAGCGGGCGGCGCCGTCCTTGCTGCAGGCGGCGATCTGCTTGGCCGGGTCGTCCTGAAGACCCTGGCCGCGGTCCTTCGCCTCACACTTGAGGTCGCGGAACTGCTGGATCACCGCGGGATCGATGCCCGTCGTGTCGACGCCCGCGAGCGGGTCCTGCTGGTCGACGGGCGCGGTGGGGGCGGACGGCGTGGGCGAGGGGCTGCTCGTGGCCCTCGCGCGGGCCGTCCTCGGCGACGGCTCACCCGAAGGGGACGGGGAAGGCGCGGCGCTCGGAGAGGTCGGGCTCGCCAGCCCCGAGGAGACCGCACGCCCCGGGGGCGAGGCGCTCGCCTCCGGCTTGGCCGTCGCCGAGGGCGTCGCGGCGGGCCGCGACGAGCGCGAGGTGGGCGAGGCGGAAGGCGAGGCGGACCCGGAGGGCGTCGGAGCCGTGGTCGGGATCGCGGCCGGCGGAATCACCGCGGGCGCCTCCGCCAGCACCTGGCGGAACCTCAGCTCGGCGGTGGTGCCGACGAGTTTGATGACTTCCTCGCGCCCGGCGCCCGGCACCGAGATGACGATGTTGTCGCCCGACTTGGCCACCTGGGCATCGGAGATGCCGCTGCCGTTCACCCGGTCACGGATGATGTTGACTGCGAGGTCGAGGCTCTCCTGTGACGGAGGGCGGTTATCCGGGGTGAGAGGCGAAAGCGTTACGGTTGTGCCACCCGCGAGGTCAAGGCCGAGCTTCGGGATGAACGCCTGCTGCAGGATCATGCCCCCGCCCATGGCGAGGATGAGCGCCAAAAGCAGCAGGAGCGTGCGTCCTGGTCTGCTCTGGCCGCTGGTCGGTCGGGCCACTGGTCGTCAGTTCTTTCGGGTGTCGGGTGCGATGAGATGTGCCTTGATATCACTGAGCCTAAAAAGCCCTGAGCCTGTTAAGCACTGCGCCTTAAGGGCACCGAGCCTAATAAGCCCCGAGCCCGGTGAGGACCGAGTCCTCCTCATCCGCCTCCGCGAGTCAAGCTCGGCCGGGTGGCTCACCCGGCCCCGCCGTGCCCCAAACGAGCGGGGCCCGCGAACGCCGACGAGGACCGCTCACCGCGCCTCGTCGGCGCCGGTCAGGGGAGCTTGCCAGGTGTGTCGGGACCGTTGCCGGCCGACCCGCCCGGCTCCTTGCCGTCTTTCGCGTCCGCCTCGTCCTTGACGCCGTCGGCGCCAAGGTCCGAGTCGGAGCTCTCCAACGTCTCTTTGGCGTCCCCAGGCTCCAGGACACGGCCAATGGCGGCCTTGACCCAGCGTGTCTCCACACCGGGGGACAACTCGAGGATCACGTCCTCGTTGTCGACGGCGACCACCGTGGCGAACAGTCCCGTCGTGGTCATCACCCTCGTGCCGGGAACAAGGGAGTTCTGCATCTCAAGCTGCTCACGCTGCCTCTTGCGCTGCGGGCGGATCAGCAGGAAGTAGAACACCACAGCCACCAAGATCAGTGGCACGATCGAGGTAATGTCGCCCACAAGGGCCACCTTCCATGAGAAACAACCGGCGAGACGCCGGAGATATCAATTGCATAGATGCGGCCGCGCCGCTAAGCACGTCAGCCTACACAGGCAGCCAAGGCACGGAGTGTAGGCGAGCGTTTGTCAACCCGGCAACGAACCCACGTTCCGGCGCGCGGGGAAGTTCCCATTTCGCAACCGTTGTCATCATTCTGTGATCAAGACTCGACCCAAAACGATCGCCCCCACGCACCAATTCCGGTACACCGGGAGCCGCGGCCCGGCAGGGCACAACCCCGCGACACAACCACGTCGCACGACCACATTGTCACTCGACGCGGCACAACCACACCGACACGGGCAACCGTACGGCACAAGCCACGATGCCCCGCCCCTCACGCCCCCGCAACTTCACCGGATCTGGCCTCGACGCCAGCGACCTCCTCACCAGCCCACCGCACCGGACAGCCTTACCGGGCGGCCCACCAGGTGACCGCACCAGCCCACCGCACCGAATGACCGCACCGGACAGCCCCACCGGGTGACCGCACCAGCCCACCGCACCGGATGAGCGCATTGGGCAGCCCCACGGGGTGACCACAAGGGGTGGCCGCTCAAGCCGGGCCACTCAAGCTCGGTCGCTCCGAGGCAACCGCATGCCGGTCGCCTTGGCAGCACACCGGCCGGTGAGGCGGCCCCGATGCCGACGGCGATCGGCGTCGGACCGGCACTCGCCGCGGCGGGTCAAGGTGCGTCGTCCGCGGGATTGGCCCCGAATGCGTCGGGAGGTGGGGGGAGCCCCAAGTGGACCCACGCCGCCGCCGTCGCGACGCGCCCCCTCGGGGTGCGGGCCAGCAGGCCCTGGCGCACGAGGAACGGCTCGGCCACCACCTCGACCGTCTCAGGCTCCTCCCCCACCGACACCGCCAGCGTGGACAGGCCCACCGGCCCACCGCCGAACTTGCCGAGCAGCGCCCGGAGCACCGCCCGGTCCAGCCGGTCGAGCCCCTCCGCGTCGACCTCGTAGAGATCGAGTGCCGCGGAGGCCAGCTCCCGCGTGATCACACCGTCGGCGCGCACCTCGGCGAAGTCGCGCACACGGCGCAGCAGGCGGTTGGCGATCCGGGGCGTGCCCCTCGACCGCCTGGCGATCTCGTGGGCCCCGTCCTCGGGCAGCCCGATCCCGAGCAGCCGCGACGAGCGGTGCAGCACCCGCTCCAGCTCGGCCACCTCGTAGAACTCCATGTGCGCGGTGAACCCGAACCGGTCGCGCAGCGGCGCCGGCAGAAGGCCCGCCCTCGTGGTGGCGCCGACCAGGGTGAACGGCGCGATGTCCAGCGGGATCGCCGTCGCGCCCGGCCCCTTGCCGACCACGATGTCGACCCGGAAGTCCTCCATCGCGAGATAGAGCATCTCCTCGGCCGGCCTCGCCATGCGGTGGATCTCGTCGATGAACAGGACCTCACCCTCGGCGAGCGTCGACAGGATCGCCGCGAGATCCCCGGCGCGTTCCAACGCCGGCCCGGAGGTCACCCGCAGCGGCGCCCCCAGCTCAGCCGCCACGATCATGGCCAGCGTCGTCTTGCCGAGCCCCGGCGAACCACTCATCAGCACGTGATCCGGCGGCCGCGACCGGCGAAGGGCACTCTGCAACACCAGCGAGAGCTGCTCACGGACACGGCCCTGCCCGATGAACTCGTCAAGCCTCTTCGGCCGCAACGCGGCCTCGATCAGCCGCTCGTCGCCCTCGGCGTCGGGAGACACCAGCTCCCTGTCCGCACTCACCGCCGCTTTCCCTCCAGACCACCACACGATGCCGACCACATGTCCGCACCCACCCCTGACTGCATGAGCCTCCGAACCACATGGTCCTGAAACGCCGCCCGGCCAGGCAACTGCCGTACACTCACCGGCGACCACCTCCCCGGAGACCGCTAAAGCAGCCATCAGGCGAACGCCTCCAGAACCGGACACCCGTCCGAGCACCACCCGGGAGACCGCCAAAGCAGCCATCCGAGGAACGCGCCCACGGCGCCGATGGCCACCACGCGCTCACCACCGCCCACCTCCCGGAAGACCACTGAGGCAGCCGTCCAGGGAACGCGCCCACGGGGCCGAGGGCGCGCTCACCGCCGCCCACCTCCCAGAGGACCGCTGAAGCAGCCATCGGGCGAACGCCTCCAGAACCGGACACCCGTCCACCCACCTCCCGGAAGACCGCCGCAGCCATCCGAGGAACACGCCCACGGGGGCGAGGGCGCGCTCACCGGCGGCCACCTCTCAGCGGACCGCCGGAGCAGCGATTCGGGGAACGCATCCCGAGCCAGGACCACGCGATCAACGTCGTCCACCTCCCGGAGGGCCGCTGAGGATGCGCAGAGCCGATTTGAGGAGGGCGGCCACCTGAGGGGTGCGGCCGAGGGCGAGTTCGGCGTCGGCCTCTCGGGCGACCAGGGCCACCGCCTCGTCGGCGTCGCGTGCCGTGTAGCCCAGGCCGACGAGGCCCGTGTGAACCTGATCGCGCCACGGCGGGGTGGGGGCGTGGCCGTTGACGGAGGCGACGACCGGCTCGCCGGGTGCGCCGAGCTTGTCCTTGAGCTCCAGGACGATCCGCTGGGCGCCTTTCTGCCCGATGCCCGGCACCTGGGTGAGCGCCTTGAGGTCGCCCGAGGCCACGGCGAGACGTAGTGCGCCAGGAGTGTGCACGGCCAGCATGGAAAGAGCGAGCCGGGGACCGACGCCGCTCGCGGTCTGAAGCAGCTCGAAGACCACGCGCTCGTCGTCGTCGGCGAACCCGTAGAGCGTCAGCGACTCCTCACGCACGACAAGCGAGGTGGACAGCCGGGCAGTCTCACCCACCCGAAGCGTGGAGAGCGTGCCCGGTGTGCAGTGCACCTGGATGCCCACCCCGCCGACCTCGACGACGGCCGATCCGAGACTCTTGGCGGCCACCCGCCCCGCCACCGACGCGATCACGACAGGGCTCCTCTCCGCATTGGGCACACCTCACGCCCGGCCACGGCACGCACCGCCCCATAAGACACGCTCATGACACCCCTCCTCCACGAAACCGACGCACCCCAGCGTCACCTGTCACACCCCGCGAGCCCACCCCGGTCACGACACCGCACCCCGCCATATAGGCCACACAGAGCTCCACCACACAAAGCCTCGCCATACAGAGCCGCACTGCACAAAGCCCGGCCGGTCACGACGCGCTGCCCCTGCGGATCCGGCTGGGCGGCGCGCTCGCGCGGGCCTTGGCGATGGCGTCGGCCATGCGGTTGGTGAGACCGCCGCGCCAGACGTGGCAGATGGCGAGGGCCAGGGCGTCGGCGGCGTCGGCGGGTTTGGGCATCTCGGCCAGGCGCAGCAGGCGTGTCACCATCAGGCCGACCTGCTTTTTGTCCGCTGTGCCGCTGCCGGTGACGGCGGCCTTGACCTCGCTCGGGGTGTGGAGCGCGACGGGGAGGCCGCGGCGGGCGGCGCAGGTGATCGCGACCGCGGACGCCTGGGCGGTGCCCATGACGGTGCGCAGGTTGTGCTGGGCGAAGACCCGCTCGACCGCCAGCACGTCGGGCTTGTGCTGGTCGAGCCAGCGCTCGATCTCGGCCTCGATGGCCACGAGCCTGACCCCGATGTCGTCGTCGGCCGCCGTGCGGACCACCCCCACGTCGACCAGGGTCAGCGGTGCGCCCGGACGCCCTTGGACCGCTCCGAGCCCACATCGGGTCAACCCCGGATCGACTCCCATCACGCGCAACTCGGGCAGACGCACCGGCACCGCCTCCCCCGCGAAATCACCGGCATCCGACCGGACACCGAACACCTGTTCGGCCCCGAACTCTACCCCTCCCGGCCGCCCGGCGCACGGCGAACATGCCCTGCGCAGCCACGAATCGAGAGGTAGTCAATCATGTACGGCCCCGCCACCGGCCCGGCGCACGCCCGAGGTCAGGGCACAAACCGCGTGTTCGAACCTCATCTGGAATCCCGGGTCCCCGAAGGTGCGCCGCACCAGTCGCGGGCGTCTACGGGCCCGGTGGGCGGAGGCCGGCGTCACAGGCACCGGCGCCCCCCAGTCGCGCCCAGCGTCACCCGGCCACACCCAGCAGCGCCCGGCGTCACCCGGCCGCAACCGCAGGGACGGCCACCTACCGTGACGCCCAGCGTCGCCCGGCCACACCCGGCGTCGCCCAGCAGCGCCCGCAGGGACCGCCACCTGCCCGCGACGCCCGGCCACGCCCAGGAGCGCCCAACATCTCCAGCCCCGCCCAGCGTCGCCCAACCGCGACCGCGGGGACGGCCACCCCCCGTGACGCCCGTCCCAGCGGCCTAGAAATGGTCGATCATGTACGGACGAGCCGCGAAGACCGTGTCAAGCACCTCGTCGTCCGCCGGGGACCCTCCGGTCAGCAGGCCGGAGCGCCGAAGGGCATCCGTGGGCACACCCGCGTAGAGAGCGGAAAACGCCCCCACTCCCACATGCGTGGCGGAGTCGGCCGGCCGGGCCGGCTCCGCCGTACCCTCGCCCTTGGTGAACGTGAGCCGCCACAGGCCGGTGTTCCCGGGGCGGACGGGGTCGTCCACGTCGAGGGTGAGGTCCGCGGTCACCGAGGTGGGATAGCCGCGCGCCGAGACGGCGGTGGGCAGGTCGACGACACGCATCATCCAGGGGGTGAGCGCGACGCCCAGGACTCCGCGTTCGCCCAGCATGTGGAACACCGGGTCGGCGGGGTCGAGCGCAGCGCGGATCGACTTCGCGGTCGAGGACGTGGAGCCGAGCAGCCCCCACAGGGTGCGTGCGGTGTGCTCGGAGGCTGCGGCCAGGTGGTCGACGTGCAGGGCGTCGCCGGCCCATCGATAGACGATGAATCCGTCGTCGGCGATGTAGAGGAAGGCCCTGTCGTCGCCGAGCCATTGGCGCCACTGGACCTCGGTGGCGCAGACGGGGCCGGAGGCGCGGGCGGCGGAATATACGCGGTGCAGGATCAGCATCACCTCGGCCGCGTCGCCCGGCCCCATACGGCGTAGCGCCACGGGATGGGCGGGCCGGACCGAGCGGAGGGACTCGGTGGGGATGACGTAGTAATGCCTCGCCCCCGCGTGTTCCCACCCGCAGCTCCGGTAGAGGGGGGTGGTGCTGGGGTAGAGGGCCGAGACCGGATAGCCGAGCGCGGCGGCGCGCTCGACCACGGCCCTGATCATCGTGCGGGCGACGCCTTTGCCGCGGTCCTCGGGCGCGACGACGACTCCGGCGATGCCGGCGCAGGTGAGGGGCCTGCCGTACCACCATTGGCGAAAGTCGGCGATCCGGGCGCCGGCCATGATGCGGGAGCCGTCGTAGGCGCCGAGCAGCAGGCCCTCTTGCGCGCTCAGCGTGTATTTCGCCTTCCACTCCTCGGCCTCACCGGCGGACATGTGGCCGAAGGAGCGGACACGGATGGCGAGCAGGGCGTCGAGATCGGCTGGAGCGACGTCGCGAATCATCACAAGTCGCCAACTTATGGCGATCGCGTGGCCCGCTCCAAACGCGCGCCGTCACCTCCGGGCGGCTCGGTCCCTGACGGCGTTGGCCAGCATACGTGCGCTGTACGGACTGAGCGATCGATACGTCGGGTCGACGGCGAACAGGGTCACGGTGCCGCCGCCGCGCGTGCCGCGGAGGATCGCCGCGCGGCGCGAGGGCGGCCCCTCCGGGAGGACGTCGGCCAGGTGTGCCGTACCGGCGACGGGGAGCAGGCGGGAGAAGGACGCCAGACAATCGGCGTCCTCACCGGCCTCCAGGACCGCGGCCCCCTGCTCACCGAGGACGGCTTCGCAGTCGGACATCGCGTAGACGAGACCCTGACGCCAGATGCCGCTCTCGTCCCACGAGCCGCCGACGCCGGAGAAGACCGGGTCGCCCGGCGCGTGGACGGCGAGTTCGACCAGGCCGGTGCCGATGTTCCGTACGGCGACGCCGCAGTTGAGGAGTGCCATATGCGTCCGGCCGGCCAGGACCGCGCCGCCGTCGACGCCGATGTAGTGGCCGCCGCGTTCGACGAAGCGGCGCACGGCGTCGGCCCCGTCCGCGCCGAGGCCACTTGGCTCCTCTTCGGGTTGCCAGGGCTCGCCGAACCACAGGAGGCCGGGCCGGCTGCCGCCGAGGACGGCGTCGGGGTCGCCGTTCGGCACGATCAGGACGTCGAGGTCGTCCAGTGCGCCGTTCAGGACGTCGCCGGCCTCAAGGAGTGTGTAGGCGATGCCCTCGTGGTCGAGGAGCCGGCGGACGCCGCCCAGGTGCCCTTCGGCGGCGAAGTCCTTGACGCCCTGCCCCGCGTAGACGCCCACCGGCCGCAGCGCGCCCGGCGGGGGCGGGGAGGCGATCCACGGGAAACGGGAGGACTCCCAATCGGACGGCTGCGGGACGGCGGTCAGGTCGTCGGGCCGGATCCGCGATCGGTCGAAGCCGGGGTCCGTGGAGTCGTGCACTTGCAGCCCGAGCGTGGCCACCAGGCTCTGGTGCCTGCCGTGGGTGAGGGACAACAGGGTCCGCAGGGTGGTGTGGCGGGCTTGCGCCTGGAACACGACCAGATGGTCGGCGGTGGCGTGGACCTGCACATCGTGCATTTGCAGGGTCAGCAGGGCCCGCTGCAGCACCGCGGCGTCCTGGGCGCGCGGGATGGCGAAGTACTCCCCCGCCGCCGCGCCCGGGGGACGCCCCGCGTCCCGGACGATCGAGGTGAGGGTGTCTGTGCCGGCGGCGGCGGTGCGCAGGATGGCCATTCCGGCCGACACCTTCTGCCGCACCCGGCCCTCCCAGGTCTGGGTGCCGGGGCGGCGGGCGCTCTCGGTGATGAACGCCGTGACCCCGCGCAGGGCCATCGCCCGGGTGAACCGCGTCTCCGGGTGCTGCGCGAGGTGCGCGAACCGGGGGTCGACTGGCCGCGGCCATCCGTGGTGTCCGGTGGGGTCGTGGAGCAGCCTCTCGTCGCGCGACCGCCACTCCTCGGCGATGGCGGCGCCGTAGACGACCTCCTGGTCGAAGAGCCGGGGATCGTAGTCCCCGGGGCTGCCCGCCATCGTCGTGCCGTTCGGGCCGCGCGGCGACATCGGCGGGCAGAGGCAGGTCTCCTCGAACATGAGGCCGAGGTTGATGGAGTCCTCGTGCACCTCCCAGGCCAGCACGGGGTGCCATCGCCGCACGAGTTCCGCGAGGGCGACGCTCTCCGGCTCGATGAGGTGCAGATATTCACGGGCGACCTGGATGTCGTAGTGGTTGCCGTATGCCGTCAGCGCCGCCGCCCGGGGCCGCTCGCGCCACGTCGCGAGCGCCCGCTCACGCCCGTCCGGGTTCAGCAGCGGGACGATGAGCACGACAAGGCTCCGCAGTACGGCATGAGCCTCGTCGGTGTCGGCCGTGAGCCGGTCGGCCACTTCAAGCAGCGCCTCGGTCTGAGCGGCCTCGTTGCCGTAGTTGCCGGCGAGGAGCAGCACGGGGACGGGCAGGTCCTCGGGCCAGGGGCGGCCTGCCTCATCGCCGCCGGACGGCGCCGACAGCCGGCGCGCCGCCGCCCGCACGGCGGCCGGGTCGGCGAGCACGTCCGGCCTGGCGACGACGAGGGCGTTGACGGCGCGGCCCTCGCGGCTGCGGCCGAGTTCCTCCAGGGCGACCCGGGGGTCCGCGGCCAGCCGTTTCATGGCGTCGAGCACGCCGTCGTGGTCGAGGAGCTCATGGGCGGGCGGCTGGATGGCTTCGAGGGGATAAGTCATGAGATGGCCTTTCCTGGAAGGGGACCGACCGCCTTCACCCGGATGCGCACCGCGGGGTCCAGAAGGTAGGCGAGGGGGGTCTCGTGCACCGCGGCGATCTCGACGCCCGCCGGATCGGCGCCGGCGGCGATGGTGCGCTCGCGGGCGCGCTGGTAGAGCCGCTCAAGCCGCTCCTCCCGCCCGTCCATGCCCGCGGGGACGACCTCGTCGACCTCACGGCTGATCATGGCCACGGCGGCCCCCACGGCGTTGGCCACGTCGTGGTGCGCGGGGCGGATCAGTTCACTGCACCCGGGGGGCACCTCGGTCATCAGCCCTCCGGCGCCGCCCACCACGACGACGGGACAGTTGACGCTGGACCGCTGGATGCGCTCGATCGACTCGGCCAGCCGGGCGTCGACCGTGTCGAGGACCGCGTGGAGGCGCTCGTCCACGGCGGCCGCCAGCGCGGGGTCGCCGAGGGTCAGCCGGCCGCGGGCCACCGCCATGTCGCTCAGGGTCGGCACGTCGCCGCCGAAGACGAGGGCCGATCTCGTGAGGGCTCCGCCCACGCTGTCGGGGCCGGCGACGACGCCGCCCGGGCCCATGCGGACCACGCTGCCGCCGCCGAGGCCGAGTGACAGCAGGTCGGGCATGCGGAAGTTCGCCCGTACGCCGCCGATCTCGATCGCCGACGCCGAGGACCTCGGCATCCCCCCGGTGAGCACCCCGATGTCGGTGGAGGTGCCCCCGATGTCGACGACGACGGCGTCGGCGAGCGAGGACAGGTACGCGGCTCCGCGCATGCTGCTCGCCGGGCCGCTGCCGATGGTGAGGACGGGGCAGCGGACCGCCCAGTCGGCGGCCATCAGGGTGCCGTCGTTCTGCGCGACGTAGAGCCTGGCGGCGATCTTCAGGGTCCTCAGGGCCTCGGCGACGCCGTCGACCACCTCCTGGGTCACCGCAGTGAGGGCGGCGTTCAAGGCAGAGGCGCTCTCCCGGTCCGCCAGGCCGATCGTGCCGACCTCGTGGCTCATCGACACCGGCACATCGCCCGCGACCGACCGGATGATCTCGCGGGCGATCACCTCGTCCTCCGAGGTGACGGGCGAGAACACACCGGTCACGCTGAACGCGTCGGCCTCCCCCGCCGCCGACCGCGCGAAGCGCTCGATCGCCGCCACGTCGAGGGGGACGATGGGCACACCGCTGACCTCGGCGCCGCCGCGGACGATCTCGGAGGCCGCCACCACCGCGTCGCGGACGTCCTGAGGCCAGGCGCTCAGCACCGAGATGCCGAGGGTGGCGGGCGCGCCGATCCTGAGCACCGCGACCCGCCGCAGTCCGCGGCGCCGGATCAGCGCGTTGGTGGCGTGTGTCGTGCTCACCATGACGTGGTGCACGTCCGCGGGCCCCACCTCGGCGGCGCCCATGGCCGCCGCGAGGGCGTCGCGCACACCGTCGAGCACGTTCTCCGTCGTCGGGACCTTCGCCTTGGCGAGGAGGGTCAGGTCGGCCGCGAGGACGACGGCATCGGTGTTGGTGCCGCCGACGTCGACGCCGACGCGCACCCCGGGCCCGCGGCTCACCGCACACCCGCCGGGCGCGTGACGTCGATGTCGTAGCCGAAGGCGCGGGGGCCTGCCACTTCGAGTCCCTCCGGGGAGTGCCAGACGTCGTCACAGGGGAGCAGGACGACGGCCACCCGCTGCCCGAACTGCAACTCCTCGGTGGCGACGGCCTCGGCGGTCGTGTCGTCCAGCAGGCAGATGACGGTGGGGGTGGTCGCGACGACCTGGCCGTCCTCGATGGCGACGAGGTTCTCGTTCTGGAACTCGACGCGGATCATGCGGCCCCTGTCGTCGCCCGTGCCGTGCACGATGGCCGACCCGCGGGCGAATCCGCCCTGCGTCACCCGGACCACGTCGGCGATCTTGCCTCGGGCCAGGACGACGACGCCCGGTTTCTCGCTCAGCGCGCCGAAGGGGTCGGTGCGGTGGCGGACGAGCAGTTCGCCGAGGGAGAGCGCGTGGGAGACCGAGCCGGTGACGGCGGCGCGCCTGGCCTGCTTCGCGTCCATGGTGAACATCGCCGCGCACGCACGCCCGCCGAAGGCCACCGCGGTCGAACGGCAGAGCCTCTCGGCCCAGTGGGTGGTGATTTCCCCGCCCAGGGTCACCACGTTGTGCCGCTCGTCGGTCAGCACGACCGGCGCCACCGGCACTCCGGTGACGTGCATCGACATCTGGAGCAGCTGGGGAAAGGCCCTTCCCGCGCCGTCGGCGTCCACCACCGGCAGCCCGCGGCGCACCGCCCAGATCAGCGGGAAGAGTCCGTTGGAGCCGCCGATCTCCACGCACATCAGCGCGGCCACGGCGCGGCCGGTCAGCTCCTGGACCGCCGCCACGAGCCGGTCGCCCTCGTCCCGCGCGGGCACCTTCTCCAGGGAGACGGTGGGGGCTCCGAGCAGGCCGCACGGCATCAGGAAGTCGTCGTCGGCGAGGTCGCCGAGGCCGGCCACCTCGATCGGGCCGTGCTCGCGGATCGCCTCACGCGCCATGAGCACGGCCGTCCTGGTCTCTCCGCCTCCGCCGCCCCCCAGCAGGCCGCACCCGAGGGCGTAGGCTTCGAGGTTTTCCTCATCGATCTGCACAGCTCGCAGTCTTGCCAACCGCCGATCGGCTTTCCATGTACCGAACATACAAATGCGGAGGCATCGCCGTACTCCTGGCACACTGCTGCCATGGCATCCATCGCCGATCTGCTGCGGACGCCGTCCGGGCGATCACTCACGCACCTCGGCGGCCCCCTCGACACCCGCACTCTCCGGGCGCTGCACCTGGTCGAGGACGTCCGCGACGTCACCTCCCGGGCGCGCGACGGGCTGGCGATGCTGCCGCCGCGGGCGTCGCGGTCGACCATGGTGATCGGCGACTACCAGCTCGACATTCTGCTGCGGCAGGCGGCGGCCCACGGGGTGCGCGGTGTGGCCATCGCTCAGGACTCCGCGCCGGCGTCCTCGACCGCCCTGGCGATCGCCGATCGTTATGCCGTCACGCTGCTGCACTACGACGATTCCGCGCCGGTCGGATCGCTTGTGCTCGGCCTCGCGCGGGAGATCGAGGGCGATGCGGACCGGGCGATGCAACGCCTGGTGACGGCGTCGGCCGCCGCCGCCGAGCTCGCCGCCCGCGGCGGCACCCCGGATGAGATCGTCGCCCTGATCGGCGACCTCGTCGGCGCCGGCCTCGCCCTGTCGCCCGCCGACCCGGCGCCGGCTCCCGGCGGTTTCCCGGCTCCGGTCGTCACCGCGGCGGGCGGCGCCACCGCCACGCCCGCGGCCGCGCTCGCCGCCGCCCTCGCCCAGGCGACCGTGCGCGAGGCCCTCGCGGCGGCGCGGCACCAGAACGAGGCCCCGCTCCGGTCGCGTGCGGCCGTGGTCTCCGAGTTGCTGCTGACCACCCGCACTCCGGACGAACTCACGCTTGAGCGGGCGCGGGCGCTCGGCATCCACCTCGACGGCGTGCACACGGTGGTGGCGCTGGACGTCGAGCAGGCGGAGACGCTCGCGGTCGGCGACCCCGTGCGCGAGTTCGAGCTGATCGAGCAGATCACCGCGGCGGCCCTCGGCGAGCTGCACACCGACTCCCCGAGGTGGCACGGCACCGCGTCCGGCACCCGCATTCTGCTCGCCCGGTCCTTACCGCCGGCCGACACCGCCGCGCCTCTCGCCCGCCCCGCGGGCCCGGTGGACGCGCTGCTGGAGAGGCTGAAGGCCCGCTTCCCGGAACTTCGTTTCCGCTGCGGGGTCGGCATGCCGCACGAGGGCGTGCAAGGGCTTCGCCGTTCGGCGGCGGAGGCCAGGTCGGCGGTCTCGGCCGCGCTGTCCAAGGGGTGGATCGACAAGGTCGTGCACGTCGACGAGGCCGGGCTGCGCCGTATGCTCCTGGAGTTCTCGGCGTCGGAGGCCTCCCGCGCGCTGATCGACGAGCTGCTCGACCCGCTGGACTCGCTCGGCCCGGCGAAGGCGAAGTCCTTCATCGAGACGCTTGAGGCCTATCTCGCGTGCAACGGCTCGTTCGTCGAGACCGCCAGGCGGCTCTATATGCACCGCAACACCGTCGTCTACCGGATCGCCAAGATCGGTGAGGCGCTGGGCACGGACTTCGAGGACCCCGACCTGCGCTTCGCCCTCCAGCTCGCGTGCCGGGTCCGGCGGCTCGGCAGCACGTGACCGCGTCCGGCGGGCCTCAGACGGGCTTCACACCGCCGCTGCGTCGAGTTCGGTGAGGAAGTCGCTCACGCTGCCGCAGAAGCCCTGCGGATCCTCGTAGAACGGCGTGTGCGAGCCCCCCTCGACGACGACGAGGCGGGCGTCCGGAATGGCGGCGGCCATGGTGGCCGCGATGGCGGGAGAGGCCATGTCGTCGGAGCCGGTGATCACGAGGGTGGGGACGCCGATGCCGCCCAGCCTGGACAGCACCGACCAGCCGCGGAGCCTGCCGTCAACCTGGAAGCTGCGCCCTCCGCCGCCCCACATGACGCGTGAGATCTCCGGATTGCCGCCGGCCTGACCGCGCAGGATCGCCTCCGGCACGGGCCGGAGCTTGCAGGTGAACCTGTTCAGGTAGATCTGATAGGCCGCCGCGTATTCCGGTGAATCCGTCGTCCCGGCCTCCTCGTGGCGGTCCAGCACCGCCCGCACCTCACCCGGCAGGCGGAGACGTATGCGCCACCCCTCGCGGAGATACATGGAAAGGTCCGGGGAGGTGTCCGCGAGGACGAGACCGGCGAGCCCCGCCGCTCCGGCCAGCGCGTATTCCTGCGCGACCATCCCCCGTAACTGTGCCCGAGCAGGCAGACCTGGTCGAGGTCCAGCGCCTCGCGGACGGCGTCGATCTGCCGGCACACGAGTGCGTTGCTCCACAGGGACGCCTCGGCGGGCCGTGCCGACCTGCCCGTTCCGAGCTGGTCGAAGAACACCACCAGCCTGCCGTCGGCTCCGACGCCCTCGATCGGCTCCAGCCCGTCGTGCGACACGCCGCCGGGGCCGCCGTGCAGGCACAGCAGGGGCACACGCGTGCGGTCCCATCCCACCCAGCGGGTGTAGAGCTCCCATCCCTCGCCGAACGGGACATTCGTCTGCCCTCTCACCGCCGCACCAGCTCCTCCGCGCCCTGCCCGCCGTCTCCTCCGCCGGCCACCCATCGGTCGGGGCCGACCTGGCGCAGCTCGTACGCGGTGTCCGTCCGCTCGCGGGCCGCCCAGCGCGCGGCCGCCTCCCCGGCACCGAGCAGACCGCGGCCGGGCACCGCGGCCACCAGTGCCCGCGTATACGGGTGGAGGGGGTGGTCGAGGACATCGGTCGCCGGGCCGATCTCCACCACCGCGCCCCTGTGCATCACGGCCACGCGATCACACAGATAGCGTGCGATCGCCAGGTCGTGCAGGACCACCAGGTAGGTCAGCGACATACGCCGCTGCAGGTCGCGCAGGAGATTCACGATCTGCGCCTGCACCGACACGTCGAGGGCCGACACCGGTTCGTCCAGCACGACGAAGTCCGGCTGGAGCACCAGGGCTCTGGCGAGGGCGACGCGCTGCCGCTGACCGCCGGAGAAGGCGTGCGGCTTGCGGTCCGCGCTCGCCGGGTCGAGGCCGACGGCCCGCAGCAGATCGTCGACGGTTTCCCGATGGCCGCTCCGGGCATCGGCGCGGTGGACCTTCAGGGGTTCGGCCACGATGTCGCGCACGGTCATCCGCGGATCGATCGACGAGTAGGGATCCTGGAACAACACCTGCATGCGGGCGCGCAGCCGGCGCAGCTCGCCCGGCTTGAGCGCGCGCACGCCGGCGCCGTCGAACCTCACCTCACCCGACGTCGGCTCCAGCAGGCGCAGCACGCAGCGAATCAGCGTCGACTTGCCGCTGCCCGACTCCCCCAGCAGGCCGAACGTCTCCCTGCGGGCGATGTCGAGCGACACCCCGTCCACGGCGCGCACCCCGCGGCCCGCTCCGCCTCGCCCGCCTCGCCCGGCTCGCCCGCCTCGTCCGGCGAAGACCTTCGTGAGCGCGTCCACCTCGACGAGCGGCCGGACCAGGCCGGGCCTGCGCCCCGGCGCGGCCACGGGCTCGGGTTGCGCGCTCACGAGGTCAGGGCCAGCTGCTCGGCGGAAAAGTGGCACATGCTCATGCGGTCCGGCTCGCCGTCGAGGATCCGCGGTGCCGGCCGCGTGGTACGGCAGAGCCCGCGTTCGCCTTCGAGCGGACATCGAGGTGCGAACGCGCAGCCCTCGGGAAGGTCGGTGAGGGAGGGCGGCAGCCCGCTGAGGGCCGGGAGCGGGAGGTCGCGCCTGGCGTCCATGGCCGGGACCGACGCCAGGAGCGCCGCCGTGTAGGGGTGGGCGGGGCGGTCGAGCAGGCGGTCGCGCGAGCCGTACTCGACGACCTCGCCGGCGTACATCACCTGGACGGTGTCGCAGAAGTCGGCCACCAGGCCCATGTTGTGAGTGATCATGACGACGGCGGTGCCCCGTTCCTCGATGACCTTGTTGAGCAGAGTGATGATCTGTGCCTGCGTCGTCGCGTCAAGGGCGGTGGTGGGCTCGTCGGCGATGAGCACGTCGGGTGAGTTGGCCAGCGCGATCGCGATCATGACGCGCTGGCGCATGCCGCCGGACAGCTCATGGGGATATGCCGCGTAGCACTTCTCCGGCTCCGGGAGTTCGACGTCGGCGAGGAGTCCCACGGCGCGCTCGCGCGCCTGCTTCCTGGACAGGTCACCGTGCATGAGCAGCACCTCGGCGACCTGAGGGCCGATCCTGCGGACCGGGTTCAGCGCCGTCAGGGGATCCTGGAACACGATGCTGATCTCCTTGCCCCTGACCCGGCGCATCTGCCGTTCGCTCAGGGTGCGCAGGTCCCGCCCGTTGAGCCACACACTTCCGCCGGCGACCCGCCCCGGCGGCTCGACGAGCCCGAGGAGGGAGAGGACCAGGGCCGACTTACCGGCCCCCGACTCCCCCACGATGCCGAGCCGCTCCCCCCGCCGCAGGTCAAAACTCACGCCGCGGATCGCGTGCGCCGTCCCTCCCGGGGTGGCGAACACGGTGTGCATGTCCTTCACCGAGAGCACGGTGTCGGGCTTCATTGGTACCTCCACATCACGTGGCCTAGGAGGAGCGGACGCGGACACGCGGGTCGGCTATGCCGTACAGCAGGTCGACGACGATGTTGCAGGCCACCGTCAGGCAGGCGCTGATCATGATGAACGCCTGGACGACCGCGAAGTCCTGCTGGAGGATCGCGTCGGTGACGAGTTTGCCGACACCCGGCCAGCCGAAGACGGTCTCGGCCAGCACCGTGCTCGTCAGGAGTTCGGCCAGCACGAGTCCGCCGACGGTGATGGCGGGCAGCAGCGCGTTCGGCAGCACGTCGCGCACGATGACGCCCCAGCGTCCGCGGCCCTTGCTCCGCGCGACCAGGATGTACGGCTCGCGCACCAGCTCAAGCATGCTCGCGCGCAACATCCGCACCAGGAAGGCGTAGATCACAAACCCCAGCGTGACCGCGGGAAGGATCAGGTGAACGGCCGCGTCCCCGAGGGTCGCCCATTCCCCGGCGAGCAGGGCGTCGACCGTGTGCAGGCCCGTGACGGGCGGCGGCGCGGCGGTCGACGACGACAGCCGGCCCTCGGGGCCCGGCAGCCACTGCAGACGTTCGAAGAACACGATGAGGAGCAGCAGGCCGAGCCAGAACGGCGCCGTCCCGAGCCCGATGTACGACGACGCCCGCACCGCCGCGTCGAGCGGGCCGCCGCGTGAGTAGGACGAGATCAGGGCGCCGATCACGCCTCCGGCGAAGGCGAGGGTCACCGCGGCGGCGGCGAGTTCGACCGTTGCCGGCACGCTGCGGACGAACTGCTCGAACACCGGCTCTCCCAGGGAGTAGGAGAATCCCCAGTCGCCCCTGAAGAAATCGGCCATGTAGATGAGATATTGCGACCACAGCGGCTCGTCGAGCCCGAGTGCGCGGTGCTGCTCGGCGACCGCCTCCGCGCTCGCGAACTCCCCGGCGACCAGGCGGGCCGGGTCGCCCGGCAGCAGCCTCATGACGACGAAGGCGACCACCGTCCCGCCGAGCACCGTCAGGACTGCGCTGAAGGTCCGGCGCAGGAGGAACCTGCTCATGTCACGCCTTTCACGCCGCTGAACGATCCGCGCGGGTCGAGCACATCGCGGATGCGATCGGACAACACGCTGGTGCACGTGACGACGATCAGCATGCCGAGGCCGGGGAAGAAGGCCACCCACCAGGCACCGGTCAGCGCCGGCTCCATCCCCTCGGTGATCATGGCTCCCCACTCCGGCGTCGGCACCCGGGCGCCGAGTCCGAGGAACCCGAGGGCGGCCACCGAGAGGATGACGGAGCCGTAGGTGGCGGTGGCCTGCACCACGAGGACGGAGACCATGTGCGGCAGCACATGCGCGCGGATCAGCCGGGCTCTCCCCATGCCGAGGGCGACCGCCGCCTCGACCATGGGGAGAGCGGTGATGCGCAGCGTCTCGCTCCGCGCGACGCGGGCGAACCACGGGATCGTGCCGATGGTGACGCCCGCGGTCGCCGACGGGAGCCCGCTGCCCAGGCTGATGGTCACCGCCATGGTGAGCATCAGCGTGGGGAAGGCCATCAGCGCGTCCATGACCCGCATGAGCACCTCGTCGACGGCGCCGCCGGCGAGCCCCGAGGTCAGCCCGATCAGCAGACCGGCCAGCGCCCCCGTCACGACGGCGACCAGGCCGATCAGCAGGGAGATCCGCGCTCCCTCGCCGAACCTCGCCAGCACGTCCCTGCCCACCCCGTCGGTCCCCATCGGGTGGGCGAGGGACGGCGCCTCCAGGATCGAGCCGAAGGTCGTCGTCATGGCGTCGTGGGGCCACAGCACCGGCACGGCTGCCGCCGCGGCCACCACCAGCCCGAGGACCGCGGCGGCAGCGACGGTGGCGCCGCCGCCGCGCAGCAGCGCCCGCCGTGTTCTCCGCATACCGAGGTCCGTCATTTCCAGGTCGAGAAGTTCGGATGCACCGAGTAGTGCAGGGAACTCATCGAGCCGTCCATCGCCACCATGGCCGGAACCGACCAGAACTTCAGCTTGGGCGACGCCTCCACCCAGGCCGCGGTGACCTTGTCCCAGTGCTCCTGCCGCTTATCGGCATCCATCGTCTGCCGTGCCGCCGCCCAGTTGGTGTCCGCCTCCGGGACGCAGATCTTGGTGATGTTGTACGGCGAATCGCATGACATGTCATACGAGAGGAGATAGCCGGGGTCCACGATGCCGGGTCCCCCGGAGATCACGATCGCCTCGTAGGCGCCGCTGTTGAGGATCTTCGCCCGCTCGGAGGGCGGGATCTCCCGCACGGTGACCTTGACGTCCACCTTCGACAACACGCTCTGCACGGCTGTCGCGAACTCGCTCAGCTCTTCCTGGCCCGCCGGGATGGACAGTTCGAAGGTGACCGGCGTGGGCACGCCGGACTCCGCGATCAGCTTGCGGGCGAGGTCGGGGTCGTATTGACGCTGGCGGCTGCCCTCGGCGTTGTAGCCCACCATGTCGGGCGGCATCGGCCCGTAGAACGGTTCGCCGTATCCCTGACCCACGGACGCCAGCATCTCCTGATAGGGGAACGCGTGGGTGAGGGCCCTGCGCAGCTTCTCGTTGGCGAACGGCGCGTATCTCCAGTTGAGGGCGATGTCCAGGCTGAGGGCTGAGGGGAAGGCAGCGACCTTGCAGCACGGGTTGCCTTCGAGGCTTCTGGCCGCCTTCTTGGACAGACCCACCGTGACATCGGCCTTGCCGTTGCGGGCCTGGAGCAGCAGCGTCGAGGTGTCGGTGATGAAGTTGACCTGGACGTTCTCCGAGGCCGGCCGTTTTCCGTGGTAGGCGGGATTGGCGGCCAGGGTCGCGCTCCGGCCGGGCTCATAACTCTTCAGCACGAAGGGGCCGCTCGCGCCGGCCGGGTTGTTGGCGAAGTGGGTGTTCGCCTTGCCTTTGGCGATCCCGCCGTGGGCCTCGATCACCGTGGGATCCACGATGGAGGCCGCCGGCTGGGCGAGTGCCTGCAGGAAGTTCGGGTCCGGCCACCTCAGCTCTACGGACACCGTCGCGGGGTCGACCACCTCGACCTTCTTGATCAGCGCGGGCTTGTCGTAGCCGTCGTTGAGGTAGCTCTTGCCGCACATGCCCATCGTCAGGGTGCGGTCCAGCGAGTACTTCACGGCCTTCGCGTCGATCGGAGCGCCGGAGGCGAACTTCGCCCCGCCGGCCAGCTTGAAGGTGTAGGTCTTGCCGTCGTCGCCGATCTCCCACGATGTCGCGAGGTCGGGCCGGTACGCGCCCGGGTCGAAGATCGTGGTTCCGGGCGCGGGGCCGGGCTTGACGCCGTAGTCGACGAGTCTGCTGTAGAGGTTGTCCATCAGGTGCATGTCGTTCACCCCGCACGCCACAGCGGGGTCGAGCGTCGTCGGGGCTCCGAGGATGTTCACCAGCAACGGGCCCTTTCGCCCCGTGTCGGCTTTCCTCACATCAGGCGTGGAATCGGCCCCCGCGCAGCCGGAGGCCAGGACGACCGTCGTCAGGACGGCGGCCCCCAGCCGTGATCTCTTTCCCATCATCCCTTCACCCCTCCTCTCCTTGTGTCGGTATCTGGCGCCACTGAAAAGGGATTGTGTCGAGCGCCGTCGCGGCCAACTAGGTATCGAGCGCACAAGAAGTCGGGACTTATTGGACTGCAAGGCCAAGCCGGAGCCGCCGTTGCCGAGCCGAGACAGAACCGTGACGGGACCGCGTCTACCTGCGAGGAGACACCCGACCACCGGGCCGGGCGGCAGGTGAGGGCGGCAGGCGGCCGGGCCGGGGGCGCCGCCAGGCCCTTCCGGCGGGGCGATGGTATGTTGAAAATGATTTCCGTTATCTTTATGGAGTTCATGCGCCGTGCGTTCTTCCCCCCGCCTCGCCCCCTCCTCCGCGGAGGCATCCGCGGAGAGTGAGCCTCGCCGCCGCTTATCCCCCGCGGCGACGGTCGCGCTCGCGGCCGGCCTGCCGATCGCCCTCACCGTGTCCGTCGTGGCCGCCGTCGGGATCGGTTCTGCCGTGATCCCGCCCGCCGAGACGGCGCGCTATCTCTGGGCCGCGCTCACCGGTGGCTCCATCACCGCCGACGAGGTCACGACGTACCAGATCATCTGGCAGGTGCGCACGCCGCGGGTCCTGCTCGCGGCGACCGTCGGCGCGGGTTTGAGCGTCGTCGGCGTCGCCGTACAGGCGATGGTCCGCAACGCGCTGGCCGACCCCTTCGTGCTGGGTGTCTCCTCTGGGGCCTCCGTGGGAGCGGTCTCGGTCAGCCTCTTCGGCGCGCTGACCGCCTTCGGCGTCTACGCGGTGTCGGCGGGCGCGTTCCTCGGTGCGCTGCTCGCCTCGGCGCTGGTATACGCGGCGGCGCGCGGCCGTGCGGGCCTCACCCCGCTCCGGCTGGTGCTCACAGGGGTGGCGATGTCGTTCGCCCTCCAGGCCGTCATGAGCGTGATCATCTACCTGGCGCCCGACGGTGAGGCGACGAGCATGGTCCTCTACTGGACGATGGGCAGCTTCGGGGCCGCCACCTGGGGCTCCCTGCCTGTGGTGGCCGCCACCGTGCTGATCGGCACCGTGCTCCTGCGGCGCCACGGGCGCACCTTGGACGTGATGGCTCTCGGGGACGAGGTCTCGGCGAGCCTCGGTGTGGACAGTGCGCGGATCCGCACGAGGCTGTTCGTCCTCACCTCGCTTCTCACCGGGGCGATGGTGGCGGTCAGCGGCGCGATCGGTTTTGTGGGCCTGGTCATGCCGCACCTGATCCGGCTCGTGGTCGGCGCGGGGCACACCCGGGTGCTGACCGTCGCCCCGGCGGTCGGCGCGATCTTCATGGTCTGGGTCGACCTGCTCGCGCGGACGCTCGTGGCACCCAGGGAACTGCCCGTCGGCGTGATCACGGCGCTGGTCGGGGTGCCGGTGTTCATCGTCCTGATGCGCCGCCGCGGCTATCTGTTCGGAGGGCGCTGACCGTGGAACTCCGCATGGACGGCATCTCGGTGTCCCTGAGCGGCAGGGACCTCGTCCGCGACCTGTCGCTGAACGTCGGAAGCGGCCAGGTCGTCGGCCTGATCGGACCCAACGGCAGCGGCAAGACCACGGCCCTGCGGTGCGCCTATCGCGCGCTCAGGCCGACGGCGGGCACCGTGTGGCTCGGCGGGGAGGACCTCGCCGCGCTCTCCCTGCGGCACAGCGCGCAGTCCGTCGCCGTTCTCACCCAGGAGGACGGCACCGACCTCGACTTCACCGTCGAGGAGATCGTCGCCCTCGGCCGCACCCCGCACCTGCGCGGCAACCAGGCGCTCAGCGCGCGCGAGCGGGAGGTGTGCCGCCACGCGATGGAACGGCTGGAGGTCCTGCACCTGGCCGGCCGCAGCGTGCTCACCCTGTCGGGCGGCGAGCGCCGGCGGGTGCTCGCCGCGCGCATGCTGGCGCAGGAAGCCCGAGTCCTGATCTTGGACGAGCCGACCAACCACCTCGACGTGCGCCACCAGCTCGACCTCCTGTCGCTGCTGCGCGGGAGCGGGCTGACCGTGCTCGTCACCCTGCACGACCTGAACCTGGCCGCCGCCGCCTGCGACCGCCTGGGCGTGCTCTCACGCGGCGAACTCGTCGCCTCCGGAACGCCCGCCGAGGTGCTCACCCCCCGTCTCATCCGGGAGGTCTTCGGCGTGACGGCGAGCGTCGTGCCCCATCCACTGACCGGGGACCCGCAGCTCCTCTACAGCCTGTCCGGCTCCCCCTCCCTTGAGAACGGATAAGACCATGCCCACGACGCCCCCTAGCACTCAAGCACGCATCGCCGCCGCCGTGGTCGCCGTGCTGGGCCTGACCTCCTGCGGCGCCCAGGTGGATTCCACCGGCGCCCAGACCCCCAAGACAACGGTGAACAGATGCGGGGAGAAAGTCGAATACACCATGCCGCAACGCGCCGTGGTCTACGAAGGCGGCAGCGCGGACAAGATGTTCGCGCTCGGGCTCACCAAGCACGTGTACGGCTATGTCATGCCACCGGCGAACCCGCCGGTCGAGGAGTCACCGTGGGCCGAGGAGTACGCCAAGGTGAAGTTCCTCAGCGACGACCTGCTCAACCGCGAACTCGTGGTCGACGCGAAGGCCGACCTCGTCGTCGCCGGGTGGAACTCCGGGTTCAGCGACCAGCGCGGCATCACCCCCGCGATCCTGGACGGCCTCAACATCCAGAGCTTCATGCACAGCGAGTCGTGCTTCAACTATCCGAAATATCCGGAGGAGCACCCGCCCTTCGCGGGGTTGTACACCGACTTGGAGCGCCTCGGACAGATCTTCCGGGTCGAGGAGCGAGCCGGAAAGGTCGTCTCCGACCTCAAGAAACGCGTGACCGCGGTCCAGCAGAAGGCGCCCAAGGGCGATCCCGTCCCGGTGTTCCTGTACGACTCGGGCACCGACCAGCCCTTCACCGCGGGCAACCACGTGCCGCCCCACGACATCATCCACCTGGCCGGCGGCCGGAACATCTTCCACGACCTCGACGCCCGCTGGACCAAGGTCACCTGGGAGGCGGTCGTCAAGGCCAAGCCCGAGGTGATCATCATTCTCGACTACGGCGACAAGCCCGCCACGGAGAAGATCGAGTTCCTGAAGTCCTTCCCCACCACAAGCAAGCTGCCCGCCGTGGTCAAGAACAACTTCCACATCCTGGACTACAACGAGGGCATCAGCGGGCCGCGGAACATCGACGGCCTTGAGGGCTTCGCCGACTACCTGCGGAACCTGAAGAACTGAGGCCGTGCGGCGGTCGGCGAGCCTCAGGGCCCGCCGCCGCCCGGCCGCTGGGAGAAGTGCCGCGACCCACGCACGAGCGCGGCCAGCGCCGGGGCCGCGAAGCAGACCAGAGCACACGCCAGGAGTACGGCATGAGCCCCGAAGGCGTCGATCGCCGGAGCTATCAGGACCAGGCCGACCGGCGCCAGGCCGTACGACATCAGGAAGTCCAGGGAGGAGACCCTGGCGAGCATCTTCGGATCCACCTCCCGCTGGGTGGCCGTGAACCACGGCACGTTGAAGAGCTCGATGCCCAGGCCGGCAAGGACGTAGGCCGCCACGACCAGCGCCGGATGCACGGGCAGGACCAGGCTGAGCGGGGCGAGGCCGTAGCACGCCAGCCCCGCGAGCGCGGCCCACCCCTGCGACCGCGGACGCCATCGCGCGATGAGCAGCGCACCGGCGAGCGCCCCCGCCGTGTACGCCGTCAGGGCCGCGGCCAGCACGGCCTCGGTGCCGTACCGATCCCGGCTGATCAGCGGGAGCGCGACCCCTGTGGCCGAATATCCGGTCGCGATCACGGCGGTCAGGGCGGCCAGCCCGGCCAGGAACCAGGGGTGCCTGCCCGCCTCGCGGACACCTTCGAGGAACTGGGTGTGGAAGCGGGCGCGCGGGGCGCTGTCCACGGCCTCGCCGTTGGGGGCACGCCCGCCAGGCGGCGCCAGTGCCGTGGCGAGCCAGAGCACGGCGGTGCCCAGGAGGAGCGTCCGCACATCGACCACGACGGCGAGCAGCGCCGTCAGACCGGGCGCCGTCAAGGTGGTGATCCGTACGGCCAGGGTCATCGCGGCGTTGGCCTGCTGACGCCGCGCGCCGTCGGCGACCTCTGCGGTGAGCGCCTGGAACGCGGGCCGGCAGGCCCCCTGTCCCGCGCCGACCGCGATCGCCGCCACCGCCATCAGCACCGCGGACCGTCCAAGCCCCACGGCGATGACGGGAGTGGCCACCGCGGCGAGCAGGCCGGCGCAGCGAGCGACGCTCGTGCGGGAATGCCGGTCGGCCAGGACTCCCCCGACCGGGACCGCGAGGAGAAAGCCCGCCGTGCGCGCGGCCAGCACCACACCGAGCTCCACCGGGGAAAGCGCACGCTCCAGCACCGCCAAGCCGAGGACGAACGGCAACGCCCAGGTCGCGAGCCCGGACGCGGTCGTCGCCGACCACAGGCGGACAAAGGCGGGTTCACGCAGAATCGAGCGCGTGGGGGGCAGGGGGGAAGTCGTCACAGGTGTCCTTGTCCTCGGGTCAAGTCCCGGCAGCTCGACCCGAGGAGCACATGCCCGTCGCCGTCATGCTCCGCGTGTGCCGTCGAAGCAGGCAAACTATACGGACGACACTATACTGAAAACCGTTATCGAATTCACCCCATCTTTCTTTGCCGTACACCTTCTTGCGGGGGGCGCCCAGGACTTCCACGCCCGGCCGGCTCTTGCTGGTCTTGTAGGCGACGAATATTTCGGTGACCGAAACCGTCTGACGACCCTTGACCTTGACTGACGAGGTGAGAAAACGAGGGCCGCTCTCGCGCACCCAGAGACAGCGGACCACACCCAGTGTGGGGCACGTCATAAAAAACGGCCCTCAGGGAGAAACCCCCCAAGGGCCGAGGCGTAAGGCGGCTAGTCGAGCTTCGCCAGGATCTCGTCGGAGACGTCGAAGTTGGCGTAGACGTTTTGCACGTCGTCGCTGTCCTCAAGCGCGTCGATGAGGCGGAAGACCTTGCGTGCGCCGTCCTCGTCGAGCGGGACCGACATCGACGGCATGAACGCCGCGTCGGCCGACTCGTAATCGATGCCGGCGTCCTGGAGGGCCGTGCGCACGGGGATGAGGTCGCCGGCCTCGGAGACCACCTCGAAGGACTCGCCGAGGTCGTTGACCTCCTCGGCGCCCGCGTCGAGCACGGCGGTGAGGACGTCGTCCTCGCTCAGGCCGCTCTTGGGCACGATCACGACGCCCTTGCGGTTGAACATGTAGGACACCGAGCCGGGGTCGGCCATGGAGCCGCCGTTGCGGGTCATGGCGACGCGCACCTCGGAGGCGGCGCGGTTGCGGTTGTCGGTGAGGCACTCGATGAGCACGGCGACGCCGCCGGGAGCGTAGCCCTCATACATGATCGTCTGCCACTCGGCGCCGCCGGCCTCCAGTCCGCCGCCGCGCTTGCGGGCACGCTCGATGTTGTCGAGGGGCACGGAGTTCTTCCGCGCCTTGGTGATGGCGTCGTAGAGGGTGGGGTTGCCGTCAGGGTCGGGGCCGCCGGTGCGGGCCGCCACCTCGATGTTCTTGATGAGCTTCGCGAAGAGCTTGCCGCGCTTGGCGTCGAGCGCCGCCTTCTTGTGCTTCGTCGTCGCCCATTTGGAGTGGCCGGACATCGCCTAAAACTCCCTCACCATCTCAGCAAAGTATGAGTGCACGCGGGCCTCACCGGTCAGCTCGGGGTGGAAGGACGTCGCGAGCAGCGGCCCCTGACGGACCGCCACGATCCTATCCCCCGTATCGGCCCGGGCCAGCACCTCGACCGCATCGCCCACCGACTCCACCCAGGGCGCGCGGATGAACACGCCTCTGACCTGGCCGAGTCCGGAGAATTCCAGATCGGATTCGAAGGAGTCGACCTGGCGTCCGAAGGCGTTGCGCCGGACGACCATGTCGATGCCGCCGAAGGTCTGCTGACCGTCCATGCCGCCTTCGATGCGGTCGGCGAGCATGATCATGCCGGCGCACGAGCCGTAGGCGGGCATGCCCTCCTTGATGCGCATGCGGACGGGTTCGAGCATTTCGAAGGCCTCGGCCAGCTTCCACATGGTGGTGGACTCCCCGCCGGGGATCACGAGGGCGTCCACGGCGTCGAGTTCGGCAGGACGCCGTACGGTGACCGCACGCAGGCCCGTCGCCGTCAAGGAGTGGAGATGCTCGCGGACGTCGCCCTGGAGGGCGAGGACGCCGACGGTCGGTGCGGGGGTCACAGTGGTCCTTCCCAGTGGGGCTGAATTCCCCCTAAGCGTATGACCACTCCCCGAAACTCCCCAAACCACCTCACTTCATGGGAGCGTCGGCTGGGCGGCGGCGAGCGGCACCTGCCTGAGGCCCGGCACGCGGTCCCGGACGACAAATCTCGCCCGGGTGTGGACGGGGGCGCCGGGTCTCCTGACGTACGGCAGGACCTTGAAGTCCGCGGTCACCGCCTCCTGCGTGATCTTCAGCATGATGTAGCCCCGCTGCCCGTTGTAGAACCGCAGGTGGGGGTTGTTCCAGAACAGCGGGTGCATCGCCGGCACGGTGTCGGCCCCGTCCCCATCGCTGCTGATCGAGGTGGTGACCAGTTCCGCCCCGACCACCGGGGAGAACGGATTGTCATAGTCGAGCCGGATGTCCGCCGCCCAATGGGCGTGGGCGTCGCCGGTCAGCACGATCACGTTGCGCACCCCGGCCTCCATCCAGCCGCGGGTGACCCGCATCCGTGAGGCGGGATAGCCGTCCCAGGAGTCCTTGCGCACCTTCCTGCGCGGCCCGGGGGCGCTGTCGCGCTGGCCGAAGAAGACCTGCTGGCCGATCAGGTCCCAGCGGGCGCGTGATTTGCGAAAACCGTCGACGAGCCAGCGCTCCTGCTCTTGGCCGGTGATCGTGCGGGCGGGGTCGTCGGCGGCGCACCAGATGGCCGAACCCGCACAGGTCTGATCACTGCGGTATTGCCGGGTGTCGATCAGGTGGAAACTCGCCAGATCCCCCCATTCCAGGCGGCGGTAAAGGAGCAGGTCAGGACCCCGGGGTACGGCATTGGCCCGCAACGGCATGTTCTCGTAGTAGGCGCGGAAGGCCACCTCCCGGCGGGAGGCGAAGGCGGGGTGGGAGGCGCGCTGCCCGCCGCCGGCCCAGTTGTTCTCCAGCTCGTGGTCGTCCCAGACGACTGCCCAGGGGGCGGCGGCGTGGGCGGCGCGCAGGTCGGGGTCGGTGCGATACTGCGCGTAGCGCAGCCGGTAGTCCGCGAGCGTCCGCGTCTCACGGCCGACGTGGCGGCGCACCCCGTGGGCGCTGGGCGGCGTCTCGTAGATGTAGTCGCCGAGGTGCAGCACCAGGTCGGGGCGCTCCTCGGCGAGCCTGCGGTAGGCGGTGAAGTGGCCCTGTTCGAAGTGGGAGCAGGAGGCGACGCCGACGAGCGCCGGGACGTGCGACTGCGAGGCGGCGGGAGAGGTGCGGGTCCGGCCGTTCTGAGAGACATGTGTGCCGGATTTGAAGTGATACCAGTAGTCCCGTCCGGGTTCGAGGCCGGACACCTCCACATGCACGCTGTGGCCCCATTCCGGGAGGGCGTCGGCCACGCCTCGCCGTACCTCCTTGGTGAGGGCCTCGTCGGAGCAGACGCGCCACTCGACGGGGGTGCCGTGGTCGGGCATGCCGCCTTTCCCGTCGGGGGCGAGCGGATCGACGGCGAGGCGGGTCCAGAGGACGAATCCGTCGGGAGACGGGTCGCCTGAGGCGACGCCGAGGGTGAAGGGGTCACGTGGCGGGGTGGTGCGTGAGGTGGCTTGTGCCGTACCCGGCAGGCTCACGGCCGCTCCCGCCACCGAGGCGGCGGCGAGGAAGGAACGCCTGGTCGGCACCGGCATGGTGGACCTCCGGGAAGATCGGGACGGAACTCCCGCAGCCTCCCCCACCACCGCCGCGTGCACGGCCCCCCGGGAGCGCTTATGCGCTATTCCGACCGGATCTTTGGGTGCATGAAAACGGCGGCCCCCTACATAGGGGGCCGCCGGGGCGGAAAACCGCTGACGACTACCAGCCGCGGTCGGCCAGGCGGTGCGGGACCGGGATGTCGTCGACGTTGATGCCGACCATGGCCTCGCCGAGGCCGCGCGACACCTTGGCCAGCACGTCGGGGTCGTCGTAGAAGGTGGTGGCCTTGACGATCGCGGCGGCGCGCTTGGCCGGGTCGCCGGACTTGAAGATGCCGGAGCCGACGAAGACGCCCTCCGCGCCGAGCTGCATCATCATCGCGGCGTCGGCCGGGGTGGCGATGCCGCCCGCGGTGAACATGACAACGGGCAGCTTGCCGGTCTTGGCGATCTCGACGACGAGGTCGTAAGGCGCCTGGAGCTCCTTGGCCGCGACGTAGAGCTCGTCCTCGGCCATGGAGGTGAGGCGCTTGATCTCACCGAAGATCTTGCGCATGTGGGTGGTCGCGTTGGACACGTCGCCCGTGCCCGCCTCGCCCTTGGAGCGGATCATGGCCGCGCCCTCGCTGATGCGCCGCAGGGCCTCGCCGAGGTTGGTGGCGCCGCACACGAAGGGCACGGTGAAGCGCCACTTGTCGATGTGGTTGGCGTAGTCCGCCGGGGTGAGCACCTCGGACTCGTCGACATAGTCGACGCCGAGGGCCTGGAGGACCTGGGCCTCGACGAAGTGGCCGATGCGGGCCTTGGCCATGACCGGGATGGACACGGCGGAGATGATGCCCTCGATCATGTCGGGGTCGCTCATGCGCGAGACGCCGCCCTGGGCCCGGATGTCGGCGGGCACGCGCTCGAGCGCCATGACGGCCACCGCTCCGGCGTCTTCGGCGATCTTGGCCTGGTCGGGGGTGACGACGTCCATGATGACGCCACCCTTGAGCATTTCGGCCATTCCACGCTTCACCCGGGCGGTTCCGGTGACAGGGGTCTCAGGGACTTCGGGGCTGCTGGACACGATCTTTCCTCACGACGGCTGAAAGCTGAGATCATCGGCCGCCCATGGGGGTACCGATTCATCTCCATCGTAGGCGCTGATCACACTTGGCCCCGACACGCCCTCTTGTCAGACTTTGGTCATCGATTTCGCCATTAAGGCTATGTGCCCTGTACGGCGGAGCCATGGCGGAAGCCGGCCGATCGACGACGGCCGGCCGCACGCCCGCGGAGGGGGCCAGGAGCGGCCGAGTCAAGGTCTTTGTCAGCTTCGCCCTGCCGGGGCAGGCAGACCGCGACGGCTTCCACACCCGCCATGCGGGCGGCCAGCTCGTCGAGGGCGGCCTCGGCGGGCTCCCGCCGGAAGCCCGGTTTACGGCTGGATCGGCTTGGGCGCCGCCAGCACCACCCACACCTGCCCGGGGGCGAACGGCATCGGCTCGCCCTCCTTGGTGGTGAACTCCGTGCCCGACTTCTCGTTCTTCCGGCTCCACCGGGCCTCGAAAGCCTGACCGTCCCGCAGCACGACGGCGCGGCCCTTGCCGACCGTCTGCACGAGCGGCGTGTAGCTGTCGTTGACGTCGTGGAATTGGGAGCGGCCGGTCTTGGCATATTGCACGACGATCGTCGGCGCGCCCTGCTGGCCGCCCTCGGCGGCGACGTCCCGCTTGCCGTCCTGCCAGACCAGCCACCGCTTCTGATTCTCCGACCACCCGAAGGTGAACCGCGCCGCCGGATAGCGCACCGAGTAGGTCTTGCGTGGCGTGCCGCCCTCGGGGGGCGTGTCGGAGAACACGAAGCCGATGTCCTTGGCCTTGGTCGCCTTGGGGGCCGCCGCCAGCAGCTTCTTGGGGGTGGCGAACAGGTTGTAGGGCGCATAGCGCCCGGGCTCCCGGAAGTAGGCCGAGGGAGCGACCCCGTCGGCCACGTCGACGAGCGAGGCGGCGCGCACGAACGGGATCATCTTGGTCTGCACACCGGAGTAGGAGAAGGCGGGCCTGCCGAACTGCGCGAGAAGGTGCAGGTCGGTGATGCGGGCGCTGCGCACGGGACCAAGCTTTTTGGGCAGTTTGGAGGAGTAGACGGCGATGAGGCGGGTCAGTCCGCCCTCGACCTGGGTGACGTAGATGATGTCGGCGCTGCGCAGCCCCATCTGCGGTTTGCCCGCCGAAGTGTTCTCGATCTTGACCGCGAGCACGGGGTCGGCCTCACCGGAGTACGGCATGCCGGTGAAGGGGTGGCCCGGCGGCTTCTCCGTGGGGGTCGCGGGCGTGGGAGAGGCGGACTGGGGGATCTTTCCCGCCGCCGGGGGCGGCGTGGACGAGCATCCCGCGACCGGAAGGAGCACAGCGGCTCCGGCCAGGGCGGCGGCGAACTTCCTGGGTACCCCCACGTGCCTACTCCTCAAACTCTGCCCCGTGAACCGGCCAAAGCTTACCTATGTCGCAGGATGTGCGTTTCCGGTTTGGTCCAGGATGATCCACGAGGAAAGCGGACAGCACGGTGGGAACGTGCTCACTCTGCGGCCATGGCCTGTGGCGGTACGTCGTCGATTTCGAAGAACTTCGGATACTCGGTACGGCCGGCCAGACGCAGCGTCCGGGCCAGCCAGCGGCGCTGTGCCGTACGCGTCACTCCCACGGAGTTGTTGTAGAACCGCCGCGAGTAGAGCACCTTGGCCACCGCGGCGTGCAGCTCGTCCCACAGCGCCTTGCCGTCGGGGGACTCCGCCATACGCTCGTGGAAACGCTCCTGGTCGATCACCGCGCGCAGCGTGTTAGACAGGTCGCTCTCGGCGTGCTCACGCTCGTCGGGCCCCGCCGTACGCGCCTCGTGGGCGGCGGCGGCCAGCACCAGGCTCGTCGCCGGGTCGAGGATGCGCGAGCCGGCGAGCTCCAGGCAGACGGCGGCCCTGCGCACAAGGGCGGCGTCGAGCGACTCGCGCGCCAGCTCCAGCCGGATGTGCAGCCGGTCGAGGCGCCCGGCCCGCCAGGAGATGTAGACGGCGGCGAGCACCACGAGAACGCCCACCACCAGGATGATCGTCGTCGTGCTCACCGCGCACCGTCCTCGGCGCGCTCGTCCTCGACGAGCACGGGCACCTCGCCGACGACCGTCTCATAAACCCGCACGACGTCGCGCGCCACCGTCGACCAGTCGTATTTCAGCACGGCCTGGCGCGCCTCGACCGCCAGCTTGGCCCGCCGCTCCGGATCGTCGAGCAGCTCGTCCGCCGCCCGCGCCAGCGCCCGCGCGTCGCCCGTCGGGAACAGCACACCCGCCTGCCCGTCGCCGAGCACCCGGCGGAAGGCCGGGATGTCGCTCGCCAGGATGGGCGCGCCCGCCGACATCGCCTCGGTGAGCACGATGCCGAAGCTCTCGCCGCCGAGGTTCGGCGCGCAGAAGACGTCCACGGAGTGGTAGGCCCTGATCTTGTCCTCCTCGCTGACCAGGCCGAGCACTCCCACCCGGTCCCTGTACTCGGCCGGAACCTGCTCGTAGACCTCGTCCTCGTCGCCCGGCCCGGCGATCAGCAGCCGCACGTCCGGCCGCTTGGCCGCGAGCAGCGCGAAGGCCTCAAGCAGTACAGGAAGCCCCTTGCGCGGCTCGTCCATGCGCCCGAGGAAGCCGATGACACCGCCGCCCGGCCCCCAGCCCGGCAGCGGCTCGGCCTGCTCATAACGCCCCACCGTCACCCCGTTGGGGATGAGCACGGCGTCGCCCCCGACATGCTCCACCAGCGTCTTGCGCGCGGCGTCCGACACCGCGATGCGGCCGGTGATCTTCTCAAGCGCGCTCTGCAGCATGGGACCGGCCACCGACATGGCCCGCGACCTGCGGTAGGAGGCGTGGAAGGTCGCCACGATGGGCCCCCGCGCCACCCAGCAGGCCAGCAGCCCGACCGAGGGCACGGCGGGCTCGTGCACGTGCAGCACGTCGAAGGCGCCCTCCTTGATCCACCTGCGCACCCGCGCCGCCGACAGGAAGCCGAAGGCGAGCCGCGCCACCGACCCGTTGTACGGCACGGGCACGGCGCGGCCGGCCGAGGTGACATAGGGCGGCAGATCGGCGTCCTCGGCCGCGGGCGCCATCACCCACACCTGGTGGCCGTCGCGCGCCAAAGCCTCGGCGAGGTCGCGGATGTGGGCCTGCACGCCCCCGGGAACCTCCCAGGTGTAGGGGCAGACGATGCCGATCCTCATGGTCCGGCCCATGGCGGTCACGGGCGCGGGTCGAGGTCGGCGAGCCACAGGCGCTGAAGCATGTGCCAGTCCTCGGGGTGCTTGGCGATGGCCTCGGCGAACACGTCGGCCATCACCTGGGTCATCGCGGCCACCTTCTCCTTGCGGGAGCCGTGCTCCGGCACGGGGATCTCCGGGTGGATGCGGAGCCCCCAGTCACCGCCCTCGAACCACATGGACGCGGGGTGCAGGGCCGCGCCGGTCTGGATCGCCAGCAGCGCGGGGCCCGCCACCATGCGGGTGTGCTCCCCGAAGAACTCGACCTCGATGCCGTTGTTGGTGAGGTCGCGGTCGGCGGGCAGGCACACCACCTTGCCCGAGCGCAGGCGGCGGGCGAGTGTGCCGAAGGCGTGCGCGGTGCCGCCGTCCTTGGCGGTCAGGGGCAGCACCTCCATGCCGAGCTTCTGGCGGAAGGCCAGCCATCGTTCGAACAACGATTCGGGCTTGAGGCGTTCTGCGACGGTTGTGAAGGGGTGGCCCGTGTGCACCAGCCAGGCACCCGCATGATCCCAGTTGCCCATGTGCGGAAGGGCTAAAACGACTCCGCGGCCGGCGGCGACGTTGTCGAAGATGTAATGATCGTCCACGGAGTGCATGCCGGTGACAATGCGCTCGCGGGACATGACGGGCAGCCGGAAGACCTCCAGCCAGTAGCGGAAGTAGGAGCGCAGGCCCGCCCTGCTCAGCTCGCGCACGGCCGGGTCGCCGGGGTCCTTGCCGACCACCCGCGAGAGGTTCTTCTCCAGGCGGAGCACGGACTTGCCGCGCCGCCGCCACATGCGGTCGGCGATCGCCCGGAACACCGCGGCGGCGAGCCGCTCGGGCACGCGCGGCACGAGGTACCACGCCACCGAGTACATCGCGGCCACGAGACGGTCTTGCGTTTTCACCGGTGCACCGCCTGTCGGTAGACGTGATGCAGGCGCTGGCAGACGGTGACCGCGCTCGCGGCGGCGAGCAGCCAGAGGCCCACGGGAAGGATGTACGGCACGCCGAGGCCGGACAGGCCGGTCGCCACGAGGATCACGACGAGCCGCTCCGGCCGCTCGGTGAGGCCGACGTCGGCGGTCATGCCGAGCCCCTCAGCCCTGGCCTTGGAATAGGAGACCAGCATGCCGGCCACCAGGCAGAACAGCGCCAGCGCGGCGAGAAGCACATCGTCGCGCAGGACGAAGTAGAAGATCAGCCCGGCGAAGATCGCCGCGTCGCCGACCCGATCGAGCGTCGAGTCGAGGAAGGCCCCCCATGCGCTGCCGTCGGCGCCGGTCATGCGGGCCAGCACCCCGTCGAGCAGATCGGCGAGGACGAAGACCGTGATGATCACCGTGCCCCAGAAGAGGTGCCCGCGCGGATAGAAGACCAGGGCCGAGAGCACGGTGCCTAGCGTGCCGACGGCGGTGACCACGTTCGGACTGATCCCCCACCGCGCGAGGGTCCTGCCCAGGGGGGTCAGGACTCGGGTCACGGCGGGGCGTAGAAGTTTGAGCATCGCGTTTTGATCGTATCCATCGGCGGGGCTGTGTGGCGTCTGTTGAAGATGGGGAACACGCCGGAATCTGTGGGTATCTGCCCTGGCCGGATCATGTACGGCGGCGCCCCCGGCGACCTCCGCAAACACCGATATGCCTGACGCGGTCGGCGGAAACGGCCCCACGCTCCCAGAGCAGATCGGTCAATCCCCCGCTATCACTTTGCCTCCTCCCCCTTGTGATATTCGCCACATAGGTATTTGGTGAACACACCGCGTCGTTGCGGTTGTCGTGCGCACCGACGCGGGTGGCGGACCCGGCTGCGGTCGCCCGAGCGGCCGCACACGAGACGCAGGAGGCGACGTGGCGGACAGGAACAGCGGTGGTGCCCCGGGAGCCGCGGGCAGAGCACCTTCGGCCGACCGACCCGACATGGTGCGCAATGTCGTGCTGGTCGGCCATTCAGGAGCGGGAAAGACCACACTCGTCGAGGCCCTTCTGGCCGCGACCGGCACGACCCAGCGCGCGGGGCGTGTCGAGGACGGCACGACGGTGAGCGACTTCGACGAGGTCGAGGTACGCCAGCAGCGATCGGTCAACCTGACGCTCGCCCCGGTCGTGTACAACGGGATCAAGATCAATCTGCTGGACACCCCCGGCTACGCCGACTTCGTCGGCGATCTGCGCGCGGGTCTGCGGGCGGCGGACGCCGCCCTGTTCGTGCTCGCCGCGAACGAGGGCGTAGACGGGCTCAGCCGCATGCTCTGGGACGAATGCGCCACCGTGGGCATGCCCCGGGCGGTCGTCATCACCAAGATCGACCATCAGCGGGCCGACTTCGAGGAGCTGCTGGCGCTCTGCCAGGATGCCTTCGGCGACGGCGTGGCGCCGCTCTACCTGCCCCACGACGGCGGGCTGGCCGGGCTGCTGTCCCGGCGGTTCTACGACTACTCCGGCGGCAGCCGTACGGAACGGGCACCCGACGCGGACCTGCTCAACCTCATGGAGCAATACCGAGAGGGGCTGATCGAAGGGATCATCCAGGAGAGCGAGGACGAATCGCTCATGGAGCGCTATCTGTCGGGCGAGGAGATCGACAGCAAGGTTCTCATCGACGACCTGGAGAAGGCGGTCGCCAGGGGCGGTTTCCACCCGGTGCTGGCCACCGGCGCCGGCATCGGCACGCAGGAGGTGCTCGAACTCATCACCCAGGGCTTTCCCTCACCTCTCGAACACCCGATGCCCGAGATCACCACCATTCAGGGCAGGCCGGTGAACGGCATCGTGTGCGACCCCGAGGGCCCGCTGGTGGCGGAGGTCGTCAAGACCACCAGCGACCCCTACGTAGGCCGCATCAGCCTGGTGCGGGTCTTCTCCGGCACGCTGCGCCCCGACCAGACCGTGCACGTCTCCGGGCACGGCCTGACCGACCGCGGCCACGATGACCACGACCTCGACGCCCGCATCGGCGCACTCTCCTCACCACTCGGCAAACACCAGCGCACCGCGGCGAAGTGCGTGGCCGGCGACATCGCCGCGGTCGCCAAACTCTCCCGCGCCGAGACCGGGGACACCCTGTCCGACAAGGATTCACCGCTGCTCATGACGGCGTGGACCATGCCCGACCCGCTGCTGCCCGTCGCCATCCAGGCCAAGTCCAAGGCCGACGAGGACAAGCTCTCCCAGGCCCTCTCACGGCTCGTGGCCGAGGATCCGACCCTGCGGCTGGAGAACAACGCCGAGACCCACCAGCTCGTCCTGTGGTGCATGGGCGAGGCCCACGCCGACGTGCTCCTGGACCGGCTGGCCCGGCGGCACGGCGTCGAGGTCGAACAGGTCCAGCTCCGGGTGCCGCTGCGCGAGACCTTCGGCGGCAAGTGCCAGGCCATGGGGCGCAACGTCAAGCAGACCGGCGGCCACGGGCAATACGCCATCTGCCATCTGGAGGTCGAGCCGCTGCCCTCCGGGCGCGGGTTCGAGTTCGTGGACAAGATCGTGGGCGGCGTGGTGCCCCGGCAGTTCATCCCCTCGGTGGAGAAGGGAGTGCGGGCCCAGATGGAGCGGGGGGTGGTCGCGGGCTATCCCATGGTGGACATCCGGGTCACCCTGTACGACGGCAAGGCCCACTCGGTCGACTCCTCCGACATGGCCTTCCAGATCGCCGGCCAGCTCGCTCTCAAGGAAGCGTCGGCCAAGGTGCCGACGCTGATCCTCGAACCGGTCGACGAGGTGGCGGTGCTGGTGTCGGACGAGTACGTCGGGGCGGTGATGTCGGACCTGTCCTCGCGGCGTGGGCGGGTGCTCGGCAACGAGCCGGTCGGCCGCGGGCGCACCCTGGTGCGGGCCGAGGTGCCCGAACTGGAGATCACGCGCTACTCGATCGACCTGCGGTCCATGTCGCACGGGACGGGCACGTTCACCCGCACGTTCCTGCGCTACGAACCGCTGCCGTCGCACTTGGCGGACAAGGTGGTTTCCACGTGACGGCCTGATCGGGTTCCGGGCGGCCGCCTGTGTGTGGCCGCCCGGTTTCTTTCCGGTGGATCTGCGTGCGTGGGGCCGTCCGGTTTCTTTCCAGTGGAACTGCGTGCGTGGGGCCGTCTGGCTTCTTTCCAGTGGAACTGCGTGCGTGGGGCCGTCCGGTTTCTCCCGGTGGGTCTGCGTGCCTGGGCCTGATCGGACGGACCGAACCGGACCGGAGCGGACCGGCTCCCGGTGAGCCGCTCCGCTCCCCGCTATAACGTGCTCTTGACCGGAGCCTGACCTACCGGCAGACCGCAGCAGGCGGCATAACGTGTCTCAGGCGGCACGCCAACGCCCTTTGCCGCGCCGGGCCCGCCGATCACCCGACGTTACCTGGGTATCACGAGTCGAATTCCTTCTTCAGGCGAAAGCATGCCGGTGGCGGTGCAAGACTGATGACTTATGCGAACCGGACGCCCACTGATCGTCGTGGCCGCTCTCTCCATCGCCACCACCGGCGCGGCCTACGCCTTCGGCCCAAGCGGCAAGCCCAAATCCAAGCCCAAGCCAAAGCCCGCGTCCGTCTCGATGCCCTTCGCCGCCGCCGGCGCGGGCATGACCTCGGCCACCACCTCGTGCGACCCGGACCCTCGCCGGCCCAAGCGCGAGCTGCGGGGCGTGTGGATCGCGACCGTCAAGAACATCGACTGGCCCTCGCGCGCCGGGCTCCCCATCGCCCAGCAGAAGTCCGAATACACCCGCATTCTCGACAACGCCGCCGCCCGGCGGCTCAACGCGGTGTTCGTGCAGGTGCGCCCGGCGTCCGACGCGTTCTACAAGTCGCCCTACGAGCCCTGGTCCCAGTGGCTCTCCGGCGCCCCCGGCAAGAACCCCGGGTGGGACCCGCTGCCCTTCCTCATCGAGGAGGCCCACAAGCGCGGGCTGGAGTTCCACGCCTGGTTCAACCCCTACCGCGCCGCCGCCTCGGACACCACCCCGCTGCCCCCGCGCCACCCCGCCCGCCTCAACCCGGGCTGGACCGTCAAGCACGAGGGCATGCTCTATTACAACCCCGGCCTGCCCGCGGTGCGTGAGCACGTAGTCAAGGTGATCACCGACGTGGTCAAGCGCTACGACGTCGACGGTGTGCACTTCGACGACTACTTCTATCCCTATCCCGGCAAGGGCACCCCGTTCGCCGACTCCGCCGCCTTCTCGAAATACGGCAAGGGCAAGAGCCTGGCCGCCTGGCGCCGCGGCAACGTCAACAAGCTCGTGGCCGAGGTGGACAAGGCCGTCCACGACACCAAGAACTACGTGAAGTTCGGCATCAGCCCGTTCGGCATCTGGCGCAACAAGTCCAACGACCCGACCGGCTCGGCCACCAGCGGCATGTCGGCTTACGACTCGATTTATGCCGACGCCCGCCACTGGATTCGCAAGGGCACCGTCGACTACGTCCTGCCCCAGCTCTACTGGCCTAGGGGCTTCAAGACGGCCGACTACAACGTGCTCGCGCCCTGGTGGGCCAAGGAGGTCAAGGGCACCGACGTCCAGCTTTACATCGGGCAGGCGCTCTACCAGGTGGGCACCACCGTCAACCCGGCGTGGAAGAAGCCAGGCGAGCTGGTCGATCAGATCAACCTCAACAGGAAGATCGGCGAGATCAAGGGGGAGGTGTTCTTCAGCGCCAAGCAGCTCGGCACCAACCCGCTCCGCGTGCTCGACCGCATCTCCTCCACGGTTTACGCGCGGCCCGCGCTGCTTCCCCTCATGAAGGACCGCGGCGGCCAGGCCCCGCCCCCGCCCGCGGACCTCAAGCAGGAGGGCGGCAACCTGACGTGGGCCTCCGCCCAGGGCGCCACGGGCTACGCCGTCTACCGCGTGCAGGGCGAACCCGGCGCGTGCACCACGGCCGACGCCCGCCACCTCCTCGCCGTGGAACCCGCAGTCGCCGGCACCCGGCAGAGCTTCCCCCTCCGCGGCGGCGGCACCTACCTGGTGACCTCCCTCGACCGGCTAACCAACGAGAGCAAACCCACAATCCTCGCCGTCAAGGGCTCCTGACCCCCGCAACCAAACGCCCCGCGGGCACCGCCGTACGGTTTGCCGGGCCGGCCCCTGGCGCACGTCAGGCCGCCCGTACGCTGCCCGCAGCGCGCCGCTCACCTGGCGGTTGGCCATCCGCCCGTTGGGACCTCTCCCCGTGCGGGCTCCGCCGTACGGCGGTCCCCGTGGCACCACGGCCCCTAAGCCTGGCCGCATGCCACGGTCTTCGTGGCTCTTGAGCCGAGGCCGCCTCCGCAGGCCTGTCCCAGGCGGCTTGGGCACCGGGGCCGCCCGTCCCAGGCGGCGGCGCCGTACGGGCCTCCTCGCATCGGCCCCAGCCCTCAGTGATCGCGGTGATCCAGCCGTTCGGGTGGTGGCGAGATCTCATTCGGGTGGATATGAGGCGCGGCCTTGGGTGAGTTCCGTGAATCTGTGGACCGCAAACACGATCTTGCCCTACGGTGCCTGGGTTGACGGTCTAATCGGATCGGCCGGGGTGCCCGCAGCTCCTCGGTGGATCTTGCCTCCGGAGCGGCGGTCCCGGCGGTCGTCACCGACGCGCGGTGGTCGCGCGGTCCCGCCCAATCCGGCCGGGACTCCACGGGGAGGTTGCAAGTGAGGCGCACGATGGTCGCACGGCTCGCGGGCGTGCTGATGGGGGCGGTGGTCACCGCGTCCCTGGCGTTCGGCGCGGCGGTTCCAGCGCTCGCCGCGTCCGGGGAGACGGCGTCCGATCGCGGCGTGTCCGGGTCCGGGGCGTCGTCGCTTGGACACGGCGCCTCCGCCTTCGGCCTCGGGGACACGGCACCAGGCGCTCTCAGCTCAGGTTCCGAGGGTTCCGCGGGGTCCGCGGGGTCCGCGGGGTCCGCGGTCGAACACGTCGCGGCCGGGCCGGTTGCGCTTATCGGGGTGCCGGGGCTCATGTGGAGCGACCTCTCCCCCAAGGACACTCCCAGTCTGTGGGCGTTCGCCGCCGAGGGCGCGGCCGGGTCGTTGTCGGTGCGCACCGTCGGCTCGGTGTCCTGCCCCTACGACTCGTGGCTGACCGTGTCGGCCGGCATCAGGTCGGCCGTCGGCGGCCGGTGCGGTGGTCCCCCGGTGCCTGAGCAGCGGGGGACGAGTGCCGTGGTGCCCGGGTTCGCGTCGCTGATCGAGCCCGGCGGGCAGAAGAACGCCGGTGCCCTCGGCGCCGCCGTGAAGGCCGCCGGGCAGTGCGCCGTCGCCGTCGGACCGGGCGCCGCCGTGGCACTCGCCGATCCCACGGGTGCGGTCGTGGACTACGTGCCGTCCGCGGCGCAGCTCGACCCTGAGCGACTCAAGCGGTGCCGGATCACCGTGGTCGACGTGGACACCCTGATCAAGCCTTACCTGACCTCCGGCTATATGCCGAGGGAGCCCGAGGTGCTCGCCCCCGCGGACCGCCAGGCCGCCGTGCGCGCGGCCGACGAGCAGGTCCGCGCGGTGCTCGCCGCCCTCCCCGCCGGCGCCACCGTGATGGTGGCGGGTCTTTCCGATCACGGCACGGTCCCCCACCTGCGTGTCGCCGCGCTCCGCGCCCCCGACGCCAAGGGGCGCACGCTCGGCGCGGTCTCCACGCACCGCGACGACATGACGATCCTGCCCGACCTCACCACCACCCTGCTCACCGTCGCGGGCGTCCCCATCCCCGGCGGGGTGGTCGGCGTGCCGTGGGAGGCGGGAGAGCGGCGTGCGGCCTCGCTTGAGGACGCCAGGGACCGCCTGATGGACGAGGAGACGGCAGGGCAGACCATCAGGGGGCTCGGCGCGGGCTTCTTCTGGACGCTCGCCGGGCTCCAGGTGCTGTTCTACATCGTGGCCATCCTGCTGCTGCGCCGGCGCACCGGGCTCCCCGCCGTGCGGGTCGCCGCCCTGGCCCTCGCCTCACTGCCCACGTCGACCTATCTCGTCAACCTCTTCCCGTGGCACCGCGCGGGGCAGCCGATGGCGACGCTCGTCGGCGGCATCCTCGGGTGCGCCCTGCTGATCGCCACGGTGGCGCTCACCGGGCCGTGGCGGCACAGGCCGCTCGGCCCGCTCGCGGTGGTCACCTCGGTCACCGCCGCCACCCTGGTCGGCGACCTGATCACGGGCACCACGCTTCAGTTCAACAGCGTGATGGGCTTCAACGGCATCAACGGGGCACGCTACTACGGCCTCGGCAACATCCCGTTCGCGCTGCTCGCCACCTCCGTGCTCCTCACCGCCACGGTCGTCGCCCACCGTCTCACCGCCCAGGGGCGGCGCGGCCTCAGCGCGATCGTGGTGGCCGCCTCGGGCGGCGTCGCCATGATCCTCGGCGGCTGGCCCGGCGTGGGCAGCGACTTCGGCGGCGTCATCGCCTTTCTGCCCGGCATCGCGGTGACCGCGATGCTCGTGGCGGGACGCAAGGTCTCCCTGGTGAAGCTCGGCGCGTTCTGCGTCGCCGGCGGCGTCACCGTGATGGCCATCGCCTTCCTCGACAACATGCGCCCCCCAAACTCCCAGACCCACCTCGGCCGCTTCGCCGGACAGGTGCTGACCGGCGACGCGCTCCCGGTCATCCTCCGCAAACTCGACGCGATGCTGCGCACCCTGCTCAACCCCAACCTCATGCCGATCGTCATCGCGGCCCTGGCCTTCCTCATCTTCGCCGTCCTACGCCCCGGCGCCGCGAGTGCGGGCGTCATCCCCGCCGCCTTCACCCACTCCCCCGCCCTCCGCGCGGGCCTCATCGGCACCCTGGTAAGCGGCGTGGTCGGCACCCTGGTTAACGACTCGGGCGCCGCCGTGCTCTCCATGGCCCTCGCCCTGGCCGTCCCCCTGGTCCTGTCCGTCGGCATCGCCTCCCTGGGCCAGGACGACCCCACCACCCCAACTCCGGCCCCCACCCCGGACGACACCACCGAAACCCCCGAACCCCGCCCAACCGGCCCCGCCGGCACCCTCGGCGCCACCCAACCGGCCTGACCCCCGCACACGGCGAGGGCAACGCGCCCTCGCCGTGTACGGCACCGCCGTACGTGTGGCCGCCTTTGCGGCTCGGCCTCCTCAACTCCACCAAGCTTCGTGTGGCACTTCACCTAGCGGAGCAGCACCCGATTTGAGTGCCGTGCCCCCGCATCGATCCTTCCCCACGAGAGGGATAGCCCCAGGCCAAAGACGTGCCCTCCGTAGTCCCCCCCGGCCGGCAACCAAAGCCCGCTGGTGGAGCGCGCAGTTGTTGCCCCGACGCGTCCAGTTCGGTGCGCACAGGCTCTCTCTTGTAAACAATCGCCCTTCGCTGCTCTGTCGTACTGAAATCTGTCGATCGAACCGCCGGCGGTTCGTGTAGCTGTTGAAGACCGACGCCAGGTCGGCGAAGGGAAGGGGCACGCCGCAATGAACGAGGTACAAACACTGGTCACCGGGCGAGGCTTGGTCGAGTCCCCACGCTGGCACGGAGACCGGTTGTACTTCTCCGATTGGACCGCAGGTGAGGTCATCGCCGTCGACCTGGACGGCCGCACCGAGGTGGTCGCACGAGTGCAGTCGTTCCCACTGTGCACCGCCCGGCTCCCTGACGGGAGACTGGTGATCGTCTCCTCACAGGAGGGGAAGCTGCTCCGCCAAGAGAACGACGGATCCCTGGCCACCCACGCGAACCTCGGCAAGGCAAGCTGGAACGACATCGCAGTGGACGGCCGAGGCAACGTCTACGTCAACGCCATCGGCTTCGACATGATGAGCGGCGAGGAGTTCAAGCCCGGCTTCGTCGCCCTGGTCACGGCGGACGGCTCGGTGCGCCGGGTGGCCGACGACATCGCCTTCCCCAACGGCATGGCGGTCACGCCCGACGGCGCCACGCTCATCGTCGCGGATTCTTACCGCAACAGCTTGACGGCCTTCGACATCACCCCGGACGGCAGCCTGTCCAACCGCCGCGTCTGGGCCGAAACCGGGACCGACCACCCCGACGGCATCTGTGTCGCCCCCGAGAACACCGTCTGGTATGCGGACGTCGGCAATAAGCGCTGTGTCCGCATCCGCGAGGGCGGCGAGGTCCTTGAGACGGTCGACATCGACCGAGGGTGCTTCGCCTGCGCGCTCGGCGGCCCGGACGGGACAACTCTGTTCATCACAGCCGCCGAATGGCATGACATGTCCGACTCCGAAACAGGCCCGGTGCCGCCGGGCACCGGGCAGGTGCTCACCACCCGGGTCGACCAGACCCCTGAGTCTGTCAATCTGCGCAAGTAGCTCAGTGGAGGAGCACTTCGTTCGGGATGAAGAGGCCGTGGGTTCAAATCCCGCCCCCCGACCCAGTTGAAAGGCCACTTCCGATCTTCGGAAGTGGCCGTTTTGATCTCCGTTCAGCTGCGAAGTACAGCAGCGGGCGGCGGCTGCCTCACGTCCCGAGCGTGCCACCGAGCTTCCTGAGAGCCTGCTCGGTGGCGTCGGTGAGCCCTCCGTGGTCACGGCTATCTGGCTGTGGTGGAGAATCCGCAGGCCACTCGGGGTGAACGTCCAGGGCGGCGAGCAGCGTCGCACAGGTCCCCCGAGTGCCGTGCACGGTGATCCGATGCACACCCGCTTGCTCGACGCGAAAATCGAACCTGCGGTTGAAGTTGTGCGGCTCCATAGGCTTGCCATTGCGCGTCGTGAATACGACCCGCATCCTCCCAGCACTCCGAATGAGCCTTTCGATCCTGCTCCTGGCGCTCTTTTCTCAACTTGAGCGCAGCCATGCAGATATCAGGCAGAGGTAGACGGCTTCCGATGCCTCAGTCTTGACAGCACGCCCAAGCAACCGCTTCCAAACACGCTGAGCCTCGGAGGGCCGTGCTTGCTCAATACTCATACAACACACTAGAGGTGTCAGTGGGTGGGCTAGGGTTGTTTGCATTGAAGAGCTAGACCCTGCTCATGTCATCAGGCGAAGGCACATTTACGAAGGGCATACGACGTCAGCAGCGGAATCGGGCATGGTATGGACAGACATCGTCGCTGTGTCCACTGCAATAGCGGCCCTCATCGTCGCTGTGTGGGTAGCCACGTATGCACGACGCCAAGCTCAAGCAGCAATTGATCAGGCAGCCGGTGCCCAGAGATCGGCAGATGCTGCTAACGATCAAGCGGCCTCTGCTCGCGAGCAGGCAGAAATCGCCAGTCGCCAGTTGGCCCTGTCGGAACAAGTACACCGTGAACAACAAGAGCCGTACGTGATGGTAGATATTCAGCTCAACCGTCATGTGAAGCAGGTCTTTGACCTCGTGATTGAGAATGTTGGGCCCAGCGTAGCGCGCAATGTTAAGATCGCTTTCGATCCTCCGCTTGAACGAGTCCGGGATCTCGACGAGGTACAGGCAGATCCCATCGCTGATATCTACATCTTCACCGACGGTATCCCGCAGATCCCTCCACGTCATCGTCTCGAGTTCTTCCTCGATGTCACCCACGAACGGCTTAACTCATCGCTACCCAAGGTCTATACCGTCACAGTCGATGCTGAAGGTCCGTTCGGCAGAGTCGAGACGCTCACCCATAAGATCGATCTGAACATCTATATGGGTGGCATTGGCCGGCTGGGCGTCAAGTCGGTCCACCAGGGCGTTCAAGAGCTGGAGAAGATTCGGGGAGAGATCCGAGCGACAGGCCGTTCTATCGCGAGTGCCATTAGCGGAGTAACAGAAATGCTACATACAAGCGAGAACGATATTTAGAATCCCAGAATGCCGGCCAGGCGTCTAACTGCGGCTCGACCAGGTTAAAGTAGTATTCCGGCGAACTTCGCCGCTCAGTGGCCGTTGGGCTCAGGACTGGAGCGACTCGGCGCAGCTGAAGCAGGAAGCAGCGCGATCCGCTCGGCTAGCTCGCGCACCTGCGGTCCGGTGATGCGTTGAGCCCGAAGGTCGGACACCAGTGTTTCCAACCGCCTACGGGTGGTCGAACGCAGTCGCTGCGGGGGCACCTCATCAAGCACAGCACCAGCCAAGGCGCACGCGTCGTCAGCCCTGCGCCGGGCGGCGTGGGCACGCGCCAGGACCCCAGTGGCTGCGGCCCACCCTCCCGAGCCAACGGCCTTTGATGCAATTGAGGCCTGCGCGTACTCGGCGGCGCGTCCCGGTTCGGCTAGGTCGAGGTGGGCCTCCGCCAGGTGCAGATGCAACTCAGCGGCGTCGAACCCGAACCGGCCCGGCTTCCCCCGTCCTCCTGCGGCATCCATGTGCCGACGAGCCGCATCAGCTGTGCGTCGCGCCTCGGAGACCTCCCCGAGGCGGGCCAACGGGCGTAGTCGGCACCAGGCAGCAATCTGGGCGCGACGCAGCTCAGTGTCGGCGTAGTCTCCCGCCTGCTCAGCCAACTCCAACGCGTGCTGGTCGCGCCCTTCGAAGAAGGCAACCATGGATGCCGCGCCCAGCGACCAGGCGGCCAGGCGGTGCTCACCGACGTCGATCCCGAGCCTGGCACCGGTACCCAAATGGATGTGCGCGCCGGAGGCATCGCCCGTGTGGAAGGCCAGGTTGCCTAGCAGCGCCGAAAGCCATCCGGCTACGCGCCGCAGCTCGCGCCGCTGTTGTTCGCCTGGCTGGGGGCGCAGCGCGCCCACCACCAGGGAACGGCACCGATGCACCTCAGCGGCCAGGACCGCAGGTGGGTGGTCTCCGTAGCCCAGAGCGTAGAAGTCAAGGGCCTGGGCGAGCAGGTCGCGGGTAGCCGGCCCGGACGCGCCTTCGGCCTCCATTTGCAGTGCAACGCTGTCGGCTACGGCCTTGAGACTGCTGTGCTCCACGGCTGCCTCCTGCCCGGAATCGGCGATGGGCCGACGGTACCAGGGCGGCGATGGGCCGTGGGGGTACGGCAGGCCCAACCTCCACAACGGCACGCCATACAACCGCGACAGCGCCTGGGCATACTCGGGCGAGGGCCGCGCCGCCCCGTGTTCCCAGCGGCACAGCATCGCCGTGGTCGCACCAGGCCGAGCAAGCCCGTCACCGGTGTAGAGCCTGCCGATCCCCTCCAGCACCTCCGGGCGCGACCACCCATATGCCAGGCGCCATGCCTCCAAGGCCGAGACAGTCGGGAGAAGGCGGCTAATCTGCTCGGCGATCAGCGGCACCGGCATCCCCGTACGCTGGGCCTCGGCGCGGATGCGGGCGGCCAGACGGGCTAGCTCGGCCCGACGACGGTGGCTGACAGCCATGGTCGCCACACCTTTCACTGCACGCGGGTTCAGCAGGCGCACCATAAGCCGCAGGTCGGCTGTTGCGCTATTGCCGCGCTCGACATTGTTCACCTCCTTGGGCGGCATTGAGCCGATCTGGCCCTGCATCGTTGACTCAAGGGTGTCCGATCACCTTCCACGCGCTGGAGGACCCCGATGACAGCAACAACCACCGAAAGCACGCGTACTACTGTCCGTGACCCGCGCTCCTTCGTCTCAGCGCAGGTGTGGGAGCGCGAAATCAAGCTGCTGACTCGAGACCACCCCTGGGACACCGTGATGGCCGAGCGCTGCTTTGGCCAGGCCGTGGCCTATCTGATCACCGCGATGGAGAAGTTCGGCCGGCGTCTTGGACTGGGCTGCGGCCCGCTGATCGACATCGCCGTCCACGGGTTCATTCTCGACACCGTGAACTATCGGGACTTCTGCGCCAGGAACTTCAGCGGCGGGTTCCTGGAGCACACGCCGGAGATCGAGTTCAAGTACGACGGATCCGTCATGAAGACCGCACACGTCATCGAGAGCAACGGCTTCGCCGTCGACTGGCCGCTCTGGGAGCGCGACGGCAGCAAGTGCACCCCGTGCCACCCCGGCTCCGACTGCCATTGACTCTTGCGGAGTGTTGCTCTCGGTACATTGACGGCGGCACGGGGCGGTCCGCAATCACCGGTGATCATGTATGGGTGTGGGTAGCGTGAGCGGGGTCCTGTCGCCGCCGTAAAGGTCTCGCAGCGTTGACCACACCCGTTCACCCCACACACGCCACCGGTCCCTCGGAGTACTGGGACCGGTACGGCATCGGCCAGGCCGACACCGAGACGCCCGAAGAAGCGCTCAAACACGCCTTCGGCTGGTGCCAGTACAAAGGGCACGGCCCCGGTGACGAACTCCTCGGCCAACCCGCCACAGCCCTGGAACTGGGGTTCGGCCGCGGCAACGCGGTGGCCGCCCTCGCCGCGAAAGGCATTACCACCCACGGCGTGGACATCTCGTCCGTCCAGTGCCAGCGCGCGGCCGCGCGGTGGGGGCATCTGCCCGGCGTCGACTTCATCCAGGCCGACGTCCTCGACTACCTCGCCGATGTGGCCGGGCGCCGCTGGGATGCGATCTACTCCATCTGGGGCGCAGCCTGGTTCACCGACCCGGCCCGCCTGCTGCCCGCCGTACTCGACCGCCTGGAGCCTGGCGGGCGCCTCGCCTTCTCCCACGCACCTGCCGTCCCCGGCGCCTACGGCCCACAAGGCATTTACGGAGCCGGGTTCACGGGGCCCCAAGTGTGGCTGTACCGGTGGGCCTACGAAGCAGCGACCTGGGCCGACATCCTGTCCGATCATGGCTACGTGGATGTGGACGCACGCATTCACCCTGCACCCGAGCAGGAACTGCTGGGCACCCTCATCGTGAGCGCCCGCCGTCCTCCCGACAATCTGAGTGACTAAGCGAGTGACAACGGCCACGCACGAAAGCGAACGGCCTTGAACCGACTGGGATGCTACGGCCAGGTGAGGGCATGTATCGCCCCCACCCCTAGGCCCACCCAATCAGGTTCGGGACGAAGAGGCCGTGGGTTCATATCCCGCCACCCCGACCCAGTTGAAAGGCCACTTCCGACCTTCGGAAGTGGCCGTTTTGATCTCCGTTCAGCTGCGAAGTACAGCAGCGGGCGGCGGCTGCCTCACGTCCCGAGCGTGCCACCGAGCTTCCTGAGCGCCTCCTCCGTGGCCTCATCGGTTGCTTCGGTGTAGACCTTCGTGGTCACGGCTATCTGGCTGTGCCATGCTGCTCGGGGCCGATCGGAGGCCTGCCAGGTGATGCTGTTCAGCGCTGAGCGGCACTACTGGCCGCCCTCTTCCTTGTCGGCCGCGGACATGGCGAGCATGTCGTCGACGCACCTGCGCATCAGTTGCTCGAACTGAACGAGGTCCCGGTCGCTCCATTCGGCGAACGCGGAGTCGACGAGCCTCTCCCGGGCCGCCTCGAGCGCGTCCGTGATGCGACGGCCCGCACTGGTGATCACGGCTTCCTTGACCCGTCGGTCCGCCGGGTTCGGACGCCGCTCGATCAAGCCGAGTTCGGCGAGTTTGGCCACCTGCCGGCTGACGGTGGTGTGGTCGCGTCCTGCCCGTTCGGCGAGTTCGACCACGCCGATCGGCCCGAACCGCCGGATTCCGACGATCAGTTTGAACAACGCGCGGTCGAGATCGATGCCTGCTTCGGCCATGAGGGCCTCGTCGCGTTGCGGCAGGTTCATGAGCGCGATCAGGTCGACGAGCGATTCATGCAGGCGCCGGAACGCGATGTGCCGGCGGTGTCGGGAAGCCATGCTCGCCACCGATGCCTTACGTGCCCTTGCGGACGGACGGGGAGGTGCCAAGGCGAGAATACCGGCAGCCTCCGGTAGGCCGGCGGTGCCCGGGGGAGACGCCGCCTTCGCATGGCGATGACGCGGATGCGGATGGCGAGGCGTGGCGGGGGCCGCGCCGTTCCCGCGATGGGTGATCGGTCACCTCATGACCGGCGTGGGAACGGATGGTCAGGGCGATCACCTCCGTGTAGATGCGCTCATAATACACATAATTTCCCGCCACTGGGACAGTGTGGTCGCAACACTTGGAGCAGAATTTCTTCCATGCGTGAAGGGTCGTGAAAGACCAGTTCAAGACGCCTTTCTCGATGGCCGGGAAGTTGCCGGGGCGATGTGTCGGCCATGGGGAAACGTTTGACGACCGCTTCGGCTGCGAAGCATACTCCGTGCTAAATACACCTAAAGTCAGGTCGGGCGGGATGGGCTGCCCGGCCGACCGCCACCGACGGAAAGGTGAACCGTGGCACGCAACGAAGACCTTGACGTGATCATCTGTGGTTCCGGCGCGGCGGGATTGACCCTCGCCATCGATCTCGCCCGCAGGAACATCGCGTTTCGGTTGATCGACAAGGCGCCGCACCCGTTCATCGGCTCACGCGGCAAGGGCATCCAGCCGCGCACCGAGGAGGTGTTCGAGGACCTCGGCGTGGTCGACCGGATCGTCGCCTCGGGGGGCGCGTATCCTCCCCTGCGCACCTACACCCACGACGGACCGGTCGACAAGCACGCCGGGATCCTGCCTGAGCCGACGCCTGCCGAGCCGTACCAGATCCCGCTGCTCGTTCCGCAGTTCCTCACCGAGCGCCGGCTGCGGGAGCGGCTGACCGAACTCGGCCACGCCCCGGAGTACGGCTGCGAACTCGTTGGCTTCGATCAGGACGCCGACGGCGTGACCGCGCGGATCGCCGCCCCCGACGGGGAGCGGACCGTGCGAGCCGCTTACCTGGTCGGCGCCGACGGCGGATCGAGCTTCGTCCGCAAGGCCCTCGGCATCGAGTTCCGCGGGAAGTCCCTCAACGTGCGGGCGCTCGTGGCCGACGTGCGGGTCGACGGCGCCTCGTCGCGCGTCTGGCACCGCTGGGGCAACGAGAAGCCCGAGCGGAGCGTCTCGCTGTGCCCGCTCCACGGCACCGACATGTTCCAGTACATGGCCCCGGTCCCCCTCGACGTGGACGTCGACCTCTCGGCCGAAGGGCTCACCGCCCTGCTCCATGAGCGCGGCGGCCAAGACGACATCGTGATCCGCGAGGTGTCCTGGGCATCGGTGTTCACGATGCAGGCCCGGCTGGCCGACGCCTACCGGCGTGGGCGCGTGCTCCTGGCCGGGGACGCCGCGCACTGCCATCCGCCGACCGGCGGGCAGGGGCTGAACACGAGTATCCAGGACGCCTACAACCTTGGCTGGAAGCTCGCCGCCGTGCTCGACGGCGCGCCGGAGTCGCTGCTGGCGACCTACGAGGAGGAGCGCCGACCGGTCGCCGAGGCGGTCCTCGGCCTGTCCAAGAAGCTGCTCGAAGCGGCCAAGAACCTCGACATGCGCCGGGGCCGCGAGGTGACCCAGCTCGATGTCGGCTACCCGGACTCGTCCCTGTCGCTCACCGGCCTGGAGCCCTACAAGGGCGTGGCGTCCGGCGACCGCGCGCCCGACGCTCCCGTCACCGGCGCGGGCGGGCTCGCCACGCGGTTGTTCAGCCTGTTCCAGGGACCACACTGGACCCTGCTTGGCTACAAGCCCGGCGACACCCCGGTCCCGGAACCGCGCAGAGGCCTGCGCATCCACATCATCGGCGGCGACATCCTCGACACCGGAGGCCACGTCCAGAGCGCGTACGGGCTGTCGCCCGAGCAGTGGGCGCTCATCCGGCCGGACGGATACGTCGCGGCCGTGGCCGGCACCGCCGAACTCGGCGCGATCGAGGCCTACCTCGACGGCGTCGGCGTCCGTCCCGTGCGGTGACGCGTCTCCATTCGAACACGACAGGTCCGCGCCCAGACGGCGGGATCGCCGGGTTCAGGCGACGCGGACACTGAGCGGTGGTCGCGGATCCCGGTGCCGGAACGACCCGAGGGCTTCACGGAAGCTTCACGATCTCGCCCGTACGGGCCACACAGCACACCGGTTTCCTAGCGGTCATGGACAGCTCTCACCTCACGCGAAAACTCGTGGTCGCCGCCCATGCCGGGCTGGCCGGGTCACTGGTCGGCGCCACCGCCCTGCACATCGGATGGGCGAAGCAGGTGGACACCGTGCGGCACACGGTCAGTGACTACGCGCTGAGCGAGAACGCTGCCGCGGTCTTCGCCGGAACCGTGGCCAGCCTCTCGGCGGGTTCGGCGGCGCTGCTCGCCGGACTCGTGCGGTCCCGGCTGCCGATCGGAGCGCCGGCGACCGCGCTGCTGGGCGTGTGGTGCGGTGGCATGGCGCTCACCGGGATCTTCCGGACCGATCCGCAGGGCGGCGTCCCCACGGCCCGCGGGCTGACGCACCGATACGCGGCGGGCGGCGCGATCGCGACACTCCCGGCCGTCGGGCTCCTGATCGCCCGGCGGCTGCAGGGCATGCCCGGCTGGGAGAGGAAGGCGCGGACCCTGCGCCGCATCTCCTGGGCGAGCGCCGCCGGCGGCCTCGCCTTCCTGGCCACGCACTTGTCCGCCACGGCCGCCCGGCCCACCCCTGCCGTGCGGGCGATCGGCGGCTGGCTGGGCCTGGCCGAGCGGGCGGCCCTAACCCTGGAGCTGAGCCTGCTGTTCCAACTGGCCGAGGCGGTGCATGCGAGCCGGGAGGAACGGTGACCTGGCTCGCCATCGGCCTGGCGCTGCTGAACGCGTGCTGCTTCACGGCCGGGACCTGGCTGCAGCACAGTGTTTCGGGGGACGCGCCGTCCCTGATGGCGGCGGCGCGGCGGCCCCGTTGGCTGGCCGGTCTGGCGCTGCTGGCGACCGGGGCGATGTTCCAGGTCATCGCGCTGCGGCTGGCCCCGGTGACCGTGGTCGAACCGGCGGGCGTGATCGGGATCGTGGTGGGCGTGCTGCTGGGGCTGCGGGCGCGCAGCGACCGGCTTCGCCGGAGCACCGGGTGGGCGCTGGCGGCGGTCCTCGTCGGGACGACGGCGTTCGCGGTGCTCGCCGCGCTGAACACCGTGCCCGTCCCGATCACCACGGGTGCGCTGCTCACGGTCGGTGCGGCGGTCTCCGCCGTGGTGGCCGGCTGCTGGCTTGCCACCCGCCTGCTCAACGGCCGGGCGAGGTTCCTGGTGCTGGGAGTGGGCGGGGGCACCGCCTACGGCTGCACCTCCACGCTCGTGCGGGCCGCCACGGAGCGGTACGCGGCGCACGGCGCCGGCCTGGAACTGCTCGGCATCCTCATCGGTCTCGCGGCGGCGATCCTCGCGGGCTTCTGGCTCGTGCAGCGCGCCCACGCCGACGGGCCGCCCGAGGGCACGGTGGCGAACCTCACCGTCACGGACCCGCTGGTCGCCGTCTCCATCGGCATTGGCGTACTCGGTGAGGCACCCGGCCTGACCTGGCCGATCGCCGGTCTGGGACTGGTCTTCGCCGCCCTTGCGATCGGCGGGGTCCTCCGCCTCTCCCGCGACATCCCCACCGGCCCCGACTCCTCCCAAGAACCTCCTTCCCGCGGCGCCTCTCACGACAGGAGCATCACATGCCCGGCGACCACACCCAGCGCATCGTCATCGGCGCGGACACCTATCCTCCCGACGTCAACGGCGCGGCGAACTTCGCGCACCGCCTGGCCGTCGGGCTCGCCGAGCGTGGTCACGACGTCCACGTGATCTGCCCCGCCACCCAGAACGCCGTGTCCGAGCGCGTCATGCGCGGCGGGCCGACGGTCCACCGCCTCGCCTCTTACGGCACCCCGTTCCATCCCAGCTTCCGCGTCTGCGTGCCCTGGCGGATCCGCGGAGCGGCCGCCCGGTTGCTGGACCGCATCGCACCCGACGTGGTTCACGTACAGTCCCATTTCGGCGTAGGCAGGACGCTGACCGCCATCGCGCGGCGTACGGGCGTGCCAGTGCTGGCGACCAACCACTTCATGCCGGAGAACCTCATCGGCTACGCCCCGCTGCCCGGCCGGCTCGCCACCGCGATCTGCCGGCTGGCCTGGCGTGACTTCCTCCGGGTCTTCGGCCGGGCGCGGATCGTCACCGCGCCCACCCCCCGCGCCGTACGGTTGCTGTGCGAGCAGGGCCTGGACGGCACGATCCTTCCGGTGTCCTGCGGGCTGGATCTGCGCCGCTTCGCCCAGTCTCCGGCGAGGAGGGCGGACGACGGATCGCGCGTGCTGTTCGTGGGCCGGTTGGACGCGGAGAAGAACGTGGACGTCCTCCTGCGCGCCCTGCCGCTGCTACACGAGCGGCTTCCGGTCACGGTCGAGATCGTGGGCGACGGCTCCCGCCGCGGCGAACTGGAGGGTCTCGCCCGCGCGCTCGGCGTCGCCGACAGCGTCGTCTTCCACGGCCTCGTCGACGACCAGGAGGTCTTGGACGCCTACGCCCGCTGCGACGTGTTCTGCATGCCCGGTACGGCTGAGCTGCAGAGCCTCGCTACCATGGAGGCCATGGCCGCCGGAAAGCCCGTCGTCGCCGCCGACGCCATGGCCCTGCCCCACCTGGTGCGCCCGGGAGTCAACGGACTGCTCTTCCCGCCCGGCGACGTCTCGGCGCTGGCCGCGGCCCTCGGCTCGGTGCTGGGCGACCCCGTGGCCCGGACGCGCATGGGCGACGCCAGCCGCGAGACCGTTGCCCGGCATGACATCGCGGACACTCTTGACACCTTCGAGACCCTCTACCAGGAAGCGGCCGAAACACCCCGGCACTTCCGGATCGCCCGGGACGGGGACAGGCATGAGCACCCAGCGCATTCTGGTCGTTGACGACGAGCCCAAGATTCGTATGACGGTACGCGGCTATCTGGAGGCGGACGGCTTTGAGGTTTTGGAGGCCCCGGACGGGCCGTCGGGCCTCGCCTCGGTCGCCCGCGAACAGCCCGATCTGGTGGTACTCGACGTGATGCTGCCCGGACTCGACGGGTTCGAGGTGCTGCGCCGGATCCGTGTCACGAGTCAGGTGCCGGTGATCCTGCTGACGGCGCGAACGGAGGAGGTGGACCGGGTCATCGGCTTCACGGCGGGCAGTGACGACTACGTCACCAAGCCGTTCAGCGCCCGGGAGCTCGCCCTGCGGGCGCGGGCCATCCTGCGCCGGGCGGACGGCCCGGACCCGGCGCCCGAGGACCGCACCCTGCGTTTCGAGGGGCTGGTCATCGATCCCGACGCGCGTACCGTCGTCGCCGAGGCCGGCCGTACGGTGGAGTTGTCCGCGCTCGACTTCGACCTGCTGGTGGTCCTGGCCCGCGCGCCGGGCCGGGTGTTCACCCGCCGGGGGCTGATCGATCACGTATGGGGCCGCGACTTCTTCGGCGACGAACGCGTGGTGGACGTCCACATCCGCACGCTGCGGCGCGCGCTCGGCGACGACGCGAACGCGCCCCGCTTCGTGGGCACGGTGCGGGCCATCGGCTACCGTTTCCTGGCCCGGCCCGCCGGATGAACCGCCGGGGAGCCGTGCGGACCGTGGCGACGCGTATCTCGGTCGGCGGCGCGGCACGGGAGCTGACGTCGGCCGTGCGCGTGGTGCGGTCCCGCGCGGCGATGGCGGTCACGGCGCTGTGGTGGCGGCTGCCACCGCTCGTCCGCCGAATGTCGTCCCGCGCGGCGAAGCCGGTCGTGGCGTTGTGGCGATTGCTGCCGCCGCTGCCGTTGACCGTCCGCCTGGCGTTGTCTCATGTGGCGGTGCTGGCCGTGACGCTCATGGCGGTGAACATCGCCGCGGACGTCCTGGCCGGCGTCGACGACTACAGCGAGCTCCATAGGAGCTTCTCCAGCCTCGAATCGGCGGTGGTCGAGTTGCTCGCCCGGGGCATTCAGGAGAAGGTCGGCATCGGACTGGTCTGGCCCGCGCTGACCGTCGGCCTTGTCACGGCGCTCGTGTTGTCCTTGGGGTTCTCCCGGTTCCTGCTGCGGCCGCTGCGTCAGGTCAGCGCCTCGACCCACCGCCTCGCGGAAGGGCACTACGACGACGTCCTCGACGTCCCATGCGAGCCGGGGCTGGCCGCCCTGGTCGAGGACGTCAACCGGCTGGCGGCGGCGCTCGCCGACATGGAGCGCCGCCGCGCCCGCCTCGTCTCGGAGATTGCCCACGAGATGCGCACCCCTCTCACCATCCTCAGCGGTCAGATCGAGGGAATGGCCGACGGCATCTTCGCCCCCGACGACCTCATGTTCGCCTCCCTCGCCGACGACCTCAACCGGCTGCGGCGCCTCGCGGACGACCTGTCCAACCTCTCTCGTGTCGAGGAGGGCGCGTTCGTCCTGCACCACACGCCCACCGATGTGACCGCGCTGGCGGTGAGCACCGCCGAACGGCTGCGGCCCCAGTTCGACGACGGCGGGATCACGCTCAGCACGTTCCCGGGTCCACCGGTCATGGCTCTGCTCGACGCGGGCCGCATCACCCAGGTGCTGGTCAACCTCCTGGGCAACGCCCTAGTCGCCTGCGATCCCGGCGGCCGGGTGGCGGTGAGCGTGAACGCCACCCACGACCCGGAGCCGCAGGTCGAGATCCGCGTCCAGGACACCGGTATCGGCATCGCCGCCCACGACCTCACACGGATCTTCACCCGTTTCGAACGCGTCCAGCACCCGGAACGCCCGGCCCCCGCGGGCGGCAGCGGCATCGGCCTGACCATCGCCCGCGGCATCGTCCGCGCCCATGGCGGCAACATCACGGCCACCTCGCGGGGCCTGGGCCTAGGGGCGACCTTCATCGTCCGCCTCCCACTACGTCCGGGCCAGCCGGCCTGATCCCGTTTCTCCGCATCGCGTACGCGGCTCTCCGCATCGCGTACGCGGCCGGTGCGCCGAGGTGTCCGCCGGCGAGAAGGCTCCGTAGCGGTCGCCGGGCCATCAGCGGGCCGCTAAGGGCGGCCAACGGGGTTGGTCATGGCCACTCGCGGGGAGCCCTACGCCCAGCTCACGGCCCGTATGGCCTGCGATCGGACCGATTTGCAAGCAGGTGTCCGCCACGGCTCTGTGGGCCGCCGCCCGCCGACTCGTACGGCGGCGCCGGAGGGGAGTTCGACTCCCTGGGGCGGCACCGCAAGGACACCGTCGTGGAGCTCGGCCATGAACCAGCGGTAGCTTTCGCCGGCTTCGCCGTACTCGATGGTGTGCAGCATCACGCCGAGCGCCTGGCTGTGGGCGATCGGGCGGCGGCTGGTGGGTGGGCCAAAGGAGGCCGAGAACTCGCGCACTCCAAGGAAGGGCTGGGTGAAGCAGGCGCCGCGTGCGACCCGGCGGCGGGACCGGTCGCGGTATCTGGCCTCCGGGTCGGTGGCGCGCGGGCGTGGGCCGACCTGGGCGTAGATGCGATAAGCGACGTCGCGTAGGTGCACCATGTTGCACTGGTCGCGGTCGCCCTCGGCGTCGAAGCGGACCGAGGTGTCGGTCATCGCATCCCGGATCCAGCTCGTGGTCAGCATTGAGGAGACCTCGTTGCGGCGGATCGATGACCAGCGGACCGGTTTCAGCACATCGACGTATTCGATTTGGTAGTTAAATTAGGGCTTCCGGAAGATCGCCTCCAGGACTCCTCTGGCCGCCGACGGGGTCATCATCGGATAGCTCAAGTCTTGAACTCGGGCCGGGTGAAGCATGCGTAAGGGCCCTCCACTTCCACTTTCAGTCTCGCGCGGCTGGGGAGGCCGCCGTGGTGCCCGAAGACGATGGCCGCCGTGATCCTTAAGCCCTGCTGGTCCAGCCAGGTCCCGGCATGTTTGTGCATGCCTCCCACTCGGCCGCCGTGACTTTCTGCGTGAATCGGGCGTTCTGCCAATCACAGCTGCCTTTCCCGACGTCGTGAACCAGACCCAATGCGCAGCCACCGGGGCGGCATCGAAAGGCTCACCGAATGCACCTGCCAGGCGGCCCGTGCACGCAGATGATCGTCGAGCCTATGACGAAGTCCGTCTGCCGCCCTTGTGCTATGCGCCAATAGCTGATCAGCCATGCCGCTCCCTCCCGATCCTTGAGCCAGATGCACTGTAGGAGATAGCGCCGACATTTTTCGGCGCAGACAAAAACCAACCACCAGAGCGGTTATACATTCGCCGAAATTTGTTACGGTGAGTCACCTTTGTCGCAATTGACCAACTATCGCCACTTTCGCGGCATACCACACATCATCATTGTTTCGATCCTCGGCCTTTACTAGTTGCAGGAAGGCCGCTGGGCGCCGACTGACACTGTACAAGGATCCTAGATTCGGCGATCACGACAGACAAGCCGTCCATTCAATGACCATGTATGTTCAGCCAAAAGAAGTACCGAGACTTTCTGGACGGCACATCACTGACCCTGTAGCCTCAGACAGCCAACACACAGGACGTAGTGGCACGTTTACCAACCGTTTCTATGTGCGGCCTACACAGCTGAGGCTTCACATCACCAGGAGGCGAGCACACCGCGGACCTGCCCACTTCCTCTCCTGCGTCGCCGCGGAGCCCATCAATCGCGGGCTAGGAATGTGAGCCTTGCCGAGGCGATACAAGGTCAAGGATCATGGCAGCCAAACCACGGAGGCGGACGCTATTCCTCAAGGAAGAGCTGTGCCCCGGGTGCATGCATCGCAGAGGCAACACCGGGGCTTATGAGCGATACGGTAGCACGTCAAAGGAGAGGTGTAACCAGAGGTGAACACGGCCGAATCCCTACGGCTACGGGATCTGCTGTCACCTACGCGCATTGCCGAGTATGAGATGCTTTGTGGCGGACAACTCACACGCGCCCTGCGGCTCCACTGTTGGAACACCGAGATAAGCGAAGCGTTCTACGGACCGCTCCAGTACCTCGAACTTGCGCTCCGTACAGTGATCACACGCGAGATGTCCGCCCTGCTCGGGCAGCCAGATTGGTGGGATAACCCCACTGCCGACCTACACTTCGGCGCCGCGCAACGAATCGGCGAAGCACGCCGCCAGCTTGCCAGATCCGGACTTTCGGGAACCGCAGAGCAGATCACGGACGAACTTCCATTCGGATTCTGGGTGTCCTTGCTCGGCTCCGGCAACACCTACGACCAGCGATTCTGGCGCACCGGGCTCCATCGCGCCTTTCCCGGCTACAGAGGACGCCGACGAGATCTTCACCGCAAACTCGACTACCTGCGCATCCTCCGAAACAAGATCGCACACCATGGAGCGATCCATCACCGACACCTCAGCGCGGACCATGATGCGGTCCTGGAGTGCCTCGGCTTTATCGCCCCTGAGCTGGCCACCGTCGTACGACGGTACAGTCGAGTGCCCGTCGTGCTCGCCCGCCGCCCCACCTGACACACATCTGTCCGTACTCTTCTCTTCATGTCGATGTAGCCCGCCTGACCTGCCGTTGAGCATGTCAGCCAGAAGATCGGCACTGATGTCGGGATGCATCGGCCGTACGAGCTGAGTCACTCGACGTTTACCGGATAGTCCAAGACGCCCGGTGCTGACGTCGTGTACTCGGGATCAGTGTCGTCAGTAGACATCTGCTGCGGTGCAGACATAGTGGCAATGTTCACCCCCTCGGAGGGGCGGCGCCAGCCTTGCCGGACACGATGAGGTCACCGACGCAACCTGATCATTGTGATGCTCATTGCCCTCGGAAGGCTGGTACTGGCCCGGGAGCGGCTGACGGGGGTGCTGCACTCCCGCCTTGCGATGCTCACCGATCCCCGAGGACCGGTGCTGCCCCGATCCGCGTGTTTACGTGGTGCCGGTGGAGGTGTTGCGATGCTCACCGATCCCTGAGGACCGGTGCTGGGACAAAGAGTTCGTGGTCAACGCCAGAAGCACTCAGGTTGCGATGCTCACCGATCCCTGAGGACCGGTGCTGTTTTGCGGGACTTCCAACTTCCGGCCGGCGGCACAGGTTGCGATGCTCACCGATCCCTGAGGACCGGTGCTGACCGGCGGCACACACCGCTTCACCCTCGCCGGATCCGTTGCGATGCTCACCGATCCCTGAGGACCGGTGCTGGGCTCCCCAGCAGGCAATACGTCTGCGAGGGGTACTCCTACTCGCAGACTCGAGAGCCTAAATATCACCAATGCACCAATTAACGCTTCGGAACGCCTGGCGTGTCGCATGAGCACTAGAGGTTCCTAGATCACTCGGCAATACACCCAAAACAGCACTTCAGGCCAGAAACGCCTGCATATGCGCGATGAACTGGAGAGGCTCGACGACGTCGATGGGACTGATAGCTGTTCTCTTCTCAAACAACTGAAAATGTTCAGCCTAAACCAGGATCACGCACTCCTCATCATCCGATCCACTCAACGATCCCCCAACACCTCGATTCGTCCTTCTAGTCATTGATATGACTAGCCTTGCAGGGGACCGTAATACGTTGGGCTGGTTCGGGCCGTAGTCGGAGCCACAGGTTAGGACTGGTTCTTCGGGGGGGTTGTCAAAGCCTTCTCTCCCGTCAATCGGACAATCTCGCGGTCGGCGAATCCGCGCGGTCCCGCGCGCGGAGGATGAGGTGGGGAGTGCCGGTGACCGGCGTGGGGATGACATGCGCGTCGACGCCGAACACCTCTCCGACAAGGCGGGGAGTGAGGATGTCGTAGGGGGCGCCGTGGGCGACGACACGGCCGGCGGCCAAGACGTAGAGACGGTCGCAGTAGGCGGCGGCGAGATTGAGGTCGTGCAGGGCGGCGACGACCGTGGTGCCGGTCGAGGCGACCAGGTCGAGCAGTTCGAACTGGTGGCGCACGTCGAGGTGGTTGGTGGGTTCGTCGAGCACCAGGACGGGTGCCTGCTGGGCCAGGGCCCGTGCCAGCAGCACACGCTGCTTCTCTCCGCCGGACAGGGTCCCGTAGCGGCGGTCGGCCAAATGGGCCACCCCCGTGTGAGCGAGAGCGCCGGCGACGACGGCGTTGTCCTCGGCGGTGTCGGCGGCGAATGGGCGTTTGTGAGGGGTGCGCCCCATCGCGGCCATCTCCCAGGCCGTGACGTCGAAGTCGGAGCGGGTCTCCTGGGGCAGCGCGGCGACCAGCCGGGCGGCGCGGCGCGGCGTGAGCCGCCACAGGTCCTCGCCACCGACGGTGATGGTTCCCCTGCTGAGGGGCAGATGCCGGTAGACGGCCCGCAGGAGGGTGCTCTTGCCGCTGCCGTTCGGGCCGACGACCCCCACACACGTCCCCGAGGGCGCGGTGAGGTCGACGCCGTTCACGATCGGGGTTCCGGCGACGGCGACGTGCACGTCGTGGAGGGTAAGGCTTGTCAAGACGTTCACAATCCGGTGGTGTCGCGGGCTCGGCTGTGCACGAGCCAGAGGAACAGCGGAGCGCCGATGACGCTGGTGACGATCCCGACCGGGAGCTCTTGCGGGTGCAGGGCGGTGCGTGCGGCGATGTCCACGAGCACGAGGAAGCCGGCGCCGGCGAGTGCCGCTACGGGGAGGAGGCGGCGGTGGTCGCTGCCGACGAGCAGCCGCGCCGCGTGCGGAATGATCAGGCCGATGAAGCCGACCCCTCCGGCCAGGGCGACCATGACGCCGGTGAGCAGCGCGATCAGCAGGAACAGGTGCCGGCGCAGGCGGGTGGCGGAGATGCCGAGAGCGGCGGCGGTCTCGTCGCCTAGTAGGAGGGTGTTCAGCGGTCTCGCCTGCGCGAGCAGAGCGAGCATCGTGAGGGCGAGCACGAACGCGGGCAGCCCCAGCGCCGCCCAGTTCGCCTCGGCGAGGCTGCCGAACAGCCAGAACAGCACCGAATGGGTGGTGCCTGGATCGTCGGCCTGGAGCACGAGGAAGCTGGTGAGACCGGACAGGGCGTAGGTGACGGCCATCCCGGCGAGAATGAGGCGCAGCGGCGCGAGAGTGCCTCCAGCGCGGGCCAAGGCGTAGACGACGGCGAACGCGGCCAGTGCGCCGGCAAAGGCCGCCATCCCGGTGGAGGCGCCGCCGAGGGGGGACACGCCGGTCACGATCACGGCCACCGCCCCCACGGCGGCGCCATAGGTCAGACCGAGGACATACGGATCGGCCAGTGGGTTGCGCACGAGTGCCTGGGTGGCGGCTCCGGAGACGGCGAGTCCCGCGCCCACCAGCGCGGCGAGCAGTGCCCTGGGCAGTCTGAGGTTCCACACCACGGTGTCCTGACTGGCGCTCCATTCGGTGGGGTCTTCCTGGCCGGTCAGGTGCTGAACGATGATGCGGAATACGGTGCCGGCCGGGATGTCGACCGTGCCGAGCAGAACGGATGCGGCGAGGCCCGCGATGAGCACGCCGACCAGGGCGATGTAGGCGGCCGAGGTGATGCGGCCGTCCCGTGCCCGTGGGCGGGTCTTCTTCGGGGGTGGCCCGGCCGGGCGCGGGTTCATGAGGCGGGATGCAACTGGCCGGCGAGTTCGACCACGGCATCCGCGTTGCGGACACCGCCGACCGAGGCCGACTCGTAGACCAGCCGGGCGAACCGCCGCTCGGTCACCGCGCGCACCCCGCGCAGGGCCGCGTTGCCGGTCAGGAACTTCTCGGCTTCGGCGAAGCGGGCCTCGTTGGCGGCGGGGTCGCCCTTGTCGTAGACGACGATCAGAATGACCTGCGGGTCACGGGCGACCACCTCCTCCCAGCCGACCTTGGTGTAGGCCTGGTTCCGGTCACCGAAGACGTTGCGGCCACCGGCGGTCTCGATGACCGCGTTGACGGCCTGCCGGTTGCCGGGCGCGTAAGGGGTGGCGGTCCCCTCGTCGTATTCGAACGGAAACACCGTGGGCCTCTCGGCGTCGGCGAGTCTTCCGGCCTTCGCCTTCACCGCGGCGACCTTCTGCTCCATATCGGCGATGACCTGTCTCGCCCGGTCGGGCACCCCGAAAATCAGGCCGAGGTTCTCAAGGTCGCGCCGTACCAGCCCGAAGTCGGTCTGCGGGGCGGTCACCGCCGACTTGCACGCGGTGGAAAGAGCCAGATAGGAGGGTATTCCGGCGCCCGCCAGCTCAGCCTGTGAGATCGCGCCGGCCGCCTCGAAGTTGCTGGCGAATCCGCCGAGGACCAGATCGGGATCGGCCGACAGCAACTCCTCCTTCGGCACCGGCTTGTATCCGCTGCCCGCGGTGTACTTCCCCGACAGTGAGGGGATGCGGGCGATCTGTGCCGAGAACCGCTGCGGCAGGCTGCCCGGCCGCGGCTCCTGTCCCACCGCCGCCACCCGGTCGCCGAGGCCGAGCCAGAGCATCAGCTCCAGCACACTCGGCGTGAGCACTACGACGCGCTTGGGCGGGGAATCGACGACGGATTTGACGCCGTTGCAGTCGGTGACGGTGGCTGCGGTGGATTCGGGTGTCCCGGTGGCCGGCGTTCGGGCCGGATGAGCTTGCCGGCCGGAGGTGTCCGCGCATGCGGCTGCCAGCAGCATCGCCGCCGCTGCGGCCAGCGACACGGCGGTGCGAAGCGTCCGCGCGCCTCCGGCGGACCTTGATCGCCTGTAGTGGAAGCCGTGCACCGGCATGTCCATCAAGACGGACCTTTCTCAGATGGTTGGACGGCGTTCCCCGACCGCTGAGGCGGAGCCGTTCCGGTCGAATCGGCGGTTTCGCGCCCGCCGAGGAGCTTTGGGCGGGCGACGAGAGCGGCGAGTACGGCAAAGCCCGCAGCCACGGCGAACACGACGGCCGACGGCGTGCCCGAACCGGCGAGCGTGCCTGCCACGAGGTTGCCCAGCGCCGATCCGGCGAAGGTCGCCGTGATCCCCCAGGAGAAGGCCTCGGTGAGGGTCCCCTCCGGGGAGCATCGGCCGACGAGCTCGAAGTTGCAGATGACGAAGGGGGCGAGGAAGAAGCCGGCGGACACCGACAGCGCCACAAGCGCGGGCACGTTCGGGGCGGCGGCGAGCAGCAAGACGCCGCAGGCATATCCCGCCAGGATCACCCGCAGGCGGGCGGAGGCGTCGGAGCGCCACGACCTGGCGCCGTAGAGCAGCCCGCCGATCAGACTCCCGGCGCCGAACGCCGCCAGCGCCATGCCCCCGGCGGCGGGGTCGGACTCCGCGTCGGCGAACTCCACGAAGCCGAGGCGCAGCACACCGAGCAGCGCCCCGGTGAGCACGGACACGGCCAGCAGGAGAAGGACACCCGGCGACTTCAGCGGCCCGGCCAGGCTGCCCGCGCGGCGGGCAGGCGTCCAGGAACGCGACGGCGGCAACGTGCTGAACCAGAGTGTGCCGGCGAGAAGCACGAATGCGCAGCCGCCCACCGCCCAGCTCGGTCCCGCCGCCGCGCTGACGGCGGTGACCAGCAGTGGCCCGGCGATCAACGCGAGATCAAGCACCATGGCGTCGACGGTCAGCGCGGTGCGCCGGATCCCCTCGTCGGCGATCACCGAGGTCCACAGAGCCCGGGCCGCGGCGGCCACGGGGGGCAGCGACAACCCCACCGCCGCGGCCCAGCCGGCGAGAACCTCCGTGCTCGGCGCCAGGTGGGCCGCCAGCAGCAGGCCGGTGAACGCCAAAGCGTTGACGCCGGCAGCGATCGTCAGCGGCCGGGTGTGCCCGAATCGGTCGACGAGGCGGCCGTGCACCGGCACCCCGACGGCGTAGGCCACGCCGCTCGCGGCGGTGACCACCCCCGCGGCCAGATAGGAACCGGTCCGCTCCACTGCCAGCAGCAGCACCGCGAAGACGTACGCCTGCAGGGGCACTCGTGCGCACACACCCACCACCAGCAGTGACGGCACCCACCTGTGCCGCCATAACCGCAGGTATTGGGACGCCGATCCGCTCACCCGATGGCACTGCCGGCCGAGGTATCGGCCGGATGTGCTGCGACAAGCCGGCGGGGAACGGTGAGGCCGGCCCGGCTAATCCCCGCAGGCATGCCGGTCTCGCCCAGCACTGGCACCCCGGCACCGAACATATACATCGCTCCTTCAGAGAACCCGTCAAGGCCGAGCGCCTCGTCGAGCTCCTCGTCCCGGAACGCGGCACTCTGCCAGGCGCCCAATCCGACAGCGGTCGACGTCAACACAAAGGTCTGTCCCAGATGCCCGGCCGACAGCAACGTAACCCGCAACGCCCGCGAATGCCGGTACTTATACATAGTCCGCTCGAAAACCACAGTTACAAAGCAGACGAAAGCCGAGGGTGTGCACATCTCCGACTCATAGGTGAGCCGGTGCAGCCGCGCCCGGTCGAAATCCGCGTCGACGAGTTCCAGCGCGTGCACCTCGGCGTTGTAGTGGTAGAGCCCCGGCGGCACGTCTTGAACGTCGAGCACCGCGACATAGCCCTCCAACTCGTGCCGGGCTCCTCCGCACGGACTGGTTCGCAGCATCAACGTGCCGAGATCACCGGCGTCGTACAACTGCATCGGGGCGAACGTGTAAAACAGCGTCGTCGACAACTGCGCCAGGCTCACGGCCTCACCGGTGAAGACGCGGTGTGTCCGCCGCCGCGTCAGCACATCCCCGAAGGTGTCCCCGAGCGGCAGGAACGCGCGCGGCAGATAGACGCGCGGTGCGTCGGGATAGGACTTGAAGATGGGCGGCGGAGTTCCACCGGTCTGCCGCACCCAGCGCGCGTCCGAGCGGCGCTGCTCCAGGCTGTCGCCGGTATAGATCGTGTTGCGGGTGCCGAAATGGAAGAAGCGCGCCTCCTCCCCCCAGTCGCGCCACGCTTCCAGGAAGCGCTCTTCCCGCGACTCGCCCTGCCGGTCGATCAGCAATCCGGCTTCGGCGAGCGACAGGACGGCCTCCCGCACCGACTCCGCGTCGAACTCACCAAGAGAGGCGGCGACCTTCTCCACCGTCGACCAGTCCGTGAAGTGCTCCAGAAGTTCCACCGCCTGCGGGTCCACGGCCACCGCGTTTTCGGCCTCGGTGTCGGTGGAGCGGCGCTCCAGGTAGTTCTCGGCCGTCAACTCTCCGTCGTGCCAATAGATCACCAATGTTCGCGCCCGCCGGAACTCCGTCTGCGTCACGCAAGCTCCTCCCGCTCTCATCGTGCAAGGGCAACCCGACCCGACCGGTCGCCGCCGGAGGCTCCGGCGGCGACCGTCTTCAACCCGCCTGGATCTGTCAGCCGTGGTTGTTCAGTAGCCGGCTGCGGGTCTTCTTCCGACGGACGACAATCTTGAGCGGCTTCTTGACCATGGAAGCCTCCTCTCCCGGAAGCGACTGGATCGACTTCCGGTCGTAGCCAGCGGATGTTTGATTAGTCGGCCGACTGGGCGCCCTAGTTCCCATAGATCGTGGCCTTTTTATGGATTGAGCCAGATATGCGGAAATTCGCGCCTTAGGCGGCACGGTCGTTTAGGCGGCACGGTCGTTTAGGCGGCACGGTCGTTTAGGCGGCACGGTCGTTTAGGCGGCACGGTCGGCCGCCAGCAGGGAGGAGATGAGTTGGCTGCGGGCCCGCGCCACCCGGGAGCGCACCGTGCCGATCGGGCAGCCGAGCAGCACAGCGGCCTCGGCATAGGACACTCCTGCCACCTGGGTGAGCAGGAACGCCTCACGCCGCTCGCGCGGGACATCGGCCAGCAACTCGGTCAGCGCGATTCCGTCCTCCATTCCGGGTAATCCGCGCGGGCGACGCCCTTCGGCGGCGGCCTGCCAATCGGAAAGGCCGGCGACGACAGGCCGCGTGGCAGCCGCGCGGAAGCGGTCCACGACCACGCGGCGCGCGATGGAGATCAACCATGTGCGGGCTGAGGACGTCCCATTGAACCTGGGCAGACTTCCCAGAACTCGCAGGAACGTCTCCTGGGTGAGGTCGTCGGCGGATTGGTCATCAGTCAGATGGGCTACGAAGCGTCGTACATCTACATAAGCGGCCTGGACGAAGGCTGTCGTGTGCGCATCCGCGCCATCACGGGCGTGGAGCGCCAGCGCCGTAAGCCGTTCGTCGTCGACGGCTCGCCAGCCACCATGGGCGGCAGTCATGCTGATCACCTCTTGGTCGGCGGAAAGACAGTGCTGGGACAGGTCAGAGCCACCTGGCCATGGACCGGGACAGCCGCATATCAGCGCATGGACAAGCGGCGCCGCGAGCGGGACAACCGCCAGGTCCGCGTGACACTTCGCCGAGCGCCGTGCGTGGTGGGCATCCGGCGACGGCTCCGAGTGCCGGCCACCGGCCGGACGGGCAGGGGATGGGCTGGGCTATGGCTCGATCGGATCGACATGGCACGCCCCGCCGTACGGGGCAGGTGATGTGCTCTTGAGACGAGCAGGTCCAAGCGCGGCGCGAACGGGCCCCCGGCCGCGGGCACGCGTCAAACACGGCCGGCGGCCGACGAAGCCACGAGGTCTCCGGGCACGCCGGGCAGGACTGCTTGACGAGCGAGTCGCGGGCCGAAGGTGTGGCGTCGGAAGCCGGTGCCGCGCGACAGGACCGGCCGTCAGCCGGTGTGCGTCACCACCGGAGGACCGCGCCGGTGAATGGCCGATACGATCACGCGCAGAATGGGCGACTCCAGCACTTCCGGAGGCGCGGCATATCGCGGCGCTGCGACGCCGGGGGGTACGGCGAGCGGCCAAAGCCATAGGGCGAGCGTGGGTCCGCCCCACAGCCGGAGCATGAGCCCGAGGGCGCTCTCCCCGCGGTAGAGCCACCATCCGGTCAGCACGGCCACGACGAGGTGGACGGCCGCCATGCCTAGGCCCGATCCCCGATGTGCGCCGTGGAACTCCGGCAGCGGCGAGGCCCAGCCGAACATCTGGTGCAGCAGAGTTTGCACGCCGACCGAAGCCGCCAGCACGGTCCTCGGCCCACGTTCACGTCCCGTGAGCGCGTAAGCAAAGATCAGCGCACCGAGGAACCCCAGTCCGAGCGCGGCCGGCACCACCGCGCCGCCACCCGCCAAAGCATGACCCGCGGCCGACACCGTTGCGCACACCACCGCGAACACGCCGGCTCGCGTCAGACGCAGGGGCCGGCCGCCGGGGGTCACGATCGGTATCGTCTCAGCCGCCCGGTCTCTTGGGAAGAAGGTCTGAAGCCGCTGATTCCGAATAGCTCAGCGGAGGAGCGCTTCGTTCACACCGAAGAGGTCCCCCGTTCGATCCCGTCATCGCCCCCCTCTTTGACAGCTTCAGTCCGTCCCCGGCGAGTGGCGTCGGGTGCCGCGGCGGTGGGAGTCGAGGATCATGAGGGTTTTGGTGCCGATGATGTGGCCGCTGCGGCGCATCTTGTCGATGACTTCCTTGAGGTGCTGGACGCCGGCGACGCGGACGCGGACGAGGGCATCGGGGTCGCCGGCGACGGTGAAGACCTCGACGACCTCGGGGAGGTCGATCACGGTGCCGGTGATGGATTCGACGTTGGTGTCGCCGGCGAAGCGGAGTTCGGTGAAGGCTTCGATGCTGTCGCCGAGGCGGCTGTGGTCGAGGATGGCGGTGTAGCCGGCGATCACGCCGGCTCGTTCGAGCCGGTCGATGCGGCGTTTCACGGGTGCGGGCGACAGGTTCACCTCTTCGGCGATGTTGAGGATGCTTCGCCGTCCGTCCTGGACCAGGAGGTCGAGGATCTTGCGGTCCACGCTGTCGAGTTCCACCGAATCGTTCACCCAGGCAGGGTATGTCCCGCGCTTGATTTCATCAACATTGCCCCCTCCAACGTCTCATAGTTTGCGCCGTGGGCAATCTCTGAGCTATTTGATTGCGCGGCTAGGGGGTTTGGAGTGAAATGCTCCACGACGGATGTCCTCCCCCACCTTGAAGTGAGACTCCCCTATGCCCGACATGCCTGGCGAGGAGCTGCCGTTGCAGCTGCTCGATCCGTCCGGTGCGCTGCGTGCCGACGACCGATTGCCGCTCGATCTCTCGACCGTCGACCTCCCCGGGCTCTACCGCGACATGGTGCTCAGCCGGCGGATCGACACCGAGGCCATCGCCTTGCAGCGTCAGGGTGAGCTCGGCCTGTGGCCGTCGATGTCCGGGCAGGAGGGGGCTCAAGTGGGGGCGGGCCGTGCGCTGCGGGAGCAGGACATGACCTTCCCGAGCTATCGGGAGCACGCGGTCGCGTGGTGCCGGGGCGTGGAGCCGACGAGTCTGCTCGGGTTGTTCCGGGGCACGACGCTCGGCGGCTGGCGGGCCGAGGACAACAACTTCAACCTCTACACGCTGGTGATCGGCGCGCAGACGCTGCACGCGACGGGCTACGCGATGGGCATTGTGCGCGACAACCTGGTCGGCAACGGCGACAACGCGCGTGACACGGCGGTGTTGTGTTTTCACGGCGACGGGGCGCTCAGCGAGGGTGAGACGAACGAGGCATATGTGTGGGCCGCCACGCAGAACCTGCCGATCGTGTTCTTCTGCCAGAACAACCAGTGGGCGATCTCGGCGCCCTACTCCACCCAGAGCCGCGTGCCCGCGGCCCGGCGGGCGGACGGTTTCGGTTTTCCCGGGGTGCGGGTCGACGGCAACGACGTGCTGGCCTGCCTGGCCGCCACGCGCCAGGCGCTGGACGCGGCGCGGCGCGGGGACGGGCCGACGCTGATCGAGGCGTATACCTATCGGCTCAACCCGCACACGACGTCCGACGACGCCGGGCGATACCGTTCGCCGGCCGAGGACGAGGTGTGGCGCGAACGCGATCCGATCACCCGGTTGCGCCTCCACCTGGAGAGCACCGGCGCCGTCTCCGAGACCTTCTTCACCGATCTCGACGACGACGCCCAGCGTCTCGCCGAACGGATGCGTGCCGGTTGCCGGGCCTTGCCGGACCCCGACCCCGATTCACCGTTCCTCCACACCTATGCGGAGATGCCCGACACGCTGCGCGCCCAGCTCGCCGAGCACCGTGACTTCATCGCCTCGCTCGACGCCCAGGAGGTGCCCGCATGATCACGACGCTCGCCAAGGCGATCAACGAGGGGCTGCGCGACGCCATGCGCCGCGACGACAAGGTCATGCTGCTCGGTCAGGACATCGGGCAGCTCGGGGGCGTGTTCCGGGTCACCGACGGGTTGCGCAAGGAGTTCGGCGAGTTACGGGTCATGGACGCGCCGCTGGGCGAGGCCGGCATCGTGGGGACGGCGATCGGGCTGGCCATGCGTGGTTATCGTCCGGTGTGCGAGATCCAGTTCGACGGGTTCGTGTTCCCCGGCGTCAACCAGATGATCACTCAGCTCGCGAAATATCGCCACCGGTCCGGCGGGGAGATCAGTCTGCCGGTCGTGATCCGCGTGCCGTACGGCGGAGGCATCGGTGCCATCGAACACCACTCGGAGTCGCCCGAGAGCTATTTCGCGCACACCCCCGGGCTGAAGGTCGTGACCTGCGCCTCCCCGCAGGACGCCTACCAGATGATCGGCCAGGCCATCGCCTCCGACGACCCGGTGATCTTCCTTGAGCCCAAACGCCGCTACTGGGAGAAGGGTGACGTCGAGCGCAGCCCCGATCCCGCTCCGCTCCACGCTGCCCGGGTGCTCCGTACCGGCGACGACCTGACCTTGGTGGCCTACGGGCCTTTGGTGAAGACCGCCCTGGAGTGTGCGGAGGTGGCGGCCGAGGAGGGGCACAGCCTGGAGGTCATCGACCTGCGGTCGCTCGCGCCGCTGGACCTGACGGCGGTGTTCGCGTCGGTGCGGAGGACCGGGCGGCTCGTGGTGGCCCACGAGGCGTCGCTGAGCCACGGCCTGGGCGCGGAGATCGCGGCACGTGTACAGGACCATGCCTTTTACTCCCTGGAGGCGCCGGTGATCAGGGTGGCCGGTTATGACACGCCTTATCCGCCGAGCCGGCTGGAGGAGCACTGGCTGCCCGGTGTGGAGCGCATTCTCGACGCCGTCGACCGCAGTCTCGCGTACTAGAAGGGTTTGCGAAGCATGTCGTCCTTGCAGCGCTTCAACCTCCCCGACGTCGGGGAGGGTCTGGTCGAAGCCGAAATCCTCACCTGGTCCGTCCGTCCCGGCGACACCGTCGAGGTCAACCAGATCATCGTCGAGATCGAGACGGCGAAGGCCGCCGTGGAGCTGCCCTCCCCTTACGCCGGCGTGGTCAAGGAACTGCACGTCAAGGAGGGTGAGACGGTCTCGGTGGGCACACCGATCATCACCGTCGACACGGCGGGCCCAGGCGATGCCGCCCCCGCGATGCTGGTGGGTTACGGTCCCCGCGAGGGTCATTCCGTACGGCAGAGGCGGCGCGGTGGCCGAGCGCCCGGAAGGCCGGAGTCGTCACCGGGGCACGCCCGCCCCTCCGCCAAGCCCCCCGTCCGCAAACTGGCCAAGGACCTGGGAGTCTCCTTGCACTCGGTGGCGCCGAGCGGGCCCGGAGGCGTCATCACCCGGGAGGACGTCCACCGGGCGGCGGCAGCCGTACAGCCCGGCCCTGAGCCGCTCGCTGTGTCACCGGCACCCGCCGGCGGATCGGGGCGACGGGAGACGCGGGTCCCGATCAAGGGTGTGCGCAGGCAGACCGCACGGGCGATGACGGCGTCGGCGTTCACCGCGCCGCATGTGACGGAGTTCGTGACCGTCGACATCACGGAGACGATGCGGCTCCGGGAGGTCGTCTCGGCGCGGCGGGAGTTCCGGCATCTGCGCCTTTCGCCGCTGCTCTTCGTGGCGCGGGCGCTGCTCCTGGCCGTGCGCCGCACGCCTGAGGCGAACACGGCGTGGGACGAGGCGGCCCGGGAGATCGTGTTCAAGCACTATGTGAACCTCGGCATCGCGGCGGCCACCGACCGCGGGCTGATCGTGCCGAACATCAAGGACGCCGACCGGATGTCGCTCCTCGAACTCGCCGAGGCGCTCACCACGCTGGCCGAGACTGCACGCAGCGGCAAGTCGATACCTCACGACATGTCCGACGGCACCATCACGATCACCAACATCGGCACCTTCGGCGTCGACACCGGCACTCCCCTGCTCAACCCCGGAGAGGCCGCGATCCTGGCGGTCGGCACCATTCGCCGCACTCCATGGGTGGTCGGGAGCGGAGCGGACGAACGGATCGAACCACGTTCGACGGTGCAGTTGGCGTTGTCGTTCGATCACCGGCTGATGGACGGGCAGCAGGGGTCGCAGTTGCTGTCCGACATCGCGGCGATCCTGACCACGCCGGGTCTCGCCATGCTGTGATCGAGTCCGGACGCCCCCGTTCCAGGAGCGGCGGTCACGGCTGCCGGGCGGGGGGCGCCGGTCATGGGGGGCCTCGCCGTATGGTGCGGTGCGCCACCCGGCCCTGACGAAGGGGGGCCTGCCCCCTATGCTGCAAAGCATGCAGGAGAGCGATCCGATCGAGCAGGCCGGCGCGGGTGTGCCCGATGCGTTTCAGCGGCTGTGGACCCCCCATCGCATGGCCTACATCAAGGGGGAGAACAAACCTACGGGATCGGGTCCTGGGGACGGTTGCCCGTTCTGTGAGATCCCGAAGTTGAGCGATGAGGACGGGCTGATCATCGCGAGGGGTTCGGCGGTGTTCGCGGTGCTCAACCTTTACCCCTATAACTCTGGCCACTTGATGGTGTGCCCGTATCGCCATGTGGCGGACTACACCGAGCTGGACTCCGCGGAGACGACCGAGTTGGCGGAGTTCACAAAGAGTTCGCTGCTGGCACTCCGCAAGGCGGGGGGTGCGCAGGGGTTCAACGTGGGGCTCAACCTGGGCGGGGTGGCCGGTGCGGGCATCGCCGCTCACCTGCATCAGCATGTCGTGCCGCGGTGGGGTGGCGACACCAACTTCATGCCGGTCGTCGGGCACACCCGGGTGCTGCCGCAACTCCTGCGCGAGACCCGCGACCTGCTGGCGGAAGCCTGGCCCACCGCCTGACGGCGTCAGGACACGCTCGGCTCGCGCCACTCCTCGAACGGGCGGGCGTTCAGCACCCACGACCTCTTCAGGACGGGAAGGCATGCCTGGACACGGCCCGGCTCATCCTGCTCGTGCGGGTCGATCGTCCAGTCCATGTACGGCGGGCCTTCGCCGAAGAGGATCGCGTCCAGGTAGGTGTTCCAGCGCCCATATGAGCTGAGTACGACGATCTCGTCGGGCACGATCAGGTCGAGAATCACGTAGGTGGCGTATTCCTCGGCGGTTGTGGGGCCAAGCAGCAGCTCGGCCGTCAGCACTACGTCGGCGTCGCGGGTGTCGGGCCCGGTCCATGCCCATATGGGGGGTCGGCCCGCGCAGTCGACGCCGCGGCGCGCCATCTCCGCCACCATCTCCCGGTAGGCGGGGGCATAGGACGAGACCATGATCTTGGCCCAGTCGCCGGCCAGCTCGCCTGTGGTCTCCAGGATCGCCGGCACTGTGTGGTGTTGCACGGTCCACAGACGCATCGGGCAACCGTATCCGGGGGTGGACACGGTGATCCACTTATTTCCCGCGCTCCACCGTAAAGCGGCGGCCCCCTGAGGGCCCGCCGCCTTAGTAAGGGTGTCAGACCTGGAGGCGGTGCTCCACGGCGTTGACGATCTCGGCGATGGCCTCGTCGACCGGCACGCCGTTCTTCTGCTCGCCGCTGCGATAGCGGAAGGAGACCGCGCCGCCTGCGATGTCGTCGTCACCCGCCAGGAGCATGAAGGGGATCTTGGCGCGCTGGGCGTTGCGGATCTTCTTCTGCATGCGGTCGTCCGCCGTGTCGACCTCGACCCGGATGCCACGCTCGCGCAGCTTCTTGGCGACGTCGCGCAGGTAGGACACGTGGGCCTCGGCGATCGGGATGCCGACGACCTGCACGGGGGCCAGCCACGGAGGGAAGGCGCCGGCGTAGTGCTCGGTGAGGACGCCGAAGAAACGCTCGATGGAGCCGAACAGGGCCCGGTGGATCATGACGGGCTGCTGGCGGGTGCCGTCGCTCGCCTGGTATTCGAGCTCGAAGAGCTCGGGCAAGTTGAAGTCGAGCTGAATGGTCGACATCTGCCAGGTGCGGCCGATGGCGTCGCGGGCCTGCACGGAGATCTTGGGGCCGTAGAAGGCCGCGCCGCCCGGGTCGAGCACGAGGTTGAGGCCCTCGGACAGGGCGACCTCGCGCAGCGTCTCGGTGGCCTCCTCCCACGCCTCAAGGGTGCCGACGGACTTCTCCTCGTCGCGGGTGGAGAGCTCGAGGTAGAAGTCGTTGAGGCCGTAGTCGCGCAGCAGGTCGAGCACGAAGCGCAGCAGCGACTTGAGCTCGTCGCGCATCTGCTCGCGGGTGCAGTAGATGTGCGCGTCGTCCTGCGTCATGCCGCGCACACGGGTGAGGCCGTGCACCACGCCGGACTTCTCATAGCGGTAGACGCTGCCGAACTCGAACAGACGCAGCGGAAGCTCACGGTAGGAGCGCCCACGCGACCTGAAGATCAGGTTGTGCATGGGGCAGTTCATGGGCTTCAGGTAGTAACGCGCGCCTTCGAGCTCCATGGGGGGGAACATTCCATCGGCATACCAGTCGAGGTGGCGCGAGATCTGGAAGAGGTTCTCTTTGGTGATGTGCGGGGTGTTGACGAACTCGTAGCCCGCGTCCTCGTGCCTGCGCCGCGAGTAGTCCTCCAGGACGCGGCGGACGGTGCCGCCCTTCGGATGGAAGACGGGCAGGCCGGAGCCGAGCTCGTCGGGGAAAGAGAACAGGTCGAGCTCGGCGCCGAGCTTGCGGTGGTCGCGCTTCTCCGCCTCCTCCAGGAAGTGGAGGTATTCATCCTGCTTCTCGCGGCTTTCCCAGGCGGTGCCGTAGATGCGCTGAAGCTGGGGGTTCTTCTCGCTGCCCCGCCAGTAGGCCCCGCCGGAGCGCATCAGCTTGAAGGCCGGGATGTTGCGAGTGGTGGGCAGGTGCGGCCCCCGGCAGAGGTCCTTCCAGCGCAGGTCGCCGGTCTTGGCGTCGACGTTGTCGTAGATCGTCAGCTCGCCCGCGCCCACCTCGACGCTCTCCTCGGCGGCGGCGCCGCCCTTGAGGCCGATGAGCTCCAGCTTGTAGGGCTCGGCGGCGAGCTCCTCGCGCGCCTCGTCGTCGGAGACGGGGCGGCGGCGGAACCGCTGGCCCTGCTTGACGATCTCACGCATGCGCTTCTCGATGCGCTTGAGGTCGTCGGGGTGGAAGGGCTGCTTGACGTCGAAGTCGTAGTAGAAGCCGTTCTGCACCGGGGGGCCGATGCCGAGCTTGGCCTCGGGGAACAGCTCCTGCACGGCTTGCGCCATGACATGAGCGGTGGAGTGGCGCAGGATGGCCCTGCCGTCCTCACTGTCGATGGCCACGGGCTCGACCATGTCGCCGTCGGCTAGAACGCTGTCGAGGTCGGCGAGCCGCCCGTTGACACGGGCGGCGACTGTAGTGCCCCCGCCGTCCAACGCCTGCCCCGCCGTCGTGCCGGCCGCCACCACACGCTCGGCTCCGGCGAGGGTGATGCGCAGTTCGGCCACGGCAGACACGGGAACTCCTAGTGGTATCGGTGAAGACGGCATGGTCGACGTTACGGACCCGCCTGAAGACCGATGCTACCGGTACCTCGCGTGTCGACGCCGCAGAGTCGGCCGGGGGCGGCGGCCGGCTTGGGGCGATCTCCCTCGGGCGCGGCGCCGGTACGGAACATCCCAAGGTCCCGGCCGGCTTGGGGCGATCTCCATCAGGCCCGGCGCCGGTATGAAACATCCCGAGGTCCCGGCCGGCCAGGTGAGATCCCTTCGGTAGTGCCGGTACGGAACATCCCAGCGGCGTTCTTCGCGGGATGCCCGGCCGGGCCGGGTCAGCGGCGGTCGCGGCGATCTCGGCGGTCCCGCCGGTCCCTGCGGTCTCGTTGCTCGCGGCGGTCGCGGGGGTCGAAGCCGAGGGCGATGAGTTCGCGGCGGGTGCCGAGGAAGATGTTGCGGTCGATCGGTGTGTGTGAGTATTGGTGGATCGTCCAGTCCCGCCACGGGCTCGGCACGAGAGGGCGGCCTTTGGGGCGGCTCGGGCTGGCGATCCACAGGGGATAGCGTCCGAGGCCCTCGCAGTAGCCCTTGCCGGCGAAGTTCTGGAAGGTGTAGACGATCGGGCGCATGCGGCAGCGGCGCTCGATGTAGTAACACCAATATCGGGCGAATCTGCTGACTCTCTCGGGAGACAGGTCGTCGGTGGTCTCCAGGTCGAGGGCGAGCAGGTCACCGCGGCGCAACCCACCCGCCGCGCGGACGACCCGCAGGAAGTGGCGCGCCTGCTCGAAGGGGTCCCCCTTGGGCCGGCCGAAATGGTAGGCGCCGCACACGATCCTGTTGCGCCGCATGCCCAACCAGTTGCGGGCGAACCACTTGTCGACGTAGTCCGCCCCCTCGCTGGCTTTGGCGAAGCCGAAGGTGACCCCCGAGGCCGCATGGGCGGACCAGTCGACCGCCCCCTGCCAATTGGACACATCCACACCATGCAGCAATCGCTTCACATGCCGGATAGTAAGCAAGATCAGCACGCGGAACCGGGCGACGCGCCGCAATTGCTCCACTACTCTCCGTGTCCGAAGACGTGAAGTTTCGCGCACCGTCACCCCCGGCGGGGACTACAGAGCCGGTCCACGCGGAAGAAAGAGACCCCGCCGACGCACCGCGATCGCCCGCTCACACTCCGCTGTCGGCCGCGGGCGCGGGTCCGCCTGGCTTGGAAGGCGTGAGCGGACCCGCCCGTGCGGCCCCCGGTCATGGGGCCGGGGTCGCTCAGACCTCGGCGAGGAGGGTGGAGAGGAAGTCGCGGGTCTCCTCGGCCGAGGATGCCTCGATGGACAGGCGTTCCATGACCGCGAGGTAGCTGTCGGCCTCCTCGGGCTTGTCGAGGTAGACCGCGCTGGTGAGCTGCTCCAGGTAGATCACGTCGGGGAGGTCGGGTTCGGCGAAGCGCAGGACGCTGAAGGGGCCGCCGGCCGCGGCGTGGCCGCCGACCTCGAAGGGGATCACCTGGATGGTGACGTTGGACCGGTCGGCCGCGCGGATCAGATGGCGGATCTGCTCGCGCATCACCTCGCTTCCGCCGATGGGGCGGCGGAGTGCCGCCTCGTCGATCAGGGCCCACAGGTGGGGGGCGCCGGGGCGGTCGACGAGTTGCTGGCGGGCCATGCGCAGGCGGACACGTCGTTCGATCTCGGAGTCGGGCCCCTCGGGGAAGCCGAGGGCGACGACGGCGCGGCTGTAGGCCTCGGTCTGGAGCAGGCCGGGGACGAACTGCACCTCGTAGTTGCGGATGGCGGAGGCGGCCTCCTCAAGTCCGACATAGGTCTCGAACCAACTCGGCAGGACGTCGCTGTAGTTGTGCCACCAGCCGGGCGCGTTGGCCTGGGTGACGAGGGTGAGCAGACCGTCCCGGTCGGCCTCCTCGGTCACGCCGTAGAGCGACAGCAGGTCGGCGACATCCCTGGGACGGAAGCCGACCCTGCCGAGCTCCATGCGGCTGACCTTGGAGTGGGAGGCGCGGATGTGGTGCCCCGCGTCTTCAAGGGTGATCTGCCGGGCCTCCCGGAGCTTGCGCAGTTGCGCACCAAGCAGAATGCGAAGAACTGTCGAGCTCTGCTGGGGTTCGGGGGCAAGTGAGTGCGGATGCGGGTCATTGTCGGCATGTGTGGTGATCATCTTGGGGTTCCTTCGCGGCCTAGCGAGCCAGAGCTCCACTTATAGTTACTGTGAGAATCCTTTACGTTACGCCCGCAGCCCACAAACGGCTACAGGGCACTTTCAGCAGATCCAATCGCGGAAATCAACACCCCGCACGGCACTTGAGAAGGGTCGCCTAAGAAGTCACCATTCAGTTAGCATTCCCATGCGGATGCACGTGCATTTTGACCTTGCATATGCACGCGCCCACCCCCTCCCGCCGACGTGGAGTGCACGTCATCGCCGCCGGTAGACAGGGGTGAAGCAGGGGGGTGCAGCCGTCCCCGCATACTTTTCTTTCTCCGGTACCACATCAGCACCGCGCCATAATATAGTTCCGCTGAAATGGGCACTCATCGTTGAACCAGGGCTAATATCAGCAATCTGCTGAACGGACGGCTATGGCGGACTTTTCACGGCTCGCTCGCTTCGACCCGGCAACTCCGAGCGAAGCTCGGATCTATGACTACCTCCTCGGCGGGAAGGACAACTTTGCCGCCGACCGGGAGTTGGCACGAGCGGTGTTGGATATCGCGCCGGAACTCCCGCTGATGTGCAGGGAAGGGCGACGCTGCGTGGAGCGGGTCGTGACTTTTTTGGCGATGACCGGCATCACGCAATTCATTGACCTCGGCTGCGGGCTTCCCACCCCCCGCAGGAACGTCCACGACTTCGCGCGCAAGATCGTTCCCGATGCCCGGGTGGCCTACGTCGACATCGATCCGATGGTGATCGTGCACGGGCGGGCCCTGCTGGAGGACGGCGGCCCCACGGCGATGGTCAAGGCCGACGCGCGTGAACCCGACCTCGTGCTGGACGACCCGCGCCTGCGGCAGACGATCGACTTGGACCGGCCGGTCGCGGTGCTCATGATGTCGCTGCTGACCTCCGTGCAAGATGACGACATCGCCGCCCGCATCCCCGCGCACTTCCGCAAGGCGGTCGTCCCAGGGAGTTTCATCGCGATCACCCATGCGGTGTCCGACGTTCGCCCGAACGTGACCGCGCGGCTCATGGCCCTGCTGGGCGGCCCCGACCAGGAACGCGACAACGGCCAGTTGCGCACGAGGGCCGAGGTCGAGCGCTACTTCGAGGGGATGGACATGGTGCGGCCGGGCCTGGTCTACCTGCCGGAGTGGCGCCCCGCCCCGGGGATCCAGCGTTCCAGACCGGAGTCCGTCTGGGCGGTCTGCGGTGTGGGACGACGCACCTGAACGATCTAAGCGGAAACAAGCCAGCACACCCGGATAAAGCCGTATGCTGCTTGACAAAACGGGGCCAGGCACGTCAAACCGCTCACTGCCCGGCTTCGCCGTACCCCCACCGCCATGGGTTCACGCCATGTGAACTGCGGAGTTGACCCCAACCCGGCTCGATCGACAAGATTGTGCCCGTCCTGGTTGCATCTGACAGGGGCCGAGGATGGAGTTCGCAGTCCTGGGGTCGATCGAGGTGATCTCAGGCAGGGGACAGGTCACGCTGGGCGGGCGCAAGCAACGCCTGGTGCTCGCCACGCTGCTCCACCACGCGGGCCGCCCCGTGCCGCAGCACACCCTCGTCGAGGCGCTGTGGGGTGACTCGCCGCCGCGCACCGCGGCCGACAACCTCCGCCTCTACATCTATCAACTCAGGCGTGCCCTGGGCCCGAAGCGCATCGAGCGCCGCGGCAGCGGCTATGTGCTCACCGTCGAGCCGGGCGAGCTCGACGTGCACCGCTTCGGCAGCCTCGGGCGGGAGGGGCGTGACGCCCTGGCCGCCGGAGAGCACGAGCGGGCCGCCGAGTTGCTCCGGCAGGCGCTGGCCCTGTGGCGGGGCCGGCCGTACTCCGATCTGGACGACCGGCCCGAGCTCCGAGACGAGGCGCTGCGGCTCTCCGAGGAGCGCCTGGCGCTGCTGGAGAGCCGGTTCGAGGCCGAGCTGGCGCTCGGGCGCGACGCGGAGCTGGTGGCCGAGCTCGGCGTCACCGTGCGGGAGCAGCCGTTCCGTGAGCGGCTGCGCGCGCAGCTCATGGTCGCACTGGACAGGTCGGGCAGGCAGGCCGAGGCGCTCGCGGTCTACTCCGAGGGCCGCCGGATCTCCTCCCAGGAGCTGGGCCTGCCGCCCGGTCCCGAGCTGCGCGAGCTGCACCAGACCATCCTGACCGGGCGACCCGCACGTGAGACGCCCGCGGCGGCGAAGCGGGGGGTCCCCGCGCAGCTTCCGCCCGACATCGCCGACTTCACCGGCCGCGGCGGGCACATCGGCGACCTGACGGCGCTGCTCGATCGCTCGTCGGCGGCGCACAAGCCGCTGCGGACGGGTGAGCCGCTGGTCGTGTCGGTGATCGCCGGGATGGGGGGCATCGGCAAGACGGCTCTCGCCGTACACACCGCGCATCGGCTGACCGGCGCCTACTCCGACGGGCAGCTCTATGTGAACCTGCGGGGCGCCGAGGCGCGGCCGGCCGATCCGGGCACGGTGCTGACACGTTTCCTGACCGCGCTCGGTGTGCCGGGGCCGACGATCCCGGAGTCGCTGGAGGAGCGGGCCGCGCTCTACCGGAGCCATCTGGCGCACCGGAAGATCCTCGTCGTGCTGGACAACGCCGCCTCCGAGCAGCAGGTGCGTCCGCTGCTTCCGGGGGCGCCGAGTTGCGCGGTGCTGCTGACGAGCCGGGCCCGCCTCACCGGCCTGGAGGGTGCGCGCACGATCGACCTCGGCGTGCTGGACCCCTGGCAGGCGTCCGAGCTGCTCAAGCGCATCGTGGGCGCCGCGCGGGTCAAGGCAGAGCCGCGGGCCGCCGCCAAGATCACGAAGCTGTGCGGTCACATCCCGCTGGCGGTGCGCATCGCGGGTGCCCGGCTGGCCGCGCGCCCGCATTGGAGCCTCGCGTCGTTCGCCGCCCAGTTGAGCGACGAGCACGGCCGCCTCGACCAGCTCGCGGCGGGTGACCTGGAGGTGCGGGCGAGTTTCGCGCTGAGCTACCTCGGGCTGCCCGAGCGCGGGCAGCGGCTCTTCCGGCGGCTCGGCCTGCTGAACGCGCCGGATTTCGCCTCGTGGGTGGCGGGGGCGCTCCTCGACTGCGACTACGCCGAAGGCACGGAGGAGCTCGAAGCCCTCGTCGACGCCCAGCTCGTCACGGTGGCGGGCGTCGACGCGACGGGGCAGGTGCGTTATCGCTTCCACGACCTGCTGCGGCTCTACGCCAGGGAGCAGGCCGGGCTGGCCGACGATCGACAGGAGCGGGAGGAGGCCCTGGCCAGGGCGTTCGGCATGTGGCTGGCGCTTTCGGGACGGGCGATGGAGGGCATCCCCGCGGCCTGCTACGCGATCATCCATGGGCCCGCGATGCCCGAGAGCGTGCCGGAGCGGCCGGCCTCGGTGCTGCTGGAAGACCCGGTGGCGTGGTTCGACTCCGAGCGGGCCGCGCTGCGGGCGGCCATCGCGCAGTCGTGCGAGCTGATGTGGCCGGACCTGGCGTGGGATCTCGCCGGATGCCTGGAGCGCTATCTGGACACGCGCGGCCTGTTCGAGGAGTGCCGCCGCACCAACGTGCAGGTCATGGAGGTGTGCCGGGCCACGGGCAACCTGCTCGGGGAGGCCGTCATGCTGCGCGGGCTGCTCGACGTGACCACCTGGATGGGCAGCGGCTACGAGGGCGGCGGCATGGGCACGATGCGCTCCGGCGGGGAGCGGCTGGCCGAGATGTTCACCCGGATCGGCGACAAGCGCGGCCTGTCGGACGCCTACGCGATGGGCGCTTGGGGGCTGGCCGCGACGGGCGAGGTGGAGGCGGCCCTCGACGCGGCCCGCACGGCGCTGACCCTGGCCGGGGAGACCGGCCACATCGGCGGGCAGGCCCGCGCGCACCTGGCGATCGCGGTCGCGTACGGCGAGCGCCGGGCCCACGACACCATCCCCCACCTGGCCCGCGCCCTGGAGCTGGCGCACGAGCTCGGCAACAGGCGCTTCCAGTCAACCGTGCACCAGTTCTTCGGCCTCGCCCACTGCGTCATCGGCGACTACAGCGAGGCGCACCACCACCTCAGCCGTTCACTCGAACTGAAGGGCGACCTGCACGACCCGTCGTCGGAGACGATGGTCATGGCGGTGCTGGCCAAGGTCTACGCCCTGCAGGGCGATCCACGGGCGCGGCCGGTGGCCGACTCGGCGGCGGCGCTCGGGCGGCAATACAACCTGGGCCACCACCTCGCCGACGCGTTGTGGCTCATCGGCCGCCTCGACCTCGCCGAGGGGCGGCCCGATGACGCGCTGAAGCGGATGACCGAGTCGGTGGCCATCTGGCGGGCCCGCGGGTGGAAGTCCTACCTGGCGGGGGCGCTCATCACCCTGGGAGAGGCGCACGCCGCGGCCGGCGATCCGGAGGCGGCGCGTACAGCGTGGCGGGAGGCGGTGGCGTTGTCCGAGGAGGCGGGGGACGCGACCGGCGCACGGGCGGCGACCGAGGCGATCGAGGGGCTTTCCGAGCCCTCCGCATAACGGCACGAGGGCCCTCCACATGACCAATCGGGCGATGCCCGGAGCGGCCCCTTGCGCCCTATCCTGATGACCATGGCCGAGATCTACGTTCCTGATGGAAACTGGACCTTCGACGGGGAGATCATCAGGATCGTTCCGACAAGCGAGAAAAACGCCCATGAGATTCGCCGCGCGCTGGGCGAGATCGTGGTCCCGCTGGCCGCCGTCGCCGCGGTGTCGTTCGAGCCGGCCCGCAAAGGCGGATGGTTGCGCCTGCGCATGCGCCCGGGGGCCGACCCGCTGTCCGACCTCGCCATGGGGCAGCTCACGAGCCCCGCCGACCCCTACCGGCTCTCGGTGCCCAAGGAGCGCACGGATCTCGCCGAATATTTCGTGGACGAGGTGCGCAACGCCCTGCTGATCCACGAGGTGCCGAGCGGCCCGTGCGACACCTACCTGATGCCCCGCACCGCCGTCCCGGTCTCGGCCAGTGCCGGCGACGGCACCGTCACCTTCGACGGCGAGCAGGTGCGCCTGGAGTGGACGGGGTTCGCCAGAGAGGCCAAGAGCGTGCTCGGCCCCCAGAGCTATCACCTGACCGACGTCACCGGTGTCGAATGGGCCCCGCAGTCCGGCCTCAGCTACGGCTGTTTGCGCTTCCACCTCACCTATTCGACGCCCGTCGTGGCCTCCGAGATCGACCCTCGCTGCCTGTCCTGGGGAGTGCAGCGCTACGGCGGCACCACGCTCCTCGTCGGCGCCGCCGTACTCACGCACATGGCCATGCGCACCCCCGAGCCCCCCGCGGAGCTCACGGCGGGTCCCACGGCCGAGGCGGCCGACCAGGAGGCCGTCATGCGCCGCCTGACCGCCCTCGGCGAGCTTCACCGCAACGGCCTGCTCACCGAGGAGGAGTTCACCGCGGCCAAGCAGCCGCTGCTGCGCCGGCTCACCGAGTTCTGATCTGGAGTTTCTCCAGGATCTCCACCATGGCGCCCGCCACCTCGCGCCACGCCTCGGCGAGGTAGAAGTGGCCGCCGGGGAAGACCCTGACCTCAAAGCCGCCGCCCGCGACCTCGCGCCACGCCTCGGCGTCGGCGACGCCGGTCAGCGGGTCGGCGTCGCCGGTCATCACGATGAGCGGGCAGTCCAGCCGGCCCCGCTCCCCCGGCCTGTGTTCGGCGACGGCGCGATAGTCCCCGCGCACGGCGGGGAACACCAGTTCACGCAGGTCGGGGTCGTCGAGGAGCACGGCTTCCGTGCCGCCGAGCGACCGCAGGTGGGCGATCACCCCGGCGTCGTCCAGCAGGTGCACGGTCTCCGGCCGCCCCACCGAGGGCCCGCGCCGCCCCGAGGCGAAGACCGCCGCGGGCCCGAGCCGCCTCGCCACCTCGTAGGCGACGACCGCCCCCATGCTGTGCCCGAAGAAGACCCGCCGCCGCGGCCCCTCCGCGCGCATCGCGCCGGCGATGCGATCGGCCAGCTCCCCGATGCCGGGGATCGGCTCGTGGAAACGGTCCTGCCTGCCGGGGTATTGCACGGCCACGACCTCGGCGTACGGCGAAAGCACGGCTGACAGCGGCCGGTAATAGGTGGCCGAGCCCCCGGCGTGCGGAAAGCAGACGATCCGCAGGTCGTCGCCGGCGGTGGACGTGTGAAAACTCCGGAACCAGAGGTCGGCAGTCGTCACAGGTGGTCTCTCCTCACTAGAGCGTGCCCCGCCCCCGCCGGTGCGGGGGCGGGGCGGGTGGATCACTTGAGGTGGACGGGGAGCTCGGCCAGGCCGCGCACCACCATGCCGTCGCCGCGTGCGGGGTCGTCCACGGCGAGCTCCATGTCGAGCGCGGCCAGGGCCCCCACCGCCACCTGGGCGGTCACCCGCGCGAGAGGGGCGCCGATGCAGTAGTGGATGCCGTGGCCGAAGCCGAGGTTGCGCACACCGGGGCGGCGGGTCAGGTCCAGGCGGTCCGGGTTCTCATAGACGCGGGGATCGCGGGCGGCGGCGCCGAGCACCAGCAGGAGGCTCTCCCCCGCCTTGACCGGGCTGTCGCCGACCTTGGTGTCCTCCAGCACGAGCCGGGAGATCATCTGCGTGGGGCCGTCGAAGCGGAGCAGCTCCTCCACGGCCCCCGCGATCTCGCCAGGGTGGGCGCGGAGCCAGGCGAGCTGGCCGGGGTTCTTCAGCAGAGCGAGCATGCCGTTGCCGATGAGGTGCACGGTGAGCGCGTAGCCCGCGCTGATGAGCAGGGTGCAGGTGGTGACCAGCTCGCTCTCGGTGAGCTTGTCGCCCTCCTGCTCGGCCGCCACCAGCGCGCTGATCAGGTCGTCCTCGGGCTCGGCGCGCCGCTTCGCCGCGAGCTCGGCGAAGAAGCGGTTGAACCGCTCGCGCCCGCCCTGCCGCTGCCCCACCTGGTCGCGGGTGAGCATGAAGTCGGGGTCGAGGCCGCGGCCGATCGCGGCCGACCAGGCGCGGAACTCCGCGAGGTTGTCCTTCGGCACCCCCATCAGCTCGGCCAGCAGAATGCTGGGCAGCGGGTGGGCCACCGCCTCCATGAGGTCGACCGGTCCCTCCGCCGCGGCCTCGCGGGCGCCGGCGACGAGCTCGGCCACCAGCCGCTCCGCCCGGGGGCGCAGCCCCTCCACGACCTTGGCGGTGAACGCCCTGCCGACCAGGCCGCGCAGCCGCGTGTGGTCCGGCGGGTCCATGAAGGCGAACTGGCGCACCGGGTTGCCGTCGGCGTCCCTGGCGAAGTGGTCGGCCACCAGCCTGCCGTCGCCCCACCCGCCCCGCGCGTCGGCGAGCGCCTCGACGATCTCGGCGTGGCCGGTCACGACCACCGTGCCCGCGGGGGTGCGCACCACGGGCCCGCCTTCGGCGATCCGGCGGTAGATCGTGTACGGATCGTCGCGGAAGGCCGGGTCGAACGGGTTGAAGGGCAACATCTGCGTGATGATGTACTGCCCCGGGTGCTGCGGCAGCGTGGTCGGCGGCACCTGCGGCGCGGCGGGCACGGGCACCTCGGTGACGCCGTCGAAGGCGACCGGCTTCCGCAACATCACGGTGTGCTTGTTGTCCTTCGCCCACTCGACCGGCCCGGCGGGCCGGATCAGCTCCACCCGGTCCAGCAGGGCTTCCAGGATCAGCCGCACGTCGAGGCGTCCCATCTGCTCGCCCATGCACGTGTGGCTGCTGAAGCCGAAGGCGAGGTGCGGGTTGTGCGCGCGGCGGATGTCGAAGGTGAACGGGTCCTCGAACACGGTCTCGTCCCGGTTGGCCGACGCCCACCAGAAGGTCACCTTGTCCCCGGCCTTGATCTTCGCCCCGCGGAACTCGATGTCCCTGGTGGCGGTCCGCCGGTTGTACGGCGTGGGCGACGCCCACCTGAGGATCTCCTCGATGGCGCCGGGCAGCAGGGAGCGGTCCTCGCGGAGCGCCCGCCACTGGTCGGGGTGCTCGGCGAGGGCCAGCAGGCCGATCGCGATGGCGTTGCGCGGCGGCTCGGTGCCGGCGCCGAGGGTGAGGTTGAAGAACACCTCCCGCTCGTAGGTGCCGAGCGGCGGCTGGCCGGAGTCCGCGGGGATCTCTGCCAGGCCCACGGCCGAGAGGAGGTCGGCCTCGGGCGATGCCCGCTTCCGCTTGAGCAGGCTCGCGCCGTACTGGTAGATCGCCAGCCGCGCCACCTGGGAACGCTCGGTGTCCTCGCCCGCCTCGCGGTCGTCGAAGCCGGTGCTGACGTCGCCCCAGGCCGCGAGCGCGTCCCAGTCCTCCCGGGGCACGCCCAGCAGCCGCAGCGCCGCCTTGATCGCGAACGGCCCGGCGATGTCGCCCACCAGGTCGCCCTCGCCCTTCGCCACCGCCTCGGCGACCAGCGAGTTCGCCAGGTCGCGCAGGTCGGGCTCGACCGCGGCGAGCGTCTGCCCGCTCGCGCCCGGCTGCACCTGCTCCTTGATCAGCCCGTGGCGGGGGTCGTCCATCATGTTGAGGAGCGTTCCGGCGTGTACGCCGGGGGCCAGGTCGTCGATGTGGGTGCCGCCGCCGGCGCGTCCGCCGCCGCCCTGGGAGGAGAAGGTGGGATCGTGGGCGGCCTCCACCATGTCGGCGTAGCGGCTCAGCACCCAGAAGCCCTCGCCGTCGGCGGTCTTGCCCGGCGGGTGGAACAGGATGCCCTCTTGCGCGCGCAGCCTGGTGAAGACGTCGTGCGGGAAACCCGCGGCATACCTGCTGCGGTCCGACAGGTCGTAGCCGCCGAGGACGGGAGGCAGCTCTTCGGATGACATGGGTTATCGCTCCAGGTGAGACGTGGTGAGAATCTTCTTCAAGGCGGCGGTGAGGTGGCCGAGGTCGGCCTCCGGGCCCGCCGCCGCGACATAGCCGTCGGGTCGCAGCAGCACGAATCCGCTGCCCGCCGTGACGCGGTGGCGGTGTTTGAGCACGGTGGGCAACCGCTCGGCGAGTTCGGCGCCGCGCCGGCTCATCGTGCCGCCGTCCGGGCCCATGCCGACGAGCTGGAAACGCCCCGCTGGGTCGGGGTCGAGCGGCCAGGCCGGGCTGCGGGTGCCCGGCTGCGGCAGCCCCTTCGGCGTCCCGGGGCCCGCGAGCCCGAGCGCGTCGGGATAGCGCACCTGCCACCCGGCCAGCATGGGCACGAGCTGCTTGGCCAGCGCGCCGGTGCGGTGCGCCAGGCTCATGAGCGCGTTGCGCACGAGGAGCGCCACCGGCCCGAGCACCGCCCTGCGGGTCATCTTGCCGGTGGCCGCCACCGTCTGCTCCGCCGCCGCGCGCCGCTCGGTGTCGTAGCTGTCGAGGATCGCCGCGTCGTATCTCCCGTCGATCACCCCCGCGAGCTTCCACACCAGGTTGCGCACGTCGGCGAAGCCGAGGTTCAGCCCTTGGCCGCCGGTCGGGGTGTGCACGTGGGCGGCGTCGCCGACCAGGAAGCAGCGGCCCGAGCGGAACCTCGTAGCGATGCGCTCACTGCTGGCGTAGGACGCGGCCAGGCCCACCTCGGTGAAACGCAGGCCGCCCGGCCCGCGCTCGTCCAGCATGCGCTGCGCCGACTCCGGCGTGACGGGCGCCGCGGGGTCGTCGAGCGCGCCGGAGATGCGGGCCCTGCCGCCCGGCAGCGGCGCGATGAGCATCACGCCGGCCCGGCCCAGGTAGTAGTTGACCGCGTCCGGCTCGAACTCCCCCGCGAGCGGCCCCTCGGCGACCAGGAACGACGTGGGCACCTGCGCCCCGGCGAACGCGATGCCGAGGCACTGGCGTACGGTGCTGCGGCTGCCGTCCGCGCCGATCAGCCAGTCGGCCCTGAAGGTCACCTCCTCGCCGTCGGCCCGCCGCGCCGTGGCCGTGACGGTGTTGCCGCCGGCCGACACCGCGGTGACACGCAGACCGCGTTCCACCGTGCCGCCGAGGCGGCGCAGCTCCTGCTCCAGGAGGTCGACCGTCTCCTCCTGCGGCAGGACCAGCGGCGCGTGGTGCGCGTCGAGCGGCAGGCGCAGCACCGTGCCCGGCGCCGTGTGGTAGCAGAGCGCCTGCACGGGCAGGCCGCGCTTGTCGGCTTCGGCGCGCAGTCCGAGCCCGTCGAACAACTCCAGGGAATACGGCCACAGCAGCACCGCCCGCGACCCCGTGGCCGCCTCCTCGGCGGCGTCCACCACCGTCACCGGGATTCCGCGTCGTGCCAGCTCGACCGCCGTCATGAGACCGCAGGGCCCGGCCCCGACGATCAGCACCTTGCTCGTGTTCATCTTGATTGCACCTCAGGCTCCGTCGGGAGGCTCGCCAGCAGGTGCCGGGCGAGCTCTCGGAGGGTCGGATGATCGAAGACCAGGGCCGGCGGCAGCGGCAGACCGGTCGCCCGGCTCAGCCGGCTCCGGAACTCCAGGGCCGTCAGCGAGTCGAACCCGAAGTCGGGCAGGGGGTGGTCCGCGCCGATGAGCTCCGGACCGGGGAGGCGGAGCACGGCGGCGGCGTGGGCGCGCGCCAGCTCAAGCAGCGCCCGCTCCCGGCCCTCCCGGTCGAGACCGGCGAAGAGGTCCGGCAACCTCTCGTCCCCGGGATGTACGGCTGCCGCCCGCGTGGCCGGGGTGTGGCCGGCGGACAACCAGAAGCGGCGGGACTCGAAGGGGTAGGTCGGCAGGTCGATCCGGACGGCAGGCGTGAGCAGCGCCCGCCAGTCCACCGGGGCGCCGTGGACGTAGGCGTGCGCGGCGGCCCGCAGGAAGTCCGCCGGTCCTCCTTGGTCACGTCGCAGCGTGGCCACCACCGCCGCGTCGCCGCCCGCCGCGACGGCGGTCTCCTGGACGCCTGCCGACAGCACCGGATGCGGGGCACATTCCACGAACACGGTGTGGCCGTCGGCCAGCAGCGCCTCCACGGCTTCTGAGAAGCGGACCTGCTCGCGGAGGTTGCGATACCAGTAGGCGGCGTCCAGGCCGGTGGTGTCGAGGTGCCCTCCGGTGACGGTGGAGTAGAACGGGACCTCCGCCGCCTTCGGCACGATCGGCGCCAGGTCGGTGAGCAGCCGCACGCGTACGGCCTCCACCTGGGGCGAGTGCGACGCGTAGGCGACCGGCACCATCCTGGCCCGCACCCCGTCCGCCTCACACTTGGCCAGGAAGTCGTTCAGGAGGTCTGCGGCACCCGCCAGGACGACCGAACGCGGCCCGTTCACCACGGCGACCGAGAGGGCGTCCGGTATCGGCCCTGTGTCGGGCTTACTCCCCGCAGCCGGTGTTGGTCCTGCTCCCGGCTTCGCGGTGGAGGAGGCCGCCAGCCGCGCCGTCACCTCGTCCGCGGACAGGGCAACCGACAACATGCCAGCCCGCCCCGTCAGCCCCGCGACAGCCTTGGCGCGCAACGCCACCACCCGGGCCGCGTCGTCGAGCGACAACGCCCCCGCTACCGTCGCGGCGGCGATCTCCCCCTGCGAATGCCCTGCCACCGCCGCCGGGCGAACCCCGAGTGATCGCCACACGGCCGCCAGCGCCACCATCGTGGCCCACAGAGCCGGCTGCACGACGTCGTCCCTGTCCCAGCCGGGCGCGGACGGGCCGCCGCCGAGCAAATCGATCAGGGACCAGTCCACATAGGGGGCCAGCGCCGAGGCACATCGGCCGGCCTCTTCGGCGAACACCGGGCACGTCCGCAACAGCTCGGCCGCCATCCCCGGCCACTGCGTCCCCTGCCCGGAGAACAGGAACGCCACCCGCGCCCCCTCCGGCGGCACCGCCCCCTCGACGACACCGGCCGACGGCCTCCCCTCGGCCAGCGCGTCCAGCGCGTCCCGCAGTTCGTCAGGGGTCTCGCCGACGAGGACCGCCCGGTGCTCGAAGGCCGCCCGCGTGGTGGCCAGCGACCACGCCACATCGGCCGGATCGAGGGCGGACCGGGCGCGCAGCCCTACGGCTTGCGCCTGAAGAGCGGTGGCGGTGCGGGCGGACAACACCCAGGCGGGCGGGAGCGGCCCCAGCACCGGATCGGCGTGTGCGCCGGGCGAGCCCGCAGCCTGGGAACCCTCACCGGACGAGACCGCAGCCGGCGGACTCGCGGCGGCCGGGGCCGTCTCGGGAGGGGGCTCTTCGAGGATGACGTGGGCGTTGGTGCCGCTGACGCCGAAGGAGGACACGGCGGCGCGGCGTGGTTCGCCGCCTCGCGGCCAGGGGCGGGACTCGGTGAGGAGCGACACCGCGCCCGAGGTCCAGTCCACCTGGGGTGTGGGTTCGTCGACGTGCAGCGTGCGGGGCATCACCCCGTGGCGCATCGCCATCAACGCCTTGACGACCCCGGCCACGCCCGCCGCGCCCGCCGTGTGGCCGATGTTGGACTTGATCGAGCCAAGCCGGAGGGGCCGGTCCTCCGTACGGCTCTCGCCGTACGTCGCGAGCAGCGCCTGGGCCTCGATCGGGTCGCCCAGGGGTGTGCCGGTGCCGTGGGCCTCGACCATGTCGATCTGGCCGGCGGACAGACCGGCGGCGGCGAGGGCGGAGCGGATCACGCGTTCCTGGGAGGGGCCGTTGGGGGCGGTCAGGCCGTTGGAGGCGCCGTCCTGGTTGACCGCGCTGCCCCGCACCACGGCGAGCACGGGGTGGCCGTGGCGGACGGCGTCGGAGAGGCGTTCCAGCAGGAGTACGGCGATGCCTTCACTCCAGCCCGTCCCGTCGGCCGACGCCGCGAACGACTTGCAGCGCCCGTCGGGAGCCAGGCCACGCTGCCGGCTGAACTCCACGAAACCCGTCGGGATGGACATCACGGCCACACCGCCGGTGACGGCGAGGGAACACTCCCCGAGCCGGAGCGACTGGCAGGCCAGGTGAAGGGCCACCAGGGAAGCCGAACACGCCGTGTCGACGGTGACCGCCGGGCCCTCCCAGCCGTAGAAGTAGGACAGCCGCCCCGACAACACGCTCGCCGCCACACCGGTCATCTGGTAGCCCACGACGTCCTCGGTCGCCGAGTGCAGCAGCGCGCCGTAGTCCTGGCCGCTGGAGCCGATGAAGACACCGGTGTGGCCGCCGCGCAGCGTGCCGGGGTCGATGCCGGCGCGTTCGAGCACCTCCCAGGAGGTCTCCAGCAGCAGCCTCTGCTGCGGGTCCATCGCGAGCGCCTCGCGCGGGGAGATCCCGAAGAACGCGGCGTCGAAGTCCGCCACCTCGTGCAGGAAACCGCCTTCCCGCACGTAGGACGTGCCGGGGTGGTCGGGGTCGGGATTGTAGAGCGCGTCCATATCCCACCCTCGATCGGCGGGAAACGGCCCGACCGCGTCCACCTCGCCCGCGACCAGCTCCCACAGGTCCTCGGGCGAGCGCACCCCGCCGGGATAGCGGCAGCTCGCGGCGACGATCGCGATGGGCTCGTGGCGCCGCTGCTCCAGTTCGCGCAACCGCCTGCGGGCCTCGTGCAGCTCGACCGTGGCCCGTTTGAGGTACTCGCGCAGCCTGTCCTCGTTCGTCACCGTCACAGTCCGAGTCCTCCCTCACTGAATTCGGCGTCCAGCAGCCCGAACAGCTCCTCGTCCGACGCGTCGCCGACCCGCTCGGCCATGTCCGGCACGCCGCTCTCCCCCTGGTCCCCGGTCAGCTCCGACAGCAGCGTCTGGAGCCTCGCGGTCAGCCGCAGCCGCTCGGGATCGCCCCGGTCGAGCGTGCCGAGCGCGGTGGCCAGGGAGTCCAGGCCGGCGTCGATCGACGGCCCGCCGCCGGGGCCCGCCTTGGTGTCGAGGTAGGCGGACAGGGCCTCCGGGTTCGGGTGGTCGAAGACCACCGTGGCGGGCAGCGGCAGACCTGTCGCGGCGACCAGCCGGTTGCGCAGGCCTACCGCGGCCAGTGAGTCGAACCCGGCGTCGAGGAACGGCCGCGCGGGCGGGACGGCGTCGGCCGACTCGTGGCCGAGCGCCGCGGCGGCCTCCGCTCTGACCAGGTGGAGCAGGCGCCGCCGCCGCTCGCCTTCGGGCAGGCGGGCCAGTTCGGCCATGAGGCCGGAGGTGTCACCCGGCCCCTGCGCGTCCGGGGCGGCGTTCAGCAGTTGCCGCACCTCGGGCACACCGGTGATGAGCGGCCGCTCCCGGAGCGCGGTGAACAGCGGCGCGAACCTCGCCCAGTCCACATCCGCCACGGTGACCGTCGCGCGGTCCTCCTCGACGGCCTGCCACAGGGCGGTCAGCGCCGCGTCGGTCTCCATCGCGGCGACCCCTCGGCGGCGTAGCTGGTCACGCCGTTCGGGATCCGCCTTCGCCACCTCCTCCCACAGTCCCCACGCGACGGAGGTGGCGGTCAGGCCGAGGGTCCTGCGGTGTGCGGCCAGGGCGTCCAGGTAGGCGTTCGCCGCGGCATACGCTCCCTGGCCCGCGCTGCCCCAGACCCCCGCGATGGAGGAGAACAGCACGAAGGCGTCGAGGTCCCGGTCGAGCAGCAGATCGTGCAGGTGGGCGGCACCTGCCGCCTTCTCCCCCAGCGCCGCGGCGAGCGAGGTGGCGTCGAGATCGGCGAGCGCCGCCACCCCCGGCTCCCCCGCCGTGTGGAACACGGCGGTGAGGTCCGGGAACCCGTCGAGCAGGCCGGCCACGGCTCGCCGATCGGCCAGGTCGCACTCGGCGACCGTGACCTGGCTCGCCCCCAGCGCCTTCAACTCGGCCACCAGGTCCGGTACGGCACCGCCCTCGAAGGCTCCGCCAGGCGTCTGGGTGAGGGCCAGGTGTTCCGCCCCCTCGGCCGCCAGCCGGCGGGCCACGGCGGCGCCCAGGGCGGAGGTGCCGCCGGTGACGAGTACGGTGCCCCGCGGCGTGAAGGCCCGTCGCTTGACGGGGGCCGCCGCGCGGGTCAGGCGGCGCACCAGCAGCCCGGACGACCGGACGGCCACCTGATCCTCGGTCTCCTGCGGCGGACCCGACAGCGCGCGGACCAGGTGGCCGGCCTCACGGGGACCGAGGCTTTCTGGCAGGTCGAGCAGGCCACCCCACAACCGTGGGTGCTCCAGCGCCACCGCCAGCCCGAGCCCCCAGGTCTCCGCCTGGTGGGGTGACCGTACCCCGCCGACGTCGACGGCGCCCTGGGTGGCCAGCCAGAGCGGGGCCTCCACCCCGGCTGCGTCGAGCGCCTTGACCAGCTCCAACGTCTGGGCGGCGGAGGGGCCCCGGTCGAGGGCGAGAAGAGACAGGACGCCGCTGATCCGCCCACGATCAGGGGCCGGGTCGAGCTTGGCCTGCCGTATGACCTCGGCTCCGTGGCGGCGCAATGCCTCGGCGCAGATCCCGGCCGTCTCGTCGGCCGCATCAGGGGCGATCACGAGCCAGGTGCCGTGCAGCCTCGGCGCCTCCGCCGCCTCGGGCATCGGGTGCCATTCGACGCGGTAGCGCCAGGCCTCGGCGCGTTCGCCAGGCGGCTTCGGAGGCGGTTCCAGCCAATAGCGGCGCCGCTGGAACGCATAGGTGGGCAACTGCACCCGCCGCCCGCCCCCGCCGAGTACGGAGCCCCACTCGGGACGGGCGCCGTGCACGTGGGCCGCGGCGAGGGCGGTGACCGCGGCCTCGTCCTCGGGACTGTCCTTGCGCAGGACCGGGATGAAGACACCGTCGTCGACGATCTCCGGGCCCATCGCCGACAACACGCCGTCGGGACCGAGCTCCAGGAACGTCCGCACCCCCGTGGCACGGGCCCTGGCCAGACCGTCGGCGAAACGCACCGCCTCACGCACATGGCGCACCCAGTAGTCCGCGGAGAACTCCGTCACCGGCTCACCGGTCAGGTTCGACACCACCGGGATCGACGGGGAGTGGTAGGTCAGCCCCTCGGCCACGGTCCTGAACTCCGCCAGCATCGGCTCCATCAACTCCGAATGAAACGCGTGGCTCACCCGCAGCCGCCGCACCCGGCGGCCCAGCGCCGACAGCCGGTCGCACACCTCGGTGACCTCGGCGTCGCCCCCGGAGAGGACCACCGCCTGCGGGCCGTTGACGGCGGCGATCGAGACACCCTCGACCAGCAGCGGCTCGACCTCGGCCTCGCTCGCCCGGACTGCCGCCATCGCGCCGCCGGCGGGCAGGGCCTGCATCAACCGGCCGCGAGCGCCCACCAGGGCCACCGCGTCCTCCAGCGAGAGCGCCCCGGCCACATGAGCGGCGGCCAGCTCACCCACCGAGTGCCCCACCAGCACATCCGGCCGAACCCCCCACGAGGCCAGCAGCCGGAACAGCGCCACCTCCACCCCGAACAGACCCGCCTGCGCGAACTCCGTCCGGTCGAGCAGATCGCCGTGGTCCCCGAACACCACATCCCGCAGCGAAAGACCGGGCCGCGCCGCGTCGAAACAGGCCACGACCTCGTCGAAACCCGCCGCGAACACCGGGAACGCGGCGTGCAGTCCACGCCCCATCCCCGCGCGCTGAGCCCCCTGCCCGGTGAACAGGAACCCGACCCCGCCACCCGCAGCCGTGCCCTCGACCACACCGGCCCCGGTCTGTCCCGACGCCAGCGCCGCCAGCCGCCCGGCCAGCTCGGCCCGGTCACGGCCCACCACCGCACCCCGCTGCTCAAGTACGGCACGGGCCGACGACAGCGTGAACGCCACATCCTCGGCCGCCGCCCCCGGATCGGCCCTCAGCCACTCCCCCAGCCGTCCCGCCTGAGCACGGAGAGCGGCCCCGGTGCGAGCCGACAGCGGCCACACCACCAAGCCCCCCGCTTTGCCCCCGCCGGCTGCCGGGCTGACCGGCTCCTCGAAGGGGGCCTCCTCCACGATCACGTGGGCGTTGGTCCCGCTGATCCCGAAGGACGACACCCCGGCCCGCCTCGCCGTACCCCGCCGCCGCGGCCACTCGCGGGGCTCGGTGAGCAACCGCACCGCCCCCGCCGACCAGTCCACATGCGGAGTGGGCTCGTCCACGTGCAGCGTGCGCGGCAGGGCGCCCTCCCGCAGCGCCATCACGGACTTGATCACACCGGCGACGCCGGACGCCGCCTGCGTGTGCCCGATGTTCGACTTGATCGACCCGAGCCACAGCGGCCGGTCGCGCTCCTCGCCGTAGACCGCGAGGAGCGACTGGGCCTCGATCGGGTCGCCCAGCGCGGTCCCGGTGCCGTGGGCCTCGACCGCGTCCACGTCCGACGCCGCGAGACCGGCGTCGGCGAGAGCCCGCCGGATCACCCGCTGCTGGGAGGGGCCGCTGGGCGCGGTGAGCCCGTTGGAGGCGCCGTCCTGGTTGACGGCGCTGCCCCGTATGACGGCCAGGACCTGGTGGCCGTTTCTGCGCGCGTCCGACAGCCGTTCCAGCAGCAGGACGCCGGCGCCCTCACTCCAGCCGGTGCCGTCGGCGCCCGCCGCGAACGACTTGCAGCGGCCGTCGGGGGAGAGGCCCCGCTGCCGGCTGAACTCGACGAAGGTGCCGGGGGTGGACAACACAGTGACGCCGCCCGCGAGTGCGAGCGAGCACTCGCCGTGGCGGAGGGCGCGGCAAGCGAGGTGCAGGGCCACCAGTGACGACGAGCATGCCGTGTCGACGGTGACGGCGGGGCCCTCAAGGCCGAAGGTGTAGGCGAGCCGCCCGGAGACGACGCTCCCGGCGGTGCCGGTGCCGAGATAACCTTCGAGCTCACCGGGCACGGCGGGCAGCAGGGTGCCGTAGTCGTGGTACATGACGCCGGCGAAAACCCCGGTGTCGCTGCCCTGGAGGGACGTCGGGTCGATGCCGGCGCGTTCGAAGAGCTCCCAGGTGGTCTCCAGCAGCAGCCGCTGCTGCGGGTCCATGGCGAGGGCCTCACGGGGGCCGATGCCGAACAACTCGGCGTCGAACCGGTCGGCGTCGTAGACGAACCCGCCTTCCCGCACATAGCTGGTGCCGGGTTTGTCGGGGTCAGGGTCGTAGAGCGCGTCGAGGTCCCAGCCGCGGTCCGCGGGGAACGACGAGATGGCGTCGCCACCCGTGGACACCAGCTCCCACAGGTCCTCCGGCGACCGCACCCCGCCGGGATAACGGCAGCTCATCGCGACGATCGCGATCGGCTCACCCTCGGCGGAGGCCACCCGCGCGACGGGAGCCGCGGCCTCCGGCGCGCCCGCGGTCTCGGCCGCCACGTAGGCGGCCAGCGCCGCCGGAGTCGGGTGGTCGAAGACCAGGGTGGCGGGCAGCCGCGTCCCGGTGGCGGCGTTCAGCCGGTTGCGCAGCTCGACGGCGGTGAGCGAGTCCACCCCGAGGTCGGTGAACTTGTTGCCGGGCGGTACGGCGTCGGCAGAGGGGTGGCCGAGCACGGAGGCGACGAGGGAACGCACCGCGTCCAGGGCGATCCGCTGCCGTTCCGCCTCATCGGCAGCCGCCAGCCGCCGGGCCAGCGTGGCCCCGCCCGCCTTGCGCCGAGGCCGGGACCGGATCAGGCCGCGTAGCAGCGGCGGCACCGGTGCCTCGTCCTGCCCGCCGCGCAGCGCCGCGAGGTCCAGGTGGACCGGCAGCAGCACCGGCTCCCCCAGCGGGAGCGCCGCGTCGAACAGCGCGAGGCCTTCGCTTTCTGTGAGCGGTACGGCTCCCGCCCGCGCCAGCCGGGCCCGGTCGGCGTCGCCGAGTGCTCCGGCCATGCCGTGCTCCCACATGCCCCACGCGAGGGAGGTCGCGGGCAGCCCCTCGGAGCGGCGATGGGCGGCCAGCCCGTCGAGGAAGGCATTGGCGGCGGCGTATCCGCCCTGGCCCGCGTTGCCGAAGGTGGCGGCGGCCGAGGAGAACAGCACGAAGGCCGTCAGAGGGAGATGCGCGGTGAGCTCGTGCAGGTGCCAGGCGGCGTCCGCCTTGGGGCGCAGCACCCGGTCGAGGCTCTCGTCCGTCAGCGAGGTGAGCACGCCGTCGTCGAGCACACCCGCCGCGTGCACCACCCCCGTCAGCGGGCGACCGGCGAGGAGCGCGGCGAGCGAGTCCCGATCGGCCACGTCGCACGCCTCGACCTCCACCCGGGCGCCGAGGGCGGTCAGTTCCGCCACCAGTTCACCGGCTTCAGCGCCCCCTCGGCGGCTGGCCAGCAGCAGGTCCCGTACGCCGTGCCCGGTGACGAGGTGACGGGCGATCAGGCCGCCGAGCGCGCCGGTGCCACCCGTGACGAGGACCGTTCCGCCGCCCCAGTCCACGCCCTGCTCCGGCGAGGGCGGTACGGCACGGGCCAGCCTCGCCGCGTGGAACACCCCGCCGCGCAGTGCCAGTTGCGGCTCGTCCTCGGGAAGCAGCTCCGGTAGCTCCTCGGCCCCCGCGTCCACCAGCACGAACATCCCGGGGTGCTCCGACTGCGCCGACCGCACCAGTCCCCACACCGCCGAGGCCACCGGGTCCGAGGTTTCTTCGGTCACCACCGCCAGCCGGGCACCCGCGGCGCCGTCTCCCTCCGCCCAGGCGCGCAGCGCCGTGAGCACCTCCGTGAGCGTGGCACGCACCGCCGACGGGACGTCGGAGGTGGACGGCCGCGCCACCCGCAGAATGGAGGCCGGGGCCGAGCCGCCGTTCTCCGGCACCGGCGCCCACGTGACGCGGAAGAGGGCACCGGGGGTGTCCCGCAGGCGTTCCGCGGTGTAGGGGCGCAGCGCGAGGCTCTCGATCGTGGCCACGGGGTCGCCGGTGTCGTCGGTGAGGGCCACCGACACCGCGTCCCGGCCGACCGCCGCCATCTCGACCCGAAGCACCCGCGTTCCGGTACGGCTGCGCCGTACTCGGTCGAACGCGAACGGCAACCTGCCGCTGCCGGTGTCAGGCAGCACCCCGAGGCCCGCCACGTGCAGGGCGGCGTCGAGGAGAGCGGGGTGCAGGCCGAACCCATCCGCGGCCAGTTCTCCGGGCAGGGCCACCTCGCCGTAGAAGCGGTCGCCGTGCCGCCACGCGGCGCGAAGCCCCCGGAAGGCCGGGCCGTAGTGGAGGCCTGCGGCTGCCATGTCGTCGTAGAGGCCGGTGACGTCGAGTTCCTCGGCTCCCGGCGGGGGCCACTCCGGCGTGTGAGCCGGGATGCCGGCGGTGTCCGGCGTCAGCACACCTCTCGCTTGCCTGGTCCAGGGCAGGTCGTCCGGGGCGTCCCACTCGCGGGAGAAGACGCCGAAGGTGCGGCGGCCCCCCTCGTCCTCGCCGGCCACTGAGACCTGGATTCGGCGTTCCCGCCCTTCCGGCAACGTCAGCGGGAGTTCGACGACCAGTTCGCCGAGGGTGTCGCAGCCGATCTCGTCACCCGCGTGGAGGGCGAGTTCGGCGAATGCGGTGGCGGGGAGGGTCGGGATCCCGGCGACGACGTGGTCGGCGAGCCAGGGGTGGGTGTTCGTGGAGAGGGACCCGGTCATGACCACGCCGTCGCCCTCGGCCAGGGGGACGGTCACGTCCAGCAGCGCGTGCCCGGCTGAGGGTGCGGACTTCGATGTCAGCCAGTAGTGGCGGTGTTCGAAGGGGTAGGTCGGCAGGTCCACCCACCTGCCCGAACCCAGCATCCGCCAGTCGACCTCCACGCCGGACACGAACGCCCGCGCGGCGGCCTCCATCGCGCTGTCCGCCTCCAGCCTGCCCTTGCGCAGCAGCGGGATGAACACGCCGTCCTCGACAACGTCCGGTCCCATGGCCGACAACACGCCGTCGGGGCCGAGTTCGAGGAACGTCCTCACCCCCGTGGCCCGGACCCGGCTTAGACCGTCGGCGAAACGCACCGCCTCACGCACGTGGCGCACCCAGTAGTCGGCGGAGAACTCCGTCACCGGCTCGCCGGTCAGGTTCGACACCACCGGGATCGACGGGACGTGATAGGTGAGCCCCTCCGCCACGCTTCGGAACTCCGCCAGCATCGGCTCCACGAGGGGCGAATGGAACGCGTGGCTCACGCGCAGACGCCGCGCCGAGTGGCCTGTCTCCTCCAGGCGGGCCACGACGGCGGACACCTCGGCCGCGCCGCCCGACAGCACGACCGCCCCCGGACCGTTGACCGAGGCGATCGCCACACCCTCGACGAGCAGCGGCCTCACCTCGGCCTCGCCCGCCCGGACGGCGGCCATCGCGCCTCCGGCGGGCAATGCCTGCATCAACCGGCCGCGGGCCTCCACCAGGGTGACCGCGTCCTCAAGCGAGAGCACCCCGGCCACATGAGCCGCCGCCAGCTCACCCACCGAGTGGCCCAGCAGGACGTCCGGCCGAACCCCCCAGGAGGTCAGCAGCCGGAACAGCGCCACCTCGACCGCGAAGAGACCTGCCTGGGCGAACTCCGTACGCTCCAGCAGCTCTCCGTCGTCCCCGAACACCACATCCCGCAGCGACCGGCCCGCCGCCTCGAACCCAGCCATGACCTCGTCGAACGCTTCGGCGAACACCGGGAACGCGGCGTGCAGCCCACGCCCCATCCCGGCCCGCTGAGCACCCTGACCGGTGAACAGGAACCCCACACCCCCGGGCACCACAGCCCCGGCCGTGCCCAGCTCCGCTAGCCTCTCGGCCAGCTCACCCCGGTCCCGCCCGACCAGCGCTGCCCGATGTTCGAGTACGGCACGGCCCGACGCCAGCGAGTAAGCCACGTCCTCGGCCGCCACATCGGGGTTGGCCTTCAGCCACTCCCCCAGTCGCTCGGCCTGGGCACGCAGAGCGGTCCCGGTGCGTGCCGACAACGGCCACACCACCAGGCCGGTCCCACCGCCGCCGTCTTCCGGACCGGACTGCTCGGCGGGTGCCTCCTCGACGATGACGTGGGCGTTGGTCCCGCTGATTCCGAAGGACGACACTCCGGCACGCCTCGCCGTACCGCGTCCATGCCACTCACGCGCCTCGGTCAGCAGTTCCACCGGCCCCGCCGACCAGTCCACATGCGGGGTCGGCTCGTCCACGTGCAGCGTCGGCGGCAGGACACCCGCACGCAGCGCCATCACCATCTTGATCACACCCGCCACACCGGCGGCGGCCTGCGTATGGCCGATGTTCGACTTCAGCGACCCGAGCCAGAGCGGCCGGTCCCGATCCGAGCCGTAGGTCGCCATGAGGGCCTGCGCCTCGATCGGGTCCCCCAGCACCGTCCCCGTGCCGTGCCCCTCCACGGCGTCCACGTCCGCCGCCGTCAAGCCCGCGTCCGCAAGCGCACGCCGGATCACCCGCTGCTGCGAAGGCCCGTTCGGCGCGGTCAGGCCGTTGCTCGCCCCGTCCTGGTTGACCGCGCTGCCCCGCACCACCGCCAGCACCCGCCGGCCCGCCCGCACAGCGTCCGACAACCGCTGCACCACCAGGACACCGACGCCCTCGCCCCACCCGGTGCCGTCCGCCGCCCCGGCGAACGACTTGCACCGCCCGTCAGCCGCCAGACCGCGCTGGCGGCTGAACTCCACGAACAGGCCGGGGGTGGCCATCACCGTGACCCCGCCCACGAGAGCCATGGAGCACTCGCCCTGGCGCAGCGCCCGGATCGCCCAGTGCAGGGCCACCAGCGACGACGAACACGCCGTGTCCACCGTCACCGCAGGCCCTTCCAGACCGAACGTGTAGGCGAGGCGGCCCGACATCACGCTCGCCGCGCCGCCGGTCAGCAGGTAGCCGTCCGAGCCTTTGTCCGCCTGGTCGTAGCGGGGGCCGTACTCCTGGTACATGCCTCCGACGAAGACGCCGGTGTCGCTGCCGCGCAGGCCGGCCGGGTCTACTCCGGCGCGTTCGAACGCCTCCCACGAGGTCTCCAGCAAGAGCCGCTGCTGCGGGTCCATCGCCAGCGCCTCACGCGGCGAGATCCCGAAAAATCCGGCGTCGAAGTCGCCGGCGTGGTGCAGGAAGGCCCCCGAGCGGGTGTAGGAGGTGCCGGGGTGGTGGGGGTCGTCGTCGAAGAGGGTGGCGAGGGGCCATCCCCTGCCGGCGGGGAAGGGCGAGGTCGCGTCCCCGCCGCCTGCCACCAGGTTCCAGAGGTCCTCGGGGGAGGTGACGCCGCCGGGGAGGCGGCAGGCCATGCCCACGATGGCGATCGGCTCGCCGTGGCTCGCGGCCGGGGCCCGCACGGGCGGGGCGGCGGCGGTGGTTCCGGACAGCTCCTCGTGCAGGAAGCCGGCCAGAGCGTTCGGGGTCGGATAGTCGAAGACGAGGGTCGCCGGGAGGCGGCGGCCGAGGGCGGTGGTCAGGCGGTTGCGGAGTTCGACCGCGGTCAGCGAGTCGAAGCCGAGGTCCTTGAAGCCGCTGCCGAGGCCGACCGCCTCGGGGGAGCTGTGGCCGAGCACCGTGGCGACGTGCGCGCGCACGAGGTCGGTGAGGGCGCGGCGGCGTTCGGGCTCGGGCAGGGCCGCGAGGGTGGAGGACAGGGGGGCGGTGCCGTACACCCGCCCTGCCGTGCGTCGTGTGCGGGTGCGAATCAGGCCGCGCAGCATCGGGGGCGGCTCTTCGGCCGCGTCGCGCAGGGCGGCCAGGTCGAGCCGGATCGGCAGCAGGGCGGGCTCGTCCACGGTCATGGCGTGGTCGAGCAGGGTCAGCGCCTCGGCGGACGACAGAGCGCCGAAGCCCGAGCGGTTCATGCGTGCGCGGTCGCCGTCGCCGGCGGTCGCGCTGATGGTGCTGCGTTGTTCCCACAGGCCCCAGCCGAGGGAGATCGCGGGGAGTCCTTGAGCACGCCGGTGAACGGCCAGGGCGTCGAGGAAGGCGTTGGCCGCGGTGTAGTCGCCCTGCCCGGCGTTGCCCAGGGTGCCCGAGGCGGAGGAGAACAGGATGAAGAACGACAGGTCCAGGTCCCGGGTCAGCTCGTGCAGGAACCACGCGGCGTCGGCCTTGGCGCGCAGGACGCGGTCGATCTGCTCGCCGGTCAGGGAGCCGACGATGCCGCCCTCGACCAGCCCGGCCGCGTGGATCACGCCGGTCAGGTCGGCGCCGATGCCCTCCACGACCTGCCGCAGGGCCTCGCGGTCACCCGCGTCGCAGGCGGCGACGGTGACGTCGGCGCCGAGTTCCCGCAGCTCGCGGGCGAGTACGGCGGCGCCGGGGGCGTGCTCGCCGGTGCGGCTGAGGAGCACCAGGCGGCCTATGCCGTGAGCCGACACGAGATGCCTGGCGACGAGACCGCCGAGTGTTCCCGTGCCGCCGGTGATCAGCACGGTGCCGCCGGGGCCGGCCGGCGCGGGCAGGGTGAGGACCACTTTGCCGACGTGCTGCGCCTGGCTGACGAAGCGGAAGGCGTCGGCGGCCCGCCGTACATCCCAGGTGCGCAGGGGTGGGAGCCGCAGCGTGCCGTCCGCGAAGAGGGTGAGCAGCTCGCCGAGCATGCGGCGGACGAGTTCGGGCCGCGCGCGCATGAGGTCGAAGGGCTGGTAGGCCACGGGGAGGCCGGCGGGGTCGCGCAGGTCGGTCTTGCCCATCTCCATGAAGCGCCCGCCTCGCGGCAGCAGCCGCAGCGAGGCGTCCACGAAGTCACCCGCGAGGGAGTTCAGGACGACGTCCACCCCCCGGCCCGCGGTCGCCGTGCGGAAGTGCGCTTCGAAGTCGAGGGTCCGGGAGGAGGCGATGTGCCGGTCGTCGAGGCCCAGGTCGCGGAGCACGCCGTGTTTGGCGGGGCTCGCGGTGGCGAACACCTCCGCGCCGAGGTGGCGGGCGATCTGCACGGCGGCCGTGCCCACGCCGCCGGTGGCGGCGTGGATGAGCACGGCCTCGCCGCGCCGGAGTCCCGCGAGTTCCACCAGCCCGTAATAGGCGGTGAGGTAGGCGATCGGTACGGCGGCGGCCTGCTCGAACGTCCAGCCTTCCGGCATGGGGGCGAGGACCCGGTGGTCGGCGACGGCGGTGGGCGCGAAGGCGCCGCCGAAGAGGCCGAACACCCGGTCGCCCGGTGCCATCCCGGTGACGCCAGGGCCGACCTCGGTGACCACGCCCGCGCCTTCGCCGCCGAGCGGCACGTCGTCGGGATACATGCCGAGGGTGAGGAGTACGTCGCGGAAGTTGAGCCCGGCGGCGCGCACCCGGACGCGCACCTGGCCCGGCGCGAGCGGTTCCCTGTCGTGCGCGGCGAGGGTGAGGGCGTCGATGGTGCCCTTCGCCGCGGCCTCCAGCCGCCAGTCGTCCCGTCCGACGGGTGGCACGAGCCCGGTGAGGGAGGTGCCGAGCCGGGCCGCGTAGATTGCGCCGTCGCGGACGGCCAGTTGCGGCTCGCCCGTGGCGAGGGCTCCGGCCAGGGTGGTGTCGTCGGTGCCGGGGTCGATGTCGATCAGGGTGATACGGCCGGGGTGTTCGGCCTGCGCGCTGCGGATCAGGCCCCACGCCGCCGCGGCGGCGGGTTCGCCCGGCATGACGGCGCCGGCGGTGATGACGGCGAGGGGCTCATCGGCGTCATCGTCCAGCCAGCTCCGGACGGCGGTCAGGGCTTGGGCGACGGTGGCGCGGGTGGCCGTGAGGACGTCGTCCGCGAGGTCACACGAGATGCGTACGGAGCGACCGTGCCACGGGGCCGGGTCGCCGGCCGGGATCGGGACCCAGGTGAGCCTGTAGAGCGAGTCGGGGGTGGAGGGCCGGGCCGCCACCGCGCCGGCCTGCCGCATGACCAGGGTCTCGACGGAGGCAACCGGTGCGCCGGTGCCGTCCGCCGCCTCCAGCGACAACGCGCCCGGCCCGGCGGGCGTCAGCCGTACACGCAGCTCGGCGGCGGCTGAGGCGTGCAGCCGCACACCCTCAAAGGAGAACGGCAGGCGCCTGCCCTCACCCTCGTGCACGGCGGCGAGCGCGTGGAGGGCGGCGTCGAGCAGCACGGGGTGCAAGCCGTAGCGGCCGGTCTCCAAGGGAGCGGGCGGTGCCACCTCGGCGTAGACGACCTCGCCGTCGCGCCAGGCCCGCCGCAGTGCCCGGAAGGCCGGGCCGTAGGTCAGGCCGCGGTCGGCCAGGGACGTGTAGACGCCTGTCAGGTCCACCGGCTGTGCTCCGGGCGGGGGCCAGACGGCGAGGCCGGCGGCCGGGGCCCGGTGTCCTGCGGGCGACAAGGTGCCACCGGCGTGGTGGGTCCACTCGTCGGCGCCGACGGGGGAACCGTACACGTCGACCGTACGGCTGCCGCCCTCGTCCGCGTCGCCGACGAGGATCTGGACCTGGACGCCCTCGGAGCCGGTGAGCACGACAGGGGCGTGCAGGGTCAGCTCGTCGAGGTGGTCGCATCCGACGTGGTCTCCCGCGCGGACGGCGAGCTCGACGAACGCGGTGCCGGGGAGGACGACCGTGCCCAGCACGGCGTGGTCGGCCAGCCAGGGCTGCGACGCGATCGAGAGCCGGCCGGTCAGCAGGAAACCGTCGCCCCCGGCCAGGGACACCGCCGCTCCGAGCAGCGGGTGGTCGGCCGAGCCCAGGCCCGCGCCCGCCAGGTCGGCCGCCCCCTGCGTGGGCGGCAACCAGTAGCGTTCGCGCTCGAAGGCGTAGGTCGGCAGGTCCACCCGCCTGCCCTGTGTTCCCCACTCGACGGGGCCACCGGAGACGAACACGTTTGCGGCGGCCTCTGCGGCGCTGTCCGCCTCGGGCCTGCCCTTGCGCAGCACCGGGACGAACCTGCCGTCCTCCACGACGTCCGGGCCCATCGCCGACAACACGCCGCCGGGGCCGAGCTCCAGGAAGGTCCTCACCCCCGTGGCCCGGGCCCTGGCCAGGCCGTCGGCGAAACGCACCGCCTCACGCACGTGACGCACCCAGTAGTCGGCGGAGAACTCCGTCACCGGCTCGCCGGTCAGGTTCGACACGACCGGGATAGACGGGCGGTGGTAGGTCAGCCCGCCGGCCACTCTCCGGAACTCCGCCAGCATCGGCTCCATCAGCGCCGAGTGGAACGCATGGCTCACGCGCAGCCGCCGCGCCTTCCGCCCCTGGGCCGCGAGACGCTCGGTGACGGCGGTGACGGCCTGCTCGACGCCGGACAGGACGACGGCCTCGGGGCCGTTCACCGCGGCGATCGAGACCCCCTCGGTCAGCAGCGGCCTCACCTCGGCCTCGCCCGCCCGGACGGCCGCCATCGCGCCTCCGGCCGGCAACGCCTGCATCAGCCGTCCACGTGCGCTGACCAGGGCGACCGCGTCCTCAAGGCCGAGCACTCCGGACACGTGAGCGGCTGCCAGCTCGCCCACCGAGTGGCCCACCAGCACGGCGGGCCGCACTCCCCACGAGGTCAAGAGCCGGAACAGCGCCACCTCGACCGCGAACAGACCGGCCTGCGCGAACTCCGTCCGCTCCAGCAGCTCTCCGTCGTCCCCGAACACCACATCCCGCAGCGACCCGCCCGTCAGCCTGTCGAAGCAGGCCACCACCTCGTCGAACGCCGCCGCGAACACGGGAAACGAGGCGTGCAGCTCACGCCCCATCCCGGCCCGCTGGGCGCCCTGCCCGGTGAACAGGAACCCCACACCGCCACGCGCCGCCGTGCCCGTGACCACACCGGCCCCGGTCTCTCCCGACGCCAGCGCCGCCAGCCGCCCGGCCAGCTCGGCCCGGTCGCGGCCTGCCACCGCGGCACGGTGATCGTGTACGGCACGGGCCGAGGTGAGCGTGAACGCCACGTCCTCGGCCGCCACCTCGGGGTTGGCCTTCAGCCACTCCCAGAGGCGTTCCGCCTGAGCACGAAGAGCGGCCCCGCTGCGGGCCGACAGCGGCCACACCACCATGCCCCCACCGGTTGCCGGGGCGGTCTGCTCCTCAGGGGCGGCCTCCTCCAGGATCACGTGGGCGTTGGTCCCGCTGATCCCGAAGGACGACACTCCGGCCCGCCTCGCCGTACCCCGGGCCGGCCACTCGCGCGCCTCGGTGAGCAGTTCGACCGTCCCCGCCGACCAGTCCACATGCGGAGTCGGCTCATCGACATGCAGCGTCGGCGGCAGAACACCCGCACGCAGCGCCATCACCATCTTGATCACACCCGCCACACCGGCGGCGGCCTGCGTGTGGCCGATGTTCGACTTCACCGACCCCAGCCACAGCGGCCGGTCCCGATCCGAGCCGTAGGTCGCCATCAGGGCCTGGGCCTCGATCGGGTCGCCGAGAGTGGTGCCGGTGCCGTGGGCCTCGACCGCGTCCACGTCCGACGTCGCGAGACCGGCATCCGCTAGTGCCTGCCGTACCACCCGTTCCTGGGAGGGACCGTTGGGGGCGGTCAGGCCGTTGCTGGCGCCGTCCTGGTTGACGGCGCTGCCGCGCACCACCGCCAGCACGCGCCGACCGGCCCGCAGGGCGTCGGACAGCCGTTCCACCACGAGCACGCCGACGCCTTCGCCCCAGCCGGTGCCGTCGGCGGCGCCCGCGAACGACTTGCACCGGCCGTCGGCCGCCAGCCCCCGCTGCCGGCTGAACTCCGTGAACGTGTCCGGGGAGGCCATCACGGTCACGCCGCCCGCCAGGGCGAGCGAACACTCGCCGCGCCGCAGCGACTGCACGGCGAGGTGCAGGGCGACCAGCGACGACGAGCAGGCCGTGTCGATGGTGACGGCGGGCCCCTCGAAGCCGAAGGTGTAGGCGACGCGGCCGGTGGCGATGCTGGCGGCGTTGCCGTTGCCGATGAATCCCTCGAGTTCCTCCGGGATGGTTTTCAGGCGGGAGTGGTAGTCGTGGTACATGAGGCCGGTGAAGACGCCGGTCTTGCTGCCTTTGAGGGTGGACGGCACGATGCCGGCGTGTTCCATCGCCTCCCACGAGGTCTCCAGCAAGAGGCGCTGCTGCGGATCCATCGCCAGCGCCTCACGCGGCGAGATCCCGAAAAATCCGGCATCGAAATCAGCTGCGTCGTACAGGAACCCACCCGACCGCGCATACGACGTGCCCGCCCGATCGGGATCCTCGTCGAACAGCCGCTCCAGATCCCACCCCCGGTCCACAGGGAACCCCGACACCCCGTCCCGCCCCGACGCCACCAGCTCCCACAACTCCTCAGGCGAGGACACCCCGCCGGGGAACCGGCACGCCATCCCCACGATCGCGACGGGCTCGCGATGCCGCTCCTCGACTTCACGCAACCGCCGCTGCGCTTCCTGCGCCTCGTTGATCGCCCGCTTGAGGTAGGTGCGCAGTTGCTGCTCGTTCGACATGTGGTGCTAGCCCCCCAGGTTCTCAACCAGGTCGAAAAGGTCTTCGTCGCTCGCGTCCGCCAGATCGGCGGACTCCCCGTCACTCCATTCGGCGAGCAGCTCACGCAGCCGCTTGGCGACCGCCGCGCGGTCGTCGGCCCCGAGTTCGGTCAGCACGCCGAGCGCCCGGTCGACCCGCTCGGTGTCGCGGACGGACAGGCGGTCGTGGAGCAGACCGGCGATCGCCGCGGGGGTGGGGTGGTCGAAGACCAGCGTTGCGGGCAGCGGCAGACCGCTCTCCGCCGCGAGTCTGTTGCGCAGTTCGACGCCCATGAGGGAGTCGAAACCGAGGTCCTTGAACTGCCGTTCCGCCCCGACCTCGTCGCTCTCGGTGTGGCCGAGAACCGTGGCCACGTGCCGCAGCACGACCGCCAGCAGCGCGTCTCGCCGCTCGTCCCCAGGGAGGGCGGCGAGGCGGTCCGCAAGGGGCGGCGCCTGGTGTGGCCTCTGCCGTACTTTCCGGCGGATCAGGTCGCGGAGAAGCGGCGGCACGTCGCCCGGATGCCCGCGCAGTGCCGCCAGGTCCAGCCTGACCGGCAGCGGAGCCGGGTCCTCCACGGCCGGCGCGGTGTCGAACAGGGCGAGGGCCTCGGCCTCGGCGAGCGGTACGGCTCCCGCCCGCGCGAGCCGGGCCCGGTCGGCGTCACCGAGTGCACCGGCCATGCCGTGCTCCCACATGCCCCAGGCGAGGGAGGTCGCGGGCAGCCCCTCGGAGCGGCGATGGGCGGCCAGCGCGTCGAGGAAGGCGTTGGCGGCGGCGTAGCTCGCCTGGCCGGGGGTGCCGAAGGTCGCGGTGGCCGAGGAGAACAGCACGAAGGCGGACAACCGCCGGTCCCTGGTCAGTTCGTGCAGGTGCCAGGCGGCGTCCACCTTGGGGCGCAGCACCCGGTCCAGGCTCTCCTCCGAGAGGGACGACACGGCATGGTCGTCGAGCACACCCGCCGCGTGCACCACCCCCGTCACCGGGTGGCCGGCGAGGAGGGCGGCGAGCGAGTCCCGGTCTGCCGCGTCGCACGCCTCGACCTGCACCCGGGCACCGAGCGCGGTCAGGCTCGCGGCGAGCTCGCCGGCTCCGGGGGCGTGTCCGCCGCTTCTGCCCACCAGCAGCAGGTCGCGCACGCCGTGCGCGGTGACGAGATGGCGAGCGATCAGGGCGCCGAGCGCACCGGTGCCGCCTGTGACGAGGACCGTTCCGCCGCCCCAGTCCACGCCCTGCTCCGCCGGGGGCGGTACGGCACGGGCCAGCCTCGGCGCGTGGAACACCCCGTCACGTAGTGCCAGCTGCGGCTCGTCCTCGGGGAGTGACTCGGGCAGGTCCCCCCTATCCATATCCACCAGCACGAACATCCCGGGATACTCCGACTGCGCCGAGCGCACCAGCCCCCACACCGCGGCGGCCACCGGGTCCGGATCACGCCCTCCCGCCGTCGTGCCGCCGGAGGTGACGATCGCCAGCCGGGAGCCGGACACTCCCTCACCTGCCGCCCACTCCCGCACCGCGGTCAGCGCGTCGGCGAGTGCGGCGCGGACCGCCGACGGCACGTCACCTTGCTGGGTCCGGCTCACTCGGAACACGGACGCCGGGGTGGTGGCGCCGACGGCCGGCAACGGGACCCAGGTGAGCCGGAAGAGGGAATCGCGGGGAACCGTGTCCGCGGCGGGCGTCAACAGCAGCAGGCTGTCCACGGTCAGCACGGTCCTGCCGCCGGTGTCGAGAACCCTCAGCGAGGCGCTTCCGTCGTCGTTCTCCGAGATCCGGAGGCGGAGCGTGGTCGTGTCCGTGGCGTGCAGCCGGACCCCGCGCCAGGAGAACGGCAGTTCGGCCTGTTCCCGCCCGACGGCGAGCACGTGGAGGCAGGCGTCAAGCAGGGCCGGGTGCACGCGGAAGCCGGTGGTGTCCTGCTCGGGAGGCAACTCCACCTCGGCGTACAGGGTGCGGTCCTGCCGCCAGGCCGCCTTCACACCTTGGAAGGCGGTGCCGTACTCCAGGCCGGCGGCGGCGAGGTCGTCGTAGAGGGCGTCGACGCCGACCGGTTCCGCCGCCGGGGGCCAATCGATCGAGGCCGGCCCCGCCAAGGGGGGCGCCGGGGCGAGGGTGCCGGTCGCGTGCCGTTCCCAGGGGTCGCCGTCGAGGCGGCTGAACACCGTCAGGGGGCGGCGGCCGGCGTCGTCCGGGGCGCCCACCGACATCTGCACCCGGCGGGTGCCACGCTCCGGGACGGGCAGTGGCGATTCGAGGGTCAACTCCTCGACCGTCTCGCATCCGACCTGGTCACCGGCGTGTACCGCGAGTTCGACCAGGGCCGTCGCGGGCAGCACGGGGCGGCCGGCGACCCGATGCCCGGCGAGCCAGCCGTGGCTGCCGGTCGTGGACAGCTCGCCGGTCAGCACGACGCCGTCGCCGTCCGCCAGCGGCACGGACACGTTGAGGAGGGGGTGACCGTCGTGCCCGGCGACCGGTGTGGCCTCCAGCCAGTAGCGGCGGCGTTCGAAGGGGTAGGTGGGCAGGTCGACCCACCTGCCTGGACTCAGGGTCCCCCAGCCGACGTCCACACCGGCCACGAACGCCCGCGCGGCGGCCTCCACGGCGCTGTCCGGCTCGGGCCTGCCCTTGCGCAGCAGCGGGATGAACACCCCGTCCTCGACGACCTCCGGCCCCATGGCCGACAACACGCCGTCGGGGCCGAGTTCGAGGAACGTCCGCACCCCCGTGGCGTGGACATGGGCCAGTCCGTCGGCGAAGCGCACCGCCTCCCGGACGTGGCGCACCCAGTAATCGGCGGAGAACCCGGCCACCGGCTCACCGGTGACGTTCGACACGACCGGAATCGAGGGGGCTTGGTAGGTCAGCCCCTCCGCCACGCTCCGGAACTCCGCCAGCATGGGCTCCATCAGCGGGGAGTGGAACGCGTGGCTCACCCGGAGCCGCCGCACCTTGTGGCCGGACGCCTCCAAACGGGCGATGACCACCGACACGGCCTCCTCGCCGCCCGACAGGACGACTGCCTGGGGGCCGTTCACCGCCGCGATCGAGACGCCCTCGACCAGCAGCGGCACCACCTCGGCCTCGCCCGCCCGGACGGCCGCCATCACACCTCCGGCGGGCAAAGCCTGCATCAACCGTCCACGCGCGCCGACCAGGATGACCGCGTCCGGAAGCGAGAGCACCCCGGCCACATGCGCCGCCGCCAGTTCCCCGACCGAATGGCCCAGCAGCACATTCGGCCGAACCCCCCACGAGGTCAGCAGCCGGAACAGCGCCACCTCGACCGCGAAGAGACCGGCCTGCGCGAACTCCGTCCGGTCCAGCCGGTCCCCGTCGTCCCCGAACACCACATCCCGCAGCGACCGGCCCGCCGCCTCGAACCCAGCCATGACCTCGTCGAACGCCTCGGCGAACACGGGGAACGCGGCGTGCAGCCCACGCCCCATCCCGGCCCGCTGGGCGCCCTGCCCGGTGAACAGGAAACCCACGCCGCCACGTGGCGCCGTGCCTGTGACCACACCGGCCCCGGCTCCTCCCGACGCCAGCACCGCCAGCCGCCCGGCAAGCTCGGCCCGATCGCGGCCTGCCACCGCACCCCGATGCTCGAGTACGGCACGGCCCGATGTCAGCGAGTACGCCACGTCCTCGGCCGCCGCCCCGGGGTTGGCCTCCAGCCACTCTCCCAGCCGCTCGGCCTGGGCACGCAGAGCGGTCCCGGTGCGGGCCGACAGCGGCCAGACCACCAAGCCCCCCGCTGTGCCCCCCGCTGTGCCCGCCGCAGTCCCCCCGCCGGCTGCCGGGGCGACCGGCTCCCCGGGGGTGGCCTCCTCCAAGATCACATGGGCGTTCGTCCCGCTGATCCCGAAGGACGACACTCCGGCCCGCCTCGCCGTACCCCGGGCCTCCCAGTCGCGCGCCTCGGTGAGCAGCCGCACTGAGCCCGCCGACCAGTCCACGTGCGGGGTCGGCTCGTCAACATGCAGCGTCGGCGGCAGCACGCCCGCACGCAGCGCCATCACCATCTTGATCACACCGGCCATACCCGCGGCGGCCTGCGTGTGACCGATGTTCGACTTCACCGACCCCAGCCACAGCGGACGATCCCTCCGCCCGTAGGCCGCCAGGAGCGCCTGCGCCTCGATCGGGTCCCCCAGGACCGTCCCGGTGCCATGCCCTTCCACCGCGTCCACGTCCGACGCCGCCAGCCGCGCGTCCGCAAGCGCCCGCCGGATCACCCGCTGCTGCGAAGGCCCGTTCGGCGCCGTCAGGCCGTTGCTCGCGCCGTCCTGGTTGACCGCGCTGCCCCGCACCACCGCCAGCACCCGCCGGCCGGCGCGCACGGCGTCGGACAACCGCTGCACCACAAGGACGCCGACGCCCTCACCCCAGCCAGTGCCGTCCGCCGCCCCCGCGAAGGACTTGCACCGCCCGTCGGGTGCCTGTCCGCGCTGGCGGCTGAACTGGATGAACGCATCGGGTTTGGCCATCACCGTGACCCCGCCGACCAGCGCCGTCGAGCACTCGCCCTGGCGCAGCGCCCTGACCGCCCAGTGCAGGGCCACCAGCGACGACGAACACGCCGTGTCCACCGTCACCGCGGGCCCCTCCAGGCCGAACGTGTAGGCCAGGCGGCCGGAGGCGACGCTGCCGGAGTTGCCGATGCCGATGTGGCCTTCCAGGTCGGGGGGTGTGGTGTGCAGGCGGGCGGAGTAGTCGTGGTACATCAAGCCGACGAAGACCCCGGCGTCGCTGCCCCGTAGTGAGGCCGGATCGATCCCGGCCCGCTCGACGGCCTCCCACGAGGTCTCCAGCAACAACCGTTGCTGCGGATCCATCGCCAGCGCCTCACGCGGCGAGATCCCGAAAAATCCGGCATCGAAATCAGCCGCGTCGTACAGGAACCCACCCGACCGCGCATACGACGTGCCCGCCCGATCGGGATCCTCGTCGAACAGCCGCTCCAGATCCCACCCCCGGTCCACAGGGAACCCCGACACCCCGTCCCGCCCCGACGCCACCAGCTCCCACAACTCCTCAGGCGAGGACACCCCGCCGGGGAACCGGCAGGCCATCCCCACGATCGCGATCTGGTCGCCGTCCGCGGCACCCGTCACGGCCCTCGGGACGGGCGTGCGCGAGACCACGTCGTTCAGTTCTCCGGCGAGGTAGGCCGCGAGAGCGGTCGGAGTCGGATAGTCGAAGACGAGGGTGGCGGGCAGTCTCCTGCCGGTGGCCTTGCCGAGCCGGTTGCGCAGTTCGACGGCGGTGAGGGAGTCGAAGCCGAGTTCGCCGAAGGCCCGGTGGGCGTCGACGGCGCCGTGATAGCCGAGCACGTCGCCGACCTGCTTCACCACGAGATCGAGCAATTTGCCGGCCCGCTCCGCCTCGGAGAGCCGGGCCAAGGTGCGGGTGAAGGCATCGCCGGCCTTCGCCGTACGACTGACCGGACCGCCTTCGGTGGCCTTCGCCGTACGACGGGCCCGGGCGGTCAGGGCGTGCAGCAAGACCGGGACGTCGCCGTCGGGACGGGCGCGGAGGGTGGCGAGGTCGAGGGGCAGCGGGAGCACGACCGGTTCGCCGCCGGCGACCGCCAGGTCGAACAGGTGTAGCGCGTCGTCGGACCGCAGCACCCCGAACCCGGCCTGCCTCATGCGGGCCAGATCACCTTCGCCCAGCGTGCCCGTAATGCCGCTGCGTTCCTCCCACAGGCCCCAGCCGAGGGAGACCGCAGGCAGCCCCTCGGCGTGGCGGAGCCGGGCGAGCGCGTCCAGCGCGGCGTTGGCCGCCGAGTAGCCGGCCTGGCCCGCGTTGCCAAAGGTCGCCGACGCCGAGGAGAACAGGACGAAGGCGGACAGCGGCGAATCCTTCGTCAGCTCGTGCAGGTGCCAGGCGGCGTCCACCTTCGGGCGGAGCACGTGGTCGAGTCGCTCCGGCGTCACCTGCCCGACGAGTCCGTCGTCGGTGACACCCGCAGCGTGGACGACCGCGCCGAGCGGGCGCTCGATCCCGTCGAGAAGCTTCTGGAGAGCCGCCCGGTCCGCCACGTCACAGGCCGCGACGGTGACGGTCGCGCCGAGCGCCGTCAGTTCCGCGACCAGCGATGCGGCCCCCGGCGCGTAGTGGCCGCCTCTGCTCACCAGCAGCAGGTCGCGTGCGGCATGAGCCCGCACCAAGTGCCGGGCCACGAGGCCACCGAGCGTGCCCGTGCCACCGGTGATCAACACGGCACGGTCCGGCGGCCACGGCACGGTGCCGTCCGGCCGCGGCGACAGGGCGGGGGTGGCCTGCGCGAGCCTCGCGAGCCGGGGAGCGTGGAAGATGTCGTCCCGGAGGGAGAGCTCGGGCTCGCCGGCCGGGATGGCGGCGGGCGGTTCGGCCCCCTCCGGGAGGTCGAGCAGGACGAACATGCCGGGCTGTTCCCGCTGCACCGAACGTAGCAAGCCCCACACGGCGGCGGCCGGGGCGTCCACCGTCTCGTCCGGGTGCACCGCCGTCGCGCCGCTCGTGAGGACGACCAGGGGCGGAGATCCTGAGGGCCTGCCCCGCACCGCGGCCAGGGCGGCGCCGAGCGCCGCGCGGATCGTGGCCGGCGCTTCGCCCGCCTGTGCGGGGATGCGCAGCACGTCGGCGACGGGTTCGCGGTCACCTTCTGCCGGTGTCCAGTTCACGCGGTAGAGGGAGCCGGACGGGCGGAGCTGCCCAGCGGAGACGGGGCGCAGCGTGAGAGCGCCGATCGACGCCACCGGCACGCCGTTCTCGTCGGCCAGGTCCAGGGTCATGGAGTCGGGCCCGGCAGGCGCGAGCCGTACCCGGAGGCGGGTCGTGCCCGAGGGGCGGAACACGGCGGACGACCAGGAGAACGGCAGCCGCACCTCTTCGGTGACGTCCGGGGCCGCCGCTCCTCCGGCGTGCAGGGCGGCGTCGAGCAGGGCCGGGTGGATGGCGAACCGGGTGGCGTCAAGGTGATCCCGCTCGTTGAGCGCTACCTCGGCGAACACCTCGTCTCCTCGGCGCCAGACGGCGCGGAGCCCCTGGAAGGCGGGGCCATAGGCGTAGCCCTGGCCGGCCAGGCGGTCGTAGAAACCGTCGACGGCGACGGGGGTGGCGTCCGGCGGAGGCCAGGTTGCTGGATCGACGCGGGTTAAATCGGTGTGGGTTAGACCGGCATGCTTTAGATCAGCGGGGACCAGGTCGGCGCCTGTCAGATCGGCGCGGGGTTCCAGGGATCCGGGGCCGATCAGGCCCGTGGCGTGGCGCACCCAGGCGTCGTCGTCCTCCGCGCCCTCGGGGCGGGAGAAGACCGTCACCCGCCGCAGGCCCGCCTCGTCGGCGGCGCCCATCGACACCTGCACGTGGACCGCGCCCTGCTCCGGCAGTGGCAGCGGCGCTTCCAGCGTCAGTTCGTCGATTCTGCGGCACCCGGCCTGTTCACCCGCCCGCAGCACGAGCTCGACGAACGCGGTGCCGGGGAGCAGGACCGTGCCCAGCACGGCGTGGTCGGCCAGCCACGGCTGAGACGCGACCGACAGGCGGCCGGTCAGCAGGAACCCGTCGCCCCCGGCGAGCGACACCGCCGCCCCCAGGAGCGGATGGTCGGCCGAGCCCAGGCCCGCACCCGCCAGGTCGGCCGACCCCTGCGTGGGCGGCAACCAGTAGCGTTCACGCTCGAAGGCGTAGGTCGGCAGGTTCACCCGCTTGCCGTGGCCCGCGCCGTACGCCTTCCAGTCCACCGCCGTGCCGGAGGCGAACGCCCGCGCGGCGGCCTCCACGGCGTTGTCCGGCTCCGGCCTGCCCTTGCGCAGGAGCGGGATGAACACGCCGTCCTCGGCCACGTCCGGTCCCATGGCGGACAACACGCCGTCGGGGCCGAGTTCTAGGTACGTCCGCACTCCCCGGGCGCGCAGATGCGCAAGGCCGTCGGCGAACCGGACGGCCTCCCGCACATGCCGCACCCAGTAGCCGGCGGAGAATTCCGTCACCGGCTCGCCGGTCAGGTTCGACACGACCGGGATCGACGGGGCGTGGTGGGTCATCCGCTCGGCCACGCTCCGGAACTCCGCCAGCATCGGCTCCATCAGTCCCGAATGGAACGCGTGGCTCACCCGCAGGCGCCGCGCCTTACGCCCCAGCGCCTCCAGCCGGGCCACCACCTCGGCGACGGCGGCCGGGGCGCCCGACAGGACCACCGCCTGGGGTCCGTTCACCGCGGCGATCGAGACTCCCTCGGCCAGCAGCGGCTCGACCTCGGCTTCGCTCGCCCGCACGGCTGCCATCGCGCCTCCGGCGGGCAACGCCTGCATCAACCGGCCCCTTGCCTCCACCAGAGCCACCGCGTCCTCAAGGCCGAGCACCCCAGCCACGTGAGCGGCTGCCAGTTCGCCCACCGAGTGGCCCAGCAGCACATCCGCCCGCACACCCCACGAGGAAAGCAAGCGGAACAGCGCCACCTCGACCGCGAACAACCCCGCCTGCGCGAACTCCGTACGATCCAGCAGGTCCCCGTCGTCCCCGAACACCACATCCCGCAGCGAAAGGCCAGGCCGCGCCGCTTCGAAGCAGGCCGCCACCTCGTCAAAGGCCGCCGCGAACACCGGGAACGCCGCATGCAGCCCACGCCCCATCCCGGCCCGCTGCGCCCCCTGCCCGGTGAACAGGAACGCCGTCCCGCCACCCGCCGCCGCCCCCGCCTCGACCTCGGCCAGCCGTTCGACCAGCTCAAGCCGGTCACGCCCTACCACCGCGGCCCGATGGTCGAGTACGGCACGGCCCCACGCGAGCGAGTAGGCCACATCCTCGGCCGCCGCCCCAGGATTGGCCGCCAGCCACTCCCCCAGCCGCTCGGCCTGGGCACGCAGAGCGGTCCCGGTGCGTGCCGACAGCGGCCACACCACCAAGCCGCCCCCACCGGCACCGCCTTCGGGACCGGACTGCTCGGCGGGCGCCTCCTCCACGATGACGTGCGCGTTCGTCCCGCTGAACCCGAACGAGGAGACCCCGGCCCGGCGAGGTGCGCCGGTCTCGGGCCAGGGCGTCGTCTCGGTCACCACGGCGAGCCCGCTGCCGGCCCAGTCGACGTGCGGGGTGGGCGAATCGGCGTGCAGCACCCGGGGAAGCAGGCCGTGCCGGAGCGACATGACGGTCTTGATGACCCCGCCCACCCCCGAGGCCGCGAGCGTGTGCCCGATGTTCGACTTCAGCGCGCCGAGCAGGAGCGGGCGGCCCGGGGGCCGTTCGCCGCCGTAGGCGGCCATGAGGGCGCGGGCCTCCACGGGGTCGCCGAGGGCGGTGCCGGTGCCGTGGGTCTCGACCATGTCGACGTCGGCCGGCGAAAGGCCGGCGTTGGCGAGCGCCAGCCGTACGACGTGGTGCTGGGCGGTGCCGTTGGGGGCGGTCAGGCCGTTGGAGGCGCCGTCCTGGTTGAGCGCGGAGCCGCGGATGACGGCGAGCACGGGGTGGCCGTTGCGCCGGGCGTCGGACAGCCGTTCGAGGAGAAGCACCCCGGCGCCTTCGGCCATGCCCATGCCGTCGGCAGCCGCCGAGAAGGGTTTGCAGCGGCCGTCGGGTGACAGGACCCGCTGGCGGCCGAGTTCGACGAAGGCCCCGGGGGTGGAGAGTACGGTGGCCCCGCCGCTGAGCGCGAGGGTGCAGTCGGACTGGCGGAGGGCCTGGCAGGCGAGGTGCAGGGTGACGAGCGAGGTCGAGCAGGCGGTGTCGACGGTGACGGCCGGGCCGGCGAGGCCCAGGGTGTAGGCGATGCGGCCGGAGGCGACGCTCGGCACGACGCCGGTCGCGAAGTGGCCTTCCAAATTGGCCGGGGCGTGTTCGAACTGCGGGCCGTACTGGTGGTGGTTGATGCCGACGAAGACACCGGTCTGGCTTCCGTGCAGGGAGGAGGGGTCGAGCCCGGCGCGTTCGATCACCTCCCACGCGGTTTCCAGCAGGAGCCGCTGCTGCGGGTCCATGGCCAGCGCCTCACGCGGCGAGATCCCGAAGAAGCCCGCGTCGAAGCGGTCGGCGTCGTCGAGGAAGCCGCCTGAGCGGGTGTAGGTGGTGCCGGAGTTTCCTGGATCCGGGTGGTAGAGCGAGGCGAGGTCCCAGCCGCGGCCCGTGGGGAAGCCGCCGGCGGCGTCGCCGCCGGAGAGCACGAAGTCCCACAGGTCCTCAGGAGACCTCACGCCGCCGGGGTAGCGGCATGCCATCGCGACGATCGCGATCGGTTCGCGGTGCCTGTCCTCGGTCTCCTTCAGCCGCCGGTTGGCCTTGCGCAGTTCGCCTGTGACGCGCTTGAGGTAGTCACGCAGCTTGTCGTCGTCCGCCACCGCGGTCCTTTCTACGCGCCGAGTTCACGGTCGATGAGGTCGAAGATCTCGTCGTCGGTGGCCGACAGCAGGTCGTCGTCGTCACCGCCGGCGGGGGTGCCTGTGTCCGCGCCGAGCTTCGCCAGCAGGGCGGTCAGGCGTTCGGCGACCGTCACCCGTTCGGTGTCGCCGAGGCCCATGACGGCGGCTTCCAGCCGGTCGAGTTCGGCGAGCGGGGACGGCTCGCCGCCGGTCAGCAGCGACCGCATGTGGGCGGCCAGCGCCGCCGGGTTCGCGTGCTCGAACACCACCGTCACGGGGAGGCGCAGGCCGGTCGCCTTGTTGAGGCGGTTGCGCAGGTCAACGGCGGTGAGGGACTCGAAGCCGAGGTCCCTGAAGGCCCGTTGCGCGCCGACCGCCTCGGGCGAGGTGTGGCCGAGGGCTTCTGCGACGTGACCGGTGACCAGCCGCAGCAACTCCCGTTCCCGCTCGGAGGGCGGCAGGGCGGCCAGCCGGTGGGCATAATCGCCGGCCTCGGACTCGGCCTCCTCCGAGGCGGGCGCGAGGCCCGCGAGCAGGGGGCGGGGCCGGGCGGAGGCGAAGGTCGCGGCGAACGCCGCCCAGTCCACGTCGGCGACCGCGGCGAACGGGGTGCCGCGGGTGAGGACCCGGTCGAGCCGGGACAGGGCGGTGTCCGGGTCGAGGAACGGCAGGCCCTGGCGGCGGAGCCGGTCCACGTCGACCTGTTCGGACAGGCGTTCGCTGTGCCAGACGCCCCACGCCACCGAGGTCGGGCGGCGGCCTGGAAGGCTTCTGCCGTACGCGGCGTAGGCGTCGAGGAAGGCATTCGCGGCGGCGTAGGCGCCGTGGTCGCCGCTGCCCCACACTCCGGCGATCGAGGAGAAGAAGACGAAGGCGTCGAGACGCTCGTGATCGAGAAGCTCGTCCAGGTGCACCGCGCCGTGCACCTTGGCGGCGAGGGCGTCGGCGAACTCCGCCACCGTGCTGTCCGCGAGCGAGGCCAGCCGGGCCGCGCTGGCGGCGTGCACCACCGTGCGGGGGCTCAAACCCTGCTCGCGAAGCCGCTCCAGCAGCGCCGCGACCGCGTCCCGGTCGGCGATGTCGCAGTCGAGCGCCGTGACCGTGACACCGGGGGGAGCCGCCACCGCTGCGGCGGAGGTCGCGTTCCGGGAGACGAGCACGACATGCTCCGCGCCGGCGCCGGAGAGCCACCGCACGATGTGCGGCGCGAGGGCGCCGCTGCCGCCTGTGACGAGCGCGGCGCCCGACGTCCGGTACGGCGTGGCCCCGGTGAGCGGCGCCCTGACCAGGCGGCGAACCAGCACTCCGGGATCCCTGATCGCGACCTGGTCCTCGTCGCCGAGCCCGGCGAGCACCCCGCACAGCAGGTCCCAATCGGTGTCGCGGGGTGTCTCCGGGAGGTCGGCGAGGCCGCCCCAGATCGGGGGGTGCTCCAGGGCGATCACCCTGCCGAGACCCCAGGTCTCGGCCTGGACCGGCCTCCTCGGCGGGTCGTCCTGAGCCGGCTGCACGGCACCCGAGGTGACCGACCAGAGGGGCGTGTCCCAGCCGGTGTCGACGAGAGCCTGGACTAGGGTCAGCAGGCCGGCGACCCCGGCGGGCACCGCGGGGTGCCCGGCGTCGGGGCTCTCGTCGAGGGCCAGGAAGGACAGGACGCCGGTGGGCCGCGGCCCGGAGGCCAGCCAGGCGGCCAGAGCGGCGCGGTCCGCCTGCGGGGGAACCGTCAGGAACACCGGCGACGCGCCGTGGCGTTCCAGCGCCTTGGCCGCTTCCTGGGCGAGACCGAGGTCCGTTTGCGCGGCGGACGTGACGATGAGCCAGGCGCCGGACAGGCCGCCGAAGGCGGGGGTGGCGGCCGGCTGCCAGGCGATGTCGTATCCCCAGCTGTCCTGGGCAGCGGCGGGCTCGACGGGCCGCAGCCAGTAGCGTTCCCGCTGGAAGGGGTAGGTCGGCAGGTCGAGGTACGGCAAAGCCCGGCCGAAGGCCGGTGTCCAGTCGACGTCTACTCCGTGCACGTGGGCCTCGCCGAGGGACAGCAGGAACCTGTCCAGGCCGCCCTCGTCACGGCGGAGCGACCCCACGGCCACGCCCTCGACTCCGGCGGCTTCGAGTGTCTGCTCCACGCCGACGGTCAGCACCGGGTGCGGGCTCATCTCCACGAACACCCGGTGACCGGCCTCGGCCAGCCCTTGCACCGCGTCGGCGAACCGCACCCGGCCACGCAGGTTGGCGTACCAATAACCTGCGTCCATCGGCTCGTCCAGCCGACCGCCGCTCACCGTGGAGAACAGCGGGATCCGTGGCGAGTTCGCCGTCACCGGCGCCAGAAGCTCGGCCAACTCCTCCCGCACCCGCTCCACGTGCACCGAGTGAGACGCGTAGTCCACCGGCACCCGCCGCACCCGCACCCCGTCTGCCTCGTAACCCGCCAGGAGTGCGTCGAGGGCCTCGGCCTCGCCCGCGACCACGGTCATGCCGGGGCCGTTGACCGCCGCCACCGACAAGGCGCCGTCCCACCGTGCCAGGTGCTCTTCAACCTGCTCGGCCCCCAGCGCCACCGAGGCCATGCCGCCCTGGCCGGCCAGTCGCCTCAGCGCCCGGCTGCGCAGCGCCACCACGCGTGCGCCGTCCTCCAGCGACAACGCCCCCGCGACACAGGCCGCCGCGATCTCCCCCTGGGAGTGGCCGACCACGGCTGAGGGCTCGACCCCGTATGAACGCCACAGCTCGGCCAGGGACACCATCACCGCCCACAAAGCCGGCTGCACCACCTCGACCTGCTCCAGCCCCTCACCGGTGCGAACGGCCTCCTCCACCGAGAAGTCCACGAACGGCCCCAGCGCTTGAGCACACTCGGCGAAGCGCCGGGCGAACACCGGCGAGGAGTCCAGCAGACCGGACCCCATCCCCGCCCACTGCGCCCCCTGACCGGGGAACACAAACACCGGCCCCGCCGTACCCGGCAGCACCCGGCCCTCCACCGACTCGTCCCCCACGACCACAGCACGGTGCTCGAAACGAGCCCGCCCCGACGCCAGCACCAGACCGGCCCCCGCGGGCAGATCCCGCCCCCGCAACCACTCCACCTGCTCACGCACCGCGGCCACGGACCTGCCGGACACCACCAACGGCACCGGCCCATCCGAACAGGCCGGAGCCGGCACCTCAGGCCCCTGCTCCACGATGACGTGAGCGTTAGTCCCACTGGCTCCGAACGAGGAGACGCCGGCGCGGCGAGGCCGGTCGGCGGCGGGCCAGTCGCGAGCCTCGGTGAGCAGGGACAGGGCGCCCGCCGACCAGTCCACGTGCGGCGTCGGCTCGTCCGCGTGCAGGGTCCGCGGCAGGACACCCTCCCGCATGGCCATCACCATCTTGATCACACCCGCCACACCCGCGGCGGCCTGCGTATGACCGATGTTCGACTTCACCGACCCCAGCCACAGCGGCCGATCCCGCTCCCGCCCATAGCTCGCCATGAGCGCCTGCGCCTCGATCGGATCGCCGAGAGTGGTCCCGGTCCCGTGGGCCTCCACGGCGTCGACGTCCGATGCCGTGAGCCCGGCGTTGGCGAGGGCCTGCCGTACCACCCGCTCCTGAGCCAGGCCGTTGGGCGCGGTGAGTCCGTTGGAGGCGCCGTCCTGGTTGACGGCGCTGCCGCGCACCACCGCCAGCACGCGGTGCCCGTTGCGCAGGGCGTCAGAGAGGCGTTCGAGGACCAGCACCCCGGCGCCCTCGGACCAGCCGGTGCCGTCGGCGGCGGCGGAGAAGGGCTTGCACCTGCCGTCGGGGGCCAGGCCGCGCTGGCGGCTGAACTCGATGAACGGCGTCGGGGTGGGCATGACGGTGACGCCCCCGGCCAGCGCGAGCGAACACTCACCCTGGCGCAGGGCCGCGGCGGCGAGGTGCAGCGCGACGAGCGAGGTGGAACAGGCGGTGTCCACGGTGATCGCCGGGCCTTCGAAGCCGAAGGTGTAGGCGACGCGGCCGGTGGCGATGCTGCCGACGTTGCCGGACAGCAGGTGGCCTTCGAGTTCCTCGGGGAGGACACGCGGGTCGCCGGCGTAGTCGTGGTACATCACCCCGGCGAACACCCCGGTGTCGCTGCCGCGCAGAGTGGCCGGGGCGATCCCGGCGCGTTCGAACGCCTCCCACGAGGTCTCCAGCAGCAGCCGCTGCTGCGGGTCCATCGCCAGCGCCTCACGCGGCGAGATCCCGAAAAATCCGGCGTCGAAGTCACCTGCGTCGTAGAGGAAACCCCCGGACCTGGCGTAGCTGGTGCCCCGGTGATCGGGGTCGGGGTGGTAGACCGCGCCCCAGCCGCGGTCGGTGGGGAAGCCGCCGATCGCGTCCCCGCCCTCGGCAACCAGCCGCCACAGATCCTCCGGCGACCGCACCCCACCCGGGAAGCGGCAGGCCATGCCCACGATCGCGATCGGCTCACCTGTCGCCGCGGGGCGGGTGGTGACGCGGGGAGCGGGCCTGCCGGCCTTGAGGTGTACGGCGAGAGCCTCCGGGGTGGGGTGGTCGAACACGACGGTGGCGGGCAGGCGAAGCCCGGTGACCTGGTTCAGCCGGTTGCGCAGCCGTACCGCGAGCAGGGAGTCGAAGCCCAGATCCTTGAACGCGGCGCTCGTCTCGACCCGCGTGCCATCGGCGTGGCCGAGCACCTCGGCCACCTGGGCACGCACCAGGTCGAGCACCTCGGACTCGGTGAGATCGGCGATGCCCGCCGGAGCCGCCGCGCGCCGCGCCGGGGTGCGGACGAGGCCGCGCAGCGGCGCCGGCAGGGAAGCGCCGACGGGACCGCGCGCCGGGTTCAGCAGAGCGGGCACAAGCAGCGGCGCGTCGGCGGCGAGCGCGGCGTCGAAGAGTTCGAGACCCTCGTCGGTCGGCATGCGGCCGACGCCGTTCTCGGCCCACCAGGTCACCTCGGTGTCGTGGAGCCCGCCGGTCAGGGCGCTGCGCTGCTCCCACGCGCCCCACGCCAGAGCGGTCGCGGGCAGCCCGAGCGCCCGCCGATGCTGGGCGAGCGCGTCGACGAAGGTGTTGGCGGCGGCGTAACCCGCCTGGCCGGGCGCACCCAGGATGCCGGAGAGCGAGGAGAAGAGCACAAAAGCGCTCAGGTCGCGGTCGAGGGTGAGTTCGTGGAGATTCCACGCCGCGTACGCCTTGGGCCGCATAACCGTGTCGAGACGGCCGGCGTCCAGCGTCTCGACGACGCCGTCGTCCAGGGCCGCCGCGGCGTGGACGACGGCGGTCAGACCGGGCACGCCGGCGATCACCTCGGCGAGAGCCGCCCGATCCGCCGCGTCACAGGCGACGACTGTCGCCTCGGCCCCCAGCCCACGCAGATCGGCGACGAGGCCGGCGGCCCCCGGGGCATCGGGGCCGAGCCTGCTGAGCAGGAGCAGCGTGCGGGTGCCATGGGTGCGGGCGAGGTGCCGGGCGATCTGGCCGCCGAGAGTCCCGGTGCCACCGGTGATCAGCACGGTGCCGCCGAGAGGTGACGTGCCGGCGGGTTCGTTGCGAGGGCCGGCGACCGGCAAGAGGTCGCCGGCGGGTGACGTCGCCTCAGGTGGGAGAGCGCCCGGCGAGGCCGCCTCGCCTTGGAGAGCGCGGGATCCGGCGCCGGTCGTCTTGGTGAGGCGGGGCGCGTATGCGTGTCCGTCGCGCACGGCCACCTGGGGTTCATCCGGTGCGAGGAGAGGCTCGCCGGCTTCCCCGCCGAGGTCCACGAGAGCAAAGCGGCCGGGGTGTTCGGACTGGGCGGAACGAAGCAGTCCCCAGACGGGCGCGTGGGCCGGGTCCACGGTCTCACCGGGTGTTCCGGTGCCGACGGCGTTCCGGGTGACCACCACCAGGCGGGAGTCGGCGAACCGGTCGCCGGCGAGCCATCGCCGCACAAGCGTCAGCGCCCAGGCGGCGGCCTCACCGGGCCCGACGCCGTCGGGTGCCGCCACGGCCACGGTGCCGGGCACGCTCTCGTCCGACCCGGGAAGATCGGCGACGAGGGAGACCGGCCGGGTATCTCGCACGGGGGTCCACTCGACGGTGAACAACGACGCCGAAGGACGCCCGGTGAGCTGCCGCTCCGCCACGGATCGCACGCTGAGGGAGCCGGCCTCCACGACGGGCCGCCCCAGCTCGTCCGCCGCCTCCACCCGGAAGGCGTCCGGCCCGGCGGGCGTCAGCCGTACTCGAAGCGCGGTCGCACCCCGCGCGTGCAGCCTGACGCCGCGCCAGGCGAACGGCAGCAGCACCCGCCCGTCCCCGGCGCGCATCTCGCGGGCGTGCAGCGCCGCGTCGAGCAGCGCCGGGTGGACGCCGAACCCGGCATCCTCATGGCCGGGCGGCAACACGACCTCGGCGTAGATCTCGTCACCACGCCGCCACGCGGCGCGCAACCCCTGGAAGGCGGAGCCGTACACGTATCCCCACTCGGCGAGCCGGTCGTATCGGTCCCGCACGTCCATCGGCTCGGCCCCCGCCGGGGGCCAGTGGCTCAGATCGGCCGCGGGCCCGCCGGCGTCCGGCCCGATGGTGCCGCTCGCGTGGCGGGTCCAGGTGTCCGCGCCGTCCTGACGCGAGTAGACATCCACCTGCCGCGCGCCCGAGGCGTCACCTGCGCCGACGACGACCTGCACACGCACGCCGCCCTGCTCCGGGAGCACAAGCGGGGCCTCCAGGGTGAGCTCCTCCACCTGCCGGTAGCCGACGTGCGCGCAGGCGTGCAGCACGAGCTCGGCGAAGGCGGCACCCGGCAGGAGCACGGTGTCGCGTACAGCATGGCCGGCCAGCCACGGGTGGGTCTCCTGGGAAACCCTGCCCGTCCACACCAGGGTCTCGTCGTCGGCGCCGTCGAGCACCGCCCCCAGCAGGGGGTGCTCAGCGGGCAGCAGCCCGAGGCCTGAGGCGTTCGCGGCCGAGGGCGGGGCGTCCAGCCAGTAACGTTCCCGTTCGAAGGGATAGGTCGGCAAGTCGAGGTACGGCACAGCCCGGCCGAAGGCCGGTGTCCAGTCGACGTCAACCCCGTGCACGTGGGCCTCGCCGAGGGACAGCAGGAACCTGTCCAGGCCACCCTCGTCACGGCGGAGCGACCCCACGGCCACGCCCTCGACTCCGGCGGCTTCAAGCGTCTGCTCCACGCCGACGGTCAGCACCAGGTGCGGGCTCATCTCCACGAACACCCGGTGACCGGCCTCGGCCAGCCCTTGCACCGCGTCGGCGAACCGCACCCGGCTTCGCAGGTTGGCGTACCAATAGTCCGCGTCCATCGGCTCGTCCAGCCAACGGCCGCTTACCGTGGAGAACAGCGGGACTTGTGGTGCCATCGCCGTCACGGGCGCGAGAAGCTCGGCCAACTCCTCCCGCACCCGTTCCACGTGCACCGAGTGGGATGCGTAGTCGACCGGCACCCGCCGCGCCCGCACGCCCTCCGCTTCGCATTCAGCGACCAGCTCGTCGAGCGCCTCAACCTCACCCGCGACCACGGTCATCCCGGGGCCGTTGACCGCCGCCACCGACAACATGCCCAGCCGAGCTTCGACCTGGCCGACTCCCAGCGCCACCGACGCCATGCCGCCCTGGCCGGCCAGCCGCTTCAGCGCCCGGCTGCGCAACGCCACCACCCGCGCCCCGTCCTCCAAAGACAACGCCCCGGCCACACATGCAGCGGCGATCTCCCCCTGGGAGTGGCCGACCACGGCAGCGGGCTCGACCCCAAACGAACGCCACAGCTCGGCCAGGGACACCATCACCGCCCACAAAGCCGGCTGCACCACCTCGACCCGCTCCAGCCCCTCACCGGTGCGAACGGCATCCTCCACCGAGAAATCCACGAACGGTGCCAAGGCTTGGACACACTCGGCAAAGCGCCGGGCGAACACCGGCGAGGAGTCCAGCAGACCGGACCCCATCCCCGCCCACTGCGCCCCCTGACCGGGGAACACAAACACCGGCCCCGCCGTACCCGGCAGCACCCGGCCCTCCACCGACTCGTCCCCCACGACCACAGCACGGTGCTCGAAACGAGCCCGCCCCGACGCCAGCACCAGACCGGCCCCCGCGGGCAGATCCCGCCCCCGCAACCACTCCACCTGCTCACGCACCGCGGCCACGGACCTGCCGGACACCACCAACGGCACCGGCCCATCCGAACAGGCCGGAGCCGGCACCTCAGGCCCCTGCTCCACGATCACGTGAGCGTTAGTCCCGCTCATGCCGAACGACGACACCGCCGCTCGCCGGGGCGCCGCGTGCCCCGGCCACTCCCGGGCCTCGGTGAGCAGCGAGAGCGCCCCCGCCGGCCAGTCCACATGCGGGCTCGGCTCTTCGGCGTGGAGCGTGCGCGGGAGAACCCCCTCCCGCATGGCCATCACCATCTTGATCACACCCGCCACACCCGCGGCGGCCTGCGTGTGACCGATGTTCGACTTCACCGACCCCAGCCACAGCGGCCGGTCCCGATCCCGCCCGTAGGCCGCCATGAGCGCCTGCGCCTCGATCGGGTCGCCCAGGGGCGTGCCGGTCCCGTGGGCCTCCACGGCGTCGATGTCCGAGGCGACCAGCCCGGCGTCCGCAAGCGCCCGCCGGATGACCCGCTGCTGCGAAGGCCCGTTGGGCGCGGTGAGACCGTTGGACGCGCCGTCCTGGTTGACGGCGCTGCCCCGCACCACCGCCAGCACCCGCCTGCCGTCGCGCACGGCGTCGGAGAGCCGCTGGATCACCAGCATCCCGACCCCCTCGGCGGCGCCGAAGCCGTCGGCGTCCGCGGAGAAGGGCTTGCACCGCCCGTCGGGCGCCAGTCCGCGCTGGCGGCTGAAGAAGCGGAACATGTCGGGGGTGGACATGACGGCGATGCCGCCGGCGAGCGCGAGCGAACACTCGCCCCGGCGCAGCGCCTGCATGGCGAGGTGCAGGGAGACGAGGGACGACGAGCAGGCCGTGTCCACGGTGAGCGACGGGCCCTCCAGCCCGAGCAGGTAGGCGATGCGGCCGGAGGCGACGCTCGCGGTGGTGCCGGTGAGCAGGTGGCCGTCGAAGTCGCCGGGCTGCTCGTGCAACCGGGTGAGGTAGTCCTGGTAGCTGAGGCCGACGAAGACGCCGGTCTGGCTGCCGCGCACCGAGCTCGGGGCGATCCCGGCCCGCTCGAACGCCTCCCACGAGATCTCCAGCAGCAACCGCTGCTGCGGATCCATCGCGACGGCCTCACGCGGCGAGATCCCGAAGAAGCCCGCGTCGAATTCCAGCGCGTCGTAGAGGAAGCCGCCGTGGCGGACGTAACTCTTCCCCGGCCGATCGGGATCGGCGTCGTACAACCCGGCGAGGTCCCACCCGCGATCGGCGGGAAAGTCGCCGATCGCGTCCCCGCCCTCGGCAACCAGCCGCCACAGGTCCTCCGGCGACCGCACCCCACCCGGGAAGCGGCACGCCATGCCCACGATCGCGATCGGCTCGTCGACGGCGGCGACACGCGCCACCGCTTCACCCGCCGGGGCGCCCGTCACCGTCGCCACCAGGTAGGCGGCCAGGGCCTCCGGCGTCGGGTGGTCGAAGACCAAGGTGGCGGGCAACCGTACTCCGGTCGCGCCGTTCAGGCGGTTGCGCAGATCGACCCCGAGCAGCGAGTCGAACCCCAGATCCTTGAACGGCAGAGCCGTGCGCACCGCACCCGGATCGTCGTGCTTGAGCACGGCGGCGACGTGCACACGCACGAGGTCGAGCGCGGCACGCTCCCGCTCGGCCTCGCCGAGGACTGCCAGCCGGGCGGCGAAGTCTGCCCCGTGGATCTCCTCGACGGCCCGGGTCTCGGGGATGCCGCGGAGCAGCGCCCTGTCGCGCGAAGCCGTGAACGCCAGGTGGAAACGCCGCCAGTCGATGTCGGCGACGGTGGTCACGCTGTCGCCGTGGTCGAGTGCGCCTTGGAGGGCTTGGAGAACCAGGTCGGTGGTGAGTTCACGCACGCCGTGGGCCCGGCGTGTCTCCGCCCCGGCTCCCCCGGGTGTCCGGCCGGGCCAGTCGCCGACGTGGATCAGCATGGCGGGCAGCCCTTGAGCGCGGCGGGACCGGGTGAGCGCTTCGAGGTAGGCGTGCCCGGCCGCCGTAGCCGCCTGGCCCGGTCCGCCGAGGGAACCCGCGAGGGAGGAGACGATCACGAAGTCGTCGGCGTCGCCGGCCGGCTCACCGAGGTCCGCGGCGCTCTCCAGGTGAAGGCGGATGCCGGCACCGAGACGGGCGGGATCGAGCTCGGCCAGCGGCGGTCCGTCCTCGGCTGCGGCCACGTGCACGACCGTGGTGAAGGAGTGGTCGTTGGGAACGCGCTCAGCGACCTCGATGCGTGGGTCCGGCTCGGCTTGGGCAGCGCCTCCGCCGACCAGAAGCACACGGTCTGCGCCGAGGTCGGCCAGCCAGTGGGCGACCCGCAGCGCGGGCTCACCCGAGCCGCTGACCAGGGCGGCGCCGCGCGGTCGCCACGGCCGGACCGGTGCGCTGCTCCTCGGCGGCACACGTGTCAGGCGGCGCACCAGGATGCCGTCGCCGCGCACGGCGATCTCATCCGCGCCGTCGCACGCCCCCAGCGCGAGAGCGAGTCCCGCGACCTCGTCCGGTGGCAGATCGATCGCCCCGCCCCAGCGCTCAGGCTGCTCAAGGGCCAGCACCCGGCCAAGGCCCCAGAACGCGGCCTGCACGGGAGCGTGCGGCGGATCGTTCTCACCGGTGGCGACGGCTCCCCGGGTCACCAGCCAGAGCGGCGCTGCGACACCCGCCTCATCGAGGGCGCGCACGAGCGCCGCGGTCGCCGCCGGTCCGGTGGCCCCGTCCTGGTCGTCCTGAGCCAGGAGGGAGAGCGTGCCCATGACGTCCGCGGGCACGGCGAAGCCCCGCTCCGTCACCGGCACCACGACGGGAGTGGCACCGCAGGAGCGAAGCGTCTCCGCGCAACGCCCGGTGAAGGCCGTGTCCTCATAGCCGGGAGGCACGGCGACGAGCCAGGTGCCGGAGAGCCGGGCGGGCTCGGCCGTCCCGGGCACCCATTCGTCCCGGTAGCGCCAGTCGTCAACGTTCACCCCCGCCGTTCCGCCGTGCCGGACCGAGGGAGACGCCAGCCAATAGCGTTGCCGCTGGAACGGATAGGTCGGCAGGTCGAGGTACGGCTCCGCCTCGCCGAAGGCCGGTGTCCAGTCGACGTGCACCCCGCGCACGAACACCTCGCCGAGCGACAGCAGGAACCTGTCCATGCCGCCTTCGCCGCGCCGCAGCGACCCCACGGCCGCGCCCTCGGTCCCGGCGGTCTCCAATGACTGCTCGACCGCGACGGTAAGCACCGGATGCGGGCTCATCTCCACGAACACCCGGTGGCCGCGGTCCGCGAGAGCGCGAGTCGCCTGATCCAGCAGCACGGGACGCCGCAGGTTCCGCACCCAGTAGTCCGCGTCGAGGCCTGCCGTGTCCAGCTCGGCACCGGTCACCGTCGACACGAACGGCACCCGGCCGCTCCTGGGGGTCACGTCGGCCAGGGGCGCCGCCAGGTGCGGCCCTAGCTCCTCCACCTGGGGCGAGTGGGAGGCGTAGTCCACCGCGATCGTCCGGGCCCGGATACCCTCCGCCTCACATTCGGCCAGCAGCTCCGCCAGCGCGCCTGGTTCTCCGGCTACCACCGTCGTCTTGGGGCTGTTGACCGCCGCCACCGACAATGCGCCGTCCCACCGGGCCAGCCGTTCCTCGACCTGCCCGGCCCCCAGCGCCACCGACGCCATGCCGCCCTGGCCGGCCAGTCGCTTCAGCGCCTGGCTGCGCAGCGCCACCACGCGTGCGCCGTCCTCCAGCGACAACGCCCCGGCCACACACGCGGCGGCGATCTCCCCCTGGGAGTGGCCGACCACGGCTGAGGGCTCCACTCCGTATGAACGCCACAGCTCGGCCAGGGACACCATGACCGCCCACAAAGCGGGCTGCACCACCTCGACCCGATCCAGCCCCTCACCGGTGCGAACGGCCTCCTCCACCGAGAAGTCCACGAACGGTGCCAAGGCTTGGACACACTCGGCGAA